>CAWEHU010000026.1:0-138929 GCA_963808965.1 uncultured Alphaproteobacteria bacterium
GCGTTGAGAGAGAAGCATTGCCCGCAACGATAGCGGGCTGCGTTATAAATCTTATCCGCTTGCCTCCTCCCGCGAGGGGAGGAGGCTTTCGGGTAAGTAGTAGAGAATCAGCCAGTGGTTATGCGCTCTTCCTTGGGCGGGGCGTTTCGCGCGAGCCCTCGGTCGCGTCCTCGACGGCGATCTGGTCGCGCCGCACGGTGTCACGCACCTTCTCCTCGCGATCCACGGCTTCGCGGCGGACGACCACCTCCTCCTTGAGGCGCGCGACCTTCTGCGCCTCTGGCACTTCCGAGGTCTCAGTGACCTCGACCGTCTTCTCCGTCAAGGCGTCGCCGGTCGCCTCGTCGGTCACGGGCCTCCGCCGTTCCAAAGTCGCCCGCTCGTCGCGCAGCGAAACGGTTTTTTCGACCGGGCTCTCGACCACGTAGCGGCGGATGCGAGTCGTGCCGCGATTGACCGTGCGCTTGCCGACCTGAAGATTCTCCTCGGCAAGCGGGATGACCTCCTCGCCTTCCGCCGTCTCCTCGGATTCGCGCTCGGACTCACGCCCGCGAGCCGCCTCTTCCTGTTCCTGCTCCCTGGCGCGCTGCCGACCGGAAGCCTCGGCGCGGGCCGGGACCTCCTCCCGACGCTGCTCGGGCGCAGCCTCGGCCTCGGCCGAACCACGCTCCGTCGCCTGCGCGTCCACATCGAGCGGCGACTGGCGCTCCAAGATGGACATCACCGCGTCGGCATCCTCGTCCGCCACGGTCACGGCGAGCACCGTCTCGCCGCGCTCGATGCTCCGCTCATAGTCGGAGCGGTCCTGATGCTCGGATTGCAGCCCGAACATCATGTCCCAGAAGAAAAATCCCGTGCCCTGCGGGCCGGATTCGCGCGGACGCTGCCCCCCACTCTGCGCACCCCCACGCTCCTTGCTGTGGCGCTCGATCGCACCGGCCGGCACGCCGGCGGCTTCGAGGTCGCGTGCGGCCTTGTCCGCCTGCGCGCTCGTTGCAAAAACGGCTACAATGGTTTCACTCGGCATTTATCGCTCCCGATCGTTGTCTCCCCGCGCGGAGCGCAAAACGATCCTTCATGCGATCGGCGTGCCGATCGCCCGCGTCTCCGTCACAGGTCTCTCAGTGCCGATGCAGCGCCAGACTGCCGCGCCGCATCCTGAGGATCGTCCGGGCCAACCGAGAGTTTCGCAAAAACGGATTTTTTGCGTCGAACTCACGCCGGAGGTGAAAGCCGCTCCGGATCAAAGCGGAGTGGAAAAGGATGGTAAGGAGCCGGAAGAGGGCCGCTCTTCCGGTTCCCGCCACTTCAAGCCCGAGCGTGCGCCCGTTCCTGCAGCGGCCGCATCGAATCCTGCACGATCTGACCGGCAAGCTCGAGCAGCCTCGTGCTCGACTGGACGGTGTTGCTCACGAGATCAACATAGAGATCCCGCTGCACTTCAGCGAAGTGCACCGGTGAGTTGGTCTGGAGCAAGTCCTGCCGCTTGTCCGCCACGCTTTCGAGCGATTGCCGCAGGGCGTCGGCGTAGGCTTGCTGCCATTGCTGCAGGCCACGTCCGAGGCTCATCCAGGAATTGAACAGCGCGTGCACGTCGTCGGCCGCGCGTTCCGCAGCCTGGCGATACACGTCGGTCACTCGTGAGGTGATCTCGAGAGCGCGCCGGCTTTGCTCGAAACCCGCATCCGCGAGCGGGCCTTGCGCGTTCGCGACGGCGCGCAAGCCCGACACGATCGCCTCGCGGCCCTGGTCGGTCGCACGTTGCGCTGTCTCCGCCGCCGCGTCAGCGGTGCGCCGCGTTGCACCGGTCACCGTGTCGGCGGTGCCTCTGACCGCACCAACAATTCTCTCGCCCACGTTGGAAGCTATCTCAGCGCCACGGCGGGTCGCATCCGCGACCGTCTCAGCAGCGCGTTTGGCCGTATCGGTGCTCTTCTCTATGACGTCAGGCATCATCAATCCTTCGTTTTTTGTTCTCACGTCTCACGTTCAACAGTTAATCCACGCGCGATCACGCCGTGCCCTTTTCAAAGCGTACGGGGAGCGCTGCGGGTTTAGGGGAGGATGCCAGAGAGTTCGGCGAACCGTCGGCGCGCGCGATCTGGCTTCGCGGCAGCCGTCGTAGGAGGTTCGTCGTCGCCCGCGTGTAAGTCCCGCTGCGATGCAACCGTATCTACGGAAGCCGGCTGGCCGACTTAAGTGACGTTTTTATGAGGTGTGGAGAGCCTATAGGCCACTCTGCACCCAGGCATGGCCTTTGCCTTCTTTACGGTTACAAGCCCAAGACGGAAGCTACCGAGCGGACAGTTTCCGGATCTCGGGAGATTTTGGAACGTTTATGAAGGCAGTCTCTTCAGGCCTCCGGGTCGATTTCTGAGCCCAGAAATCACCGATGTGGGAGGAGAGCATCCCCATCATTCGTCGCCGCGAATTCGCATTCTGCTGCTATGCAGAGGTGCTCCGTTGTCTCATCCAGGGGTCTTTCGGCTCCCCCCATTCAGGGGCAGTGCTGCTCGTCGGGGCCCGAATGACGTGTTCCCGGTATGGACGTACCATCTGGCCAAGGGTTAACAGGCACCCAAAGCATAGAACAGGGCGGAAACTGCATCGTGACAGAACGCGTGAGGGTTGATCGTACGTCGGCTCGCGTATTCGGCTCCAGCGGCCAGACGTCGCCCGGCTTCGGCCGGCGTCGGCGGAGCCGCTTGGCGAACTCCGCGCCGAACTTTCTGCACCAGCCGCGGATGCTCTCGTGCGTCACCGTTACGCCCCGCTCCGCAAGGATGAGCTCGACGTCGCGCAGGCTCAGGCTGAACACGTGGTACAACCAGACGGCGTGGCTGATGATCGCGGCGGGAAACCGGTGACGGGGGTAGCTGACGGGTTCTGGGCTCATCCCGCCAGCCTCGCCCAACCCAGGCCTGGGCGCCACTCGCCCTTAACTTGGCGATGCCCTGGCGCGAGGACTGACGAAACCCCTATCCAAGTAGCTTGATTTGTCGCGGACGAAATCATCGGCTGCTAGAAAATGCTCGCCCGCGAAACCCGAGGGCGTCACATATTCGGTCCACTGTTCCTTTCGGCCCCTCAGCGCCAGGAGGGGCCACATACCGAGGCAGCGGCACAAACTCAAGAATTGATACCTTTGGAGGTCGCCGTCCAGCCCTCGGACGCCCGAGTTACAACCCCAGACGGGGCTGGAGTGGTTCCAGACTTTTTTCTGTTGCAAAACAGTCGCGAGTGATGATTTTCGTGTTCCAGGCCGCGGTCGACCTAGAACATATGTTGCCCGCCGTTCGCAGCGATATTGGCACCAGTGATGTAGCCGGCATCTTCCGAGGCGAGGAAGGCGACAAGGGCTGCGATTTCCTCGGGCTTTCCCAATCTACCAACCGGGATTTGCGGCAGGATCTTGCTGTCGAGAACCTCTTTCGGAATGGCCATCACCATCTTGGTGCCGATATAGCCGGGTGAAACGGTGTTGACCGTCACGCCGTTGCGCGCGACCTCTTGAGCCAGCGCCTTCGTGAAGCCATGCATTCCCGCCTTGGCGGCCGAATAGTTCGATTGGCCGAACTGGCCTTTCTGGCCGTTCACGGACGAGATGTTGATAATCCGTCCCCACTTGCGCGACACCATGCCGTCGATCACCGGCCTGGTCACGTTGAAGACGCTGTCGAGATTGGTGCGGATTACCGCGTCCCAATCCGATTTCGACATTTTCCTGAAAGTGCCGTCCTTGGTGATTCCGGCGTTATTGACCAGAATGTCGATCGGCCCCACGTCGGCTTCGACCTTTTTCACCGCGGCCGCGCAAGATGCCTCGTCCGTGACGTCGCAGGCGACCGCATAAACGTCGAGACCCTTCCCCTTCATTTCCGACAGCCACGCTTGCGCCTTCGTATTGCCCGGAGAGTGGGTCACTGCGAACTCGAAACCCGGCCTGCGCCAACTTCTCCGTGATCGCCTCTCCGATACCGCCCATCCCGCCTGTCACAAGTGCCACTCGGGCCATCTTCTTCGTCCCTCCCGGTGATGGAGCTGCCGGGTCCCGGCAGCTCCTCATTCATAAAGCTGTCGTTATCGTGAGCGTTCGGCGCGACGCCTAGTCGCGCTCCACGCACATCGCGATCCCCATCCCGCCGCCTATGCACAGCGTCGCGAGGCCCTTCTTCGATTGCCGCCGCTGCATCTCATGGAGCAGCGTCACCAACACACGCGCGCCGGACGCGCCGATCGGATGCCCGAGAGCGATCGCCCCGCCATTGACGTTGACCTTGTCCGGATTCCAGCCGAGATCCTTGTTCACCGCGCAGGCTTGAGCCGCGAACGCCTCGTTTGCTTCGACAAGATCGAGATCGTCGACCCTCCAGCCAGCTTTCTGCAGGGCCATCCGGCTCGCCGGGATCGGCCCCGAGCCCATGACCGCCGGATCGACACCGGCGGTCGCCCAGGAGACAATGCGCGCCAGCGGCTTGACCCCGCGTTGCTGGGCCGCCTTCGCTGTCATTAAGACGACAGCCGCGGCACCGTCGTTGATGCCCGATGCGTTGCCGGCGGTCACGCTGCCGTTCTTGTCGAATGCGGGACGCAGCTTGGTGAGCGATTCCTTGGTCGTGCCGTGTTTCGGGTGCTCGTCCGTATCGACGACGATTTCGCCCTTCCGCGTTTTGACGGTCACCGGCACGATCTCGTCCTTGAAGCGGCCGGCCTTCTGCGCCGCTTCAGCCTTCTGCTGAGACCGCGCGGCGAACTCGTCCTGCTGCTCGCGTCCGATCTGCCAGCGCTGCGCGACGTTCTCCGCAGTAGTGCCCATGTGATAGCCCTGGAAGGCATCCCAGAGCCCATCTCGCAGCATCGTGTCGACCAGCTCAAGGCCGCCCATCTTCACCCCGCTACGCAGATTCGCGCAGTGGGGCGCTTGGGTCATGCTCTCCTGCCCGCCCGCGACGACGATGTCGCTGTCTCCGTTGCGGATCGCCTGGAAGCCAAGCGCGACGGTTCGCAAGCCGGACCCGCACAGCTGGTTGATTGCGTAGGCGGTCTTCTCGACGGGGATGCCGGCCGCGACCGCCGCCTGCCGCGCGGGATTCTGGCCTGCCCCCGCCGTAAGAACCTGGCCCAAAATCACCTCGGTGACATCTTTCGGCTCAACTCCGGCGCGCTTCAGGACCTCGTTGATCGCGACCTGGCCCAAAACGTGCGCGGGTAGGCTGCTAAACGCGCCATTGAAGGCCCCAACCGGCGTCCGCGCCGCACTTGCGATTACAACGTCTTCCATTCCAATTCTCCCTTCGGCCGTTAGGCCGCGTGCACCGACGACTCCACGGCGGTAAGCGCGGTCATGTTGACAAGCCCCCGCACGGTGGTGACGGGCATCAGTATATGCGCGGGCTTGGCCGCCCCGAGCAAGATAGGCCCGACCGTGACTCCCTGGCTGGCGACGACCCGGAGACAACTGAATGTGATGTTTGCCGCGTCAAGGTTCGGCATCACAAGCAGGTTGGCGCCCTCGGTCAGACGGGAATCCGGAAGATTCCGCTCCAGCACTTGGCGGGAGAGCGCGGCATCGCCTTGCAGTTCCCCCTCCACCTCCATATCCGGCGCCTTCGCGGCCAGCAACTCGGCCGCCCTGCGCATCTTGCGGGCCGATGGCGTGTCCTCGCTTCCGAAACTGGAGTGGGAGAGAAGGGCGGCACGGGGCGTCAAGCCGAAGCGCCGGATCTCTTCGGCCGCGAGCAGAGCAATGTCCACGAGTTGCTCGGCCGTCGGGTCGGGATTGATCTGCGTGTCGCACATGAACACCATCTGCTGCTGAAGCAGCAGTAAATTCATCGCTGCCAGGGTCGTGACGCCCTCGCGCAGGCCGATGACCATTCGGACATGCCTGAGGTGCTCGTGATAAGTGCCCGCGAGCCCGCACAGTAACCCGTCCGCTTCCCTTGATGGACCAGCATGGCAGCCAGGAGCGTCGCGTTACTGCGCATCTCGATCTCGGCGTGCGCCCGCGTAACGCCCCGGCGACGTCCAAGACGGTAATACTCTTCAGCCGCCTGGTTTGCATCGGCGGCGCCGTCCAGCGAGACCAGCTCAAAATCCTGTCCCGCCCTGACTCGCAGGCCCAGATCACGAATTTTCGTCTCGATGATCTCGGGACGTCCTATCAGAATCGGCTTGGCGAGCCTCTCGTCGACGACGACCTGCACCGCCCGCAGGACGCGTTCGTCCTCGCCCTCCGCGTAGACAATACGTTTCGCGGATGACATTGCAGCCGCAAACACGGGCTGCATGACGCCCCCCGAGCGATAAACCATGCCCTCCAGCCCGGCGCGGTACGCCTTCAGATCGGCAAGCGGCTGAGTCGCGACGCCGCTTTTCATGGCGGCTTCCGCCACCGCAGGGGACACAGTACTGATCAGGCGCGGATCGAACGGACGCGGGATCAAGTGCTCCGGGCCGAACCGGTCGCGCACGCCATAGGCGCTCGCGACCACGTCGGATTGTTCGGCTTCCGCGAGCGCTGCAATGGCACGGGTAGCCGCGAGCTTCATTTCCTCGTTGATCGTGGTAGCGCCTACATCCAGCGCGCCGCGAAAGATAAACGGGAAACAGAGGACGTTATTAACCTGGTTCGGATAGTCGCTGCGACCCGTCGCAATCACGCAATCGGGGCGCACCGCCTTCGCGTCTTCCGGGCGGATCTCGGGGTCCGGGTTGGCGAGGGCAAGGATTAGCGGTTTTTCCGCCATTCCCTTCACCATCTCGGGCTTGAGCACGCCGGCCATGGACACGCCCAAGAAAATATCTGCGCCGGGCATCGCGTCGGCGAGTGTGCGCGCATGAGTGTCACGCGCATAACGCCGCTTGCTCGCGTCCATGCCTTGCGTGCGTCCCTCGTAGAGCACGCCCTTGCTGTCGGTAACCAGAATGTTCTGCTTTTGCACGCCGAGGCCAACAAGCAAATCGAGGCAGGCCATCGCCGCCGCGCCCGCGCCGGAGCAGACGAGCTTCACTTCTCCGATCTGCTTCCCGACTACCTTGAGCCCGTTCAGGATCGCCGCGGCAGCGACGATTGCGGTGCCGTGCTGGTCGTCATGGAAGACCGGGATTTTCATGCGCTGGCGCAGCTTGGTCTCGATCTCGAAGCATTCGGGCGCCTTGATATCTTCGAGATTGATGCCGCCGAAGGTGGGCTCGAGGGCGGCCACGATCTCCACAATCTTCTGCGGATCGGTCTCGTCGACCTCGATATCGAACACGTCGATGCCGGCGAATTTCTTGAAGAGACAGCCCTTCCCTTCCATGACCGGCTTGCCGGCCACTGCACCGATGTTGCCGAGACCCAGAACCGCCGTCCCGTTGCTGACGACGGCGACCAGATTGGCGCGCGAAGTGAGATTGCGAGCTTCAGCCGGGTCCCTATGGATCGCCATACAGGCCGCCGCGACGCCCGGCGAGTAGGCGAGCGACAAGTCCCGCTGGTTCGTCATGCTTTTGGTGGGCGTGACGGCGATCTTGCCCGGAGTCGGGTAGCGATGGTACTCGATGGCGGCCCGAGTGAGCTGGTCTTCCAGATCTTCTGCCAATGTCGTTTCCTCCGCTACTTCCGCTTCGGCGGGATGAGGTCGGTGATCGTACCTTCATACATCTCGGCCGCCATGCCGACGGTCTCGGACAGTGTCGGATGCGGGTGGATGGTGAGCCCGATATCCTCGGCATCCGACCCCATCTCGATGGCGAGCGCCGCCTCGGCGATCAGATCCCCTGCGTTCGGGCCGACGATGCCGCAGCCGATCACCCGATGCGTGGTCTCGTCAAATAGCAGCTTCGTCATACCCTCGTCGCGTCCGAGCGAGAGCGATCGGCCGCTGGCAGCCCAGGGGAACACGCCCTTGCCGTACTTCACCCCCTGCGCCTTCGCCTCATTTTCGGTGAAGCCGACCCAGGCGACTTCGGGATCGGTGTAGGCCACAGACGGGATCACCTTTGCGTCGAAGAAGCTGTTCTTCCCCGCCGCGGTCTCCGCCGCCACATGGCCTTCATGCACCGCCTTGTGGGCCAGCATCGGCTGTCCGACGATGTCACCGATCGCGAAGATGTGCGGCACGTTGGTGCGCATCTGCTTGTCGACGGCAATGAACCCGCGCTCGTCCACTTTCACCCCGGCGTTCTCCGCGCCGATCAGCTTGCCGTTCGGGCGACGTCCCACGGCGACAAGGATCTTATCGAACGTATCCGTGGGCGGCGCCTTGCCTCCCTCGAAATGCGCGACCAAACCGTTCCCGGTCGCCTCCACTTTTGTTACTTTCGTCTTGAGGTGGATCGCCTCGTACTGCTTCTGGATGCGCTTCATCAGCGGAGTCACGATGTCCTTGTCGGCGCCCGGAATGATCTGATCCATCAGCTCCACGATCGACACCTTCGAGCCGAGAGCATGATAGACTGTGGCCATCTCGAGCCCGATAATGCCGCCGCCGAGCACCAGGAGACGCTTCGGCACACCATCCAGCGCTAGCGCGCCGGTGCTGTCGATCACGCGCGGATCGCCGTGCGGGATGAAGGGCAGCGTTACCGGCTCCGAGCCGGCCGCGATGATCGCCTGCTCGAAGCTTACGGTCTTGGTTCCGCCGTCCTTACCCTGAACCTCGACCTGGTTCAGCGATACGAATTTGCCGATGCCCTCGACAACCGTGACTTTCCGTGCCTTCGCGAGCCCCGACAGGCCGCCGGTAAGGCGCTTCACGACGCCGTCCTTCCACCCGCGCAGCTTGTCGACATCCACGTTCGGCTCAGCAAAGCTGATGCCATTGGCTCCCATGTCATGGGCTTCTTCGATCACCTTGGCGGCGTGGAGCAGCGCTTTCGATGGGATGCAGCCGACATTCAGGCACACGCCGCCGAGCGTCTGCCAGCGCTCGACAAGCACCACCTGCTTGCCGAGATCGGCGGCCCGGAACGCCGCCGAATAGCCGCCGGGTCCCGCCCCGAGCACCAGCACTTCGGCATGGACGTCGCCGCGGGCGGCGCTCGGTGGCCTCGCGGCCGGAGCTGGGGTCGGCATGGCGATCGTCGCCTGATCCGGGGCCGCGCCCTGTCCGGTGCGCAATCTGAGGATCAGATCTCCCTCGGAGACGCGGTCACCGATCTTGACCAGCAGATCCGCGACGGTACCTGCCGCGGGCGCGGGCACATCCATCGTAGCCTTGTCGCTCTCAAGCGTCAGCAGCGGGTCTTCCGCCTTGACCTCCGCCCCGGGCGCGACGTGGATTTCGATGACCGGCACGCTCTTGAAGTCGCCGATATCCGGCACTCTTACATCGACCGTGTCATAGACGCCCGCCGGCGAGCCGTAACTCGCAGGCGGCCCCTCGGGCTGCGACGAGGCGTCTTGGGTCACTTTCTCCTTGGGCGGCGTCGCGGCCGCGCCGGCCGCTTCGAGTGTCATGATGACACTGCCTTCACCGACCCGGTCGCCGACCTTGACCTTCACCTCTGCGACTGTTCCTGCCTGCGGCGCCGGAACATCCATGGTCGCCTTGTCGGACTCGAGCGTCAGTCAGCGGGTCCTCCGCATTGACCGCGTCGCCCGGCTTGACGTGTATCTCGATGATCGGCACGTCCTTGAAGTCACCGATATCGGGTACTTTGATTTCAACCGTTGCCATCGTTCCTGCTCCCTGCCCCGGTCAGAGAACCAGCCTGCGCACGTCTTCGAGGACGTGACAGAGCTGGCGTGCGAACCGGGCTCCGAGCGCGCCGTCGACCACGCGGTGATCATATGACAGCGAGATCGGCAACATCAGCCGAGGCGTGAACTCCGTGCCGTTCCAGACCGGGGTCATCTTCGAGCGGACCACACCGAGGATCGCCACCTCCGGCCCGTTCACGATCGGCGTGAAACTGGTCCCGCCAATGCCGCCGAGCGATGAGATCGTGAAACTCGCACCCTGCATTTCGGTCGGTGAGAGCTTACCGTCGCGCGCCTTCTTGGAGATGGCGCCCATTTCCTGGCTCAGTTCGGTGATGCCCTTGCGGTCGACATCGCGGATGACCGGCACGACCAGTCCGTCCGGCGTATCGACCGCGATGCCAAGATGGTAGTAGCGCTTGAGAATCAGCGCGTCCTTCTCCGGCGAGAGGGAACTGTTAAACTCGGGGAACTGCTTGAGGCAAGCGACGCTCGCCTTCAGCAAAAAGGCAAGCATGGTAACCCGATAGCCCTTCTCCTTGGCCGCCGTGTCCAGCTCTTTGCGGTATTTTTCGAGTTCCGTGACGTCCGCCTCGTCATTCTGCGTGACGTGGGGAATGTTCAGCCAAGCGCGGTGCAGGAACGGCCCAGATAGCTTCTTGATACGCGACAAGGGCTTGGTTTCAATCGGGCCGAACTTCGAGAAGTCCTGCGTGGGAATCTTCCGGAATACCGGCACCCCCTGACGGCGCGGCCGCGCCTGCCGCCGGTGCCGGCGCGGATGGACCGCGCAGAAAGGCGAGCACGTCCTCCCTCGTGATGCGGTTCTTTTCGCCGGTGCCTTTGACCTTGCTGAGATCAACGCCCAGTTCGCGTGCAGCTCGCCGCACGCCGGGGCTGGCATGGACCTGGCTAAAATCGGTGGTCGCCGCGGGATGCGCCCCGACGGATGCTCCCGGCGCAGAAGGCGCCGCCGGGGCGGCAGGGGCTGCGGTTTGCGAAGCTGGAGGCGCCGCAGCCGCACGCGGCGCAGGCGGCGGCTCCTGCTGCGAAAGCAATGAAGGCGGTTGGCTGAGAGCGCCTTCCTCGCTGCCTTTGAGGCGCACTACCGCTGTGCCCTCGCTGACTTTGTCGCCCACCTTGACGAGGACCGCCTCCACTGTGCCGCCGCTCGGCGCCGGCACATCCATCGTCGCCTTGTCCGATTCCAGCGTGAGCAGCGGGTCTTCGGCGTTGACCGCGTCCCCTGGCTTCACGTGGATTTCGATAATGGGCACGTCCTTAAAGTCGCCGATATCGGGCACTTTGACTTCCGTGGCCGCCACGTGTCTCTCCCCTGCGTTTCTGCTCGCGCGGCCTCTTGGGCCGGCGTCGCCGGTTGGTTCTGTTGAAGTGCGCCCGGTCTCAGACTTTAACCGGGCTGGGCTTCTCGGGGTTGATTCCGAATTTGCGGATCGCGTCTGACACGACGGACGGCTTCACTTTGCCTTCTTCCGCCAGCGACTTCAGCGCGGCGAGCGCGACATAGTGTCGGTCCACCTCGAAGAAGGCGCGCAGCTTACGCCGGTAGTCCGATCTGCCGAACCCGTCCGTTCCGAGCACGCGGTAGCGGCCGGGCACGAACGGACGGATCTGGTCGGCGAAGATCTTCATGTAGTCCGTCGAGGCGATCACCGGACCTTCACGTCCGGCGAGGCACTGCTCGACATAACTCTTGCGGGCCGGCTGTTCCGGATGCAGCAGGTTCCAGCGCTCCACCTCAAGTCCCTCGCGGCGGAGCTCGGTGAAGCTCGGGCAACTCCAGATGTCGGCGGAGACGCCGAACTCGTTCGCGAGCAAGTCCGCGCCGGCGATGACTTCGCGCAAGATCGTGCCGCTGCCGAGCAGCTGCACGCGCGGGCCCTTTCCCTCCCCGGTCTGGCGTAGCTGATACATGCCTTTGAGGATGCCTTCCTGCGCACCCTCCGGCAGCGCCGGGTGCTCGTAATTCTCATTCATCAGCGTGATGTAATAGAATACGTCCTCCTGCTCGCCGTACATCCGCCGGAGCCCGTCCTGGATGATCACCGCCACCTCGTACGAGAAGGTCGGATCATACGAGACGCAATTCGGGATCACCGACGAGAGGATCAGGCTATGCCCGTCCTCGTGCTGCAGCCCTTCGCCGTTCAGCGTTGTGCGGCCAGCCGTCGCTCCGATCAGGAAGCCCCGCGCGCGCATGTCGCCCGCAGCCCAATTGAAGTCGCCCGTGCGCTGGAAACCGAACATCGAGTAGTAGATGTAGAACGGAATCATCGGCACGTTATTGCTGCTGTAGGAGGTTGCAGCTGCGATCCAGGAAGCCATCGCGCCTGGCTCGTTCAGGCCCTCTTGCAGGATCTGGCCCTTCTGATCCTCCTTGTAGAACATGAGCTGGTTGGCATCTTCCGGACGGTAGAGTTGGCCGACCTGGCTGAAGATGCCGAACTGGCGGAACATGCCCTCCATGCCAAAGGTGCGGCTCTCATCCGGAACGATCGGCACGACATGCTTGCCGATCGCCTTATCGCGCATCAGGGTGTTGAGGATGCGCACGAACGCCATGGTGGTCGAGATCTCGCGATCCCCGGTGCTCTTGAGCTGATTGTCAAAGGCCGAGAGGGGCGGGATTTGCAGCGACTGCGATTTCCGTCGCCGTGCCGGCAGGAAGCCGCCCAGCGCGGCACGTCGCTCCCGTAGATAGCGCGCCTCGGCGCTATCCTCGGGGAAGCGCAGAAACGGCACTTCCTTGAGCTGCTCGTCGGAGATCGGCAGGCTGAAGCGGTCGCGGAATTCGCGCAGATGCGCCTCGCCCATCTTCTTCTGCGAATGGGTGATGTTCTGGCCCTCGCCAGCCTCGCCCATGCCGTAACCCTTGACTGTCTTCGCCAGAATGACCGTCGGCTGGCCCTTGTGCTTCACCGCCGCCGCAAAAGCCGCGTACACCTTGTTCGGATCGTGACCGCCCCGGGTCAGCGCCCAGATCTCGTCGTCCGACATGTCGGCGACCATCGCTTTCAGCTCGGGATATTTCCCGAAGAAATGCTCGCGGACATAGGCGCCGTTCTTGGTCTTGAAATCCTGATACTCGCCATCCACGCACTCCTCCATGCGCTTCAGGAGAATGCCGGTCGTATCCTTCGCGATCAGCCGATCCCAGCCGCTGCCCCAGATCACCTTGATGATGTTCCAGCCCGCGCCGCGGAAAGTTCCTTCCAGCTCCTGGATGATCTTGCCGTTGCCGCGGACCGGGCCATCGAGGCGCTGCAGGTTGCAGTTGATGACAAAGATCAGATTGTCGAGCCGTTCCCGCGCGCCCATGGCGATCGCGCCCAGGCTCTCCGGCTCGTCCGTCTCACCATCGCCGAGAAAGGCCCACACCTTGCGGTTCGTGGTGTCGGCGAGGCCGCGATGATGCAAGTATTTCAGGAACCGCGCCTGATAGATCGACATCAGCGGGCCGAGGCCCATCGACACGGTCGGGAACTGCCAGAAATCGGGCATGAGCCAGGGATGCGGGTAGGAGGAGATGCCTTTCCCGTCCACCTCCTGGCGGAAGTTCAGCAACTGCTCCTCGGTCAACCGGCCTTCCAGAAACGCGCGAGCGTAGAAACCGGGCGAGGAGTGGCCCTGGAAGTAGACGAGATCGCCACCGTGCTTTTCCGTCGCTCCGTGCCAGAAATGCATGAAGCCCACGTCGTATAGCGTTGCCGCCGACTGGAAGCTCGCGATGTGTCCGCCGATCTCGGAGGACACCTTGTTCGCCCTGATGACGGTCGCCACCGCGTTCCACCGGATCAGCGACCGGATCCGGTGCTCGATTCCGCGGTCGCCCGGATGCCGCTCCTCCTGAGATGGCGGAATCGTGTTCAGGTACGGCGTATTCGCAGAATACGGCACAGGCGCTCCTTGGCGCCGCGCCTCCGTGACGAGCTCCTCCAGCAAGTAGCTCGCGCGTTCCGGACCCTCGAAGGCGAGAACTGATCCCAGGGCATCTCGCCACTCCTGGGTTTCAGAAGGATCCCGATCGGTCACTACGTCCATTACTTTTCCTCCCTTGGCGCCCCGAGTTCGAGGCCTAGATGGCCAGTCAGTCCTTCATGCAGTCCTTCAACTTCGCCGGAAAGAGGTCGTGGCGATCAGATCGTTCACAAAGACGAGCCGAAGCGGGTGAGAGCCACCCTCGCGAGCCACGCACGAACAGATTGGACAGCATCATGTGCTCTCCCTGTTTCCGGTCATGTCAAGGCAGGCCGCCGGCGCCTGGAACGCACCGGGGATTTAGATCGCGAGCATCCTAGGACCGGTCGAGCCAGTCGTAAACCGCGGCCCCGCGGATAGCTTACGGCCTACCCCGTCCTTGCATCCGGCAATCGCCGCCGCTATCTCCTGACCTGCCAAAAATACGATCCGGGCCCCTCTGGCAGGACGCCGGCCTTTTGCCGGCCAACCTTGCGATGTCGGATCACCGCGCGCGGTATGCTGCGGTGGATCCCAGGCCCGATTACCCCGGCTGATCCTCCGCTCGCGTGTGGCAATCACATGATGGAGCATGGATTATGTTGCGGACCTCGCGCGCTAAGTTGCTTCCTTCCAGGACAAACTTCGTCCTGACCGAACGACCGAACCGGGAGACGGCCACCGGCCTTGTCATGGCCGGCGCCATCATGGCTTGCGCCGACGGTCACGTCGCCCGCGCCGAGCGCCTTTCTTGGCTGGTCTTCTTGCGGCGACATGGTTTCCTCGCCGGTTTCGGCCGAAGCGTGATGTCGGGTCGCTTCGACCAGGCGGTCGCCCATCTCGAGGGACATTCGCTGGACGCGCTGTGCGCGGAGGCGGACCAATTAAGCCGCCTCGCTGGAACTGCCGGGGCCCGTCTCGTAGCGATGGCGGCGGGATATGTGGCCGTAGCGGACGGGATCGCGTGGCCGCAGGAAATAGCCGTTTTGCAAGTGGTCCGCGAGCGGTTGGGTCTCAGCGCAAGGCGCGAGCGCGACAATGCATGATCGCCGCATGAGTGTTCTCAAGTCGATGGACGCGGACGGGCGTCGCGCGGAAGGCGGTGGCACTTCCGCGGCGGAGTCCTTGTGCGACTTACAGAGACGAATATCCGAGGATTCAGTGCCGCTCGGGCAGATCCTGGATTCGCTCGGAACCGGCGCGACCGGCATCTTCATGCTGCTGATCGGTGCGGCCGCATTGGTGCCCGGCACTGCACCCGTGTTCGGGATCGTACTTTGCCTTATCGCACTCAGTCTTATCGCAGGACGAAAGGTCCCTTGGTTGCCGCCTTGGCTCCGGCGCCGCCGCATTTCGAGGGATGATTTACACGGCATCACGGCGCGCGTGGTGCCGCGCCTCCGCTGGCTGGAAAGACGGCTCCGTCCGCGGCAGCAATACCTGCTACGTGGGCCGATGTTGCGCCTGCTGGGTCTCGCGTGCCTCAGCAATGGAGTCCTGATCGTGCTGCCCATCCCGTTCGGCAATACGGCACCGGCCCTCGCAGCCATTCTGTTGGCGCTCGGCTTGGCCACCGGCGATGGCCTGATCGCCCTGGCCGGTCTCTTTCTGTCGGTGATTGCCGTGGCGGTCGGCGCCGGCCTGATCTTCCTCGGCTACGAGGCGTTTTCCAGTCTTTTGGCCCTGTTGAACTGAACGCATCCCGGAACCGGCGAGTGACGAAGTGACCATGTCCTGGCTGAGCGACCCGCAGATATGGGTGAGCCTTCTGACACTCACGGTCATGGAGATTGTTCTCGGTATCGACAATCTCGTGTTCCTCGCCGTGCTGGCCGCGCGTCTACCTGCGGCACAGCAGGAGCGCGCCCGGCGGATCGGCTTGCTGCTTGCGCTGGTGATGCGGCTCGCTTTGCTCGCCGCGATAAGCTGGATCATGCGCCTGACAGCGCCCGTGTTCGCCATCGCTGGACAGTCCTTCTCCTGGCGTGACTTGATACTCATCGGCGGGGGCCTGTTCCTCGTCTACAAGGGCACCGGCGAGATCCATGAACGGATCGAGGGTGAGGGAAGCCACCAGGCCGAAAGCGCGCGACCGGTGCGCTTCGGCGCGACCGTTGCGCAGATCGTGCTGCTGGACATCGTCTTTTCGCTGGATAGCGTAATCACCGCGGTTGGCATGGCGAGCCAGTTGAGCGTGATGATGGCGGCGGTCGTGATCTCGATTGCCGTGATGCTCGTCGCGGCGGGGCCGATCGCCGGCTTCATCGAGCGGCATCCGACCGTGAAGATGCTGGCGCTGAGTTTCCTTTTGCTGATCGGCATGGCGTTGATGGCCGACGGTTTCGGCTTCCACGTCCCGCGCGGTTACATCTACGCGGCCATGGGCTTCTCTGGCCTGGTCGAGCTGCTCAACCAGCTCGCGGCCCGCGGCAGGCGAAGGAAACCAGGCGCGACCGGCCTGCTCCCGCGCGATCAGTAGCTACGCGGCAAGCCGAGCACGTGTTCGGCGACGTAAGCGAGGATCAGGTTCGTGCTGATCGGCGCGATCTGATACAGGCGGGTCTCCCGGAACTTGCGTTCGACATCGTATTCCTCGGCGAACGCGAAGCCGCCATGCGTTTGAACGCAGGCCTCCGCCGCGGCCCAGGACGCTTCCGCGGCCAAGAGCTTGGCGATGTTGGCTTGCTCCCCCGGCCGCTGGCCGGCGTCGAACAGCGCGCAGCCCTCATGCACCATCAGCTCCGCCGCGCGCATCTGCGCATAAGCCCGAGCGATCGGGAACGCCACCCCCTGGTTTTGGCCGATCGGACGGCCGAACACGACGCGCTGCTTCGCATAATCGACCGCCTTATTGATGAACCATTTGGCGTCGCCGATGCACTCCGAGGCGATGAGCAGCCGCTCGGCGTTCATCCCGTCCAGCACGTAATGAAAGCCCCTGCCTTCTTCGCCGACGAGGTTCTCGGCAGGCACCCGCATATTGTCGAAGAAGACCTCACAGGAATTGTGATTCATCATCGCGCGGATGGGCCGGATCGTGAGCCCCTTCCCGAGAGCCTGCTTCATATCGACGATGAACGTCGACAAGCCCTCGGTCTTCTTCTTGACCTGGTCCCTGGGCGTCGTACGCGCGAGCAGCAGCATTAGATCCGAGTGCTCGGCCCGGCTGGTCCAGACCTTTTGCCCGTTCACGACGTAGTGATCACGCTCGCGCTTGGCGACGGTTCGTAAGCTGGTCGTGTCGGTCCCGCTGGTCGGCTCCGTCACTCCGAAAGCTTGCAGGCGCAGTTCGCCGGTCGCGATCTTGGGCAGATATTCTCGTTTCTGCCCGTCGGAGCCGTGCCGTAGGATCGTGCCCATGATGTACATCTGGGCGTGACAAGCGGCTCCGTTGCAGCCCTCCGCCTGGACCGTCTCGAGAATCGCGGATGCGGCCGAGAGCGGCAGACCCGCCCCGCCATATTCCTCGGGAATGAGGGCGGCGAGATAACCCGCCTCTGTCAGAGCCTGGACGAATTCCGTCGGATAGGCGCGCACCTCGTCCAGCTTGCGCCAGTACTCGCCGGGGAAGCGCGCACAAAGCTTGCGGACCTCCTCCCGGATCTCCGGGTGCGTTTCGTTCCCATTCGATAGAGCTTGGTCCATCTGCGACGCTCCTTCCCGCTTCTACCGGCCGGCCCGATCGGGATAATGCAGCCTGCGGGACTGCGCGTCACATCCGGTCAGTCATCGGTCCCGGTGCGGCGGACCAGCACCTCGCGCTTTCCAACGTGATTGGCCGGGCCGACGATCCCCTCCTTCTCCATCTGCTCGATGAGCTTGGCCGCCCGATTGTAGCCGATCGCCAGATGGCGCTGGATGAAGCTGGTGCTGGCCTTGCCTTCCCGCGCGACAAGGGCGACCGCATGATCGAAGAGCCCCTTTTCGCCATCGCTCGCACCCGCGATGCCGGACAGAGCGGCGAAGCCGTCGTCGTCCTCAGGCTCGGTGACGTCCTCGACATAGGCCGGCTCGCCTTGGGAACGCAGGAAGTTCACCACCTCCTCCACTTCCCGGTCCGTCACGAAGGGGCCGTGGACGCGGGTGATGCGGCCGCCCCCGGCCATGAAGAGCATGTCGCCTTGCCCGAGAAGCTGCTCGGCGCCTTGCTCGCCCAGGATGGTGCGGCTGTCGAACTTGCTGATGACCTGGAAGCTGATGCGGGTCGGGAAGTTGGCCTTGATCGTGCCGGTGATGACGTCCACGGACGGTCGTTGCGTCGCCATGATGACGTGGATTCCGGCCGCGCGCGCCATCTGCGCCAAACGCTGCACCGCGGCCTCGATCTCCTTTCCGGCGACCATCATCAGGTCGGCCATCTCGTCGACGACAACGACGATGAACGGCAGCGACTCCAGCAGAAGCGGCTGGTCCTCGAAGGTGGGACGGCCGGTGTCCGGGTCGAAGCCCGTCTGCACGCGGCGGGTCACGACTTCGCCTTTGGCACGAGCTTCGGCGACGCGCTCGTTATATCCGCCGATGTTGCGGACCCCGAGCTGGCTCATGGCCCGGTATCGGCGCTCCATTTCGCGCACCGTCCATTTCAGCGCTATCACCGCTTTCGCGGGTTCCGTCACGACGGGTGCCATCAAATGCGGGATGCCTTCGTAGACGGAGAGCTCCAGCATCTTCGGGTCGATCAGGATCATGCGGCACTGATCGGGGGAGAGACGATAAAGCAGCGACAGGATCATCGCATTGACCCCGACCGACTTGCCGGAGCCGGTGGTGCCGGCGATCATCAGATGCGGCATCCGGGCGAGGTCGGCGACGATTGGCGATCCGCTGATGTCCTTGCCCAGCGCCAGCGAGAGTTCGGCCGGTGTGCCTCTGGACATCCTCGGCAGCCAGCACTTCGCTGAGATAGACCGTCTCGCGTTTGGCGTTCGGCACCTCGATGCCGATGACGTTGCGGCCCTGCACGGTTGCGATCCGGACGGCGGTGACGGAAAGGCTGCGCGCGATGTCGTCCGCGAGGCCGATCACGCGTGCGCTGCGGATGCCCGGCGCGGGCTCCAGCTCGTAAAGCGTGACGACGGGACCGGGGCGGATCTCCACGATGTGGCCCTGCACCCCGTAGTCGGACAGCACGGTCTCGAGCAGCCGAGCGTTGGCTTCGAGCGCGTCCGCACTCGGCCCGGTCGTGGCGCGGGCGGGCGCGGGCTTCAGGAGCGAGAGCGGCGGAAAGACCCACTCCCCATCCGCCAAGGGCAGGTTGTCCTGCCGGGAGGCGGCGTTGCGGCGTGAGACTGGAGTGGGACGCACGGGAACGGCCGGCTGCGCTTCGCTCAGCGAGGGGGCGGAACGGGGCTGCGGTGGGTCGACCGGCGTGTCGCGGCGCACGATGACCGTGGGAGGTGGTGGTTCCGCCGCCGTGCCGCTGCTTGATGCGATGGGGCGTCGACGGCGGACTGGCGAGAACGCCCAACCCAACAAATCGCCGAGACGGCTAAGCAGCGCGGCGGCGAGCCGGCCTTTCGCGATAACGAACCCGAATGCGCGGGAAAGCATGCGGCAAGCCATCCGCCACTGGCTGAGGCTGAGCCCCAGCGACAGCAAGGTGAGCACCGCCGCGAGCGCCAAGCCGAAGGTCCACACGAACACCGTTCCAAGCGGGCCGAGCACGCCGCGCCCTGCAGCCAGGACGGTTGCGAATACCGCTCTGCCGACTGCGCCCCCCGGCCCTGCCACCGTCGGCCATGCCAGAAGCGGCTGACCGTGTAGTCCGGATAGACCTCCCAGCACCGCTGCGAGGACCGGAAGCGCGAGGAGTGTGGCTCCGATACGTGCCCCCAGGCTGCCCACGCCGCGACGGGACGCGATGAGCCAGGCCCATGCCACCAGCGCCAATCCAGGCAACGCCCCCGCTACGCCGAAAGCCTGGAGCAGCAAATCGGCGACGACCGCCCCGGCCGGACCGGCCAGATTCGTGGGATGCCGCGCGGTCGCGGTATTCAGCGAAGGGTCGAGCGGGTCGTAGGTCGCGAGCGCGACCAGCAAAGCCAGCCCGATAAGTCCGAGGGCGAGCCCCGCCAGCTCGGCGAAGCGGCGGCGCATCAGGGACTGGACGGCTGGCGAGGCGAGGCGTCGAGCTTCGACAGTGCTGGTTCGGGCGGCGGCGGCCATACGGACTTTCCGGGTGCGAATCGCGCAACGCGGCCTTCAAGCCGCACCGCAGCTATACCGTGGAACCGCCTGATGGAAGAATAGGAAACACCGAGCCTGGCGCAGGCGCGTCCGGCTCTGTGGCCCGGAACACCCGCCTCGGCACGTTCGGCGTGGCGCTGCCCGGACCGGCCGGGGAACCGCGACCGGCCTGCTCACCTCACGCCGCGTGCCAAGTCGAGTGAATGCCCCTAGATATCCGGCGAAGAAGTAAGGGGGGCGATAATGCCCGAGGCGATCTCGGCTGAGGTTTGCGTCATCGGCGCCGGTCCGGTAGGCGGAACGCTCGCCTGCCGCCTGGCCGCGGAGGGGATCGCCACGGCGGTCGTGGATCGCGCTCCTCTGCCTCCGATGGAGCATCCGGCTTTCGATGGGCGCGCCTATGCTGTCGCGGCGGGCTCGCGCCGTCTGCTCGATGCCGCCGGGGTGTGGGACAAGCTGCCGGAGCCGGCCTGTCCGATCCTGGATATTCGGGTCTCGGATGGGCGTGTGGGCCGTGCCGCATCGCGGCTGTTTCTGCACTTCGATCACCGCAAGGCGGGTGAGCGGGCCGAGCCGTTCGGCTGGATGGTGGAGGCGCGCAGCCTGCGGGTGGCATTGAATGCTCACATGCACACGCTGCCCAAGCTGCGGGTCTTTGCACCGGCCACGGCTCGGGTGGAGCGGAGCGCCGAAGGCGCCGTTGTTCGCGTGGATGACAGGGCGACCATCGCCTGCCGCTTGGTGGTCGCGGCGGAAGGGCGGGAGTTGCCATTGCGCGAGGAGGCCCGCATTCCGGTCACGCGCTTCCCCTACGGCCAGACCGGTCTCGTGTTCGCCGTCAGCCACGAGAGGCCGCACAACAACACGGCGCTCGAGCACTTCCTTCCCTCCGGCCCGTTCGCGCAACTGCCCATGTGCGGCACCGACGGCGCGCCGAACGTTTCGGCGATTGTTTGGACCGAGCGGCGGATCAACGCCCAGCGGCTGCTGCGGCTCGATGACGACGCGCTCAGCCGGGAGATCGGCCGCCGCCTCGGCGAGCATCTCGGTCGTGTGCGCGTGATCGGCCGAAGGTGGAGCTATCCGCTCTCGGCCATGCACGCCCACCGATATTACGACACGCGGCTGGTTGTGGTGGGCGATGCCGCGCATGGCATCCATCCGATCGCGGGCCAAGGGCTCAATCTCGGCTTCCGCGATGTCTTGGCTCTGTCGCGGACGCTCATTGAGGCGATCTGGGAGGGGGCGGACCCCGGCGATCCGGCGCTGCTCGCCCGCTATCAGCGCCTGCGCCGGCCGGACAATCTGATGATGCTCGCGGCGACTGACTCGCTCGACCGGCTGTTCAGTACAGACAATCCGCTGGTCCGAACGGTGCGCGATCTCGGCATCGGCGCGGTGCATCGGCTGCCCCCGTTGAAGCGCATGTTCATGCGGGTGGCGATGGGGGATGTGTCCCGCTGAATTTCGACACAGGAACGATAAAGGCACGGGTTCGCCATCGCGCTCAGGCCGTCGCAGAAAGAATATCCGGTAGGTCCGCCAGCATGTCAGACTCCGCAAAAAAGGAGGTCCGCTCCCGGTCGGGGCGCGGCAACTCAGGCACGCCAGACGGCGGGCCCGGCGGGCTACCGCCAGCAGCGGCGCAAGTGGTGCTCGCGTTGTCGCCAAGCGAAGAACAAAATCGGCCGCAGGTCAACATCCGCGATGCGACGACCCCCCGCGAATCGTGTTCAAGACAGGGAGTGAGAGCGTATGTGAGCCTTGTTTTTGATAGCGGTCGTCCCGATCCGCGCAGTCATTGGTGTCTTACGGCAGAAAGGACGAGGCTTAATCCACTCCGTTCGCGGCGAATGTGTCCTTGGCCTTTGAGGATGTCAGGAACCTGATGAAGTTTTCAGCGGCCTCGCGTTGCCGCGTGCTCGTCAGGGGCGCGGCAGTGTAAGTAAGGTAATCCTGTAAATCGGCGGGTAACGGGCCAAGATATTTGATGCCGGGTGTTGTAGCGATGAGCGGTATCGTCCCAGCGGCGATGTCGTTGCCGTGGCCTTTCAACACGGGCTCAAAAATCTCAAGGGGCGATGTACGCACGATCTTCGGCTTGAGGGTTTCGGCGATGCCCAGACGCTCAAGCACCGTTGCAAAGTAATTTCCCGATTTGACCTTGTTGAAGGACAGAGTGTCGACGCCAAGCAGAGTTTGCTTGAGCTTCTCGGGCGTTGAAATGTCCCGTTCCGGGCTGTCACTGCGCGCCCCGAGTTCGATGCCGACACGACCGATTACTGGTCGATCTCCGCCACTTACTTTGCCCAACTTCACCAATTCCTCGGCGAAATCCGGTTGCACGAGAACCACGTCGGCTGCTTCGCCAGCTTCAATTTTCTGCTTCACGACCGGTGAGGGCGCCAACACCAGTTCAACCTGCGTTCGCGTCTCCTGGCGATAGAGATCGGCAACCTTGCTCAAGGCCGGTCCGAGAGGACTGTCAGCCATGACCTTGAGCTCTGTGGCTTGAGCTGTCCCGGTAAACGCGAGCAAAACGGCCGCCAGAACAGCCGACACAACGACCCACCTACGCATGGCAAGCTCCGCCGTCGAAGGAACGCTCAGCATAACACGACATAAGATTAAGAGCGGCAGCCACCCTCATCCGTTCGGGGTAGCATGAGTTATAAGGCACATTACCCGAAAGCGTTGCCACTCGGCTCACTGCTGAGGGTTCGCTACAGCTCAGTTCCGATCATATCTTCCGGAAATCCGAAATCTCTTGATTAATGCAACAATCAGCTCTACGTTAAGCGTTTGTCTTTTGCTCTGGACCAGGAGTTCAGGCAAACACACCCCGCAACTCAATCCCAGGAGGATCAAGCATAATAGCGTCATCCCGCACGATCCGAGTCGTGATCGCACCGGCGTCATCCCGCATGTGATGAATGATGGTCCGGTTCTCAGTCTTGGCAATGAGATAGTGTCGCAGAGACTCCAGACGGAAATAGTCTTCCAGCTTCGCACCAGCATCCCGCGCCCGCGTGGAGGGCGACAGCACCTCCACCAGGATGACAGGGTCCGGGGTCTTTATCGCGTCATCGGGGAGCGGAGGGCCGCAACGAACCAGAACGTACCGGCTGGTACAGCGTGTTCGCGTCCACCTCGACACTCATGCCATCGACATACACCTCGCACGGCAGACCCGTCCGCTCGATCGCCTCACTCAGCTTCCGGAAAATCCGTCCCTTGACCCGCCCATGCGCGGCGCGCTCCGGGGCCATCGCGACGACCTCGCCCGCCACAAGTTCATAATGCTCGCCTTCTGGGCGAGTCATGGCCCAGGTGAGAAATTCGTCGGCGGTCATCTGTGCGCGGGCAGGCTCGGTCATGCGCCACTCTCAGGCGGGAGCGAGGGAATACCGCTCGTTGTCGAGTACTCGAAATGCAGCGCCTGGCCCGGATGCACGATCGGATGAATGGCGTGCGCGGCCACCGCCGCCTCGCTGAAGCCCTGAAGAATGAGCTTCAGCTTGCCGGGATAGGTCGCAACGTCGCCAATGGCGAAGATGCCCGGCACGCTGGTCTCGCAGGTGGCCGGATCGACCCTTACATGGTGGCGTTCGAGGTCGATCCCCCATGCCGCGATCGGGCCGAGATCGATCGCCAACCCGAAGAAGGGAAGCAGCACATCGGCGGGCAGCAGGCGCTTCTCGCCCTGGAGTGACACGACTTCGACTTGCGAGAGGACGCCACCCTCGCCGTGCAAAGCATGGAGTTGATACGGAATCACCATCTCGATCTCGCCCGCCCGCGCCGCCGCATCGAGCCGGTCTGCGGTTTCGGGAGCGGCACGGAATTTTGGGCGGCGATGGACAACCGACACCCGGGCGATGTCCTTCAGCGCCAGCGCCCAATCGACGGCCGAATCGCCCCCACCCGCGATGACCACGCGCTTATCGCGCAAATCCTCACGCCTGCGGATATAATACTGCACGCTGCCGGTCGCCTCGAAAGCGGGCAAGCCGGCGAGCGGCGGCCGATTGGGGCCGAACGCGCCGCACCCGGCCGCAATGACGATCGCCTTGGCGTGGATGCGGTCGCCGGCATCGGTTCCGAGCGTGAATCCGGCGCGCTCGCCCGTCAGTCGCTCCACCCGGCGGCCGAGCAGGCGAGGCGGATCGAAGGGCTCGATCTGACGCTCCAATTCGCTGACCAAAGCGCCGGCATGAATCGCCGCATGGGCTGGGATGTCGTAGATGGGCTTTTCGGGGTAAAGCGCGGTGCACTGGCCCCCGACTTCCGAAAGCGCGTCGACAAGCACGCTGCGCAGCTTCAGCATCCCCAGCTCGAACACGGCGAACAGGCCGACCGGCCCGGCGCCGACGATCGCTACGTCCGTGTTGAATTCCTGCGTCATGACCCGAACCTAGCGACATCGGCGCAGGCGTGCCAATCGCGGTTGGCGGTTGTCCCCGACTCGGCCGCCACGGCAAATTGCGCGCGATGCGAGCCTCCAGCCCGGCCGTGATACGTGAATTGCCGAACCTGGCGGCGACGGATGCGCTCGCGGCCGCGGTGGCCAAACTGCGTGCGGCGGGGTGACGTGATCCTGCTCGAAGGAGCCTTGGGCGCGGGCAAGACCGCTTTCGCCCGCGCCTTCCTGCGGGCAGCCTCTGGCGACGCCGCGCTCGAGGTGCCGAGCCCCACCTTCACGCTGGTGCAGAGCTACGAAACGACGCTCGGGCCGGTGCATCATTTCGACCTCTGGCGGCTGGAGGGGTCGGGGGCGCTGGTCGAACTCGGCTGGGACGAGGCGCGGGAAGGCATCGTTCTCGTGGAATGGCCGGACCGGCTTGGCCCGCTGCTCCCAAAGGATGCGCTGACCCTCACGCTCCAGCCGGGAACGGGAGACGCCAGGACCGCGGTGCTGTCTGGCTGGCCGGACCGAATTGGGCAGTTGTCGTGAGCCGGGCAAGCCGCGATTAACGCATTCCTAGCCCGGAATGGATACGCAGGCGCTCATGCCGAGCCTCTGGCCCAGGACGCGAGCTTCCGCCGCTATCTGCGCCTCCGCGGCGGGCCGCGGCCGGCGGTGCTGATGGACGCGCCGCCGCCCGAAGATGTGCGCCCTTTCCTCTACATCGGCGCGCATCTCGCGGTAATCGGGCTCTCGGTTCCGCAAGTGTATGCGGCCGATGAGACGGCAGGCCTGGTGCTGCTCGAGGATTTCGGCGACCAGCTGTTTCCCACGGTGATGACGCCCGGCAACCAGCCCGTGCTGTTCGATGCGGCGGTCGATGCGCTCGCGGCAATGCAGGAGGCGCCGCCCCCCGTGTTGCCGCATTGGAACCCGGCGAGCATGGCGGCAACGGCCGAGGCCACCTTGTGCGAGTGGTGGTGGCCGGCGGCGTTCGGCGCGCCGGCACCGGCCGAAGTGCGGGAGCAGTTCACGGCGGCGTTGCAGACCATGCTCGCGCCCCTCGATGCCGGGCCGTTCGTTTTCGTACACCGGGACTATTTTGCCGGCAATCTGATGTGGCTACCCGAACGCAAGGGGCTGCGCGCGGTCGGTATCCTGGATTTCCAAGGGGCGGCGATCGGCCACCCCGCCTATGACCTTGCCTCGCTCATCGAGGACGATCGCCGCGACATTCCGGACTTGCTCGCGAGCCGGGCTGTAGCGGGGCTGTTGGCTGCCCGCCCTTTGCTGGACCGGGAGGCGTTCGGGGTCGCGCTGGCCATCTGCGCGGCGCAACGCCATTTGCGGCTGGCGGGACAATGGGTGCGGCTCGCCCGCCGTGACGGGAAGCCGCACTACCTCGCACATGGTCCGCGCACCTGGCGGCTATTGCAGGCGGCGCTGAGACAACCGGCGGTGAAGCCGCTTGCGGAGGTGTTCGCGCGCTGGATTCCCCCGGAGCGGCGGGGTAATCCGCCGGACCACTCTGGAAATGCCGCATGAGCCTCCCCCCGCGTACCGCGATGGTGCTCGCAGCCGGGCTCGGCACCCGGATGCGGCCGCTCACCGACCACACCGCCAAGCCGCTCCTCCCGCTCGGAGGCAAGGCGCTGCTCGACCATGCCTTGGATCGCCTGCTTGCCGCCGGGATCGAGAAGGTGGTGGTGAACGCGCATTGGCAGGCCGACCGGGTCGCGTCGCATCTGGAGGCCAGGGCGCAAGCCGGCCACGGGCCGCCGACGGTCCTGAGACGTGAAGAAACGCTGCTCGATACGGGCGGAGGCGTGGCCGACGCGCTCGACTTGCTCGGCTCCGGACCGTTCTACGTCGTGAATGGCGACGCCTTCTGGCTGGACGGCCCTCGGCCGGCGCTCGCATGCCTCTGGGACGCTTTCGACCCGGAAGCGCATGACGGCGTCCTCTTGGTCCACCGCACCTTCCAGGTGCAGGGCGAGGTCGGCTTCGGCGATTTCGCGGTCGACAAATGGGGCGCGCTGCGCCGCCGCGGGGAGCGGGAGGTGGTGCCCTACATCTATGCGGGGCTTCAGCTCGTCTCCCCGGGATTGTTGCGCGATCCTCCGGGGCGCGCCTTCAGTATGAATGTGCTGTGGAATCGCGCCCTCGAACGAGGTCGCCTCCGCGCCGTGGTGCATGACGGACTGTGGTTCCACCTCTCCACGCCCGCCGATCTGTCCCACGCCGAATACCTCCTGAGCCTCGGGGCGACCGGGGAGACGCGGTGAATCTTTTCACCATCCCGCCGCATGTCCCATTTCTGGACGCGGTGGCCGGCGAGTGGATGCACCGCAGCGAGGGGGACCCGCTTGCCGTCGCGCGTGGGCTCGTGCTGCTGCCGACTCGCCGGGCTGCCCGCGCATTGGCGGAGGCGTTCCTGCGGCTCGCGGATGGGCGGCCGATGCTGCTGCCAAGAATCGCCGCGCTCGGCAGTCTCGACGAGGCGCCGCTCGCGCTCGGCGGCGCCCTCGATTTGCCTCCCCCCGTCGATCCGGCCCAGCGCTTGGCCGTGCTGAGCCGAATGATTCTGGCGATGAACGGCGCCGGGGGCGCCCCCCGGACGGCGGACCGGGCATGGCGGCTCGCGGCGGAGCTTGCCAGTCTCATCGACGAAGCGGAGCTGGCCGGAATCGACCTTAGCACGCGCCTGCCCGAGGCGGCCGAAGCTGATTTCGCCGCTCACTGGAAGCAGACGCTCGACTTTCTGCAAATCGTCACCAGGACCTGGCCGGCTTGGCTGTCCGAGCAAGGCCTGATGAATTCCGCCGCAAGACGGGTCGCGCTGCTCGAAGCCCAGGCCCGCGCCTGGGAACAGGCCCCCCCGGCAGAGCCGGTGCTGGTCGCCGGGGCAACGGGCGGCATTCCCGCCGTTGCGCGATTGCTCAGGGTCGTTGCGCACCTGCCGAACGGCGAAGTGGTCCTACCGGGACTGGATCTCGACCTCGACGACGCGGCCCGGGACGCCCTGGATGCGGGGCACCCGCAAGCGGGGATGCACCGGCTGCTGGGAGACCTGGGCGCGACGCCGCGGGACGTTCGGCTCTGGCCCTTTCGGACGGGCGGCGTGGAATCTGAGGGCGTGCCGGAAGGCCGGGTCGCCTTGCTGCGGCAGGCGCTTCTGCCCGCGACCGCGCTCGGGGCTTGGCGGGCGCCCCAGCCATTCGCGCTGCGAGGCTTGCGCTCGCTCGACACCGCCGACCAACACGAAGAAGCGACCGCGATCGCGCTGGTGTTGCGCGAGGCGCTCGAAAGGCTCGGAGCGCGGGCCGCGCTGGTCACGCCGGATCGCGAGCTTGCCGGTCGGGTGTCCGCCGAGCTGTTGCGCTACGGCGTGGTCGCCGATGACAGCGCGGGCGAGCCGGTCGCGCAGACGCCTCCCGCCGTCTTTCTCCGCCTTCTGGTGCGAGCGGTCGCCGAGGATTTGGCGCCGGTACCGCTGCTCTCTTTGCTCAAGCATCCGCTCGCCGCTGCCGGCCTCGCCCCGGCCGCATGCCGTGCGGCGGCCCGGGAACTCGAGCTGCTCTGTCTCCGCGGACCCCGGCCAAGTCGCGGTCTGTCCGGACTGCGCCGGGCTCTGGATCGCTCCCGACGCGAGGCGAACCGGCATAGCGCCGCCGACCTGCTCAGCAGGCTGGAGCATTGTCTGGAACCGGCCCTACGTCTCGCCGCGTCGGTGGTGGTCGCACCATCGGAGGCGCTCTCGGCTCTGATCGAGGCCGCGGAGCGACTGGCGACGACGGACGAACTCGCAGGCGCGGCAAGGCTTTGGGCGGCGGAGGAAGGAGAAGCCCTCGCCACTCAACTCGCCGCCGTACTAGCCGCCCTCCCGGTACTTCCCGACCAGCCCCCCTCGGCGTTCCCCGGACTGCTCGATGCCGTCCTGGAGGGCGTCGTGGTGCGGAGCCGGCGTGCGGTGCGCGGCCGGGGCGGGAACGAACATCCGCGCGTGTTTATTTGGGGCTTGCTGGAAGCACGCCTCCAGGCGGCGGACTTGGTCGTACTCGGCGGCCTGACGGAAACGGTGTGGCCGCCTGCCAGCGATTCGGGGCCATGGATCAGCCGGCCCATGCGCGCCCGCACCGGCCTGCCCTCGCCCGAGGAACGGATCGGTCAGGCTGCGCACGACTTCGTTTCGGCCGCCTGTGCCGCCCCGCAAGTCGTGCTGTCCTGCCCGCGACGGCGTGACGGCGCCCCCGCTGTCCCGGCGCGCTGGCTGGAGCGGCTCCGGGCCTTTCTCACCGGGCAAGGGATGACCGTGCACGCCGCACCCGGCGGCGACGTGGGTCCGCGCCATCGACCAGCCCGCGGAGGGACCGCGGCCCGTATCGCCGCCGCGGCCACGTCCTCCGGTCGGGTTACGGCCACGCCGGCTCAGTGTGACCGAGATCGAGACTTGGCTGCGCGACCCATACGCGATCTACGCCCGTCATGTGCTCCGGGTCCGCAAACTGGACGCGCTCGATCAATCCACCGACGCCGCCGATTACGGCTCGATCGTGCATGACGGTCTGCATCGCTTCCTGCGCGAGCACGGAACGGAGTGGCCGCCGGACGCCGGCCACCGGCTGCGCCAGGCAATGGATCGGGCGCTGATGGAAGCGGGATTGCGCGAGGCGCTAAACCGCTGGTGGGCGCCTCGCCTCGGCCGTATCGCGGCCTGGGTCACGGAGACGGAAAACGCCCGTCGGGCGGCGCAGCCGCTCCGCGCGGTGATCTCCGAAGTGAAGGGCATGTGCGATCTGACCCGTCCGGGCGGCCCGTTTACGCTGGTAGGCCGGGCCGACCGGATCGAGCGCCGGGCGGATGGTTGCCTCGCCATTCTCGACTATAAGACCGGCGTGCCGCCGAGCCAGCGGGAGGTGGATGCAGGCCTCGCGCCGCAGCTTCTGTTGGAGGCCTGCATGGCGGCCGAGGGTGCGTTCGGCGCGGATTGGCAAACCGAGGCGGCGGAGCTGACCTATTGGCACCTCACCGGCGCCTTCACGGCGGGAGAGGCCTGTCGTCTCTTCAAGGGCAACGCCGAGAGTATCGCCGAGGCTGTCGAGATGGCCCGCCGGAAGCTGATCGCGCTCATCAACTCCTTCGACGAGCCTGAACGCTGTTATCTCTCGCATCCGCATCCGAGCCGCGCGCCGCGGTTTCCCCACTACGCCCAACTCGCCCGCGTTCCCGAATGGGCGGCCCTCGGAGACGAGGCTTGAGCGACACCGCCCGCGCACGCGCCAACGCGGACCAGCTTCTTGCCTCCGACCCTGGCGTATCCGCCTTCGTCGCGGCCTCGGCCGGCTCCGGGAAAACGAAGCTTCTGACCGACCGCCTGTTGCGGCTGTTGCTCGGCGGCGCCGATCCGGCGCGCATCCAATGTCTGACATTCACCAAAGCGGCCGCCGCCGAGATGGCGCTGCGGCTGCAACGCACGCTGGGGCGTTGGGTCACGCTCGACGACGCTGCTTTGGGCGAGTCGCTGCGCGCGCTCAGCATCGACCCGACACCCGAGAATTCGCGGGAAGGCGCGGGCGATGTTCTCCGAGGTGCTGGACGTCCCCGGCGGAATGCGGATCGGCACCATCCATGCCTTCTGTCAGTCGCTGCTCCGGCGGTTTCCGCTCGAAGCCCAAATTTCCCCGCACTTTCAGGTCGTCGAGGATCGCGACGCCGAGGAAGCGATGCGTGAGGCGCGGGAAACCATGCTCGCGGAGGCGCACCCGGAGCCGATGCGGGCGGCGTTGGAGACACTCGCGGGCCTTGCCACCGCTGACCAGTTCGGGCGCTTGGTGGCCCGGCTGGGCGCTGAACGACAGCGGCTCGGCAACGCCCTGACCCTCGGGCCGGGACTCAGGGAAGCGCAGCGCCGGGCGCTCGGGGTAACAGCCGCCGACCGTGATGCGATCATTGCGCGGGCGGTCGTTTGGCCGGGCGAGGACGAGTTGCGCACGGCGGCGCTCCGGGTGACCGAACGCGGCGCCGACAAATGCGCCGAGAGAGCGGGCCGCATTCTGGACTGGCTCGCGATGGAGCCCGATGCTCGCGCGGAGGGCTGGGAGTGCTGGCGCGAGGAGTTCCTGACCCGCGACGGGAAGGCGCGCAAGGAGGGCGGTTTCGTCACGAGGGCGCTGGCGAAGGCCTGTCCAGAGCTTGCGCCGTTTTTCGCCGCCGAAGCCGAACGCATCCGCGCCGTAGAGGATTCCTGCTGCGCCCTGCATGTCGCCAAGGTCTCGGAGGCCTTGCTCACTCTCGCCGCTCCCGTGCTCCGGGCCTATGCCGGGCGAAAGGAAGCGGCCGGGTTGCTCGACTATGATGATCTGATCGGCCGGACCTCAGCGCTCCTGGTCGATCCCGGCGCTGCCTGGGTGCTCTACAAGCTGGACGGCGGGCTCGATCACCTGCTGCTCGACGAGGTTCAGGACACCGCGCCGTCGCAATGGAACATCGCCCACGCGCTGACGGCGGAATTCTTCGCCGGCGAAGGCGCGCGCGAGGGAACGCGCACCGTGTTCGCCGTGGGCGACCGCAAGCAATCCATCTATTCGTTCCAAGGCGCGGACGTCGAAGCATTCGATGTTTCCAGGGCGCGCATGGCGGCACAGGTTCGCGCCGCCGGAGGCGTCTGGCGCGGCACGAAGCTGGATGTCTCGTTCCGGTCCACCGCGCCGGTACTGGCGCTCGTGGACCGTGTATTCGCCGACCCCGCGGCTGCGGCGGGCGTGGTGGATGCAGGCGAGCGCATGGAACACTTCGCTGATCGGGCCGATCACGCCGGCTCCGTCGAGCTCTGGCCGCTCGCCCCTGTGCCCGAGACCGCCGGAGCCGGAGCCCTGGACGGTCCCCGAGGAAAATCTCGGCCTGACCTCCGCGCCGCAACGTCTCGCGGAGTGCATGGCGGACTGGATCCGAGACCAGACTTTCGGTGGGGTGATGCTGGAAAGCCGGGGACGCCCGCTTGCTCCCGGAGACGTCATGGTCCTCGTCCGGCGCCGGAACGACTTCGCCAACGCGCTGGTGCGTGCCCTGAAATCGCGTGGCGTAGCGGTCGCCGGGCTCGATCGCCTCGTGCTGACCGAGCAGCCCGCCGTCCAGGATCTGCTGGCCCTCGCTGACGTGCTGCTGCTACCGCGGGACGATCTGTCCCTCGCTTGCGTGCTGACCAGCCCGCTGGGCGGCCTCTCCGACGAGAGCCTGATGGACCTCGCCGTCCAGCGCACCGCCTCGCTTTGGGACACGTTGCGCGCCCGCGCCGCCAAGAGACCCGACTGGCAGGCCGCGGCCGGCTTTCTTTCCGCCCTCCTATCTCGCGTCGACTACACCACGCCGCACGCGCTGTTGGCCGAAGCTCTCGGCCCCCTGGGTGGCCGGGCCAGACTCTATGCGCGGCTCGGGAGCGAAGCGGCGGAACCGGTTGACGAGTTGCTGAACGCGGCCCTCGCCTACACCCGCACGCATCCACCCTCCTTGCAGGGCTTCCTGCACTGGCTGCGGCAGTCGGGCGCCGAGGTGAAGCGCGAGGCGGAAGGAGCGGGCGGTGCGGTCCGGGTCATGACGGTGCATGGCGCGAAGGGCTTGCAGGCGCCCGTGGTCATGCTTCCGGATACCACCTCGCTCCCCCCTGATGATGGGCCTCTCCTCTGGTCGCCAGACCCGGCTACCGGCGTCGAGGTTCCGCTCTGGTCGCCGCGCAAGGAGATCCGCTGCCAAGCCGCCGCGCAGCTCCGTGACGGGGCCGCTCAGCGCCGGATGGAGGAGCACAATCGGCTGCTCTATGTGGCGCTCACCCGTGCCGAAGACCGGCTGGTTGTGTGCGGGTGGCAGACGCCCAAGACAGCGCCGGAAACGTGCTGGTACAACCTCATCGCCCGTGGGTTCGCGCGGCTCGAGACCACCTCCGAATCGTTCGGCGCAATGGGGCGATTTGTTGCGTTACGCGACGCCGCAGCAAGTCGCGGCGGCGCCCGCGCGGATGGCGGACACGCAAACCGCCGAACCGCTTCCGGCCTGGGCCGGACGCGCGCCGGATTGGCGCTCCGCGCCGCCGCCTCCGGAACCGGCCCGCCCGGTGCCGCTCGCACCCAGCCGTCCGCAGGACGCGGCGTTCGGTCCGGTTCCGGGCGCCGCCTCCCCTCTCGCCGCCCGTGCGGAAGCGGGAAAGCGCTTCCAACGCGGGCGGCTCATCCACGGACTGCTGGAGCACCTGCCGGCCATCGCGGCGGCGGAACGCGCGCAATCCGCCCGCCGATGGTTGGACCGCCCTGGTCACGGTTTGGCCGAGGGCACGAGCGAAAGCATCGTTGGCGAAGTGCTGGCGATTCTCGAACACCCGGATCTGGCCCCCTTGTTCGGACCGGCCAGCCGTGCCGAGGTCCCGCTCACCGGGCTTGTGGGTGGGCTCGTCATCGGCGGTTTGGTGGACCGGCTTGCCGTGCTCCCCGACCGGGTGCTCGTCGCGGACTACAAGACGAACCGCGACCCCCCGGCCACCGACGCCGCGACCCCCGTGCTGTACCTGCGGCAAATGGCGGCCTATCGGACGTTGCTGGCGCGCATCTTTCCTGACCGCCCGATCCAGTGCGCGCTGGTATGGACGCAGACGGCCACCATCAGCCTGCTCGCGGATGCGTTGCTGGATGCCCACTCGCCCGCCAATACGGCAGCATCCCCCATGCTCACCGTGGTCGCTTGATCGAGCTGCCGCGCGGCCCCACTTTGGCTGCCACCCGAACCGAGAGGCGCCCGATGAGCTCCAACACAAAGCCTGTGACCGACGCCACCTTCGAGACTGACGTGCTGCGCGCGAAGGAACCGGTCCTGGTGGATTTCTGGGCGGAGTGGTGCGGCCCCTGCAAGGCTATAGCTCCGGCGCTTGAGGAAATCGCCGACGAGTACGCGGGCAAGCTCACCGTCGCCAAAGTCAACATCGACGAGAACCCGGTAAGCCCGAACAACTATGCGGTCCGCGGCATCCCGACACTGATCCTGTTCAAGGACGGGCGGCCGGCGGCCACGCAAGTCGGCGCACTCCCCAAGAGCCGTCTCAAGGATTGGGTCTCCGGCAGCCTCTAACGGCGCCGGAGCGGCGTGCGCCTGCCGCTGCAACCCGGCTATCCGCCAATGGAGGCGGAGAGCGTGGAGTCGATACCGGAAGGCCCGCGTTGGCAGTACGAGCCGAAATGGGACGGATTCCGGTGCCTGCTGTTTCGCGACGGCGCAGACGTCGATTTGCGCTCGAAATCCGGCCAGCCGCTCGCACGCTACTTTCCAGACCTGCTCGCGGCTGTTTCGGCGACCGCCGCAGAGCGGTTCGTCCTGGATGGGGAGATCATCGTCCCGGTCGAGGGGGTTCCGTCATTCGAGGAGTTGCAGCTCCGCCTGCATCCGGCCGAGAGCCGGGTTCGCAAACTGGCCGAGGCTCACCCGGCGCAGTACATGGCGTTCGACCTGCTGATTGATGCAGACGGAAACGACCTCACCTCGCGCACGCTCGCGGAGCGCCGCGAGGCACTGGAGCGGCTAATGCCGAGCCTGGCCTCGCCGTCGCTCGCCGTTTCGCCGGTCAGCCGCGATCCGGCCGAGGCCCGTGCCTGGATGCAGGAACGCGGTACCGGACGCGACGGCGTGATGGCGAAGCTGACCGACCAGCCGTATCGCTCGGGCCAGCGGGACGCGATGGTGAAGGTGAAGACCCAGCGCACGGCGGACTGCGTCGTGGGCGGGTTTCGCTATCTTAAGGCGCGGCGGGAGGTGGGCTCGCTGCTGCTCGGGCTCTACGACGACCAGGACCGGCTCGACCATGTCGGGTTCACGTCGACCATCGACCGGCAGGAGCGGACGGCGCTCACTCGCCGACTAGAAGCATTGATCGCGCCCCCCGGCTTCACCGGCAAGGCTCCCGGGGGTCCGAGCCGGTGGAGCACGGCCAGAACCGGCGAGTGGCAGCCGCTCCGCCCGGAACTGGTTGTGGAAGTGCGTTACGACCACGTTTCGGGCGGCCGCTTCCGGCACGGCACGACCCTGCTGCGGTTCCGGCCAGACAAGGCGCCAGAGCAGTGCCGGATGCAGCAGATACTACCGTCTCATCGTTCAGGCTGAGGTTGGTGATGGCCACGTTTCGGGGTAGTCCTCCGTCGATGCCCCGCTCCGCAACCCTGACCCGCACGACCTCCGAAACGGACGTAGCATTGACTTTGGGGCTGGATGGTACCGGCACGGCCGACATTTCGACTGGGATCGGCTTCCTCGATCACATGCTGACCGCGTTCGCTCGGCACGCACTGTTCGATCTCACGGTCCACGCCAAAGGGGATCTGCATATCGATTTCCACCACACGGTCGAGGACGTAGGAATCGTGTTGGGGCGCGCCTTCGCCGAAGGTTTGGGAGACAAGCGCGGGATCCGGCGATTCGGCCACGCGTTGCTACCGATGGACGAGGCGCTGGCAGAGGCGGCGGTGGACATCTCCGGCCGGCCGTTCCTTGCCTGGAGCGTCGAATTCGAGCGTCCGAAAGTGGGCGAGATGGACACCGAGTTGTTCGAGGAATTCTTCCGCGCTTTCACGACCAACGCCCTCATCACGCTCCACGTCACCCGACGGGCGGGCCGCAACGCGCATCACGTGGCCGAAGCCTGCTTCAAGGCGACTGCCAGAGCTTTGCGCATGGCCGCGGAGCCTGACCCGCGCGCGCGTGAGGCCATTCCCTCGACGAAGGGCTCCCTTTGAAATTCTGGACGGCGCATCTCCGCGCCGGAGCCGAACCGGTGTTGGTGCGGGAAGGCTTCAGCTGGGGTGCGCTCATCTTCGGCTGGATCTGGATGCTGCTGCATCGGGCTTGGATCCCGGCTCTGCTGCTATTCGCCGCCGGGGTGATCGTGGCGGCGCTGACGACCGACGGAATCCGGCTCGTCTTGATCGGCGTGATCGCGGCGATACAGGGCCTGTTCGGGAACGACCTCTGGCGATGGTCGCTCGAACGGCGTGGTTACACGCTCGCCCATGTGGTGGCCGCACGGGACCCGGACGGCGCGCTCGCGCGCCTGCTCCAGCGCCGGCCTGATCTCGCCGAGGCTCTCGCGCCGTGAGGGTCGCGGTTGTCGACTACGGAAGCGGCAACCTGGCATCCGCCTCTCGCGCGCTGGCGCTGGCTTCGGACCAGGCCGGCATTCGGGCGGAGGTCATCGTCACCGCCGATCCGGAGGTCGTGGTGCGCGCGGAGCGAATCGTGCTACCTGGCCAGGGTGCCTTCGCCGACTGCGCACGAGGATTGGCCGGGGTGGCCGGGATGCGGGAGGGGATCGAGATGGCGACGGCCGACGGAACCCCGTTTCTCGGCATCTGCGTCGGAATGCAGCTCATGGCGGAGCGCGGGCTGGAGCACGAGGTCACGCCGGGCTTCGGCTGGATTCAGGGCGAGATCGCGCCGATGGATCCGCCCGGACTGCGACTGCCTCAAATGGGCTGGAACGGGCTGGAATTCGATCCGGACGCGCACCCCCTCCTTGGAGGCTTGTGTCCGGGCGACCACGCGTACTTCGTGCATAGCTATGCCCTTGCGGGCGCCGATCCGGATCAGGTGCTGGCGCTTACCGATTATGGCGGCCCGGTTGCGGCAATGGTCGCCTCCGGCAACCGGGCAGGAACGCAATTTCACGTTGAGAAGAGCCAGTTGGTAGGGCTTCGCATCCTGACCAACTTCCTGCGTTGGAACCCGTAAACGGCGATAGGCACCATGTCGGAAGCCCCCGATCTGCCCCAGGCCGTCGCCTTACCCGCGTTGGGCCGCGTGATCGAGCGCGTGAGCCAGCTCGGGGACGACGATCTGCATGCGCTTTGCGAGGCGGCCCACGCCGCCATCATCGATGGCGGTGGATTCGGCTGGGTTCACCCGCCGGGCCGGCGCGCTCTGGAAAGCTATTTCCGCGGCGTTCTGCTGGTCCCCGAACGCGAGCTGTTCGTGGCTCGGCTGGAGGGGTCGGTCGTAGGGTCGGCCCAGCTCGTGCGCCCGCCCCGCAACAATGAGGCGCAAGCGTTCGCCGCTCATCTGATGCACTCGTTCATCGCACCCTATGCGCGTGGGCACGGGCTCGCCCGCATGATGATGAAACGGGTGGAAGAGGGCGCCCGCGCGCTGGGCTATCAGGTGCTGAACCTCGACGTACGCGAGTCTCAGGCGGCGGCGATCCACCTCTATGAATCGCTGGGCTATACCCGTTGGGGTGAGCATCCGGCTTATGCACGGGTTGCGGGGCGGACCATACGCGGGTTCTTCTATTATAAGCTTCTGAAGCCAAAGGTGCGGAAGCCCTGATGGGGGCGCCGACCCTCTATCCAGCGATCGACTTGAAGGACGGCGCCTGCGTTCGGCTTCGGCGGGGCGCGATGAACGACGCCACGATCTATTCTCGCGATCCGGGAGCCCAGGCCCGCACTTGGCAGGATTTGGGCTGCCATTGGCTGCACGTCGTCGATCTCAACGGCGCATTCGCCGGACGGGCGGTGAACGGGGCGGCGGTCGAGGCGATCATGCGCGCGGTTTCGATTCCCGTACAGCTCGGGGGCGGCATCCGCGACAGGGCGGGGATCGACGCCTGGCTGAACAAGGGCGTGGCACGCGTGATTCTCGGCAGCGCCGCTGTGAACGACCCGGATTTGGTACTGGACGCCTGCCGGGCGTTCCCTGGCCGCATCGCCATCGGGTTGGACGCCCGCGACGGCATCGTTGCGACCGAAGGATGGGCGGAAAGCTCAGGCATCCGCGCATTGGATCTCGCGCTTCGGTTCGAGGACGCGGGCGCCGCGGCAATCGTTTACACCGACATCGGCCGGGACGGCATGATGACCGGGCTCAATCTCGATCAGACGATCGCTCTGGCCGAGCGACTAACGACGCCGGTGATCGCGAGCGGAGGCGTCGCCTCGCTTGAGGACATCGCTGGCCTGAAACGGCGAGCCGATGAGATGCGCTCCGGCACGATCGACGGCGTGATCGTCGGACGTGCCCTCTATGACGGCCGCTTGGACGCGCGGGAAGCACTCGCACTCCTGTCGGGGTAAAGAGGACGGAATCTCGCTAACTGGAACCCGTGAGCCATCCATGCTTCCGTTCATTCCCGCGAAAGCGGGAACCCAGGCCTCTCGGCAAGGAGGCGCGGTCCTCAGATAGTGAACGGTAAAGAGACTGGTTCCAGTTAGAGACTGTATGCAGGAGTGGACATGCAATCACGCTGCTCGCGCCGCGCTTTCGTCGCCGCTTTCGGCATCGGAATGGCAGCGGTCATCGCCCCTTGGCCGGCGACCGCGGCCGATCTACTCGATCAGATCAAGAGCCGCGGCTCGCTCAGGGTCGGTGTGGAAGGCACCTATCCCCCGTTCAACTACCAGGACGAGAACGGCAATCTGGTTGGATTCGAGATTGATTTCGCAAACGCCCTCGCGAAGCAGCTCGGCGTCAAGGCGGACTTCATGCCGACGAAGTGGGACGGGATGCTGGCCGCCCTCGATTCAGGCCGCCTCGATGTCGTCATCAACCAGGTCACGATCACGCCGGAGCGCGAGAAGAAGTACGACTTCACGCAGCCCTACACCGTTTCCGGCATTCAGATCATCACCCGCACCGGGGATGCGAAGGCGCTAGACACACCACAGGCGCTGGCCGGCAAAACCGTCGGCGTTGGGCTCGGCACGAATTACGAGCAATGGCTCAAGGAGCACGTGCCCGCCGCCAAGGTCGCGACCTACGACGACGATCCGACCAAGCTCCAGGATCTGCGGGTCGGACGGATCGACGCGGTTTTGAATGACCGGCTCATGGCGGCTTACCTCGTGAAGCAATCGGGCGGACAGCTCGCCGCCGCCGGACCGGCGTTCGCGAAGCAAGACGCGGGCGTCGCGTTGCAGAAAGGGCACCCGGACCTGCTGGCCGCGCTCAATAACGCGATCGACGCTTTGCGCAAAGATGGCGAACTGACCCAGATTTCCACCAAGTGGTTCGGCTCCGATGTGACCAAGTAGGTGGAGTCGAGTTTCCAACTCGTCGTCCAGTCGGCGCCCTTTCTGCTGAAGGGTGCCGTCTACACGCTTGAGCTTAGCCTGGGCGGCATGGCGTTCGGGTTGGTGCTTGGCCTCGCGATCGCGCTGATGCGGCTCTCAGCCGTGCCGGGCCTCTCCGGACTGGCCCGGGCTTATGTGTCCTTCATCCGTGGCACGCCGCTGCTCGTGCAGTTGTTCCTGATCTATTACGGGCTGGCGCAGTTCGGCATCCGGCTCGATCCGATCCCCTCGGCCTTGATCGGCTTCACACTCAACATGGGCGGGTACAGCTCGGAAATTCTGCGCGGAGCCATTGCGTCCATCGATCGAGGACAGTGGGAAGCCGCCTTCTGCATCGGCATGAGCTATGCGCAGGCGATGCGGCGCGTGATACTTCCGCAGGCCGCGCGGGTCGCTTTGCCGCCACTCGGCAACAGCTTCATCAGCCTCGTCAAAGACACGTCGCTCGCCGCCACGATTCAGGTGCCCGAGCTATTCCGGCAGGCGCAGTTAATCACGGCGCGCACCTTCCAAGTCTTCACGATGTACCTGTCGGCCGCGTTTCTTTACTGGGTCATCTCCAGCCTGCTCGCGTGGATGCAGAGCCGGCTGGAGACACGTGCCGCGCGGCATGTGCAACGAGCCCGCGGATGAGCATGATCGAGGTGCACGATCTGCATGTGCGCTTTCACGCGACCGAGGTTCTGCGCGGAATCGATCTCAGCGTCGAGAAAGGCGAGGTGGTGGCCGTGGTGGGGCCGAGCGGCTCCGGCAAGACCACCCTGCTTCGTTGCCTCAACTGCCTCGAGGCGCCTTGCGCGGGCCGGATCGAAGTCGCCGGTATCGTGATCGACGGAAGCCGCCCGCTGTCCCGTCAAAAACCGAGCGTGCGCGCGCTCCGCCGCCACGTCGGTTTCGTGTTCCAGAACTTCAATCTTTTCCCTCACCGGACGGCGATCGAGAACGTCATCGAAGGACCGGTGATCGTAAAACGGGAAAAGCGAGACAGCGCGCTGGCACGCGGGCGCGCGCTGCTGGCGCAAGTCGGGCTCGCTGAGCGGGCCGACGCGTACCCGTCCCAACTGTCCGGCGGGCAGCAACAGCGCGTCGCGATCGCGCGCGCTCTGGCGATGGAGCCGGACGTGATTCTGTTGGACGAACCGACATCGGCCCTGGACCCGGAACTCGTGGGCGAGGTGCTGGACACGATCCGCCGCCTCGCGGAGGAACACAGGACCATGGTGATCGTAACCCACGAAATGGGGTTCGCCCGCGACGTGGCCGACCGTGCGATCTTCATCGACCGCGGACTGATCGCGGAACAGGGACCGGCAAAGCAGGTTCTGAGCCAGCCGCGGGAGGAGCGGACGCGGCGATTTCTCGCTAAGTTTTTGGCGCCCGTCGCCTGAGAGCCGAGCTCACCGCGCCGCCCCGAGCGCCCAGGCGAGAACGCCCTTCTGCGCATGCAAGCGGTTCTCGGCCTCGTCGAACACCACCGATTGCGGGCCGTCGATGACCTCGGCCGCGACCTCTTCGCCCCGATGCGCGGGCAGGCAGTGCATGAACACCGCGTCGGAAGCAGCCTTGGCCATCAGGGCGGGGGTTACACGATAGGGCGCGAGCAGGTTGTGGCGACTCTCGTTCGGGTCATCGGACATGCTGACCCAAGCGTCCGTGACCACGCAGCCGGCGCCCACGACGGCCTGCTCCGGGTCCCCGGTTATCTCGATGCGCGCCCCCTCGCCGCGCGCCCATTCGACGAGATCGGCAGGCGGGCGCAGCGGGTCCGGCGTCGCCAGCCGCAGCGTGAAATTGAAACGCACCGCTGCCTCGATCCAACTGCGCGCGACGTTGTTGCCGTCGCCGCACCAAGCGATCACCTTTCCCGCGACAGCGCCGCGGTGCTCCTCGAATGTCAGAATGTCGGCCATGAGTTGACACGGATGGGACGTGTCCGTGAGCCCGTTGATGACCGGAACAGTCGCGTGCCGGGCCAGCTCGTGGAGTTTGTCCACGCGATCGGTGCGGAGCACCATCCCGTCCACATAGCGCGACAGCACCCGCGCGGTGTCCGCGACCGTCTCGCCCCGCCCGGTCTGCATCTCGCGGCCGGAGAGCACGACCACATCGCCGCCGAGCTGGCGCATTGCCACCTCGAAGCTGACGCGGGTGCGCGTGCTCGGCTTCTCGAAGATCAGCGCCAAGGTCTTTCCGGCGAGCGGCCGGGAGGTGACGCCGCCCGCGCGCTTGAAGCCGGCCGCGACGTCCAGCATCTGCCGCAAAGTGGCGGAATCGAAGTCCCTCAAGTCGAGGAAATGCCGCGGACCGTCGCCGGAACCGTGCGCGCTGGAGCGGTCATCAAGCGGCGCGCGCTTCAGCGATGCGCTCATTTCGCGGCGACCCGCACGGCCGAAGGCAGGCAGCGCCGGGCTGCGCGGTCGATCATTTCGATCGCCGTGTCGCACTCCGCTTCGGTTATCACGAGCGGCGGCGCGAGACGCAGCACGTTATCTCCGGCAAGCAGCGCGAGCAGTCCCTCGTCGAGGCAAGCCGCCTGAACTTCACCCTGCGGCACGGCGCATTTAAGGCCGACCAGCAGTCCCGCCCCTCGCACATCCTCGAACACGCTCGGATAGGCCGCGACCACCCGCTTCAGCCCGGCCCAGAGACGCTTGCCGTTGCGCTCCACCGCCTCCAGGAAGCCTGGGGCGAGCATCACGTCCAACACGGCATTACCCGCGGCGCAGGCAAGAGGATTGCCGCCGAACGTTGTCCCGTGTGTGCCGGGAACGAGATGCTTCGCGACGTGCTCGCGCGCCAGGATCGCGCCCATCGGAAAGCCGCCGGCGATGCCCTTTGCCGCGGTTATCACATCGGGCGTGATGCCGGCCCATTCATGGGCAAACAGCTTTCCCGTCCGACCCATACCGGATTGCACTTCGTCCAGCCCCAACATCAGACCGAACTCGTCGCAAGCCGCACGAAGGTCGCGCAAGAACTGCAACTGGGCCGGCCTTACCCCGCCCTCGCCCTGTATCGGCTCGACAATGATGCCGGCCGTCTCGGGGCCGATCGCGTCGCGCACCGCGTTCATGTTGTTGAACGGAACGTGGTCGAATCCGTCGACAGCAGGGCCGAAGCCGGCAAGGTATTTCGGATTGCCGGTAGCGGCGAGGGTCGCGAGTGTGCGGCCGTGGAACGCGCCGTTAAAGCAGATGATCCGGTATCGTTCGGCCTTTCCGGCCTCTGTCATCGCCTTTCGGATCATCTTGATCATGCCCTCGTTCGCCTCGGCGCCCGAGTTGCAGAAGAACACGCTGTCCGCGAACGTCGCTTCGACTAGTCGCTTGGCGAGGCGCTCGGCCTGCGGCACGCGGTAGAGATTGGAAACGTGCATGACCCGCGACGCCTGCTCGGCGATCGCCTGCACGAGATGCTTGTTGTTGTGGCCAAGCGACGAGGTCGCGATCCCGGCGCCGCAATCGAGAAAGCGTCGCCCATCCGTCGTCCACAGCCAGACGCCTTCGCCCCGCTCGAAGGCGAGGTCGGCGCGGTTGTAGGTCGGCATCAGGGCGGAGATCATGAGCCTTCGTTTATCCTCGACTGCTTCTACCCAACGGGGGATTCCCGGCCCGCGACCCATCGCGGCCGGCTCCCCAGGGATTCACCCATCCATGATGGCCGCCCGGCTGCGCACAAGTCAAACCGCCCGGCGCCCGTTTGAATAGAAGAAGGCCGGCGCGACGGCGCCGGCCCTGGGTTTGCGAAGCCGCTTGCACGCGGCCCCGGCTCAACTCTTGCCCGGACCGTGCGGCGCGGCTGTGCCGGCCGGCGGGACGGCCGCGGCAGGCACTCCCGGAGCGGGGTTGGTGACGCCGTTCGCGTTGTTATTCATGCTGTTGCTATTGTTGTTGTTATTAGTATTATTGTTGTTTAAGTGAAATTCTGCATCTTGTTTAGTTCGTCTTTCGAGGCATTCGGCAGGACGACCTTGTTATTATCTTGGAACTGGAGACGGGAGTAGTCGATTTCCACCAGCTTGTTGCCGATGCCCAGGAAGCCTCCGACCGAAATCACCGCCCGCACCGGCTGCTTGTTGTCCCGGGCGATCAGGATGTCATCGAGCGTGCCGACCGATTGATTCTGGTCGTTATAGATCGTCGAGCCGACCAGCTTGCTTGCGCGCGCATCCGCGTTCGGATCATAGCTTTCGTTGGGCGCCGAGGTGTTGCCCGAGGCCGATGTGCTCATCGCGCCGTTGTGGTTGTCGGCAGCCTTGTTGTCAGAAGCCTTTCCGGCGGGGGTCACGACGTCGGTGGTGTTGCCCGTGCTCGTCACCGTCGGCGCGGTGCTCTTGCCCGGTCCCGTGGCGGTCTGAGCGAAGGCCGGGCCAGCCGTCACCGCCGTCAGCAGGGCAACCGCGCCAAACTTCATAAGCTTGGTGTGCATAAATCCTCCTTGGGTGAAAGGCGGCCTCCGCGCCGCCCGTGAGGAGGAAAACGCTCGCCGGCATGAATAGATCGGCGGAAAGTCGGGTTCGCGAGAAATTACCTTCCTGGCAGCATGCGACTGAACTGGCCAAGCATACTGGATTTGTCTGCCGCCCGTTTTCTATCCGCTGTAAGTGAAGCTCGGGAGTGCATTCAGCTCGTCTTTGGTTGCTCCAGCCATGACGACTTTGTTGTCTTTCTCCAGCCGAAGCTGGGTGTAGGGCACGGCCACCAGCTTGCCGCCGGCGCCGAGGAATCCGCCCACCTGGATGACAGCGACCACGGCCTTGTCCTCCGTCGATAGAATGAGGTCGTCCACCGTGCCGATCTTCTCGTTGGCTTCGTTGTACACCGATGCGCCGATCAGCTTGCTGGCGCGAAGCCCGTTCGCGAGCTTGACCTGCGAGACAGCCAGGGTTCCGGCCGGGCCGGGCGTGGCAGGGGCCGGTTGCTGCCCGAAAGCCGAGCCAGCTGTCAGCGCGAAGAGGCCCGCCATCACGGCGAGTGAAGAGCGCGTTTTCATGAACTCACCTGAGATTTGATCCGTAGCGCCAATGAACGTGCCCCGGCCGGCGTCGGTTCCGCTCCGGGGTCGCTCCGTGGCATGGTCCCGCGAGATGACGCGACAGTGCAAGCCCCTGAGACCCGGCTCTCTCGGCCCCTGCCCGGATGCGGAGGGCCTCCGGGCGGCTGCCGTATCTTATCTCGCGCGCTATTCCGCAACCCGTGCATCGCTCCGCCGGGTGTTGGAGCGGAAAATCGAACGCTGGGCCCGTGACGCGCAGAGCGAGGGGACCTTGGATGCCGAGGCAATCGCGGCACTGGCAGCCGAGGCCCGCGTCACAGCTCAATCCGTCGTTCTCGGTCTTGCTGAGGCGCGCGCCGTCGATGATCTAGCGTTTGCCCAGAGCCGAGTGCGCAGTCTGCTCCGGTCCGGCCACTCCCGCCGAGCCGCAGCGGCCCATCTGGCCGCGAAAGGCGTGGAGCACGAGACCGCTCGCACCGTTCTGTCGGACGAAAGCGACGCCGAGCTCACGGCGGCACTGGTATTCGCGCGCCGCCGTCGCATCGGTCCGTTCCGGCTGGACCGAACGGGGGCCGACACTCAGCGCGGACGGGAACTCGCCGCACTGGCGAGAGCAGGATTCTCCCGCAACGTGGCCACCGACGTCTTGCGGATGGACCCGTCCGCGGCGCAGGATCTAATCGATCGCTCGCGCAACGTCTGACCCGGCCCGCGTTCCCGAGCTCCGTTAGCGGCCCCCGTTTCCGGCCCCTGTTGCCGAACCCGCCCCGGTCGCGTCGCTTCCACTCGGGACTGTGCCGGGCGCCGCCGTCGGCGCGGTCGCGTGCGTCCGCGTGGACCGATGGGTCCGGGCGTGAGCGGTGCCGCGACTGGTCGCGTGCCGGGGTTGCCGAGCCGAGCTGGTCGAATTCGCGGGGACGCCACTGGTCGGCGTCGTGGTTCCGGGGCCACCCTGGCCCTGATACCCGGTGGAGCCCGTGTCGACGGCAGGAGGCTGCGCCTGGATGCCTGAGGTCGGGGTCTGCTGCGCCAGGGCGGCGCTGGACAAGATCAAGGAAACCGCGGCCACGGCCAAAACGGGCTTCATGCAGTTGCACTCCGAAAGGGGTTGATCAGGGGTGAGCCAGCTCGCGACAGCCCAACGTCCGCCTGTGTCGGCAGTTGCGGGGCTCAAAATCTGGGAAGTTTTTTACCACACGCGGATTACGAGAGTTGTGCCGGGAATTTCTCTCCCATAAAAGGGCGCCAATGCTGGACATCGACACGGTCATCGAGCGGCTCGGGGGAGCCGAAGCTACGGCGCGGCTTGCCGGGGTGGGCACCGAGGCGGTCCGCAAATGGCGGCAGGCGAATGCCATTCCGGCACGTCACTGGCCGGCGATTATCGCCGCCACGGGTCTCACCTTTTCCGATCTGGCCCGCCAATCGCCGGGAAGGCACAGCATGACCGATCCGACCGACACGCCTTCCGGGGCCACCGCCGCACTAGTGCTGGCCGACGGGACCGTGTTCTGGGGCCGCGGCTTCGGCGCCTACACGCCGGCTAAGCCTCCGGTCGGCGAGCTTTGTTTCAATACCGGCATGACCGGATACCAGGAAACGCTGACGGATCCGTCCTACGCCGGACAGATCATCACCTTCACGTTCCCGCATATCGGAAATGTTGGCAGCAATGCCGAGGACGCCGAAGCGAGGACGATCTTCGCTCGTGGCTTGGTCGTGAAGCAGGACGTGACCGAACCCTCCAACTGGCGGGCAGCGCAACATCTGAACGCCTGGCTTCGCAATCAGGGCATCGCCGGAATCGCGGGGGTGGATACCCGCGCACTCACGATCCGTATCCGCGACGGGGGCGCACCCAACGCGGCCCTCGCCTTTCCGGCTGATGGCCGGTTTGACACGGGTGCCTTGCAAGCCGCGGCAGCCGCGTGGCCCGGTTTGGAGGGCATGGACCTCGCCCGCGCCGTTTCCTGCACGCAAACATATAGGTGGGACGAGACGGAGTGGGCTTGGCCGGATGGGAGCCGGAGGCAGATCGAGCCCAAGCATCACGTCGTCGCGGTCGATTACGGGGCCAAGCGCAACATCCTGCGCTGCCTGGCCTCCGCTGGGTGCCGCGTGACCGTGGTTCCGGCGACGGCGACAGCGGAGGACATTCTGCGCCATCGGCCGGACGGCGTGTTCCTCTCGAATGGTCCAGGCGACCCGGCGGCCACAGCCGAGTACGCCGTCCCCGCCATCCGGGGCGTGCTGGATGCTGGTGTGCCGCTATTCGGCATCTGTCTCGGGCACCAATTGCTGGCGTTGGCCTTGGGAGCACGAACCTACAAGCTCGGTCTCGGCCATCGCGGCGCGAACCAGCCTGTGAAGGATCTGGCGACCGGACGGGTGGAGATCACCAGTCAGAACCACGGCTTCGCGGTCGATGGGAATACGTTGCCGGCGAGCGCGAAAGTGACGCACGTCTCGTTGTTCGACGGCTCGAACGAGGGTCTCGCCTGCGCCGATCGCCCCGCTTTCAGCGTGCAGTATCATCCCGAGGCGAGCCCTGGCCCGACCGACAGCCATTACTTGTTCCATCGCTTCGTCGCGCTGATGGAGCGGCACGGCTGATGGAGGACGCAATCTCTCTGGTGCTGCGGACAGCTTACCGGCACGCCGTCCGAGAGCCGACCGCAGAGGCGGGATTTGCCCGCATTCGGGAGATCACCGGCACGACCCTTGTGTGACGCGGCGTTGGCCGATGCCGTCGCGCGCTGCGTCGCCGCCGGACACCTCAAGGACCCGGTCCGGCTCGAAGAGGGGGCGCTGCAATGCCGCTGGCAGCTGGACTTGACACCAGCGGGCGTGCAAGCCGCCCTTGATCTTCGCTAAGCTCCGCTCACCAATCATGTTGAACGGCAAGGATGGGCAGATGGCGCACATGGAGGGGGCTAAGACGCTCTTCCCGCACCCCGTGAACCTCGTCGGAACCTGGCGCCGCTTCGGTGCCGTTGGTCCGGTCTACGAGATCATCGGCATGGGTGAGGAGATGGCCGATGGCGACCGGCTAATGCGTATCCGGGTCGTCGAGACCGGCGAGGAAGTGGGCTATAAGTTAAGCGACGTTCTGGACGACCCCCGCGAGCGGTGATGTTCGCGATCGCCTTCGATCTGGTCGGTCGCAGAGACTGCGGCGCATCACCCCAAGGGGATTTCTCAGGCCTACGCCGATATCGGCTCAACGCTCGCGAGCTTCGGCTTCGTGCGCGTTCAAGGTAGCCTTTATACGACGGAGCGCGATGACTTAGCGAACCTGTTCGCCGCGATTATGGCATTGAAGACGTTGCCCTGGCTTCCAGCGTCCGTCCGGGATATCCGGGCGTTCAAAATCGAACACTGGTCGGATTTCACGCAATTGGTCAAAGCCTAACCCCCTCGCCCAGCTCCGGTCCCACATTGATATAGATACGGATTTAGATGCCCCGTCGCACCGATATCAACTCTATCCTCATTATCGGCGCCGGGCCGATCATCATCGGCCAGGCTTGCGAATTCGACTACTCGGGTGCGCAGGCGTGCAAGGCGTTGCGCGCGGAGGGATACCGCGTCGTCCTGGTGAACTCGAATCCGGCTACCATCATGACAGATCCGGGTCTTGCCGACGCGACCTATATCGAGCCGATCACGCCGGAGATTGTCGAGAAGATCATCGCACGCGAAAAGCCGGATGCCTTGTTGCCGACGATGGGTGGCCAGACCGCGCTGAACGCGGCGATGACTTCTTGCTTCCTCCGGCGTGCTCGCGGCCCACGGCGTGGAACTGATCGGCGCACGGGCCGAGGTGATCGAGCGCGCCGAGGACCGTCTCAAGTTCCGCGATACCATGGCGGCGATCGGCATCGAGAGTCCGCGAAGCGCCATCGCGCACTCGATCAGCGAGGCCCGCGCCGTGCTCGCCGAAGTCGGACTACCCGCGGTTATACGGCCCTCCTTCACGCTTGGCGGCACCGGCGGCGGAATTGCTTACAACCGCGAAGAGTTCGAGCAGATCGTCTCCGGCGGGCTCGACGCCTCGCCGACCAGCGAGGTGCTGATCGAGGAAAGCGTGCTCGGCTGGAAAGAGTATGAAATGGAGGTGGTCCGCGATTGCGCGGATAACTGCATCATCGTCTGTTCCATCGAGAACGTCGATCCGATGGGTATCCACACCGGCGACTCCGTCACGGTGGCGCCCGCGCTGACGCTGACCGACAAGGAATATCAGCGGATGCGCGACGCCTCGATCGCCTGCCTGCGCGCGATCGGCGTCGACACCGGCGGATCGAATGTGCAGTTCGCGGTCAATCCGGCTGACGGACGCATGGTCGTCATCGAGATGAACCCGCGCGTTTCGCGGAGTTCCGCCCTCGCCTCCAAGGCGACCGGCTTTCCGATCGCCAAGATCGCGGCGAAGCTCGCGGTGGGCTACACGCTCGACGAGCTGGCCAACGACATCACCCGGGTTACACCTGCGAGCTTCGAGCCGACGATCGACTATGTCGTGGTGAAGATCCCGCGCTTCACCTTCGAAAAGTTTCCCGGCACGCCGGCCCTGCTCACTACCAGCATGAAGTCGGTCGGGGAAGCGATGGCGATAGGCCGCAGCTTCGCCGAGGCCTTGCAAAAGGGCTTGCGCAGCATGGAGACCGGGCTCTCCGGTCTCGACGAGATCGAGCCACCGGGCGACGGCGGGCGCGACGCGTTCCGGGCGGCGCTGTCCGCGCCGAGGCCGGATCGCCTGCTCATGGCGGCACAGGCGCTGCGGGCCGGCCTATCCGTCGAGGACATTTACGAAACCACCAAGTTCGATCCGTGGTTCATTCGCGAGCTCGAGCGCATCGTGGAGGCCGAGCGCGCCATGACAGCGGCCGGCCTGCCAGCCGAGGCCGGTGCGCTGCGGCGGCTGAAGGCGCTCGGCTTCTCCGATCGTCGCTTGGGTCAGCTCGCGGGCGTGACGGAGGGTGACGTCGCGGCTGCCCGCAACAAGCTCGGGGTGCATCCGGTTTACAAGCGCATCGACACCTGTGCCGCCGAATTCGCCTCGGCCACACCGTACATGTATTCGACCTACGAAGGCAGCTTCGGCGCGCCGGTCTGTGAGGCCGATCCCAGCGATCGCCGGAAGGTCGTAATCCTGGGCGGCGGCCCCAACCGAATCGGCCAGGGAATCGAGTTCGACTATTGCTGCGTCCATGCCGCCTACGCGCTGAAGGAAGCCGGGTTGGAGACCGTGATGGTCAACTGCAACCCGGAAACGGTCAGCACCGACTACGACACTTCGGACCGTCTTTATTTCGAGCCGCTAACCGCCGAGGACGTGACAGCACTGGTGCGCCGCGAACAGCAGAACGGCGCAGTGCTCGGATGCATCGTGCAGTACGGGGGCCAGACACCGCTGAAGCTCTCGCAGGCGCTCGCGAAAGCGCACATCCCGATTCTTGGCACCTCGGCGGACGCGATCGACATCGCCGAGGATCGTGAGCGCTTCCAGCAGCTCTTGCATGGGCTTGGATTGCGGCAACCGGAAAACGGCGTCGCTCGGTCGGCCGAGGAAGCCGAGGCGATCGCCGAGCGCATCGGCTATCCGGTGGTGATCCGCCCGAGCTACGTGCTGGGCGGTCGCGCAATGGAAATCGTATATGATCGGCACGGTCTGCACCGTTACATGCGCGAGGCAGTGCGGGTCTCCGGCGAGAACCCGGTTCTCATCGACCGCTATTTGAACGATGCGATCGAGGTCGACGTGGACTGCATCGCCGACGGCGAGACCGTGTATGTCGCCGGGGTGATGGAGCACATCGAGGAGGCCGGCATCCACTCCGGTGACAGCGCCTGCTCGCTTCCGCCCTACACGCTCGCCCCCGCGACCGTGACGGAGCTGAAGGCCGAGACCGAGGCGATGGCCAAGGCGCTGAACGTAGTCGGTCTGATGAATGTTCAGTACGCGATCAAGGACGAGACGGTCTACGTGCTTGAGGTAAACCCGAGAGCGAGCCGCACCGTGCCGTTCGTCGCGAAGGCGACGGGGGTTCCGGTCGCAAAAATCGGCGCTCGCGTCATGGCCGGCGCCAAGCTCGCCGACTTCCGCCTCGATGACCAAGCGATCGCGCCGCATGTCGCCGTCAAGGAGGCGGTGTTTCCGTTCGCCCGTTTCCCCGAGGTCGACACGATCCTGGGTCCCGAAATGAAATCGACGGGCGAGGTCATGGGACTGGATGCGAGCTTCGAGCGGGCGTTCGCGAAATCCCAGCTCGGCGCGGGCGTACGGCTGCCGCACGCAGGTAGGGTGTTTGTCTCGGTGAAGGACGCCGACAAAAAGGCGCTTCCTGCCCTGGCCCGCCGGCTCGCCGAGATGGGGTTCGCGATCGTGGCCACGCGCGGCACCGCGGATCGCATCCGTGAAGCCGGATTTCCCGCGGACCGGGTGAACAAAGTGCTCGAGGGCCGGCCGCATTGCGTGGATGCGATCCGCTCCGGCGAGATCCAGCTGGTCATCAACACCGCATCCGGCCCGCAGTCCGTGGCGGACAGTTTTGCCATCAGGCGGAGCGCGCTGACGCACGGGATCCCCCATTACACCACGATGGCCGGAGCGCGGGCGGCTGTCCATGCGATCGCCGCCCTGAAGGCGGGGACGCTTGAAGTCGCGCCGCTACAGTCTTACTTTCGCGGTTCGTTCTGAACCCCGTCGCGGCCGGGCGGGGGTTCCGGGGCTTTTGCGCGCCGGGACCCTGACAACCGGCCGCGGCGCTTGCTTTTGGCCACTTCGACATCGATCGACCACCACTCTGAGGATCGTGCCGTGCAGAAGTTCCCGATGACCGCTCCTGGCCTTCAGCGGCTGGAGGACGAGCTACGTCAGCTCAAGTCCGAGGAACGCCCGGCCGTGATCCGTGCCATCGCGGAGGCGCGCAGCCACGGGGACCTCAGCGAGAATGCCGAGTACCACGCCGCGCGCGAGCGCCAGTCCTTCATCGAAGGCCGCATCGCCGAGCTCGAGGAAATCGTCTCTTCGGCCGAAGTCATCGATCCGGCCGGCCTGTCGGGCGAACACATCAAGTTCGGCGCGCATGTCTGGCTGGTGGACGAGGAAACCGAGCGCGAATCGACCTATCAAATCGTCGGGGTCCATGAGGCCGACATCAAGCTTGGCCGGATTTCGGTATCCTCCCCGCTTGCGAAGGCGCTGATCGGCAAGAAGGTAGGAGATACGGTTTCGGTTCCAGCACCGGGCGGCGATAAATCCTACGAGGTTCTCGGCGTACGGTTCGGCTGAGCCGCGATGGGAGCGGCCACGGAACGGTCCGCCGCAGGTCTAGGATGATCGACCTCACGGATGTTGAGGCGGCGGCCGCGCGCATCGCCGGGCGGGTGCTGCGGACGCCTTCTCTGCACAGCGACGCGGTCTCGCGTGCGACGGGCAGCGACGTGGTGCTGAAGCTTGACAACCTTCAAGCCACCGGCGCCTTCAAGGAGCGCGGCGCGGCCAACCGACTCGCGCTCCTGACGGAACACGAACGTCGCTCGGGTGTCATCGCCGTATCCGCCGGCAATCACGCGCAGGCCGTCGCGCGTCATGCCAGCCTCTTGGATGTGAGCGCGACGATCGTGATGCCGCGATTCACGCCAGCCACCAAGATCACGCGTACCGCCGCATGGGGCGCGCGTGTGGTGTTGGAAGGTGAAACGCTCGCCGACGCGGCCGCACACGCCTACGCATTGGCGCGTGACGAAGACTTGGTGTTCGTCCATCCCTACGACGATCCAGCGGTGATCGCCGGCCAGGGCACGCTGGCGCTGGAACTGCTTCAAGACGCTCCCGATCTCGATGCGCTGCTTGTGCCAACAGGCGGTGGTGGACTGCTTGCCGGGTGCGCGGTCGTGGGACGGGCGCTACGGCCGCATATGGAAGTGTTCGGCGTCGAGGTGGAAAGCTACGCTCCGATGGCCCAGCGCCTCGCCGGGGAAACGGTATCGGTCGGCGGCGCGACGATCGCCGAGGGCATCGCGGTGCGCGATGTCGGGGAAATGCCGCTCGCGATCATTCGCGAGCGTTCGGACGGCGTGCTCGTGGTTCCGGAGCGCGCGATCGAGGAGGCAATCGGACTATTGGCCGAAGGCGCCAAGGTGGTAGCCGAGGGAGCCGGCGCGGCTGGCGTCGCGGCGCTGCTCGCATTCCCGGAGCGGTTCAGCGGCAAGCGCGTCGGTATTCCCGTGTGCGGCGGCAATATCGATGCGCGCATTCTTTCCAACGTGCTCCTGCGCAACCTGCTGCGTGACGGCCGGCTGCTGCGTCTGCACATGCAGATCCCCGACCGTCCGGGTGTGCTTGCCGACATCGCCGGGAAGATCGGCAGCAGCGGTGGCAACATCATCGAAGTCTCGCACCAGCGGCTGTTTGCCGCGGCGAGCGTGCAGGCCGCCGAACTCGAGGTGATGGTGGAAGCGCGCGACCCGGCCCATGCCGAGGAGATCGTGCAAGCGCTGGAGACCGCCTACGTCGTCCGGCGTATTTGAGGCCTCCCACGGGAAGAGGGGAAGTTCGACCGCCTGACCATCTCCCATAGGGGAATGTCCGGCCCCCTCCCCCGTTTACGAGAGAGGGCTGGGGTGAGGCGCTACCGCCCCCAATGTAAAATTTCTCGACGGGGCGCTGGCGCCGCGGATTTCCTCAATTTTGCCGGCCGTCGAACCCTCACCGACGATCGCGGCGATACACTTGGATGCAAATTCCCGGATTACGGGCATCGCGGATCGGGCTCCGGTCACACGCATCGCTTGTCTACTCTTTCCGATGTCGGAACTTTTTACGTTCTCATCCTGTAATTGTATCTGAGTCCGCGTTTTAACATGCAGGTGTGTCCCGCCTGCGAAGACAGGCGGTGTACGGATCGGGCCTAACTACTTTAGATTGCAAGGAAAGTCTCGCGGCCGCGGTGCTCTGTTCAACTTGATGGCACAACCATTGCATTTTTAGGCGAGCTGTTTTGTGGCCCTGCCAGCCAAGCTGCAACGCTTTGTGGCTCTGGCAAATCAAAGGAGACCTGACGTGAAACTCTCAATTATCGCTTTGGCTGGTGCGATGTTGGCGGCCCCCTTGCTCGCTTTCGGATCCGCGCAGGCCGTGACCATCAACTCGACAACCCCCACATGGACCCACCTGGTCGGCGGATCGAACACCCAAATCAACGTGCATGACGGCAATTTTCTCGACGTGCGCTGGGGCGTGCCGATGGAGTGGCAGCGCAGCGGCCTGGGTTTCGATCCGGCCTCGCCGCCTGCGGTGAATGAGCCGATCAACACTCCCTTCCTGCTCGGCACCTTGCAGCACTACAATAACCCCATCGCCACCGGCAGCGCAGCGTCGAGCGTCGACCTCGATCTGCTGACCAATATCGCCGGCGCGTCGCCTTTGAATCAGACTTTCCAGTACAGGTTCATCATCAACGAAACCCCGAACGTCTATCCTTGCCAGTTCCCGTCCGGCAATAACCCGTGCGCGGACCAGATTACGTTTCAGAAATCTCGACACAACGTCGGCTTTCACTATCGGCGGAGTGAGCTATACGATCGTCCTAACGGGTTTCTCGACGGATCATGGCAGGACCTTCACCAGCGACTTCATCAGCCAGGAGGGGTCGACCAATAGCGCCGGTCTCTATGCAATTATCACCGCTGCTACACCGGTTCCCGAGCCCCTCAGCGTGGCGATGCTCAGCGCCGGTCTGCTCGGGCTCGCAGTGATCCGTCGTCCGAAGGCCTGAACCGCTTCTGCCGCTTGCTAGGAACAAGGCCGCCGGAGCACCCGGCGGCCTTCGTCTTTCTAAGCCGTCCCCGCTCACGGCCAGAGATGCGCCAGATGCAGCACCACGAAAACGATGGCGGCCAGCAACGCGATCACCTCGACCACCTGAAGATCTCCAATCCAATGCGTCGGTCCGCTCGCCGGCTGCACGGGATTTTCGCCTTCCTTGGACAGAAACACCGGATGACCGCCCGCGCAGTTCCAGAGCGCCAGGGAAGACCAAATGTCCGTCCGGTCCTCACAAATCCGCGACATCTCCGTAGGTGTGATCTGGTTCATCGCAATGCGCGCTCCTTCGCCGTTCGATCAGGGCTCTGGGCCGAACCTGGCCCGGCACGCGCGGGGGCGAATATGAACCAGGTCACAGCGACGGCGGGTCTGGCGCGGCGGTCCGCCGAGATCGCAATTCCCGGTCAAGGCCGCGAGGATTGGATCATCGCGCTGATGCGGCAACACAAAGTTCTGCACTGCCTGGGACTGGATGACCTCCGGACGCTGGTCCGTCAGGCGACGCTGCTGCAATTCCAGGAGCGAGACGCGATCTTCCTCCAGGGCGACGAAGGCCAGAGTGTGATGGCGGTCATCAGCGGCTTCGTGAAGCTTTCGTCCAGCACCGTAGCGGGGCGCGAGGTGTTGCTAGAGCTGGCTGGCCCCGGAAGTGTTTTTGGCGAGATGGCTGTCCTGAATGGCTGGCGGCGAGCGACGGACGCTCACGCGCTCTCAGCCTGCCAGATCCTGTCCATCCAGGGCAGGGTATTCACTCAGACGCTCGCGCAGGTGCCCGCGGCCATGTTCGGCCTCATGCGCGTGCTCTGTCAGAGGCTGCGGCGCACGACGGAGCAGGTGACGGATAGCGTGGACCTTCCCGCGCCCCAGCGCGTCGCCAAGGCGCTGGTTAATCTCGCGGCGCTGCATTCCCACCCGGTTCGGGAAGGCTTGCGGATCGCCCTCCAGCTTTCGCAGCGTGAACTTGGGGCGATGACCGGCCTCACGCGCGAGAGCATCAACAAGCATCTATCCGGCTGGCGCGACGAGGGCCTCATCAGCATATCGGACCGCTGCGTCACCCTGCTCGACGTAGCGGCGCTCCAGCAGATGCTCGCAGAATCCCGAGCCGAGTTAGCGCTCTTACTGGGCGGATGGCGGCTCGGAGGGCGTGGTAAGGCCGCCGTCCGGGGCAACGGGCTGGTCGCGATTCTCATCGGCCTGAGGCTCCGACTTGGTCCGAGAAAGGCTCCCCGGAGGGAGCGCGGCCCGCTTACCGGGCATGTCACGGTTCGCGACATCGCGGTTTTCATCCTGGACTTCATGGATCTTCGCCGCATCCTCGGCCGGACCGTTCGCTGACTCGCTCTTCGTGTTCATGGGTCGGGACCTCCTCCGGAAGGAACCCTCGGGCCTCGCACCGGTTGCCTTCACCCGGCAGTAGCAACGGTGGGATGATGACAGCCAAAAAGTCGATCGCGCTTCCCTCCGAGCCGGACGGGCTGTTGGCTGCCCGCCTGATCGAGGAGATCGCCCGGAGCGCCGCCTCGGACGTCATCATGGTGGCGCGCAGCGAGACGCGGGCCGCGCGCCTGCAGCAGGCCGTCGCCGCGCTGGCGCCCGAGATCGGGTCCCTGCTGCTTCCCGCATGGGACTGCCTCCCCTATGACCGGGCCTCGCCGTCTCGCACCGTCATGGGCGCGCGCATGGAGGTGCTGCACAGGCTGAGCACGCAACGTGGAGGGCCTGTACTGCTGATCGCTTCGGTGGACGCGGCCAGCCAGCGATTGCCGCCGTTCTCCTCATGGGCGGCGCTGACATTGCGGGACGGCGAGGATATCGACCCGGAGGAGGTCCGACTTTGGTTGGAGCGGCTGGGGTACGACCTTGGGGATCAGGTCGAGGAGGCGGGCGACGCGGCGATCCGGGCTTCCGTGATCGACGTATTCCCGGCCGCGGCCCGACTGCCTTGCCGGATTGAACACACCGACGGCCGCATCACGGAGATCCGGCAGTTCGATCCTCTGACGCAGCGGAGCCGGGATAGCGTTCCGGAGGTAACACTACCGCCCGCCTCGGAACTGGTATTGCCGAGTGGGAGCGACACGACCCATAGGCCGGGCATCGAGCACCTCTTGCCTGAGTTCCATCCGGACCTCGTCACGATCTTCGAGCTGATGCCGAAAGCGGTCATGGTACTGGATGCCGAGGTGGATGACTTGCGGGCCCAGTATCGCGCCGACGTTAAGGAGGCCTTCGCCGCCGTCAGAGCGCTGCCCGGGAACAGTCGCGCCAATCCCTCGGCCCCGGATCGACTTTACCTCGATGCGGCAGCCTGGGACGCGGGGTGCCGGGACCGGCCGCTCTGGCGCGTTGCTTCCGGTGCGGATGAGTCGCCCGGAGCCCTGCCGCGTTTCCGCCGGCTTAGCGATTTCGTGGAGTTCGCCCGCGGGCAATCCGCGGCCGGGCTCCGGATCGGCTTGTCAGGTCCGGCACGGGCGCGGCGCGTGCTGGTCCGGGCGCTCAGACAGGAGCCGGAGCCGGTCAGCGGATGGCTCGCCCTTAAGTCTTCGCCGCCCGGAACGCTCGCGACCCTCGAAGGATCGCTGGAATCCGGTTTCCTGGACCCGGATGCAGCGGTCATCACGCCGGCCGACGTTCTGGGCAATCGGATCGGCCAGAGGAGCGACAACGACGTTCCGGCGGCCTTCGAGATGGCGCTGGCGCCTGGCGATGCCGTGATCCATCTGGATCACGGCATGGGCGCCCTGCGCGGGATCGAGACCATCGCCACAGACGAGACCGCGACCGACTGTCTCCGCCTGGAATACGCCGGTGATGCAAAGCTGCTGGTGCCCGCGGAAGAGATCGACCGCTTGTGGCGGTATGGCGCGGAAGCCGACGGCGTGACCCTGGACCGCCTCAAAGGCAAATCCTGGCCCAAGCGCCGCGCCGAGGTCGAAGCCGACGTGATCGAAACCGCGCAACGCCTGGTGGCTCTAGCGCGCAAGCGAGAGATGACGGAAGCACCCGTCCTGACCGCGCGGGGGACAGCGTACGCCCGGGTCGTGGCGCGGTTTCCTCACACGCCGACTCCCGACCAGGCCGAAGCGATCACCGCGGTGGAGGCGGATCTGGCAGCCGGGCGGCCGATGGACCGGCTGGTCTGCGGCGACGTCGGATACGGCAAGACCGAGGTAGCCTTGCGTGCAGCCGCGATCGCCGCACTCAGCGGCTGGCAGGTCGTCCTGGTAGCGCCCACGACCGTCCTGGTGAGACAGCATCTGCAGACGTTCCGGCGACGATTTGCCGGGCTTGGCGTCCGCGTCGCCTCCCTCTCCCGGCTCACGCCGGCCGCTGAGGCGCGTGCCGTCCGCGCCGGGCTCGCGGATGGGAGCGTCAATATCGTCATCGGCACCCAGGCGCTGGCCGGCAAGAACGTACGCTTCGCCAAGCCGGGACTGCTGATCATCGATGAGGAGCAGCGGTTCGGCGTGCGGCAGAAACAGGCGCTCCGGCGCCTGCGCGACGGCATGCACGTCCTGACGCTGACGGCCACCCCGATCCCCCGCACGCTCCAGGCTGCCCTTGCCGGGTTGCAGGAGCTCAGCGTCATCGCGACCCCGCCCGCTCGGCGGCAGCCGGTACGCAGCTTTCGCATCCCCTTCGATGCGGCGGTCGTCGGCCAGGCCTTGCAACGGGAACGGCGGCGCGGAGGTCAGAGCTTCGTCGTCTGTCCGCGCGTGGAAGATATCGCGCCGATGCGGGCGCGTCTCGAGCAGGCGGCTCCGGGGCTCGATTTGATCGAAGCGCATGGCGGGATGAAGCCCGAGCAGTTGGACGATGCGATGCTGCGTTTCGCCAATGGCGAGAGCGACGTGCTGCTGGCGACCAACATCGTCGAATCGGGCTTGGACGTACCGCGCGCCAATACGATGCTGATCTGGCGGCCTGACCAATTCGGCCTTTCCCAGTTGCACCAGCTCCGTGGCCGGGTCGGCCGCGGGCGGGCGCGGGGTATCGTCTATCTGCTCACCGATCCGGAGACGAGGCTGGGCTCGGCCGCGGCGAAGCGGCTCGACGCGCTGGAGAGCCGCGATCGGCTGGGAGCCGGGTTCTCGATCAGTGCGCGAGACCTCGATCTGCGCGGTGCGGGCGATCTTTTGGGCGAGGACCAGGCGGGGCACGTGAAGCTGATCGGGCTCGAGCTCTATCAGCACCTGCTGCGCGGGGCCGTTTGCGTGGCCCGTGGTGAGAGGCCGCCCGAGGCTTGGACGCCCGAGTTGACCCTCAATCTGCCCGCCTATCTGCCCGCCGAATATGTCGCAGACGAGGCCTCCCGGCTGACTTTGCATGCCCGGCTGGGCCGGGCGGTGGGAGACGGCGATGCCGAGGCGATCACGCTGCTGGAGGAGGAGGTCGAGGACCGCTTCGGCCCGCACCCCGAGCCGGTGCGTCACCTGTTCGCGCTTGCGGAATTGCGCGTCACCTGCCGGCGATTGGGTGTAGCGCGGCTGGAGGTCGGCCCCTCCGGGGCGGCGGCGGACCTTCGAACTCCGCCGCGAGCGGAACTGCCCGAGTTGGAGCGGCGGGGGAACCGGCTCGTGCTGCGGCGCGAGAGCCGCGATCCGGGCGCACGGCTGGATGCCGCGCGATCGCTGCTAGGGGCCCTGCAAATACCGCGGAACACCCGCGTCCGGGAGCTGGCATAAGCATTGAAAGCAACCGATCGTTCCCACATCCATTCTTGCCGGCAACACCGGCGCGGACTTGAATGGCGGATGGGTTCCGGTCATGCGCGATGAGATCCAGGCTTTCAAGCGTGAGCGGATCCTGCAGGAAGCGGTTTCGCTGTTCTATGAGCGGGGCTTTACCGGGACCACGCTGGACGATATCGCGCATCAGCTCGGCGTGACCAAACCGTTCATCTACACACATTTCAGGAGCAAGACCGACCTGCTGGCCGCCATCTGCGTTCCGATGATCGAGAAGGTCGTCGCCATCGCATGCAAGGCGGCCGAAAGCAGCGGCTCCGCCAGGGAACGGCTGCGCGCGCTGATCGTCGAATTCATGAGCATCGTGCTGGAGCGGCGGGCGAACATCACAATCTATTTTCGTGATGAACGAAGCCTTCCTGTGGAGATCCGGACAGAGATCGATGCGCTTCGGAGGAAGTTCGACCGCTGCTTGGCGCGATTGTTGAAGGACGGGATCGATTCCGGCGAATTCGCGATCCCCGACGTGAACCTGACGGCGCTCGCCATGGGCGGCATGGTCAGTTGGGCCTACATCTGGCACCGGCCGACGGGGCGCCTGGCGGTTGACGAATTGTGCAACCACATGGCCGATCTCGCACTGCAAATGGCCGGCGTACGGGTCGCGCAAGGCTCCGATCTGCCCGAGCCACAGACCGGAGCCTCAGCGTAGAAAGGGCTATTCCACAGTCACGGATTTGGCCAAATTGCGGGGCTGATCGACGTCGGTGCCCTTCAGGTCACCGCCACGAGATACGCGAGCAGCTGCACCGGAATGGCGTACAGGATTGGAGCAACGAAGGGGTCGACAGCGGGCAGCACGACCGTCTCCGCCGCGATGCCCTTCAGCTTCGCCGCACCTTTCGCGTCGCTCAACACCATGATCTTGCCGCCGCGTGCGGCCGCTTCCTGTAGATTGGACGCGGTCTTCTCGAACAGCGGACCCGAAGGCACGATGGCGATGACGGGCACGTTCGGGTCAATCAACGCGATCGGGCCGTGTTTCATCTCCCCCGCCGCGTACCCCTCCGCGTGGATGTAGCTGATCTCCTTCAGTTTCAGCGCACCCTCCATCGCGATCGGGAAGCAATTTCCCCGGCCGAGATAGAGCACGTCGCGCGCCTCCGCGACACGCGCCGCGATTCGTTGCAGGGCGGCGTCGTTTTCCAGCACCTCGGCGGCGCGGCTCGGAACTTCCAGGAGAGCGGCAGTCATCCCCGCCTCCTGCTCGGCGGAAATGGCGCCCCGTGCCCGGCCGGCCGCGAGGGCGAGACACGCCAGTACCGAAAGCTGCGCGGTGAAGGCCTTCGTGCTGGCCACCCCGATCTCCGGGCCGGCCACCGTCTCCAGCACGGCGTCGGATTCCCGGGCCATGCTGCTTTCCGGCACGTTGATGACAGAAAGCACGTTCTGATGCTGCTCGCGCATGTAGCGCAAGGCCGCCAGGGTGTCGGCGGTCTCGCCCGACTGGCTCACCAGCAACCCAAGTCCTCCCTGCGGCAGCGGCGGTGTGCGATAGCGGAATTCGCTCGCGACATCTCCGTCGGCGGGAATCCGTGCAACAGCCTCGAACCACCAGCGACCGACCAGGCCCGCATAGAAGGCCGAACCGCAGGCGCTGACGGTGATGCGCGAAACGCGCGCAAGATCGAAGGGCAGCTCCGGCAGCACCACGGCGCGCGTGGCCGGGTTCACCATGCGATGCAGCGTGTCCCCGATCACCGCCGGGTGTTCGTGCAGCTCCTTCTCCATGAAGTGGCGGTAGTTGCCCTTCCCGATAGCAGCCCCGGTCAGCCGGGTGAGCTTGATCTCCCGCTCGACCTCCTGGCCGCCGGCGGCGAAGAAGCGCGCGCCTTTGCGGTCCACCACGGTCCAGTCACCGTCGTTCAGATAGGCGATGCGGCGGGTGAGCGGGGCGAGCGCGAGCGCGTCGGAGCCGACGAACATTTCGTCGTCTCCGAAGCCGACCGCGAGCGGCGCCCCGTGCTGCGCGCCAACGATCAGCTCCGGGTGCCCAGCGAAGATCATCGCCAGGGCGTACGCGCCTTCGAGCCGGCGGAACGCCGCGCCAGCCGCGGAGACCGGGTCCATGCCGCGCTTCAGGTGCAAATCGACAAGCTGCGCCACCGTTTCAGTGTCCGTTTCGGTGGAGAACTCCTGACCCTCGGCCTCCAGCTCCGCGCGGAGCTCCGCGTGGTTCTCGATAATACCGTTGTGAACGATGGAGACCCGAGCGGTTCCGTGCGGATGCGCGTTGCCCTCGGTCGGCGCGCCATGGGTCGCCCAGCGCGTGTGACCGATCCCGATGCTGCCCGGCAGCGGGGCGCGTTCCAGCACCGCTGCAAGATTCCCGAGCTTGCCCTCGGCGCGGCGGCGTTCGATATGGCCGTTGACGAGGGTAGCAACGCCGGCGCTGTCATAGCCGCGGTATTCCAGCCGCCGCAACGCGTCTATCAGCAGAGGAGCAGCGGGACGCGCTCCGATCACTCCCATGATGCCACACATCAGCGGTTCGTCCTTTGCTTTGCTTTTCGCTGTTCCGCCCGGATCGCGGCTGCGCGGCCGGGCTTCTGAACTTGTCGACCGCGCGCGATCGCCAGCGCGTCGGGCGCGACATCCTCGGTGATCACGCTGCCGGCGGCCACGATCGCGCCCTCGCCCACCGCGACCGGGGCAACCAATGCCGTGTCCGAGCCGATGAAGGCCTTTGCGCCGATCCGCGTACGATGCTTGGCGGAGCCGTCGTAATTGCAGGTGATCGTGCCCGCGCCGATATTCGCCCCCGCGCCGATCTCCGCGTCGCCCAAATAGGTGAGGTGATTCGCCTTTGCGCCCGCGCCCAGGTTGGTCGCCTTCAGCTCGACGAAATTGCCGACATGCGCGCCCACGCCGAGGGTCGTTCCTGGGCGCAGTCGCGCGAACGGACCGACGACCGCGCCGGCCCCGATCGTGCAGCCTTCCAGGTGGCTGAAGGCGCGGATCTCGGCTCCCTCCTCCACGGTCACGCCGGGACCGAACACGACTCCGGGTCCGATCGTTACATCCGGCGAGAGGCGCGTATCGAAGCAGAGGAATACGCTGGAAGGGTCCGTCATCGTGACCCCTTCTTCCATCGCCGCGTATCGCAATCTGCGCTGGAGCACGGCCTCGGCTTCGGCGAGTTCGACCCGGGAGTTGATGCCGCGCAGTTCGTCGAATGGCGCCTCGACCGCCGCGACGTGCTGGCCTTCGGCCGTTGCGAGGGCCACGATGTCGGTCAGGTAGTATTCGCGCTTGGCGTTGTCATTGCGCACGGCCCGCATCCAGCGCGCCATGTCTGAGCCGGCGCCGCATAGCACGCCTGCATTGCACAGGGTCTCCGCGCGTTCGGCCTCCGTCGCGTCCGCCCATTCGACGATGCGCTCGACGTAGCCGTTTCGGCAGATCACGCGGCCGTATCGCCCCGGCTCATCGGCGCGCATCGCGAGCATTGCGAGCCCCACATCGCCGGCCCGCCGGCGCTCCAGCAACCGCAGCAGCGTTTCGGGCCGGATCAGCGGGTTATCAGCGTAGAGCACCGCCACCTCGCCCTCGCCGAAATGCGCGGCGGCCTGCAGGGCGGCGTGGGCAGTGCCTAGGCGTTCCTGCTGGACCAAGGTGGAATGCGGCGCGGCCATCTGCTCGACGGCCTCCATGCCAGGCCCGACGACGACGACGATCCGGTCGAAAGCTTGCTCGCAACTTGCCAGGACATGGCGCAGCATGGGACGGCCGGCGATCGGATGCAGGGGCTTGGGCAGGGCGGACTTCATCCGGGTGCCGAGGCCGGCAGCCAGGATCACGGCGGTTGCTCTCTGTGCCATATCAGGTCCGTAGCGGCCGTCAGTCAGCGCTGTCAAAGGCTTCGGGCCTCTCGGCGGGGTCAATTCAGGCATCGAAATGTGTCTGATCCAGGGTGGACCGGGCCGGAGCATAAGCCGGCATTCGTCAGCAATCCGTTACCGTAGGCGATCGCGCTTGCGGGCCGAGGGATGGAATCGGGCGGAGACGGGTCGGCTCAACGGGCCTGGTTGCTGGCCGGAGCCGGCGGTAGGCCCGGCCCGGCCTTGGCCAGATACATCGTGGCGGCTCCGAACCAGCGGGTCTCGAAGGTGATGCGCACCGGGATGCGCGGCGCGCCGGGGACCACTTGCGCCAGCCAGGCAGAGCCGTGCTGAGGCCGGCGCAACTGATCCTGGTCGGCGTCGCGAACGAATCCAGCGAGCTGCCGGCCATCGAAATCGCAACGAAGCGCTCGGCCGCTGAACATGGATCGCCCCGTCGCGGGTAGGATCTCGTCGCCTACAGTATGGGCCGAGATTTCCGCAAGGCGGCGGCCATCGAAGGTCCTGACCTCGGCCTCGCAGCCACCCGTGTCCTGCACGCGGCGCATCAGCAAGGCGAGCGCGCTCAAGGTATCGATCGAGTTCGCCTGGAGCTGCGGCGGAACCGGGTCACGCTCCTCGTCATTGGGCGGAATCAGGGTGCGAATGAGTGGCTGGCCGCGATCGTAGTCGATCAGGGTGCGCCTTGGCTCTCCTCTCCAGAAACCGTCGCCGAAAAACCTCAGCGGAGCTGGCCGCGATCCCTGCCATGCACCCTCGACGACGCTAAATTGGTGCCCGTGGAATAGCGCCCCGACCAAGCCGGTGGTGCGATAGCTCATCTGCATCTGGTAGTTCCATCGACCGAAGCCGAACCCGGCCTCAAGCTCGGCCACATCCAGCCCGTGCGCGTAGATTTCGTACTCGGCATGGAAGGTCGTGAGCGGATCGGCGCGCACCGCCGCCGTTCCAAGCAGAAGAAAAATGAGGACGACGGCGATGCTGCGGCCCATGCCCGCATTGTTGTGATCCCGCACCATCTCCGCAAGGGGGACCCGCGCGTCCTCCGGACATCATTGTCGGGTGCTCGGGGCGTACCCCGCCCGGAGCTGCTTCGCCCTTTGAGGTGTGAGCAGGATGAAAGCAACGATAAAGGCCGCGAGAACTGCCGATGCGACAAAGCGGCTCAATGCGAGCCCGCCATGAGAAAGCGGCTTGTCGAGGAAATCGCCCACCGTGGCGCCCAGCGGACGTGTTAGGATGAACGCGGTCCAGAACAGCAGTGTATGCGAGATATTCGTGAAGAAATAGGCCGCCGCGACCAGCGTCAACCCACTGGCGAATACGAGCGCCCCGCCCTCATAGCCGAGCCCGGTCGTGTCGGCCATCCAATCGCCGAGCGCCGTGCCCAGGGTTTGGGAAAACAAGATCGTCACCCAATAGAACATCTCGATTTTGCGTGATCTGATGGTGTCCACCGAAACGGAACCGGCCGACAGATACCAGGTGCCGAGTGATACGAGGAGGAGGGCGAACAGGATCGCCGATCCACCGGTGTAGCCAATTCCGAGGGAGCGGTCCGCGAAGTCTGCCATGGTCGTCCCCGTGGTCGTGGTGGCGACAATGACTGCCCAATACAGGAAGGAGTGAAATCTCGTCACGGTAATCTGAATGGCGACGACGGCGATGAAAACACCGATGAAGATGACGCTAGAGATCGCGTATCCTAGATGGAGCGACATCGATAGGGAATCGCCGCCTGTCTCCCCCAGGGTGGTTGCGGCGATCTTCAGGATCCAGAAGATTAGCGTGACTTCGGGAACCTTGCTCAGGTCAGTTTGTTGGCGCCCAGGCATGCAGCCGTACCTCCGTTCCAAGGAGCCACAACGTCCCCTCTTCGCAGAGGTTGAGTTACATCCCAGTCAGGCTGCGTAGCTCGTGGGCAGAGCCGCTCTGGGTCGGAAGCGCAATCCAAACTGAGACACTATCGCGTGGCGCGCCTTGGCTTGACACCTTGAAGGGCGCCCGCCTATCACACGCGGCCTCGGCGACGGGCGCGTAGCTCAGCGGGAGAGCATTCGCTTCACACGCGAAGGGTCACAGGTTCAATCCCTGTCGCGCCCACCACTCCTGCACCGAAATAGCTCAGCGGCGACCCGGCTGTTCCGCCTTCAGGCGCGCGCGCAGATCCGCGATGTCAGGGTTGATCGATATAACCGGCGGGGGTTCTCCGGCGGGAGCGGCCGCCTGTGCCGGCTTCGGCTCGGGCGCATTCTCAGCTTTCCGGCTTGGGTCGAAGGCATGGCTGCCGTGGGTTTCGGCATAGGCCTTGGTGAACTCCGCCCCGAAGAGAAAAATCTGGGCCGAGTAGTAAATCCAGAGCAGTAACACGGCCAGCGCACCGGCGGCGCCATAACTGGAGGCGACAGAGCTGCTGCCGATATAGAGACCGATCAGGAACTTGCCTATCGAGAACAGGAAAGACGTCGCGACCGCCCCGATTATCACGTCCTTCCAGTCGATGGTCTTATCGGGAAGCACCTTATAGATCGCTCCGAACAGCACCGCGATGATCGCGAACGAGACGACCGCGCTGAGTATCTGGAGCAAGATCCGCCAGCCTGGGAAGAACCCGCTCATCCACGTGCCGACAGCCTGCAACCCGGCGCTGACCACGAGCGAAACCAGCAGCAGGAAGCCGAGCGCCATCACCAATCCGAGGCTCGCTACCCGCGCGCGCACCAGGCGAGAGACCGTGGAGGTCTTGGGCTCAGCTTTCCAGATCGCGTTGAGCGCGGCCTGCATTTCGGTGAACACGCCACTCGCGGTCACGATCAGCGTGATGATACCGATCGCGGTCGCCACGAGGCCGCCCTTATGGCTACTCGCGCTACTGACCGCGGCCTGAACGGTCTGCGCGGCCTGCTCGCCCATCAATCCCCTGAGCTGTCCGACGATCGCCCCTTCGGCGGCTTCTTGCCCGAACACCAGGCCCGCAATGGCGATCACGATCACCAGGACCGGCGCGATGGAAAAGACGGTGTAATACGCGATCGCCGCGCCTCGGGTCAGCGCGATATCGTCGATGAACCCGTAAACTGCGGTCTTGAGGAGGTTCCAGTATCTGCCCAGCATGGCTCGCGAACGTCCCCGCAACCTTGGGGTTGCCCAGGAGCAACGTCAGAAATACGTCTCGTCCATCTGCTCGTCCCAGAGCCGGACGCCGCCCGTGATGCCCGCGGCATTCGGCACAACCCGCACGTTCCCCGGCAGGTCGATGCCGATGTGCTTGGCGTTGCCGCCGCCGATATAGAGCGTGTCGTAGTCGATGAGGGTGACGAGGAAGCCTATCGCCCGATGCACGCGCTTGTTCCACTTCTTCTTGCCGACCTGTTGTAGAGCGGCCGTGCCGAGATACTGGTCGTAGGTCTTGCCCTTGCGGACGGGGTGTTGCCCGAGTTCCAGGTGTGGTGAGAGACGGCCGCTATGGAACAGCGCGAAGCCGAACCCGGTGCCGAGGGTCACGACGCATTCGAGCCCTTGCCGGGAAATGACGCCTAGTCCCTGCACGCTGGCATCATTGAGGACCCGGACGGGCTTGCCGAACCGCTCCGACAATCGCTCGGCCAGCGGAAAATCCCGCCATTCGGAGGTCCCGAGATTCGGCGCTGTCAGCACGCTACCGCGGCGGACCACCCCAGGAAACCCGACGGAGACCCGGTCGAATTCCCCGAGCGGCCGGACCATTTCCACGAGCGCGTCTACCGCGGCTTTCGGATCGTTATGGGGCGTATCAACGCGTACCGGTTCACCACCCATTTTTCCGGATGCGTCAAGGACGCTGGCTTTCAGCCTCGTCCCGCCGATATCGATCGCAAGGGTTCGCGGACCTTCCGCTTCTTGCTGGTCCATGCTGCCGGCCGCCGCGACGTCCATCGAACCCCCCCTGATCCCGTCTCGACCTTTTTAGAAATCGACGCAGCGCCCGTTGCGCTCCCAGTCGCCGTAGCGGGTCGGCTCCGGTCCCTTAGGCCCACCGATTTCCTTCGGCAGAGCCGGACCGGGCGTCTTGGACGCCGGCGTTTGCTGGCCCTCCGCCTCGCTCTCGGCCTCTTGGGTCATCACAGTTCTCTCCTCGTCACTGTGAAATAGGCCCGTATGCGGTCCGGGGCAACCGAGGCGGATTGCGCGAGAAGCCCGGGACTCGGAAGATCCAGCCATGCAAGCTGCCCTGAACGCTTTCCTCTTGGGTTTTCCGACCCTGCTCTCGATCGTCAATCCGATGAGTGCCGCCTTCACGTTCCGCGCCGTTACCGCGGATCGCAGCCGGAGGGAGCGCCGTGTGCTGGCGCGCAAGGTCGCGTTCTTCTCCTTCGTGGTGATGATCGTCGCGCTATGGGCCGGCTCCTACATCCTCGCCTTCTTCGGCGTCACCCTGGCCGCGCTACGGGTCGCCGGGGGAGTGATCGTGGCGCTTTCCGGGTGGGAGCGCCTCAATGCGCCCGAGCGCCGCGAGGCTCTCAAACAGGCTCAGGCCGCGCCCGCCGAAGGTGCGGAGGATGTTGCGTTCTACCCGCTCACTCTCCCCTTCACGACCGGGCCAGGCACCATTGCGGTGGCGGTGGCCTTGGGGGCGGGCACCCGCCCCCTGCGGTCCGGAGCGGTGTGGTTTTACCTGGGGATGAGCGCGGCCGCTCTCGCTGTGGCGGTGCTCATTTGGGCGTCATTCGGTTTCGCCGATACCGTCGCGAGCCGTCTCGGACCCTCAGGCAGCCGGATCGTGACGCGCCTATTCGCCTTCCTGCTGATGTGCATCGGCGTGCAGATCCTGATTACCGGGATGGAAGATGTGCTCGGTCCGTTGCTGACGCACGGGAGTTAGAACCTACCTCCCCGTTAGCACGAGATCTGCGCTCCCAGCAGCTCCAGGGTGATCCAGTTACTGGTTGAGCAGCAGCCTTTCCACTTCGTCGCGCAGCCGCGGCATCTCGCGACTGTAGAAATCAATCAGCTTCTTGGTGGGAGCAAGCAAATTTGCCCGCTTGTGCGCGGGATCGGGCAGGAGCAACACCAAGCCCAACTGCACGAGCAATTCCACTTCGCTGCGGATCGACGGCCCGGTGGCATAAGGAGCGCATAGCCGCACATAGGAGCTGAGCCGAAGGATCTGTCCTTTGGCGAATGCCAGGACAACAAGGCGAATGATCTCGTCGCGCGCGGCGCTGCGCCGGAGCGTGCGGCCGAACAGCTTGCGCATTATGCGTTCACGATCGTTCGTGAATTCCCGAAGGAGAGCGATATCCCGCGCGACCTCCGGGTCCAGGCTGCCCCACTCCGCCGTAGTGGCACCTTCCTCAGCGGAGGAGAGAATGGCCATTTTGATCGCCTTTCAACCAAAGATTGTCAAAAGGTTTTCCAAGACTTTGGTGCAGACGAATGCTCCTCATTCGTCGGACCCCAATCTGACGGAGATCGTGATGACCCAAAAGCTCAATCTCTCGTGCCTTACGGCTGTCGTCGGGATCATGGGGTTTGCGAGCCAATCGGCACAGGCGACACCTAGCTACTACGAGGCGATCCTAGATCCGATCAACCCCGGCTCAAACGTCCATGCCACCTTCTTCCTGACGCTCGACGGCAATATGTTGACGGTGCAGGAACACGCCACCGGCCTTGAACCGGGCCAGGTGCATTTGCAGCACATCCACGGGCTGCTGGGCGCAGATGCACCGAGAACCACGCCAGTTTCCGCCAGCAACTTCGCCGCGCTCGATGTGGATCACAACGGCTACGTCGATTTGGCCGAAGGCCTACCGTCCTACGGGCCGATTCTGCTCAATCTCACGAACACGCCGGGCGGCATGGATTTCCCGCTCGCGCCCGCGAACGGCGTGCTCGACTACGCGCAGACATTCGACCTGTCCCAGCCCGGTATGCTTAATAACGGAATCGCCGAGACCGACCTATTGCCCCTGACGAACCGGGAAATCGTCATCCACGGCGAAAGCGTACCAGCAGGCGTTGTCGGAGCAGATCCTGGCAGCGAACTGAACGGCGTCGCCGGGTATAAAGCTGCGCTGCCCGTGGCCGACGGCAAGATCTTTGCGATCGCTAGTCCGGTGCCAGAGCCCGCCTCCCTCGCGCTTCTTGGCACTGCGATCGCTGGGATCGCCGCGTTCTGCCGCCGGAGATAGGCTTCGATAGAGGCTGAGGGAAACTACTGGAGCCTTTCCGGCATCCCGATCGTCACGCGCGTCTGTTCGCCTTCTGCTGATGTGCATCGGCGTGCAGATCCTGATTACGGGGTGGGATGTACTCGGTCCGTTGCTGGCCCGAGGTACGTCAATCCGAACGACGAGGTCGCTGGCAATCCGGACTACGCCGCTGGTGGCAGCTCCAGATGCTGCTCGATACGCCGAACGCGCTCTTCGAGCTCGCTAATGAGGATGCCGTGACCGAGCACGGACGAATGATAGGCGGTGACGGCTTGGCGCAGGCCCGCGATATCGGCCCGGACTTCCTTGAAGCCGCGGTTCACGGTCTCGAACTGCCGGTTCACGGTCTCGAACTGCCGGTTCACGGTCTCGAACTGCCGGTCAACGCCTTCCAATCGCCGGTCCAGGCTCTCAAACCGGCTGTCATGGCCGCGCACTGTCTCGGCCACCTGCAACAGCAGCTGGTAGACAGCTCCGATGTCGCCGCCGTTGCCTTGACTCATGAGCCTATATAGGAGGAGGCGAAGCGCCCCGGCAACCGGGGACGGGCCGGGCAGCAGCGCCGGCCCGTTTTGCGGTCAGCCGACGCGGTTCTCGACCAATTCGGTGACGACGCCCGGATCGGCAAGCGTAGAGGTGTCGCCGAGGCCCTCGGTCTCGTTGGCTGCGATCTTGCGCAAGATGCGACGCATGATCTTGCCGCTGCGGGTTTTCGGCAGCCCTGGCGCCCATTGGATAGCATCCGGCGAAGCGATCGGACCGATCTCTCGCCGTACCCAGGCGACCAGCTCGCGCCGAAGCTCCTCGCTCGGCTCTTCCCCAGCGACCAGGGTGACATACGCGTAGATGCCCTGGCCCTTCAGCTCGTGCGGGAAGCCGACGACGGCGGCTTCGGCGACCTTCGGATGCGCGACGAGCGCGCTCTCTACCTCGGCGGTGCCCATGCGATGGCCGGAGACGTTGATCACGTCGTCCACGCGCCCGGTGATCCAGTAATACCCATCCTCGTCCCGCCGCGCGCCGTCGCCTGTGAAGTAGTAGCCGGGGAAGGTCGAGAAGTAGGTTTGGATGAAACGTTCGTGGTCGCCGAACACGGTCCGCATCTGGCCCGGCCAGCTATCCGCGATGCAGAGATTGCCGTCAGCGGCGCCTTCCAGCTCCTTGCCTTCCGCGTCCACCAGCACGGGCTTCACGCCCGGCAGCGGCAAGGTCGCGGAGCCCGGCTTCGCGGCGGTCGCGCCCGGCAGCGGGCTGATGAGAATGCCGCCGGTCTCGGTTTGCCACCACGTATCCACGATCGGGCAACGTTCCTCGCCGACGACGCGGTAATACCAGAGCCATGCCTCCGGGTTGATCGGCTCACCGACGCTGCCCAGGATGCGCAACGACTTGCGCGAGGTCTTCTTCACCGGCTCCTCGCCGTCGCGCATCAGCGCCCGGATCGCGGTCGGGGCGGTGTAGAAGATGTTGACCTTGTGCTTGTCCACGATCTGCCAGAAACGCGAGCTGTCCGGATAGCTCGGCACACCTTCGAACATCAGCGTGATCGCGCCGTTCGCCAGCGGCCCGTAGACGATATAGGTGTGCCCCGTCACCCAGCCCACGTCGGCGGTGCACCAGTAGACATCGCCGGGATGGTAGTCGAACACCAGCTCGTGCGTGAAGCTGGCCCAGACCATGTAGCCGGCGGTCGTGTGTAGCGCGCCCTTGGGCTTACCGGTACTGCCCGAGGTGTAGAGGATGAACAGCGGGTCTTCGGCGTTTACTTCTTCCGGCGGGCAATCCGGCGATGCCTGCGCGAGCGCCGCGTCGTAGTCGTGGTCCCGGCCCTCCTGCATCGGCACGCTGCCGCCCGTGACCTTGGCGACCAGCACGTGCCTGACGTTCGGGCACTCCTTGAGCGCCACGTCGGCGTTCGTCTTCAGCGGCACCGTGCGCCCGCCGCGTCGGCCCTCGTCGGCTGTGATCAGAACCTCAGCCCCGCAGTCCTGCACCCGGTTCGCCAGACTGTCGGGCGAGAAGCCGCCGAATACGATCGAATGGACGGCGCCGATCCGGGCGCAGGCCAGCATCGCTGCCGCCGCTTCGATCACCATCGGAAGATAGATCGCGACCCGATCGCCTTTCTTGACGCCGAACGACTTCAGCACGTTGGCGAGCCGGCAGACCTGGTCGTGCAGTTGCCGATACGTAACCGATTTGGTCGAGTTCGGGTCGTCGCCCTCCCAAATGATGGCGACCTGGTCGCCCCGCGTCGCGAGGTGCTTGTCGAGACAGGTGGCGGAGGCGTTCAGCGTGCCGTCTTCGTACCACTTGCAGTCGATATTGCCGGTGAAGCTCGTGTTCTTGATCTTGCTCGGAAATTTGATCCAGTCGAGGCGCTTGGCCTGCTCGGCCCAAAACCCGTCGGGGTCGCGTTGTGCGCGCTCGTACATCTCGCGGGTACTGCTCAGCGTTCACCAGCGCGTGAGCCGCCACCTCGGGCTTGACCGGGAAGAGGTGCGTGTCCTGTGCGATGTCGTTCATTTCGTTTCCTCTTAAGGTCGTTCAGCGCCTGGAGGGCTCGCGAACGGCTTATGGCCGCAGGTGCTCGGTAAGCCGATTATGCCACCGGCTGCACGGTATGTAAGGACCCGAACGGGGACGGTGGTCAAATGGGCGGCCGAGGCCGGAGCTGAAAGGGATCGCGCCGGGGGACGGCCCGTCAGAGCCCAGCATTCTCCGGGACCATGATGACTCCGCGCTCGATATGCACCGGGACGGACTCCAGGTGGTCCCCACGGCAGGGGCCACCGATGCACAGCCCGTCCTCGATCCGGAACTCGGCTCCGTGCGTGGAGCAAACGATCCGGTTGCCATCGGCCGAGAGAAAGCGGTCCGGCACCCAGTCCAGTGGCACCCCGATATGGGGGCAGGCGTTCACGTAGACGCAGACGTTCTGGCCGCGACGCACGGCGAACAGCCCGGTGAACGCGCCGGGAGGCGGCGGGAATCCCTTGCAGCCACCCTCCGGGATGTCCCCGACCGCGCATAGGGCGCGCATCGCCGGGATCAAGGATTCTTCCACCCGCCCATCCGGCAGATGCGGTCCCAGTCCGTTTTCGAGACCGGCATGACCGAAAGGCGCGATCGGCGCACCAAATCCATCTCGGCGAAAGCCGGGTCTGCCTTGATCGTGGCTAGGCTGACTGGCTTCGGCATCGGGCCAATCGCCTTCATGTCCACGCATACCCAGCCGCCCTCCTTAGCGGTCGGGTCCGGATAGGCCTCGCGCACGACCTCGACCACGCCCACGATCTCTTTGCCCACATTGGAGTGATAGAAGAACGCCCGGTCGCCCTTTCGCATCGCCTTGAGGTGGTTCTTGGCCGTGTGGTTGCGCACGCCGGTCCAGGGCTCGACGCCGTTCGCGACCTGCTGGTCCCACCCGAAGGCGTCCGGTTCGGTTTTGACCAGCCAGTAGGCCGTCAACCGACCAGCTCGCCGTCCCGGAACACCCGCCGGTACGGGCGGATCACCGTGCTCTCGAACAGCCCCGCCTTCGCGTACGGGTCCCCAGCCGCGAAACCCTCGGCTTCGGAACGATCGTTCACTTCGATGATCAAAAGGCTGCCGCAGGGCCGCCCATCCGAATCTAGGATCGGTCCGACATCGACCAGCTTGGCCGCGTAGGTCTGGAGGTAAGCGAGGTGGGTCGGCCGGGTCGCCATCCGCAGCTCAAGGCTGCCTGGACGGTCGGTGCAGATAATCGCGAACAGCATCGGGCGCCTCCGGGAGCAGATCGGGGAGACTATGCGTCGTCTTTCATCGGCCGCAATGCGCGGCGGCTTCAAACGGGAGACCACTCGCTCTATGTTCGCCGGCGTGGACGCCAGCACAGCCCTCGCGCCGCCTCCGAGACCCAGTCGGGGGTCAGGCCGCGGCCTGCATCGCTTCGCCAACCCCGGTCGCTTCCTGCGCCTGTCGGGCGCCGTTCTGCCGTGGCTATCCCTCGCTGCGATCGGGTTCCTCGCGGTCGGGCTGAGCTGGGGGCTTTGGTTCGCGCCGGCCGACTGGCAGCAGGGTGACGCGGTGCGGATCATGTACGTGCATGTCCCGGCCGCGTGGCTGGCCTCCGGAGGCTATGTCGCGCTCGCCGTCTGCTCCCTGCTCTCGATCGTTTGGCGGCATCCGCTGGCCGACCTCGCGGCAGTCGAGATCGGGCCGGTGGGCGCCGGCTTCACCGCGCTCTGCCTCACGACGGGTAGTCTTTGGGGCCGGCCGATGTGGGGCGCGTGGTGGGTGTGGGATGCGCGGCTCACTTCGGTGCTGGTGTTGTTCTTTCTTTACCTGGGCCACATCGCCCTGGTCCGCGCCTTCGACGAGCCGCAGCGGGGCTACCGCCCCGGCGCGATTCTCGCGCTGGTCGGGGTGATCAACCTGCCCATCATCAAGTTCAGCGTGGATTGGTGGAACACCTTGCATCAGCCCGCCAGCATCACGCTCACCGGGGCGCCTACCATGTATGTCGGCATGCTCTGGCCGCTGTTGGTCGCAGCCATCGGCTATACGCTGGCGTTCGCCGCCATCGTCACCGCGCGCACCCGGGCGGCGGTCATGGAACGGCGCATCCGCGCGCTGCTAATGGCGCGCGCCGAGGAGGCCGGGACGTGACGCATCTTCCCTTCATCGCTGCGTCCTACGCTCTCGGGGTCCTTGTGCCGCTGGCCTTCGCCGTCGATGCCTGGCTGCGCACGCGGACGGCGCGGCGCCGGCTCGCCGCGGTGGACACTCGCCGCAGCCGTTTGCGCTGAGATGACCCGCAAGCGCCGCCGTCTCTGGCTCCTGCTTGCCTGCGGCCTCGGTCTCGGCACCGCGACCGGGCTCGCCCTCTACGCTTTCAACGATACGATCGTGTTTTTCATGTCCCCCTCGGATCTCGAGGCTAAAGCCCCCGCCGCCGGCCGCACGGTGCGGCTGGGCGGACTGGTCGAGGAAGGCAGCGTCCATCGCACCACCGATGCGGGCCACCCTTCGGCTTCCTTCCGGGTGACGGATGGCGCTCAGTCGATCGAGGTGCACTTCACGGGCATTCTTCCCGACCTGTTCCGCGAAGGTCAGGGCGTGGTGGCGCTCGGGACTGTAGCGACGGACGGGAGCTTCCGTGCCTCCGAGGTGCTGGCCAAACACGACGAAACCTATATGCCCCGGGACGTCGCGGATGCGCTGAAGCGCAGCGGCCATTGGAACCCGAACGCCGGCCCGCCCCCGCCCGCTTCCACCTGGAACACGCTCGCGCCCTCAAGGCGGGCGGGCAGCTGATCGAATGTATCCCACCGGAACGCAGGCAGCCCCGTCCCGCAACCTCCTCCCACAGGCAGAGGGGGCTCTAGCGCCTTATTCCCCCTCCCCTCACGGGAGGGGGGCGGGGAGAGGGGTTCACGCATGACCCCCGAACTCGGCCATTTCGCCCTCGCCCTCGCCGTCGCACTCGCCGCGGCCCAGGCCGTGATTCCGTTATGGGGGGCGCACCTGCGCGACGCCCGCCTCATGGCGGCGGCGCCGGCCCTCGCGCTCGGCCAGCTCATCGCGCTCGCGACGTCCTACGGCTGCCTCATGCGAAGCGCGCTCGTGGACGATTTCTCCGTGCTCAACATCGCGGAGAACAGCAGCGCGCTGAAGCCGCTGATCTACAAGATCACCGGAACCTGGGGAAACCACGAGGGCTCCATCCTGCTCTGGTGCCTGATCCTGGCTTTGTGCGGGGGAGCGGTCGCGACATTCGGACGAAACCTGCCCTCCGCGCTGCGGGCGCGCGTCATCGGCGTGCTCGCCTGCACCTCCGCCGGATTCCTGCTGTTCGCGCTCACGACCTCCAACCCCTTCCTGCGCGTCTGGCCGCCGCCGGTGGACGGGCGCGACATGAACCCGCTGCTCCAGGATCCGGGGCTCGCGATTCATCCGCCGGTGCTGTACGCGGGCTATGTCGGCTTCGCGATCCCGTTCGCCTTCGCGGTCGCCGCGCTGCTGGAGGGGAAGGTGGACGCGGCATGGGGCCGTTGGGTGCGTCCCTGGGCGCTCGCGTCCTGGTGCCTGCTCACGTGCGGCATCGCCCTCGGGTCGTGGTGGGCCTATTACGAGTTGGGCTGGGGCGGGTACTGGTTCTGGGATCCGGTCGAGAATGCGTCGCTCCTGCCCTGGCTCACCGGGACGGCTCTGGTCCACTCCTCGATCGTCGTCGAGAAGCGGGAAGCGCTGAAGACCTGGACCATCCTGCTCGCCATCGCGACGTTCTCGCTCAGTCTCTCGGGCACCTTCCTCGTCCGCTCCGGCATTCTCAACTCGGTGCATGCCTTCGCCAACGACCCGGCGCGTGGCGTGTTCATTCTGGGACTATTAGCACTGGTGATCGGCGGCGCCCTGCTGTTGTTCGCCATCCGTGCGCCCGCGCTGGCGTCCTCCGGGCTGTTCGCACCCATCTCGCGGGAAGGCGCGCTGGTGCTGAACAACATCCTGCTTTGCTCCATCGCCGCCGTCGTGCTGACGGGAACCACCTATCCGCTGTTCGCCGACCTGCTGCTCGGCCTGAAGATCAGCGTTGGCCCGCCGTATTTCCAAACGACCGTGCTGCCGCTCGCCATGCCGGTGTTCGCCGCCATGGCTGTCGGGCCGGTGCTGTCCTGGAAGCGCGCGGCGCTCGGACCCGCGCTCCTCAAGCTTTGGTGGGCGGCGCTGATCGCGACGGTGGTGGGCGTGATCGCGGCGCTCGGATTCCGGCGCGGGCTGCCGGCGCTGGCGTTCGGCTTGGCCGCATGGCTGATCGCGGGCGCCTTCGCGGAGATCGTGGAGCGCATCCGCTTGTTTCGTATCCCTCTCGGAAGCAGCCGAGCCCGGCTCGCTGCGCAGCCGGCTTCCGTATGGGGCTCGACGATCGCGCACGCCGGGTTGGGCGTAACGATCGCCGGCATCGCGGGCATGTCGCTGGCCGTCAGTACGATCGTCGCGGTGAAGCCGGGAGAAACGGTGCAGCTTGCGGGCTATTCGTGGACGCTGGAGCGCCTCTACGACGGGACGGGACCGAATTATTCGGAGCGGATAGCCGACCTGCTCGTGGAGCGGAATGGGAGGCCGGTCGTGCTGCTCCACCCGTCCCGCCGCGCCTTCACGACGCAGCGCCAGACGGTCACGAACACGGCCATCCGCACCAATGGCCTCGCCGATCTCTACGCCGTGCTGGGCGAGGAGCGCGAGGGCGCTGCCGTGCTGCGGCTTCACTACAACCCGCTCGCGCCCTGGATCTGGTTGGGCGCACTCGTGATGGCGATCGGAGGTGCCTTGTCGCTCTCCGACCGGCGGCTCCGCATCGGCGCACCGGCGCGGCGGAGCGTGCCGGTGGCGACTTCAGGTGCATGAGGTTGATTCGGCAGTCATGTGGCGGACCGTTTAATCCTGGGCAGCAATTTCGAGAGGGCCGAGAATGATCGACCGCAAGCTCAACCCTGGAACATCGGTCACCGTCCGGTACGCGGGAAAGACGTTGGACTTCAAGCTGGATCAAATCCCGGACGACTGGGAAACCTTGTTCCGCGACCCGGAAGTGGAGCAGTGCGTCCATGAGGTGGTGATGCAAAAGGGGCGATCCATCGCCGAGGGAGAAGGATCGAGCGCGACCGCGATCGGCTGGGACGAGGTCAGCGACTGCCTTGACGAGTTGCGGGGCAGCACCGGCTAGCCGATGATCGCGCTCAACCGCCGCCTGGTCCTGCTTGCACCGCTGGGCATCGCCACTCTCGGCGGCGCGGCGTTCTGGACGATGCTCGACCGTATGCGGCAGGGGCGGTTTGACCCGCGGGGCGTGCCCTCCATGCTGGTCGGCAAAGCAGTTCCAGGTTTCGAGCTCCCTGGATTGGCGCCGCACGCAGGATTCTCAAGCGCCGATCTTGGCGCGACGCCGGGACCGGTGCTGGTAAATTTCTTTGCATCCTGGTGCGTGCCTTGCGCGATCGAGGCGCCCCAATTGAGCGACCTCCAGCGCCGTGGCGTGCCGATCTGGGGAATCGCGTACAAAGACAAGCCGGATGCGACCGAGGACTTCCTCAAGCGCAACGGGGATCCCTATGCGCGGATCGCGGTAGACGGACCCGGACGGGTGGCCATCGACTTCGGGGCCTACGGCGTTCCGGAATCCTATCTCGTCGACAGGACCGGCGTCGTACGCTGGCGCTGGGCCGGGCCGCTGACCGACGATGTTCTGAAACAGGAACTTGAGCCCCTGCTGAAGAAGTATTCGTGAAGCAGCTGCTTTTCGCTCTCCTGTTCGCTTTCTCGCTTGCCGGCTCCGCGCTGGCCGTGAGCGACCCCGGCGAAATGTTAAGGGATTCGCGGCAGGAAAAACGGGCCGAGGAGATCGGGCACCAGCTCCGGTGTCTCGTCTGCCAGAACGAAAGTATCGAGGAGTCCGAGGCCGATCTGGCGCGCGACTTGCGGCGCATCATTCGTCAACGCGTCGTGGCCGGTGACAGCGATCAGGCTGTGATCGACTGGATGGTCGCGCGCTACGGCGACTTCGTTCGCCTGCGCCCGCCTTTCGACGCCGCCACATTGCTGCTTTGGACAGCGCCAGGAATCGCAGTGCTGGCCGGGGGTGTGGCCGTGCTCCTGGCCCGCCGCCGGCGCGCGCGCCCGCCAGCGCCGCTTTCTCCGGACGAGCAGCAGCGGCTCGCCGAGTTGCTGAAGCAGTAGTCCTCGATGATCTGGCTCGCGCTCGTCCTCATGGCCGCCGCCGCCATGGCGCCCCTCGCACTCTCGCTGAACCGCGATGCCGCCGCACGCAACCGGCGGGACGCGGCCGTCGCCCTGCATCGAGCTCAACTCGTGGAGCTCGACCGCGACCTCGCGGAAGGCCGTATCGAACCTGCCGAGCACACGAACGCTGTGCTGGAAGTGCAGCGCCGGTTGCTCGCGGCGGCCGAAGCAGCCGAGGCCGCGCCCGCTCGCAGCTCCCGGCGGCCGCTGGTGATCGTTCTGGCGATGGTCCCGATCGCCGCATTCGCGCTATACATAACGGGCGGCTCGCCCTTCCTTCCGGCGGCTCCGCTCGGCGAGCGCATAGCCCGCGCCGAGGCGCAGGCGCGGGAGGAAACCGCGTTGCTTTCGCAGCTTCGTCAGCGTCTCGCCCAGCTCGACCCGAAAAGCGAGCAAGCGTGGCGGGGTTACATGCTGCTGGGGAACGCCGAAGCAAGTCGGGGCAACATGCCGGGAGCGGCGCAAGCGTGGCGTACCGCTCTCGATGCACGCTTCGATCCCACGCTGGCGATGGAGACCGCGGAGGCGATCACGGAAAGCGAAGGGCACGTGACGGATGAGGCGGCCGCCCTGTTCCGCCGCGCCCTCGCCGAAGCGCCCGCGGATGCACGCTGGCGGCCAATGGCCGAAAGACGCTTGAGCGAGGCGGAGAAGGGAGGTTAGCTGCCCGGCTCCCGGCAGCGGTCTCCTTTATCGCACCAGTTTCCGAGTTCCCCCGCCCGGAACCCTGTGCTACCGGCGCGGGATGGAGCCCAGGTATTTCCGTCGATGCTGAAACGCCTGCTGCGGCATCCTGCCGCCCAGGGGCTGCTTGCACACATACTGGGTTCGTATCTCTCTTTCGCGCTACGCACCACACGATGGCAGCTCGAGGGCGCCGAACATGCCGCACCCTTTGGACATGGTCGGCCCCTGATCGCCGCCTTCTGGCACGAGCGCCTGCCACTGATGATCATGCTCTGCTTACGGGCGCAACGGATGCCCGAATGGCGGGGCGGCACATCCCGCATGCATGTGCTGGTCAGCCGGCATCGCGACGGCCGCTTCATCGGCGCGGTGCTGAAGCGTTTCAGGATCGCTGTCGTGCTGGGCTCCTCCTCACGCGGCGGAGTGGCCGGATTGCGCGGGATGCTCGCGCTGCTCGCGCAGGGGCACCACATCGTGATCACGCCCGATGGACCGCGAGGGCCGCGCCGGCAAGCTGCCGCGGGTGTCGCCCACGTGGCCGCGCTGTCCGGCGCGCCGGTGCTGCCCTGCGCGGCACAGACCTCGCGCCGCTGGGTGCTGAATAGCTGGGATCGCATGGTCATCCCCAAGCCATTCGGTCGGGGCGTGCTGGTGTGCGGGCCGACCATCTCCGTGGCACGTGCCGGTTGGCAGGACGCGCTACCGGCGATCACTGCGGCGCTGGACGCAGCGGCGGAGCGGGCTGACCGGTTGTGCGCGGTGTGACTCGTCTGCCCCGCTTTTGGTCCGCCGCCGCAACTGTAGCCACGCCGGGGCTGCGGCTGATGCTGCTCGCTCGCTTGCGGCGCGGGAAGGAGCTGCCGGAGCGTCTGCCGGAACGCCGCGGAATCGAGACGACGACCCGGCCCGCGGGACGGCTGCTCTGGCTTCACGCGGCAAGCGTGGGCGAAACGGTATCGATCCTGCCGGTGCTGCAGGCCCTCGCAGCGCGGGCTCCGGATCTCACGTTGCTGTTGACGACAGGTACCGTGACCTCCGCGCGGCTGCTGGCGACGAGGCTGCCCGAGCTCGGGCTGGAGAGGCGGGTCCAGCACCGCTTCGTGCCGCTCGATGTTCCGCGATGGGTCGCTCGCTTTCTCGACCATTGGCAGCCCGATGCGGCCGGGTTCGTCGAAAGCGAGTTGTGGCCCAATCTGCTGGCCGCCTGCACCGCCCGTCGGATTCCGGTGATGCTGCTGAACGCGCGGATGTCGGTGCGGAGCAGCGAGCGCTGGAAGCGCGTGCCCGGCCTCGCCAGGCACGTGCTCGGCAGCTTCAGCCGGGTTCAGGCCCAAAGCGAGGTAGCGGCGGAGCGGTTGCGCGCCTTGGGCGCCCACGCCGTCACGGCACCCGGCGACTTGAAATTCGCGGCGCCGCCTTTGCCAGTAGACGAGGCCGAGCTGGCACGGATGAGCGCGCTTCTCCGTGGTCGCCCGGTTTGGCTGGCGGCCAGCACGCATCCGGGGGAAGAGACGGCGGCGATGCAGGTACATGACGCCCTGTCGCCCAGGTACCCGGGGCTGTTGACTATCATCGCGCCGCGCCATCCCGAACGCGGAGCGCGCCTCGAGTCCGAGATTCGTGGATGGCCCGTGACTCGGCGCTCCGCGGCAGGCCCGCCTCCCGAGGCTGGCGTGTGGATCGCCGACACGCTCGGGGAATTGGGGCTGCTCTATAGATTGACGCGCATCGTTTTCGTCGGGCGCAGCCTGTTGCCGCCCGGTGGCGGGCAGAACCCGCTGGAGCCGGCCCGGCTCGGCTGCGCTGTCGCAGTCGGCCCGCATACCGCGAATTTCGCACCGATCGTGGAGGTGCTCGAGGCATCGGGGGCACTAAGCCGCGTGCAGGACTCCGCGTCGCTTGCGGCGTGGGTGGACCAACTCCTGGGTGATCCCGTTCAGCGCGATACGATCGGGCGTGCGGCGATCGCCGCCTCGGGGCGGTACGCCGATCTTCCCGACCGCACCGCGATGGTGCTGCTCGACATGATGTCGGCCGGCACGCGGCCAGACATGGCCTGATAGATGCGGCGCCCTCCCGCTTTCTGGGCGCACGATGCGGGCAGGCTCGCGCCGGCGTTGCTGGCGCCCCTCGCGGCAGTGACCGCCGCGGCAACTGCCCATCGCGTGGCGCGGCCGGGCTGGCAAGCCCCGGTCCCGGTGATTTGCTGCGGCAATGTAACGGTGGGCGGGGCGGGCAAGACCACTCTGGCGCTCGATCTCGGACGGCGGCTGATCGGTCGCGGGCTCGCCGCGCATTTCCTCCTGCGCGGCTACGGCGGTGCCACCCGCGGCACGCGGCGAGTGCAGCCTGGCGATGATTCGGCGCTCGTGGGCGACGAGGCGCTGCTGCTCGCCGAACTGGCGCCCACTTGGACGGGCGCCGATCGCGCGGCGAGTGCGCGGTCGGCCGCGGCTGAAGGCGCGCAGGCGCTCGTGATGGATGATGGCCTGCAGAACCCAACGCTGCTCAAGGATCTCTCGCTGCTCGTCGTCGATGGCGGCTACGGCTTCGGCAATGGTCGCGTCATGCCGGCCGGGCCGCTTAGAGAGAGCGTCGCCGCCGGGGCGAGCCGGTGCCAGGCAGCGGTGCTGATCGGCGAGGACATCGCGGGCGCGGCAGCCGCTCTGCCCCCCGGCTTGCCGATCTTGCGCGCTCGACTCGTGCCGGGTGCCGAAGCCTCCGCGCTGACCGGGCAGCGGGTGTGCGCCTTCGCCGGGATCGCCACGCCGGAAAAATTCTTCACGACGCTGGCCGAGGCGGGTGCGGTGCTCGCCGCGCGTCTGCCGTTTCCCGACCATCACCGTTACAGCGTGGGCGAGCTGCAAGACGTGCTGGAGCGGGCCGCCCAGCTTCAGGCCGTTCCGGTAACGACAAAAAAAGACGCCGTGCGCATTCCCAAGTCGCTGCGCTCACGCATCAAAGTCATCGGCGTGAGCCTGACGTGGCACGACGCTCGCGCGATAGAGGGACTGCTGGATTCCGTGCTCCACCGATGAGTCCGCCCATCGCTCGGTTTCATTCGACGATCTTGGTCAGGCACGGGATCTCCAAGCTATCGCCCGACGCCGGACTAGCAGCGTGCAGATCGGACAGCAGCTCGCGATAGCACGGATGGCGGCGGAGCAGGAACGCGCCGGCCTGCTCGGTGACAACGAGCTGGCGCGGAGTGAGCGTCCAGCTGGTCGGCACCGCCTTCGCTTCGTCGCGCAATGCGCGGTGCTCGGGCGTATCCGCGGGGAACTGGTCGTAGTCGATCGCGATGCCGTACACCTTCATGCCGGCGAAGTCGGCGTTGGCCGCTCGCGCGGCTGAGGCGACCTTCGCCAGTTCGACCAGCAGGTTGGTCATCGCCTGCTGCGCGTTGCTGGTATTGGATTCCATCGGCACCGTCGTCACCGCGTTGATCATGTCGGTCGTGCCGGGCTTACCGGGATACTGATACAGGTGGTTCGGCGGGTCGGCGCGAGCATTCACCATGATAACCACGAGACGGCGGATGCGGCCTTCGTTGATAGCGCGAAGTCCACCTGACGGATCGTAGAAGCCGGTAAGCGCCGAACGAAGCGCGGTCACGCCGAGATTGTCGGCCAGTCCGCCGTCGAGCAAATGCACATACTCGATATTGCGGAACTGATCGGGGCCGCGCCGGAGGTCGTTGGTATAGCGGGCGCTGCGATAGCGCGGGAGATCGAGATAGGGTGCCTCCGGGCTCGCGAGGTCGTTCCGCGCCCAGCCATCCGATCGCAGCTTTCCCGGACAGCCTGTCGCGTAGTTGCGGAGATTGATTGGCGAAAGCACGACCGGCACCGCCGCCGAAGCTGCGACGGCGGTAGACAGTTTCAGCTCGTCGAAACTCGAACAGATGTCGTCAAGGCGCTGCGGGGCGATGATGAACGTTTCGCCGCCGGCCATGTCCGTGGTGTTCAGCAGGATCAGCGGCCGGTCCGGCCGATTCAGCTCTGCCAGCTTCGCGCCGTGGAACAGCCGATCATCGAACAGATCTTCCACAACATCGCTGCGCGTCGAGCCGGTGAATGCGAGCTTCACCCAGGTAATCGGATTCGCCGAATTGAGATAAAGCGCGGCCATGTTGTCCCGCGCCAGGAAGTCTCGCCGCAGCGTGTCGAGATCGCCTTCGGGATGGAGCCCGAGCCACCCCGCGGTCACGCTACCTCCAGAGACCGACGACACCAGCCGAATGTCCTGGATGAGGCTGCGCCGTCCGTCGCGCGCGAGATACGTGGTGGACTGGAGATCCCGCAGCACCGATTCCGCGAGCGTCGCCGCGCGGGAACCGCCGCCGGAGAAAGTCATCATCAATGCCGGACGGTCCGGGTCGGCGGGAGCGATCAGGCGTCGCTCCGGATTAGACTGCCCGTCGGCGAGGGGCGTGTTCTCGTAACGGGCCACGCTGCAACCCGCGACGATGAGCAGGAACGCGGCCAGAAGCGCCCGCCGGAGATGTTTCGAGCTACCCACGGAAGAACTGGATCCGCTTGGGCCGATTGACGCTCGTGCCGAACACGGGCCCTCGCCAGGACAAGGGAAGATAACCGTTGCCGGACAGCGTCACGGTATACGTACCGGGCTCCACCATGAGGGTCCTCCCGGTCCGACCGATCGGGATATCCTCCACCAACACGTCACGCGGATCGTGCGAATTGAAGGCAATGAGAAGGAACTCCATCGGGTCATCCCTGTCTGGGTGATCCGATACGATAAGGAAATCGCTCGCGCCGCAATAGGGTGGAGCCGTTCAGCTTCATGATGGCGCTCCCTCGATCAGATGTCTTCTACAAAGGGAGCCTGCCCTGGCGGGAGCTCTTGCCGTTCTCGGCGACCACGCGCGCCTCGCCATCGGAAAAGCGGAGGCGCAGAGCCCCGCCGGGCCGCACGCCCGCTGCAAGCGTCACAGGATGGCCCGCGGGATCGAACACCAGCGCGTAGCCCCGCTTGAGCACCGCCTCGGGCGACACGGATTTGAGGCGTGCAGCGGCGCCGTCCAGCCGGGCGCGCGCCTCCCGCAGCGCACCACGCAAGGGTGAGCCGGTAAAGCGTGCGAGCGTTCGGCCGGAGCGCCGACGCGTATCCGAAAGGGCGTGGCGCAATCCGCTCGTCAGATGAGCCGCGGTCAGACGCAGCGCAGCCTCGCGGCCTCCAATGACTTGCTCGGAGGCCGGGAGACGGCCCAGGCGCTCCATCTCCGACCGCCGCATGGCAAGCAAATTGGGCAATGCGAAGACCAGCCGCAGAGCGCGATCTGCCAAACGCTGATGCGCCGCCGCCAGCATCCCGGGCAGATCCGGAATGGCGCGTTCGGCGCGCGACAGGGCCGCCCTCCGGGCCGCGAGCAGGTTCGGCAACGCTAGCGCGAGACGCTCCGCCCTGTCGTCCAGGCGCTGGCGCGCACCACCGATAAAGCCCGGCAAATCAGGAAGTCCGCGTTCCGCTCGCCCGAGGCGCAGTCGCCTTTCTTGCGCCAGACGGTTGAGCCCGCCGATCAGGCGAGCCGATCTCTGGTGCAGATCGGCGAGCAGATCGGCGCGGGCCGGTATCGCCATCTCGGCGGCGGCGGTCGGCGTCGGCGCGCGACAATCCGCGACGAAGTCGATCAGCGTCGTGTCGGTCTCGTGCCCCACCGCCGAGATCAGTGGGATGCGACAGAAAGCGGCCGCGCGAATGACCGCCTCGTCATTGAAGGGCATGAGGTCTTCCAGGCTGCCCCCGCCGCGCGCGACGATCAGAACGTCTGGCCGCGGCACACGGCCATCACCCGACAGCCTATCGAAGCCGCGAATGGCCGCGGCGATCCGCGCCGCCGCCCCCTCGCCCTGCACCGGCACCGGCCAGAGCAGGATCGTGCGCGGGAAGCGTCGTGCGATGGTCGTGCGGATATCCTGGATCACGGCGCCGCCTTCGGACGTGATTACGCCCACAACGCGGGGAAGCACCGGCAGCCGGCACTTGCGCGCGCCCTCGAACAAACCCTCCGCAGCGAGGCGCTGACGCAGCATTTCGATCCGCGCCAGCAACGCGCCGGCGCCCGCGTACTCCATCCGGTCGACGATCAGTTGGTAGGCGGAACGCTCAGCGTGAGCGGAGATCCGGCCGGTCACGATCACTTCGACCCCGTTCTCCGGCTCCATGCGGAGGCGGAAGGCCGCGGATTTCCACACCACCGCCGCGATTTTCGCCCCCTCGTCCTTGAGCGAAAGATAGATGTGTCCGGAAGGATAGCGCTTCAGTTCGGTGATCTCACCGCGCACGCGAATTCGACCGAACGCGCCTTCCAGTGTCCGCTTCACCGCGCCGGATATCTCCGAGACGGTGTATTCGGGCACGTTGGAGGCAGGAGCCGGGCGCGGCAGGTCGTCCATTCCGGCCCTATGCTACAGCAAGCCTCGATTCAGGAAGGGGCGCGCGTCCCGGCGATCAGGAACTCGCGATTGCCCTCCGGCCCGGTGATCGGGCTTTCCGTCACTCCGAGCACGCGCCAGCCGGGCAGCGCCGCCCACCATGCGCTGACGCGCTCGCAGACCGCCCGGTGAATCGCCGGATCGCGCACGACCCCCTTACTGCCTACGCAGGACGACCCCGCCTCGAACTGCGGCTTGATCAGTGCGATGGCCCATGCCTCCGGCGTGCACAGGGCGAGCGGCGCCGGAAGCAGCGTCGCGAGACCGATGAAGCTGGCATCGCAAACCAGCGCCTGCACGGGGTCGGGCACGATGGCGGGAGTCAGATAGCGGGCATTCGTTTTCTCATGCACGACGACGCGCGGATCATTGCGCAGCTTCCAGGCAAGCTGCCCGTGGCCGACGTCCACGGCGTGAACCTTCGCCGCCCCGTGCGCCAGCAAGACATCGGTGAAGCCTCCGGTCGATGCGCCGACGTCGAGGCAGACGCGGCCACGCGGCGACAGGCCAAAATGATTCAGCGCATGATCGAGCTTGATCCCGCCGCGGGATACCCAGGGGTGGTCCTGCCCGCGCACTTCCAGTTTCGCGGTGGCGGTCAGCGTCTGCCCCGGCTTCTCCACTCGCTGTTCGCCGGAGAACACCTGGCCGGCGAGGATCAGAGCCTGCGCCTTCGCGCGGCTCTCGGCGAGACCGCGTTCCATTAAGAGCTGGTCGGCGCGAACTCGGCCCCCCCTCCCTCTGCCCCCTCCCGCAAGGGGAGCGGGAGTTGGACCGGGACCCGCCCCTCCGCTTGCGGGAGGGGGTCGGGGGGAGCGGCCTTCAGCCACTCAACCTCAAATCAGTCGCCAACGGCACCCAGGGGAACCCGCAGCTTCGGGACCCCCAACGCCTCCACGGCGGCGGCGACGATGTCTTTCGCGGCGAGGCCGGCTGCGGCGAGCTGCTTCGGCTGGCTATCGTGGTCGATGAAGCGGTCGGGCAACACCATCGGGCGCACCCGGAGCCCGGTGTCCAGCAGCCCCCTCCAGGCCAGATGCTGCAACACCGCCGAACCGAACCCGCCGACCGCGCCCTCCTCGATCGTGATCAGCACCGCATGGTGCCGCGCCAGCTGCTCGACCAGCGCCGTGTCGAACGGCTTGGCGAAGCGCGCGTCCACGACCGTCGCCGGCAAACCCTTCGCCGCCAGCTCGTCGGCCGCCCGCAACGCATCGGCGAGCCGCGTGCCGAGCGAGACGATCGCCACACTCCCGCCTTCCCGCAGCACCCGCCCGCGCCCCAGCGGCAAAACCTCCCCGCGAGACGGCAGCGCCGCCCCCACCCCCTCGCCGCGCGGATAGCGCACGGCACTCGGCCGGTCGTCGATCGAAGCCGCCGTCGCCACCATGTGCACGAGCTCCGCCTCGTCGGACGGCGCCATCAGCACCATCCCCGGCAGGCAGCCGAGATAGGCGAGGTCGAAACTCCCCGCGTGCGTCGCCCCGTCCGCGCCCACCAAACCCGCCCGGTCCATCGCGAACCGCACCGGCAGGCGCTGGATCGCCACGTCGTGCACCACCTGGTCGTAGGCCCGCTGCAGGAACGTCGAATAGATGGCGCAGAACGGCCGCAACCCCTCGGTCGCCATCCCGGCCGCGAACGTCACCGCGTGCTGCTCGGCGATCCCGACATCGAAACATCGGTCGGGAAAGCGCTTGGCGAACCGGTCGAGCCCCGTCCCCGACGGCATCGCCGCGGTGATCGCGACGATGTTCGGGTCGCGCTCCGCCTCGGCGATCAGCGCATCGGCGAACACCCGCGTGTAGGACGGCGGACCGGGCGGCGCCTTCGCCTGCTCGCCGGTGATGACGTTGAACTTGGCGACGCCGTGATACTTGTCGGCCGACTGCTCGGCCGGCGCGTAGCCCTTGCCCTTCGTGGTGATCGCGTGCACCAGGATCGGCCCCGCCTCCTCCGCCTCGCGCACGTTGCGCAGCACCGGCAGCAGGTGGTCGAGATTGTGCCCGTCGATCGGGCCGACGTAGTAAAAGCCGAGTTCCTCGAACAAGGTCCCGCCGGTGAGGATGCCGCGCGCATATTCCTCCGCCCGCCGCGCCGTGCGCTCGATGCCGCGCGGGAACCGCTTCGCCATGCGCGCCGCCAGATCGCGCAAGGAAAGAAAGCTGCGCGACGACATCAGCCGCGACAGATAGGCGCTCATCGCCCCGACCGGCGGCGCGATCGACATGTCGTTGTCGTTGAGGATCACGAGCAGCCGCGAATGCAGCGCCCCCGCGTTGTTCATCGCCTCATACGCCATGCCGGCGCTCATCGCCCCGTCGCCGATGACCGCGATCACGTTGCGCGGATCCGCCTCGCCCTTCAGATCCCGCGCCACCGCCATGCCGAGCCCGGCCGAGATCGAGGTCGAGGAGTGCGCCGCCCCGAACGGGTCGTATTCGCTCTCCGCCCGGCGGGTGAAGCCCGATAATCCGCCGCCCTGGCGCAAGGTGCGGATGCGGTCGCGCCGCCCGGTCAGGATCTTGTGCGGATAGGCCTGGTGGCCGACGTCCCAGATCAGCCGGTCGCGCGGCGTATCGAACACCGCGTGCAGCGCGACGGTCAGCTCCACCACCCCGAGCGCCGAACCGAGATGGCCGCCCGTCACCGAGACCGCGTCGATCACCTCGGCGCGCAGCTCGTCCGCCACCTGCCGCAGCTGCTCGGCCGAGAAGTTACGCAAATCGGCCGGAATGCGCACGCGATCCAACAAAGGAGTGTCCACAGCGCTCATGCCTCCGCCTTCTCTCGAACTTCAGGTCCGTCGCTCTACCCGATGGCAGCGCGGAGCAAACGCCAGTGATAGGCGGATTTGTAGAGGGCGAGGCCTCTTACCGCAGATCCAGGCCGAGTTGAACAGACCGTGTTGCAGAAAAGCCACGGTGACTGCAAGTTCGTGTGCCCTCCCGCCCTCAACGGACTTATCGGACGCGAACCCTCCGTGCCATACGCGCTACCGCTTTTGGTCCGGTGCCGGGAATCGTGGCGAAATGGCTTCGGCGTTAGGTGGTTGCGCGGTTTGTGTCAGGATGACAAACCCAACTCGGTCGGTCTGGTTTGCCGGGGAGGGACAACGCGGACGAAGCTAGGTGGAGTAGGTGCATGATTCGCGTCGTCTTGGCCCAACCTCGCGGCTTCTGCGCGGGGGTCGAACGGGCCATCGAGATCGTCGAGCGGGCCCTGAAGAAGTACGGTCCACCGATCTATGTGCGTCACGAGATCGTTCATAACCGTCATGTCGTCGAGGATCTGCGCACCCGAGGCGCGGTTTTCGTGGACGAACTAGACGAGATTCCGGCCGGCGCAATGACGATCTTCAGCGCCCACGGCGTCGCCAAGCGGGTCGAGGAGTTGGCGGCGGAGCGCAGTTTGCCGGTGATCGACGCAACGTGCCCGCTCGTCGCGAAGGTTCACAACGAGGGCCGGCGCTACGCATCCCAAGGCCGCGAGATCGTGCTGGTCGGGCACGCCGGGCACGCCGAGGTGGAGGGAACGATCGGGCAAATAGCCGGCACGGTCCATTTGGTGCAGACCGTGGACGATGTCGCGGCACTCAATGTCGGTAACCCGGCGAAGCTTGCGTACATTACCCAGACGACGTTATCGGTGGACGATACGCGCGGGATCATCGCGGCGCTGAAGGCCCGGTTTCCGGCGATCGTCGGACCTGACGTGCGAGACATCTGCTACGCCACGCAGAACCGGCAGCACGCGGTGCGGGAGCTCGCCAAAACGGTGGACATGATCCTGGTTGTCGGTTCGCGCAACAGCTCCAACTCCAACCGGCTGAAAGAGATCGGCGAGGAGCTGGGCAAGCCCAGTTATCTGATCGACGATGCGACCCATCTCAGGGCGGAGTGGCTCAGAGGCGTCGGGTCCGTCGGCGTGACGGCCGGCGCCTCCGCCCCTGAGATGCTGGTGCAAGGCGTACTGGAGGGCTTGCGCCGGTTCGGGGAAATCGACATCTCCACCCTGGCCGGGGTGGCGGAGGACGTGCGCTTCCGCTTTCCCGCTCAGGTCGGCGACGCATAAGGATTAGCGAAATGGCAGTTCCGTTGAACCAGGCAGTGCGCGTTGGCGCCTATGTCGTCAAGCAGCATCTGATGGGACGGAAACGCTACCCGCTCGTGCTCATGCTGGAGCCCCTGTTTCGTTGCAATCTCGCCTGCGCCGGTTGCGGAAAAATTGATTATCCGGCCGAGATCTTGAACCAGCGACTCTCGGTCGCCGAGTGTCTGGAGGCGGTGGACGAGTGCGGCGCGCCGGTGGTCGTGCTGGCCGGCGGCGAGCCGCTGCTGCACAAGGAACTCGATCAAGTCGTCGAAGGCATCATCGCGCGCAAGAAATTCGTGATCGTCTGCACGAACGCGCTGTTGCTCGAGAAGAAGATGCACCTGTTCAAGCCGGGTCCCTATTTCACCTGGTCCGTGCATCTGGACGGCGCTGAGGAGGAGCACGATCGCTCCGTGTGCCAAGCGGGCGTGTATGACCGTGCCGTAGGGGCGATTGCGGCGGCGAAGCGGGCCGGTTTCCGCACCATCATCAATGCGACTTTGTTCAACAATTCCGAGCCGGAGAAAGTCGCTCGATTCTTCGACGACGTGATGGCGATGGGCGTCGACGGGATCAGCGTCTCCCCCGGCTATGCCTACGAGCGGGCGCCGGACCAGCAGCATTTCCTGAACCGCCGCGCGACCAAGGATCTGTTCCGCGGCATCTTCGCCCGCCAAGGCAAGGGAGCATGGAAAGGAAAGTGGGCGTTCAATCAGTCATCCATGTTCCTCGACTTTCTCGCCGGAAACCAGACGTTCCACTGCACGCCGTGGGGTAATCCCACTCGCAACTATTTCGGCTGGCAGCGGCCCTGCTATCTGCTCGGCGAGGGCTACGCGAAGACGTTCAAGGAGCTGATGGAAGAGACCGACTGGGACCGTTACGGCACCGGCAATTACGAGAAATGCGCTGACTGCATGGTGCATTCTGGCTACGAGGCGACGGCGGTGATGGAGACGATCCGCAAGCCCTGGCGCGCTGCCGCTCAGGCGGTGCGCGGCGTCCGCACCGAGGGCGAGATGGCGCCCGAGATCCCGCTCGATAACCAGCGCCCGGCGGAATACGTCTTCAGCCGACATGTGGAGCGAGCGGTGAAGCGGCTGAAAGAGGAGAAGCAGCGCCGGCAGGTGGCGGACGCGGCGGATTGAATCGAGAACGCAAATTCCGTTCATCCCCACGAAGGTGGGGAGCCAGGCTCGCATAAGGCTGGCATTGTTGCGCGCAGCTGGCTTCCCGCTTTCGCCGGAACGAACGGGAGATGGCAGAGTCAGCCCAAAATAAATCTACGGCGATCGGTGCGACCCCAGCCAGGGCGGCCTCGATCTGGGCGAACACCTGAGCCAGTGACGTTCGGAGCGACGCGACGATGGCGGGGGGATCGGTCCCCGACAGACCCGGGTCGGCGGTGAAGGTGCGCTGGATCAGCACCTTCACCGGGTTCGGGCGTTGATCGAGCAGCACGAGTCCGAGCGTCGCGCGAGCGCGCATAGCCGGCAAATCGGCCCAGAACGCGGTGAGGTCGCCCTCCATAACCAGATCGGCCGGAAGCCGGCTACCAGGCGCAAGCACCGCCGCGAACAGGCCGCTAGCAGCTAGCCACTGACGCAAATCGTCCTCGACCGCCTGCGCGGGCGGGACCGCCCACTCCTCGTAGAAATCCACCTTCACGCTGCCGTCCGGCTGCAACGATTGCAGGCCGCGCGCTTCCAATCCCGGCCCCGCACGAACGGTCCGGACCAGCAGGACACGGCCGCGCGGGCGGGCGGGCTCGGTTGTCGGCCGGCGCACGATCAGCGGCCATTGCCGCCTTTCGAGATACGGACGCTGCGACAGCCCGCAGCCGCCGAGCCCGAGAAGTGAGGCCAACATGGCGCGACGCTTCACCGCGTCCGCTCCCTGGGCGGCGGGCCGCCCAACAGCACTTGCGCCGGATACTGACGCAGGGCCTCCGTCGTCTCGCGCAGGTTGGCGGCCGTCGCCTGCATGTCGCGGAGCAGGGGTATCAGGCTCTGCTGCAAATCCGCCGTGCTGTTCCCCGCTCGTCGGCTCGTTGCTTCCAGAGCCGTTATCAGCGCGGGGAGCTTGGCGGCGCCCTCCGCGAGCCGGTCCGCCGCGGTACTGAGATTGGCGAGCAAGTTGCGCACCTCCTTTCCCTGCACCAGAGCGCGAACGGAACCTGACGTGTCGCGCAAATCCGCCGTCAGGCGGGGCAGATCGGCGTCCTGCACGGTCTGACGCAGCGTTTCCAGGAGGTCGGCGGCGCGGGTCAGCGTCAGGTGCGCATCTCCGCTCCCCAGATCCCGCCGCAGATCGTCGATCAGCCCGGTCACCGACTGCGACAGCGCCGCCATATCGATCTTGTTCAGCTTGGCCAAGAATTCCTGCGCGGCGTCCTGCACCTGGGAGAGCGTGCTCGGCATCGACGGAATGTATTCGTATTTCGGGGTCCACGGCACCGATTGCGGCGGGTACTGCTCGGGATTGACGAAATCGAGTTCGATGTAGCTAAGCCCCGTGATGCCCTGCGAGGCGACGCGCGCCCGAAGCCCGGTCTTCACCGCCGTCTGCGTATCGGGCAAGCGGCCGACGCGAGACGGGTCAATGACGAAGCGCACGAATACCAGCCGGTACGTCGCACGCTGAATGTCCATCGGCTCGTCGCGGCCATATTCGGCCGTAACCAGCCCGATATCCGTCACGCGCCCGATCGTCACGCCGCGATACTTCACCGGCGCTCCGACTTCGAGTCCCTGCACCAATTCGCGGAAATAGGTCTCGTACGGTCTGCCTTCGCTAAGCTGATTGCCGCCCAGAAACACCACCAGCCCGATCAGCACGCCGATGCCAGCCAGGAGCAGCAGACCGACGCGCAGGAACGACCCCTGCCCTCGCATCAGGCCGCGTCCTTCTCGGGCAGTTCGCGCCGGAAGAACGCACGGACCGTTGGGTGCGTGCTCTCGTCGCGCAGCCTGCGCGGATCGCCTTCCGCTATCATCCCGCCCGCGTCGCCGTGCGCGTGCCGATCGAGCATGATGCAGCGATCCGCGATTGCCAGAATCGACGCCAATTCGTGCGTCACCACCACGAAGGTCGCCCCGAGATCGCGGCGCAGATCGAGGATGAGCCGGTCCAGCCCCGCCGATGTTATAGGGTCGAGCCCCGCCGAGGGCTCGTCCAGGAACAGGAGCGGCGGATCGAGCGCCATGGCTCGCGCGATGGCGGCGCGCTTGGCCATTCCGCCCGAGATTTCGGCCGGCATCAACGGAGCGGCCTCGGCCAGTCCCACGAGGCCGAGCTTCACCCGTGCGACCGCTTCGCGTCCGTCCGGCGGCAGGTCGGTGTACATTTCGAGCGGCAACATCACGTTCTCGATCAGCGTCATCGAGCCGAACAACGCGCCCGATTGGAACATAACGCCAATCCCGCGCAATGCCTGCTCCCGCTGCGCCGCACGATCCGACCCCGTGATGAGATGGCCCGCGATTTCGATCGTGCCGGATGTGGGCGGTAGCAATCCGATCAACTGCTTCATCAACGTGGATTTGCCGCAACCGGAGCCGCCGAGGATCACGAAGATCTCCCCGGTTGCCACCGTGAACGACACATCGCGGAATATCGTGCGGCTGCCGAATCGCTGCGACACGTCCTCCGCTCGGATGACCGGCGTCGCATCAACAACCGGGTCGGCGCTCACCCTCACAATTTCAGCCTGTAGAGGATCACTGCGAACAGCCCGTCCAGCAGAACGGTCGAGACAATCCCGCCGACCACCGCGCCGGTCGCCGCCAGACCAACGGCGCGCGGGCCGACCCCGGTACTGAGCTCCCTCCCGGCAGCCGATTGCCGCGACAACCGCGCCGAAGCAGATGGCCTTGAGCAGCCCCTCGATCAGGTCCCCGACCCTGGCCGCGCTGGCGACCTGATGCGCCACCGTGACCAAGGGAAAGCCGAAGGCGCGCATAACCGTCGTCATTCCCGCAGAGTCCGGCGAGATCGAGCATCAGCGTCATCGCCGGCATCACCAGCATCACCGCGATCAGGCGCGGCAGCACCAGCATGGTCATCGGATCGAGGCCCATCGTGATGAGCGCATCCACCTCCTCGTTTACCTTCATGGTGCCGATCTCGGCGGCGAATGCCGAGCCGGTGCGTCCGGCGAGGATCACGGCCGCGAGCAGCGGCCCCAACTCGCGCAACAGGCTGATCGAGACCAGGTTCGCGACGTAAAGATCCGCGCCGAACCGACGCATAGGCACGGCGGACTGAAACGCCAGGATGAGCCCGATCAGAAACCCGAGCAGGATGATGAGCGGCATCGACCGCACGCCTGCCTGATCCGCATAGCGCAACAAATCGTCGCCGCGCAGCATCCGGCTGCGAGCAGGCAGGCGGAACAACGCGATGACCACCTCGCCGAGAAACGCTATGCCGTTGCCCGCCGCCTCCAGTCCGGCCCCCGCGATTTGGCCGAAGGTGAGCACAGCGGGCGGCCCCGGTCTTTGCGGCGTGCCGGAAGCCGTCCGCGCCCGCTCGACCAACGCTTCGATCCGGGGACTCGCGCCTTCCAGAGCGGTCTCGCCTTCGTGTTCGTCCTCGATCGCGAGCAGGAAGGCGGCGCCGGCCAGATCGCAGGCCGCGACGTTCGACAGATCGAGCACCAGCTTGCGGCCGCGGGCGGTCAGCGCCGCCGCGTGCAGCGCGCTTTCCCACAGCAGCGCCGCGCCGTCCGCGTCCAATCTCCCTGAGAAAGCGAGCATCACGTCGCTCGCCCGGTCGGTCACGCTCATCCGGGCGGGCAGGTCAGCCACGCGTCATGTCCCCGAGACGCGCCGCGCCGAGTGGGCCTTTCGTCCTCAGTGCGCCAGCCAAGAGTCGAACCGTTGCGTCAGCTTGTCGTGGTTGTCGCGCCAGAATTGCTCGTCGATCGGGAGCGCCGCGCCGAGATTGGCGGGATTCGCGGGAGACACCGCGAACAGCTCGGCGGGCAATCCCTCATTTGCCCCTTTCGCCAGTCCCGCGTACGGCTCGAGTGCCGTGAGACGCGCCTCGATAGCGGAGTCGCCGACGAAATAGAGGAACTGATAGGCCTGCCGCAGATTAGGACTGCCCTTCATCACGCCCCAGCTGTAGATCGCACCGAGACTGCCCGCCCATTGGATGCCGAGATTCCGGTGCTCCGTCCAGTTCGCGACGGTGATGCGGACATTGGGCGCGCTCGTCATCAGCACCTCGCCGGAGCCGAGCAGTTTCGGCGCGTCCGCGCTCGAAATCCCACCAGACGATGTACGGCCGGAGTTGATCGAGCTTCCGGAACGCCCGGTCGACGCCGTCATTCGTGCGGAGGACCTTGTACACGTCCCCCGGCGCGACGCCGTCCGCCAGCAGAGCGAATTCCAGATTCGTCCTGGCGCTGCGGCGGAGTCCACGCTTGCCCGGATATTTCGCGACGTCCCAGAAATCCGCCCAAGTCGGCGTGCCCTGAAATTTGTCCTTGTCCCAGGACAGAACAAAGTTGAACATCGCGGCTCCGACCCCGCAATCGCTCACAGCCTGCGGCAGGTAGTGATCCTTGCCGCCGATCTGCGCCCAATCGAGCCGTTCCAGCAGACCTTCCTCGCAGCCGATGAGGAGCTCGTCGCCCTGCAGCTCCACGACGTCCCACCCGCTCGTGGCCGGATCCTTCTTCGTGCGCAACGTGTCGATGCCGCCGTTCCAGCCCAGAACCTCGAGCGCGATGCCGGTCGCATCGCTGAAGGGCTTGAAATAGGCCTGCGTCTGCGCCTCTGGATGTGGGTCTTGGCGGGAAACGATGCTGAGCTCCCGGGCCATCGCGGCCGGAATTACAACCAGCGCGAGCGCCGCGGCGGCAAAAAGCGTGCGGGCGTTCATCCTGGTCCGGCTCCGGTCTGCTGCTGTGCTGCGGACGCTACCCCCCGCCAACGCAGGGGGCAACGCGCCGTTGCCGCTCGGCATCAGGGGCGTCCAAGCGGTCCCGAACGCCCCCGGAATGGCCGATCAGGATGTCCGGGCGAGCAACCCGCCATTCGGGCAGGCGTTACGCGACGGAAACTCGCTATAAGGGAGCGGTGAATGACCACGCTGGAGGTGGGTTCGATGTCAGACAAGACCAACGACGCCAAGGAACAGATCGCCAAACTGCGCGAGCAGGTCGAGATGCTAATGAACGACCGCGTCACCCCGGCGCTCGCGGGCGTCGCTGGTCGCGCGGAACAGGCGGCCCGCCAGGCCGGCGATATGGCGTGGGAGCAGAAGGAGGCCCTGAGCGGCCGGGTGCGGGAGCAGCCGATCGTCGCGATCCTCGTCGCCGCCGCCGCGGGATATCTAATCGGCCGGATTTCCCGCTAAGCCATGAAGACTTCTCCGCCTCGCTCGGATCGCGGCTGAGGCGGAGGTTCTCCGCCTTCGCCGTATCGCCCGGCGCATCACCTTCCGCGCGGCATACGGCGTCATTGCGCTTATTTTCCTGTTCTTCGTGTTATGTCTCGCGCACGTCGCGGGAGGACTCGCTCTCGCTCAGCATTTCGGGCCGGTCAGCTCGGCCCTCATCGTGCTCGGCGTCGATCTGCTGATCGCGGTGATCTTCGGAGCGATGGCCGCGCGCAGCGGGCGGGACCGGATCGAGCAGGAAGCGGTACAGGTGCGTCGCACCGCATTGGCGCAGATGAGCCGGACACTTACGCTCATGATGCTGCTCACACCCATCACCCGGCGGATGCGCACGCGCGGGCTGGTCGGGAAAGCAGTCGCCGCGGTCACGGACGCGTTCGTTCGCCGCTGACCCACAAGGACGGGGGCTCGCTCGTCGGCGCGCGGGACGGTATAGCCGCCGTCCCCGGGGGGAGATGGGCGGATGCAACCGACCGAGAGCGTACGAGTCTGGCGCGATGGACGTATCGGCCGGCTCCGGCTGAACCGGCCGGCGGCGCTGAACGCGCTCGACCTCGCGATGATTCGCGCGTGCCAGCACGCGCTCGATACTTGGCGCGACGATCCGCACGTTCATGCCGTGGTGATCGAAGCCGCGGGCGAGCGCGCGTTCTGCGCCGGTGGCGATATTCGCGCGATCCATCAGCTCGCCGTGGCCGGCGCGCGGGAGCACGTCGAAGCCTTCTTCCGCGAGGAATACGCGCTTAATCTGACCATCGCCGAGTATCCGAAGCCCTATCTCGCGCTGGTCGACGGGATCTGCATGGGCGGCGGCGTCGGCGTCTCGGTGCACGGGTCGGCGCGGGTTGCGACCGAGCACGCAATATTCGCGATGCCGGAGACGGCCATCGGGTTGTTTCCCGATGTCGGCGCCTCGTATTTCCTGCCCCGCATGCCCGGGGCGCTCGGTTTCTATCATGGCCTGACCGGCGCGCGTTCGCAGGGCGCCGATGCGGTGCATGCCGGATTTGCGACCCACTACGTTTCGCGCGCGAGGCTCCCGGAGTTGTCGGCCGCGCTGGCACGCGACGGCGTCGCCGTGCTCGCGGAGTTCGCAAAAAAGCTGCCTCAATTTTCGCTGGCCGGCGAACGGGAGACCATCGACCGTTGCTTCGGTGCAGGAAGCGTGAAGGAGATCGTGCGACGGCTGGAGCGCGAAGAAACGGAATGGGCTGGTCAGGCGCTTGCGGCGTTGCGCGGCATGTCGCCTTCCGCGCTGTTTTGGTCCCTCGAGAATCTGCGGCGCGGTGCGGCGCGTACCTTGCGGCAATGCTTGGAGGGCGAGATCCGGCTTACCCGGACGCTCATCTATCACCACGAATTTCTGGAAGGCGTGCGCGCGATGGTGCTGGACAAGGATCGCCAGCCGAAATGGGACCCGGCGCGGATCGAGGATGTGGACGAGGCGGCGATACCCGTTTTGTTCGGGGAGTAGCGCCCCGGTGAAGCGGGAGCTGCTTCGTGATGAGCAGCCGGTTGACGTACGGGTCCAAGCCGGACGGTGTTTGGAGCACAAGCGGTTCGTACCGGAACGCGTATACCGGCAGCAGGGAATATTGCGCCTGAAGCATCAGCCGCGGCGTGTGTGTCGGAATCATGCCGGCATGAATACCGTAGGTGTCGGCCATAAAGGCGGTCCCGCGCGCTCCGATGACGCTATGGACGTTTTCGCGGCCATAACGATGCTCCACTTCAGCTCGCGAATAGGAACCGGCCCGGATCCGTCCCGCCGTCCGATGTGATTGCCTGACATAGATGTGCGGGCCTGAGCCGGCATCCACATCGGTAAGGTAGACGAAGAGCTTCAGGAAGTGCCAGTCATCCGGGTCACGGTGGAATTGCTGCGTCGCCCGCGGTGGCTCGTGGCTTGGAAAGGACCATCGTACACCCAGGCTGGATAGTGTGGGTTTACAGCCCAGGTAATCCGCGGCGATCCGCAGGACGGGAGGAGCGTTGACCAGGTTCAGGAGGTCAGCGCTTTCAAGGACAGTGCGCAAAGGATACGCCGCCATCGCCGTGCCTAGCGGCAGGCGTTCCAGCGGCACGAGTCTACCATCCGCACCCACCACCTCCTTGCGGAGGAAATAGTCTAGGATGGTGCTTGCGGCGTGCGTTCCCACGAGTTCGGGCAACATCGAGATGCCCTGTTCACGCAACGTGGATGCCGCACTCGCGTAATCGGCGCCGACCGAGGGCCAGGAGCCCGCACCATGGCGGAGGCGGATCGCGGAGGCGATCGCGCGTGACATTGATCGTCGGAGCGTGGGTGCCGTGGCGAGCCGCTGAGCGTAATAAAGGCTGCTGCTGCCGGGCTGAAATCCCGGCCCAGGCCGCAGTCTAGCATAAGAGATCACCGCACTCTCCACGACCCGTTGCGGCGCAATATAGCGATTTCGATCTGATGTTGCAACGGAGGCCCAGCACGCTTGCGTCTGCAAACGGGCGTCGGGGCGGCCGCAGTCATTAGCCGAAATGGAAGACTGCCTGGATCGAGGATGTGATGACGCGCGACTCGGGATTTGTTTGAGAAGTTACGGCGCCCGCTACATGAGGCGACCCTTCAACGAGGTATTTGATCGGCAGTGGGTGCCGTTGCGGGGCTCTGTCGCTGGTTGCACATGGTCGCCTCGTACGCTTCCAGCGTTTCGTATTGTGCGTCGGTCAGGTCGTCAGATTCCCTCCAATAGCCACGCGACATCGCGCCGTTGCCGGTCGAGCTCGACCAAGCGGCAGTCGTTCTCACCGGCAAGGACAACACGGAAGATCCCGTATTCAGCAAGCGGCTGCTGGTCCGGCACATCTGCGATCGTGCCGCTTATGCCGTAACCTGCCGCCGGTTCGCCCGGCTGGGGCTGCCTCGGGCTGAGCACCGTCGCCCCCACCGCGCGATCGTCTCCAAAAATGGCTGCCTCTCCGGCTCCCTCTCCCGAGATTCCGCCCGCTCTGGCAGCGATGCACGATAGCGCGCGGGGATGCAGAGCCCCGGAATCGCACCAGCTAGGAATCCAAATACCATCGGGACTGCAATCATCCAGCGCGCGCCGGGCGGAGCGGCGGGCATCGCTGCCCAGTTGCCGACTAGGGAGATGATGGTCCAGTCCACGGTCGGAACGCTCACCGCCACGATGAGGCCGCAACACAGCGCGTCAAGCCAGGGATGCCAGCCGAGCGCTCGCTTTGGCCAGCGATTGTCGCAAGCCGCGACGACAGCGGTAGCCACAATCGCGGCCCACAGAGAAAAATGCGCAGTACGGGAAGCCCAGCAGCGCAGCTGGGTTGCTCCAGCTGTGTGTGAGACTAAAGATCGCTACGGTAGCGCCAACGGCCGCCAACCAGGCGAGTGCGAACGTCTTCGTATAGTCCAGGGCCGAGCGGCGGCCGCCTTCGAGTATTCCAGGCAGCGCGAATTTATACTTCCACCACACCGCGACGGAGATAGACGCGACGTGCGCCGTCAAGGTGAGGACAGGGATCGAGGCAGCCGGCACGCCTTCTATAGGAGGCCAATTCATGAGGCCGAGATGCGGCAGCATGGCTGGGCCTACCACAAGAATGAATAGAAGCCCGATGCTGACCAAAATCAGTTCGTCCATCGGCAACCGGGGCTGATTGGTTTTGGCGGAGGCAAGAAACCCGATCTCTTCCAGCGTCCGCGAAATCGCCTTTTCATTGGGCTCGCAAGCGAGCAGGGATCTCGCGACGAGTCCGGCCATCACGCAGAACATTGCCTTGGAATGCTCGGCATAAACTTTACGCAAGGCGGCTAGCTCCCGCTGCCTCCTATTTTCCGATCCTTGACTGGAGAGCAATCGCGCAGCGACCAAGGTCGCTAGCGAGTGGGCGCAAAAGATAGAGAAGCGGTCCCGCACGTCCTTCCACTCGGCTTCGTGCCGCTGCAGAAAACGGCCATAGCGAGGCGCACGGGAAGCCCCGTCCAGCCAACGGTAGATGAAAATGTTATGGATCAGCCGCTTAGTGGCCCATCTCTCGTTACCTGCCGCGATCTCGTCCAGCAGCTCATTCGGAATCTCGTCGGTTCCCTCGACAAACGCTCTAAGCTCCGCGATACTGATCTTGGCCCGTAACTTGGTTGGCTGAAGCTCGGCCGCGCGCCGCTTCAACTCGTCTGGGATATTGGCAAATTCCCGGAACTTGCCGAGGAGCCATTGGTCCACATCGCTCAAAAGCGGCACGCTTGAGGTGAACGTGGTCATAAGCAGAGCGGCAAGCAAAGGTGCGGAAAGGTTCAGCACCTCTTTGGGAATCTGATTCGACTTGGCCGCCGCGGGAGCGAGGACCGCAAGCGCATCCGTGGACGAAACGGCCCATGAGAGCACAAGAAAGAGGATTTCGGCCGCGAGCAGATAACTGAAGCAACTTCGGCGGTACCGTGATCGTGTGGTCGAGCCCTGATAAGTATCTGGCGTTCCGAAGCGCTTGACCGAGTAGAAGGCAATAATCAGGCTGCCGAGAACAAAATTCCATGGGTGATTGAAAAGCCCTGGCATTTACGCAACTGGCCCGGTACGAGTCAGCCCCCCTTACGCCCTTTTTGTGTGATTTGGCCTGATGTCATCCATCGGGCATCTAGGGCACCATAAGAAACCAAACCAGAGCGTAGTGTGAGCTACCTCACACTGATGTGCTGGCGGGGTCCGCGGACCAGCCCCGTTTCATCAGCAAGTTCGGGAGACCTGGGCTCTCAGCACCGCCATCTCCTCCGGCGTGAACCGCAGCCCGAGTTTGCTCCGTCGCCAGAGAATATCCTCGGCCGTTCGCGCCCATTCGGTGCGGACTAACCAATCCACCTCCCGCTCGGTCAGGTCCGCGCCGAGCAGCGCGCCGAGATCGGCGCATGAGCGCGCGTCGCCGAGCAGATCGGCGGCGAGCGTGCCATAGCTGCGGATCAGCCGCCGCACCATGCCGGGGGGGAGAAACGGATAGCGGGCTTGCAGCTCGGCCGTCGCCTCGCCTGCGTTCCAACCAGCGGAGCCGCCTGGCAAGCACGCCGAAGCGGTCCAGTTGCGGCCGCTGCCGGGGAAGAAACGCGCGAGCCGCGCCATCGCCGCTTCCGCCAGGGTCCGGTACGTCGTGAGTTTGCCGCCGAACACCGACAGCAGCGGCGCGGCATCATCCGGCGCATCCAGATCGAGCATGTAACCGCGCGTCGCATCCTGCGGCTTCACCGCGCCGTCATCCCGCAGCGGCCGCACGCCGGAATAACGCCATACGATATCTCCGCGTGAGGCGGAGCGGCGGAAAAAGGCGTTGATCGCGGCGAGCAGATAATCCTCCTCGGCGCGCGTGACCGAAGCATCCGCCGGATCGCCCTCGTACAACTCGTCGGTTGTACCGACCAGAGTGAAATCGTCCTCGTACGGAATGGCGAAGCAGACACGCCCATCGGCATTCTGGAAGGTGTAGCAGCAATCATGCTCGTACCAGCGCGGCAGAACCAGGTGGCTGCCTTTGACCAGCCTCACCGGTGCGGGCGCGTTGATGGCGAGCACCGAACGAAAAATATGCGAGACCCACGGACCGGCCGCGTTCACCAGCGCACGCGCATGGACCGCCGAGCCGAGCTCGCTGCTGTCGCGCAGATCGAGCCGCCACAAGCCCTCCTCGCGTCGTGCCGATACGCAGCGGGTACGCGTGCGGATCTCCGCCCCCCGCGCCGCTGCATCGCGCGCATTCAGGATCACCAGTCGCGCATCATCGACCCAGCAATCGGAATACGCGAACGCGCGTCTGTAACTCGGTTGCAGCGGCGTCCCCGCCGGATCGGCGCGCAAATCGAGCACGCGCGTTCCCGGCAGCGTGCGTCGCCCGCCCAGGTGGTCGTAGAGAAACAGACCGAGCCGGATCAGTGGCCAGGGCCGCGAACCGGCATGATGCGGCAGCACGAACCGCAGCGGCCGGACCAGGTGCGGCGCGATGCGCAGCAACACTTCCCGCTCGGCAAGCGACTCACGGACCAGCCGGAACTCGAAGTGTTCGAGGTAGCGCAGCCCGCCGTGGATCAGCTTGGTCGATGCGGAGGAGGTCCCGCTCGCCAGATCGCGCTGCTCGATGAGCAAGACGGAGAGGCCGCGCCCCGCCGCGTCACGCGCAATGCCGCAGCCGTTGATGCCCCCGCCGATGATCGCGAGGTCGTAAATGCTCGCCACGCACGGCCGCCCCTCAGCCGCGCGCGCCCGGCGGCTCGATCACCGTGCCAGTCAGGATATCGAGATAAACGAGATGGTCGTTCACCTTGGCGACTCCCGGCGTGTTCTCCGCGAGGACGCAAATCGCCCGCCGCTCCTCCTCGCTGGTGATCGTCCCCCAAAGATCGGCCACGCCGTCCACCACCGTCACGTTCACGGTCGAACACGGCGCCCAGCTCTCGTCTTGCAGGGCGTCCAGAATAGTCGAACGGATCGTGCGGTCATCCGCGCTCGGGGACGCCCCGGCGCGAACGGTGGAGGCGAGCACGCGCAACAGATCCGAGCGCGTGATGACGCCGACCATGCGGCCCGCCTCGCGCACCGGCACGCGCTTGATGCGGTGCCGCTCCATGCACTCGACCACCTCCGGAAGCGGCGCATGCACGTCAACCGTGAACACCTGCCGCGTCATCACGTCGGCCACGCGCCGGCTATGCGCATGGGTGAAGTCGGCGGCCTGGCGCCCCGGCGAGACCAGCATCCGCAGCCACCAGGGGCGGTGCCGCTCGGTCCCAAGCTCCTCGCGGCGCATCAGGTCGCCTTCGGTCAGCACGCCCGCAAGCTCCCCCGCGCTGTCGACGACGAACAACCCCGATACGCCGCGGTCCAGCATCGTCTTCACGGCATCCGCGACGGTCGCGTCCGGCGGCACGGAAACCAGATTGCGGGTCATCACGTCGGCGGCCTTCATATCCGCGTTCCTCCTGTCCTGGAGACGAGCCGGTCGATCCGCAATCGCTGGCGCGAGTCGGTCAATCGCCTCGCCGCAAGATACACGACTGCGACGGCGGCGAGACCGCTCCCGCCGGAAAGCAGGAACATTAGCAGGATCTGGTATTTCACCGCCTCGACCGGGTCCATGCCCGCGAGGATCTGGCCGGTCATGATGCCCGGGAGGGTGATGATCCCGGCCGCCGACATCTGGTTCACGATCGGCAGCAACGCGCGGCGCACGGAAGTGCGGATCAATGGGCGCATCGCGTGCGCGATCGTGTCGCCCAGGGCGAGTCGCGCCTCGATCGCTCCGCGCTCGCGCACCACGCCGCCCAGCAGCGAATCGAGCGCCAGGCTCGCGCCGTTCAGCACGTTGCCGAGCACGATCCCGGCGAGCGGGACGGCGTAGCGCGCGCTGTACCAGGGGTCCGGGCGGATCGCGGTGGTCAGGGCGAGAATCGCGGTGAGAAAGGTGGCGAACGCCACCGCCGTCGCCCCGACGGCGTAGTTGCCGAACCGGCCAAGCCGCTGTTCGGGCCGCGCCGCCACCTCTCGCGCCGCCATCGCGACCATGAGCAGGACGACAAGCAAGGTGAGCGCCGGCGAGGCAAGCGCGAACACTTCGCGCAGCACGAGCCCGATCAGCAGCAGTTGGACGACCATCCGCGTTGCCGCCCAACCGAGCTGCCAGTGCAGATGGAGTCCGAGAGCCACGGAGAGCACGCCGTCCGCGACGATCAGCAGCGACGCAATCACCAGATCGGGCGCGGTCAGCAGGATCGGGGTCATGCGTCAAACAGGCGTCGCTCTGCCATGCGCAAGCGGCGGTGTCCGAGACGCCTCGCCTGCTCCGGATTGTGCGTTACCATAACGATGGCGGCGCCGGTTGCGAGGCGCTGCCGCAACACCGATTCGACGAGCGCCGCCGCCCGCTCGTCCAACGCGCCGGTCGGCTCGTCCAGCAGCAGCACGGGAGAAGCGAGCGCGAGCGCGCGGATCAACGCGAGCCGCTGGCGCTCGCCCGTGGAAAGTCGCGCGACCGACCCTTCCAGCAGGTCCGCCCCCAGCCCCAGCAATGGAGCCAGCGCCCGCGCGGCGGATGCGGCCGGGCCGGGAAAATGCGCGACCACGTCCTCGCTCCACCAGCCCGGTTCGGCGGCGTTGTAGACGACTCGGCGCCGCCACTCCGGGGCAGGAAACGCGCTCCGCTCCTGCCCGTCGAGCCAGACCTCCCCCTCGCTCGGGTCAAGATCGGCTATCATCCGGAGAAACAGGCTCTTGCCGGACCCGGACGGGCCGGTGATCGCGACGCACTCGGAGGCCGCGACGGACAGATCGAACGGGCCCGCGAGCGCGCTGCCGAGGGACGCGATCCGAAGCCTTGCGGGCGCTGCGCCCGCTCCGCTCACCCGAGCGCCGCCATTTTCCCGAGAAGGCGCGCGTGCGAGCGGATGCCGTGCCGGAAGCAGCGCATCTCGAACTTCTCGTTCGGGCTGTGTACCTGGTCGTCGTCCAGGCCGAAGCCCATCAGCAGCGAATCGATGCCGAGCACCCTGCGAAACGACTCCACGACGGGGATTGACCCGCCACATCCCATCGGCACGGCGGGTTTGCCGTATTCTTCCTCGAGCGCCGCGTGTGCCGCGCGCACCCAAGGCTTCGCGGTATCGATCTCGATCCCTCGGGCCGCGCTGAATACGTGGAAGTCGACTTTCGCATCCGGGGGGGCACGCTCGACGAAAAATCGCCGTAGCCCGTCGAGGACCTTTTCCGGGTCCTGATTCGGAACCAGACGGCAAGACAGCTTGGCCGAGGCTTCCGAGGCGATGACGGTCTTGCTGCCGGGGCCGGTGTAGCCGCCCCAGATGCCGTTGATGTCCACGGTCGGGCGGCTCCACAGCCGCTGCAGCGGGGGCCGATCCTGCTCGCCTGCCGGGGCCGACAGGCCGATGCGGCCGAGGAACCCGGCTTCGTCGAAGCGAAGCTCGCGCCATTGCGCAGCCTCGGCTTCGGATATCTCGTGAACGTCGTCGTAGAAACCGGGGATGCACACGCGCCCCGCCGAATCGTGCAATCCGCCGAGTATCCGCGTCAGTGCGTTGATCGGGTTCAGCGCCGACCCGCCGAACAGGCCGGAATGCAGGTCCCGCGACGGACCCTTCAGCGTCACCTGCGCATAAGGCTGACTAGAAATTCAATTAGGGGTTAAGCGTTCGGATCGGTCTGGTCGGGCGCCATTGATGTCACCAGGTCGACCGTCTGTGGCAGGACGAGATGAGCGACGACGGTTCTGGGTGGCGATCGCGGCAGGGACGACGAGTGAGGATGCTGCGATCAAGGTCGGTGTGTCGCAGGCGGTAGGAACACGATGGTTCAGAGAGGCCGGCGGCATGCCACCATCGATGGTTGGACAATCGGCGAAGCCGCTCACCGGCCGGTATCTTTGTTGCCGAGCGGGAGGAGATCGCGCTCCTTCGCGTGCAGGGCCACTCCGTGCAGGAGGTCGCCCGCCGGCTCGGGCGAGCAGCGTCGACGATCTCCCGGGAGTTGCGGCGCAATGCTGCCACCCGGAGCGGTGGCCTGGAGTATCGCGCACAACGGCGCAATGGCACGCCGAGCGATCCGCTCGCCGTCCAAAGCAGGCGAAGCTTGCGCTCAATATGGCATTGCGAACTTATGTGGAGGAGCGATTGGCAGGCGTCGTCGTTGCTCCGAGCGGGGCTCTTGTTCCCGGCCCGGCGGTATCCTGGAAAGGTCGTCGGCATGGGCCAAGGCGGAATTGGCGGTGGGCAAACGCCTGGAGCCCGGAACAGATCGCCCGCCGCCTGCCGGTCGACTTCCCGGGCAATGAAACCATGCGCATCAGCCATGAAGCCATCTATCAAGCGCTGTTCATTCAAGGTCGAGGTGCGTTGCGCCGCGAGCTGACGGCCTGCTTGCGCACCGGGCGAGTGTTGCGGATGCCAAGGGCGCGCACGCGGGGGCGAGGGAAGACCTTCATATCTCCCGAGATCATGATCAGCCAACGTCCGGCGGATGCAGTCGATCGTGCTGTGCCGGGCCACTGGGAAGGTGACCATCCTGGGTCTTGGCAGTTCCGCAATTGGCACCTTGGTGGAACGTATGACGCGCTTCACCCTGCTGCTGCACCTGCTGCGCATGACAGGCCATGAATACGAGGCTCGCGTGAAGAATGGACCGCACTCGCCGGACATGGTGCGGAGGCGGTGCGCGACGCCATCACGCGCACGATCATCGACCTGCCTGAGCAACTTCGTCGGTCGCTGACGTGGGATCAAGGAGCTGAGATGGCCCAGCACGCACGCCTGAAGATCGACGCGGGCGTACAGGTCTACTTCTGCGATCCCCACAGCCCGTGGCAGCGCGGTACCAACGAGAACACCAACGGGCTGCTGCGCCAGTATTTCCCGAAAGGCACCGATCTCAGCGTGTACAGTGCCGAGGAGATTGCCGCTGTGGCGGCTGCCCTCAACGCGCGGCCCCGCAAGACCCTCGATTGGAAAACACCGGCAGAGGCGTTTGATCAGTTGGTGATCTGCCGGCGGTGAATTGGACAGCGGCGTCACGGTGCGCGCCGACAACGGACCGTAATACATCGCCGGCCACTTGATTTGCCAGATTGCCCACCGGGCATGGGGCTCAGTCACGCTTTCCCACACCAGCCCGAGGCGAACGGAGTTTGCGAGCGGTTTTTCCGCACCTTGAAGGAGCAGGCGGAGCTTCGGCCCGAATTTTTCGCACCGCCGCCGAAGTCAGAGCGGCAGTGAGCGAGTTTCGTCACACGCTCACATCTGCTGGCGCCTCGCTCGGCTCGGCTTCCGCAGGCCCAACGACTACCGGGCGCGACACTCCGCTCCATCAAACCTGCTCATGGCAGCATGGCGATCCTGATGTTCGACTGGAAAGCACCGATCCTGCCGTCCCGACCTGGGTTATGCCAGGCAAGCGCGCGCAGGGGAGGTCAAGCAAGGCCGCAGGCCTCCGCGCCAGCGGCTCGTGCTTGACCGAACCGAGCACGCTGGCATTCTCGTTCCAGTCGGGAACATTACTTAAATTGCTGTCCGAAACCTCTGCCGAGTGTGGCAGAACAGTTTGACCAGTTGGTTCTGTTGGATCAACAAAGACCGTGTGCGACAGCATGCCGCGCAGCCGAGTGGTGATCGCCGGGGTGTCGACATCCCACATGCCGGTGTCACTGATGAGCGCCAGATCGGACCGGAGCTGGTCTTTCGCCTGATGCAGAAACGGCTCCAGATTGACGCTGCCGATCTCCTCCTCGCCCTCGATCAGCACCGTGACCCGGGCGGGAGCGCCACCGTATGCGGCGTGCCAGGCACGCAGCGCCTCGACGAACATCATCACCTGGCCTTTGTCGTCCACGGCTCCCCGCGCGACGATGCGTTCGCCGTGCGGGCCTTGGACAAACTGCGGCTCGAAGGGCGGGCTGGTCCAGAGATCGAGCGGCTCGGGGGGCTGCACGTCGTAATGGCCGTAGAACAGCACATGCGGTCCGCGGTAGTCGGCCGGGCCGGGATGATGCGCGAGCACGACGGGTTGCCCGGCGGTCGGACGAAGGGCGGCGGCAAACCCCAGAGCCGCGAGTTGCTCCCGCATCCACTCAGCGGCCCGCACGCAATCCGCCGCGTGCGCGGGCTGTGCGCTCACGCTCGGAATGCGAAGGAACGCGGCCAGGTTCTCGCGCGATTGTCCGAAGGCTGCGTCCGCCTGGTTGAGGACGGCGTCGATTTGGGCCTGTGACGGTGCGGGCATCACGCCTCCAATCGTTTGGTCAACCCGAGCATGGCATGCGGATCTCAGGTGTTCCAAGCGGCCCGGATCCGATCTGGGCAGAACTTCATCCCTAGGCGCTGCCCACCGAGCTAGAGGCCCTTTAAGCAAAACCTCACCTTTCGCCATCATTCGGAGGCGATCGCGATCAGTTTCAGACGGAGGTTTGGGTGCGGAATTGGATGGCTCTCGTTGCGCGGGATTTTCGTTGTCACGTTGTCCGGATGTGCTCAGTCTCCCGAGAGCATCCAACCCGCATATGTGAGTTCCATACCCTATGACGGCTGGACCTGCACCCAGCTAGCGGAAGAAGGCGCACATCTGGATAGCGCTCTCGCGACCGCGTCAGCCCAGCAGTCGCAAGCACGCTCGAACGATATAGCCGCCGTGATACTTGTTGGTCTTCCCCTTGCTTCCATGTCCGGCGGAAACATTGCCCCACAAATTGCCTTGTACAAGGGGCAGCAAGAAGCGGTGCGATTGGCCTCGACACGCAAGAGCTGCACCGGCCCAGTTGGGTGAGGGTTGAAGCCCCTCACACCGGCCCGGCTGTGAAGGCATTGAACGTGATCAGCGTGTAGGTGTCCTTGACGCCGGGCAGGGTCTGGATCTTCTCCGTGACGAAGCGACCGATATCCTGCCCAGGCTCCAGATAGAACTTGCCGAGCAGGTCGTACTGCCCGGACGTGGAATAGAGCTCGGACATCTGCTCGATCGTGTCCGCCGCCTCCTGCGCGACCGCGTAGGCCTGTCCCATCTCGCACTTGATCTGAACGAAGATCGCGCGCATCCGACCCTCCCTGCTCGGTGCGACCATGCCATGCGCTCCGCCCGGTGTGGAAGGCGCGGGTGACGGCCCGCATGGGAACGACTATCGTGGCGCGAATGCCTGTAGGGAGGCCGACCATGGAACTCGCTCAGGCGCGCAAAACGCGCGTCATGCCGCGTCCGGGCGGACGCATTTTGGCCGATGCGCTCGTCGCGCAGGGCATCGATCATGTATTCGCCGTTCCGGGCGAGAGCTATCTCGAGGTGCTCGACGGGCTGTACGAGCTACGACAGAAGCTCCGACTGGTCACCTGCCGCTTCGAGGCGGGCGCAGTGAACATGGCGGAGGCATACGGCAAGCTCACGGGCCGTCCCGCCGCGGCGATGGTCACGCGCGGCCCCGGTGCCTGTCACGGTGCGATCGGCGTGCACGTCGCGATGCAGGACAGCACGCCGATGCTGCTGTTCGTCGGCCAGATCCCGTTCGAGGAGACGGACCGCGAGAGCTTCCAGGAGGTCGATTATCGGCGGATGTTCGGCCCGCTCGCGAAATGGGTGACGCAGATCGATCAGGCCAAGCGCATTCCTGAAATCGTTGCGCATGCTGTCGATGTCGCGACCACGGGCCGACCCGGCCCGGTGGTGATCGCGCTCTCCGAGGAGATGCAGAAGGACACGGCGGAAGTGCCCGACCTGCGGCGCGCCCCGGTGTCGGTCGCGCATCCGGATCCGGCGGCGTTGGCGCGGATGCGCGAATTGCTGGCCCATGCGAAGAAGCCGCTCGCGTTGCTGGGCGGCTCCTGCTGGTCGGCTGAAGGCCGGGCGGCGATACGGAATTTCCTGCTCGGAAACCGCCTGCCGGTCGCGGTCTCGTTTCGGAGGCAAGGACTGTACGACGGCACCTTGCCCAACTTCGCCGGCGATCTCGGTGTCGGCTCGGATCCGGCGCTGGTCGCGAAGGCGAAGGAGGCGGATCTCGTGCTCGCCATCGGCACGCGGCTGGGCGAGGCGGTGACGCAGGGTTACACGCTGTTCGATCCCGCGGGCGCGCTACCGATCATCCACGTCTATCCCGACCCTGCCGAAATCGGCCGCGTGTTCCGCCCGGCGCTCGGCATCGTCGCGGACCTCAATGCCTTCGCTCTCGCGGCGGCATCGCTCGAGCCGCTCCCGCCCAACTGGGATGGCTGGACGCAGGAGTTGCGCAGCTTGCGGGAGGCGCAACGGCAAGTGCCCGACTACGCGGGATCGCTGAATCTCGGCCAGGCCATGCGCGAGCTTGAACCGCTCTTGTCGGCCGACGCGATTCTGACCACGGATGCCGGCAACTTCGCGGGCTGGCCCACGCGCTTCCTGAACCTCTCCGACGAGCAGCGTTTCCTCGGCCCGACCAATGGTGCCATGGGATACAGCGTGCCGGCCGCGATCGGCGCCAAGATCGCGTTTCCCGAGCGCATGGTCGTGTGCTTCGTCGGCGACGGCGGGTTCCTGATGACGGGACAGGAGATCGCAACCGCCTTCCATCACGGCGTCGCGCCCATCGTGCTGCTGTTCAACAATCAGATGTACGGCACGATCCGCATGTACCAGGAACGGGCCTTTCCCGGCCGCGTCTCGGGAACCGCGCTCACCAATCCCGATTTCGCCAAGTTCATCGAAGCCTTCGGCGGGCACGGCGAGGTGGTGAGCGAAACGGCCGAGTTCGCGCCTGCTTTCCGCCGCGCCGTCGAGAGCGGCCGACCGGCGGTGATCGAGCTCAGGATGAATCCCGATCAGATCACGACGCGCGCCACGATCGCGGAACTCCGGGGCGAGAAGCGCTCCCCGAAGCAGCCTGCGAAGCCCAAGCGAGCGGCCGCGCCGCAGCATCCCACTGGACACAGAGGTGCGCCGGGGACGCCCGGAAAGCGCTGACGAACGCTCAGCGTCCGGTCAGAATGCGGTCGACGAGCTGGCGCACGGTCGGGATGAAGCCGTTCTTGTAGAACGGGTCCATGCCGAAGCGGAAACCGTTATGGCCGCTGAACATCAGGTTGCGCTCGACCGTCTGCGGATCGTCGCTCTCATGCGCGATGTGCTGGAGCGTCTTCTGGATGCAGAAGCTCCGCGGATCCGCCTTCTTGCCCGTGCTGTGGTCGGGATCGTGCTGACTCCAGTTGGAAAAACGGCACTGGCTCAAGCATCCCATGCAAGCGATCTGGTCGGCGACGATCTCCCGCGCTTTCTGGGGCGTCACGAAGATCAGCGTGCTGTCCGGCGTACGCATTGCTTCGGTGAAGCCCTGCGCCTCCCAGGCCCGAACGTGATCCCGGTCGGCGGGCGTGAGATAGACGGGCCGCTTGCGCGGGCCGACGCCATATTCGGCGACGTGCTCGCCGATCGGCTCGGCGACATAGGCGACCTGACGCTCGTTGCGCTCGCGCAGCTCACGAATAAAGCCGTTGTTCACCGCCGAGGAATAGAAACCGGTCGGGCTGAAATGGTTGAGGAAAACATCTCCTTCTTTCAGCGTGAGCAGCCGCTGCTTCCAGGCGTCGCCGATGGGGCTCTCCTGGGTCAGCAGCGGGCGGGTGCCGAACTGGAATGCGATGGGACCGAGCTCGGGGTTGTCGATCCAGTCCTGCCATTCATCCAGCCACCAGACTCCTCCGGCCATGATGATGGGGGTTTGATCCAGCCCGAATTGACGCATCGTCCGGCGCAGAGCCAGCACACGCGGGAACGGATCTTCCGGCCGGGCCGGGTCCTCGCTGTTGGAGAGCCCGTTATGGCCGCCGGCCAGCCACGGATCCTCGTAGACCACGCCCCCGAGCAGGGCGGCCGCCTTGGAATAGGCGCGCTTCCATAAGGCGTTGAACGCCCGTGCGGAGGAGATGATCGGGTAGTAATAGACGTTGAACTTCGCCGCGATGTCCGAAAGACGGTAGGGCATCCCCGCGCCGCAGGTCAGGCCGTGGATCAGGCCTTTCGCCTGTTCGAGCACCTCGGTGATGATCCGCTCGGCCGCGCCCATCTCCCAAAGGATGTTGGCGTGGATGCGCCCGCTTCCGCCGGAAAGCTCATAAGCCTGACGCGCTTGGGTCAGCGCGCCACGCACGGCATAGGCCACCAGCTCCTCGTGCCGCTCCCGCCGGGTGCGGCCGTGATAGACCTGCTCGACGCGCCTGCCCTGCTCGTCGTAGCTGTCGGCGTTCACGGCGCTGAACGTGCCGATCCCGCCCGTGGCGGCCCAGTTGCCGGAAGAGATGCCGTTGGACACGGAGACGCCCTTGCCGCCCTCGACCAGCGGCAGGACGTCCATCCCTCCCATGCGGATGGCATTGATCGCCTTCATGCCCTATTTCCTCCCCCCGGGCGCGCGATGTCCAGAGCGTTACGACCCCCGTTCGCCCGTGCAAAATCTTCCGCCATCGGGCAGGTCGCAGCCACCTCTTTCGATGGAGGCGGGCCTACTGGCCCGCCACCGGTTGTTCCGCCGGCTCGCGTGGGTCCCGCTCCCGGCGGTCGCCCCGCCCAGGCTTCGCGCCCACCTTGTCCGTGATGTCCTCGCCGGTGGCCTGGTCCACGACGCGCATCGACAGCTTCACCTTGCCCCGCTCGTCGAAGCCGATCACCTTCACCCGCACCGGGTCGCCGACGTTCACGACGTCGGTGGTCTTCGCGACCCGCCCTTGTTGCAGCTCGCTGATATGCACGAGCCCGTCGCGGGAGCCGAGGAAGTTCACGAACGCACCGAAATCGGCGGTCTTCACGACCTTGCCGTGGTAGATCACGCCGATCTCGGGCTCGGCCACGATGCCGCGGATCCAGTCGATCGCCGACTGCGCCTGCGCCACGTCGGTCGCGGCGATTTTAATCGTGCCGTCGTCCTCGATGTCGATCTTGCAGCCGGTCTGTTCGACGATCTCGCGAATCACCTTACCGCCCGTGCCGATCACCTCACGGATCTTCTCCTTCGGCACATTGATGACCGTGATGCGCGGAGCGGTGGCGGCCACGTCGGACCGTGCGCCGGTGATGGCGCGGGCCATCTCGCCGAGGATATGCATGCGCCCGTCGCGCGCCTGATCGAGCGCAATCCGCATGATCTCCGGCGTGATCGAAGTGATCTTGATGTCCATTTGCAGGCTGGTGACGCCCTGCTCGGTACCGGCGACCTTGAAGTCCATGTCGCCGAGATGATCCTCATCGCCCAGAATATCGGATAGCACGGCGAAGCCGCGGGCCTCCTTGATCAATCCCATCGCGATACCCGCGACCGGTCGCTTCAGCGGCACCCCCGCGTCCATCAGCGCAAGACTTGAGCCGCAGACCGTCGCCATCGAAGAGGAACCGTTGCTCTCCGTGATTTCGCTGACGATGCGAAGCGTGTACGGGAACTTCTCCTTCTCCGGCAGCAGCGGATGGATGGCGCGCCAGGCGAGCTTGCCGTGGCCGATTTCGCGCCGTCCCGGGCTGCCCATGCGCCCTGCCTCGCCGACCGAGTAGGGCGGGAAATTGTAGTGCAGCATGAAGTGCTCGCGGTACTCGCCCTCGAGCGCGTCGATGATCTGCTCATCCTGCCCGGTGCCGAGCGTGGCGACGGCGAGAGCCTGCGTTTCACCGCGTGTGAATAGCGCGCTGCCATGTGCGCGTGGCAGCACGCCAACCTCGGCGGCGATCGGGCGAACGGTCTTGGTGTCGCGGCCGTCTATGCGGCGGCCGGTATCCAGGATCGCGTTGCGGACGATGTCGGCTTCGAGATCCTTGAACAGGCTCTTGGCCTTCTCGGCATCCAGGCCTTCCGCTGCGAGGGAGGCGGCAACCTCCTTCTTCGCCGCCTCGATCTTCTCGTGCCGCGCCTGTTTGTCGCTCTCGTTGTACGCTTCGGTCAGCGCCGTACGGGCGAGCGCGTCCACGCGGGCGGCAAGCGTCTGAGCATCGGCGCTCGGCTCCGGCAGGGTCCACGGGTCCTTCGCCGCGCGCTCCGCGAGCTCGATGATGGCCTGGATCACCGGCTGGAAGTTTTGGTGTCCGAACGTCACCGCCCCGAGCATCACGTCTTCCGGAAGCTCGCGTGCCTCGCTCTCGACCATGAGCACGCCCTCTGCGGTGCCCGCGACAACGAGGTCCAGCGCGGTGTTCTCGAGCTGCGCGGCGGTGGGGTTCAGCACGTATTGTCCGTTGCTGTAGCCAATTCGCGCGGCCGCCGACCGGGCCAAAAAACGGAATGCCCGAGAGCGTGAGGGCGGCGGAGCAGCCGACCATCGCCACGATATCCGGATCATTCTCGAGGTCATGGCTCAGCACGGTCGCGATGACCTGGACCTCGTTGCGGAAGCCCGCTGGAAACAGCGGACGGATGGGGCGGTCGATCAGGCGCGAGACCAGAACCTCGTTCTCCGAGGGTCGCCCTTCACGCTTGAAGAACCCACCCGGAATCTTGCCGGCGGCGAAGGCCTTCTCCTGATAGTTGACTGTGAGCGGAAAGAAGTCCTGGCCGGGTTTTGCGGTTTTCGCACCCACGGCGGTGCAGAGCACGATCGTGTCGCCGTAGCGGGCCAGCACAGCGCCATCGGCCTGGCGGGCGATTTTACCCGTCTCTAGGATCAGCTTGCGGCCGCCCCAATCGAGCTCCTTGCGGAAGTAATTGAACATGCAGTCTTTGGTCCTTCGGGATACGCTCCCGGGCGGGCGGCAATTCCGGCGATCCGTTCCTGTCCGGTGGAATACGGCGTCTCGGGCTACATGAAGAAGGCCGCGCACGCGGGCGCAGCCTAGCCATGTAGCCGGAAACGCCGTCGACGGCCCCACGCGGCGAGGGTTGCCGGATCGGCGGTCTGTGTCGTTCCGCCGCGGGTCGCGGCACTCGGGGCGTTGCCCCGGGGGTTTCCCCGCGCCACCATGACGCGAGGGTGAGCCGGCTGTCATATGGGGACAGGGCGCCGGCAAAACCATGGAGGCGTTCGGTCAGCGGCGGAGATTTAACCGGCCGATCAGCGCCTCGTAGCGGGCGCTGTCCTTCGCCTTGAGATAGTCGAGCAGACGGCGACGCCGGCCGACCAGCATCAGGAGCCCGCGGCGGCTATGAAAATCCTTGGCGTGCGTCTTGAGGTGTTCGGTCAGGTTGCCGATCCGTTCGGAAAGCAGCGCGACCTGCACCTCCGCGCTGCCCGTATCGCCCGGCTTGTTGGCGTAGTCGGAAACGAGCGCCGTGCGGCGCTCCGCGGTGATCGACATCGGATTTCTCCTGAGAGGGGTTGAGCGGCGCGCCCGGAGTTGTCAGAGCATCCGTTCGGGTTTCAGCCAGCCGTCCTGCAAGCCGGCAGAGCCCGATCACGCGGCCCCCCGCCATCGCCCGGGCCAACCCGCGATCCGGGTTGGCGGAGCCTGGAATGCGGCCCATGAGCGCAACCAGGCTGATCGCCTGGCCGTGCCGCAGGCCGGTGGCCTCCGCTTCGGTCAAGGCCAGCGCCGGGATGTCGGCCAGCGCGGTCGCAACCGGAAGCAAAAGGTCCGGGGAAGCGGGCGGGGTATCCTCCGCGAACGCCAGTTTGTCCAGCGGAATCGACTGAGCTTCCGTGAACGGGCCGACCCGCAGCCGGCGCAAGAGGGCGATGTGGCCAAGCGAGCCGACCGCCTGCGCGAGGTCGCGGGCGAGGCTACGCATGTAAACGCCCTTGCCGGATTCCACCTCGAACACGGCATGATCCGGGTCGGGTCGCTCGACCAGCTCGAACCGGTCCACCCGGGCCGGGCGCGGATCGAGCACCGGGGCGCGGCCCTCGCGAGCCATGTCGTAGGCGCGCTCGCCGGCGATCTTCACGGCGGAGAAGGCGGGCGGGACCTGCATGATGTCGCCGCGAAAGCGCGGCAGGGCGGCCTCGATCTCCGCATCGGTCGGGCGCGCCGAGGAGGTGGTCGTAATCCGGCCGTCGGCGTCGTCCGTATCGCGTGCCTCGCCGAAGCGGAGTGTGAAGCGGTACAGCTTCGCCCCGTCCATCACATACGGTACGGTCTTGGTAGCAGCGCCAAATGCGACTGGCAGCACGCCGGTCGCCAGCGGATCGAGCGTGCCGCCATGTCCCGCCTTCTCCGCCTCGAACGCCCGCCGGACCCGATTCACGACCCCGGTGCTGGTGAGCCCCGGCGGCTTGTCGATGACGAGCCATCCGTCGAGCGGGCGGCCGCGGCGTTTGCGGCGGGACATGCGTCGATCTCCTGAAGGATGGAAGCGCGGTCAATCCGTCCAGGATCGACCAGCTCGACGCCTGCATCCGGAACCCGCCGCCCGGATACCGCCGGCCTCCCATTCAGTCTAGGGATCCATCGCAATCGGAGTGCCGAGGTCCCGATCGACCTCCTAAACAACGGTCGCGGTCGTGGTCCGAGCGTGTTGGACATGGGAAAGGAGGAACCAGGCCAGCGCCGCGACCTCGAGGGACAGGGGCAGCGCGAACGCGGCGCGGTAGGCGATAACGGGAAGATGGCCAGGTGCTATCTGCGGCCAGCGCGAAGCCACGATTCCCATACCGTATTGCAGGATGAATGCCATCAAGAGGTGCAAGAGGTTGAGCGCGCTATTGGCCCGGCCGATTCGTTCCGGAGGAAACAACTCGCTCACGATCGAGTAGCTGAGCACCGTCATCGCTCCGAAGCTACCAATGACGCCCCACAGCAGCCAGTCAGGGAGCGGCGACTTGGTCGAGGACCACAAGCTGCAAGGCAATGAACAGCGAGCAGGCCAGCGCGAAGGTGACCGACGGAGCGACTCCGTTGCGCTTGAGAAAATCGGCGACGAGCCCGATAACGGCGGCCCCGAGAGTCACGCCGATGCCCATTGCGAACAGGTCGGAGACGACCTGCCCGGGAGACAGGGCTTCGACATCCGCGAGCCAGCGCGCCGCCCAGAGACCATGCACGGCAAAGGCCGTCCCGACGATCGAAGCCGAGAGTGGGGCCAAGCGCCAGAAGGCTGGGTCGCGATAAATCGCCCAGGTTCCCCGCGCGCTGTCGCGCCAGTTCTCGGTGATCTCCTGCGACTCCTTCTCCGGCGCGGTCGCCCCTATCAGGAACGTCACGCCCAGCGTCACGGCTGCGAGCACCAGGAAAACCTCACGCCATCCCAGGATTCCTTGAAGAAAATCGAGCGGCTTGGTGGACGTTATCGCGCCGAGCCCCCCGCACATGATGAACGCGCCATTCAGGACGGGCCGATTTTTCTTCGGCATCCAGATCACGATCGCCTTGAGGCCGGCCATGAGCGCGCCCGAAACACCGAGCCCGATGAGCGCGCGGGCCAGGATGAGCAAAGGCACGTTCGGGGCAATGGCGAACAGAGCGGCCCCCGCGGCCGCCAGCCAGAGCAGCGCGATTTGCGTACGTCGCGGGCCGAACCGGTCCAGCGCAGCCCCGAGCGGTAATTGAGCGCCTGCAAAGGTGAGGAAATAGACCGAGGTGAGCAATCCGAGACCGCTCGCGTTGAGGCCGAGATCGTGGGTGAGTTGCCCCGCCAGCGGACCGTTCAACGTCCGGAACAGGTAGGACAGGAAGTATCCGGCGGCAAACGGAAGGAACACGCAGCCAACCTGACGCGCAGGACCGAGATTTATCGTAGCCTCCCGACGGAATGCGTCAGCGAGGAGACGACGGCGTCGGGTGGCGCCCTATGAAGCAGCTCACACGCCGGAAGAAATCGAAGCTGCCGTTCAGCCTATCGCGGCGAGTCTTGGACCAGACGAAAGCCGCTCGCTTCGAGATCGCGCAGTATGAGCGAGGCGAACTCGCGCACTTGCTGCTCGGAGACGAGCGGGAAAAGGCGCCGGGCGGAAGCTGCCACGGCCGCGACGGCTTCGGCCGGACCGAGTTCCTGGCGCTCCATACGCTTCTGCTCCATCAGACACCGCCCTCCGCCGCCTGGCGCTGCGCTATTTGCCGGGCACTCAGCGCATAGAGGAAGAGCGAGGTTGCAGACCCCAGCACCTCGCCTCGGACGATCTGTAACAGGCCGAACGCGACCAGGAGGACAGCGAGCCGGGACTCCTTGGTGATGGCGTGGAGGCTGTAAGCATTCCACAGATTCTCGGAGGCGCTGCCGACGATCTTTCCACGCGCGAGTTGCAGCAAACCGGCGCCGGCCAGCCCCGCAACCGCGAGGTCGAGCGACCCCGGCAACTCGGCGGCGGTGCCCGTGAACGGAGCAGGCGGCCTCGCGGGTGGGGCGGCCTCGAACAGAGCCTGCTCCTTCGCGGCGGACAGGATACCCGCATCATCGCCGCCGTGTTCGATGAGGACGCCTCCGGTCGTGGCGCTAGCACGCACGGAGCGGACGCCGGGGATACGGGCCAGGCCGGCCTCCACCCGCCGGAAGAACCCGGCATCCCCGCGTTTTGCCCGGAGCCGGAGCCGCATTCGTCCGGCGAGCCGATGCTCGATCTCCGCGGGCGGCAGCGGGGCAGCTTCGTCAGGCATGGGTCGGCGCTCCCTGGCGATGGCCGGCGGCGGACGGGTGGGCGGCATCGGTACGCCCTTAGCACGTCGCCCACCGAGCGATAGACGGCGCCGGGTCCCAGCAGTTTCGCGATACCGTAGCGGTCCAGCAGGGTCCGCACGTCGTCCGACACCTCGGCGACGAGCGGCCGGATACCCTTGCGCTGCAACGCCCGGAGCAGCCTGCCCAGCAATTGCCCGGCGGAGTAATCCACCCCATCCACAGCGGTCATATCGAAGCAAAACCAGTGCGGCTGAGGATCGGCGCTTAGGGCCAGAGCCGACACTTCTTCGGAGAGCTGCGCCGCGTTCGCGTAATACATGCTGTGATTGAAGCGATACACGATCAGGCCGGGGCGCAACTGTCCCTTCTCCGCGACCGGCTCGGGACGCGGCTCACCCTTGCCTTCGACGAGCACGACGTTTTTCGGCCGGTAGCCCCGGCGCACGTGAGCCAGCAGCGAGAGCACCATGGCAATCAGGATGCCCTGCTCGACGCCGACCAGAACGACGACCAACGCGGTTATGACGGCGACGGCGAACTCGATGGGCCGAACAGCGAGGATGCGGCGCATCTCGCCCAAATCGATCAGCTCGACCCCAATCAGGAACACGACGGCCGAAAGCACGGCCTGCGGCATATAGGAGAGCGGCCGGGTGAGCACGAGCAGGACCAGCAGAGTGATGAGGCTCGTCACGATCTGAGCGAGCTGGCTGCTGCCGCCGGCGCTCACGACCATCTGGGTCTTGGTCGGGCTGCCATTCACGACGAAGGTGCCCGAGAAGGCCGCACCCAGATTGGCCAACGCCAACCCGACCAAGTCCACGTTTTCGTCGAAGGTTTCGTTGTTCCGGGCCGCGTAGGCACGTGAGGTCGCTGCGCTCTGGGCGAGGATCACCACAGTCATGGCGGCCGCCGTCGGCAGAAGCCGCTGCATCAAGCCGAGGCTCCAGGACACGTCGGGCAGGCCCAGCTTCGGCACGCCTGCGGGCACGGCCCCGAGCACGGGCACGCCGTGCGCGGCCAAATCGAAAGTCCAGCTCGCCGCGATCGCGCCGACGACCGCAATCAGCGCACCTGGGATACGTCGCGAGACCCGTCTCGCCCCCAGAATCACCAGGATCACGAGCCCCGCGACGAGCATCACCGGCGGCCGCGCCTGTCCGATCCGCTCGGCGGCGTCCACGAGCCTGGCGATCGGGCCGTGTCCCTCCGATGGCAGCCCGAGCAGCCCCGGTATCTCACCCAGCGCGATTTGGATGCCGACGCCGGTCAGGAAGCCGACGAGCACGGTGCGCGAGAGGAAATCGGCTAGAAAACCGAGGCGTATGATCCGCGCGAGCAGGAGTAGCACCCCGGCGAGCAGCGCCGAGAACCCCGCGAGCGCCAGCCATTCGGAGGAGTTCGGGGCAGCGAGCCCGGAAAGGCCGCTCGCGAGGATTGCCGCCGTCGCCGAATCGGCGGCCACGACTAAGTGCCGCGATGACCCGAATAGGGCGAACAACGCCATGGGGATCAGGAGCGTGTAGAGCCCGGTTACGACCGGGGTGCCGGAAATCCGCGTGTAGCCCATCACCTCCGGGATCGCGAGCGCGGCCAAGGTCGCGCCTGCGATAACGTCGGCGGGCGCTCGGCCGATACGGAAGGGCAGCAATCCTTGCAGCACGGGCAGCTGGAAATGCCGGATTTCGGCGCCCACGCTCATCTGGCGCCCTGCACCCCATGGGTCGCGCAAGCCCTCGTGATTGCGGCGGCAAGGCAAGCTCGGGCGTATGCTGGCCGCAAGTAGGAGAGGCGGAGGCAGCGATGGAGCGCGGCTACAGAAGCGGACTCGCGACGGGGTTGGCGCTGAGCGCCGGGGTGGCCCTGCTCGGCCCACTCTGGCGCCCCGTGGTGGCGCGCTGGGGCCGCCCGGCGGCCAAGGGCGCCGTCAAGGGCGGGCTCGCGGCATACGAGGTCGCGCGCACTCGCGTCGCGGAGCTGGGCGAGAAGGCGCAAGACTTGCTCGCGGAGGCGCAAATCGAGCGGGCCACCGAGCGTCCGCATGAGGCCACGCCGCCGGGCGGTTCGGACTAGCCCGGTCACTGTGCCGCCGAGCGGGCGTTACGGACGGCCTTGAGGGCCTCGTTCGCGAGATAAGGCAGCACGCCGGCCACGGTGCTCACCGCCAGATCGGCCGGCCCAAGCGCAACGACGCCGAGGGCGCGGCGCAGGCCCGGCACCAGCAGGCCCAAAGCCTGGATCGCCGCGGATGCTGCGAGCAAGCTGGCAAGGGGACGGTTGGGGGGCAACGCACCCGGCCGGCCGGCGAACAATCCATTCCGGTCGGAGCGAGCCGTCAGCGCGTGCAAGAGCTGCGCGGCCACGAGGCTCCCGAACGCCATCGTGCGAGCCTCGGGTCCCGCGCCGTGCCGCGCAGCGCCCCAGGCCAGCGCCACCAAGCTTCCCCCGGCGATCATCCCGCCCTCGGCGGCGAGCTGGCCCAGGGCGTCGCGGCCCACGACATCGCGCTCGGCATTGGGCGGCCGTTGCATGAGACCGGGTTCGGGCGGCTCGAAGGCGAGCCCGAGGCCGGGCAGAACATCCGAGACAAGATTGATCCAGAGAAGCTGCATCACGGTCAGCGGCTCTCCGAACCCGGCCGACGTGGCCCCCAGCACGACCAGGATCTCGCTCAAATTGGTGGCCAGCAGGTAGCGGATGCTCTTGCGGACATTGACGTAGGTGGCGCGCCCGCGCTCGACCGCGACGGCGAGCTTGGCGAGATCGTCGGTCGGCAGAACCACGTCTCCCGCTTCCCGGGCCGCCTCGCTGCTGGCCGTCCCGCCCATGGCCACGCCGACATCGGCCGCCTTGAGCGCCGGGCTGTCGTTGATGCCGTCTCCCGCCATCGCGACCCGCTCGCCGGCGGCCTGGAGCGCGCGGATGATGTGCAGCTTCTGCGCCGGGCTCACCCGGGCAAAGACGTGCGCGCGCTTGGCCGAGGCGGCGAGCGCATCCGCATCCAGCCCGCCGAGGTCGGCCACATCGAAAACCTCGACCGGAGCGCCGCCGGAAAGGCCGAGCCGGGCCGCCACAGCGCGTGCGGTCGCGACCTGGTCGCCCGTCATCATCACGGTGCGCAGGCCCGCGCCTTGCAGCGCGCTCAACAGCGCCTCCGCCCCGGGGCGCACGGGATCGGCCATCCCGGCCAGACCAACCCAGGTCAGCCCGGTGGCTGCGGCCGCGAGCTCGACCTCCGCCCCGGCCACCATATCGATCGCGGCACTCCCGAACGCGAAGCCGAGCACCCGGAGCGCGTCGGAAGCCATCCTCTCGTTCGTGTGCAAAATGGCGGTGCGCCGCTCGGGACTGAGCGGCTCGGGGGCGCCGTCGCGCAGCTCCCACGCGCACAGATCCAGCACCTCGGCGGGGCTGCCTTTGACGGCGAGCAGAGCGGTGTCGTCGGCATCCGGCCTGCCATGGGCGGTCAGCATGAACCGGTGGCGGGCACTACGGTGATGCGCGGCCAGGCGCGGATAGGCGGTGCGGAGGGCGGTCACGTCAACTCCGGCATCGAACGCGAGCCGCAACAGCGCGCCCTCCGTGGCGGAGCCGGTGAAGCCGCTGGCCCCCTCCCCTTCCTCGATCCCGGCGTCGCTACACAGCGCGCCGATCCGCAACAGCCACTCGAGCGGATGGTCCGCGTCCGGCTCCGCGGGCACCCGGAGTCTCTGTCCGGCGGCGTCGGCGAGCGCGCCGTCCGGTCCGGCCTCCAACCGTCGGCCCTCGCAGGCGATCTCGGTCACGTGCATCTGGTTGAGGGTCAGCGTGCCGGTCTTGTCGAAGCAGACAACTCCGACGCTCGCCAGAACTTCTCGACGGCATCGAGCCGGCGCACCAGCACCCCTTGCTTGCGCATGTCCTCGATGCCGAGCGCGAGCGTGGTGGTCGCGACGGCTGGCAGACCCTCGGGAATCGCCGCGACCGCGAGGGACACGCCCGAGCGCAGCAGCTGCACCAGCGCGATCCCACGCAGCGCGCCTACCCCCATCACGGCCCCACAGGCGGCGAGCGAGGCCCAGACGAGCTGCCCCCCAAGACGGTCCAGCTCGCGCTGCAACGGAGTCTGCGGGGCGCCCGTATCGCCCGCGAGTCGCTGGATACGGCCGATCTCGGTGCGCGTCCCGGTCGCCACCACGACCGCCTCGCCGCTGCCCCCGATAACGGCGGTCCCGCGGAACACCATGCTGGCCCGTTCGGCCAAAGGCGAGTTCCGAAGGACCGGCTCCGCCCGTTTCTCGACCGGCAAACTCTCGCCGGTCAGCATCGCTTCGCCCACCCGTAGATCCCGGGCGGAGATCACGCGCGCATCCGCGGGAACGGTGAGGCCGGGACGCAGCGGGATGATATCGCCGGGAACGAGGCGTTCCGGGGGGACCGGCCGCGCCGCCCCATCGCGCACGACCAGAACAGGCGCCTGCCCGGTCAAGCCGAGCGATCGGATGATGCGCTCCGACCGGCTCTCGACGACGGCGCCGAGCACGCCATTGAATGCGAGGACGCTCAGGATCGCGACGGCCTCGACCGCGCCTCCCGCCAGCAGCGAGAATTCCGCCGGCAACGGCAAGCACGGCGATGGGCAAGGTTTGGAACTGGCTGAAAAAGATGCTCAAGCCCGTGCGCGAAACCGGCGGAGGGAGTGCGTTCGCACCGTGCTCGGCCAGGCGCTCCTTCGCTGTCCTGGCGCTCAGGCCGCCTGAGCCCGATGTGTCGAGGGCGGCCAGCACGTCGCTGGCCGGCTCCGAATGCCATTCGGCCGAAGCGGACACCTGTGCGCTGGGCACGATTTCGCCGCGCACCAGGGCGGCGATCCACTCGCCAATGCGTGCCGCGGGAATGCCCGGATCGAAACGGGTAAGGAGGTTGCCGGTCTCCGTGCTCGCCTGGGCCGAGTGGATGCCCGACAGGTCGAGCAGCCCGGTTTCCAGCAACACCTTCAGGCCTGGGTTCCCCTTGAGGCTCCGCACGGACCAACGAATCCGGCCGGGCACGCGATCATGGATCGGGATCGCGATCTCGCCAGCGCCCGGGCGGGCGGCGAGTGGATCGCCCAACTGACTCAGGATGTCGAGCGAGGACACGCCGGCCCGCCAGCCCGATCAGGCGGGCTGGTTCTCGGAACTCGTGCTCTGCGGTCCGCTTGTCGCCCGCTCCGCGTCGACGCGGGCCTCGGCCGCTACGTCGCTGGCCATCTCACCAAGTTGCGCGACAGCCTGACGCCCGCGATCATAAGCCAGGATGCCTCCCTTGATCGCGGCCTTGGCGGCCGGACGTAACAGGCTGCCGATGGCTGGGGCGACCACGGGGACGAGAACGGTCGCGCCGACCGCCACGACCACGCCCGTCACGATGTTCCCGCCCTTGAACATGTCCTCGAAGAACGCCATGCGTGCCTGCTCCTTTGTTTAAGGCGCGTCTGACCACCAGGTGCGCCGGAATGTCCCGTCCCGCTTCGCTCGCTAGGACTCGGTCGCCGACTCGCGACGCTTGTGCCGGGACGGCTTCGACGGCTCTTCCGGGGCGGCAGTCGCCGAAGAAGCGGCCAGTTCGAGCTGCGCCTCGGTCACGAGATCGCCCACGGCCGCGGTGATCGGCTCCATCGGTACTGCGATAAAGCGTGATCCCGGTACGCATCGCAGCCTTCGCGGCAGGCCGCAGCCATTGCGACACGGCGGGTGCGAGGACCGGGACGAGCAGGGCCGCGCCGGCTCCGATCGCGAAGTCCGGCCGGGTTCGCCACCTTCGTAACGTCTTCCAGTATTGCCACGCCTGTTCTCCTCTAAGCTGCGTGCTCTACGTCGGGGCCAGCGTTGCCGAGAGCTCGTCCAACACTGCCGCCTTCGCGCCCGTGTGACGCGACCGCTCCCGGTGAAGCGCGTGCCGCAGCGCGGTGATGTGCCTGTCGTAGCGGGCTGACCGATCATGCTGACTGCGCCCGTAGCGCCGGGCCCGAGTGTGCGCGACGTGCTTGAAGCGCTCGACGGCGGCGCGGGCCGCCCCTTGCCGGTCCTGCGGAGGGTCCGGGCTCGACAAGCTTGCGAGCACGCCTTTCAGCGCGTGGTCCGCCAGCTTGTCGATGATGCCTCCCTCCGCCTCCAACTCGCACTCCAGGAACAGCGAGAGACCGTTCTTGACCAGCGAGCGGACCGGGGGAGACAGGTGGGGCAACACCTTGGGCAAAACCAGCGCCGTCCCGCCGACGGCGAGAGCGACGACCAGATTGCCCTTCAGCATGTCCTCGACCAGCGCCATGCCGATCCCCGTGTTGCCGATGCGATATCCGGGATTACGCACCAGGACCCGGCCGGTACCGGCGGCGACCTTCAAATCCTAATGAACCCGTCCCCTTCTCGGGCGAGCCCGCAACGAATTCGTCACTTTCGGTCGCGATAAAGGACGTTCGCGGCGCGGAGGCGGATCGGCTAACTCCATGCTGCCGCCATCAGGATGCCAGATGACCGATGAGCTGATACTCACGAATGCCCGGCTCGTGCTGCCCGGGTCGGTGGTCGCGGGCACGATCGTACTTCGGGAGCGGCAGATCGCCGAGATATCGGAGCATCGCTCCGCCGTACCGGGCAGCCTGGACATGGACGGGGATTACCTGATCCCCGGCGTCGTGGACGTCCATACCGACAATCTCGAACGGCAGGTGCAACCCCGCAGCAACGCCCGCTGGCCATCGCGCTCGGCCATGATCGCGCACGACGCTCAATGCGCAGCGGCCGGCGTGACGACCGTGCTCGACGCGCTCTGCATCGGCGATCTCGGATTCGCGGATGACCGCATCCGCACCTGCCGCGAAGGGGTCGCCGATCTCGACGCCCTCGCCGGCACCGAGCTGCTCAAGGCCGAGCACTTCCTGCACCTTCGCTGCGAGCTGCCCGCGCCCGACATGCCGGATTTGCTCGATCCTGTCGCGGACCATCCGCGCGTGCGCCTGATCAGTCTCATGGACCACAGCCCGGGCGTCGGCCAGTACGCCGACCTGGACTATTACCGCCAGCTTCGCCGCAAGCACGGCGTGCCCGATGCCGATATCGAGCGTCGGATCACCGAATTGGCGGAGCAGCGCCGGCGGTTTCGCGATCCGAACCGGCTCGCCCTGCTCGCCCGTGTCGCCGGGCTCGGCATCGCGCTCGCAAGCCACGACGACCGCACCGAGGCGGATGTCCGCGAGAACGCCGCCGACGGCATCCGCATCAGCGAGTTTCCCGTCAGCATGGAGGCCGCGCGCGCGGCGAAGGCCGCCGGGATCAAGGTGATCGCCGGCGCGCCGAACATCGTGCGGGGGGGTTCGCATTCCGGCAATGTCGGGGCCGCCGATCTGGTGCGCGCCGGCGCCGTGGACGCCTTCGCATCAGACTACGTGCCGGCGAGCCTCGTGGAAGCCGCCTTCCTGTGCGCGGCTGATACGGGGATCGGCCTGCCCGACGGCGATCGGGCTCGTCACGCATCGGCCGGCGCGCATGGCGGGCCTCGCCGATCGCGGACGGCTGGAGCCGGGGTTGCGCGCCGATCTGGTCCGCGTGCGGACGCATGAGGGGCTGCCGGTGGTGCGCCAGGTCTGGCGCGCGGGCGAGCGGGTCGCCTGAGGTCATGGACGCGGGCGGCCGGGTTGCCGCGTATTACGCTCCGTTGCCCGATGACCTGCTCTTCGCGGCGGGGGCGACTTGGCTGGGCCGCGACCCCGAGAGCGGAGCGCCCGCGCCGCAACCCGACTTGCCGGGCATCGCCGGGATAACGGAGGCGGCGCGGGTCTACGGGCTCCACGCTACGCTCAAGCCGCCGATGCGGCTCGCGCCCGGCAAGCTTTGGTACCAACTGGTGGAGACGGCCCGGAAGCTCGCCCGCAGCATAGCCCCCTTCGACCTACCGCCGCTCGCCGTCGCGGACGTGGACGGCTTTCTCGCCTTGCGCGAGACCGCGCCTTGCCCAGCGCTCCAGGCCTTCGCCGATGCCTGCGTCGAACAGCTCGATCCGTTTCGTGCGCCGGCGCCGGAGGAGGAACTGGCTCGCCGCCGCCGCGGCGGGCTGACCCCCGCGCAGGACGCCATGCTGACGCGCTGGGGTTATCCGTACGTGTTCGGCACTTGGTTCTTTCACATGACGCTAACGCGACGCTTGAGCCAGGAGGAGAAATGCTTTTGGCGGCCGCGCGCGGAGGCGCATTTCGGGCGCGCGCTGTCCGTGCCGCGCCGTGTCGTGGATCTCTGCCTTTTCACGCAGCGCTCGCCCGCGGAGCCGTTCGTCATCGCGGAGCGGCTGCCGCTCGGCGGTTAACGCGCGAAATCTCGCGCGACGGCGGCGGCGCTCCCGCGTTCTTTCCGCCGAAGCGGAGGAGAGGCCATGTTCACCACACGTCCGGAGATCGCCGGCACGTTCGGCGTGGTCGCCAGCACGCACTGGATCGCGAGCCAAGTGGGAATGGCCGTGCTGGAGCGAGGCGGCAACGCGTTCGACGCGGCGGCGGCGGCGGGACGTATTCGTAACCTGCGAAAACAAAGCATTGAACGCGCCCCCGCCCCACGTGACCGGCCCCACGGTCTCTTTCGCGAAGTTGTCCCACTTCTCCCGCGTAGTCTGCAGAGGCGCCAATCCAGTGTCCGATGGATTTCCCACCACCGAAATCGCCCCCGGCGAGATCGCCCGCGACCCATCCTGCGCACACGCAAATGCCGCGAATATCAAGAGACTCCAGATCCGCCAGCCAATCCATCGCGTCGCCATGTTGCTCCGTTGCGTCGGGTTTAGATGAGGATCACACGAACTCCGGTTGGCGCTGCAAGGTGCCGATTCGGCAAACCCTCGCGAAAATTCCTCTGTCGGTAGCAACGTGATTTTGTCACCCTAACAGCAGAATGAAAATGTCACCCTGGCGGAGCCAGGGTGTGTTGCAGACGGGTGTCGCCGTAGTACAGGGAGACGCGACCGTCAAGAGCCTGATAGAGCTGAACCTTGGCGCCAGCGAAGCTGAAGCGGCGGGCTTGCTGGGGGATCTGAAAGCGAAGGCCTTCCCACTGTACGACATTGTCGTTACCTACGACGCGCTCATGAACGAAGCAGCAGATGCGGTCGAGATTGTCAGGTGCCGGACGCCAAGCGAGATCGGTTTGGCGCGCCGTCCGGGCGAAGCGACGGTTGTAGTCGGTGATGAATGGCTGCAGGATTAGGTTGGCGGAGCGCAGATCAGAGGCACCGGCCAGGCGGAGTTCGCTGGTGAGTCGATCCTGCAAAACGCCCCAAAGACGCTCGACCCGGCCTTTGGCTTGTGGGGATTGAGCGGCGATAAAGGTGATGCCGAGTTGTTGGAGGGCGCGTCCGAACTGAGTGGTGTGACGCTTGCCGGCCAGCTGTTCCTGGAGAGTCCAGAACTCGTCGTTGCGGACAAAGATGCCGCTGCGATCGCCGTAGAAGGCCAGCGGCACACCGTGACGGCGCAAGAGCTGACGAAGCAGAGAGAGGTAGCCAAAGGCGGTCTCAGAAGGAAAGAACTGTGCGGCCAGGATTTTTCCTGTGGCATCGTCTTGCATGCCCAGGGCGGTGAGGCGTGGACCGCGTCCCTGCAGCCAGTCATGGGGCGAGCCATCGAGCTGCACCAGTTCTCCGATACGAGCCGATCGCAGGCGCCGCTGACGATGGGCCGGGGCACGGCGCTTTCTGGGCGAGCCCAGACCGGCCTGTCGCAGCAGGCGGCGCAGGGTCTCCCGGCTGAGGGAGAAGCCCTCGACCTCGCAGAGTTTTTCGCAGAGATGGTGATCGTTGAAACCAGCATAGGTGGTACGAGCCAGCCGCAGGATGGAGCGGTGTTCCTGAGCGGGCAAGCGATGGGGGCTGGGCCGTCCGCGGTTGGCGTGTGCCAGAGCCGCCTCCCCGTCTTCGCGCAAGCGTTTCTTGAGACGTTTGACATGACGGATGCTAAGCGAGAGCAGTTCGGCGGCTTTGGCACACGCCATGTCTCCTTTCACGCAAGCAGATATGACACTCACTCGTTGCAGTTCCTTTTGACTCAACGCGAACGTCCTTCCTCTCATGGGGTGACATTTTCACGTTGCCGTTAAGGGGTGACAGAATTATGGAGCTAAGACACTCGCGAAAATCTCGCGAAAATTCCTCTAGTCTTAAGCCCAAGAGTGCGGTAGACTTTGCAGCCCGGTAGCCCTCGTTCCCCCAAGGAGCGTTCTAGGTCGTCTGCCGCATTCATGAGAACACCATCTTTACTCCCTCTGTGCGCCCTCGCTGTTCTGTGCTTTTTGTGCCCATCGCCCGCCGACTCTCAGGTGAGTGCAAGAACCCTCTCCCGTTCGCTCGATCAGCTCGTCCAGGAAGCCGATTGCATCGTCCACGGCGTTGTGCTGTCCCGCACCATCGAGCCTCATCCCCATTTGCGGAACCTTATGACGCAGGTTGTCACCCTGAAGGTGGCCGAAACATATAAGGGAAGAGCGCAAAAAACTTTGGTTTTCCGGCAGTACGTTGGGAATGTCGCACAGGGCAACCCCGCGTCGGACTATCACAAGGGCGAAGAAATGATTCTGCTGCTGGGGCCTGTATCCGAATACGGCTTGAGCAGTCCGGCAGGACTCGAGCAGGGCCGCTTCCGTATTACTCTCGATCGCGCACACCGCCCGATTGCGGTAAATGGTCGCGGCAACGTGGGCCTTTTTGACCGTGTGGAGCAGGCTGCGCGCGCCCGGAATGCCCCACTTTCGCCCCACCTCACTACCGTGCTGCGCCAGATGCCTGCCCCGTTGCTCGTTACAGATTTGGAGCAGATCATCCGCACGTTTGCGAGGTCTCGCTGATGGCGTACCGCATAACCGTCCTTGCCCTCGTTCTCTTGCTCTTCGTTGCAGCAGCATCAGCAGGCGGACCACAACTGGTCGGCGGACCTGCCATCGGTACTCGCGCGGCCTTTGGCATTGACGGCCAACCTTTTACGTGGAATCCGGCCAAGATGCCGGTTGCTTATCGTCTCGATCCAGGCCCCATGTCGGTCGCGGGCGGCACGACCATCATCGATCACAATGCCGGCGCACAGCGGGTCCAAAGCATGTTCAGCGTCTGGCAATCGGTGGCCACAGCGAAAATCTCGTTCACTAACGCCGGGCCTATTCTGCCCGCGGGAAGCTATCCGGGTGGCGATGTAGAGACGGCGCAGCAGTATAACGACATCATTGGCTCGTGCAACAAGGCTGCGCAGAGTCCCGTCATCTTCGACGCTAACGGCGCTCTCGTTAGAAGTCTTGGGCTGCCGCCGGAAGTCATCGGGTTCAACGCTCCTTGCGCGATGGATACAGTGCACGGCTACATCTTGAGTTCTGCGGTGGTCCTGAATGGTGAGTTTCAGGACGGAATCAATAACTCCTCCAACTATGAATTGTCTGCAAATCAGTTTGACGAAGCCATCACGCATGAACTCGGGCACTTCTCCGGTCTGGATCATTCGCAAATAAATGTGGATATCCTGACCAATCTGACCTTCCCCTGTGAGGTGGATACGCTCGCGGGCCTCCCCCTCATGTTTCCGATCGCGCTCTGTCAAGCACGCAAAGATGCCGGACTCCCCGTCCTGGCCACCGATGACGTCGCCTGGATTTCGACTCTTTACCCCAACAATCCCGCGGCTAATTACGGAACCATCAGTGGTGTGATCTATTTCAACGACGGTGTCAGTCCCATGCAGGGCGCCAACGTGATTGCCCGGCTCATAGACGATCCCGGCACTGCGGAAGATGAATCGCGCCGCATTGCCGTCTCGGTAGTTTCAGGATACGCGTATACGACCAATCCCGGCCAAAGCGTAACCGCAATTCTGGGCAAGTTCGAAGACAATACCAACGGGAGTCTGCCCGGATCGCGCAATCCTGCTCTGATTGGCTATTACAAGATAAGTGTTCCGCCCGGGACCTACACGGTTGAGGTAGAAGCGATTTATACCGCATTCGTGGGCGGATCCAGTGTTGGTCCACTGGATCCCCCGGTTGCCCTGCCGGGAGATCCTGAGTTTTGGAACAAAGATGAGTCCGCGTTTGATTTCCCCATGCAGCGGGACATGATTACCGTTACCGCCGGTGAGAACGTCACCGGCATCGACATAGTCCTGAACGGCAGCTATCCCCGTTTTGATCAGTATGAGGACGACGGGAAGCTTCTTGATCCTCCTATTCCCCTGCTCCTTGCTATCGCGGAGGAATTTGCCGGATGATTCATCTGCCAATTCAGCGTCCGTTGTTCTTGCTGATGCTGCTGACCGCGCTTCTCAGTGCTTGTGGAGGTGGTTCCGGCAATACCGGAAGCGGAGGATCGGCCTCCCAACCAGCCGTTCTTACCATAACAACCGATGCCATTCTGTCCGCCACATTGGCCAATGCTCCGTATAGCACGACTCTCCAGGCTTCCAGCGGAAGCGGACCACTGACTTGGTCGATCGCCCCCGTCGCGCCAACCGCACTGTTCGTAGATGGACTGTCCATGGATTCCAGCACGGGCATTCTTTCGGGCACCGTCAAGTTCGAGGGCACTGCCGGGTTTGTGGCCACCGTCAAGGACGCAGCCTCACATACTGCAACCAAAGGTTTCTACCTGACTGCCCATTCGCGGCTTCAGACCCCTCCGCCGCAGACGTTTACTTTCTCGCAATATGAACCAATCTGGTACCAACAGATCCAGGTTAACGGCGGCCTGCCACCCCTCAACATCACCGTGAGTGGAAGTCCGCTGCCGGTCGGCGTCACCCTCGACCGCGAAACCGGAACATTTAGAGGGAGCCCGATGTCCACCGGGAATTTCTACACCACGATCAGCATTCGCGATTCTTACGCTCCAGCTCCGGAAACGACATCAGTCCAGATCAGCATCCAGGTTTCCCCTCCGCCCTTCAGCATCGCCCAGTCACTGCCTCCCACATTGTCAGTGAATCGCCCATTCAGTGGAAAGATTATTGCCACGGGAGGCACCCCGCCCTACAACTTCGTGATGACCTCAGGTTCCGTGCCTCCGGGGTTGACCCCCATTGACGCAAGCACAGGCGGGATCAGCGGCACGCCAACCACATCGGGATACTATTCCTTCAACGTGAGTGTCACGGATTCCAGTTCCCCTCCGCTTTCCTCGAACGCAAGCTTCAGCATCAGCGTCGGTACTCCGCTCGGCCGCAACGACACCATCGCGAGCGCCACAGCGATCGACAACGGCTATATCATCGCCAGCATCTCACCTTATATCGATCCACCCAATGCCGCTCCCCTTGCAGGCGATAGCGATTACTTTAAGCTGACTTCGATCTCCGGTGCGATTGTTCATCTCACCACTGGCACAGGAGCAGTGTCGGGGGGCGTCTTGCTCGATACGGTGCTCGAGATTTTCGATGCGAATGGCACTCGTCTGGCCACCTGCAATCAGCCTGGTAACACCAGCACCAACTTCAGTTCCCTGTGTATCAATGACGATGTTCCGGGCGCACAAAATACCGATTCCGCACTGGATTTCAAAGTTCCCGGTACCCCAAGCCTCCCGACTACTTTTTATGTCCACGTCCAAGACTGGCGAGGCAACGCGCGCCCTGACATGATCTACAGCCTGAACGTCTCCGGTGTGGTCGAAGTGCTAAAAATCACTTCCACGAATCTCACCCCGGCCACCCGCAACCTCTCCTACTCCCAGCAGTTGACCTCGGCCAACGGGACCGCGCCTATTACCTGGAGTTTGTCCAGCGGAACTCTGCCGCCCGGCATCACTCTCAGTACCTCGGGGCTGCTCACCGGGCCGGCCACAACGGACGGCACCTATTCCTTCACCGTCCAAGCCAGCGATTCCAGCTCTCCACCGCAGGTGGTCACTGCTTCTGAACAGATTGCAGTGGTTGAACCGGTAAAGATTGTGAGTTCTCCCACATGGCCTGCCGCTTGCGTCAACCAGCCGTACACGTTCGCTATGGAAGGTTCCGGCGGCATTGTTCCCTTCTTTTGGGGATTTATCTCGAACCATTGGATGGGCATTAACCCTGACACCTCCACCGGAGTATTCAGCGGATCGTCTGCAGTTACGGGGACGTTCACGGGCAGGGTCTTCTTGACCGACGCTACTGGAAACGGGGTCTCTCAGACTATCAGCCTGACAGTCAACCAATGCCCCTAAATAAAAAAGGCGCCGGAAGCCCCGGCGCCCATGAGATACGACTCGCGAGATGCGGTCAGGCGAGAAGACAAAAAACTGGGTAACTCTCAAACTTCTACTTGCTCTCCGCCACCGACGGGCTGGCTCCAAAGTCGCGCCGATTCCCAGCCGCCGTTCGAGCCGCGCGCGTCGACTGCTGGTTGCCGGCCGCCGCTCCATACCGCTCCAGCATGATCGGGGCCATCGCGTTCTCCGCTTCCTTCACAAACATCATCTTGTTCTCGGAAGCCATATCGATGCGCACGAAATCCCCCAGCTTGACCTGCCCGGTCGCAACCAGGTTGGCCAGCGGGAACACCAGGTTCCGCTCAATCGCCCGCTTCAGATGCCGCGCTCCATACCGCGGATCGGTGCCCTCTTTCAGCAGATATTCCTTCACCGCCGGTGTGCAGCTGAACACGAACTGGTTCGTGCCCGCCGCCATGAGCACGCGCTGCTGCACCATGCCCAATTCAATTTCCAGAATCTGCGATAAATGCTCGTCGCGCAGCGTCTTGAACACCACCGTCTTGTCGATGCGGTTCATGAACTCTGGTGTAAACTTCCGCCGCGCCGCTTCCACTGCCGTCCGCTGGATCTTGTCGTCGAACGACTCATCCACCTCGACCACCTTCGGCGCGAACCCAAATCCGCCGTCCACCAGGTTCATCATCTCTCCCGCCCCCAGGTTCGAGGTCATGATGATGATGACTTGCGACAAATCCACCCGGCGGTTATCGCCCAGCGTCAGCGTTGCCTTGTCCAGAATGCCCAGCAGCAACTGCCACAGCGAGTCGGAAGCCTTCTCGATCTCGTCAAACAGCAGGATCGACAGCTTCAACTTCTCCGTGAACCACTGGTTGAGCGCTTCCTGCGTCAGCAGCGGATGCGTCTCGCGGTGTCCCAGGTATCCCGGAGGCGAGCCGATCAGCTTCGCAATTTCATGCGAGTGCTGGAACTCGGCGCAATCGATCTTGATACACGCCCGCGCGTCCCCAAACAGCGCCTCCGCCATCGCCTCGACTACACGCGTCTTCCCGGACCCGGTCGGTCCCAGGAACAGCAGGTTCCCCACCGGGCGTCCCGGCGCGTTCAGGCCCGCCAGGAACATCTGATAGATCTCCACCACCTTCTCAATCGCCTGATCCTGCCCCACAATGCGCCGCCGCAGGGCAGTTTCAAACTCTCCAGCATCGTTGCTTCTCCGGTTCGGATCGAGCACTGTTGCGAGATTCGTTCTCATAAGAATGTTGCCGGGGCTCCGGACTTTCCCTTTCGGCCGCTTTTCTGCGGCTCTTCTCTGGTTTTGCCGGACGACTCAGGCCCCTACCGTTTTTCTACCCTGTTTCCTGGGAGTGGCCAGATTCTACTCCAACCGCGCTACATCCGACTGCTTCCAGTTGAGCAAGCATCGGACCATGCCTAAGTTACCTTTCACATTAGATGCAAGTACCCCGGCCCACGGCAGTTAGCGACGTTTTCTCCTGATTCCATTCGCGCCCGCCGCCGCAATAGCGGAAAAGCTTTTCACAACCACGGAACGAACCTACTAGTAACCAGTAATCCGCCTCACGCAGACGCATCCAAACCTACGTAGTACTCCCTCCCGTAACTAGCTCCCGCATATACCCCGCACTACTATCGCGTTGAGAACGAAAAGTTGCGCGGAGGCACGTTGTGCGTCACTCGTCATATCGCACGATCCTGGGAATTCTTTGTCTCACATTCGCCCTTGCAGCCTGGCTGCTCATGTCACATTCCAACACCGGATTCGCAGCGCAGGCCCAAACCGTCCAGGCGAAACCATACGTAAGCTCTCAGTCAGCCCAGCTGCAGCCTGCCAGCATCACCCGCAAGCCCCTGAGCCCTGATCCCAAGCCCCTGGCCCCTGCCGGGAGCGAACTCTATACCGCCAAGCGCGGAGAAGCCATTCCCACCATCGCCCGCCATTATCTCGGACGCACCTCATACCTGACCTCGTCGCAATTGGCCGCGGCGATCCGCAGCGCAAATCACAAGTCGGACGCCAGCAACATTCTCAAGGCCAACGAGGCCATCATCATCCCCGGAATCCTCTTCGCCCCAGTCACCGAAAAAACGGTGCCGGTTCCCAAGGACTTCGAAGTCCGCGCCGTTTATCTCACGGGAGTCATGGCGGCCAGCGACAAGGGACTCAACATCGTCCGTCGCTGGCGTGAAGTCGGCGGCAACTCCGTCGTTTTCGATATCAAGGATTCGGACGGCAGCGTCGCCATTCCCTTCGAGCACCCGCTCCTCGGAGAACATAAGGTTTACATCCGTGACGTCCCCAAGCTGGTCCGCTTCCTGCACCAGCAGAACATGCACGCCATTGCCCGTATCGCCATCTTCCGCGACGAGCGCCTGGTCACCCAGCACCCCGAACTAGCAGTCCAATCCCGCAAGAACCATACTGCTTGGCGTGAGAACGGCAAACTGGTCTGGACCGATCCCTCCAACCCCAAAGTTCAGGATTACAACATCGCCCTGGCCAAGCACGTCGCCCAGCTGGGCGTGGATGAGGTTCAATTCGACTACGTCCGCTTCCCCGCTGAAGGCGACCAGAAAGACGCGGCCTTCGTGTTCCAGAACGGCCTACCGGTAGCTGAGGCCACACCAGCGGTGAGCCCGGACTCCACCTGCCTGGTTCCCGTTCCGCGGCGCCACCCCAAAAAGGGAGTCGCCAGCCCGGCTCCACAGATGCAGAAAGGCCCCTGCCCGGTGGCAGCCAAGCCGGCTCCCCATGGCCCGCAACGTTCCGATGTGATCGCCGGATTTCTCAAGAAGGCCTACTCCGAGCTCCACCCCACAGGCGTCCTGCTCTCGCTCGACGTGTTCGGTGTAATGGCTTGGCAACGCTCCGTCGACCTCTCTCATACCGGACAAGACATCGTGCAGATGGCTCGCTACTGTGACGTCCTGAGCCCGATGATCTACCCCTCACACTTCTTTGGCATGGATAAAATCGCTCACCCCGGCGACGAGCCCGCTCACTTCATTGGGGAGTCCATGGACCGTTTTGAATTGATCACCAAGGGCAGCGGAGTGGTCATCCGTCCATGGCTCCAGGCCTTCCATTGGCGTACGAAAACCTATTCCCCCGAATACATAAAGATTCAGGTGGAAACCGCCCGCTCCAGGGGTGGCATAGGATTCCTGTTCTGGAATGCCGCCAACGATTACTCCAAGCCCTTCGTCGCCATGCCCGAAATGAAAGCAGCCAACTTCAAGCCAGGCTCAAAAGACAATCCCAAATACTTCCGAGGCGACGAACTCCCGTCAGCAACAGTCCAAGCCGCCCTAATCCCTCAACAATAACGACAGGTCGCGTAGGGACAGCCTCTCAGGCTGTCCAAGGTTTTCGGTTGAATCACTAACGCCTGTCCCTGGACCTTGTTTTCCTCCTCCGCCTTCAATTACCATCCCTCCACGTTCTGCCAAACATCCCAACCACCCGCCGGGGGAAGCTCCATGACGCCCGAAGAACGCGAGCGCATGAACGAATTGTGCGTGCAGATCCAGGAAGAAAAAAACTACGACCAGTTTGCGATCCAAATTCGTGAGCTAACGGACCTGCTTGCCCGCAAGCAGCAACGTCGATTCACCAACCATCCCCAGCTCCTCTGGCACAGAAATCGCCCTTGGACGACCGTGCCTGCGGTGGTCAACAAGGTGATCAAAACCGGCATCGCCCGCCAGCCGGAAAAAGCCGAAATCTCCATCACCCCGGCCGACTATCTCTTCCGCGAGATTCGCATCGAGAACTCGATGACCTCTCCCACCGGCGACGCTGTAGCCCTGAAGGCAGGCGCCAAAGTCGATGTCACCTTCGAGGCCGACCCAAAAGACACTGTAGCGAAGTAGTGACCAGCAGCCGCGAATGACGTATGTGGGACAGCCGTAAGGAAGGGCACATGTAGGTGCCATCGGCTGTCCAGTCGAGCGAAGCTCGACAGTTTTTCTAAAGAGTCAGCGGACTCATTGCTCATTGCTCATCACTCATTGCTCATTGCTCATCACTCATTGCTCATTGCTCATCACTCATTGCTCACCGCTGATCGCTCGCTGTCGTCGCCCCGCCTATGACATCGTCTCTGGCTTCTAGTCGCTTCCCCGATAGCACCACCGATGCCTCAGTCCAATGCAGAATCTTCCCGCTCTTCTCGACGCACTCCAAGCCGGAAGTGATTGCCTCCATGGTCTTCCGGATGTTCGCCGCGAAGCAGAGATCATGAGCCGTTGCCCCTTGACCTCGCCTGGACTTCCGTCTTCTTCCGTTGCGCACCATCTCCGTTATCGCATCCACCATGCCGCTTCGGACAACGCCGCATCACGTAGGGACAGCCTCTCAGGCTGTCCAATTTTTCCCGCGTAACAACATGCCCGGCTCGAACTCTCCTGAATTTAACCGCGCTCAATTTCCTTGAACATCCGCGCGAGCGTGTAAGCATTCCTCCTGACACCCCGCCTCCGGGTCACTCTCACCACGCCTCGCATCACGTAATAACGGCCTCTCAGGCTGTCCAGGTTTCGAAACCGGCCTTCCGACCTATGACATCCCCGTACAGGAATCCCCCTATGTCTACCCCCTCTCCCAAGCCGCTAGACTTTTAGAGTCTTTCTGTCCGGACCACAAGAATTGCCTGGTGAGCTTTCACTGTGCAACAGCCACATAAGGGCTTAACTTTGCTTTCAACCGACGTTCAGGCAAAAGAAGAACACGCGGAGCACCGCCTCGAGCAAAGTGACGAGATCTTTCGCCTGCTCGTCGATAGCGTTAAAGATTACGCCATCTTCCTTCTCGATCCTGACGGTAAGGTCGCGACCTGGAATCAAGGCGCCGAGAGAATCAAGGGTTACACCGCCAACGAGATCATTGGCCAGCATTTTTCCCGCTTCTATCCCAAAGAGGCTCGCGAGAGCCGCTGGCCCGAGCGCGAACTCGAGTTTGCCACCAAAGAAGGACGGTTTGTTGATGAAGGCCTCCGCGTTCGCAAAGACGGCTCCTCCTTCTGGGCCTATGTCGTCATCACTGCTCTCCGTGATCAGAAAGGGGTTCTGCGCGGTTTCTCTAAGGTAACCCGCGATCTCACAGAGCGGCGCATGCTGGAAGAGCGCACTCGCCAGCTTAATCGCGAACTGCGCGGCCGCGTGACCGAACTCCTTGAATCTCAGCGGCTGGTCGAATTGCGCACCCTGGAACTGCAGAAGCTCTCCGGGGAGTTGCTCCGCGTGCAGGACGAGGAGCGTCGCCGCATGGCTCGCACCCTGCATGACGAGTTGGGTCAGGAGCTGGTCGCCCTCAAGCTTGAGCTCGATTCTGCAACAGGGTCAGAACTCAGGGGCAATCGAAATCTGATCCACGCGACGGAACTCGCTTCCAGCGCCTTGCAAAAGGTACGCAACATGTCTTACCTGCTGCATCCGCCTCTGCTGGATGAGTCCGGTTTGCTGCCCGCTCTGCATTGGTACTTCGAAGGCCTGCAAAGCCGTGGACAGTTGCGCATCACCTTCGAATACCGGCCCATCCTCTTTCCCCGGCTCCCGCGCGAAATCGAGACCGCCATCTTCCGCGTGATCCAGGAGTCTCTGACCAACATTTACCGGCACGCCGAAACGCATGACGCCCGCATCGAGCTGATCCAGGAAACCGACTCCGTCGCCCTTCGCGTGCGCGATTTCGGCAAAGGCATTCCCGATCTGAAGTTCGGCACTGGCATCGCTCCCGGCGTCGGCATCAGTGGCATGAAAGAACGCGTGAAGCAACTCAACGGGGAATTGCGAATCTCCCGCGCCGAACCCGGAACGCTGGTCCACGCCACCATCCCCACTCTGGAGCAGGTGTTCGTCCGCCTCCAATTTGACTTCATTGGAAGATTCTCCATTCAAGCCCGCCTTTGGCTTGAGTGGGGCTTTTCCGCAGCGCATTTGTCCCCTGTGTTCCTCTGTGTCCCCTGTGGCGAGTCATTCAACAGGGACACGGGACCAATCGCGCCTCCGTTATAATGATTCAACCAAGGAGATCGAATGGCGATTCAGAAGACCGACAAAATCTGGCATAACGGCAAACGTCATCAACTGGGACGACGCGACCGTCCACGTCATGTCGCACGTCCTGCATTACGGCTCTTCGGTCTTCGAAGGAATCCGCTGCTACGACCTGTCCAGCGGCCCGGCCATCTTCCGCGCCGTCGAACACATGCAGCGCCTGGTCGACTCCGCCAAGGTCTAGCGCATGGAGATCCCTTTCACCCGTGACGAACTGGCTACAAGGCATGCTCGAGACCGTCGGCCACAACGGCGCCTGGCCCTGCTACATCCGCCCTATCGTCTTTCGCGGATACGGCGATGCCGGCGTCAACCCGCTGCAGTGCCCGGTCGAGACTTACATCGTCAACTATCCCTGGGGCAAATATCTCGAGCGGCGCCGAGGACGGCGTGGATGTCTGCGTCTCCTCTTCGACGCGTCTCGCTCCCAACACCCTGCCCGCGATGGCAAAGGCGGGCGCGAACTACATGAACTCGCAGCTCATCAAGATGGAAGCCATCGCCAACGGGTACGTCGAGGGGATCGCGCTGGACAAGATGGATTCGTCAGCGAAGGCTCCGGCGAAAATCTCTTCCTGGTTCATCGCGACAAGCTGATTACCGCGCCGTTCGGGAACTCTGTGATGCCGGGCATCACGCGTGATTCGGTCCTGCAGATCGCCCGTGACCTGAATATGCCTATCGTGGAGCAGACCATCCCGCGCGAGATGCTCTACATTGCCGACGAGGTCTTCTTCACCGGCACCGCCGCCGAGGTCACCGCCATCCGCTCCGTCGACAAGATTAAGGTCGGCAACGGCGCCATGGGACCGGTCACCAGGGCCCTGCAGAAGGAGTTCTACGCCATCGTTCGAGGCGAAAAGAACGACCGTCACGGCTGGTTCACTCCGGTTCCCGTACGCAGCAAGCAGCCAGTCGGCGTATAATTCGTTGCGTCAATTCGAGCCAAGGGGCGCCACGTGCGCCCCTTCGGCTTCTAGCCCGGAAAGAAATAAAACAGATTCTTATAAGAAGGAGAAAATATGTCCCAAGGAATGACTCCCGAATTCGCCGCCGGCCTCTGCGCCATGATGCTCGACGGTATTCAGCGCGAAGCAGAATGCACCAAGCGAGTGCTGGCCGCTGTCCCTGATGAAAAAGTCCGATTATCGTCCCGAGCCCAACGCCCGTACCGCCCGCGAACTCGCGTGGCACATCGCCAACACCGACGTCCAGTTCCTCGACGGCATTGCCGACCTGAACTTCAGCATGGAATCTCCCGAGAACAAGCCCCAGACCTCGGCCGAAATCGTGCAGTGGTACGACGAAAACATGAAGCGCCGGGCATCACTCGCGTCGCCGGTATGACTCCCCAGCAATTGCTAACCCCGATCGAATTCTTCGGAGTGTTCAATCTGCCCGCGGTGGCCTATCTCGGATTTCTCAACAACCACAGCATCCATCATCGCGGCGAACTAGCCACGTATCTGCGACCGATGGGATCAAAGGTCCCCTCGATTTACGGCGGCAGCTACGACGAACCCTTCGTTCCCGCAGCTCCCGCAGAAACCGCCGCATAGTCCCGTTTCATCCCGAACCAGGTGCCCCACTCTATCCCTTTCGTAGAGTGGGGCTTTTCGCCTCGGCCAGATAGTATTTACCACGCAAGCGGGCGCTTTTATTCCGTTACCAGTTGATGTGGGCGATTGTGCTCGGCACTGGCGCAATCATTGTCTACATGGAAATGTGCGGCAGGATCGCCGTCGTTGCCAAGGGACCCGTTTTCTCGGTAGTGCGCTCACGTCTCGGGATGCCCTTTAGGACTCGCAACGCTGATCGCCTCCAACCTGCTGAACCTGATTACATGTGCCGCCGAACTTGGCGGCATCGCCATTGTGCTGCACTTGCTCACGGGATGGCCCGAGAAACTCGTCCTGGTTGGAGCGAGCCTTTACCTTTGCCGCCATGATCCTCTTCTTCCGTTTTCAGTGGATCGAGCGAACGCTCGGGCTTTCAGGACTGATGATGATCGTTTTCGCGGTTTCGGCGTTTCGTTCTCCATCCCGATTGGCATCAGTTAGCGCGCGGGTTGGTGCCCGCAGCATCTCCAGCCGGATACGAAACATGCACTGCTTTACTGGTACTTCGCCGTCGGAATCTTCAGTGCAATGCTGATGGAATACGAGGTCCATTTTTATTCCTTCGGGCGCCCTTGAGGAAGACTGGACGACTAAGGATCTCGGGGAGAACTTCATGGTGGCGTCCCTGGGTTCAGTTTTAG
>CAWEHU010000027.1:0-152442 GCA_963808965.1 uncultured Alphaproteobacteria bacterium
CGGCCAGAGGCAATGTGCTGGATGGCGCCTCAAAGGAGTGGCAGAAACAAGCGCACAGGGGCACGCGGCTCGGGTAACCGTGGTCAACAGCTTCCACAGCAAAGGTATGCTCTGCCGCAAGGTGAACTACACGGCCCGGGCTAGCAATTGGCAGGAATCCCGCACCATCGCTGTCGACTGGTGCAAGACCTCGAAAGGCTGGAAGGTGGTGTAGTCTGCCCGGACTGCTTTCGACCCAAACCCCCTGCCGAACTCTGACCCCAACACCGCGCCCCTCCTGGACTACTATCAAGCGCCGGGCCAACTACGTTCACCGCGTTTATTCCCGAGCCAATTCCGCGGACGTCCCGGAAGGCTTGGTCGCTCTGCGGCTTCACGAAGAGAGCGATGACCTCTGGATGCGAGGCACGAATTTCGGGTTCGATGTCGTTCACCTTGTCCTCGATCTCCGGTGCGCGAAGATCATCGGCGAACTCGAGGCTGAGCGCCGCGGATTCGATGCGGCGTCAACTGAGCCGTGATAAGCTCGTTGCCCGAGCGACCGATTGCTCCTCGGCGGCGATGCGGAGAATGGAGGATGCCAGCCTGGGATCAGCTTGCTCTCCAATGAGGAGCTCTTGCTTTCACGCGCGAGCAGAGCCGAGGTGGCGGCGAGAACGAGGCCAATCAGTAATGATGAAATCCCGTCCAACACCGGCATTTCCAGCATCACGGATGCGAACGTACCAACGGCGGCAATCAGGATGCCGGTCAGGGCCGCGCTGTCCTCGAACGGGGCCATGAACGAGGAAGGATCCTTGCTCCGGCGCACGGCTTTGTAATAGCCGGGGTTCATCTTTGATCGCACTCAACTGCTTGAGCGCGATCCACCAGGATCCGCCCTCGAAGACGAAAGAAAGTGCGAGAACAACATGGTTTATTGCAGGATTCTGGATCGGCTCGGGATGGCGGATATGGGCAATCGCTTCGTAAATGGACGCGGCGGCACCGAGAGCGAAGATCAACAGTCCGACGATGACGCTCCACAAGTAGATCTCGCGGCCATAGCCTAAAGGCAGCTTTACAGGCAGCAGCCGGGCCAAAATCCAGCTCACCATGACGGCAAGCAGAAGGGCCAGCACCATCATCACCGCTTCCATGTGTTCCCCGAAGCCGTGGTTAGGGACTCACGGAGCTCGCCGCCCCACCTGACCGGCGATGACGATCAGCGGCTGAGCAGCTCACTTGCCGTAGCGGCTATGATCTCCCGTCCTCTCAGCAAACTCCGGCCCCGAACGTGAGGAGCCGCTCCCCTTCCCAGGGGACGGCGGGTCGCGCAGAGGAGAAAACCTGTGCCTATCAGCGCGCCGGGCAGCATTACGAGGGGAGCCCACACCAACGCGGATGTCACGTTCGCGAGCCAGAAGCGTCGCGGCGGCATTTGCGCCAGCCCCGCCGTGAGCGGAATTATGGCGCGCACGGGCCCGAAAAATCTGCCGATGAACACGCTCTTGCCGCCATGCTTCCGAAAGAAACTTTCGCCTCGCGCGACCTGTTCCGGGTAACGCGAGAGCGGCCAGAGCCGCAGCAACTGCCGTCCGAAATGGCGACCAAGCCAGAAAGAAGCGCCGTCACCCAGGATGGCGCCGGAAATAGCACCGAGCAGCAATGGCCAGAAACTTAGCGTTCCACTCGGGACGAGCGCTCCACAGGCGGCGAGAATGGCGGTGCCCGGTACGAATAGACTGATGACGGCGAACAACTCGCCGAAGCAGACGAGAAAGATCAGCGGCCCCGCAAGAGTGGCGTGCTCGCTCACGAAAGCAGTGATGTCTTCTACGCTCGGCATGGCGGCCGACATTAGCCATAATCTTGGCCGGCGCCATATTCCGTCCGATGCGTCGGCGGCCATGCACTACGTGCCGCTGCGCCCCGGGTCAAGCGCAGCGACCTCGAGAGCGACATGGCGGGGCTGCATCTCCTCCGTTATAGTGAGGCCCTTGCTTACTCGACCGGGAAGGTCGTGACTGCCGCTGGGCGTTGCTGGCGAACAATCGTGGAGCCCATGATGGTGGACAGCTTGCATGCCGATACGCTTCCGAAGGTCGAGGGACCTTTGGCTCCCGATCTTCTCCGAAAGATGGATGCCTACTGGCGCGCTGCGAATTACCTCACGGTCGGGCAAATCTACCTCCGCGACAATGCGCTTCTCGAGGACCCACTCACGCTGGCCCACATCAAGCCGCGCTTGCTTGGACACTGGGGCACGACCACGGGGCTCAACTTCATCTACGTACACCTCAATCGGCTGATCACCGACAACGACCTGAACATGATCTATGTCATTGGCCCGGGGCATGGTGGTCCGGGGCTGGTGGCGCAATCCTACCTGGAAGGCTCCTATACCGAGATTTATCCGGATATCGAGCGCAGCCGCGACGGGCTGCAACGATTGTTCCGGCAATTCTCCTGGCCCTATGGCGTCCCCAGTCACGTGGCGCCGCAAACTCCCGGGTCAATTCACGAAGGCGGCGAGCTGGGCTACTCGCTCACTCATGCCTACGGCGCCGCCTTCGATAACCCGGATCTGATCGTCGCCTGCATCGTCGGGGACGGCGAGGCGGAAACCGGGCCGTTAGCCGCAAGCTGGCACGCCAACAAGTTCTTGAACCCGGCGCGCGATGGCGCGGTGTTGCCGATCCTGCACCTCAACGGATTCAAGATCGCCAACCCGGCGATTCTGGCTCGCATCGGTCGCGAGGAGCTAACCGATCTGCTGCACGGCTATGGCCATGAACCTACGTTCGTGGAAGGCCATGATCCCGCGATCGTTCACCAGCTCATGGCGGCCGCGCTTGAACTCGGTCCTAGCCGAGATACGTGCGATCCAGGCTGACGCTCGCGCTGCGCCGGATCCCGAGCGCCTGTCCCGGCCACGCTGGCCGATGATCGTGCTGCGCACGCCAAAGGGCTGGACCGGGCCGAAGATTGTCGACGGTAAGCCGGTCGAAGGCACCTGGCGAGCCCATCAAGTCCCGATCTCGGATTTCAAGAACCCCGAGCATTTGCGTCAGCTCGAGGACTGGATGCGCAGCTACCGGCCCGACGAGCTGTTCGACGCGCAAGGCAAGTTCCGCGAGGAGTTCGCGGCACTGGCTCCGACCGGGCATGGCCGGATGAGCACCAATCCGCACGCGAACGGTGGCGAGTTGCTGCGGCCCTTGTCCATGCCCCACTTTCGCACTCACGCTGTCAAGGTCGCGTCACCTGGCAGCGTGCAGGCGGAGTCAACGCGGGTTCTGGGCAGCTTCCTGCGAGACGTGATGAAGCTGAACTTGGAGTCGGCAAATTTCCGCCTGTTCGGTCCGGACGAAACCGCGTCCAACCGCTTGCAGGACGTGTACGAGGCAACCGGCAAGGCTTGGATGGCGGAAATCGAGGAAGTCGATGTCAACCTGAGCGTCCATGGCCATGTGATGGAGGTGCTGAGCGAGCATCTCTGCCAGGGCTGGCTGGAAGGCTACCTGCTCACCGGACGGCATGGGTTCTTCTCCTGCTATGAGGCCTTCGCCCACATCATCGATTCGATGAGCAATCAGCACGCGAAATGGCTGAAATCCTGCAAGTCGCTCGCCTGGCGTAAACCGATCGCCTCCCTGAACTATCTCTTGACCTCGCATGTCTGGCGTCAGGATCACAACGGCGCGTCGCACCAGGATCCGGGTTTCATCGACCATATCGCCAACAAGACGTCCGATGTCGCGCGCATCTATCTGCCCCCCGATGCCAATTGCTTGCTCTCGGTGGCCGATCACTGCTTGCGCAGCCGCAACTACATCAATCTGATCATCGCCGGAAAGCAGTCGGAATGGCAATGGCTGGACATCGACGCCGCGGTCCAGCACTGCGCGGCCGGTGCAGGCGTTTGGGAATGGGCGAGCAACGACCAAGGCGATCCGGACGTAGTCATGGCCTGTGCCGGGGACGTGCCGACGCTGGAGGTTCTTGCGGCGGTCACCCTCCTGCGGAGCTACGTGCCGGACATCCGGGTTCGCGTGGTGAACGTAGTCGATCTGATGTGCCTGCAAACGGAGGGAGAACACCCGCACGGATTGGCCGAACGTGATTTCGACGAGCTGTTTACCCGGGACCGACCGGTGATTTTTGCGTTTCATGGTTATCCAACTCTGATTCACCGCTTGACCTACAAGCGGGCAAACCACGACAACATGCACGTGCGCGGCTATGTCGGTGAAGGGACCACGACCACGCCGTTCGACATGGCCGTGCTCAATCGCCTTGACCGCTACCGCCTCGCACTCGACGCGATCAGCAGGATCCCGCGTCTGTCCGATCGGGTGAAGGAGGCGACCGAGCGCTACTGGAGCACCATGCAACGCCACAAACTCTATGTCAGCGAACACGGCGAGGACATGCCCGAGGTGCAGAACTGGCGCTGGACTCAGCCTTAGGGGAGCGCCCGATTTAGCTTCACAGATCCTGTGCCCATCGCCATTTAACTTAGCGAAGGAGCCCATCAAATGGCCAAACATCCCGAAGCGCATGGCGTGCCATCAGCGCTCGCCAGGCCTACCGATATCGGCGCCAACGCTGCTCGCGACATCGCGGCAGCCCTGAACGGGCTGCTTGCCGACGTCTTCGCGCTCTACTTAAAGACAAAGAATTTTCATTGGCACATGAGCGGCCCGCATTTCCGCGACTATCACCTAATGCTCGATGAGCACTCCGACCAGATTTTCGCGATGACCGACGTGCTCGCCGAGCGGGTACGCAAGATCGGCTGTGTCACGTTGCACTCCATCGGTGAGATATCGCGCATGCAGCGGATAGCCGATAACGATGCCCCCTATGTCACGCCGCAGGACATGCTGGCCGAACTGCGCGAGGACAACGGAACCTTGGCAAAGCGGCTGCGCGAGGCGCATGGTTTGACTGACGAGCACAGGGACGTGGCGACGGCGAGTTTGCTGGAGACGTTCATAGACGAGACGGAACGGCGCGCCTGGTTCCTGTATGAGGCAAGCCACGCCGCCCCGCACTCGGCGTAATCAGGGTGGGCGGCGGGGCGTCGCAGCGGCTTGCCTCCCGGCCGATCAGAACCGATATCGTCTGGGCAAGGATTTGAAATGACCAAGGTGCTCGTTCTCTATTACTCCAGTACGGTCACATCGAGAGATGGCCAACGCCGTCGCCCCAAGGTGCACGAGACGCCGGCGCCGAGGTGGACATTAAACGCGTCCGGAACTCGTACCCGAGGAAGTGGCCCGCAACAGCCACTACAAGCTCGAGCAGCCCGCTCCGATCGCCAAGCCGAGCGAACTCCTCGAGTACGACGCGATCATCGTCGGCACCGGCACGCGCTACGGGCGCATGGCGGCGCAGATGGCGAATTTCTGGGATCAGACCGGCGGGTTATGGGCGAAGGGCGCGCTGATCGGCAAGGTCGGCGCCACGTTCAGCTCCACCGCCACCCAGCATGGCGGCCAGGAGATGACGCTGTTCTCGATCATCACCAACCTGCTGCATCAGGGACTAGTTGTCGTCGGGCTGCCCTACTCGTTCCAGGGCCAGTCGCGCCTGGATGAATCGCCGGCAGCTCGCCGTACAGAGCAACGACCTTGGCGGGCAGCGACGGCTCGCGTCAGGTGAGCGAGAACGAGCTGGACGGCGCGCGTTACCTCGGCGGCATGTGGCGGAGATCGCCGCGAAGTTGGCCGGGTGAACCCGAACGACGGCGAGAGCTGCGGTCATGGGCTGGGATCCGGCGATAACTCCGCAGCTATCCTGCGGGCTGAGGCGGCATATTCGGAAGCGGCATGTTCGTGAAGAGAGAGCCAAGTCCTTCGGCCATTGTCGGGTGGGTCAGGATGGCCTCGCGCAGGGCGGTGTAAGGAAGGCCGGCCAGCATGGCTGTCTGGACCACGGCGACCACCTCGCCCGCGCCGGGGCCGATCATCGTGAAGCCGAGAATGCGATCTTCCTGTGCGCTTACAACCGCCTTCATGAAGCCTTGCGTCTCGTCGATCGTTCGTGTCCGCAACACAGCGCTCATTGGCAGCTTCGCGACACGCACCGCGATGCCTTGCCGTTGCGCTTCGCCTTCGTTCAACCCCACGCGCGCAAACGGCGGGTCCGTAAACATACAGAACGGAACCAGCCGACCGCGCGTGGTGCGGGTCCCGCCGGCCAAATTATCCCGGAGGACCCGGAAATCATCGAAGGAAACGTGCGTGAACTGCGGGCTGCCCGCGCATTCGCCGATCGCCCAAGTCTCGGGCGCACTCGTCTCCAACCGTTCATTGACCCGGGTGTAGCCACGCTCATCTAGCTCAACGCCAGCTCCAGCCCGATGCCGGCGGTATTGGGACTGCGCCCCGCGGCTACCAGGATGTAGCTGCCATTGATGGTCTGCTCGCCAGCAAGCTCGCGATGGAAGGGCAGCGGCACCATGGTCTCGCGGCCGTTTCGGATTCCAATCATCCAGAGCCCATCACTGTATCTCGATATCGACCGGGTGAAGGCATAGGCTCTCGGTGGCAGGACTGCGCGTGACGGCGACGACTCCGACCGCAGGGGGACCGGAGGCGGGCTAAGCGAACATCGGGCGGGCGACTGAGAGGACGAGGAGCTGCGCGACAAAAGCAGCCGAGGGCAGGCTTCCGCAAGGAAGCGATTCGGCCTCAATCCCCCGGAGTTCGGCAGCGGGCCGGTGCGCGGTCAATGACTGGCTGGGCTGCGACCAATCGCCTCGCTAGGCGCGGCTTTATGTCCCGAGCAAGGCCGGACTGGCCCTTTCCGGTCAAAAGGAGTGCTCCCCCGTGCTCGGTCGCGTGAAGCAAAGCTCTGTCTCCTCCTTACAGCCATGCGGGAGCAACGGTTGCATTGCTCCACTCCGGCTTTCCATCTATCGTCCGTATGATCAAGGTAATCAGTTGGAACCTGCTTCGTCTGACGGGAGCCTCGCTTTCCGACCTCGTCGGGCTTATCCGTCGGGAACGCCCGGATCTCTTGCTAATGCAGGAGGCGACCCAAGCGATCGACGGCATGGCCGAAGAAGTCGGAGGCCACTATCTGCGCAGCCCCTTGCCCGGACGGGTCCACGGCCTCGCCGCATGGAGCCCTGTGCCGTTTCCTGGCTCCGCGGTGGTGCTGCCATTGTTGTCCGGCACGATGTTCGACCGCATTTGCCAGGTATTGGATTTCGGGGAGTTCGCGGTCGCGAACGTGCACCGTCGCACGGGCAGGTCCTGAACCGCCGCCAGCTCCGGCGCCTGGCCGAGGCCCTCCCGCCGCGCGCTGCCGTGGTGGGCGACTACAACCTCGTCGGCCCCGCGTTGCTTCCAGGATTCCGGCGACGTGGGTCCGCGCGAGCCCACGCACGTGGCCGGAGACTTGGTACCGCTTCGGATTGACCGGTGCTTGGTGCGTGGCCTGGACTGCCTCAGCGCGCGGGCGCTCACGCGGGAAGCGTCCGACCACCGGCCGATCTCGGTCCACCTGCAAGCAGCCGCGCATCCGATTCAGCGCCCGCCGCGGCTGTCACGCGAAGATCTGGCCGGCAAGTCTGCGTCGAGCGGCGTTGCGCCGAACCCCCGTCGTGAGCGCCCTAGAGCTGGGGCTCGATTGGCAGCCATCCGAGGACCCGCGCCAGGACGCGGCGGGTCAGGGGGGCATCCGGCTCGCGATGTAGCACCGCCCCTGGCCGCTCATGTCGCCGGTCCAGGTCAGCCGCCGGCGTTCCAGGCTCACCTTCCAGCTCCGGGCCGGGTCGGTCAGCCGAGCAAACTCCTGGCTTAGCTCGCCAGCCAATTCGTAACTCTGTACAAAAGTGCCCATCTCGGTGTTCAGGTAAGCCGAGCGGGGGTCGATGTTGAACGAGCCCACGAAGGCAAGGGGCAGCTATCTGGGACAGAAGCCGCCGTAGATGGATCTCAGGATCTTCGGGGATTGCCGCCTCGGTAAAGGGGCTGCGCTGCTCGAAGAGATGGTTGCGCGCGAGATGCTGCACGCGAGACGGTATGGCTGCCAGCGACCGGCGGGACCCGCCGTTAGAAGGTCCCGTTCGGGCGCCGGGAATTTCCCTCATCACTCCTTGCGGCGCCCTGGCGGTTCCCGCCGCCGATTACAGCTAAACTCGTTTTGGGCTGACTGTGAGTGCCTCGGCCATCCCCCGTTCGTTCCCGCGGAAGCGGGAACCCAGGCCCGTGAAAGCAGGAACCCCGTCCCGCCATACAATGTCAGCCTTTCTTGTGCGAGACCTGGATCCCCGCCTTCGCGGGGATGAGCGGAATTTTGCGTCACGTGTTTCCAGTTGGCCTAAACAAGTTCTAGGTGTTCATCGCGTCGAAGAAGTCCTGATTCGTCTTGCTGTATTTCAGCTTGTCGAGCAGGAACTCCATGGCGTCCACAGTACCCATCGGGTTCAGGATGCGGCGCAGCACCCACATCTTCGAGAGTGTTCCCTTCTCGACCAACAGCTCTTCCTTGCGGGTGCCGGACTTGGTGATATCGATCGCCGGGAAAGTACACGCTTATCCGAAAGCTTGCGGTCCAGGATGATCTCCGAGTTGCCGGTGCCTTTGAATTCCTCGAAGATCACTTCGTCCATGCGGCTGCCGGTGTCGATCAGCGCGGTCGCGATGATCGTCAGCGATCCGCCTTCCTCGATATTGCGCGCGGCACCGAAGAAGCGCTTCGGCCGCTGAAGCGCGTTCGCGTCAACGCCGCCGGTCAGCACCTTGCCTGAGGACGGCACCACGGTGTTATACGCACGCGCGAGACGCGTGATTGAGTCGAGCAGGATTACCACGTCGCGCTTATGCTCGACCAAGCGCTTCGCCTTCTCCAGCACCATTTCGGTGACTTGGACATGTCGCGTAGCGGGCTCGTCGAATGTGGAGCTGATAACCTCTCCGTTCACGCTCCGCGCCATATCGGTCACTTCCTCGGGCCGTTCGTCGATGAGCAGCACGATCAGGAACACTTCCGGATGGTTGGTCGCGATGGCGGTGGCGATGTTCTGCAACATCACCGTCTTGCCGGTGCGCGGCGGGGAGACGATCAGCGCCCGCTGGCCCTTGCCCACGGGCGCGATCAGATCGATCACCCGCGGGGTGAAATCCTTGCCCGGACCCTTGGCGACGGATTGGAAATTCTCGACTTCCATCTTCAGCCGCTCGTCCGGATAGAGCGGCGTCAGGTTGTCGAAATTGATGCGGTGCCGTACCGCCTCCGGCGGCTCGAAGTTGATCGTGTTGACCTTGAGCAACGCGAAATATCGCTCGCCATCTTTCGGCGCGCGAATCTGGCCCTCGACCGAGTCGCCCGTGCGCAGACCGAAGCGACGCACCTGGGAGGGCGAGACGTAGATATCATCCGGTCCCGGCAGGTAGTTCGCCTCGGGGCTGCGCAGAAATCCGAAACCATCTGGGAGGATTTCGAGCGTGCCCTCGCCGTGAATCGCCTGGTCGTTCTCGGCCAGGTTCTTGAGGATCGCGAACATCATGTCCTGCTTGCGCAGCGACGACGCGTTCTCGATTTGCAGCGATTCGGCAAAGCTTAGCAGGTCGGCGGGAGTTTTTGCCTTAAGTTCGGCGAGATGCATCAGGACGCCTCAGGAGGGATGGCCCAGTCTTGGGAGGTTGGGGACAAGATCGCGATTCCGGCGAGCGGATGCAGGCAATCGCGGACCGGTGGCCCGTGCTGTCCCGTCTGGATTGGATTCGGGGCGGCGCTTTTCGGCGCCCCAAAAAGGGGTTCCGGCCACGCCACGGGAGGAAAAGAGCCCCGAAGCTAGGCGCGCCGTCGTGATCCGTCAATGGCCCACGTAGCGAGACTGGTGTCAGAATTCAAGTGGCGTCGCCGGCGAACGCCGCACGACGGCGACGCTGCCCGAACCCACTCTCTCCGTCAAAACGGCCTGACAATGACCATAATGACGATAATCGCCATCAGCACCGTCGGAACCTCATTGGCGATGCGGTAGAAGCGCTGCGGCCGCATGTTGCGGTCTTCCAGGAAATCGCGCCGCCAGCGTGACAACATGCCGTGCAGGCCGGACATCAGGATCACGCTCGTAAGCTTGACGTGCCACCACCCGGCCGACCAGTCGAGCACGCCGGGGGTCAGCACGAGCAGAACCCCAAAGGTCCAGGTAGCGATCATCGCGGGATTGATGATCTGCTTCAGCAGGCGCCGTTCCATCACCTTGAAACGCTCGCTCTCGGCCGAGCCGCGCGGCACCTCGCAATGGTACACGTAGAGGCGCGGCAGGTAGAACATCCCGGCCATCCAGGCGATCACGGAAATGACGTGCAGAGCCTTGGTCCAGGGATAGAGATGGGCCAGGAGGCCGATCGTCATGCCGCCATCGGGGCGGGCTCGGGCGTGATCTCGGGTAGCGCGGCGGCTCGCGCGTGCGGGCAGTCGCGATGCGGGCGGGGGCAGGTACGGCGCCCCGCGAAGCTGCAAAGCCCCGGACCATGCGTGCGGGCATGCCGCACCAGTTCCGCCAACGCGCCGATGAAGCGAGGATCGACGCTCTGGGTCGGGACCCGGAAATAACCGGGTAGCCCAAGCCGCTCGCCGAGCGTGCGGTACTCTACATCGAGCTCCACCAGAGTTTCCGAATGTTCCGAGACGAAAGCGATCGGCACGACGAGCACCGCGACCCGGTCCTTCGCGGCTTGCTCGACCTCATGGTCGGTGCTGGGCCCGAGCCACACCTGCGGCGTCGCCCTGGACTGATAGCAGATGCGCCAGTCGATCTCGGTCCGTCCCCAGGCCTTCAGCACCGCGGCGACGGTGCGCTCGACCTGAAACTGGTACGGGTCTCCCGCCTTCACGATGGCTTCGGGCAGCCCGTGCGCCGAAAACAAGACGCGGAGGCCAATGCTGGAATTGAGCCGGGCGCGAGCATTCTCGTAGGCGGCACGAACGCCCGCGGCCGTGGCGGCGGCGAATCCAGGATCCGCGTGGTAACAGCAGAGCGTGGTCGTCGGCGCGACCAGACCGACTCGCGCCGCCGCCTCTCGCCACACGGTGAGCGAACTGCCGGTCGTGGTGGTGGAATATTGCGGATACAGCGGAAGGAGCAGTATCTCGTCCGGCCCCCATGCGCGCACGGCCCGCGCCACCGCATCGCTGAACGGGTGCCAGTAGCGCATGGCGATGAAGCATCGCGCGTCCAGCTCCGGCAATGCCGCCTCCAGGGCTCGCGCCTGCGCCTCGGTCTCCTCCAGCAGCGGCGATTTGCCACCGAGCAGCGCGTAGTTCGCCAACGCCGGTTTCAGCCGGGAGCGGGCGATGATGCGGGCAAGGAACGGGCGGACAAAAAACGGCACCCGCAGGATCGCGGGGTCGCGGAACAGGTTGAGCAGAAACGGCCTCACCGCTTCCGGCCGGTCCGGCCCGCCAAGGTTGAACAGGACGATTGCGACCTTGTGACGGTCGATCATCTCAGCGCAGCTCAGCTTCGGCTCCCTTCGATCAGCTTCTTGAGACAAACCCCCGCCCTTCCGATGAGAATGGCTAGTAGATGACCGCGGAATCTGACTCAAGCGCTGCGCACCAACCGCACCAGCTCGGCGACGTGCTCCGGCGAGGTCTGGGGAACGATACCGTGGCCGAGATTGAAGATGAACGGCCGCCCTCGCATGGCGAGCAATATGGCGCGGGTCTCGTCCCGCATCGCTTGGCCCCCGGCCGCCAAGGCAAGCGGGTCCAGATTGCCCTGGAGCGCCGTCCTGTTCGGGTACCAGCCACATCGCCCGCGCCGGATCCATCGCGGTATCCATGCCGATGCCATCCATCCCGGCGAGGTGTCCATAATCGCCCAGCATGACCCCAGCCATGCGCGGGAAGCCGATGATCGGCACCCGCGGGAATCGCTCCTTGAGGACGCGGCCGATCAGGCGCGCAGGCCCAGTCACATAGGCTCGGAACAGCGAGGGCGAGAGCACGCCGGCCCAGCTATCGAACAGCATGACCGCCTCCGCTCCCGCCTCGATTTGCAGGACGAGATAGTCCACCGTCGCCTCGGTGAGTAGGCCGACGAGTCGCCGGAGCAAGCTGGGCTCCTCGTAGGCCATGCGGCGGATATTCGCGAAATCCTTGGAGCCGCCCCCCTCGACCATGTAGCAGGCCACGGTGAACGGTCCGCCGGCGAAGCCGATCAGTGTTGTGTTCGCGTCCAGAGCGGCGCGGACCCGCCGCACCGTTTCCAGGATCGGCGCGACCGCCTCGGGCAACCGGCGTGGCTGTAGTGCGTCGACCCCGGCCATCTCGCGCAACCGGGGCAGAACCGGGCCTTCGCCCTCCTCAAAGCGCAAGCCCCAGCCGAGAGCCCAGGGCAGCATGAGGATGTCGCTGAACAGGATCGCCGCGTCGAAGCCGTAGCGCCGGATCGGCTGTAGCGTGACCTCGGCCGCGAGATCGGGGGTCGTGCAGAGTCGGATGAAATCCCCAGCTTCCGCCCGCAGGGCGCGGTATTCCGGCAGGTAACGGCCCGCCTGGCGCATCAGCCAAATCGGCGGAGGCCAGGCCGCCTCTCCGGCCAGCGCACGCAGCAGCTTCTTGGTCATCCGTTCTCGTCCATCCGAGGCGTCTCTCCTTACAAGGAAAGACAAAGAAAGGAACTTGATGGAGTGTCTGTAGGTGGGTGTGAAAGGCGTGGTACCCGGCCTCCTCGCGATAGCTCCTCCTTTATCCACAGCAGGACCGGTCGCTAACGCGCGGAAACAGGCCAGGGTACCGCGATTGTCCAGATCGCGCCTTCGACCGCCGCATCATTGTCCCGTGTGCTCCTGAGTCGGCGCCTTGTCCCCGGATTCGCCGAAGCCGCTATGGTTCCCGGTGCGGACCCCCGTTATCCCCGTTATCCTCACTTCGATGCACGCCAATCGGATCAACCTCCATCTCGTCTCGGACGCGACCGGCGAAACCCTGAACTCGATCGCGCGAGCCACCACCGCGCAGTTCGAGCACGTCCAGATCCTGTACCATCGCTGGAGCCTGATCCGGACCCGTTTTCAGCTGCATCGTGTGCTGGAAGGCATCGAGGCCGAGCCCGGACCCGTGCTTTCGACCGTGGTGGATCAGGCGCTGCGCACCGATTTGGAGACGGCATGCCAGCGGCTGAACGTGCCGGTGGTTCACGTCCTGGATCCGGTCATGACCCTGTTGCAGGAGCATATCGGCGAGCGGGCGCTTCCCGGCCGGGTCGCCAATACGTGCTGGACGCCGATTATTTCCGCCGGATCGACGCGATGCATTTCGTGCTGGCGCATGACGACGGCCAGCAACAGGCCGGTATCGCCGAGGCCGATCTGGTGCTGGTCGGGGTCTCGCGGAGCTCCAAGACTCCGACCTGCTTCTATCTCGCCAATCGTGGAATCAAGGCGGCGAACGTGCCCTTGGTCCCGGGCCTCCCCGATCCGCCCGGGCTCGAAAACCCGACCTGTCCCGTGATCGGGCTCACCCTCGACGCGCAGGCGCTGATCGAGATCCGGCGCCATCGATTGCGGCTCATCGCCCAGGGCAACGCGATGGGAATGGTCCGCCAGGACAGCCAGGACTACATCGACGAAGACTCGGTCAAGGCCGAGTTGCTGTGGGCGCGACGGCTGTGCAACCGGCGTGGCTGGCCGGTGATCGACGTCACGCGCCGCTCGATCGAGGAGACGGCGGCTACGGTGCTACAGCTCATGGAGGCGTGGCACGAGCGCCGCCGTAAGGCGAGCCACGGACCGCACTGATCTCAGCTTACGAGCGGCGTCTCGCTCTGGGGCTGCGCGCCGCCGCGCCGGCTCTGCCACAACGCGACGAAATCCACCGGCTGCAACAAGACCGGGGGAAAGCCACCGTCGCGGGTCACGTCGGCCAGAATATTGCGGGCGAACGGGAACAGGATCCGCGGGCACTCGACCAGCAGCACCGGCTCCACCGCGTTCTCCGGCAGCCCGGTCAGCGTGAACACGCCGGCATAGGCCAGCTCGGCCACGAATACCGTGGGCGGCACCCCGCCCGGCGACGATGCAGCCAGGGCGCCCGGGTTGAGCTCCTGTCCGTTCCCACCCTGCGTGGCCGCGGTGGCGGCCGGGTTCTCGTGGGCTTCGGCGCGGATCATCAACGTCACCTCGAAGACGTTCTGGTCCTGCTGGATGCGGCGCGCCTGGACATCGAGGTTGATGTTCACCATCGGCTGGGAGCGCAACTGCGTATAAATCTGCGGCGCGTTCGGCACCTCGAAGGACATGTCCTTGACGTACTGAATGTTGACCACCAGAGGCAGCTGCTGACCCTGTCCGGCCGCGGGTGGTGGGGTGGTCGTCTGAGACATGTCGCTCTCCAGGTCATTGCGCGCCGGGTGCTCGCCAGCCGGGGCGGCGGGTAGCACGCCCGACCCGGCCTAGCCATCCCGGATTGGCCCGGCGAGCGGCTAGCGATCAAGCGCGCCAGGCGATCTCTCGCGGTGGCGGGAGCGTCGGGTCGTAACGCAGCCATTGGCCATTCATTACGCTCGTCCCGGTCAAGGCCAGGATGAAACCCCAGTGGCTGACGACTACCGTGTCCGACCAATGGGCAGTGCGGCCATTTCGGCGCGGAACAGGTCAGCACGATCAATGACCGCACTGGCCGGCTCCGTCACCGGCGGCCACCAAATCTCTTCGATGGCGGAGAAGTCGTGATCCGGCCAGGCACGCTCCAACGCCGCCCGTGCGGTCCCGATATCGCAAGTGAATGCGCAGCGTTCCCGGACCGTGGGATTGACGAAGACTGGCGCATCGAGCGTGCGCGCCAGAGCCGCGGTCGTTTGCAGCGCCCGCGTGTAAGGAGAGGTGATTATGCGGCGCACACGCTCATGCCGCAGCATCTCGGCGGCCGCCTTTGCCTGCGCACGGCCAAGATCGGTCAGTCCCGGATCGACGATCCCCGGGTCTTCGCGCGTGGCTGTAAAGTGCAGGTTGAACTCGCTCTGACCGTGGCGGAGGAGGATCATGCGAGCGGCACATAGCCTTGAGGCCACGTCGGTCGCAACCCGAACTGTGGAGCGGCTGCCGGCGTCGGCTCAACCCCGCGCAGCCTGTGGGGGAAACCTTGCGGCCGCGTGCCGGTGGCCTAAGCTCTCGCCACGGTTTCGAAAATAACGCTCCGGCACACCGGGTACGCCACGCCAGCTCCGGAGAGAGAGCGTCAAATGTGGGAGGCTCCAGGATGGCGGCGACTGCACAGCGCGTTCCCGGACGAAGGTGGACGATAGGGATCCTGCTCGGGGCCGGCGTCTTGGTGAACTACATCGACCGGATCAACCTGTCGGTCGCGGCGCCGCAGCTGCAAGAGGCGTTCAATCTCTCGCCGGAAGAACTGGGCTTCTTATTCAGCGCCTTCTTCTGGTCGTACTCGCTCCTCCAGGTGCCGGGGGGCATGGTGCTCGACCGGTTCGGAGTGACGCGGGTCGGACGCTGGGGCGCGTTCCTCTGGGCGGTCGCGTCGACGATCACGGCAATCGCCAGCGGCTTCGGCGGGATTCTCGCAGCCCGGGTGCTGCTGGGCGTCGCCGAGGCGCCCGCCTTCCCGGCCAGCCAAAAAGCGACCGGCTACTGGTTCCCGACGACCGAACGCTCGCGTTCCACCGCGATCTTCGATTCCGCGGCGAAGTTCTCCAACGTCATCGGCGTGCCCTTGGTGGCCTTCGCAATCGTCAACCTCGGCTGGCGCTGGGGTTTCGGCATCACTGCGATCCTGAGCCTCGCCTATTTCGTGGCCTATTGGGTGATCTACCGCGACCCGAGTGAAGACAAGCGACTCTCCAAGATCGAGTACGACTACATCCTCGCCGGCGGCGCCACGCGGGAAGGTGCTGCGGAAAGCGGGCAGAGCACGATGCTCGGCTATGTGCTGCGCAACCGAAAGGTCTGGGGCCTCACAATCGGCTTCTCCGCGTACGGCTATTCGTTCTACCTGTTCCTGACATGGCTGCCCGGCTATCTCGTACAGACGCTGCACATGAGCATTCTGAAATCCGCGGGGTACGCGACGATCCCGTGGATATTCGCGAGCCTTTCCGATCTGCTGATCGGCGGCTTCCTGGTCGATCATCTGATCGCGCGCGGCTACGACGACACTAAGGTCCGCAAGACCGTGCTCGTCGCTGGCATGCTGCTCGGTTTGGCCGTGTTCGGCGCGGTCACCACAACGAACCCCGTTTGGGCCATCACTTGGATCACCATCGCACTCACGGGTCTCGCGGCCGCCGCACCGGTGGGTTCCTCGATCGTATCGCTGATCGCGCCCCGGGGCGGTACCGGCACCATCGGCGGCATCGTCAATTTCACCAACAATCTGATGGGCGTCGCGGCCCCGGTGATCACCGGCTTTATTGTCGGGCTGACCCACTCCTTCGCGGGCGCATTCCTCGTGGCCGGGGTCGTGTTGCTGGTCGGCATCTTCTCCTATGTGGTGATCCTCGGCCGGATCGAGCCGATCCCCGAGCCGCCCGGCCGGGCCGGCATCGCGCTGCCTGGCGCTGCCCCCAGCTGACGGGAGATCTCAGATCATGACAGGCGACTTACTCATTCGAGGCGCTCGGATCATCGACGGGACCGGCGCGCCGTGGTTCGCGGGCGATGTTCGGATCGGTGGCGGACGTATTACCTCGATCGGTCCATCACTTCCGGCCGAGGGAGCGGAGATTGTCGAGACCGAGGGACGCTACCTGGCTCCCGGCTTCATCGACGCGCACTGCCACGATGACTTGATCTGCCTGCGGGAACCGGAGCGGGTCGAGAAGGCGGTACAGGGTGTGACGACGCTGGTCGTCGGTAATTGCAGCTTCTCTCTCTATCCGACCGCACCACGCTCCGCCGAGCTTCTCAGGCAGCATTTCTCGGGACTGCTCGGTGAGACCTCGGCCGATGAAGTGTTCGACAGCTTCGCGGCCTATCGAAGCGAACTCCATCGTCGCGGCACGGCGCTCAATCTGGTCTCGCTGGTTGGGCACGCGGCGTTGCGGCTCGCCGTGATGGGATATGAACGCCGCCCGGCGACCGCCGAGGAGCGGACGGCGATGCAGGAGATGCTAGCCAGTCAGCTGGCGGACGGCGCGGCGGGCTTATCGCTCGGGCTTGTATATCCGCCGAGCGCCTATGCCGATGAGGCCGAGTTGATGGCGCTCGCTCAGACGGTGAGGGCGCATGGCAAGATCCTGGCCGCGCATATCCGCAGCTATGAGGCGGGCCTCGTCACGTCGACCGACGAGTTCATCGGTATCTTGCGGTCATCTGGCGCGCCCGGCCTCCTGTCGCACCTGCAATCGGCGGGGCGGCCGAACTGGGGCAACGTGCCGGGTGTGATCGAGAAGCTCGAAGCGGCCCGGCAGGACGGCATCGACGTCAGCTTCGACATGTATCCCTATCCGGCGGGCAGCAGCTACGTGTTGCAACTGCTGCCGCCGGAGGCGCAGGAGGGCGGCCTTGAATCGTTGCTCGCGCAACTGCGCGATCCCGCCGGCCGCGAAGCTTTGCGGCGGGCGGTGGAGGAAGGCAGCCCCGACCCGCATGCCCCACAGTCGAAGATCGTGCTGATCGGCTGGGGTAATGTGCGGATTTCCGGCACCAGCAATCCGGATCTCAAGCGGTTTGAGGGCAAGTCGATGGAGGACGCGGCGGCCGAGGAGGGAATGACTCCCTTCGATCTGATGGTGCGATTCATCGAGGAGGATGCCGGGCAAACAGCCATCGTGATGTTCCAGCTGGACGAGGGCGATCTACGCGCGGCCTGCACGCATCGCCTCCATATGGTGGGCTCCGACGGCTTGCCCCGGCCTGGCACCAAGCCGCACCCGCGCGCCTACGGCACTTTCCCGCGCGTTGCCGGCCGGCTGCGGCGAGAGCGCCATTGGTTCACGCTCGAGGACGCAGTGCGGCGCATGACGTCGGTCGCGGCGCAACGTTTCAGCTTGAGCGACCGTGGCTTGCTGCGGCCGGGCATGGCGGCGGACCTGGTGCTGTTCGAGGACGGGATCGATGACCGCGCGACCTTCGATGACCCGACCGAGCTCGCTGCGGGCGTACAGCATGTCTGGGTGTCGGGCGAAGCCATCGTGGCGGATGGACGCGTAACCGGCCGGCGCCCCGGCCGCGTGCTCGGCCACTAACAGGATCGGGGAAGATCATGCGCAAGGCGATCATGGTCGAGGGTGCGGCCGGGGCGGCGGGGCAATACTCGCACGCGGTCATCGCCAATGGTTTCGTCTATGTCTCCGGTCAGGGACCGGCGGATCCCGCGACGAATATCGTGCCGGACGGCTTCGCCGCCCAGGTGCGGCAAACGCTCCGCAATGTGCAAACTATCCTGAAGGGCGCCGGCGCTGACTTCAAGGATGTGGTGAAGGTGAATACGTATCTCGCCGACGTGACCCGGTTCCGCGAATACAACGACATCTACAGGGAGTTCTTCGCAACCGATCCTCCGGCCCGCACCACGGTCGGCAGCCAACTCGTCGGCATTCACGTCGAGATCGATTGCGTGGCGGTTCTTCCGACCTGACCAGGAGCTCCTGATGCGCGTCGACGAATTGGAAACGCCGGTTCCCGTCATCGATCTGGAGCGAGTGGAGCGAAATCTCGCGAAGATGCAGGCCTATTGTGACAATCACAATCTGCGTCTGCGGCCGCACATCAAGACGCATAAGATGCCCGCTTTCGCGCGACGCCAGGTGGAGCTCGGCGCATGCGGAATCACGTGCCAGAAGCTGGGCGAGGCCGAGGTGATGGCCGACGCGGGGCTGGATGATATTCTCATCTCGTATCCGCTCATCGGTCCCGCCAAGGCGCTGCGTCTCGCCGCGCTGGCGCGACGTGCGACGATGAGCGTCGCTGTCGACAATCCGCTTGCGCTGGATACAGCCGCGCTAGCGGCACGCGCGGCTCGGAGCCCGATCGGCGTTCTCGTGGAGTTCGACAGCGGTAACAAACGTACCGGCGTCGTCTCGGTCGATCAGGCATTGAATCTTGCCCAGCGCGCCATGGAAGCGGAGGGATTAGAGTTCGCGGGTTTGATGACGTACCCGAGCACGGCGGCGACAGCGGACTTCGTGGCCGAAGCGAAGCGCCGCTTCACTCTCGCGGGCATCCCCCTCCCGGTCGTGTCCGGAGGGGGGACGCCGAATGCCTGGCATGCTCATGAAGTGGCCGGGCTCACGGAAGTGCGCGTCGGCACCTACATCTACCACGATCGCGCGACCGTCGCAGCCGGAACGGCGAGCTTGGACGAATGCGCGCTGCATCTCTGGGCAACGATCGTGAGTCGGCCGACTGAGGACCGGGCGATCATGGATGCTGGAACCAAGAGCCTCACGAGCGATCAGGTGGCGAAATCCGCCGGGCCGGGATACGGGCTCGTCCTCGGCTATCCGGACGCGGTGATCGAGCGTCTGAACGAGGAACACGGGATCATCGACATTTCCCGCTGCGCCAAGAAGCCCGAGTTGGGCGAGGGGATAAGGATCGTGCCGAACCACGTTTGCGTGGTCAGTAACTTGCACGATGAGGTCGTTGTCAGCCGCGATGGCCAAGTGGTCGATACATGGCGCGTGGCCGCGCGTGGGAAAACCCGCTGATCCGGCTTGCCGGTTCCGATCGGCGGGTCCTCTTGTTGTGCCGCGCGCTCGGCGTGCTTATGTCAGGCCCGCAGGGAGTAGATGATGGGCAGCAGCGGCTTTCCGATCGACCTGATCCTTTTCGGGATGATCGCCGGGTTCCTGGTGCTGCGGCTTCGCAGCATCCTGGGAAAGCGGACAGGTTACGAGCGTCCGCCTCAGCCCTATCAGCCACCCCAAAATGCGCTGCCAAAAGATCTTCCGCCGAACGGGCCGGTTATCGAGGGCCGGGCCGAGGCCGCGCCTTCCGCCCCCAGCGCTCGGCCGGTTCCCGAGCCGGCCAGCCCGACGGGCCAGGCAATCGCGCGCATGCAGAAGCTGGACCGCAGCTTCGAGCCAGCACGCTTTCTGGACGGCGCGGAGCAGGCGTTTCGGATGATCGTCGCGGCCTATGCGGCTGGAAACCGAGAGACGCTGCATAACCTCCTGTCGGAGGATACCTTCCGGGCATTCGATGCGGCGATCACCGCCCGCGAGACCGCCGGAGAAGCGCAGAAAACCGAAATCCGCGGAATCCGATCCGCCACGATCGAAGCAGCGTCGTTGCTCGACAATCTTGCCACGATCACGGTGCGCTTCGTGTCGGACCAGATCAACGTGACCCTGGACAAGGAGAGCCACCCGGTCGCCGGCACGGACGCCGTGACCGAGATCACCGATCTCTGGACCTTCGAGCGCGACCTCTCCTCGCGTGACCCGACCTGGCGGCTAGTCGCGGCCCGCAGCGCCTGATCCGGCTCAGCCGCCTCCTGGCCAGACCAGCGGCGGAATACGGGCCAGCGGGATCTGGCGCATGGACAGCACGCGATCCTGCAAAGTCAGTGGCACCTCAACTTCGGGGGTTTGGCCGCCTTCGGGCGTCCGAGCTATCAGTGCCAGAACGGCTTTCGCCGCGGTGGCGGTGCGACGGGTGATGACATTTTGCGCGGCGAGCGAGTCCAGCGCCTCGCTGTAGCCGAGCACGCGGGCGGTCGCGGTTCCCATCGGCTGAAGCTGGGGATCGAGCGCGACGGTGGCGCTCGCAGATAAACCGAGCGGCCCCCAACCGAGGGCGAGGCGCTCGATCGCTAAACTTCCCCCCGCCTCCCGCCAAGCGTTCGCCCGTTCCGCCAAGTCGGGCGTCGAAGATAGCGGCCCGTTGAAGCTCCCTTGGACGGAGAGGGACGAGATCCGGTCGCCGAACGCCCATGCGAAATCCCGTGGCAGGCCGATCGACTCGGCATTGGCGGAGACGGCCAGTACGGGTTGATCCCGGCCTGCACCGCGATCAACGGCGAGATGTGCTTGGAGCAGTCCGATGCTCAGGCCGCGCGCCAAATCCCTTCCGGCCGGTATCCCGGCCCGCAGATTGTTCGCGAGAATGTCGGCGGTTCGTTGCGGCGGAAGAGCCGGAGTGAGGGGCAGCTCGGCTTGCAGGTGATCTGCGGTGAACGGAACATCCGGCCAAACGCTCAGTCTCAGATGCTGCTTGCCCTCGAACACCAAGGTGAGCTTCCGCGGCGAGAAGAGAGCAAGCCGAAGCACGACTTGCTCGCTGCCCCAGCTTAAGCCGCCGGGGATGTCAGGCTCGCCCCCCTCCAGGCTCAAGTCGTGTACGACAAGCGTGGCGGCCAGCGGCCACCCGCCGCGGACAATCGATCCCGCCGTCGCCGTCCACCCCGCCGCCCGTCGTGCCGAAAGCCACGACCCGAAGCCTTCCCGAAGTTGCTGTTCCGCCCAGTACCAATAGGCCGTCTGCGCGGCGACGGCGAGCAGCGCCGCCCCGAGCAGCAACCAAAGCTTACGACGCATACGAGAGCAAGGGATCGCCGGCCGACGAGCGGCGGGGTTTCATCCCCAGTCCAGACGAAGCCCCCACCTGAGACTCGATCGCGGGAAATTGTGCATGCTTTTCCATGAGATTACCGGATATCGCTGGTGTGATCTGCGAAGGTTCCGGTAGCTGCATCCACAAAGTTGTCCACAGGTCTTTGAGCGCCTTCGGCCTCGTAGCGCAGCGCAGCTTCCAGGCGCTGCATCAGCTCTCGTCGAGGCGTGTCGGGCGGGATGGGCGCTCGGACAGCAATATGAATGGTGCCCGGGCGCTTGCGGAAGGCGCGCCGGCCCCAGAATAGGCCCGAGTCGGTCGCGACCGGTATGACCGGCAGGTTCGTGCGGCTCGCCAGGGCGGCGACGCCGGGTTGCAGGGGCAATGGGCTGCCGGGGTCGCCCCGGGTCCCTTCGGGGAAAATGACAATCTGACGACCGGTCTGGATCGCGCGCTCCGCGCCCCTGACCAGCGCCCGGATGGCCGAACCCCCGGCCTCGCGGTCAACGGCGATCATCCCGGAGGTGCGGAGCATGCCCCCGAATAAGGGAATGCTCAGCAGCTCGCGCTTGAGGACGTAGCAGCAGCGAGGCAGCAGCGTTATCCAAACGAGCGTGTCGAAGGCGGATTGATGCCGCGGGGCGATTAGCGCTGGACCTTCCCGCGGCAGGTGCTCGCGTCCGGTAACTTCGAACCGAATGCCGCAGATCGTGCGCAAAGCGGCCAACTCGAGCCGCGCCCACGCGCTCGCGAAACCGAGCACGCGCTCCGGTGCGATCAGCCCTAGAAGCGCGCCGGGCCAGACCAGCAGAAACGTGCTGGCGAAGAAGAAGACGTTGAACAGGGCCGAGCGGAGGACAGTCATACCGGGCCGGGGTCCCACTGGATCGGCCGATCTCGGGAGTTCCGCGTCTCACGCGGTGCGCCGTGTCCGGGAATGGGTGGCGGGTGATCCGGCCCGAGGACGGACAAACCGACCCGGGCCAACAGCCATTTGCTATATTCCTCGGCCAGCAGCCGGAGCATCGCCGGATCATGCAACCCGGCAGGCGTGTGCATTCCGGGGGGCACGACGGGGAGCCGGTACAGTGTCACCTCGGGTAGAGCACGCCCCAGTTCCGTGACGGCGCGCGGCATGTGATAGCCCGCTGTTACCACGATCAGCGAATGAATGCCGTTCTCGCGGGCCCAGGAGGCCGTCTCCTCGGCGTTGCCCCGGGTTGTTGTCGCCTTCCGGCCAAGCGTAACCCGCGTCGCCAGGGGTAGCGGGTCGAGCCCGGCGCGATGCGCCAATTCGGAAAGTTCGGCTCCCCCGCCAATCCCGGACACAAGCAAAAGGCGTCCGCGATCTTCGGCCAGTAAACGCAACCCCGTTTCCACCCGGTCCGCCCCGCCGGTCAACGCCACAATGCCATCGGCCGCGAGCGGCGCGGACGCGGGGCGGGTGGTCTCGTGGATGAACCAAGCGAAACCCAGGCTCCAGGCAACGACAGCGCCGGACAGCATGAATCCTGCCACCAGGACCGCCCGGCGCCGCCGGGGTGGAGGTCCCATTGTGGCCGAAGCTCCCTTCATGGCAGCCGCCGCAACCAGCGCCGCACCGTGCCGTGGGCCGTGAGGAAGCCAATAACGGAGGCGGCGGCCGGCAGCCCGGGCAGCGCGAGCCAGAGCACGGCGGGTAGAGCCGCGAGCAGGTCGGCCTCCTTGTCAGGCTGTGGATTTGCGAACGGCGCGGCGAGATTTGCCAGGCCGAGCAGCACAGGCAGCGCCGCGAGAGCGCCGATGCAACCTCCGGTCGCGGCAAGGGTCGTTGCGCGACGCGCGAATTGTCCGGCGATGTACCCGTCCGTCGCCCCCAGCCCATGCACGATTTCGATCGCCTCCCGCCGGGCGGACAGTCCGGCCCGGGTCGCCGCGGTAATGACGACAGCGGCGACCGCGGCTACGACCAGCACCGCAAGCCCCGCGCAGGCCTGCAAACTGCGGGCGAGTGTGGCGAGGCGGCGGAGCCAGAGACCGTGACTTTCGACGAAGGCGCCCGGCGCTGCCGACTCAAGTCGGGCGGCGAGCGCGCCGACATCCACGCCGTCTTGCCTCGCGTGGATTTCGATCACGGCCGGAATAGCCAATGACAGCCTCTCGACCTCAGCCCCCAGCCAAGGGCGCAAGAGCTCTCCCAACTCGTCATCCGACAGCGCGCGGGCCGACGCTATGCCGGGGGTGGCCCGCAACATCGCCATCACCCGACTCACCCGCGTTTCGGTGCCTCCTTCGGCCGGCTGTGCCGGGCGGGGCACCTGCACAGTGAGAGAGGCGCCGGCGCCCACGCGCCAGTGCGCCGCGAGCGAGGCAGCCCCCACCGCCCCGGCGAGCGCCAAGGCTGCCAGAAAAGCCATCGCCCCGACCAGGAAGGGCAGCGTTCGATCCGAGAGGGCGCGCCGGAGCCCGAGCTCGTCGAACCCAGAGGGGCGGAGTAAGGTGGTGCGACGGCGGGCAGAGCGGCGGGACATACTTCAGGGATTCCCGGTCAGGCGGCCTTGGCGTAGCCGCAGCGCGGGACCCGGATGCCGCGCGACCAGCGCGTCGTTATGGGTCGCAATGACCACGGTGGTCCCAAGCCGGTTCAATTCCTTGAGCAGCTGCATCAGCCGCTCGCCCTGCCGCTCGTCGAGATTGCCGGTCGGCTCGTCTGCCAGCAACAGGCTCGGCCGGCTCACGACGGCGCGGGCGATCGCGACCCGCTGCTGCTCGCCGCCGGAGAGCTCGGCCGGGCGCACCTCCAGTTTTTGGGAGAGCCCCACCCATCCCATCATTTCTAGCACATCGGCCCGCACCTGGCCCTCCGGCCTGCCGGCAATGCGCAGCGGTAGCGCCACGTTATCGAAGGCCGATAGATGCGCGAGCAGCCGAAAATCCTGAAACACGACCCCGATCCGCCTTCGCAGCCGTGGCAACGCGGCCCGCCCTGCCCGGCCGACCTCCGCGCCGAGGACCGAGACCCGCCCTTCCGTGGGCCGGATGCCGAGGTACATCAGCCGGAGCAGGCTGCTCTTGCCCGCACCAGAGGGGCCGAGCAGCCACCGGAACCCGCCCGTGGGCACGGCGAAGCTGAGGTCCCGTAGTACCTCCGGCCCGGCCCGGCCGCCCTGCGCGTAGCGCAAGCCCACACTTTCGAAGCGCACCATCGCCTTCTCATAGCGAGGACTGGTCGATTCTTGCCATTAGCTGATAAACGCCGGAAGCAGGCGAGCGGGGTCGTCCCGTTATTGTAACGGAAACCCGCCTCCCCCAAATTGGCCCATCGATCTTTTGAGCCGGAGACCTCGCTTACCCATGCTCATCGAATGTCCGTCCTGTTCCGCGAAATATGAGGTACCCGAGCGTTTGGCCGCCGGCAGCCGAATCGTGCGCTGCGCAAAGTGCCTGCGAGAATGGACCATCGGTGAGGGCCGGGTGGGGGCGCCGCACGTCTTGTCCGCCGCCGAGCCCATGGCAGGCCCTGAGTCCGCCGAACTGCGGCTACCTCCGGAAGAATTGCCGCCAGTGCGTGAGCCGAGACCCTTCCCCCCTGCATCCGTCTTCACAGCGCAGGCCTGGGCCGAGCCGGAGCTCCCCGCGGCACCCCAGCCGGAAGAGCCGCTGCCGCCTTCGCCTCCGCCTCGGCCTACCGCTCCGCCGCTGACCGCAGCGCGTCCAGTCCGGAGGCCGAGCCCATTCGCGCGGTTGATGGCGCAGTCCGAGGGGCCGCGGGTCGGGGCGGCGCTATGGGCTTCCTGGGTCGTCAGCATATTAGCCGTCCTGCTGCTCTGCTGGGCGGCCTATGCGTGGCGCTCGGACCTGATGGCCGCCTGGCCGCCGAGTCAGCGCCTCTATGCCGCGCTCGGACTCAAGAACGCGCCACAGTAGCGGACGAAGGGGACTATCGCTCAGCCCCGGTTCTCTCGCGCTCGTAGCGGGCCCGGTTCTCTTCATTGGGTGGATAGAGCCCAGGCAACGCGTGGCCTTTCTCTACCTCGCCCATGATCCAGGATTCCATCTGCTCCTGTTCGTGCGCGGCCTTCGCCACGTCCGCGAGTAGCGCGGCCGGAATCACGACCGCGCCGTCCCCGTCGGCGACGATCACGTCCTCGGGGAATACCGCCACGCCGCCGCAGCCGATCGGCTCGCCCCAGCCCACGAAGGTCAGGCCGGCGACGGACGGCGGCGCGGCCCCACCGTTGCACCAAACGGGCAGGCCGGTTCCGATCACGCCGGCGACGTCGCGCATCACGCCGTCTGTCACCAGTGCCGTGACCCCGCGTTTCGCCATGCGCGCGCACAGGATGTCGCCGAACACGCCCGCCTCAACGCTACCCATCGCGTCGATCACGGCGATGCAGCCGGGCGGCATGGCCTCGATCGCTCCCCGCGTAGATTTGGGCGAGGACCATGATTTGGGTGTTGCCATGTCCTCCCGAGCGGGCACGAAACGCAAGGTGAAGGCACGCCCGACCAGGCGCGGCAAGTTCGGCGTAAGCGGCTTGGTCCCCCGCATCCACGTCTTGCGCAAATTCTTCTTCAGCAGAACGGTCGTGAGGGTAGCCGTGGAAACGCCGCTCAGAAGTCCGAAAAGCTCGTCGTCGTTCGCCGACATAGCAGCCTCCGTTCCCTCGTAGGCGCCCACTCTAAGGCGGTTCCGGTATCGCGGGAAACGCCGTAGCATCGGGCATTGGCACTATCGAGCGGAGGGTTCATTGGCCTTCGACAGCAATATTAGCGGCGTCTACGTCATCGCGCCCACGCCGTTCACGGAGGACGGGCGGATCGACGCGAACTCGACCGACCGCCTGATTGACTTCTTCAGGGCAAGTGGCGTCAGCGGTATCACCGTGCTCGGCCAGATGGGCGAGGCTCCGAAGCTGGCCGCCGAGGAGGCGGTCAGCATCGCGACCAGCTTCATCCGCCGCGCGGGCGTGCCGATCGTGGTCGGGGTATCGGCCCCGGGCTTCGCCGCCATGCGTGCGCTCGCCCGCACGGTCATGGACGCCGGGGCGGGCGGCGTGATGATCGGGCCGCCGAACACTCTTCGCACGGACGATCAGATCGTGGGGTATTACCGGCAGGCCGCGGAGGCGATCGGGCCGGACGTGCCCTTCGTGCTGCAGGACTATCCGCTGACCTTCAAAGTCGTGATGACGCCCGCCGTCATCAGACGGATTGTCGGCGAGAACCCCAATTGCGTCATGCTCAAGCACGAGGATTGGCCTGGTCTCGAAAAAATCTCGACGTTGCGCGGGTTCGAGCGTGACGGGTCCATGCGTCACATCTCCATCCTTTGCGGCAACGGCGGATTGTTCCTTGATTACGAGATGGAACGCGGTGCGGACGGGGCCATGACGGGATATTGCTTCCCCGAGATGCTCGTCGATGTCGTGCGGCTCTCGAAGGAAGGGGAACGAGATGCGGCGCACGACCTGTTCGACGCTCACCTCCCGCTCGTTCGCCTGGAACAGCAACCCGGTGTCGGGCTCGCCGTAAGGAAATACGTCTTGATGCGTCGCGGCGTCCTCGCCTCGGACGCGCAACGCAAGCCAGCCACCGTTCTCAGCTCTACGGCGAGGGCCGAGGTGGATTACGCGCTCTCGCGCGTGGCCCGCTTCGATAGACGGGCGCGCGTTCCATCCTGAACGGCTGATGAGCGCAGACAAGCGGCACTCCGGTCTTTTCCATCATGCATGGATGTAACCGCGCATCCTCGCCTGGAATCACCGAGTCAAGCCCGGCGATAACGAACGTGATTGTCAGATCACATGAAATAAATACAAAAGTATGATAATCGGAATGGGGATTCCGAGCAGCCAGAGGAGAATACCGCGCATCTGCTTAGCTCCTGGTCATCCGCTATGGTTCTGCTCCCGAAACGCGGCGCGCTCGATCGGGTTGCCCAGCGGGGTTCCTAGCCCTCACCCCAGCCCTCTCCCGCTAGGGAAACGGCTAGGTGAGGGGCCGCTAATGCAGAGCGGAGTGCCCGGAACGGGGGTCTAGCTTTGGCCGCCCTTCTCAAGGACGAACGAGACCTTCGCGTTTACCCGGAAGCTTTTTACCTTGTCGTTCGCGACCGTCGCCTGGAATTCGCTTATATAGACGGACTGGACACCCCGGATCGTCTTCGCCGCCTCTTCGACGGCTTGCCTTGCGGCATCCTCCCAGCTCTCTTGGGATTCGGCGAGCAGCTCGACAACCTTTACCACTGGCATGTGTCTCTCTCCCTGAGTCTCTGTGTTCTGGAGCCTTCTCCCAATCGCAAGTAGCTATGGGAGCGGCAGGAGTCACATTATCCCGTTTCCCCTCAAAAACAGAGGGAAGGTCCGTGCGCTCGCGCCCCTGTTACGCGCTCCGGCGCAGTGGTGGCGGCGTGAGGCGATCCGCTAGCTTCTCAAGGCGGCCCCGCATCTTTCCGATGCGGCCAACGTCGGCGAGACGGCGATCCAGGAACGCAAGGGTCGCACTGTCCTCCTCGCTATCGTCGTTCAGCCAGAACAGGAGAGTCGCGCTATACACGGCTGCGAGCAGGGCGCGTTTCGTATACCAGCTGAAATCGGCCGAGCGGTCCCCGGCGGCGTGCCAGATCGCGTCCACAGTGCGGGCATTGCAGGCCACGGCCAGACGCGCGTGTCTGGGCAGCGCGAGTACGGAGAGGGCGCGGCGTATCGCCTCCCGATGCGGCCGGTTCTGCTTGAGCCGAAGCACAATCAGGGCGCGCACGCGTTGGGGCGTCCGCATCCCCGCGAGATCGAGAGCGCCAGCGCCTTCCTCCATCCGGCGATCCGCCAGGTCCGAGAATGCCTCGATCATATCCGCCGCCCCGCCGGGAAACAGCAGCTCGGCATCCTCTTCTGCCGCGCCCATCGAACGCAGGCCCATCCGCAACGTCTTGTAGGTCCAGCCATCGAACGGCACGTGCGGAAGCATGGCTTCGAGTGCGGCGTCGCGCTCCGGGCTCCGCTCGGGTGGATGCATCATCTCGGTTCCTCCTTGGCCATCGCCGCCTTGGCCAGTTCTTCTGTGAAGCCGAACAGCGAGAAGTCAGTCATGCGCATGGGATAGAGAATACCATCCAGATGGTCGTATTCGTGCTGTACCACGCCCGCATGAAAACCGCCGACCTCGCGCGCTATTAGTCTCCCATCGCAATCAACTCCGCGATAGCGGATACGGGGCGCGCGCGGCACGGCGGCCCGTAGCCCGGGGATGGAGAGACAACCCTCCCACCGCAGCACCCGCTTGGTGGTGAGTAGCTCGATTTCCGGATTGATGAGGACGGTGTTGCCGACGGGGACATCATCCGGATCGCCGCCGGCACGCTCGGGGCTGACCCGAAAGACGAAAACCCGCAACGGCACGTGCACCTGCGGGGCGGCCAGCCCGGCCCCGGTTGCGTCCTCCATGGTCTCGATCATGTCGGCGACCAGTCGCCGCATTTCCGGAGCGCCGGGGTCCGTCACGGGCTCGGCATGTTGCAGCAGGATCGGGTGGCCCATGCGGGCGATCTTCAAAATGGCCATGACGGGGTCCGAGATGGGCACGCGAAATGTCTTTGGCGAGGCTCCCGGTCATGCTATAGCGCCCTCCCCCGCGCCGGGAGCCGGCGGCGGAACCCTTGTTCACGCCCCTTCCGGCCGGGGCACAGCAGCGGAAGGAGAAGGCGGCCAAGTGCAAGTTCTCGTTCGGGACAACAACGTCGATCAGGCGCTCAAGGCGCTGAAGAAGAAGATGCAGCGGGAGGGAATCTTCCGCGAGATGAAGCTGCGGCGGCATTACGAGAAGCCGTCCGAACGCCGCGCCCGCGAGGCGGCCGAGGCGGTACGGCGCGCCCGCAAGCTGGAGCGCAAGCGGCTGGAAAGAGAGGGGTTCTGATCCTTACTCCCGCCCCGTTTAGGGGCGGTGATATATCGCCAAAGCTTTAGGACAGGCGCCCTACACGATCAATGCGGCGCGCTCGGCGGAAGCGCGGCGCCAGGCGACGTCGGCGTCTTCGTCGAACAGCTCGGTTAGCTTCTTCATCATCGTCCCGCCCAACTCTTCGGCATCGACGATCGTGACCGCCCGCCGATAGTAGCGCGTCACATCGTGGCCGATGCCGATCGCGATCAATTCGACGAACTCACGGCCTTCGATGTCGCAAATCACCTCGCGCAGGTGCCGTTCGAGATAGTTGCCGGGGTTTACGGACAATGTTGAGTCGTCGACCGGCGCGCCGTCGCTGATAACCATGAGGATGCGCCGGTGCTCGGATCGGGCCAGCAGGCGGCGATAGGCCCAGAGCAGGGCTTCGCCGTCGATGTTCTCCTTGAGCAATCCCTCGCGCAGCATCAGTCCGAGATTCTTGCGTGCGCGCCGCCAGGGTGCGTCGGCCGCCTTGTAGATGATATGGCGCAAATCGTTCAGCCGCCCGGGATTGCGAGGCTTTCCCTCCTGCACCCAGCGTTCCCGGCTTCGGCCGCCCTTCCAAGCGCGCGTCGTAAAGCCGAGCACCTCCACCTTCACCGCGCATCGCTCCAAGGTGCGAGCGAGAATATCGCCGCACATCGCGGCCACGGTGATCGGCCGGCCACGCATCGAGCCCGAATTATCGATGAGGAGCGTGACGACAGTGTCGCGAAACTCCATATCCAGCTCGCGCTTGTAGGAAAGCGCCTGGAGCGGGTTCACCACCACGCGCGACAGCCGGCCCGCGTCGAGCATTCCCTCTTCAAGATCGAACTCCCAGGCGCGCGTCTGTTGGGCCAGCAAGCGGCGCTGCAAACGATTCGCGAGCTTGGAGATGACGCCCTGAAGGTGCTGTAGCTGCTGATCGAGCTGTTGCCGAAGCCGGGTCAGCTCTTCCGGGTCGCAGAGATCCTCGGCTGCGATCTCCTCGTCGAAATTCCTTGTGTAAGCGCGGTAGCCGCTCTCGACATCGGGGAGAGCGCGTTCGCGGTGCGGCGGCGGGCCGGCAGGCCGGTCATCCCCTTCTCCCGCCGCGTCTTCCTCTTCGGCATCGCTGCCTTCGTCATCAGCCGCTTCGCCTTCCATCTGCTCTGGCTGTGCGCCGAGAATGGCTTCCAACTCGGGTTGCGGCTGGCCCTCGCCCTCCTGCGCATTGTCTTGCGCGCCGGATTGTTCGCCGCTCTCCTCTCCCTCGCCGGAATCGTCCGGTTCCGCCTCCGCTTCGGCCTCGGCCAGTTCGAGCGCGGCAAGCAGTTTGCGCGCGGCCCGGGCGAACGCGGCCTGGTCGTCCTGCGCTTCCGCCAACTCCGCCAAAGCGGCATCGGCCCGCGCGCCGAGTGTTGCCCGCCACAGATCGAGCACACGCCGGGCGACCGCCGGCGACGCGTTTCCGGACATCTTCTCCCGCGCTAACAGCGAAAGAGCCGCGGCGATCGGAATCTGATCCTTCCGCGTCATGCGGTCGTAACCCTCGGCCTCGCATTCCTCCGTCAGCTTCGCGCGCAAATTGGCGGCGACCCCCGCCATGTGCCGGGAGCCGAAGACCTCCACGCGCGTCTGCTCCAGGGCGTCATAGATCTCCCGGGCGTCGCGCTCATTGGGGCTGCGGGATGCGTGCACGGCGTCGTCGTGATGACGCAGCCGAAGCGCGATCGAATCGGCCGCACCCCGCAGCTTCGTCATCTCGGGAGCGGGCAGCGTCCGGGTGGGTAGCGGGAGCCGCGCCCGCTTGCCGGCTACGCCCGTCGGGCCGGGCTGGAAAGCCACTTGCACGTCAGGCACTTCGGCCATCGCGCGCAACGCGCTCGCGGTCGCGCGCTTGAATTCCTCGGTACGTTCGTGGTCCTTGCGTCCGCTCATGTCCGCTGATCGAGACGGCAGCCGTGTCAGTGCTTGCGCGCCAGCGCCCCCGTCGGGATCTCCTCATTGAAACAACGCTGGTAATATTCGGCGACGGTGGCGCGCTCCGCCTCGTCACACTTATTGAGGAACGTGACTCGGAAACCGAAGCCGACATCGCCGAAAATGCGCGCGTTCTCCGCCCAGGTGATAACAGTGCGTGGCGACATCACCGTCGAGATATCGCCGTTGACGAATCCGGCGCGGGTCAGATCCGCGAGCGCCACCATGCTCTCGATGCGCTTCTTAGTCGCCGCATCCTTCGCGTCCAGTCCCATCTTCGCCATCACGATCGCCGTCTCCTGCGCGTGCGGCAGGTAGTTGAGTGTGGCGACGATGTTCCAGCGGTCCATCTGGCCCTGATTGATCTGCTGGGTGCCGTGGTAAAGCCCGGTCGTGTCGCCGAGCCCGACCGTGTTCGCGGTCGAGAACAGGCGGAAGGACGGGTGCGGGCGGATCACGCAATTCTGGTCGAGCAGGGTGAGTTTGCCTTCCACTTCAAGCACGCGCTGGATCACGAACATCACGTCCGGGCGGCCCGCATCGTATTCGTCGAATACCAGCGTGCAGGCGTGCTGTAGCGCCCAGGGCAGAATCCCTTCGCGGAACTCCGTGATCTGTTTGCCGTCCTTGAGCACGATCGCATCCTTGCCGATCAGATCGATACGGCTGATGTGGCTGTCGAGATTGATGCGAATGCACGGCCAGTTCAGCCGCGCGGCCACCTGCTCGATATGCGTGGATTTGCCGGTGCCGTGATAGCCCTGGATCATCACGCGCCGGTTGAAGGCGAAGCCGGCCAGGATGGCGAGCGTCGTCTCCTTGTCGAACTGGTAGGCGTCGTCGATGTCCGGCACGTGCTCGGTCCGGACCGTGAAGGCCGGAACCTCCATGTCGCTATCGAGGCCGAACGCTTCCCGGGCGCGCACCGTCGTGTCCGGCAGATCAATGGCGGAGGTGGGGCGGATCTCGGCGAGGTTGGCGATCTTGTTCATTAGCCAGCGTCCTGTCCATGCGGGCGGATTCTATCCCCTGCCCCGGCACGGGAAAGAGGGGCAGGCGGTTCTGGGCCGGGATCAGCCCGTTGCCGCGGCGAGCCGGTGCTCCGGAGCGAGCCTAGAACGCAGCGCGGCGTAGGCGAGATTGATGACCTTCAGCCGTTCTTCCGCATCGCGATCGCCGCCATTGGCGTCGGGATGGTGGCGCTTTGCGAGTTCCTTGTAGCGCGTCTTGACCGCGGCGAGCGTGGTCGGCCAGCTCAGTCCGAGGGTAGCTAGCGGTTCCCGCAGTTCCGGAGGAATCCGCTCGTTTCCGTTCGTGGGGGCACGCCCGACCCGGCCTGCCGAAAGTAGGTGCAACGGATCTCGCAGCAACTCCTCATCCCAGGCTGAACCAAGCCGGCCCAGCGGCCAACTGGGGCGCTGCCAGGCGGTATCGGCCCGCAGCTGCGCCTCGATCTCGCCTGGGGACATACCTTTGTAGTAGTCCCACGCAGCGTTGTACGCGCGGACGTGTTCCAAACATAGCCACCAGTAGTCGCGCAGATCCCTGCGAGATTTGGGTGCCCGGTATTCGCCGGGCGTTTCGCAGCCCGGCATGTCGCAACTCCGCCCCGGCGCGGCCGGGTCGGGCGCGTAGGCCCGGGGTCGCGTGCGGCGTCGGGTCATGCTCCCGTTATGTGCTTTGCAAAGGGCCTCTTGGCAACCGCCGCTTGGCGCCCGGCAGCAATTATCCGATATGGCGCGGATGCAATCCATGACCCCGATGACGAGCCGTGCCCGCCGGCTGGAAACGGTGCTTACGGACGCGTTCGCGCCGATCCTGTTGCAGGTGGACGACGACAGTGCCCGCCACGCCGGGCACGCGGGAGCGCGACCGGAAGGCGAGACCCATTACAGCGTGCTGCTGGTCTCCGAGGCGTTCCGCGGGCTTGGACGCGTCGCTCGCTCCCGTGCCGTCCACGAGCTCTTGGCTGCCGAGTTCGCGAACGGCCTCCACGCCCTTTCACTCACGTTGCGAACACCGGAGGAGCATCGAGCACTCAACCTGTAGTTGTGTTTGGCGGCTGCTTGAGTTACCCTCGGGCGAGAAAAAATCGGTCGCCCTCATGCGTTATCCTGCTCTTGATGCCCTGCGGGGTGTCGCTTCCTTCATGGTCCTAACGCACCACTGCGTGCTAGCGGGATTGATTCCGATTTCACCGGGGTGGGGGCTGGTGCTTTCGCGCTACACGCCCCTGCACCTATTCGTGAATGGCCGCGCACCGGTCATTCTTTTTTTCGTCCTAAGCGGGTTCGTGCTTTCGCTCTCGCTCGAGGGTGCTCGCTCCTTCTACGCGCAATTCGCGGCTCGCCGCCTCTGCCGCATCTATCTCCCCTTCGCGGCCGTAATCCTGATTTCCGCGATCCTCTGCTGGGTTTCACCCTCGATTCCCGCTCTGGCCGGTTCGTGGGCCGGGCGCACATGGAGCGAGGACGCGAGCGGAGGCTTGGTCCTGCGGCACCTGCTGATGCCGGTGATGGGGGTGGACCTCACGCTGGACCGGCCTGGCTGGAGCCTCGTGCACGAGATTCGGATTTCCCTCCTCTTCCCGCTGCTGTGGCTCGCGGTCAGGCGGGCGCCCCGGGCGGCGCTCGCGGGCTCCTTCGCCGTGTCCCTGGCCGGGTGGCGCTGGAGCGGCTGTTCCGATCTCGGCTGCCTGCCTTTCAACGGTGTTGATACCGGGTCCTCGTTCGGTGCGACCGCGTATTTCGTGCCGTTCTTTGTTCTCGGCATTCTGTTGGCCCGCCAGCGTGAAGCGGTCCTCGCGTCGCTTGGGCGTCGTTCCGTGCCGGGCAGGGCAGTCCTCTGGACTCTAGCGGTCTACGGAATGATCGTACCGTTCAAGTTCAACCTGCTACCCGATGTGGCCGTCGGGCTTTCGGCCGCGCTGCTGCTAGCCCTCACCTTGGCCAGCCCTGCCGCGCAGCGGGTGCTTGGAGCGTGGCCGCTGCTCTGGCTCGGGCGCGTCTCGTTCAGTCTGTATCTCGTGCACGTCATCGTCCTAGCGGCGGTGATTCGCTGGGGCTTCGGCGAGCCGCCCGTAGCCCTTCTCATCGGCACAGTCGTCGGTTCGCTAGCGGCCGCCGACGTCCTTTACAGGACCGTTGAGCGACCCTGCATAAGGTTAGGTTCACGACTTGCCGGGTGGCTGGCGAGCTTCAGCCCGCCGAAAGCCCGAACAGTGGGCGGAGCCGCATTCCCAGCCAGCATCCAGGGAGGGCGGCTGCGAACCAGACAAACCCGTGCAAGCTGCCCGAGCTGATTCCACCGACTAGCGCCCCGATATTGCAGCCGAACGCCAATCGCGCGCCGATCCCCATCAGCAGGCCACCGAGTGCTGCGGCGATCAATCCCCGCCGCGGTGGCCAGCCTTGCGGGCGAAAACTGCCGCGCCATCCCGAAGCGGCTGTCGCGCCCAGGATCATGCCGATGTTCATGAGGGAGGAATCCTGACGCAGGATGGAACCGGCCAGCAACTGCTTCGGTCCGTCCCAGGCCCAAAACTCCGTGCGTGCGAGATCGAACCCCACGGCCGAGAGTGCCTTGGCACCCCACACGGTCAAACCCATCGTGACGCCCCACGGCTGGCGCGAGAGGAGGAAAGCCACTGCGGCGAGGGCGCCGATGAGCACTGCTGCGCGCAGCTTCGCAACACTCGGGCGCGGGCCGGATCCGAGCACGTAGACCCCGAGCGCCCCGGTGACGGTCAGCGTCGCGGCGAGTCCGCCCCATGGGCCGAGCCAGTCCGCTAATCCTACCGCGCCGAGCGACGGAAGCCGCAACGCCGAGGGCAGAACGAGACTGCCCAGGACCCCGCCAAGGCAGAAGAAGGGGAGAACGACCCACATCCGGCGCGAGCCGCTCCCTGCCGCATAGAGCGTGCCGGACCCGCAACCGTTGCCGAGTTGCATCCCGAGCCCGAAGACCGCTGCCCCAATCACGAGCGGCACGCCGATCGGCGAAACGAAGCCGCTGTAACCCGGAACGAGCGCCGCGAACGGCACGATCACCAACGCTGCAACCGCCGGGACGAGCAGCCCGGCGGCGAGGCCCGACCCGTCGCCACGCGCGAGCCAAGCGCGGAAGGCGGAGGTGTAGCCGAACTGCGCCGAGAAGAAGACCCACCCGAGCGCGGCGGCAACCACCAGCAATCCGACCGAGGCCCACGCGCCATCCCGTGCCAGCGGAAACCCAGCCGCGACTAGACCTGCTACTGCCGTGCCGAGTGACGGCGATTTCCGCATTTCCGGCTCCGAGCCTCTCGCGCAGAGGAAGAAGCGATCTCCTCGTGGGAGACGCATCGGGAATGGTGAAGCCGGGGTGGCTTTTACTGAAGCTCACGGATCTGCCCTCAGCGAGCGACCGGACGCGAGGCGTCCGCCGTCCATTGCGACATCGAGCCGTCATAGAGCTTCGTGCCGGGGCGGTGCAGGACCTCCGACAGGACGAACCAATCCGTCGCCGCCAGATGGCCGGTGTTGCAATAGGTCGTCGCCGGCTTGTCGCCGACCTTCGCGAACAGGCGCGTCAACTCGGGGTCCGGCTTCAATCTGCCATCGGCCGTGAGCGCCTCCGTCTGGTCCACCCAGACCGCGCCCGGAAGATGGCCATACTCCCGGACAGCGCTGGTCTTGGACCGGCCTTCCCACTGGGCCGGAGGCCGCGCATCGACGAGCGTCGCGTCGCCCGTCTGAATCGTCCGCTCGACCTCGGCGAGCTCGGCTCGAAGCGCCGGATCGTATTGCGGCGTAAACACCGCTACGGCTCGAGCCACTGGCCCGGCCTGCATGGGTAAACCGGAGGCCTCCCAGGCGCGCCATCCGCCGTTGAGGATCGAGACATCGTTGTGGCCAAGCACGCGGAAGGTCCAGTACACCCGGGCGGCTGCGCCGAAATCGTCGCCGACGATCACGGCTTTGTCCGTGTCGGCCACGCCAAGTCTCCCGATCGTGGCCGCGATCTCCGGAACCGGCGGAAGAGCGCCGCCCGACCCGTCGGGCAGCTTCACGCGCCAGCCGGCCCTCTCGTAATCGGCGGCAATCGCGCCCGGAATGTGCGCGATCTCGTGGGTGGCCTGCGTGCGCAGGTCCAGCACGACGACGTGGGGATCGGCCATGTGTTGGGCCAGCCACTCGGCCGAGACGAGCGGCTGGGCTCGCGCCGTGGCTGAACCGGCCACGAGGGCGGAGACGACAAGGAGGACGAAGCGCATCACCCGATTTCCCCCGGTTTGGAGCAGGTTTTTCTCGACACAGCATATTTAGGGGCGCACTAGAAAAATATCCTACCAAAGATCGCAGCTAAGAGGGGCGGTTTACACCTATGGCTTCCGAAAAGGAGATTGATCGCCTGGATCGCGAAATCCTTCGGCTGCTCGGTGCCGACGCCTCGCTATCGCTCGCGGATATCGCGGGCCGCGTCGGGCTGACGCCGACCCCGTGCTGGAAGCGCATACGGCGCATGGAACTGGCCGGCATCATCCGCGGCCGCGTGGCGCTGCTCGATCAGGGGAAGGTGGGGCTCCCGGTTTCCGTTTTCGTCGAAGTCGAAACGGCCGATCATTCCGCCGACTGGCTAAAGCGGTTTGCCGACGTGATCGGAGAAACCGCGGAGATCGTGGATGCGTGGCGGATGAGCGGAAATGTGGATTACCTGCTCCATGTCGTCGTGCCGGACATCGCCGCCTACGACGGCTTCTATCGGCGGCTCATCGCGGCGGTCCCGCTGCGCAACGTGACCAGCCGCTTCGCGATGGAGCGGATGAAATCAGCGCCACTCCCGATCTAAATTTGGCGCTCCCTCGTCCGAATTTTTGGCTCCTCGTTCCCCAGGCGAAAACTTCTTTTAACGCGATCGTGGTCTCCTGCTCTGCAACCGGGAGTTGGAGAGGCTGTCGTGGTAAAAAGCAGACTTGTTAACCGTAACGTCGTTGCGGAGCGTGGGCGAACCAGCATGCGGCTGGAGCCGGAACTGTGGGACGCACTGTACGAGATTTGTCAGCGTGAGGGCATCGGGGTCGGAGAACTGATCCGGCAGATCGAGGCCAAGGGCCATGCCGGCGGGCGCACCAGCGCCGTTCGCGTCCATGTGCTGCAGTACTTCCGTGAAGCAGCCACACAGGAAGGGCACGCGGCGGCAGGTCATGGCGGCTCGGGGAAGCGCGTTTCGCTGTCCGCTTGCGCGGCCTGATCGGATTTAATTCTTGGCCGAGCTAGCAAGCGGTTCGGACTGTCTCGCCCCGACCGCATCGCTTCCGGTGTAGAACTGAGGCCAGCGGCGGCGCACGATCGGGCTATCGCTGCCGTAGGCGTAGCAGGAATCGATCAGCGCCGGCCGTTGTCCCGGTGGTGCCTTCGCGCGCTCCTTCCGAGCACGGACGGGGTAGAGGGTCTGAAAGGCGACGGTCGCGACCTGCTGGAGCAGTTCGCGCAAATGCGTGCATCCCTGCGTGCCACCCACGCGGGCTGCTGCTTCCTTGAGAAACCCGGGCTTGATCGTGAGGCCAGCGAGCCGGGCAAAATTGGGGGCCGCCGCCGGGCAGATCGTATATGGCGTGTGATCCGAGACCGCCTCGCAAGCGAGGATTTGGAGACCTTCGTCTACCGTCATGCGCAGCCACATGCCGTGCAGCGGCTCGCCGGGTTCGATCCACCCGCGATCCTCGAGGTCGAACCCGTAGCTCTTAATATCCGTGAGATGCGCCTCGATGTCGAACAGGCCGTCCCCGCGCTGGTAGCCTCGGAGCGCGATGTCGCGCGAATGCAGCAGCTTGCGCTCCTGGGGCTCGCTCAGCGGCATTTGGATCTCCTTCCGTGCAATCGGGCCGAGCCGATATGGGTCCAAATGCTGCGGGTGCAAACCCTTGGGTTAACGAATCGCACCCCCCAGAATAAATGCCTACTAGCGAGTAGAGTCAGGCCTCGCAGCCCTCATCGCGCAATAACTCCGTCACGGTCTGGACGGGAACGTCGTCCGACGTGAAGGCCTGGCCGATGCCGCGCACAAGCACGAAGCGCAACGCGCCGTCCCGCACCTTCTTGTCCCGGCGCATGTGTCCGATCAGCGCGGCGGCGGAGAATCGCCGGTTCAGCACGCGAAGTTCGGCCGGCAAGCCTGTCTCAGCAACGTGTCGCACGACGCGTTCGGCCTCCTCATCGGTGCATAACCCGAGCCGCGCCGAGAGGCGGAACGCAAGCCCGAGACCGACCGCGACCGCCTCGCCGTGGAGCAAGCCGCCGCTATAGGCGTATTCGGCTTCCAGCGCGTGGCCGAAGGTATGGCCGAGATTGAGCAGGGCGCGGCCATCGCTCGGCTTTTCTTCCCGCTCGTCGTCGCCGACCACGGCGGCCTTGAAGGCGCAGGCCCGCATCACCGCCTCGGCCTGTATCTCGCGATCGCCGGCAAGCAGCGCCGCGCCGTTGCGTTCGCACCACTCGAAGAACGCCGCATCGCCGATCAGCCCGGCCTTGGCGATTTCCGCGTAGCCGGCGCGCAGCTCGCGCGGTGGCAAGGTCGCGAGGGTGCCTGTGTCCGCCAGCACCATGCGGGGCTGGTGGAAGGCGCCAAGCAGGTTCTTGCCGTGACGGGTGTTGATGCCAGTCTTGCCGCCGACGCTGGAATCGACCTGCGCCAGCAGCGTGGTGGGCGCCTGAACGAAGGGGAGGCCCCGAAGGGTGGTCGCCGCGGCAAATCCGGCGAGGTCGCCGACCACGCCCCCGCCGAGCGCGATCACCGCCGTCCGTCGCTCCACCCCGGCATCGAGCAGGGAATCCACGACCTGTCCGTAGGTCTCCAGTCTTTTCGAGCTCTCTCCCGGGGCGACGACCACGCGCTCCGCTTCGATTCCGGTCTCAGCCAGTCCGTCGAGCAGCGCCGGCAAATGCAAGCGCGCGACGGCCTCGTCCGTTACGATGACGGCGCGCTTCTGCTGCAGCACCGGGGCGAGCAGGGCGCCGGCACGGGCCAAGACCCTCTCACCGATCACAACGTCATAGGCGGCCGATGTAAGCGAGACGGAGAGGCGCCGGGGCGCCCGCCAGCCGAGCACGGCATCGAGCACGCGGCTCGTGGTCGTGTCCGGACTCTCATCGCCACAATCCACCACGATGTCCGCCTCCGCATAGATCGGGTGCCGGACCCGCATCAGTCGATCCAGGATCTCCGCCGCATCCCCATTCGCGAGCAACGGCCGGTGATCGCGCCCCGCGACCCGGCGCACCAGCGTCGGAAGCTTGCAACGCAGCCAGACGGAAACGCCTTCCCGGCGCACGGTGGCGCGCGTGGTCGGGTCGAGAAACGCTCCCCCGCCGAGGGCCAGCACGAGCGGCTCGGCGGAGAGCAGACGATGGATGACCCGCCGCTCGCCGTCCCGGAACGCCGGCTCGCCATAACGGGCGAACAACTCGGAGACGGTGCAGCCCGCCGCCGCCTCGATCTCGGCATCGGCGTCGAGGAACGGCATCCCGAGCCGGGCCGCCAGCCGACGCCCGATCGAGGTCTTTCCCGCTCCCATGATCCCGACCAGAACGATGCTGCGACCTGCCAGAGCATCGGGCAGCCGGACGATCTCCCTCAAGGCAGTGTTGCGCGTCATCTCGCCGGAAGGTAGCACACGCGGCAACGCGGAGGCCAAGCCGACGCGGGAACTGCATCGGGACCGTGACCGGCGAAATGAGCCGCATCTTTTTGATCGTCGTCGTCGCCGGCCTCGTCCTGCTCGGGGTCGTGATCGTGATCCTCGGCACCTTCCCGCCGAATCCCAACCCGCACCCCGTTCAGCGGGTCCTGCCGAACGAGAAGTTCCAGGGCCACTGAGCTCGATCGGCGTGGACCGCCATCTCGAGGCCTTCCTGGAAATGTTGGCGGCGGAACGCGGCGCCGCCCGCAATACCTTGGCCGCCTATGAGGCCGACCTGACCGATTTCGAGGCTTTCCTCCGCAGCCGGGGCACGACGTTGGCCGGAGCCGATGAAACTCAACTGCAGGCCTATATGGCTAATCTGCAAGCCGTGGGTCTGTCTGCCCGGACCGCCGCGCGCCGTCTCTCGGCTCTTCGCCAATTCCATCGTTTCCTGCTCCGTGAGAGCGTGCGCCGCGACGATCCGACCGATCTCTTGGATGCGCCGCGCCTGCCTCAGGCGCTGCCGAAATATCTCACCGAGCAAGAGGTGGATGCGTTGCTGGAGGCCGCCGGGCGCCGGTCCGGCCCTACGGCCCTGGTCGCGAAGGCGGCGCTCGAAATCCTGTACGCCACGGGCCTGCGCGTCTCCGAGCTTCTGTCCTTGCCGCGCACCGCGCTCGCGGGTGACGCGGCCGTGCTGCTGATCCGCGGCAAGGGCGGGAAGGAGCGCATCGTTCCGCTTTCCGACCCGGCGCGACAGGCCGCCGCCGCGCTCGCCGAGACCCAGGCGAAGGGGACCCGCTGGCTATTTCCCGGCCGGGATCCTCGCCGCGCCATGACGCGCCAGGGATTCGCGCTGCTGCTCAAGCATGTCGCGCTAGAGGCCGGGCTCGACCCCGCGCGTGTTTCGCCGCACGTTCTGCGTCACTCCTTCGCCTCGCACCTGCTCGCGCGTGGCGCCGATCTGCGCAGCCTGCAGCTTCTGCTCGGTCACGCAGATATCGGCACGACGCAAATCTATACGCACGTATTAGCCGAGCGGCTCGCACGGCTGGTCGAGCTGCATCACCCGCTGAGCCAGGAGTCGGTTACGGGGTAAAGAAACGCGCGAGCACCCGCCGGTCGTGCGGGTCCGCCGGCTGCTGCTTGGCCCCGGAAGCGCCGCAGCTGACGATCCCCGCCCGGTAGCGGATGCATTCGGGGCGTAGATCGCTCGCGGGCGGGTCGTACAATCGCGCTTCGGGAAGCTGCTGCGCGACCCATTCGGCGCGTCTCCGTCCGAGATCGAGATTGTAGGCCGCATCGCCCTCGCCGGAAGCCGCCCCGATGAGCTGCACGCGGAGATGGGGATTGTCCCGAAGCACCTGCTGCAGTTGAGTGACGGCGTCCGGCCCGTCGGAGGCCAGCACCGATCGGGCCTCGCCCGTACTCGCTTGCGGCCGGTCGAAGCGGAAGAAGATTTCGAGCGATGTGGGCGTGCTGGCAACCGGGCTCGGCGCCGGCTGCGGTGTGGGCGCAGGAGTCTGCGCTGGTGGGGTTTGAACGGGACGGCTTTGCTGGGTCTGTGGCGGCGGTGTCTGTTGCGGTGGCGGCGCCAAGGGCGGAGCTTGTTGCACCCCTCTCTCCGGCCGGGAAGGCTGCTCGCGCGGGTAGCGCAAAAAGACTCGATTGAACTGGAAGCCGATCGTCACGCCGATGAACCCGGCATCCTGCGGGTTCGGGGTTCCCGCCGGCGCATTCCCGAGATCTGTGTGCTGGTACCCGCCTGAAACACCGGCAAACAGCTGCCATTGGCTCCGCTCACTCTCGCGCAAAGTCCAGGCCCATTGCACCCCAAGCGGCACGCTGACCGAGGTACCGGCGACCGTGCGATTGCTGCTGAACGCCTCCGCCACGCTCGGCTGTAGATAGACCTGGAGCTGATGCTGGTTCTGTGCGCCCCAGGTGAGAAAGACCCATGTCGGCTGAAGATAGCCGGCCAGCTGGCCTCCGGCCCCGGCGCCGCCGAACAGACCGGCTCCCTGAAGACCGAGCCCGAGCTCGAAACCGCGCTCACCGCTGTGCAGGCTCCAATTGAGCACCGTGGCCAGGTTTGGCTGATACAGCGTATCGAAGGGCGTGTTCGTCGCCGAGGGCGCGCGCAGGATCGATGAGACGCCGTTCGAGCCGCCCAAGGGTGCCTGAAAGGTTGCGAAGCCGAAAGGCACCTGGAGCGTGAGCCGTGGTTGCGGCAGATCCTCCTCGGTGGACGTTCCGGTCGATGTTCCGGAAGAAGCCTGGCGCTGAAGCGTCCGAGCCGTCCCTGGTCCCGCTTCACTCGACTGCTGGACGACATGCGACAGCTCGTGCGCGAGCAACTGGCGGCCGCTGCTGGTTCCGGGCTGATAAGCGTGACTGGGCATCACCACATCGCGCCCGACCGTGTAAGCGTGCGCGTTTACCGCCCTCGCCGAAGCCTCCGCGCGCGCGTCGGTATGGACTCGCACCTGGCTGAAATCGTAACCGAAGCGCGGCTCCAGGAAGGTGCGGGCGGAGGCATCGAGCGGCTCGCCCGCTGAGCGGAGCACCTCATACACGATCGGCGGCGCTTCGGCTGGTCCGCCTGGGTTCCCGATGCTTCTGCGGCGGGCCGGTCCGCTTTCCGGATCCTCCCCCTCGCATGCCGCGCAATGGTGCATGACTCGGTCGGCCATGCGATCGGCCTCCGCTTCCGCGGGATCATCCGTCCGTCCTATGGGGAGCTTGCGCGGCAATGGCGGGCGGCCCGCCGCAATTCCGATTTTGCTGAAGCTGAATGCGGCAGTAGGGAAAGTCGATCCGGCGGGCGCCTGACGCGGGCTCGTGCCGGGCTTCGGCACGCGCGTCTCCGGACTGTCGCGCTTAGCTGCTGAAGCGGCTTTCGGGAGGAGCATCGCCCGCGACATGACATACCCAGAGAACGGCGAAGCTTAACACCCCTGCCCTAGGCTCGGCCGTGCTCCGTTTGCAACGAAGTGTGTCTCGCGCTCCTTACTTACTGACTCAAATGCATCAGCGCGTCGCGTAGCGGTTGGCTGGAGGCGGAGAACAACCCGCCGAACGGCGTGTCGAGATCGAGAATGACGAAAATCGCCGACGCGATCGACACCGCCCCGAGCCCGAGTGTGATGAAAACGATCAGGTTCCGCGGCGCGCTCAGCCCGAAGCTCGCAAACACGACGACCAGCCAGAACACCAATACGGCATAGAAAGGAACGGAGATGGAGCCGTGCGCCTCTTCGATCAGCTTCCAGCGCTGCTGCGTCAGGCGCTCGAAGTCGTTGAGGCAGTCGGACGCGAGCCTGCGATGCATGGCGTCCTCTGGCTGGAGACGACGGAGTTCCAGCTCGACGTGGTTCAGCATGCCGCCGAGAGCGAGACTCTCCAGGTCCGAGTTGTTTTGGGAATTCGGTAGCTGACGGGGATAGTAGTCGCCTGCGGGCGGAGGCTCGTCGGGCCAGGTGCTGGCGATTGCGGCCGCGGTGTAGCTGCGCAGCAGTTTGCGCGCCGTTTCCGTTTCCGGTCCGTATTCGCGCATGGTTCGGTCCAGTTGGATCAGTTCGATCCCGAGGCCGCGTACGTCCTGGTCCACACCGTCGAACGAGCTCTTGACAGAGGTGGTCAGCAGCCCGAGCACCAGTGCCGCGAACGTCACCAGCATCGTGCTGACGAGCGCGACCAGCTGGGACGTCTCCCGGTTCCAGTGCCGCTCCGACAGCAAGGGCCGGACCAGCAGGCCCACCGCACTGCTCCCGAGCAGGATCCCGAGCAGCACGGTGGCGGTGGCAAGCTCGTTCAATCCCCGGACCCTTATATGAGCGCGGCGGCTACAAGTCCCGCGACGGACAAGCCCATCACGAGCGTCGCCACCCAGCCGATGAGTTTGAGAGGCATCGGGAGCGTGAACCTGCCCATGACCTCGCGATTGCTGGCGAGCAGCATCATCAGGCTCATGATCGGAGCCGCCAATATCCCGTTGACGACGGCGCTCCAGTAGAGCGCCCTGATCGGGTCCACCGGCAGGAAATTGAGGATGGTGCCGAAAATCGTCGCGACGGCGAGAGCGCAATAAAACGCCTTCGCCTCCATCGGCTTGCGGGCAAGCCCGATCGGCCAGCGCCGCGCCTCGCCGATTGCATAGGCGGCCGAGCCCGCGAGAACCGGGACGGCCAGGAAGCCGGTCCCGATGATGCCGAGCGCGAAGATCATGAAGGCGAACCGACCCGCAACGGGGCGAAGGGCTTCCGCAGCCTGCTGCGCGGTCTGGATATCGGTCGTGCCGTTCGCATGCAGGGTCGCAGCCGTCGTGATGATGATGGCCATCGCAACGACGTTGCTGATCGCCATGCCAAAATACGTGTCGAGCCGGATGCGTTGAAAGGCGCGCTCTGCCTGGTCCGGCGCTTCGATCAGCGGATCGCGGTGCGGCTTGACCCTTTGGTCCTCGGCCTCTTGCGACGCCTGCCAGAAAAACAGGTAGGGCGAGATGGTGGTGCCGAGTACCGCGACGAGGGTGCTGATCGAGTCCTTGTCAAGCGACAGCCTCGGCACGACCAGACCTCGCAAGGCCTGGTCCCACGGCACGTCCACCATCAGCACCGTCCCGAAATAGGCCAACAGTACCAACGTCAGCCACTTCAAGCCCGCGACATACCGCGTGTACCTGAAGCAGGATCTGCATCGACACGCAGATCGTGCCGAAGAGCAGGACATAGAGGGGCTCGGGGCCACCGATCAGGAGGGCGGCGGTGTCGCCCATGGCCCCGAGATCGGCGCCGAGATTGATTACGTTTGCGATGACCAGGAGGAGAATGCATATCTGCACGAGCCAGGGCGGATAATGTCGCCGGAGCGTCCCCGCCAGTCCATGACCTGTGGTACGGCCGATCCGGGCACTGATCTCCTGGGTGACAGCCATCAGCGGATAACTGAACAGCATCATCCAGAGCGAGCCGAAGCCCATCTGGGCGCCCGCCTGGGAGTAGGTAGCTATCCCGCTCGGGTCATCGTCCGAAGCCCCGGTGATCAAGCCGGGACCGAGAATGCCCAGCAAGCGCGGCTTGGATGGACTGACGACGGGATCCCGCGCTTGCAGCAATTCGGAGCAGACGTCCTCCGCGGGATCCAAGGGCGCCATGCACGAGCCTTCCTCGCCTTGTTCTTACCCCTCAAACGGGCTCGGCACCCAGTGAGTTGCACTGTGCGACCCCCACCCCGATCTGCCGTCGCCTGATCGCACTCGGCTCCGAGGCTGACACGCAGTGCGGGCGATAAGGCTGGGCCTGAGGAGCCGAGGGTGGTAATCGGACGCGCATGGCCGAGGAAGTACCCGCGACGCCCGGATGGGTCGAAGAGCGGCTGGAAGAGATCTGGTCCACGCTGTATTTGCCGGGGACGGAGCCGGTCGTCGCCTGTCGCAACGCCTATCTCGTCTGTCTTTCGACCTGTGGCATCGGCTCGGACGCGGACCGATGCCACGATACCTGCCGCGCCGATCTAATCACTTGTCTGCGTCAGGCTCGGGTGGGTGCTGAGGCGTTGACGGCGCTTGAGACCGAACTGGAGGGGCTGGAGGCGGAGATCACGGACACGACGTGACGCAAGACTCCGGGAGGGCGACAATGGATGAGATCAGCATCGGCGCGGTACACGTCACCAGCATCGTGGAGCGCGATGGACCTTGGCGATCGCCGGAGGCCATGTTCCCCTCCTACGATCCGGAGATCGGCCGGCGACACTTGGCGGAGCTGGAACCGTTTTTGTTCGATGCGGCTTCCGGCCTGATGGTGATTACTTACCAGACCTTCGTTGTTCGCACGCCGCATCACACCATCCTCGTCGATACGTGCACGGGCGAGGACAAGGGTTATGCCGCCCCATTCGATTTCCCAAAGCAACGCTGGCTGAACGAGTTCCGCGCCAGCGGCCTGGCGTTCGAGGACATCGATTACGTGTTCTGCACCCATCTTCACATCGACCACTGCGGCTGGAACACTCGGCTTCTCGATGGCCGTTGGGTTCCCACTTTTCCGAACGCGAAATACGTTTTTCACAAACGCGAATACGCCGCCTGGGAAGCGGCGACGGCGCGGGGCGAGAACCCGCCTGGCGCGGTTTGGCGAATGAACTGCCTGCCCGTGGTAGAAGCGGGACAGGCCTTGCTGGTGGACGACGATTTCGCGCTCGACGATACGATCACGCTCTCGCCCACGCCGGGTCATTCGCCCTGCCATTGCTGCGTCAACATCCGATCCGGCGGTCAGCGCGCGTCGGTAACGGGCGACCTGATGCACCACGTCCTGCAATGCCGGGAGCCCAATTGGTCCACGATCTTTTGCGCCGATCCGGCCATGGCGGCGCAATCGCGGCGCCGGTTCTTGGGCGAGGTCGCCGATACCGATGTGCTGATCCTGCCGGTCCACTTTCCGTCGCCCACCGCCGGGCGGGTTGAGGGTGACGGGGAGCGCTTCCGGTTCCGCTTCCGGTCGGGGTAGCCGGGCTGAACTGAGGGCGTCTTGTCAATCGAACCGCAAGTCGATTCGATCCGATCCGAGCGGATCAAGGCCGTGCTCGGCCAAACGCCACTCACGCTCGGGGTGACGATGGCCAATGCGGGCCTGACGGCGGCCGTCATGCGCCCGGTTATAGAACAGAGCTACCTCCTGATTTGGATCGCTCTGTTGCTCCTCGTCTCCGGTGCTCGGGCCGGGGTTTGGCTGATCCACCGTCGCAATTCGAGCTTGAGCGGCGGGCTTCGCCGCTGGACTACTCTCGTGACTGGCGGCTCATTTGCCTCGGGCCTCTTGTGGGGACTCGGTGCAACCCTGTTTCTCCCCCAATCCGACATCTATCAGCTTTTTCTGGCCTTCGTTCTGGGTGGCATGTGCGCGGGTGCAGCCACGGTGTACTCCGCCCACTTCCCGACGGCCTTGGCTTTCATCGTGCCGGCGGCGCTTCCTTTCGCCATCAGGCTTGCCGCCGAGGGCTCAACACCGCGCTTGATCTCTGCCGTGATGATCCTGATCTTCGTTGCCGCGCTGTTGTTGAGCGCTTGCCGAGCCAGCAAGGCTTTCGGTAACACCCTAAGCCTTCAACACGAACTCGCCGGCGTCAATGCGCGTTTGCGCAGGGAAATCGCCGGACATCGGTCGACCGAGGCGACGCTGCGACAGGCGCAGAAGATGGAAGCCATCGGCCAATTAACAGGCGGTATTGCGCATGACTTCAACAATCTCTTGACCGCCGTCATCGGCAACCTGGATCTGATCGCGCACGCTGCCGCCGGCAATGAGAAGATCACCCGTCTGACGAACTCCGCTATTGGGGCCGCCGAGCGTGGAGCCAGCCTGACCGGCAGCTTACTTGCCTTCGCTCGCCTACAGTCTGTCACCTCGCAGCCTGTTAGCGTGAATTCGTTGCTGCAAGAGTTTTCAGCTCTGCTGCAACAGGCCGCAGGCAAGACCGTTATGCTGGAACTCACGCTGCATCCCGCGGTAGAAATCTGCCAGATTGATCCGGCACAGTTTCAGTCGGCCATGTTGAATCTCGTGATCAACGCGCGCGATTCTATGCCCGATGGCGGCCGGATCGTTATCGCTACGGCGAACGTCTGGCTGGACGCTGCCGATCTGGCCGGCAATCCAGAGGCAGAACCCGGTCCTTTCGTTGCCGTCTCCGTTCGCGACACAGGTACAGGAATGGACGAGTATGTCGTTGCAAGAGCTTTCGAACCCTTCTTCACCACCAAGGAGGTAGGGAAGGGGAGCGGCCTCGGGCTTTCCCAGGTATACGGCTTTGCCCGGCAGGCTCACGGACACGTCAAGATTGATAGCCAAGTCGGCCAGGGCACCGTGGTGACTATGTATTTGCCGGAGGGCAAGAGGTCTGGGCTGCGGCAGGTGGAGGAGGAAACCGCTTCCTTGTCCGACCTCGCGCGACTGCGGATTTTGGTGGTCGAGGACGATCCCGATGTTCTTGAGGCCGTCGGAACCTCCATTCGCGAGGCGGGGTTCGAGGTAATCACCGCCACAGGTGGGAGCGCCGCACTTCGAATTTTGCAAAGCGATCAGCCCGTGGATATCCTCTTCTCGGATATAGTGATGCCGGGTGGAATGAGCGGTATCGAACTGGCCCGAAAGGCGCGCGTAATACGTCCCGAGTTCCCCGTCATTCTAACGTCGGGGTTTGCGGCGTCCTCGCTTCAATCCCATGATGCATTTGAAGGAGAATTCGAGTTGCTGAAGAAGCCGTACAGACAGGCCGAGCTAATTGAACGATTCCGGTCGGCTATAAAATGATGCAGGCGAGGCCGCCGCTACAGCTGGATCAGCACCGAGTATTTTGGCTAAGCTCGCGCGAGCTAGCGGAGGCGTAAGGATGCTCACCACCAGTCCGGCCTTTAAGGAAAACGCCCGCCGGGCGATCGCGGATGCGGGGTTGCAGAAGGCGCTCGCGTTCTCCCGGCCGCAATTCATGGCCCGCCGCGCGGCAGCGATCGCGGCGCTTCCGGAGTTTGAACGGTTGCGCGAGATCGGGCGCGACATCAAGAACCACACGCTTGCGAATCTCGACTTCTACCTCGAAGCGTACGAAGCCCGGGTGCTGGAGGCCGGCGGGCAGGTGCATTGGTGCGCAACCGCCGATGACGCCCGCGCCGCTGTGCTGGACATCTGCCAGAACGTGGGGGCGCATACCGTCACCAAGGGCAAGTCGATGATCTCCGAGGAGCTCGGGATCAACGAGCACCTGGAGCGCAACGGCATCCGCCCGGTCGAGACCGATCTCGGCGAGTACATCATCCAGCTCCGGAACGAAGCGCCGAGCCACATTATTGCTCCCGCGTTCCACCTCAACCGGGAGGATTGGGAGGCGCAGTTTCGCATTTCTCACACCGATTTGCCGCCTGACCGGGAGTTCCACGAACGCCGCGACATCCTGAGCGAAGCGCGCACCAAGCTGCGCGAGAGATTTCTGGCCGCGGATGTCGGTATCACCGGCGCGAATTTCCTGATCGCGGAGACTGGCAGCAGCGTGATCGTGACGAATGAAGGCAATGGCGATCTCACGCAGACGCTGCCGCGTGTGCATATCGCGCTCGCGACCATCGAGAAGGTCGTCCCGACGCTCGAAGATTGCGTCTCCTTGCTTCGCCTGCTCGCACGTTCCGCCACCGGTCAGGATTTCTCGGTGTACACCACGTTCAGCACGGGCGGGCGCCGGCCCGGGGATCTCGACGGACCGGAGCAGTATCATGTGGTGGTGGTCGATAACGGCCGCTCGGCGATGCTGGGCACCGAGTTCCAAGACATGCTGCGATGCATCCGCTGCGCCGCTTGCATGAACCATTGCCCGGTTTACGGCGCGATCGGCGGGCACGCTTATGGCTGGGTCTATCCCGGCCCGATGGGGAGCGTGCTGACGCCGAGCCTCATCGGTGTGGACAAGGCTGGCAATCTGCCGAATGCGTCCACCTTCTGCGGCAAGTGCGAGAGCGTCTGTCCGGTGAAGATCCCGTTGCCGAAGATGATGCGGCATTGGCGCGAGAGAGAATTTGAGCGGCACCTCACGCCTGCCACCCAGCGTAACAATCTTGCCCTGTGGGCCTGGTTCGCCCGCCGACCGGCGGCGTACCGAATAGCGACCCGCGCCGCCGCGACGGCGCTCGGACTGCTCGGCCGGAGGCGCGGCCGCTTCGCCTCGCTGCCGATGGCGAGCGGCTGGACCGCCGGGCGCGACCTGCCCGCACCCGAGGGCGAGACGTTCTTCACCCGCTATGCCCGCGCCCAGCGAGAGCGGCGGGTGTAATGTCATCCAAGGACCAGGTGCTCGGCGCCATCCGACGCGGGCTGCGTCGCGGCCCGTTGCCGGCCGACCAGGCGGCGCTGCTACGCGCCCGGCTCGCGGAGCATCCGCGCCATCTTATTCCCGCACGGAGCCGCGTCTCTCGTCCCGAACAGATCGCGCTGTTCGTCGCGAATGTCGAGAAGGAGTACGGCACGGTGACGCGCGTGACCGACATCAACGCCATCCCCGCTGCGGTCGCCGACTACCTTGCCTCGCAAAATCTCGCGCCGGAGATCGTCGCCGCGCCGCATCCTGACTTGCAGGCCATCCCGTGGGCGGAGCGGCCTTTGCTGCATGTGCGGGAGGGCCGCGCGGCGCCGACCGATACGGTTAGCCTGCAACACGCCTATGCCGCGATCGCCGAGACGGGGACGCTGATGCTACCGTCCGCGCCGGAGCGGCCGACCACGCTTAACTTGCTCGCCGAAACCGAGATCGTGTTCCTGCGGGCGAGTCGCATCGTCGGCGCGTACGAGGAGGCCTGGGACCTGCTGCGCGCCGAAAAGGGCGAGGGCGCGGCGTTCATGCCCCGCAACGTGATGCTCGTGACCGGCCCATCGCGCTCGGCCGATATCGAGCAAACGCTCGAACTCGGGGCGCATGGCCCGCGGCGGCTGCATATCGTGCTGCTGGAGGATGATCCGGCCGCGCGGTGATGGCAGCACGTCGCTCCGGACTGACCGAGCAGGATCGCGCCGAGTGGGCGCAGTACGCCCGGCATGTCACGCCGTTCGGTGGCCGGAGCGCCCCGCCGCTTCCGCCCGAAGCCACCTTGGCTCGCGCATCGCCGCCCTTGGTCTCCGCGCCTCGCACCGCCCCGGCGAACAGCAGAGCGTCAGAGGCAATCGTCATCGGCCTGCAACCGGCCGGTGTTGATAACGCGACCTGGCAGCGATTTCGCACGGGCAAGTTTCCCGCCGCGCGCACGCTCGACCTGCATGGCCGCACAGCCCAGCGCGCCTTCCACGCGCTCACCCGCTTCCTTTATGCCGCGCAGACTGACCGCTTGCGATGCGTCGAGGTCATCACCGGGCGAGGCGTCGGGGAATCCGGCGGGGTTCTCCGCCGCGAGCTGCCGCTCTGGCTCAATCTCGCCGAGCTGCGGCCGATAGTTCTGGCCGCCGCGCATCCTCATCCGGCTAATCCTGGCTCGGTGCGGATTCTGCTGCGGCGCGTGCGGTAGGCCTGGTTTGCTACAATCAACCCAGACGCAGGCCGCGCTCGCGATGACGAGTCCTCTACCCCCTGTCTTTCGGCACGGTGCGGGCAATACCCGGCTCTCGCGCGAAAGCCGCGAACCAGGCGGCAAGCGCGGGGCGAGTCTCGCGCCAGGGCTCAGCCGCGAAGCGAAAATCCAGATAGCCGAGCGCGCAGGCGATGGTGATCGCGCCGATATCCACGATACTGTGCGGCGGGTCGGACTCGATCACGTCCAGCGTGCGATCGATGACAGCCTTCTGCCGCGCGATCACTGCATCGCGTGCGGCTTCCCGAGGCCGCGCTTGCTCCATGCGCCGGATGACCGCCGCATCGAGGATACCATCTCCCATCGCCTGCTGTTTCAGCACGCGCCAACGAGCCGCGCCGTGTTCGGGAAACAGCCCCAGGGCGTCGCCGATGCTGTCCAGGTATTCGCAGATGACCGGGCTGTCGAACAGCGCCACCCCGTCATCCGTCACGAGGCAAGGAACTTTCGAGAGCGGATTATCGGCGAGCAGGTCGGGGGGCGAGGCGTGCGGATTGGTCTCGATCAAGTGGATTCGATCTTCGATTCCGCGCGCGATGGCGCACGCCATCACTTTCCGCACATAGGGACTCGTCGGGGAATAGTAGAGCTTCACGCGAGGCGCCTCCTTCAGAAGCGGTCCTTGCGGCTACGAAGATCCGCGAATGTCGCGACATCTTTCGCGCGGAGAAACGGGTTGGCCGCCCGTTCGCTGCCGATCGTCGAGGGCACTGTCGGCTGACCGGCCGCGCGTAGCCGTTTCACCTCGGCGGCGCGGGCCTGTAGATCGGGGTTGTTCGGTTCGACCGTGATCGCGAACCGCGCGTTCGCTTCGGTGTATTCGTGGCCGCAGCAAACCTGAGTTTCCGCGGGCAGCGCCGCGAGCTTCTTCAAGCTGGCGAACATCTCCGCGGGCGTACCCTCCAGCAACCGGCCGCACCCGAGACTGAACAATGTGTCTCCGCACAGCAGCACACCGCCGTCCGCGAAGTGATAGGCGATATGGCCGCGCGTGTGGCCGGGCGTGTCGATCACCTCGGCCTGCACGGCCCCGAGCGTGACCTTGTCGCCCTCTCGTACCGCTTGATCGAGCTTCGGCAGCCGGCGGACATCAGCGGCGGCCCCCACGACGGGGCACCCGAACCGCGCCCGCACCTCGTCGGTCCCAGCGACGTGGTCGGCGTGATGGTGCGTCAGAAGAATCAGGTCCAGTCGGCCCCCGGCCCGCTCGACGGCCGCGATGCAGGCCTTCGCGTCCGCCGGGTCGACCAGCGCCATGGCGCCGGAGCCGATTTCCTTTACCAGCCATGCGTAGTTGTCGGCCAGAATCGGAACTGGCTGCGCTCTCACTGTCATGACAAGGATGTAGCATCCGGCCCGGCTGCCGGGAACCGGTCCCGTGCTATATAGGCTTATCTGATATGGTGCCCGATGCTGAGATGGCGGCCGATTTTTACGGCACGGCCCGAGGGGCTGTAGCCGCCCGGCTGCTGCGCCAAAGACTGGCCGTGCTCTGGCCGGACATGCACGGCTTGTCGGTATTGGGTGTCGGCTACACGTCCCCCTATCTCCGGCTCTGGCGCGAGCAGGCCGCCCGGTGCATCGCTCTGACACCCGCTCAACTCGGCGCCGCGCGTTGGCCTCCGGGGGCGCCCAACCTTTGTTGCACGGCCGAGGAGGATTCGCTCCCGTTCCCCGACCTCTGCTTCGATCGGATCCTGCTGGTCCACGGTCTCGAGGCGGCGGAGAATGCTCGGCGCCAGCTCCGGGAGATCTGGCGCGTGCTGAAGGACGACGGCCACTTGCTCATCGTCGCTCCCAACCGGCGCGGCTGGTGGGCGCATGTCGAAAGCACGCCGTTCGGTCAGGGACAGCCGTATTCGGCTCGCCAGATCGGCCGGCTGCTGGCCTCCTCGTTGTTTCGGGTCGAGCGGAGAGACACCGCCCTCTACTTGCCGCCGAGCAATCTCAGGATCGTCTTGCGCAGCGCTCCCCTGCTGGAGAGCGCGGGACGGCGAATGCTGCCCCACCTCGCCGGGGTGACCATCACCGAGGCGGTGAAGGATCTCTATTCCGTGATCCCCCTCGCCGCCACGGTCTCCCGCCGTCGGGTGCTGCTCGCCGAGGCGGCGTAGACCGCTATCGTTCTGACTGTGGATAAACCGCCGTCCCCGATAACAGGCGGTGCGGTAAGTTGCGACACCGGAACGTTTACCGCGAGCGTCCGCCATGGCGCTCAGGCCGGCGCCGGCAGCCCAAGCGGCGGGTCCGCGTGCGGGTCGGCTTGCCCGAGGGCCAACGCCAGCACCGCGGCAATGCGCGGCGGCAGATCCGGCGGCAGCCCAGCCAGAGAAGCAACCGGGCGGGAAACGGCGCGGCTGGGATCGGCGGCGGGGATGGCGGCGGCGGGCGGCGCCGGCCGCTTCGCACGCGGTGGGGCAGCCAGCGCCGGCGGCGGCTTGATCGCCAGCATGTGGCAGAGCGGGCGCAGGATGCGGCCGGCTTGCGGCGATGCCGCGAGCAGCGCCGTCATCTTCGGGTCCGCCAGCAAGTGCTCGACCTGCCCGCCATAGGCGACCGTCTCCGGCACCAGCCGGAGCAGCCAGCCGAACCCGCGCGGCAGCCGATAGGTCTGCGGCCGGGCCGGCAGACGGTATTGCTGCGGCAAAGGCGGAGCCCGGAGCCGCGCCACCGGCGCGGCGAAGCCGGCCGGCGCGCACCTTGGCGGCCAGCGCCTCGAACCGGAAGGCGAGGCGGCGCAGCCGCACCCAGGCCCTGAAGACCAATATCAGCGTCGGGACCGAGCGGTCCTGGGCGCAGCGCACGGTCGCCGCCTGGCACAGCGACTCGATGATGAGCGCCAGGCGGTACGACAGGCTGATTGGTGCGAGGGCTGGGGTCGAAAGCATCGGACAAACAGAAGGCCACAACCACCGCGTGTGTGGAACAATATAATTCCGACGCCCGGTTGCGTCCGGGTGAAGTCCCGAGTTCCCGCGTTTCCGTCCCGCGCCCTCGCGCAGGGTCAGCGAGAGGTTTTTTCGCGCACTCGTTTCCACTGAGGCCGAAACGGGATTAGCCGGAGCTACCGGGCATCGATCGGCACGGCGGTTACGCTGTTGAAAGCACTGCCCCCGGTGCTCAGGGCCTGCGTCGACCAAACGAGGTAGATGAGCACCCGCTTCTCCGGGTCGAACATCCGGCTCACGCGGATTTCCTTGAAGAGCCAATTCGCCGATGCGCCGAACACAACTTCCTTGTCGGGCAATTGACCCTGGATCGTCACGGGGCCGGTAGCGCGGCAGGCGATCGAGAAGCGGTTAGGGTCGGTGGCGAGCCCGAACGATCCCTTCACGCCCCCGGTTTCGGCGCGCGACACGTAACAGCTGACGCCGCTTACCCGCGGGTCGTCGTAGCGTTCCACCAGGATTCGATCGTTCCGGCCGAGCACGCGAAACGTGGTGTCGACCGTCCCGATCCGGGTGGGATCGGCGTCCCGGGCGGCAGCAGGTAACACCAGGATCAGGCCGCAGGCGGCGAGGACAAAGCGTATGATCGGGTTCATCGAAATCCACCGTCGGGAGTGAGGGCCGGACGGTATGCCAGAGCGCCCTTCACGTCATCGGGCCGGGCAATCCGGTGCTTGATCCGCTCAGCAGGCGGAGGCTATATGCCGCCTCCCATCCAGCCGGGGCCATAGCTCAGTTGGGAGAGCGCCTGAATGGCATTCAGGAGGTCAGGGGTTCGACTCCCCTTGGCTCCACCACCGTTCCCCTAAGCCGTTGTTTCGTCGAGACCTTGCAGCCCGCAAAGCCGTGTGCGGCGGTTATCCACGTGATCCACAAGCCTTCCACGTTGAGTTTGGGCGGCATGGGTAGACCAGCTCACGATTTCGTGTAGAAGAGCCCTCGTCGCGCTGAAGCCGTGGGGGCCTTGGCCGAGAAGGGAACGAAGCCCGATGCTGACGCTAGTCTCGCGCACTATGCGGCCTGATCTCTCGGACGCGGCCCTGAGCCGTCATTTCGCGGATGTCGCTGAGATGGCCGGGGGTGAGCAGAATTGGCGGATGGCTGAAGCATTCATCGCGCTGGCCTACATGTCGGCCGAGATACGCTATGACGACCTTCCGGTTTTGGAGGAAGCGGCATAGCTGAAACGGCATTCGCCGAGTTCACGGTGCCGGTTTGGGTGCTTGATCATGGCTACACCTCTCTGAGGTGAGGAGGTGTCGCCGGGGTCTGGCGGTCATCTATGCCGGAAAGGCGTTTGTCCGCTTCGATCCAAGCAGTCGCCTCGGCTTCCGATCCGAAACCGTCCGCAAACTGGATCACTTCGCCGGGTCGGTCGATCTCGACCTTGAAGCCGAGACGAGTCGAGAGGACTCGGTATTTCGCCTCTGTCATGACATTCACGCTGGGGCAGGGTCCGCCCTATTTCTTCTTCTGCAACCGGCTCAGCAGATCGTTCACCGTGCTCAGCGCCCGTGCGATGGCAGCCTGCGTCTTGGGGTTCTGCTGCTCAGTAAAACGCGTAAGAAGCTTCGCCAGACGCGCCGTAACAGTAGATGGCTGCTCAGGCGGCTGGGGTGCGGATGGCTGTTCCATGCCCCCAGGATAGCGCTTCTGCTGGATCGAACCCAAGCCTGACCGCTCAGGCAACGCTTTGTTAGCGCGTTGGTGACGACCTCCACGCCGTTTCGGAGCGTGACGCCGGGCAACGACTTTCGGCAACTGATTTTCCCCCTTCAGCCCGGCCCGCCGCTAGAACTTGTTTAGGCCAACTGGAAACACGTGAACGCAAAACTCCGCTCATCCCCGCGAAGGCGGGGATCCAGGTCTCGCACAAGAAAGGGTGACATTGTATGGCGGGACGGGGTTCCTGCTTTTACGGGCCTGGGTTCCCGCTTCCGCGGGAACGAACGGGGGATGGCCGAGGCACTCACAGTCAGCCCAAAACGAGTTTAGATCACCGCCCGGGTCAGGCAGGCCGCCGCCCGTATTTTTCATGCTCTTTCGGACCGCCGCGCCGTCCAGGGATCTCAGCTTATGCGCTGCGCCCGCCCGGCTTCATACAGGCGGGCTACGGACGCGCTGTCCTGCATGCCGTTCCCTGCGGCGACATAGGCGTGATAGCGGGCTATGGCGGTGCTCAGGAGAGGCAGATCGAGACCTAACGCATGCGCGAACGCGGCGACGTTCAGCAGGTCCTTATCGAGTTGCCGCGCGTAGCCCTTCGGCGGATCGAAGGCGCGGGCCTGCATTTGCGGGTAGATTCGTTGCAGGACGACACTGTCCGCCATGCCGCCCGCGAGGCAGGCAGGCAACCGCGCCGGATCTAACTCGGTCGCCTCCGCGAGCGCCAGAATTTCCGCCATGAGCACATATCCGGTGCCCACGATGGCTTGGTTCAGGATCTTTGCGGTCTGCCCCGCGCCCAGCGGACCCGCGTGCGTCAAGTTCGCGGCGAGGTCCTGCAGCACCGGGCGTGCTTGCGCGAACGCCCGTGCGTCCCCGCCGGCCATGATCGTGAGCTGCCCCGTTATCGCCAGGTCCGGTCCACCTGAGACCGGTGCGTCCACCCACATCATCCCCGCCTCTGTCGCCAGCCTTCCGGCCAGCGCCCGGGTGCGGTCGGGATTGATGGTGGACGCATCGATGAGCAGCCCGGCGTTGCCTGGACTCCGCGCAAGCCCGCGTGGGCCGAAGCAGCATTCCTCCACCGCGTCGCCGTCCAGCACGCATAAGATGACGATGTTGCTAAGAGCGCGCACCCCGTCGGGTTCGTCCGCCCATTCGACCCCGGCGTCGCTCACCTCGGCATAACGCTCCGGCTCGCGGTTCCACGCCGTAACGGCCCAGCCCCGCTCTCGCAGGCGCCGTACCATGGGCACGCCCATGATTCCCAGGCCGATGAAGCCGATGCGCGGACGGTCATTCATGCGGGCCTCCTGCGATAGCGGCTAAGCCATCCAGACAGGAACCGGCTCGCGCCCAGACAAAAGCGAGCACGGTCAAGCTGACCGTGCTCTAGCCCCTAACGAGTGACCTCCGCTGCGGAACGTTCAGGCCTCGGTCGCCTCGCCGTGCTGGGACTGGGCTGCGAGAGCGCGGGCCATCTGACTGAGGGCCTCCTGATGCTTCTCGTTGTCGATCGCCGCGAAGTTGCGGGCCAGCTCCAGACACATGCGTTGGCGTTGGGTCATCTCGGAGTGATGGGCTTCGGCCGCGAGACCCTCGAAAAACCACGATACGGGCACGCTCAAGACCTGTGCGATCTCATAGAGGCGTCCGGCCGAAATGCGGTTCAGGCCGCGCTCGTACTTATGGGCCTGCTGGTAGGTCACTCCGATCATCTGCGCGAGCTGCTGCTGCGACAGGCCCAACATGACCCGGCGCTCCCGGATGCGGTTCCCGACATGCCGGTCGGCGGCGCTGGCCCGTGCGCTCGAGCGCGGCTCATGCTCCGAGTTGTCCAGAGGCTCCTTCCCGACCGACTTCGAGATGTGGCCTTTGGCATCGGAACGCGTAACCGTCGAGGGCTCAACTATTTCGGACACAGCAACATCTCCTCAGAACTCGTGCGGGCTTCGGCCTCAGCAACATACACGACCTAGCCGCATGTTCCCGTATCGCGTGAGCAGAAACACCTCTCTTCACGCATTAGTGTTTACGGCTCCCCGAATACGTCAGCTTCTGCCCCCTTTTTCCACCGGCCTGCGGAACTCGGTCGTGGAAGAAGCGGGGTCGGGCGCTGCTTGCAGCCGAGGTTGGCTCGCGTTCTCCGGGTTCCGCGCTCCGGAGGCTTCGGCGAGCTGCTTGCGCAATCTCTCCACCTCGGCTTGCAAGGCGGCGATCTCCTGCCCCGCGGTCACAGGAGTGGAAGGAAGGCCGCCCTCTTCCCGGTTCCCTTCTCCCGTCGGGTGATAGAAGGGCGTGAACAAGCTCAGGGCCCGTTCCATCATCGCCAGGTTTTGCCGGCTCATCTCCTCCATGTTCCCGAATGGGAAAAAGCCTCCCATCGTCGCCCGCATCTGCTGCTGCTGGTGGGCGAAGGCCGCCATTGCCTGTTCGAGATAACGAGGGACCAGGTTTTGTAGGCTGTCGCCGTAGAACCCGATCAGGTGGCGAAGGAAGCTGGTCGGGAGCATCGCCCGCCCCTTGCCTTCCTCCTCGACGATGATCTGGGTCAAGACGCTCCGGGTGATGTCCTCGCCGCTTTTCGCGTCATAGACCACGAAATCGCGGCCTTTGCGGACCATGTCGGCCAGGTTGTCGAGGGTGATGTAGCTCGAGCTCTCGGTATTGTAGAGGCGACGGTTGGCGTATTTCTTGACGACGACAGGCGGGGCTTCCGCCGGCTTGTCCGATTCTGTTCGGGCAGGTTCTGACATAGGTACTCGGAAGAAGCTGTTCGCCTAAGATGCGATCTTCATCGCAGGTGCGAAAGTCCTATTCGAGAGAATAGTCGGCTCCGATTTGTCAAGAAAGAACTCGGTCGCATTCTGTGGAAGCGAGTGTCTGGCCGACACCCGTCCATCGCGCGGTGGCCCCGGACCCGCCAACCCCCGCCATTGACGGAAATCCGGCTGCCTGCATCCTGTCGTGACCGCCTGAATGATTGGTGCGGTCCGGGAGGAGACATCCATGAGCGATCAGAGGGCGATCACGGTGCTCGGCATCGCCGGCAGCCTACGCAAGGCCTCCTATAATCGGGCGGCGTTGCGGGCGGCCGTGGAACTGGCCCCCGACGGCATGCATCTGGAGACGTTCGATATCGCGCCGATCCCCGTGTACAACGAGGACCTCCGTGAGCAGGGGTATCCCCCGCCGGTACAGGAAATGCGTGACCGGATGGGGGCGGCGGATGCGTTGCTGTTCGTCACGCCGGAGTACAACTACTCGATTCCCGGCGTGCTGAAGAATGCCATCGACTGGGCGTCACGGCCGCCGGGACAGCCGTTCGACGGCAAGCCGATCGCCATCATGGGCGCGAGCCCCGGAATGCTCGGCAGCGCCCGGGCGCAATACCATCTGCGGCAGTGCTTCGTTTTCCTCAACGGAATGGTTCTCAACCGGCCCGAGGTGATGATCGCGAACGCGAGCAACCGGTTCGACGCCGAGGGGAAGCTGACCGACGACGGGACGCGCAAGATCATCGCATCGCTGCTCGAAGCGTTGCGCGACTGGACGCTTCGCCTGAAGCGATAACCGCCGGCCGTTATCGAGATTCAACGACGCGCTGGAGACGTAGATGGTCGCCATAGCTCAGCCGATTCAGCCGATGCAAGAGACCGACGCCGCAGACCGGCGCCGGCGTATCCTCGCCATCGTCGGCGGATCGTCCGGCAACCTCGTCGAGTGGTACGATTTTTACGTCTACTCGTTCGGCGCGCTGTATTTTGCCCCCGCTTTCTTCCCATCCGGGGACCGTACGACCCAGCTGATGAACGCGGCCGGCGTGTTCGCGGCCGGCTTCCTGATGCGGCCGCTGGGAGGCTGGCTGTTCGGTCGCATCGCCGACAGGAGCGGCCGGCGCGCGGCGATGATGATCTCCGTGCTGATGATGTGCGCCGGCTCGTTGATCATCGCGGTGCTGCCCACCTACGCCGCGATCGGCGCGGCGGCGCCCTTGCTTCTCCTGCTCGCCCGCTTGGCGCAGGGTCTGTCCGTCGGTGGCGAGTACGGCACCAGCGCCACCTATATGAGTGAGGTCGCGATCGGGGGGCATCGCGGCTTCTACGCATCGTTCCAATACGTGACGCTGATCGGCGGGCAGCTCCTGGCGCTGCTGGTGCTTGTCGTTCTCCAGCAGTCCCTTAGTCTCGATCAGCTGCGTGGTTGGGGATGGCGGGTTCCCTTCGCTATCGGCGCGCTGGCCGCGGTGATCGCGCTGTTCTTGCGCCGCTCGCTCGCTGAGACCGCCTCGGAGGAAACTCGCAACCGCCGCGAGGCGGGCTCCCTCCGGGCGCTGTTCCGGCAGCATCCGAAGGCGCTGGCGATGGTGATGGTGATGGGTCTCACCGCCGGCGGCTCCCTCATCTTCTATACTTATACCACGTATATGCAGAAATATTTGGTCAACACCGCCGGGATGGACGCGGCGGTCGCGAGCGGCGTGATGACTGCCGTGCTGCTCGCCTACATGGTGTTGCAGCCGGTATTCGGCGCATTGTCGGACCGCATCGGCCGCAAGATGTCGCTCATCTGCTTCGGCATCCTCGCGGTCCTCACGACGATTCCGCTGCTCGGAGCTATCGGCCGGGTCTCGAACCCGGTCGTCGCGTTCATGTTGATTTTCGCGGCCCTCGCGGTGGTCAGCTTTTACACCTCGATCAGTGGATTGGTGAAGGCGGAGCTGTTTCCGACCGAGGTGCGCGCGCTCGGCGTCGGGCTCTCGTACGCGATCGCCAATGCCCTATTCGGCGGAACCGCTGAATACGTCGCACTATGGTGCAAGTCGGCAGGGCATGAGGGATGGTTCGCGTGGTACGTCACCGTGCTTTGCCTGGTTGCCTTCCTCGTGGCGCTTTGGATGCCGGACACGCGCAAGCGTGGGTATCTCGACGGCAGCGGCCAGGTGGAACCCGCAACCGCCCGTGTTTACCAATAACTCACCGTAACGGTGGAGCATGCCGGCGACCGAGCTTTGCTGGAGCCGATCGAAGCATGCATGCACATTTGCAAAAAGTCCTTGCCGTGGCCCTGCATCCGGACACCTGCGACGGGGAGGCAACCGCGGCTTTTACCGTGGCGCGGCGTTTGGCCGCGAAGAACGGTTCCGCCGATCTTCCCGTAGCTGAGGCCAAGATCATTTCACGGGCGGGGAGTTCGGCCGGAGCTGGGCGCGAGGGGCCTCGAGCGGGCTCGCCGCAGCAGCGGACTGCTTGGCGCGTCAGCATACGAGCCGACCGGTTGCATGAGTTCCTGGGCGTTCTGATCGGCAAGGCTGGCGCGACCGGCGTCGTGCTGTCGCTCACGACCTTCGCTCTGCTCGGTAGGCACGTGCATACGCCGAGTCGGCTGGAGTTCGATCTCAAAGGCCCGCGCGGAGCCGTGGAGGCGCTGGACGGCTGGATCGAGTTCTTACATGGTCGGTGCGGGATTCCGGGTGCGCCGAAGTCGTTCGCCGCGCGAGGCCACCAGCACGCGCGGAGAAGACCTTTTCCGTAGGCAGTGACTCCTGGCTTCCAAGGAGGCGCCTCCGCGGCCTTTCATGATGAGGCTCGCAGCGGGCGGAAGAAGGCGCGGATTTCTTCCGCGAGGGCGTCCGGCTGCTCCATTGCGGCGAAGTGTCCGCCACGCGGCATCACGCTCCAGCGGCGGATGTCCGTGTAGGTGCGCGCCGCGAGGGAGCGCGGCGGACGCAGGATCTCGGTCGGAAACTGGCAATACCCCGTCGGTACATCGACCGTAGCGCCCTCGGGAATGGGCCAAGGGCCGTGCATCCGGGCGTAATACGGCCAGAAGGAAGAGCCGATGGCGCCGCTGAACCAATAGAGGCCGATATTGGCCAGGAGCTGGTCTTTCGTGAACACCGACTCCAGGTCCCCGCCGCAATCCGACCAGGCGCGGAATTTCTCGACGATCCAGGCGGCCAGTCCGGCCGGCGAGTCCGTCAGGCCGAAGGCGAGGGTTTGCGGCCGCGTGCCCTGGATCCACTGATACCCGGTCTCCTCCTTCAGCCAGATGGTGAGCTCGTCCAGGAAGCGGCGTTCCTCCGGCGTTGGGTCGGCGAGCATCGTGGGGTCGCGCCGCACCGCGAGCAGGTTCAGGTGGATGCCGGCCAGCTTGTCGGGATGGGCGAAGCCGAGCCGGGATGCGAGAAACCCGCCCCAGTCTCCTCCTTGAGCACCGAAGCGGCGATAGCCCAGCACGTCCGTCATGAGCTCCGCGCAGCAATCGGCCATGGCTTCCACGCTGAATCGCCGCTGGCCGGGCTGGAACGAGAGAGTGAAACCAGGCAGCGACGGCGCGACGACGGTGAAGGCGTCGGATGGGTCACCGCCGAAGCGGGCCGGGTCGGTGAGGCGCGGGATCAGCTCCAGGAACTCGAACACGGAACCGGGCCAGCCGTGCGATAGCAGCAGGGGCAAGGGGGCCGGCCCCTGGCCGGTCGCGTGAATGAAGTGCAACTCGATGCCCTGCAGCGGCACCTTGTATTGCGGAAAGGCGTTGAGCCGCGCCTCCTGCGTGCGCCAGCGGAAGTCCGTTCGCCAGTATTCGACCAAGCTCCGCAAGTAATCGACGTCGGTGCCGTAGGCCCAGGCCGGGCCGGGGGCTTGGTCGGGAAATCGGGTCCGGCCGAGGCGCTCACGCAGCTCGGTCAGGCTGTCTTCGGGGACATGAAGAGTGAAGGGAGCGGGTTGTGCGGCCATGGCAGGACCTTAGCGAGGGATGCTGGCTTGCCAAGCCGTCGGCGGTCTACGTTTCCAGCACCGCCACGCCGGGCAGCGTCTTGCCTTCCATCCACTCCAGGAAGGCGCCGCCCGCGGTCGAGACGTAGCTCATCCGGTCCACGACGCCTGCCTGACGGAGCGCCGCAACCGTGTCGCCGCCACCGACGACACTGCGCAGGCGGCCTGCCGCGGTCGCATCCGCGACCGCTTTGGCGAAGGCGGCCGTCCCGGCATCGAAGGGCGGCGTCTCGAAGGCTCCGAGCGGGCCGTTCCACACCAGCGTCTTGAGTTCGTCGAGGCGCGCGATGAGGGCCGAAACGGTCCGCGGCCCGACGTCCAAAATCATCATGTCCGCGGGCACGTCGGATACGGAGACCGTTCGGGTCGCCACGTCCGGCTTGAGCGCGGCCGCGACCACGGCGTCCACGGGCAGCACGAGCTCGCAACCTTCATGCTGTGCCCTGGCGAGGATATCGCCCGCGGTCGCGCGCATCTCGGCTTCCTGCAACGACGTGCCGACACCGAGTCCCTGAGCGGCCAAGAAAGTATTCGCCATCGCGCCCACCACGATAAGCACGTCGACGCGCCCGATCAGGTTGCCGAGCAACTCCAGCTTGGTCGAAACCTTCGCACCGCCGACGATCGCCGCGACCGGTCGTGCCGGATTGCCGAGCGCTGCTTCCAGCGCCTCCAGCTCGGCCTGCATGAGCCGCCCGGCATAGGAGGGAAGCAGCTTCGCGACTCCCTCGGTACTGGCGTGAGCGCGATGCGCCGCGGAAAAAGCGTCATCCACGTAGACGTCGGCGAGCCTTGCAAGCGAGGCGGCGAACGCCGGGTCGTTTTTCTCCTCCTCGGCATGGAAACGCGTGTTCTCCAGCACCACCACGTCACCGTCGTTCAGCCGCTCAACCGCCTGCTCGGCGGCGGTGCCGATACAGTCCTCCACGAAATAGACCTTCCGTCCCAGCACCTCGGCGAGCGCCGGGACCAGGGGTGCTAGGGACATTTCGGGGATGCGCTTTCCCTTCGGCCGGTCGAAATGACTGCAAACGATCACCTTCGCGCCCTTTTGGGACAGCTCTCGGATCGTGGGCGACAGCCGCTCGATCCGCGACCGGTCCGTGATCTTCCCATCGCGGAGCGGAACGTTGAGGTCGGCGCGGAGCAGCACGCGCCGCCCCGCGACATCGAGGCCGTCGAGCGTGCGGAACGACATGCGCCCGCCCGGTCTCAGAGCCGCCCGAACAACGCGGCGGTGTCCCCCATGCGATTGGAGAAGCCCCACTCGTTGTCGTACCAGCCCATCACCCGCGCCAGCGCGCCGTCGACCACCGTGGTCTGGGTCGCATCGAAGCTGCAGGACGCCGGCACGTGGTTGAAGTCGATGCTCACCAGCTTTTGCGTATTGTAGTCGAGAATGCCCCGCAGCTCGCCTTCGGCCGCCCGCCGCATCGCCGCATTGATTTCCTCCGCGGTCGCCTGCTTCCGCAGATTCACGTCAAGCGACACCAGTGACACGTTTGGTGTCGGAATGCGGATCGCCGTGCCGTCGAGCTTGCCCTTCAGCTCCGGTAACACGAGACCGACCGCCTTGGCCGCTCCGGTGCTGGTCGGGATCGCGGAAACAGCGGCGGCGCGGGCGCGGTGCAGATCGTGATGCAAGGTATCGACGGTGTTCTGATCGCCCGTGTAGGCGTGGATCGTCACCATGTAGCCGCGCTCGACCCCGAAATTCTCGTGCAGCACCTTGGCCATCGGTGCCAGGCAGTTCGTCGTGCAGGACGCATTCGAAATGACGGTCATGTCCGGGGTTATCGTCTTGTGGTTCACGCCATAGACGATGGTTGCGTCCACCCCTTCGGCCGGGGCGGAGACGAGGACCTTGCGCGCCCCCGCCCGAATCAACGCGGAAGCTGCCTCCTTGCTCGTGAAGCGACCGGTGCATTCCAGCGCGACATCGACGCCCTGATACGGCACCTTGCTCGGCTCGCGTTCCGCGGAGACCCTGATCGGGCCGTACGCGCGGCCGCGATGCCGGATCGTGATGGCGTCGCCCGAGACCTCGACTTCGCCGGGAAAGCGCCCGTGCACGCTGTCGAAGCGAAACAGGTGAGCGTTCGCCTCGACGCTGCCGAGATCGTTGATCGCGACGGCTTCGAGGTCGTCGCGCCCGCTCTCGATCATGGCTCGCAGCACCAGGCGGCCGATCCGCCCGAATCCGTTGATGGCGACCTTCACGGTCATGGCGTCAAGTTCCTTCGTTGCTAACTTTGAGGTTCAGCCGCTTTTTGACGATGGCGGCGATCGCGTCTGGCGTTATGCCGAAATGCCGGTAAAGATCCTCGTACGGAGCGGAGGCGCCAAACCCGTTCATGCCGATGAAGACCCCATCGGCGCCGATCCATCGCTCCCAACCGAAGCCGCAGGCCGCCTCGATGCCGAAGCGGGGAACTCCGCCGAGAACCTCGGCGCGGTAGGCATCATCTTGCAGCGCGAACAACTCCCAGCAGGGCAGCGAGACCACGGCGACCGCGATTTCCTCGCGGGCGAGCAGGTCGCGCGTCGCGAGCGCGATCGACACCTCGGAGCCGGTCGCGATCAGCGTCGCGCGGCGTGGGCCCTCCGCCTCCGCGAGCACGTAGCCGCCCCGCGCGGAGCGGTTCTCGGTCGGGTCGGTGCGGAGCATCGGGACCGGCTGGCGCGTCAGCACCAGCAGGCTGGGACCCTCGGCCCGGCGAATGGCCAATTCCCAGCATTCGGCGGTTTCTATGGCGTCCGCCGGGCGGAACACGTGAATGCCCGGCATGGCGCGCAAGCTGGCGAGGTGCTCGACCGGCTGGTGCGTCGGGCCGTCCTCCCCGAGTCCGATCGAGTCGTGGGTCAGTACGTGGATCACACGCTGGCGCATCAACGCGCCTAATCTGAGGGCCGGACGCATGTAGTCGGTGAAAACGAAGAACGTCGCGTCGTACGGAATGAGCCCGCCATGCAGCGCCATGCCGTTCACGCAGGCGGCCATCCCGTGCTCGCGGACGCCGAAATGGACGTAACGGCCGCCATAGCTGCCCGGGGCCACGGCTCCCATGCCCTTGACGAAAGTGAGGTTGGAGCTGGTGAGGTCGGCGGAACCGCCGACGAGCTCCGGGAGCGCCGGCGCCAGCGCCTCAAGCGCTTTATGGCTCGCTTGCCGGGTCGCAAGGGTCGGCCGATTCTCGGCGAGGTCGGCCTTGAGCGCCGCGATCGGCTCATGCCAGTTCTCGGGCAAGCGGCCCGCCGTGACGCGCTCGAACTCGGCTCGCATCGGATGCCGGGCGAGGCGCTTCAACCAAGCCCGCCGCGCTCCGGCGGCCCGGGTTCCCGCGCTACGCCATCGCTCGGCCAATCCGTCGGGCACGGTAAAGGGCGGATCGGTCCAGCCCAAACTCCGCTTGGCTTCCCGCGATTCCCGATCCCCGAGCGGGGTGCCGTGTACCGCCGCGCTGCCGGCCCTTGTCGGGGCACCAAGCCCGATGATGGTGCGACAGGCGATCAGCGTCGGCTTTTTCGATCGCACGGCGAAGGAAATGGCGGCGGCGACCTGGGCGGCATCATGTCCATCGACCCGCTTGGTCGCCCAGCCATGCGCGGCGAAGCGACGGAGAGCATCGTCCGAGCAAGCGAGTCCGGTGTCGCCATCGATCGAGACGGCGTTGTCGTCGTAGAGGACGGTCAACTTTTCCAGCCGTAGATGGCCCGCAAGTCCGATCGCCTCGTGGCTCACTCCCTCCATCAGGTCGCCGTCCGAGACCATGACCCACGTACGATGATCGACGAGGGATTTGCCGAACCGGGCCGCCAGCATTCTCTCGGCCAGCGCCATGCCGACCGCGGTTGCGATTCCTTGTCCGAGCGGGCCGGTCGTCGCCTCGATGCCCGGATGCTCGCCGAATTCCGGGTGGCCGGCGGCCGGCGAGTGCAACTGACGGAACTGCTTGAGCTCCGGGATGCCCATGCCGGCGTGGCCGGTGAGATGGAGCAGGGCGTAGAGAAGAATGGAGCCGTGGCCGGCGGAGAGCACGAAGCGGTCCCGGTCGGGCCAGCGCGGGTCGGCCGCGTCGAACTTGAGGAACCTGGTCCAGAGGACGGTCGCCACGTCGGCCATGCCGAGAGGCATTCCGGGGTGGCCGGATCGTGCCTGTTCGACGGCGTCGATCGACAGGGCCCGGACTGCGTCGGCCATTCGGCGCACCATCGAAGCCGGCCGCGCAAGGATCTTCGGCTTGCGCGGTGAGGATCGGGTTATCAGCGGTTCGCGCCGCCGTGTCTGGCATGGGATCTCCTGACCGAGCCGGCGCTAATAGGCGTGGGCGGAGAAGCGGGCAACCCTGCGGCTCCCGTGCCCGGGAGACACGATCCGGCCTTCTTCAGGCCGGGGCCCGACGGCTTCCTATAGCCGTGGAGAGTCGCCGCCCGAGCGCGATTCCAGGCCGCTCGATAAACCGGAAGGAGAGATGGCTGGCCGCGTACGTGCCGGCGAATACCAGAATATACACGACGGCTTCGCGCATCGGGCCGGTCAGTTGCAACCGGACGATCAGCACGTAGGCGAGGAGAACGAAGACGTTGTGGTAGAGATAGACGCTGTACGATGCTTCCCCCTCAGAGACCGCGAACCGGAAGAGCGTGCGGCCAAACCGGCCCGTAGGGCGGGATATCTGCGCGGCCAGAGTACACGATCGGAAACGCGAGCAGCCCGAGATAGGTCCAATCGGATACGCCCGGCGGATAATAGAGGCGTTTGTGAAAAAAGCTTACCGCTACGGCGACTGCGAGCAGAACGGCACAGCCGAGCAGGAGCGTGTGCGAGGGCAGCTGAAGCCGACGGCGAAGCAACAACCACCCGGCGCCGATGCCTACGGCGAACTGCCAGGCCAGCATGAAAGTGAGGAAGTGCAGGTGAAGCAGCGAGCTCACGACGAAGAGGAACAGCGCTCCGGCGGCGAGCGCAAACGGTCCGATGCGCAGCAACAGCACGAATATCGGGAACAGCAGATAAAACTGGAACTCGACGGGCAAAGACCAGTACGCGTTATTGAAGAAATCCCAGTGGCCGAAAAAATTGAAGGAAAAGCTGAGATATTCAGCAATTATCGGCGCATCGGGAACTTTTCCGAATGTGGCGATCCATGTGTCCGCCGGGAAGCCGACCCGGTTACGGACCACCGCATCCAGCAGCGCATAAACGAAGAATGAGACGAAGAAGGCGGGATAGACTCGAAAGAACCGCCGGACCGAAAAACGGGCGACAAATTCCGGCGTGGTTGGCTGGTCGCCGTAGCTGAGATAAAGTGTGCAGCCGCTCAGAACGAAGAACAGCACCACCCCGAACGTCCCCGCGTCGAGCAGCCTCAGCACGCTGGACCAGGTCGGCTCGCCGAAGTATTGAAGTTCGATCACGCGCCGACAATGGGAGAGCACGACCAGGTAGGCCGCGATCCCGCGGAGCGCGGTGAGCGAGTCGATATTGCGCGCGGCCAAAGGGCTGCTCCCTCTAACGCGCGTTGGCCGGATCAGGTCTGCGCGCTCTTTGCTGTCCAGCCCGTCTATCTGCCAGGGCCCGGTGTGGTACCGGAGCCGCCGCCGGTTTCGCCGACACCCGCAGCCTAGTGGCACGGGTGCAATATTCGCCCGCCGAGATCACGATCGCCATGAAAAAGTAGAGGGGAGACCGGAACGCGATCCCCACGAATGCGCCGCCGCAAAGGTACACGATCATCGTCGCTCTCAGCGCGTTCATAAGGTCGTAAAGCCATTTCAGGTCAGCAATATCCCGCGTCGTTCGACGAATACGGCCGATATTGAAGAACATGAGCGCAAGCATCAGCACGAAGATGGCAAAGCCGATATAGCCGTGCTCGCCCAGCACCTCGAAATACATGCTGTGGAAGGCCAGGCCGTTCACGACGGAATCCGTGCCGTCAGGCAGCGGAATCACGAACGAGTTTATCGTGTACGCATTGAAGCCGCCGCCCAGCGGGTGACTGGCGACGAACTCCAGGGTCCACTTCCAGACGCCGAGACGGCCGCCGGCCGAGGCGTCGGCACCGGGAGTTCTCAAGGGTCGACATACGCGCCAGCCAAGCTGGACTCACCAGCATGGAGCTGAGAATGCCGGCCAGGAATAATCCGATCGACAAACCAACTTTACGGCGGGTTTGCAGCAGCAGAACGCCGCCCAACGCGGCGAGCGAGATCAGGCCGGTGCGCGCGAAAGTGCCGAAAGACGTCAACACGGCCGCAAGCGCCGTAAGGTTGTAGACGAGCGCGGTATGCCGGAATCGAGGAATTATCAGCGAGTGCTGCTTGAGAAAAAGAATCAGCGGGATGACGGCGGCGGCCAGCATCGCGATGGTGCTTGTCTCAACAGGGCCTTCTTGATCGTGTAGCAGACCGAGCGTACGCCCATAGCCTCCCCCTCCGGCCATCGTCTTGAGCGCGGCCGCTATCAGGGTGCCGGAGAGTGCGAAGAGAATGGTCAGGACAAGCGCCTCGAGCTGGACGCGCGACCGAAACAGAAAGGGCAGGAACGCGGCGAACAATAAGGTCTTGACCGAGGCATCCCATTTCGGCCAGGCCAACTCGGGGTCCACGGCCCATGTCGTCGTCAGGGTGACCCAGACCGCGAACAACAGCAGCAGCACAATCCCGAGCGTCGGACGTGGCGGATTCCGCCGGTCCAGCAAAAGATAAAAGCCGAAGGTCGCAATAGCCATGACCTTCGAGGCGGGGAACACGATGAGGTCATTGGCGACGTTCTGCGGCGAGAAGAGGTCGGTCCAGACATAGCCGAGCCCCGCCACGAACGGGCCCGCCGCGCCCAGCACCAAATAGGCGCAGTAGAGGCCGAGTACTGTCGAACTCCGCATGAGCCTACTGGGTGTTCCGGGTGGCCCGATACCGGGTCCTGCCAACTTCGTCGGATTTGCCGAACCAAGGCAGCCGCCGGTCCAGCGTCACGGCCCGCCAGGCCACGAAAAGGCAGGCGGTGCAGCTGATCACAACGGCTATGGCGTCGATCATCATCAGTCCTTCAGTGAGCCGGGAAATAGGCCGGCGGAGAATCAACGGATAACCGGCAACAATGGCGAAGCCCCTAAAGCGGCGCCCAGCCTTGGTCGGAGGTGATATTGCCTGAACCGCAGGTTGCGGCCAATCGGAATCTGCGGGCCGTGACATTCCGCCATTTTTTTGGATGAAGCGAAGCCGGGATCGTGGCGGGAACCGGACCGGCCGCAGGCTACCCCGGTCCGGTCCGATCGGGTATCAGCCGGGAACGCCACTGAACTGGATCGAGCCTTGCGCCCCCACAGGCCTCCTCTTCCCATGCCGTTCCGCCTGGTAGCGGCCCTTGCCGCGCTCCTCACCGGGTGCAGCATCGTCGACCAGACCACTTTCGCACCCGAGCCGGAGCCCCCTTCGCCCGCGCAGGTCGCCGCTTCGGCCCGGACCTACGGGCGCGTGCCGCTGCTAACGGTACGCTATGAGACGCCTACACCTGCCTACCAGGATCTGCTCCGGTATGCCGTGCAGGCCGCCCAGAGGCGGGACCCCAACGTCGAATACGACGTGGTGGCCGTCGCACCCGCCAACGGGGCTTCTGCCCCGGCCGCCCAAGGCCAACGGGACGCGGCGGAAATCATGCGAGCCATGATGGCGCTCGGCGTCCCGGACACGCGCATCCATCTTGGCGCCCGTGCCGATCCGTCGGCCACGGTTCCGGAAGTTCGTGTCTACGTCCGCTAGGATCCCCACACGCCGGTTTTCGACGAGAACCACGGGATTCGCGTTCCTGCTCGTCACGGCTTTCGGCTGGGGCCTCAACTGGCCCGTCATCAAGTTCCTGCTCAGCCAGCTCCCGCCCTTTTCGGCGCGTTTCGCGGCGGGGATGGTGGGAACGGTGGTCGCCTTCGGCTTCGCGATCTGGCGCCGCGAGCGGCTCACCCCACCGGCCGGCCAGCGGGGCAGGCTGGTGGTGTCGGCGCTACTGAACTTCAGCTCGTTCATGATCTCTTCGACCACGGCCCTGCTCTGGCTGAAGGCTTCGGAGGCGGTGATCATCGCCTATACGTTGCCGTTGTGGGCCGCACTGCTGGCCTGGCCGATCCTCGGCGAGCGTCCGACCATTGTTCGGCTGCTCGCGCTCGCGCTCGGCCTGAGCGGGGTCGCGGTCACGATGAGCGGACAACCGGTCGAGGCCTCCTGGGAGAAGCTTCCCGGAGTCGCGTGCGCCTTCGCCGGCTCTGTTCTGTTCGCGCTCGGCACGGTCATCAGCAAACGTCAGCCGATCGTCATGCCGCCGGTCGCTGGGGTGGCGTGGCAGGTCGGGATCGGCACCTTGCCCGCGCTCGTGCCCGCGCTCTTCGAGCATCCGAACTGGGGCGGGGTCAGTCCGGCGGGCTGGGCGTCGATGCTTTACATGAGCACGATGCCGATCACGGTCGCTTATCTGACCTGGTTCCGTGCCCTCCAACTGCTCCCGGCCTCCACCGCCGCTACGGCGACCCTGATGGTCCCACTCATCGGCGTATTCAGCGCAGCGCTGCTACTCGGCGAGCCGCTCGGCTGGCGCCAGCTCGCCGGGTTGGCCCTCACCCTCACCGGGGTCGCTCTCGCCGCGAGGCGTTGACAAGAATTTGCGGAAGATCAAAGACAAAAACGCGCGGGCCCTGCTCCTTGTCCGCCCGCCCCGGTATGCTGGGCCGCAAGGGCCGGGCGCTCCTGCGGGAGCGGGCCTGCTCCTGGATGGAGGCGCCCCCGATGCATGCTTTCCACGAACACTGCCGCCGCGCGCTGGAAGACATTCGCCACCAGGGCCGCTATCGCAGCTTCACGGCTCTCGAGAAACAGGCGGAACGCTTTCCGGTCTATCGGCGGTCCGACGGGACCGAGGTGCTCGTCTGGTCCTCGAACGACTATCTGGCCATGGGCGTCAGTCCCGTGGTCATGGAGGCGGCCGCGAACGCGGTACATGCAATGGGCGCCGGTGCCGGCGGGACCCGTAACATCAGCGGCACCAGCCCGCTGCACGAAGCGCTGGAGGCGGAACTCGCCGCCCTCCATGGCAAGCAGGCCGCGCTCCTGTTCACGTCCGGGTTCGTCTCCAACCAAGCCGCGCTCTCCACGATCCTGAACAGCACGCCGAACGGGCCGGACGTGCGGTGGATCGTGTTCTCGGATGAGAAGAATCACGCCTCGATGATCGCCGGCATGAAGGGGTCGACGGCCACGTGCCGGATCTTCCGTCATAACGATCCGGCGCATCTCGAGACATTGTTGCGGGAGGCGCCCGAGGATGTCCCGAAACTGGTCGCCTTCGAGTCCGTCTATTCGATGGACGCTGACATCGCTCCCATCGGCGCGCTTTGCGAGGTGGCGGCGCGCTATGGGGCAATGACCTATCTCGATGAGGTGCACGCGGTCGGGTTGTATGGCCCCTCGGGCGGCGGGGTTTCCGAGCGGGACGGCGTGGCGCATCTGGTCGACATCATCGAAGGCACGCTCGCCAAGGGTTTTGGCTGTCACGGGGGTTATGTCGCGGGCGACGCCGAGGTGGTCGACTATATCCGGTCCGTGGCGCCCGGCTTCATTTTCACGACCTCGCTTCCGCCCCCGACTTTGGCCGGCGCGCTCGCGAGCGTGCGGCACCTCCGCCGCGATCAGGCGCGCCGCGACAGCCTGTTCGAGCGCTCGGACGCGCTCAAGCGCCGTTTCGCGGCGGCCGGGCTGCCACTCATGCCGTCAAACAGCCACATCGTCCCGCTCCTCATCGGCGACGCCAAGCGCTGCCGCGAGGTGAGCCGGCGGTTGCTGGAGGAATTCGGCATGTACGCGACGCCGATCAACTATCCGACCGTCCCGCGCGGATCGGAGCGGCTGCGGTTCACGCCCGGCCCGTTCCACACCGACGCCATGATGGACCGCCTGATCGCCGCTCTCCTGGCCATCCTGCTTCCGTCAGAGCGACAGGCGGCTTGATCGCCGGTACCGCGATCGTTCCGCGGCACGCATTGGAAAGGCCGCTTCTGAGGCTGAAACAGGGCGAAGGCCGGCGGTTGCGCGCGGGTTCGCCCTGGGCGTTCAGCAACGAGATCGCGATGCGGCCAGAGCACAGGCAAATCCCGCCCGGCAGCCTCGTGCGTCTCGAAGGCGACGATGGCTGGCGTTTCGGCACCTTCATGTTCAACCCACACAGCCTCATCGCCGCGCGTCGAACTCGACCGCGATCCATCGGCGTCGATCGGCATGGACTGGATGCGCGCGCGCCTGCAGGACGCGATCGCGCTTAGGATGCGAGTCTGCGACACGCCGTTTCACCGGCTCGTGCATGCCGAGGCGGACCGTCTCCCCGGCCTGGTGATCGACCGCTTCGATGACGTCGCGGTGTTGCAGGCGAATGCCGCCGGCATGGATCTGCTTGCGCCGCTGCTCGTCGAGGCGCTCACATCGCTGCTTCCGCTCCGCGCGGTCGTCGCGCGAAACAACTCGCCCTCGCGCCGGCATGAAGGGCTTACCGAGGAGGCCGCGCGTCTGCTGTACGGGACGAGCGCCGAGGCGGCCGTCATCGAAGGCGAGGTGCGGTTTCCGGTCGACCTTCTATCCGGGCAGAAGACCGGCTGGTTCTTCGACCAGCGCCCGAACCGTGATCGCGTCGCCCGGCTGGCATCGGGTGCGCGCGTGCTGGACGTGTTCTGTCACACTGGCGCTTTCGGCCTCCGCTGCGCGGCGTCGGGCGCCTCTGCGGTCGCTCTGGTCGATTCCAGCGCCGCGGCGCTCGACCGTGCAAGGCAAGTCGCCGCCCTGAACGGGCTCGCCGACAAGGTCACGACGACCCGCGAAGACGGGTTCGACGCCATGAGCCGACTGCAGGACGCCGGAGAACGCTTCGACATCGTCGTTTGCGATCCGCCCGCATTCGCGAAATCGCGCAAGGATGCGGATTCCGGCTTGCGCGCCTATGGCCGCATGGCGCGTCTCGCGGCTCAACTCGTGACCCCTGGCGGGTTCCTGTTCGTCGCCTCGTGCAGTCACCATGCGCCGCTCGCGAACTGGACGGCCCAGATCGCCGCCGGTCTGCTGAAGGCCCGGCGCGAGGGCCGCGTCCTGGTCACGAGCGGCGCTGGCGCGGACCATCCCGTCCATCCGCATCTACCGGAAACCGCCTATCTGAAAGCACAGCTTTTGCAGCTCTTCTGAGCTGCCGAGAGCCGAAGTTGACGCCACTTTGACGTGCATTCGGCGGCTACGGCCGATAGTATCACGGTCGCAAAACGGAGCTGCTTCGAGGCAGCCCGGGCTTTCCCAATCGGCAGCTTACAGGAATGATGATGGCCTCGCTGAAAGCATCGAACTCGTGCGCCCGAAAAGCCGTTTGTTGCGCTCGTCCTGCAAGGGGGTGGCGCGCTCGGCGCTTATCACGTCGGCGCCTACGAGGCGCTGCAAGAGGCCGGCTACGCGCCGGACTGGGTGGCCGGCATCTCCATCGGCGCGTTCAATTCCGCGGTGATAGCCGGCAATCCGCTGGAGCGCCGGCTGGACCGCCTCACCGAACTCTGGGATCTGATCTCTCGACCGGATGACTGGACGACTTGGCTGCACCAATTTCGGCCGGATTGGTCCAATACGTTCAGTTACTGGGAAGCGATCGCCTTCGGCCAGCCGCACTTCTTTACGCCTCGGCACATCAATCCGTATTTCGCCCCGCCCGGCACGCCGGAAGCGACGAGCTGGTACGACACCTCGCCGATGCGCGCGACGCTCGAGCGGGTTACCGATTTCACTCTGATCAACACCGCCGCGACCCAAATCAGCCTCGGCGCGACCGACGTCGAGACCGGCGATATCGTGTATTTCGACAACAAGGATCGCGCGACAGAGATCACGCCCGACCACGTGATGGCCAGCGGTTCGCTCCCCCCCGGCTTTCCGGCTGTGAAGGTGGGCGACAAACTCTACTGGGACGGAGGCTGTGTTTCCAACACCCCGCTCAATGCGATTCTACAGGATCAGCCGAAGGGGCACAGCATCGTCTTTATGATCGATCTGTGGAACCAGGTGGGCCAGGCACCCCAAACGATCGACGAGGTCGCTCTGCGGCAGAAGCAGATCCAATATTCCAGCCGGACCGAGCACGATATCGAAACAGTCGCCGCCAAGGTGGATCTCCGGCATTCGCTCGCTGCGCTGAATCGAGCCGATGCGGGAGGAGGGAAGGCCGCCTCCGGAGCCGATGTCACGACAGCGTCCGCGGACCGGATGGATATCGTTCACATCATCTATCAGCCGGAAAGCGCGGAAGAGATGTCGGGGAGTGACGCCGAGTTTTCCAGGCTGTCCATCCGCGCTCGGCGTGAGGCCGGGTATCGCGATCTGACGAAGGCGCTCGAAGACGCGCCGTGGCACAAAACCGCGAAGCCGCCGCAATTGGGCGCCGTGGTCCACTGCATGAAGGGTGACACGATCACGTCGCGAGTGGGTTCAGCCGTCGCCCATCGCCGCCTCTCCGGTCGCGTTCCGGTCGGAGCGGCCGCGGAATAGCCGAACCCCCTAATCCGGCGACGATGGGTCAGCCCGCGACTGCCGTCCTGCTTCGTTCATGCCTGACCGATTCCGGCGTATCCTGCGTCGCGATGCGCGAAGAGCGAAGAACAGGACGGTTTCATGATCACCTTGCGGGCGGGCTCCTCTTGCTTGTTGCTGGCTCCCGAAACCGGTGGGGCTATCGCGGGATGGACCAGCGGCGGCGTCCCGGTGCTGCGTCCTCCGGTCGGTAAGCCGGTCGTCGGCCCGCCCTCGCGCGGCCTCTCCGCCTTTCCTCTCGTTCCCTACTCGAACAGGATCGGCTACGCCCGCTTCAGCTTCGGCGGCCAGAATTTCGAGCTGGACCGTAATTTCGGTGACGAGCCGCATGCAATTCACGGCGCCGGATGGTCCAGTTCGTGGCGAGTGGTCGAGGCGACGGAAACGGCGGCCACGATCGCTCTCGCGCATGACCCGGCGGGCCCGGCCGCACGTAAATGGCCGTTCGCTTTCTTGGCCGAGCAGCATGTGACGCTATCGCCGGACGCATTGCGGATCGCGTTCGTCCTGCGCAACACGGATAGCCGGCCCGCGCCGGCCGGTCTTGGGCTGCATCCCTATTTTCCTCGCAGCGGGGACCAGAAGCTGTTCTTCGCCGCCGCTTCCGTTTGGACCAATGCGCCGGACCACCTGCCGGAGAATCACGTCTCGGTGCCCCCCGAGTGGGACCATAAGGAGGGCCGGCCGGTCGGCTCCGTCGCCTTGGACAACTGCTTCGCAGGCTGGGATGGCCGCGCCGAGATCCGGTCCACGGACCGTGTTATCGCGATCGAGGCGAGCGACCTGTTCCGTCACTTGGTCGTCTACACGCCGCAGAATCGCGACTACTTCGCGGTCGAGCCGGTGAGCCATCTCAACGATGCGATCCACCGGATGGAAGTCCCCGGCCAAGGCTTCCGCATCCTCGAACCAGGCGAAAGCCTCGAAGGGGAGATCGCGTTCCGGCTCGCTTAAGCGGCGCCCGCCCCGGATCACCCGATCGCAGCGGATTCGGGTTTCCCCGAGGGCAACGTTGTGTTACTATCCCCGTCTCGATTACAGATAACAATCTACGAAACGGATTCGGAAGGAGCTTACGTCTCTCGCTATGTGGTCTTGGGTCTCCGACGTGGCCGATCTCGTTGCGCAGAATCCGGCGCTGGCGACGGGAATCGCCTTCTTGGCAGCCATCATCGAGGCTGTCGCGGTCCTCGAAATCCTGATCCCGGGCACGCCCATACTGATGGCCGTCGCCGGGGCGGCTGCGATCGCGGGCTTGCCGATGACGCCGATCCTCGTGGTTTCAATTCTCGGCGCCGTTATTGGCGACGGCATCTCTTTTTGGCTCGGTCATCGCTTCAGCGGCCGGCTACGTTCTACTTGGCCATTCGCCCAACGCCCGGGCCTCATTCAGTCCGCGGAGCAGTTCTTCAAGCGCTACGGCACGATGAGCGTGGCGCTCTGCCGCTTCGTTCCGGTGCTGCGATCCACCGTGCCGCTCGTGGCGGGTATGGCTGGGATGGCCCGGCCGAAATTCCTGCTCGCGAACATCTGTTCGGCGCTGGTTTGGGCGCCGGCGCATGTCTTGCCAGCCCAGTTCGCCGGGCTCTCGATCGAGCGCCTGCACGAGGGCGATTGGCAGACGGCCGCTTGGTTAGGCGCGGCGGTGCTGACCGCTGCCGCAGCGGCGTTGGCGCTACACCGATTCGGTCCGGCCGGTATCCCAGTCTTGCGGCTGATCTGGCCAAAAAGCGTGTCCAGATAGCTCCTGAGACGAACCTAGCTGGACTTTAGGGCCTCTCGTATTCAATCTGTGGTTGATTTTGGTTTGGTGTTGCCGTATTCATACCTTCGTGAGCACGTAATTCACTAGAGCCTCTGGGCATAGAGCCTCTGGGGATCGGTGAGGGCGCCGGCTCCAAGCGGAGTGGATTGTCGGAGGACCGCCCATGAACGTTCTCGTCTCCCCGATGCTCGGGGCGGTTGAAGCGGTCTCAGAGCCGTTTCTTCAGGCACCGGAGGACGCGCCTCCGCCACAGGAGCGCCGGTACCGGATCCTGAAGAGCGACGATACCTTCGGCCTGTTCGATTATGCGGGTCACATACTGCCCGCCGCCGGCGCGAGCGAGGGGCTTTATCATAGCGACACACGCCATCTCTCGCGGCTCGATCTGCTGCTCGGCGGCGCCCGGCCCGTCCTGCTGAGCTCGGCGCTCAGCGACGACAACCTCATGCTTACCTCCGACCTGTCCAACAGTTCGACGGCGGACTTGGCCGAAGCGCTGGACCACGGGGTGATCCACATCCAGCGTTCCCGCTTCCTTTGGGATGGCGTGTCTCACGAACGGCTGCTCGTCCGCAATTTCTCGACTGATCACCAGCGGCTATCGCTCGAACTCCGGTTCGAAGCCGACTTTGCCGACCTGTTTGAGGTCCGCGGGATGCTCCGTCCTCGCCGCGGGGAACGCAGGCCGGCCGCCATCTCCGACGACGCTGTCATCCTTTCCTATGGCGGCCTGGACGGCGAAGTGCGTGCGACGTCGTTGCGTTTCGATCCGGCGCCCACAGGTACTCACCGCGGGCCGGGCCAAGTTCGAGTTGGATTTGGCGCCGCACGGCCGAGCGACCGTATTTCTCGAGATCGCGTGCAGCGCCGGTCGCATCGGCACCCGACCTCCGCGCGACACCTTTTTCAGCGCCATGCTTCGGGCCAAGCGCGCCCTGCGCGCAGGTGCGGCACGCACCGCCAGCATTTCGTCCCGCAACGAATTGTTCAATGAGGCGGCTCGCCGGTCGGCGTGCGATCTCGGCATGCTCGTCACCGAGAAGCCGACCGGCCCGTATCCCTATGCCGGTATTCCCTGGTTCAGCACCGCCTTCGGCCGCGACGCCCTCATTACCGCTCTGCTGACCCTGTGGCTCAACCCGGCGCTTGCCCGCGGGGTGCTCGGCTATCTCGCCCAGGAACAGGCGACAGAAATGGACCCGGCCTCGGATGCCGAGCCGGGCAAAATCCTGCACGAGATGCGCGGCGGCGAGATGGCGGCTCTCGGCGAAGTGCCGTTCCGGCGCTATTACGGCAGCGTCGATGCGACCCCGTTATTCGTCATGCTCGCGGGCGCCTATCTGGAGCGCACGGGCGACGTCGCGTTTGTCCGTCAGCTCTGGCCGAATGTCGAGGCGGCGCTGGCATGGATGGACCGGCGCGCCAACTCGGACGGGTTCATCGCGTATCACCGCATGACGGAGTCGGGACTGGCCAATCAAGGCTGGAAGGATAGCGGCGATTCCATCTCCCACGCCGACGGCACCTTGGCCTGCGGACCGATCGCACTTTGCGAGGTCCAGGGCTACGTCTATGCCGCACGCCGGGCGGGTGCCGCCATCGCGCGCCGCCTCGAACTCGAGAACCGAGCGGCTACGCTCGACCGGCAGGCGGAGCGGCTGCGCCACGCCTTCGAGGCCCGGTTCTGGTGCCCACGACTGGGCACTTATGCGCTCGCCTTGGACGGCGAGGGCAGGCCATGCGAGGTCCGCTCCTCCAATGCCGGGCATCTGCTCATGACCGGCATCGTCTCGCCCGATCGCGGGGTGGCCCTGGCCCGGGGCCTCATGGCGCCACGCTTCTTCACCGGCTGGGGCATCCGCACTCTGGCGGCTGACGAGGCGCGGTACAATCCGATGTCCTACCATAACGGTTCGGTTTGGCCGCACGACAACGCGCTGATCGCGATGGGCATGGCCCGGCACGGGTTACGGGCGGAGACCGCGCGTCTCTTCGAGGGAATGCACGAGGCATCGCTCGCGATCGATCTGCGGCGATTGCCGGAGCTGTTCTGCGGTTTCAACCGCCGTCGCGGCCAGGCGCCGACCTCATATCCCGTGGCCTGCTCGCCGCAGGCCTGGTCGGCGGCCGCGTTGCCGGCGTTTGTGCAAGCCTGCCTGGGACTCGGTTTTGACCCCGCGGCGCGGGTCGTACGGTTCGACCGTCCAACTCTGCCGAGCTTTCTCGATCGATTGACGCTACGCAATCTCGTCGTGGGTGATGCGCGGGTCAGTGTCCAGCTCCGTCGCAAGCGCGACGAAATCTCCGTCGTGGTAGTCGAGCGCCACGGCGACGTTCAGGTCACGAGCTCGGCCTGAGCGAGTGCCTCGGCCATCCCCTGTTCGTTCCCGCGAAAGCGGGAACCCAGGCCCGTAAAAGCAGGAACGCCGTCCCGCCATACAATGTCAGCCTTTCTTTTGGGAGACCTGGCTCCCCGCCTTCGCGGGGATGAGCGGAATTTTGCGTCATGTGTTTCCAGTTGGCCTAAAGAAGTTCTTGCCACGACTGGATCAAACCGACGGTGTCGGCGCGCCCCAGGCGTGCTGGCCGAACTTGAGCTCCTGCCCCCGAGCTGCTGCCTACCGACCGGGCACCCAGACCCTTCCATCGAATAGGCGACGCGCCGTTCGGTAGAACGACCCGGCTCGCGCGATCCACGCGCCGCCCTCTTGGATGACATCGGCGTCCACGGTGAGCACGCCGGACGGCATACCCAGCCGCAGCACCCCGTCCTCCGCCGAGGGTGAAAGGGCCTCCGACACCACCGTGCCCTCGATCCGTGCGGCCACCGCGGTGCATAGGGAGATGGTGAGCGGCAGAGCGCGGTGTGGCTGGCCATTCGAGATGACGCGCGCGACCAGGTCGATGTCGCCGCCCCGAACGGTGTGGCCCGAGAGGGTCGGGCTGTCGGCGGGCGGGCTGACGAAGCAGACGAATGGCACCATGGTGATGCCCCGCGCCGCTTCGATGTCGGGCGCGATGCCCATGCGAACGGAGGCCCGCAGGCGGATCGCGTCGAGCAGCGCCAGCATGTCCGGCCGTGCCTCCAGTTGCTCGGGCAGTTCGTGCCCGGTCAGGCCTAGGTCTCGCGCCCGCACGAACACGGCGGCGTTCGCCGCGTCCACCAGCGACGCCTCGACCGTGCCCAGCCCAGGGACGTCCAGCCGGTCCAGCGCCTGGCCGCTCGGCAGCAGCTTGCCGGTCGAGGCGCCGCCGGGCTGCACGAAGTCAAGCCGGATGGGCGCGCCGGTCCCGCTCACGCCGGGGATAGCGAGGTCGCCGTCATAGCGCGCCTTCCCGTCTTCCAACGGAAAGGTGCCGTGGATGATCTTGCGTGTGTTGGTGTTGAAGATTCGCACCGTGGCCGAGTCGCCGTTGGTCCGGACCAGCCCTTCGTCCACCGCGAACGGGCCGACAGCCGAACTCATGTTACCGCAATTACCCTTGTAATCGACCCGCGCCTCCCGGATCAGCACCTGCGCAAAGGTGTAATCGACATCTGCGTCGTCTTGCTCCGAGGGTGCGATGACGCAAACCTTGGACAGCGAGGACACGCCGCCGCCCATGCCGTCGAGCTGCCGGCCGTAAGGGTCGGGTGTTCCCATCGCGGCGGTAAGCAACGGCGCCCAATCCTTTCGATCGCGGGGCAGGTCGCGGGCGTGCAGCATCAGCGCCTTGCTAGTGCCGCCACGCATGAAGACGGCTGGGATGGCTTGCTGGATCATGTCGGTCTCCCCTGTCCGTTTGTTCGTTCCGTGCAGCGACAGAACATTGCCGCGCCTGATGGGAACCGCGGGCGTTGCGGCACGGCGGAGGCAATGCGAAAGCTCGGCATCGACATTGCGGTTCGAGCATCTGGCTGTAGACGACAGCGCTGCGATGGCAAATGGCCAGCCATCATGGGCGCATGCCCTGCGCACGGGGTACATCCCGTAACGCGCTACGCCGCGGCGATCGCTTCTTCGACGATGTCCAACGCGCGCTCCATCTCGGTCTCCGTGACGATCAGCGGCGGCGTGAGCGTCAGCACGTTGCCCATCGTCGTCTTGAACGAGAGGCCGCGATCGAGCGCGCGATACAGTACCGGCTTCCGCGAGATCCGGGTCCGGGGTGCTGTCCTCGCGGCCTTTTACCAACTCGATCCCGAGCAGCAGGCCACGTCCGCGAACGTCCCCGATGGCGGGCTGACGCCGCTTCATCGTTTGCAGGCGGTCGAGCGCCATCGCGCCGACACGCGCCGCGTTCTCAAGCAGCCGATCCTCCTCGATGATCGCGATCGTGGTGAGCGCCGCCCGCGCCGTGACCGGATTCTTCTCGTGCGTGTAATGGCCGAACGCCCATTCCGAACCTAAATCGAGTTCGGGCTTTGCGAGCACCGCCGCGATCGGCAGGATGCCGCCGCCGAGCGCCTTGCCCATTACGAGCAAGTCGGGAACGACGCCGTCGTGCTCGCAGGCGAACATACGGCCCGTCTTGCCGAGGCCGGTCGGGATCTCGTCGAAGATAAGCAGCGCGCCGTGCCGGTCGCACGCCTCCCGCACGCGCCGCCAATATCCGGGCGGCGGCGGATAGGGTGTCGCGCGCGCGGGCTCCGCGACCACCGCTGCGACGTCTCCTTCGCGAGCGAGCACATATTCGACCATGCCGGCGCAGGCCATCCGGCACCGGTCGAGGAACGGCTGGCCGTTTTCGTCCACGGCGTGACCGTAGGGGCAGCGATAACAGGCGAAAGGCGCCACGTGCTGCGCGCCGGCGACGAGCGGGGCGGCCGGTCCTGAGCGGAACAGCGTCTCCCCGGACAGGCTCGCGGCGCCCACGCCCGCGCCGTGGAAGGAGTCCCAAAAGGACAGGGTTTTGAACCGCCCGGTCGCGGTGCGCGCGAGCTTTACCGCGACCTCGATCGCGTCCGATCCGCCCGTCGTGAACAGCGCCTTCGACAGCGTGCCCGGCGCTATGGCGGCGAGCTTCTCGGCGAGCTCGACCGCGGGTTCGCAGGCGTAGCGGCGCGGCGCGAAGGACAGCCTGTCCATCTGCTCGGCGATCGCGCGGCGAAGGCGCGGGTGGCCATAGCCGATGTGGTGGACGTTGTTGCCGTGGAAATCCATGTAGCGACGGCCACCGATGTCCTCGATCCAGATCCCCTCCGCACGGGCGATCGCGTTGAGGCAGGGTGTGGAGACCGACTGACGCAGGAATGCCGCCTCGTCTCGGGCGAGCAAGGCACGGGTCGGCCCATCGAGCGTACGGTCTTGCCAGGCAGCGCGGCGGCGGGTCAGGTTCGTGTCGCCCTCCGACTCCGGCGTGGGGCGGGCGGCGCTTGCGCTGGGCAGGCCGGGGTGATGGTTCATTCGGGGCTCCGCGCTCGCTGCCTTACCGCAATCGGATGAGCAGCACGCCGCCAAGGATCAGCAGCGCCGCCGCACCCCGGATTGGCCGGAAGGCCTCCTTCAGGAACAGCGTGGCGATCGCCGCCGAAAAAAGCACGCTCGTCTCGCGCAGAGCCGCGACCACCGGGATGGGCGCGACCGTCATGGCCCAAATGGCGATCCAGTACGAGCCGAGCGACATCCCGCCGCCCGCAAGTCCCTGGCCCGCGTAACGTAGCAGCGGCACCAGCGTCGCGGCCCCGCGACGCCAGAGCGCGAATAGCGGTAAGGGCAGGCCGTCGATCACGAACAGGGTCGCGGCGTAGGCGCTGAAGTCGCCGGCGGTCCGCGCGCCCATGCCGTCTACGATCGTGTAGCCGGCGATGACCCCGGCGGTGAGCAGCGCGAAGGAGATCGCGAAGGGGTCGGTCGGTGCGCTCCCGCGCGTGCGCAGTGACATGAGGGTAACGCCGGACCCGAGGATGACGCACGCCGGCTGCCACCCGCGGGCTGATCGGCTCGGCCAGCAGGAGGAGCGAGATCAGCGCTGTGATCAGCGGCGCGCCGCCCCGCGCGATGGGATAGATCTGACTCATCTCCGCGCGCCGGTACGCCTCGGTCAGTGCCACGTAATAGCCGAGGTGGAGTGCGACCGAGCCGAGCAGCCAGGGCCAGGCGGCGGCCTTGGGGGTCCCGAAGATCAGCATGAAGGGCACGCCGATCACGCCCGCCCCCGCCGTGATGAGGGTCATCGCCAGAAAGGGCTCGAGACGCAACTTGAGAAAGGCGTTCCAGCCCGCGTGCATAGCGGCGGCGGCGAGCACCGCACCGAAGACGACCGGACCGGCGGTGAGCGTCTCGGTCATGCGCCGAGCCCGCGCGGGGTTCGCAACCCGGATGCCGCCCCGCCGTGCCGCTCGTTCATTCCGTCCACCGCCCTCGGCCGCCGCTGCCAATGCCAAGTATTGCCACAAACCAGTGGAGAATGCCACAGTCGAACCCGTATTCATGTGAGGCCATGGCCGACCCCGTTCCGTCCCAGCGCCCGCTCGCGACCTCCCGGCAGGACAAGATCCTGAAGCGGGTGGCGGCGGCCGGGTCGGTCAGCGTGAGCGAATTGAGCGGGCTTTTCGGCGTCTCGCGCGAGACCATCCGCCGGGACTTCCGGGCCCTGGCGGAGCGGGGGGTTGTGGATGTCGTGCATGGCGGGGCGGTGCGCCGGGAGGTGAGCGAACCCGCGCTCGACCGCCGGTCGGGGGAGAACGCGCAAGGCAAGAGCGCGATCGGCCGGTTCGCCGCGGGGCTCGTCCAGGACGGCATGGTGGTGCTGCTGGATTGCGGCACGACGACGCTCGCCGTGGCGCGCGCGCTCACGCAGCGGCGCGATCTGACCATCTGCACCGGCAGCCTTGCCATCGCCCAGTTGCTTTGCCGTGTGCCGGGCACCCGCGTCCACATGCTGGGGGGCGAGGTCGATCCGAACGAAGAGGCGACCACCGGCATCGACACGCTGGAGGCGATCGGCCGGTTCCGGGTGGACGTCGCGTTCGTCGGCGTCGGCGGCCTTTCGCACGACGGCGAGGTGACCGACTACACGAGGGTCGGCGCCGAACAGCGGACGCGCATGATCGCCGCGGCGAGCCAGGCCTATTTCGTCGTGGACCGCACCAAGTTCGGCCGGCTGACGCCCGTTCGCATTGCCAGTACGCGCGTCGCCGGCGTCATCGTGGACGCACCCCCGCCGGCCGAGGCGGTCGCAGCGCTGGAAGGGCGGGGGATCCCGCTGCTGGTGGCCAAGGAATAGCCCCACATTGTGGCTTTATGTTGCATTATGGGGCAGTTTGTGTAGCCTTGCCTCGAACAGGATCACTGGGATGCGGGGTCGCGATGACGGACAGGTTTCCAACCGAGGCGCGGGCAGTCATCGTCGGAGGCGGCATCGTTGGCTGCTCGCTCGCCTTTCACCTGACCCGTCTAGGCTGGCGGGACGTCGTGCTGCTCGAGCAGGGACGCCTGTCGAGTGGCACGACGTGGCATGCGGCCGGTTTGGTCGGCCAGTTGCGCAGCCATCCCAACATGACCCGGCTGATCCGCTACTCGACCGAGCTCTATGCCTCGCTCGAACCTGAGACCGGGCTCGCGACCGGCTGGAAGCAATGCGGCTCGATCACCGTCGCACGCACGGCGGAGCGCATGACCCAGCTCCGGCGTACGGTTTCCGCAGCCCGCGCCCAGGGCGTGGAGATCGAATTGCTGACCCCTGCGGAAGCCGGCGAGAAATGGCCTATCATGCACACGGGCGACCTAGCGGGCGCGGTGTGGCTGCCGGGCGACGGGAAGGCCAATCCGGCCGACGTTACCCAGGCGCTCGCGCGCGGCGCTCGCACCGAAGGTGCCCGGATCGTCGAGCAGACCCGCGTTACGGGCGTCCGGCTTCGGAACGGGGCCGTAACCGCGGTCGAAACGACGCGCGGTCCGATCGCCTGCGAGGTGCTGGCGATCTGCGCCGGGCAATGGTCGGGCGAGGTCGGCCGGATGTGCGGCGTCACGATCCCGCTCCACTCGGCCGAGCACATGTACATCGTGACCGAGCAAATCGACGGGGTACATCCGGACCTGCCCGTCCTGCGCGACCCGGATGGCTACGTGTATTTCAAGGAGGAGGTCGGCGGCCTCGTGATGGGCGGATTCGAGCCGGACGCCAAGCCCTGGGGGATGGACGGCATCCCAGCCGATTTCGCCTTCCAGCTCCTGCCGGATGACTGGGACCAATTCGAGATCCTGATGACGAACGCGCTCGCCCGCGTGCCGGCCCTTGAGACGGCGCCGGTCAAGGCGTTCGTCAACGGCCCCGAGAGCTTCACGCCGGACAACAACTACATCCTCGGGGAAGCGCCCGAGACGCGCGGGGTGTTCGTGGGCGCCGGGTTCAACTCCATGGGCATCGCCTCGGCCGGCGGCGCCGGGCGGGCGCTCGCTGAATGGATCGTGGCGGGCGAGCCGAGCTTCGACCTCTGGCCCGTGGACATCCGCCGCTTCGCCCGGTTCAACGGCAACCCGGTCTGGCTCCGCGACCGCGTGAAGGAAGTGCTCGGGCTGCACTACGCGATGCCCTGGCCGAACCGCGAACTCGCGACCGCGCGTCCGTTCCGCCGCTCGCCATTGTTCGATCGGCTGGCGGCGAAGGGCGCCGTGTTCGGCTCGAAGATGGGCTGGGAACGCCCGAACTGGTTCGCGCCGCCCGGCGTCGCACCGCGCACCGAATACTCCTTCGGCCGCCAGAACTGGTTCTCTCACGTCGGGGAGGAGCACCGGGCGTGCCGCGAGGGGGTCGCGCTATTCGACCTGACCTCCTTCGCCAAGCTGCTGGTGCAGGGGCCGGACGCTGAGCGCGTCTTGCAGAGGCTCTGCGCTAACGACCTCGGCGGGCACGCCGGCCTGTCCGTTTACACTCCCATGCTGAACGAGCGCGGCGGCTTCGAGAGCGACGTCACGGTGGCGCGGCTCGCGCCCGACAGTTTCCTGATCCTGACCGGCACCGGGCAGGCCACGAGGGACGCGCACTGGATTCGCCGGCACATCCCAGCCGACGCACGCGCCGTTTTGACCGATGTGACTTCCGGCTACGCGGTGATCGGCGTGATGGGGCCGCGTGCGCGGGAACTGCTCGGCCGGGTCACGCGGGAGCCGCTCGGGGACTCGGACTTCCCGTTCGGCGCAGTGCGCGAGATCGGGGTCGGCTACGCCACGGTCTGGGCGTGCCGCCGCAGCTACATGGGCGAACTCGGCTGGGAGCTCTACGTGCCGACGGAATTCGCGGTCACGGTCTACGATACCCTGACGGAAGCGGGCGCGGATCTTGGTGCCCGGGACGCGGGCTACTACGCGATCGAATCGCTGCGCATCGAGAAGGGCTATCGCGCCTGGGGCCGCGAACTCTCGCCCGACTGCACCCCTTGGGAGGCGGGCCTCGGCTTCGCCGTCCGGCTGGATAAGCCTGGCGGCTTCATCGGCCGCGAGGCGCTGCTCGCGACGCGGGACCGCGCGCCGCATCGGCGGATCGTCGCCTTGCTCGCGGCCGACCCGGAGGCGCCGGCTGCCTGGGGAGGCGAGCTGATTGCCGCGAATGGGGTCCCCGTGGGCGAAGTCACGTCCGCCGCCTACGGCTATACGGTGGGCGGCCTTGTGGCGCTCGGCTGGGTCGCGTCGGAGGGCGAGCCGATCGATGAAGCGTGGCTCGCGGACCACCGCTTCACGCTCGACATCGCAGGACAGGCGGTCCCCGTGCGCGCGGGGCTCCGGCCTTTCCTTTGAGCCTATAGATTAACCCTATGGGCGGTATCTGAACCGCGTATTGGATCGCCTCGCCCGGCGATCATATCAAGAGGCGAGCGTCCGGCGGGGGTATCTGTGACGGCAACATTGGCGCTCTTCGACCTGGCGGGCTCTGTCGCGCTGCTGCTCTGGGGCCTGCACATGGTGCAGACCGGCATCCAGCGGACCTTCGGCCCCAATCTTCGGCGCGTGCTGGGGACCGCGCTCGGGAACCGGTTCAAGGCGTTTCTCGCCGGACTCGGCGTGACCGCCATCCTGCAAAGCAGCACGGCGACCGGCCTCATGGTCTCCTCCTTCGCGGCCGCCGGACTGGTCGATCTGGTTCCGGCGCTCGCGACCATGCTCGGCGCCAATGTCGGCACCACGCTGATCGTGCAGCTCCTGTCTTTCGACGTGGCGCAGGCAACGCCGGTTCTGGTGCTGGCCGGAGTCATCATGTTTCGCCGGGGTGGGGCCACCCGCACGCGCGACCTCGGCCGTGTCGCGATCGGCCTCGGCCTCGTGCTCATGTCGCTGCACCAGCTGGTGGGCTTGATCACTCCATACGAACAATCGCCGGCGCTTAGGATCCTGCTCGGCCTCGTGACCGTCGACCCATTGCTTTCGATCCTGCTCGCGGCGGCGCTCACCTGGGCCGCGCATTCCAGCGTCGCGATCGTGCTGCTCGTCATGTCCTTTGCGACCAAGGGGCTGGTGCCGCTGGACGCCGCCTTGGCGCTCGTGCTCGGCGCCAATCTGGGTACCGCGATCAATCCCCTTATCGAGAGCGCCTCGGGGACGGACGGCGCGGGACGGCGTCTGCCGGTCGGCAATCTTGTCAACCGCATCGTCGGATGCGCGCTCGCTCTGGCCACGCTTCGGTTCCTGACGCCGCTGCTCGGGATGCTGCATGCGGACCCCGCGCGCTCGGTCGCCGACTTCCATACCGGCTTCAACCTGTGCCTGGCACTTCTCTTCTTCCCGGTGCTGGGGCCGTTCGCGCGGTTGCTGGAGCGCCTGCTCCCGCCGCAGGCTGCGCCCTCGGACCCCGCGGAGCCGCTCTATCTGTCGAGCGCCGAACGCGAAACGCCGACGATCGCGCTCGCCTCGGCCGCTCGCGAGGCGTTGCGCATGACGGACGTGCTGGACACGATGCTGCGCGGCGCGCTTACGGCGGTCGACCGGGCCGACCGCGCCGAGATCGCGGCGGTGAAGCGGCTTGATGGCGTGCTCGAGCGCCTGAACGCGGCCATCAAGACCTATGTCACCGCCCTCGATTCGGACACGCTCGCCGAGGCGGATCACCGGCGGCTGTGGCAGATTCTGGCCTTCATCACCAATCTCGGGCACGCGGGCGATGTGCTGCACCGTAGTCTTTTGCCGCTCGTGGCCAAGCGGCTGAAGCGTGGCATTGCCTTCCCGCCTGAGGAGAAGGCCGAGCTGCGTCGCGCACTGGAGCGGCTGGCCGCGAATTTGCGATGCGCCACGGCCGTATTCATGACCGAGGACACGCACGCCGCGCGCCAGCTCGCCAGCGAGAAGGAGCGGTTCCGGGATCTGGAGCTACAGGCGACCACCGCGCATTTCGCGCGCCTGCGCCAAGGCCTGCCGGAGGGCTCGGACGCAGGCGGCGCCTATCTCGACCTGCTGCGCGACATCAAGCGGATCAACACGCATTTGGTCGCGGCCGCCGCTTATCCGGTGCTGGAGCGGCAAGGCACGCTGCTGCCTAGCCGGCTCAAGCAGGAGGATGAGAGCGAAGAGCACGAAGCGAGCACGGCCGACGCGGCCACCTGACCGGCCGATCCACGAGCTCGTTCCACTCCTCCGTACCGCCGATCGGGACAACCGATTTTCGGTTTCCGGGCGGGGAACCCTCACGCCATGCTGCTTGCCCGCGCCGCGTGTGCGATATCGAGGAAGCTCCGGACCAGCGGCAGCCTCCGTCGCTCTTCCAGGCAGATCAGGTATTCCGTTACCGAAAGATCGGCATCCCGGATTGCGAGCGCCTGCGTCTGCGGATCCGGCCCGAGTTCGCTCTCGAACACGACGCCGATACCAAAGCCCGCCAGCACGGTCTCGCGGACGGCCTCGCGGGTCTGCACCTCGAGCAGCCGCTTCGGCCGCACATCCCGCTCCGCGAGCCGCGATTCAAATAGCTCGCGCGTAACCGAGCCGCGTTCGCGGATGACGATGTCGCGGTCCGCAAGCTCGCCGAGTGCCACGCTCCGGCGCTCGGCCCAAGGATGCTGGCGCGGCACGAACAGCACGAGCTGGTCGTTGCGGATCGCGAGACTGTGGATGCGCGGATCGGCTGTGCGCTTCGCCATCACCCCGACATCCGCCTCGAAACTCAACACGCTCTGGATCACGTCGGATGAGTTGCCCGTGCGCAACGAGAACGTGACGTTCTCGTGCCGCTCGCGGAGGGAGGCGAGCAGCGGCATCACATGCGTCGGGCTATCGGCCGCGACCCGCAGCAAGCCGCGGGTCAGAGTGCGTGCTCCGGCGAGCAGGTCGCGCGCCTCCTCTTCGGCGGCGAAGAGGCGGGTGGTCACGGCCAGCAGCCTCTGGCCGAGCGGGGTCAGGCCCAGTTTGCGGCCGTGGCGATCGAACAGGCTCACTCCATAGCTCGCCTCGAGGGAACGGACCTGGGCGGATAGGGTCGGCTGGCTGGTCGCGCCCGCCCGTGCCGCGCCGCTGAAGCTGCCGGCTTGGGCCACGACATGGAATGCGCGCAGCAAGGTCAGGTTCAACGGGCGCTCCGACGTCTTCCCGTCTATCGGCCAGCATCAATAGAACCAGCCTATGGATACCATGGGAACTCAGTATTGGATCCCTCGCCGGGGCCGCTTCAATTTGCCGACAGCCGCATCGAAGGAGCTTCGCCCATGTCCCCCCACCTCGCCACTCGCGCCACTTCCGAGACCGGCGATCCGCTCCTGCTGACGCCGGGGCCGCTGACGACCTCGAAGACGGTGAAGGAGGCGATGATCCACGATTGGGGCTCGCGCGACGCAAGCTTTGTCGGGATCAACCGTGACGTGCTCGCCTTCCTGCCCAAGATCGTGAATGGCGAGGACGCGTACGTGACCGTGCCGATGCAGGGCTCGGGCACCTTCGCGGTCGAGGCGATGCTCACGACCTTCGTGCCGCCCGACGGCGAGGTGCTGATCCTGATCAACGGCGCCTATGGCCAGCGGGCCAAGCGGATCCTCGAGACAGCACGGCGCAAGTTCGTGATCCACGAGACGCCCGAGGACACACCGCCGGACGTCGAGACGGTCGAAGGCATCCTCCGCCGTTTCGACAGCATCACGCACGTCTTCGCCGTGCATTGCGAGACCACGAGCGGCATCCGCAACCCGATCGAGGAGATCGCCGCCGTCACCGCGCGCTGCGGCAAGCGGCTGCTGATCGACGCCATGAGCGCGTTCGGCGCCATCCCGCTCGACGCGCGCCCGTTCCCCGTTCGACGCGGTCGCCGCTTCTTCCAACAAGTGCATCGAGGGCGTGCCCGGGCTCGGCTTCGTCATTTGCCGCCGCGAGGCGCTCGCAGCCGCCAAGGGCAACGCGACCACCCTCGTGCTCGACCTCTACGACCAGTGGCAAGCCTTGGAGAAGACGGGCCAGTACCGGTTCACCCCGCCGATCCACGTCATCGTCGCTTTCCATCAGGCGCTGCGGGAGTTCCAGGCCGAGGGCGGCGTCGCGGGCCGCGGCGGCCGCTACACCGAGAACTGCCGCGTGCTGGTGGACGGGATGCGGGCACTCGGCTTCCGCACATTGCTGCCGGACGCTCTCCAGGCGCCGATCATCATCACGTTCCACATGCCGCGGTCGCCCGAATTCCAGTTCCAGCGCTTCTATGACGGCCTCAAGGACCGGGGCTTCGTCATCTATCCCGGCAAGCTGACGGTCGCCGATTCCTTCCGCATCGGCTGCATCGGCCGCCTCTATCCGAAGGACATGCGCGCGGCGCTCGCGGCGGTTCGCGAGGTGCTCGAGGAAATGAGCGTCAACCTGCCCGTCGCCGTCGCGGCATAAGGAGGAAATCGCCGATGAACATGCTCACCACCACGGGGCGGGAGGTCGTGGTGAACGACCGCCGCTACCGGTTCCCCCAGACGCCCACGATCGCGGTCTGCATCGACGGTTCGGAGCCGGGCTATATCGAGGCGGCGATCGAGCGTGGTCTCGCGCCCAATTTCGAGCGACTGATGCGGACCGGCTCCAACCTCCGCGCTCTCTCGGTCATCCCGAGCTTCACCAACCCGAACAACATCTCGATCATCACGGGCGCGCCGCCCGCGGTGCACGGCATCGCCGGCAACTACTTCTACGATCGTGGAGGCCGGTGAAGAAGTGATGATGAACGAGGCGCGTTTCATGCGCGCCGAAACGATCATGCAAGCCTTCCACGACGCCGGGGCCAAGGTCGCGGTCGTGACCGCGAAGGACAAGCTGCGCGTCGCTGCTCGGCAACGGGCTCGATATGAGCACGGGCCGCGCCATCGCCTTTTCGTCCGAGAAGGCCGACAAGGCGAACCTGCGCGAGAACGGCATCGAGGACGTGCTCGCGTTCGTCGGTAAGCCGCTGCCAGATGTCTACTCCGAGGACTTGTCCGAGTTCGTGTTCGCGGCGGGGGTCAAGATCCTGGAACGGGACCGGCCCGACCTCATGTATCTTTCGACCACGGACTATGTGCAGCACAAGGCGGCGCCCGGCTCGGAAATGGCCAACGCGTTCTACGCCATGATGGACCGCTATGTGGGGAGCTCGACCGCGCGGGCGCGGTGCTCGCGTTGACCGCCGATCACGGCATGAACGACAAGTATCTGCCCGACGGCGAGCCGAACGTCCTCTATCTGCAAGACTGGTTCGACGCGCGCCTGGGCGAGGGCCGGGCGCGGGTGATCCTGCCGATCACCGATCCTTACGTCGCCCATCACGGCGCGCTCGGCTCCTTCGCGACCGTCTATCTGCCGAGGGGCGCGGACGTCGCGGCCGTGCTCGCCGAGCTGCGGGCGACCGAGGGCGTGGAGCTCGCGGTCGACCGCGAGGAGGCGTGCCGCCGCTTCGACCTGCCGCCCGACCGCATCGGCGACATCGTCGTGATATCGACCGGCCCAAGGTGCTCGGAACCAGCCGCGCGCGGCACGACCTCTCGGGCCTGACCGAGCCGCTGCGCTCGCATGGCGGGATCAGCGAGCAGACCGTGCCGATGATCGTGAACCGCAAGGTCGAGCTGCCGGTCGGCCGCACGCTTCGCAATTTCGACGTCTTCGACGTCGCCCTCAATCAAGTTCGCTGAAAGATCCGACGATGAACGCACCCTTCAATCCCGCGATCCGCCGCGAGACCATGCGCATCGCCGGCGAGAGACTCGAGCACGGACGAAGTGCTCGAAGTCCGCAATCCCTATACCAACGCCGTGGTCGGCACGGTGCCGGCCGGCGCGACCGGAGCACGTGCGCGCCGCCTTCGCCCGCGCCCGCACATTCAAGCCGAAGCTCACGCGCTACGAGCGCCAGCGCATCCTGCTCGGGACCGCGGACGCTGCTGCTCGCCCGCAGCGAGGAGATTGCCCGTCTCATCACCTCGGAATCCGGGCTGTGCATGGAAGGATTCGCTCTACGAGGTCGGCCGCGCCTGCGATGTGTTCTCGTTCGTCGGGCCAGCTCGCGATCGAGGACGACGGCGAGATCTTCGCCTGCGACGTCACGCCTCACGGCAAGGCGCGCAAGATCTTCACCACGCGCGTGCCGCTGCTCGGGGTGATCTCGGCCATCACGCCATTCAATCACCCTCTCAACATGGTCGCGCACAAGCTCGCGCCCGGCCATCGCCACCAACAACCGCGTGGTGCTGAAGCCGACCGAACTGACGCCGCTGACCGCGCTCGCTGCTCGCGGACGTCCTCTACGAGGCGGGGCTGCCGCCCGAGATGCTGTCGGTCGTTACCGGCAACCCGTCCACCATGGGCGACGCCATGATCACCGACCCGGACGCGGACCTCGTCACCTTCACGGGCTCGGTGCGTGTCGGCAAATACATCGCCGAGAAGGCTGGCTATAGGCGCGTCGTGCTGGAACTCGGCGGCAACGATCCGCTGATCGTGATGGAGGACGCCGATCTCGACCGGGCCGCCGACCTCGCCGTGCAGGGTGCCACCAAGAACTCGGGGCAGCGCTGCACCGCGGTGAAGCGCATCCTCGTCGTGGAAAGTGTGGCGGATGCGTTCTCGGAGGCAGTGCTCGCGAAGCGCGAAGAAGCTGAAAGCGGGCGATCCGATGGACCCGGACGTCGATGTCGGGACCGTCATCAACGAGCGGTGCGGCGCGGCTGTTCGAGCAGCGCGTCATCGACGCGGTCGAGCACGGCGCCGTGCTGCTGCACGGCAACGACCGGCAGGGCGCGCTCTATCCGCCGACCGTCGTTGATCGGGTGCCGTATGATTGCGAGCTGGTGCGCGAGGAGACGTTCGGCCCGGTCATCCCGATGATTCGCTGCCCGGACGATATCGCCGAGGTCATCCGGATCTCGAACTCGACCGCGTATGGATTATCCTCGGGCGTCTGCACGAACCGGCTCGACTACATCACGCGCTTCGTCGCCGAGCTCGAGGTCGGCACCGTGAATGTGTGGGAGGTGCCGGGCTACCGCATCGAGATGTCGCCGTTCGGCGGGATCAAGGATTCCGGGCTCGGCTACAAGGAGGGCGTGGTCGAGGCGATGCGAGGCTTCACGAACGTCCGCACCTTCTCGCTGCCTTGGGTGGGCTGATTGGCGGGCTTCGGTCCTCGCCTCGGGCGGCGACCGACAAGAAACGCGGGTGATCTTTTAGGGAGGAAGCGATCATGAGGATGAAGGTGGCCTTTGTCGTCGCTTGCATCGCGGCGGCGCTCGGCGCGGGGCCTGCGCTGGCGCAATCCGGTGTGGTGACGGTCTATAGCGCGGACGGCCTGCGCACCGGCTCGCCCAACTGGTACCAGACCCAGTTCGACGCCTTCACCAAGGCGACGGGGGTCGAGATCCAGTATATCGAGGCGGGTTCCGCGGTCGTCGTGGACCGCCTCTCCAAGGAGAAATCGAACCCGCAGGCCGACGTGCTCGTGACCCTGCCGCCCTTCATCCAGAAGGCGGCCGCGGACGGGCTGCTCCAGTCCTATACGCCTGCGGGCGCGGACAAGATTCCCGCGGCCGATCGGGACAAGCAGGGGCGGTTCGTTCCGCTCGTCAACAACTATGCGAGCTTCATCTACGACGCCGCGGCGCTGCCGCAGGCGCCGGCGACGTACGAGGATCTGCTCGATCCGAAATTCAAGAACAAGATCCAGTACTCGACTCCCGGCCAGGCGGGCGACGGGACGGCCGTGATGCTTCAGGTTATTCACGCGCTCGGCAGCAAGGATGCGGGGTTCGCCTACCTGAAGAAGCTGCAGGCCAACAATCTCGGCCCTCCTCCTCGACCGGGCGGCTCACGTCGCTGGTCAACAAGGGCGAGCTTTGGGTGGCCAACGGCGACGTGCAGATGAACAGCTCGCAGATGGCGCAAAACCCCAATATCCGCGTGTTCTGGCCGGCGGGTCCGGACGGCAAGCGGTCGACGCTCGCGCTGCCCTACTATATCGGTCTGGTGCAGAACGCGCCGAACGCCGAGGCCGGCAAGAAGCTGATCGACTTCCTGCTGAGCCAGCGATGCGCAGATGCAGGTGAGCCAGCTCGCACAGGGATTCCCGGTCCGCGAGGACGTGCAGCCCGAGGACGAGAACTACAAGAAGCTGCACGACATGATGAAGGACGTCACGGTCTGGACTCCGGACTGGCAGCAGGTGCTCACGGATCTCCAGCAGGACGTGGCGCGCTGGCGTCAGGAGACGGGCAGCTGATGGCGCACCAGGCGGTCATCGACGACATCCGGCCCGCTATGCGAATCGGATGCGACCCCAGTCACGAGCCGGGCCGGCAGCGGGATCACCTTCGAGGGGGTCAGCGTCGCCTACGGCAAGGTCGTGGTCCTCGAGGGTCTCAGCCTCTCGATCGAGCCGGGCGAGATCATGGCGCTGATCGGCCCCTCGGGCTCGGCCAAGACCACGGCGCTGCGGGCGGTCGCGGGCTTCGTCCGTCCGACCAGCGGGCGCATCCGCATCGGCGAGCGCGACGTGACCGATCTGCCGCCGCACGCGCGCAATATCGGCATGGTCGTGCAGAACTACGCGCTGTTTCCGCACATGCGGGTGAGCGACAACGTGGCGTTCGGCTTGCGCGCCCGCCGCGCGCCGGAGGAGGTCGTCAAGGAGCGCGTGACGGAGTGCCTGCGCATGGTCGGCATGCAGGCCTATACGCATCGCTATCCGCGCGAGCTGAGCGGCGGGCAGCAGCAGCGCGTGGCCATCGCGCGGGCGCTCGCCATCAGGCCGCAGGTGCTGCTGCTCGACGAACCGCTCTCGGCGCTGGACGCGCAGATCCGCCGCTCGATGCTTGAGGAGCTGGCCCGGCTGCACCAGGACTTGCCCTCGCTCACCGTGCTCTACGTCACCCACGACCAGACCGAGGCGCTGACCTTGGCCGACCGTATCGCCATCATGCGCGACGGCCGCCTGGTCGCCTGCGGTCCGTCGCAGGCGCTCTATCGCGCGCCGCCGAACCGCTTCGCGGCGGAGTTTCTGGGCCGCGCCAACCTGCTGCCGGTGACGATCGAGGCGGCGGACGCTGGGCAGGGTCTCTCGCGCGTGCGGCTCGGCGACTCCTCACTGCTCGCGCGCGCCTATCCCGGTCTGCGCGACGGCGATCGCTGCCTGTTGTGCATCCGCCCGCACGGCATGGCCATGCAGCCGACCGTCGCGGCCGTCCAACGACCTGGTCGGGGTCGTGCGAACCGTGCAGTGGACCGGCGACCTGCATAGCATCGCGCTCGAAGCGGACGGCGCTCCGTTCCGGCTCGTCTGCACGCCGATGCGTGAGCCGCCGCATACGGGCGCGAAGCTTCAGGTACATTTCTCGGCCGAGGACGCGACGCTGATCCCGGACGACCAGGCCGAGCGGGGTGCTTCCGCGTGACGGCGATCGCTCTCCCCGCGACATCGCACCGGCGCTTCTCGGGTGCGACGTGGCCCTGGATCGTACCGCCGCTGCTCGTTCTCGCGGCCCTGTTCTTCTATCCCCTCGCGCTGATCCTCCGGCAATCGCTGACTGGGGAAGGCGAAGGGGCGTCGCTCGCCCAATTCGGGGCCGTGTTCTCCTCGTCCCTGTTCCGCGATGCGTTGCTGCACACGATCGAGATCGCCGTGGCGGCGAGCGCTGGGTGCCTCTTTCTCGGCTTCGTGCTGGCGCTTATCCTTTCATTCGTGCCTTTCCCGGGCGCGCGGTTGCTGGCGCGGCTGATCGACATGTTCATCGCCCTGCCGACCTTCCTCGTGGCGCTCGCCTTCACGTTCGTCTACGGCTCGGCGGGCTTGCTGAACGTGTCGCTGATGAATCTCCTGCATCTGAATCTGCCGCCGGTCGATTTCCTCTATTCGCCGTGGGGCGTGATTCTCGCGGAGATCACGGTCTATACGCCGTTCGTGCTGCGGCCGCTGCTCGCCGGCTTCTCCCTGATCGACACGGCGCAGATCGAAGTCGCGAGCAGTCTCGGCGCGGGGACGTGGCGCATCATCCGCCAAGTGATCCTGCCCGCCGCCGTGCCGGCCCTGCTCGCGGGCGGCAGTCTCTGCCTGCTGCTGACCGTGAACGAGTTCGGTATCGTGCTGTTCATCGGCGCGAAGGGCGTCATCACGCTGCCCCTGCTCGTTTACGACAAGGCGATCCAGGAATTCGACTACACGACCGCCTGCGTCATCGCGATGGTCAATATCGGCCTCTCGCTCGCCCTCTACACGCTCTATCGAGTGCATCATGGCCCGATTCGGAGGTTCCCGTGCTGGTCTGGTCTAGGTCCGGCCGCGTAAGCGCGTGGCTGCTCGTCGCCCTGCTGTTCGGTGTTATCTATGGGCTGCCTGGCGCGGTGATCGCGCTGGCAAGCTTCGCCGGGCAGTGGAACGGCGTGCTGCCGGGCCAGCTCACCTTCGCGCACTACATCAACGCTGTGCATGGCGATTCCGGCGCGCAGCTGCGGGTCAGCCTGCTCACCGGCGTGATGGCGAGCGCGGTCGCGCTCATTGTCGGCACCTGGGCCGCGCTGGCGTTGCGCAATATCAGGGGCGCGTCGCGGCGGGCGCTGGATGTGGTGTTCTTCATCCCGAGCGCCGTGCCGTCCGTGTCCGTGGGCCTGGGCCTGCTGGTCGCCTTCAGTCAGCCGCCGGTGCTGCTGAACGGCACGATCGCGATCGTCGTCATCGCGCATCTCGTGCTGATCTCCGCCTTCACGTACGGCAACGTATCGGCGGGGCTCGCGCGGCTCGGCCCGGAATATGAGCAGATGGCGGCGAGTCTCGGTGCGCGCCCGGGCTATCGTCTGCGGCACGTGACCTGCCGCTGATCACGCCGTACCTGATCGCCGCGTTCAGCCTGAGCTTCGCGCTGTCGATGGGCGAGCTGGGCGCGACGGTGATGGTCTACCCGCCGGGCTGGGTGACGCTGCCGGTCGGCATCTTTGCGCTCACCGACCGGGGCGAGATCTTCGAGGGCGCCGCGTTGACCATGCTTCTCGCCGCCGCCACTTTGGCCGTGTTGGTCGGGCTATCGCACCTGCCGACCAGGGCCGCGCTGCGCCGATAGTTTTAACTTGCGGGATCAGCGGTTCCGGGCGGCCTGCTTTTATGGTCATGGCAGGTTGGCCGCTGAACGTTAGCGCCGTGTCGGTCTCCGGTACGATCCCGCCAATTGCCCGCCGACAACGCGATGTGCACCGCGCCAATCTGCACGGCCTTGCTGCTGAAGGTATTCGAGAGACACAGGCGGACGTAGTGGCCACCGATGCTGACTGGTTGCTGTAGCTGGGGGCGGTTGCTCCCGGGAGCGGGTCGGAAGGCTTGCCCCCAGGTTCCCACCCAATGGCCGTTGCCGGCTGACTGTTGCGCCAACGAGGGCAGCGCCGCGACCATGCTCAACAAGATCAGGCCCAGCATCAATAAGGCTCGGCCGAATTCCACCCAGGATCGCGCTGCCATCTCTCCTCGCGAGATTGCACGGCAGTCCGCACACGTCGTCTTCGCCGACTGCTTGTGACCGTTACCAACAAGCTTCGGGCTGTCAAAGAGCAGAGCCGATCAGCCTCGGACCACTGGGGTCTAGGAGCCGAGCCATTTGCAGGCGGCTGATGCGGTGCGCCGCCTTGGTCACGCAACCAGAACCGCCCTGAGCAATCCCGACCCGAGCCCGCACGCGCGCGGAGGTCTTGGGTCGCAATCAATTGAAGCACATTGGCCGCCGCGGCGGTGTTCTGTGTTATCCGATGAAGATACCTTAATACCATCGTCGCGAGAACGGGAAACGAAGCCGGCGCCGGGAGGAATCGATGTCGTCGAAACTGGTGACACTGGCCATTGCGGCCGCTTGTTTACTAATGCCCCACACATCCTTCGCCCAGGACACCTCATTCCAGTCGCCGGGTGTCACGCCGGATAACTTGCCTGTCTTCTACGAGCAACTGAAACAAGAGATGCTCAAATTCAAACTGGCGTGGAGACCCGATTGGCCGTTCCAGGAATGGCGCGCTGCAGCGCGGGACAAGTTCTGGGATCTGACGCTGCAAGACCGGGACGAGACGCCGTTTGCTCCGGTCGTGCTGGCGACAGAGGACCGCGGTTCCTACACGGCAATGGAGATCGTGTTCAACATCACGCGCGACAGCCGCATTGCGGCGCTCGCCTTGGTGCCGAAGGCGGGCGGCTTGTTGCCTGCCGCCCTCGTTCTGCATGATCACGGCGCCAAGTTCGACATTGGGAAGGAAAAGGTGATCCGACCGCTTGCGAACTCGGACCGGCTTTCCTCCGCCCTGGCCTGGGTCGCAAAATATTATGGCGGCAACTTCATAGGGGACGAGCTCGCCCAGCGGGGATATGTGGTCCTTGCCACGGACGTGCTTGGCTGGGGGGATCGCGTCGGCAACGGCAAGGATGCACAGCAGGCGCTGGCGAGTAACGTCTTCAACCTCGGCTCCTCGCTCACAGGAATTATGGCGCAGGAGGACGTTCGTGCCTCGGAGTTCCTGGCCAGCTTCCGCGGAGTCGATCGGAGGCGTATCGCCTCCGTCGGGTTCTCGATGGGATGCTTCCGCTCCTGGGAGGTCTCGGCTCTGACCGATACCATCACCGCTTCCGTTTGTATCAATTGGATGGCGACGGATGCAGGGCTTATGGTCCCAGGTAACAACCAGACCACCGGGTCCTCGGCTTTCCAGCAAATGCTACCGGGGATGTTCCGATATTTCGACTATCCGGATGCGGCAAGTATAGCCGCTCCCAAGCCGGCATTGTTCTATGCGGGAGCTCTGGACCCACTTTTTCCGCCTGCGGCTGCGCAGGCCGCCTTTGACAAGATGCGCCTGGTATGGACAGGCGCCAGGGCCAACGCCAATTTGGTGACCCAGATCTGGTCTGGGCACGCCCACATCTTCCTTCCCGATGAACAGAGTGCTGCCTTCGACTGGCTCGATCAGCAGTTCGGTCGCACTAACCAGGTAACCCAGTAGCGAGACCCGTTCGCCGTTCAGTGCAATGATCTATGTCGGGTATCTGCTCAACCCCCTCGGTCGGATAGCGCCACGGATAGCCGAATCTATGAACGGTTGACCGGACACGGGGGCCACAATTCAAGCTTCGGGTGGCCCAGCTCCCCGGCCTCAGTCGGCTATCACACGAGGAGAAAGATGCCCTGATCTTGGCGCTGTGGGCCATGGTGAACTTTCACCTGGTCCGCCCCACTGCCGAACGCGCTAGCCGTTCGAACGGCCGTCCGTTATGGCCCCCGCGTAAGCCAGACCCACTCCGCGGCACGAGCCTGCTCGAAGCGATCGATCGCGGCGACGCGCTGCTGGCCAATGTCGTCGAGGCCATTCAGCCCCTGGCCGCTGTAGGCGCTTCCCGGCTCGCTCGAGGCGCTCGGCTGCGAAAGTCGCGAGATCAGTCTTTACTCGGCGCTATTGAGCCATGCTCGCGAGCGATGTTGGCCAGCGTCTCGGGGAATTTTTTTGAATGCGTCAGATGGCACCCTCGGCCTGACCGTGATGGCGCTGGTGCGCCGACAGCTTGCGATAGCGCTCGCCCGGAACTCGCGGCCGAGCGTCTGTTGGAGACGCTGACCCGAAACTCGTTGCGCAGCCTGTGGCAGAGATCGATGATGCGCCAGCGCGCGACGCATGCACCGCCGGTAGCGGCGCGCTCTCGATCGCGTCTGCCAGCGCCGCCAGATGCGTCTCGTTCAAGCGCGACTGCTCATACGGCGCTCTGCGTCGATCAGCGCGTCCGGGCCATTCGCGTTGATCTTCAGCTCTCAGTCGAGGATGATCTGTCGTGTGACCCAGCCAATCTCCGCGGCTTCGGCACGAGGCGCCGCGTCATAGATCAGCGCGAGCGCCAGCGTCGGCGCAGGTGATTGGCGTTCTTGCTCCCGCCGCTGCACGGACAAGCCCCGCGCATATCGTTACCCATTAATCGATAGACGCCATGCGCTTGATTATTCCACGCGCTCATTCCGTTCCGGGCGCCAGTTTGCAACTCCGCACGATCTCTAAATCACGGGACAAACTTGCAATTAGAATGCCCCCTCTTCAACACTGAGCGGCATTCCCCTCGCGACTCGGAACATGGCGATGCCCCTCGATCCCGACGCAATCCGTTTTTTCGAGCTGATGAAGCAAACCGGCGCCAGGCCGGTCAGCGACATGGATCCGCCAGAAGCGCGGGAATATTACCGCCAGCGCACGAGAATGACGGAAGGGCCGGCGCCGGAAATGGCGGAAACGCGCGATTTGTCCGCGCCCGGCCCGGCCGGGCCCATTCCATTGCGCCTGTATCGGCCGCATGGGGCTCCGGCGGAAGGCGCACCGGCGCTGGTCTATTTGCATGGCGGCGGTTGGGTTATCGGCGACCTCGACACGCATGACGTGCTTTGCCGCCATATCGCGCGGGCCGCTGGAGGCGTGGTGATTGCCGTGGATTACCGCCTTGCTCCGGAGCATCCTTTCCCCGAGCCCCTGAACGATTGCGTGACAGCGCTGAACTGGATCGCCGCGAACGGGCAAACGCTCGGCATTGATCGTTCCCGCATCGGCCTGGGCGGCGACAGCGCGGGCGGGAACATGACCGCGTCGGCCTGCATCCATGCTCGCGACCATGGCCCGTCATTGCGGTGCCAAATCTTGATCTATCCCTCCACCGACATGGTGAACCGCCATCCATCTCGGGTCGCCCTGGCGAACATGCCGCCGTTGACCTTGCCCGTCATCGATTGGTTCCATAGCCGGTACATGCCGCTCCCTGCCCATGCCAAGGATTGGCGGGCCTCGCCAATGCTGGCCGAAAGCCTGGCCGGTTTGCCGCCCGCGCTGGTTATAGTCGCGGGTCAAGATCCACTGCACGACGAAGGGATCGCGTATGCGGAGCGGATGAAGCAAGCGGGCGTGGAGACCGTGGTGCGCGACTTCCCTGGCCAGATCCACGGATTCATGAACATGGGGGGCGTTATGCGCGCCACGCACGAAGCCGTAGCCGAGATCGGCTCCGCTTTGAAGCGCTGGCTCTGAGCGTTTGAGAGCTCTGGCGCCGGCACGGCCATGGCCGATCCTGCGCGCTCCCGTTCCTGCTGGCCGCGACCTTCGGCCTGATCGGCCTCTAACCCGTTAAGTTTGGTGGGCGCAGTCAGGATTCGAACCTACGACCCGCTGATTAAGAGTCAGCTGCTCTACCAACTGAGCTATGCGCCCGGCCGAGACGGGACCCTGAGCGGGCGCCTATAGCAAGCGCAAGCGGGCATTGGAAGGGCCGCGCTCCCCCGCCCACAGCGGCCATCCCTGACCCTCTCGGGCGGCCGCGTCTTGCGTCGAAGCCGCTGCGCGTGTTTCCCTTCCACCGAAGAGGGCTCCTCGGCAAAGGGGGTGCAGGTGCCGGTCCTGACCAGGCTGCTCGGGCTCGCGCTGGTCGCCATCGTTCTGGTATGGCTGGTCTTCGTCTTCGCCACGGGCACACCCTACGCCTTGCAGCAGCTCATCAACGGCGTGACGCTGGGGATGATCTATGGATTGATCGCCGTGGGCTACACGATGGTCTACGGGATCATCGGGATGATCAACTTCGCTCACGGCGACATCTTCATGGTGGGCGCTTTCCTGTCGCTTATCGCCCTGATCGGGCTGTCAGCCATCGGGATCACCTCGGTGCCGCTCGCTCTCGCGCTCACGCTCATCTTCGCCGCCGCGATCGCCTCTCTGTACGGCTGGACCGTCGAACGGGTTGCCTACCGGCCGTTACGGGGCTCGTTCCGGCTTGCGCCGCTTATCAGTGCGATCGGCATGTCGATCACGCTGCAGAACTACGTGCAGGTTAGCCAAGGCGCTCGGGTGAAGCCGATGGAACCGCTGATCCCCGGCGGCATCCAGTTGATGAACGCGCAGGGCTTCGCTGTGCAGCTCTCTTGGATGCAGATGGCGATCGTGATCACCACTCTGGTCGTGTTGGGGATCTTCACCTGGCTGGTCACAAAAACGCCGCTCGGCCGCGCCATGCGGGCCTGCGAGCAAGATCTGAAAATGGCGGGTCTGCTCGGGATCGATACCGACAAGACGATCAGCCTGACGTTCGTGATCGGCGCGTCACTGGCCGCCGTCGCCGGGCTGATGTTCCTGCTCTATTATGGCGTGATCGACTTCTTTATCGGCTTCATCGCGGGCGTGAAGGCCTTCACGGCGGCGGTGCTGGGCGGGATCGGTTCGCTCCCCGGCGCGCTACTGGGCGGCTTGCTGATCGGCCTCATCGAGACTTTCTGGTCGGCCTATTTCAGCGTTCGAGTACAAGGACGTCGCGGCGTTCTCCATCCTGGTGATCGCGCTTATCTTCCTGCCGACCGGCATTCTCGGCCGCGCGGACGTGGAGAAGGTATGAGCGCGACCAACATCGCGCATTCGGGCATCGACACGGAGGGATCCGCCCGGTTGCTGCGCCAAGCGCCGCGCCGCCCCCCGGCCTACAGCGCTCTCCGGGATGCTTTCCTTTCCGCGCTGGTCGCGCTTGGTCTGTTCGGGCCGATGATCGGACTGAAGACCAATGCCGGCGATCGCGGCCTGTTCCTCACGACGCGACCGCTCGCCGTGGCGATCGCGGTCGCCGCGGTGTTCGTGGGACGGCTGCTCCTGCTCGCTTGGCGGGGCCGGAGCTTCGCCAAGGACGTGAAGGAGAACCGGGCGTTCGCCGAATGGCTTACCCGCGTCGGTAAGTATATCGCTCCCGTGTTGCTGGCCGCGGCGGTGCTGCTGCCACTCAGCGGCGCGCGATACTATCTCGACCTCGGCGTGCTGGTGATGACCTATGTGATGCTTGGGTGGGGGCTGAACATCGTCGTCGGTTTGGCCGGGCTGCTCGACCTCGGCTACGTCGCTTTCTACGCCGTGGGCGCCTATTCCTACGCGATCTTCTCGACCACATTCGGCCTCGGTTTCTGGACGTGTCTGCCGATCGCGGGAATCCTGGCCGCGCTCTGGGGCGTGATGCTTGGATTTCCCGTGCTGCGGCTGCGCGGCGACTATCTGGCTATCGTGACCCTGGCGTTCGGCGAGATCATCCGCATCGTCATCACCAACTGGGTTTCGCTCACCAACGGCCCGAACGGGATTTCCGGCATCCCGCGGCCGACACTGTTCGGACTCGAGTTCAGCATGGCGGGCGGGCCGGGCAGCTTCGCCGGGTTCTTCGGACTCGAGCCCAGCCCCACTCAGCGCGCGATTTTTCTGTATTACGTGATTCTCGGTCTCGCCCTGCTGACCAACTGGGTCTCGCTGCGGCTGCGCCGTTTGCCGCTCGGCCGGGCGTGGGAAGCGCTGCGTGAAGACGAGGTGGCGTGCCGCTCACTTGGTATCAACGTCACCATCACCAAGCTGACCGCATTCGCGATCGGCGCCATGTTCGGCGGCTTCGCGGGCGCGTTCTTCGCCACGCGGCAGGCCTTCGTCAGCCCCGAGAGCTTTACCTTCATCGAGAGCGCGATCGTGTTGGCGATCGTCGTGCTGGGCGGGCTCGGCAGCCAACTCGGCGTGGCGCTGGCCGCGCTCGTGATGATCGGGGGCGGCGAGTTGTTCCGCAGCCTCGCGGACTACCGGATGCTGATCTTCGGCCTGGCGCTGGTGATCGTCATGGTGCTGCGCCCGCGCGGGCTGGTTTCCGGGCGCACGCCGTCTGTCGCGCTGGGCAAGAAGCGCGAGATTTCCGCCGAGCTGGTGGCGCAGGGGCGCGGCTAGATAATGTCCGCGACGGCGCGCCGTCCCGCCGAAGAGTTGCTGGCCGTTGATGCGCTGACGATGCGCTTCGGCGGGCTGAAGGCGGTGGATACGCTGTCCTTCGTCGCGCGGCGGGGCGAGATCACGGCGGTCATCGGGCCGAACGGCGCCGGCAAAACGACCGTGTTCAATTGTATCACCGGTTTCTATCGCCCGACCTCCGGCTCCATCGTGCTCACCCATGCGGACGGCAGCCGTTACGAGCTACAGCGCCTTCCCGGACATCGAATCGGCCGGCACGCCCGTGTGGCGCGCACCTTCCAGAACATCCGGCTGTTCGCCGGAATGACGGTGCTCGAGAATTTGCTGGTCGCGCAACACAACACGCTCATGGCCGCGACTGGCTTCGGCATCCTCGCCGTGGTCGGGCTGTCGCGTTATCCCGCCGCCGAGCGGAAGGGCATCGAAAAGGCGCGCGTTTGGCTCGACGCGATCGGCCTCACCGAGCGTGCGGACGATCCGGCCGGCGCGCTGCCGTATGGCGCGCAACGCCGGCTCGAGATCGCGCGTGCCATGTGCATCGATCCGGTCCTGCTCTGCCTCGACGAGCCGGCGGCGGGGCTCAACCCGCGGGAGAGCGACGAGCTGAACCGCCTCCTCTTGCGCATCCGCGAGGACGGTTGCTCGCTGCTGCTGATCGAGCACGACATGGGTGTTGTCATGCGCATCAGCGACCACATCGTCGTGCTCGATCACGGCAAGAAAATCAGCGACGGCGACCCCGCGCATGTGCGGGGAGATCCCGCGGTTATCAGCGCCTATCTCGGCGAGGGAGATGAAGACGAGGAGGCAAGCCCGGCCCAGCCCGCGCAGACGGAGGTAGCCGGTTGACTGCGCCGTTACTGAAGCTGACCGGTGTCGAGACCTTCTATGGCGCCATCCAGGCCTTGAAGGGCGTGGACCTGGAGGTGAGCGAAGGCGAGATTGTCACGCTGATCGGGGCCAACGGCGCCGGCAAATCCACCCTCATGATGACCGTTTGCGGGAACCCGCGCGCTCGCTCCGGCTCGATCGTCTACGACGGCGAGGACATCACCCGTCTGCCGACGCACGAGATCATGCGCCGCCGCATCGCCCAGTCTCCCGAAGGCCGCCGCATCTTCTCGCGCATGACGGTCTACGAGAACCTGCAAATGGGTGCGCAGGTCACGGGCGGGCAGGATTTCGACACGCTGATCGGTCAAGTCTTCACCATGTTTCCGCGGCTCAAGGAACGGGTGGCGCAGCGCGGCGGCACGCTCTCCGGGGGTGAGCAGCAGATGCTTGCGATCGGCCGGGCGCTGATGTCCCGCCCCCGTCTGCTATTGTTGGATGAGCCTAGCCTCGGTCTCGCCCCCCTTGTGGTGCGGCACATCTTCGGCGCGATCCGGGATCTGAACCGCGAGACCGGGCTGACCGTGCTGCTCGTGGAACAGAACGCCTTCCAGGCGTTGCGGCTTGCCCATCGTGGCTATGTGCTGGTGAACGGAGCCATCACGATGGCTGGAACCGGCGCGGACTTGCTGGCCCGGCCGGAGATCCGAGCCGCCTATCTCGAAGGCGCGCACTGAGAGCAAGGCCGCGCATCCTCCTACGCGCGCGAGAGACCCGCCCCTTTTCACCCGTCCTGCGCCAGGCTTACGCTCGGCTGTACCGCGCCTTTCGCGCGGGGATGGAAACAGGGACAAGCTCATGTTCAGAAGAACTCTGTTCGGGGCTGCGGTCGCCTTGGTCGCCGGGCTGACGCTCGGGGCTTCGGCGCACGCGCAGATCCAAATCGCGGTTGTCGGACCGCTTACCGGTCAGTACGCCGCCTTTGGCCAGCAAATGAAGGAAGGGGCGGAGCAGGCGGTCGCGGACCTCAACAAGGCGGGCGGCGTGCTCGGCCAACAAATCGTGTTGGAGGAAGGCGACGACGCCTGCGATCCGCGTCAGGCGGTCTCGGTCGCCAACCAAATGGCTAGCAAGGGCGTGAAACTCGTCGCAGGGCATTTCTGCTCCGGCAGTTCGATCCCGGCCAGCAAAGTGTACGCCGAGGAAGGCGTGCTGCAAATCTCTCCTGCCTCGACCAATCCGAAGTTCACGGACGAGGGAAGCTGGAACACTTTCCGCGTGTGCGGCCGGGACGACCAGCAAGGCCAGGTCGCCGGGAAGTACCTCGCCGACCATTTCAAGGACGAGAAGATCGCGATCCTGAACGACAACTCGGCGTACGGCAAAGGTCTCGCCGACGAGACAAAGAAGGCGCTCAATGCAGCGGGGGTGAAGGAGGTTATGGATGCCGCCTATACCCCGGGCGAGCGCGACTACTCCGCCCTGGTGAGCCGTCTCAAGCAGGCGGGCGTCACCGTGATTTACGTCGGCGGCTATCACACCGAATCCGGGCTGATTATCCGCCAGGCCAAGGAGCAGGGAATGAAGGCCACCCTGGTCGGCGGAGATGCCTTGGTCACCAAGGAGTTCTGGCAGATCGCCGGCGATGCCGGGAACGGCACGTTGATGACCTTCGCGGCCGACCCCAGTAAGCGCCCGGCGGCGGCCGAGGTCGTGAAGGAGTTCAAGGCGAACAAGATCGAGCCCGAGGGCTACGTGCTCTATACCTACGCTGCGGTCCAGATCTGGGCCGACGCGGTGAAGAAGGCCGGCACCGCCGACCCGAAGAAGGTGGCGGACACGCTCAAGTCCAGTGGGCCGTGGCAGAGCGTCTTGGGACCGATCACTTTCGACAAGAAGGGCGACCCCACCCAGTCCGGTTACGTGCTGTACGTCTGGAAGAATGGCGACTACGCCGAAATGTAAGGGCCACTGAATACCGCTCGTCATGGCCGGTGCCCGCGCGGCCGGCCATGGCGATGCGGCGATCACTTATACCAGCGGCCCTATTCGATGGCCGTCTTGCCCATGAGCCTCTGGTGATGGAAGCGAGCCGGCCGGCAACGGCAGCAAGCTGATGTTCTCCGGGACCAAGTGTTGATGGCTATGCTCGGGTCGGAAATCCGTAAAGCTTGTGTGGATTATCAACGAACAATAGTTGACGACGCTCTTCATCGGGCACCCAGTCGGCTACCAGGTCCAGAAGCTCGCCGATTTTCGGTGTGGGGCCCCAGTTCGAGACATGGGGCCAGTCCGATCCCCAGACGCATCGCTCCGGAGCAGCGTCGGAGAGAGCCCGGGCGAAAGGAATCGTGTCGTGATAGGGGGGACCCTCGACGGAGCATCGAAACGCTCCCTGTAGCTTGACCCAGCCCCCATCTCGCACGAGGGACACGAGCGTCCGGAAGCCCTCACAGTCAAGACCGGCCGAGGTTGGGAAGTGTCCCATGTGATCCACGACGAACGGCACCGGCAGGCGGCTCAGCCGGGTCGCCAAGGGCGGCAATTCCCGTGCATCGATGAGAAATTGCAGATGCCAGCCCATGTCGCGACAAAGGTCGCCGAAGACCTCGACCAACTCGAAGCCCACCCCGCCGCCATAGAGCACATTGAGACGAAGTCCAACGACGCCGGCGTCCTTTAGTCGCTGCAACTCGCGTTCCGGCGTGCCAAGCGAGATGACCGCGATCCCGCGAAGGCGATCCGGATGGGCTCGTAGCGTCTCGAGCATCAGTTCGTTGTGCGTCCCATGCACGCTGACCTGGACGAGAACGCCATATGTCATACCGGTGGCGTCCAGCATGGCAAGGTAGGCTGATTCGGCCGCCGGGGGCGGCGTGTAGCTTCGCGTCTCGACGAAGGGATGCTCAGGCGGCTGTCCAATGACATGGGCATGGGTATCGACGGCGCCGGCCGGGATTCGGAAGCGGGTTGGCCCGCGAGGATTTGGATCCGGCCCGGGACAGGCTCGAATTGGCATCGGGGAGATCGGCTGATCAACCATTTGCGTCAAGCACCTTTCCGCGGGTTTCCGGAAGAACGAAGGCCGCGACAAAAAATACGCCGTATGCAATGATCGCAAATATTGCGATGGCATTGGCGAGAGACATTCCGGCGGAAAGAAAACCGACGAGAGCCGGAAACAAGGCGCCGATGCCACGACCGAAATTGTAGCAGAAGCCCTGACCCGAGCCTCTCAAGCGAGTCGAAAACAGTTCTGTCAGAAACGGACCCATGCCGGAGAAATACCCGGAAGAGAAGAAGCCGAGCGGCAAGCCGAGCACCAGCATCCATCCGTTCGAGAGCGGCAGCTGGGTGTAGCCGACGGTCACGGCTATCGCGCCCAGCGAGAAGACAAGAAACAGGTTACGTCGTCCGATACGATCCGCGAGCCAGGCACCCACGAGGTAGCCGGCAAAGCTGCCGAGAATGAGCGATGCGAGATAGCCGGTCGAGTCCACCACAGAAAGGTGCCGTTCCGTGGTTAGAAAGCGGGGAAGCCAACTCGTGATCGCGTAGTAGCCGCCCTGGGCGCCCGTCGCGACGAGCGAGGCGAGAATGGTCGTTTTAAGGACCGGACCTGAGAATATCTCGAGGATGGACGGACGGTCTCCCTCCTGCACTTGCTTGCGGCGCGCCTCCGCGGCCACCTCGGGCTCTTCGACGAAACGTCGGAGATAGTAGACGAGCAACGCTGGAACCGCCCCGAGCACGAACATCCAGCGCCATGCCTGCTCGGGAGGCAGAAAGCTGAACAGCGCGGCCTGCGCCAGCACGGCGCCGCCCCAACCGACAGCCCAGGCCGATTGGACACAGCCCACCGCTCGTCCGCGATATTGGGCCCGGATGGTCTCACCCATCAAGATAGCACCAGCCGCCCACTCCGCGCCAAAACCGAAACCGAGCACCGCGCGCGCGATCAGAAGCTGCGCGAAGTTCTGCGCAAGCGCGCAGACCACGCTGAAGACGGAGAACCACACAATGGAGATTTGAAGCATCCGCACGCGTCCGATGCGGTCGGATAAAAATCCGCCAAGCCAGCCACCCAGTGATGAGCAGAGCAGCGTAGCAGTGACGGCAAGACCCGCCGGCCCTGGGCTAACGTCCCACTGCTTTATGATCGTTCCGACCACGAGTGGGTAGATCATGAAATCCATGCCGTCGAGCGCCCAGCCTGCGAAACACGCCCAAAATGTCCGCCTTTCCGGCGCAGTCATGTCTCGGTAGAAGCCGGTTAAGCTTGCGTCGGCGACAGGAACGATGCCAGGCCCTACGGTGACATGTTTTGCACCCGGTGTAGTTTCCATCATCCCTTCTCCCTAGCAGTCCGCTGAAAAACCCCAAGACCGCCCGTCTGCTCCTTGGCGCCGCGCGCCCGTGTTCGGTTGCGGCGATTGCCGGTGGAACGCTCGCGGGTCTGCAAACTCCGCCATCGGGACAGACTTCTCCTATGGTGCCTCGACCGACCCAGACTGGGAACTAGGAATCGTCCTCTCGACTCCTCGCGGCTTAGTTGGAGCTCGCGCTCGCAGCCGCGTCGGCTCAAGCACAAACGGCTGATCAGGCCGATCAAGGCTCGCAACTGGCCCAGCTGTCCACCCTGGCGCACGGCGCTCCCCAAGTCCCGAACTTGCCCGCGCCGGAGCCTTCACGCTGCGAGCCTTTTCCGGGTGACGCAAGCCGGGCGAAGGCGGCGCGAGCGGCCGGCAGGCGGGCGGTCCAATGATGGCCGCTGCGGGTCACCAGCCGCGCCTTGCCGCGGCTCGATCTAGACCAGCATGCGATAGCGCGTCGAACTTGATCTCGCTCATTTTCCTGCTCGCCAGGGCCGGAGTTCTGGCAATCCTCGCTCTAGGCGAGGAACTGACCCCAGCCTATAGCGTCGGATTTGCGCTGCTGCTCTCGCGCCTCATGGCGGCCCCTTCCTGATCGCGCGGGCGGCTCCAGAATCACGACCGCTCACGATGGTGGGTCCAAGGATGCAAATAGCTGAGGCTGAAGTCGTTGACGTCACCCGACTGGTTGACGAGCGCCCGGTCGGCTCCATGCAGATTCGCATCCTTGTGCTCTGCGGCTTTGTTGCCCTGCTTGACGGGTTGGACTTGCAGGCGATCGGTCTGGCGGCTCCCGCGATCGCACGCCAGCTCCAAATCGAGCCGCATGTGTTCGGGGCGGTGTTCAGCGCCGCGTTGCTCGGCCTGATGCTGGGCGCTTTCACGCTCGGTCCGCTGGCCGATCGCATCGGTCGCAAACGCATCCTGATCGCGGCCACGTTCACATTCGGCCTGTTCACCGTCTGCACGGCGCTGGCCGGTTCATTCAAGTCCCTATTGATCTTCCGGTTCTTCACCGGTTTGGGATTGGGGGGTGCGATGCCGAGCTTCATCAGTCTTGCTTCGGAATACTCGCCCCGCCGCATCCGCCCGCTGCTTGTCACCCTGCTCTGGGCGGGATTTCCGCTCGGCGGCGTCATCGGCGGGCTGCTGGCCTCCATTCTGATTCCTGCTTTCGGATGGCGCTCGGTGTTTTACATCGGCGGCGTCGTCCCGCTCGTGCTCTCGGCCGTGCTGGTCGCGGCGTTGCCGGAGTCGCTCGGCTTTCTTGTTGCGAACGATGCGCCCGCCGAGACGGTCCGACGCATCGTTCGCCAAATCTGCCCGGAAAGCGGAGCGGGCGGCGCGCGGCGGTTCGTGCTGGGCGAGGAAAAGCTGCCGGGAATGCCGGTGCGGCATCTGTTCACGGGCGGACGCGCGATCGGCACGCTTCTGCTCTGGGTGCCCTATTTCATGGCCTTCATGATGTTGGTTACGAATTCCTCCTGGAGCCCGATCGTCCTGGCCGGGGCCGGGATGGACGTGGCGCAATCCGGCCTGGTCATGGCCATGTATAACGGCGGCAGCGTCGTGGGCACGATCATTGTCGGCTGGCTGATCGGCGCCGTGGGTCCTTATCGCGTGCTGACCGGCGCCCTTGGGCTCAGCGCCCTGGCGTTCGGCGCCGTGGGTTTCGCCGCGCCCTCCCTCAGCGCCGTCATGTTGCTGGAAGGACTCGGTGGCTTCCTGCTTGGTGCGGGCAGCTCCGGATTGATCGCGTTGGCGGCGATTTTCTACCCTACCTCGATCCGCTCCACGGGCGTCGGCTGGGCCAATGGCGTCGGACGCTTCGGTTCGTTTGTCGGTCCGCTCGTTGCGACTATCCTGGTCGGCTCGCATTGGAGCATCGAGAGTCTGTATCTCGCCCTTAGCGCGCCTGGGTTGATCGCCGCATTCTTCGTTCTTCTGCTCGGCATGCAGCAAACCGCGCGCAGAATGCGGCAGGAGCGGCTTGCAGGTTCCGGCTAAGTCTCAAAAGCACGCTGTATCGAAAGCCCGTCGTGCTCTTGCGCTTGCCTGTGAATTGATGTGGAGTTGAGGGGATGACCACACCGCCCGCCGGTTCCACAACTGCCTTCTCGGGCGCGTCAGCGCGGTCGTTGCAAGAGAACCTGGTGATCGCCAATCACGTGCTCGCGGCGCGCGGCGTGGTTGATGGGTTCGGGCATGTGAGCGCACGCCACCAAGAGCGCCCGGACCGGTTCTTCATAGCACGCAGCATGGCGCCCGCGCTCGTCTCCTTAAGTGACGTGCTTGAGCTGGATCTCGGTGGCGAACCGGTGGCCGCGAATGCTCCGCGTACTTATCTCGAACGTTTCATCCACAGCGCGATTTATCGCAGCCGTCCCGATGTAATGGCCGTGGTTCATCATCATTCGCCTTCCGTGATTCCGTTCGGCGCGACCAAGGTCAAGCTGCGGCCCATCTATCATATGAGCGGGTTTCTCGGCGCCGGCGTGCCGGTATTCGACATTCGTTGCGAAGCCGGCGAGTCCGATATGCTGATCCGCACGCCGGAACTTGGGGACGCCCATGCGCGCTGCCTCGGTTCATGCGCGGCGACGCTGATGCGCGGTCATGGGGCGACGGTGGTCGGCGCGTCGTTACAGCAAGCCGTGTATCGCGCCATCTACATGGAGATGAACGCGAGGCTCCAAGCGGAGGCCATTCGCCTCGGCGAGGTGACGTACTTGAGCGAGGAGGAGGCCCGGCTCGCTGCGGCGACGAACGACACTCAGTTGCAGCGGCCGTGGGATCTTTGGGAGCGGGAGGTGACAGGCGGCAAATGAGATCGGCCAAATCCGGACAACGGCCGACGGAACGTGAGGACGCATAACACGAAGGGAGGAACTAGGGTGCGAGGCGGACAGACCGGGCTTGACCGGCGGAGTTTCTTTTCCGCGGTTGGCGTTGGCGTTGGCAGCACGGTGGCGCTCTCCGCCGTTCCGGAGAAAGCAGCCGCTCAGGCGGCGCCTCCCAAACCTGCGCCAAGCGCGGTAATGCCGCCTGCCGCCGTGGCCGCCGCCGAGTCCGCCACGCCGTCCGATCAACCCGTGCTGGTGGGGCGTAGCGGATCGGATTTCATGGTCGATGTCATCAAGCGAATCGGACTGGATTACATCGCCGCGATGCCTGGATCGACCTTCCGGGGGCTGCATGAATTCGATCATCAATTATGGGGGCAATCAACGGCCGGAGCTGTTGACCTGCCTGCACGAAGAGATTTCGGTGGCGCTGGCGCATGGCTACGCCAAAGTCGCGGGCAAGCCGATCGGCGTATTGTTGCATGGTCCGGTCGGGCTGCAACATGCGTCGATGGCGATTTACAATGCGTGGTGCGACCGTGCGCCGGTGATCATGATCGCCGGGAACGCGCTCGATGCGACGAAGCGCCGCCCTCTGGTGGAGTGGATGCACGCGGCGCAGGATAACGCCGCGATCGTGCGCGACTTCACCAAGTTTGACGACCAGCCGGTTTCGCACCAGCACTTCGCCGAGTCGCTGCTGCGAGCCTATGCGATCAGCGTAACACCGCCATCGGCGCCGGTGCTGATAATGGCGGATTCCGAGCTCCAGGAACTGCCGATACCCGATCAGGCGGCGAACTTCCCGCCGCTTTCCGTTCCACGCCCGCCCGCCGGAGATCCGGCTGCGCTTGCCGAGGCCGCGCGACTGCTGGTCGGCGCGGAAAATCCCGTTGTCATCGTCGATCGGTGCAGCCGCACGCAAGCCGGGGTGCAGGCCTTGGTCGAGCTCGCGGAGGCACTGCAAGCGCCAGTGCTGAACAAGTTCGGCCGGATGAACATGCCGAACCGCCACTATCTGGATCAAACCGCCCGCTCCCGCGCGCTCGTATCCCAGGCGGACGTGATCCTTGGCATTGAGCTCGTCGATTTCTGGGGAACCGTGAACGATTTGCGTGACCTCGTACATCGCGACGAAGTGCGAATTTCGAAACCCGGCGCCAAGCTGATCAGCCTCGGCACAACCTCCATTCCGCTGCGCTCGAATTTCCAGGTCTTTCAGCGCTACGAGCCGGTGGACCTCGCGATCATCGGCGACGGTGAGACGACGCTGCCTTATCTTACCGAGGCGGTCCGCCGCGCGCTCCCGAGCGATCGGCAGTCCCTTGCGGCTCGCGGGGACAAGATGCGCGCCGCCTTCAAGGAGTTGCAGGACGCGATCCTGACCGCCGCTACCTACGCTTGGGATGCGAGTCCGATCAGCGTCGCCCGTCTTTGCGCCGAGATCTGGGTGCAGATCAAGGATCTGGACTGGGCGCTAACGACCGGCGATCCCGGTTTTCAAAGCCTCTGGCCACAGAAGACGTGGGCTATCGACAAAGTCTATCAGTATACCGGCGGTCCGGGCGGCTATGGTGTCGGATACAGCGCGCCGGCCGCTGTCGGGGCGGCGCTGGCCCATCGTGCGCAGGGGCGGTTTGTCGTGAACCTCCAGGGCGATGGCGAGCTGATGTGCTGCCCGGGCGCGTTGTGGACGGCGGTGCATCACAAAATCCCATTGCTGACCGTGATGCACAACAACCGCGCCTATCATCAGGAGCTGATGCATATTCAGCGGATGGCGGATCGCCACGCCCGTGGCATCGACCGCGCCCACATTGGCACCGTTATCGATGACCCATCCATCGATTATGCGAAGTTGGCGCAAAGCATGGGAATGTGGGCGGCGGGTCCGGTCACCGATCCGGGCGAGCTCGGTCCGACGCTGCGCAAGGCGGTCGACGTCGTCAAACGCGGCGAACCCGCTCTCGTCGATGTCGTCTGCCAGCCGCGCTGATCGGGAGGACGGTGATGCGCCCACATGCGAACATCCTGCTCGCCGGCGCGCTGCTCGTTGGAACAAGCAGCATCGCAGGCGCGCAGAACCCGGCGCCGCAGCCGGGGGCGACGCAAGCGGGAGACGCGGCGCGCGGCCAGCATCTATTCATGGCCGATGGGTGTTACGAGTGCCATGGCACGGTAGGGCAGGGCGGCGTCGGTCCGAGGCTCGCTCCTGATCCGCTGCCCGCCGCCGCGATCGCTCAATATATCCGCAACCCGGCCAACGTCATGCCGCCCTATGTCGAAAAGGTGCTGGGCGACCAGGACGTGCGGGATATTTACGCTTATCTCGCCACCATCCCGCAACCACCGCCCCTCAAGGACATTCCTTTGCTGCGGCCTTAGCAAAGAGGCGCCCATGGCGAAGTTGAAGCTATCGGTGGCGGTCGGCGACTATGATCGGATGCGGCCGCTTGTGGATGGCGCGGTGCAGATTGACGCCGTGGACCCGCAATTCATGCTGCTCGAACCGGAGGAAATCTTTTTCCGCGCCTTTCGTCATGCGGACTTCGACATTTGCGAGCTGTCGCTGAGCAGCTATACCGTGAAAACCGCGATGGGGAATTCCCCCTATATCGCTGTGCCGGTGTTCCCGTCGCGCGCATTCCGCCACACCTCGGTTTATGTGCGCACCGATCGCATCCGCGCTCCCGCCGATCTCAAGGGACGGCGCATCGGATTGCCGGAATATCAGCTCACGGCGAATGTCTGGGTGCGCCTGTTTCTCGAGGAAGATTACGGGATACGGCCGGCCGACGTGACGTGGGTGCGCGGCGGATACGAGGAACCGGGGCGGGTCGAGAAGATCAGCTTGAATTTGCCGTCCGATGTGCGTGTCGAGAACGCGCCGGATGGCGCAACCATTTCCGGTATGCTCGCCGCCGGCGATCTGGATGCGGTGATCGGACCGCGTGCGCCATCTTGTTTCGACCGCGGCGACCCGCAGATTGGTTATCTGTTCCCCGATCCGCAGCAAGCCGCCGCTGACTGGTATCGCCGCACGCGCCTGTTTCCGATCATGCACACGCTCGGCATCCGCAGGACGCTTGCGGAGCAGCACCCGTGGCTGCCTTCTTCCATCGTCAAGGCGTTCGAGAAATCGAAAGCGATCGCGCTTGCCAAACTCGGGGATACCTCGGCCACCAAAGTTACGCTGCCCTTCGTCGAGGAGCAGCTCCGCGCAGCCCGGACGCTAATGGGCGAGGACTTCTGGGCGTATGGCCTTGCCCCCAACCGCCGCGTCCTGGAGCGGTTCTTGCAGCGCCACCATGCGGAGGGGCTGTCGCCCCGTCTCCTCGCGCCCGAGGAGCTTTTCCACCCCGCATCGCTCGAAATGCACAAGAATCTGAGCGCGGCGTGGGGTTGTTCTCTTATTGCGGGCCGAGGAACTGCATCACCCTACGCCGTGTCCGACGGCGTGCGATTGATCTGCCTCCGTGCCGCTATGTGTCGCTGACGCGCGAGATGTAGCGCGCAACCGATGCAGCGACCACCTGCTTGCCGTTCGTGTCGATCTGTCCCCTGCCCGAGAAGGAGCCATAGACCGCGTCAAACGCGAATGGCTCCAAGAGTTCCGCTATGCGCCGGACCTTGGCGCCAGAGAGAGGGACCAGATTGGGATAGCTGTACATGAAGCTAACGTGGTTGCTCGGGACTACCTGCAGAATATCGCCGGAGAGGAGTACACGCCCCGCCCCTCCTGCCAGTCCGCCCAGTGCAAAACGGTACCGCCGTCGAAGTGTCCTCCGAGCCGGACCAGCGTAAGTCCGGGCCCAATTGGCTTTGTGTCGCCGTCCCAGAACTGCACGGCGGGATCCGGCCGCATGACCCACTCCCGGTCCGCCGTGTGCAGATGGATCGGCACATCCCCGAATGCGCGGCTCCACTCCACCATCGTCGTGTAGTAGTGCGGGTGGGAAATAGCGATCCCCGAGACCCCGCCCAGGCCGTGCAGTATGTCGACCGTCGCATCGTCAAGCAGGGCGATGCAATCCCAAAGCACGTTGCCCATCGGCGTTCTCGCCAGGATCGCCCGCTGCCCGATACCGAACGAGGGAGTGGTCTCGATCGTCATCAGCCCTGCGGCAAGATGGCGAAACTTGTTGCTGTGTGACGTCCGCAGCCTTTCCAGGGTGGTCCAGGATTGTCCCGAAGCTGGGACGAACTGCCGCTCATCATCGCAGATCGGACACGCCTCCGGTGGAGATACCGAGGGTGGATACTGCGTGCCACAGGCGGTGCAGATGAAGGTAGGCATGAGCGAAGGTTTACAGACAAAAGAGCCCGTTCGGGAAGGGTGATGAGTTCGGCGTGAGAGCTGATCGCGGCCCCTCTTATACCGGCGCTATTCCTTGCCTCCTCATCGTGCGCCGTTCATCTCCTTGCAACCGCAGCAGCACAGCCCAGTGGTCGTCAAAGCTTCCGGGCCGGTGCGTCCGCCTTCGCGCCAGTTCGGCGTCCTACGCTCCACGCAGCCTCACCCCGTGAGCCAGTGCGAGCAGGCCAACCGTAAGCAGCGCGAGGGAGGCCGGCTCAGGCACGAGTTGGGCGATTCCCGGGTACTGCCGCCATCGGCGCCGACCACTTGCAACGTCGTCAGCGGGTCCAACTGGGTCACCTGGAAGGTGCTCAGGGGCGAGTTCAAGAACTCCTCCAAATCCGCGGCGAAACCTGGTCCCGCGAAGAAGCCGGCCTCAGAGTCGACTGGCTGCAACGTTGTCACGTAATGGGCATTGCGCGTGCCGGTCGGACTCACGGCCAATGAGGCAGACACCAAGCTGCCCGTCGCCAGCACGACGTCGTTCGTCACCCCCGCCGCATTGCTGAAGCCGATGCCGGCCGCGTTGTCCACGACGCTGCCGTCATCGTGACCGACGTCGGCGACGAGTTGCACGTCCAGAAGAGAATGACGGAAGGCCCAATGACAGCGCCGCTGGCGTTGATCGGGAACGATCCGGCCAGATTGATCCGAAAGTACAGCCCGTAGCTGGAATTGAGCCCCGGCGCCGCGACCGAGGCGCCGCCCAGCGTGAACCCGTCAATCGTCTGAATATGCGTGCCCGAGAACGTCTGCCTCAAGGTCGTGAGATTGTTGACGTTGGTGATGCGGAGATAGTTCGTCAGCGTCATGGTGTCCGCCGAGAACGCGGCGGGTCCAGCGGCAAGCGCAGGTGTCGCCTTGGACGGGTCCCAAGTGAACGTGATCGGCCCCGCAAACGCGGCTCCCCCTGGGATCGCCGCCACGGCCAGCGCCAGCGCCAGCCGCCAAAACACTCTGTTATCCGCCATGCCCTCTCTCCTTCTCAATTGAAAAGCCAAGCCGCAGGCCAGGCTGGACCAACCGCACGTTTCGGCGCCTCTCCCATTTGGGAGAGACGATCATAAAATAATTCCACTCCAAGCATTTAGTCTACGCTTTGGGTAGTGTCCTCGGAGGTGGTGGAAATTCGGAACCCATGAGGGTGTAGGTAGAGGTGGCCATCGGATCGGCTGGCTAAGGTGGAGTTGCGAGACTTCAACCTGCTGCCGAGAGGACCCGATGACCGACGAGACCTTACCGTTGGCCGAGCTGCTGGCCAAAGCCGGAGATGGTGACTTCCTGCGCAGCGTGGCTGAAGCCGTGGTGCAGCTGCTGATGGAGACCGACGTAGACGGGCTGATCGGTGCCGGACGTCACGAGCGATCAGGCGACCGCACGACTTACCGAAATGGCTACCGGGATCGCACGCTCGACACGCGTCTTGGCAGCTTGCAGCTCCGTATCCCGAAGCTGAGACAGGGCAGCTACTTTCCTCCCTTTCTCGAGCCCAGAAAGACGTCGGAGAAGGCGCTGGTGGCCGTGATCCAGGAGGCCTGGGTGAGCGGCGTGTCGACCCGGCGCGTGGACGAGTTGGTGCAGGCCATGGGGCTGTCGGGGATCAGCAAGAGCACGGTCAGCAAGTTGTGCAAGGACATTGACGAGCGCGTCGGCGCTTTCCTCGATCGCCCGCTGGTCGGTGAATGGCCGTATCTCTGGCTGGACGCCACCTACCTGAAGCAGCGCGAGGGCGGCCGCATCGTGTCCGTCGCGGCGATAATCGCCGTGGCGGTGAGCACCGAGGGCAAGCGAGAGATCGTCGGCCTGCACATCGGTCCGAGCGAAGCTGAAACCTTCTGGTCGACCTTCCTCAAGAGCCTGGCCCGCCGCGGCTTGCGCGGTGTGAAGCTGGTGATCTCCGACGCGCACGAGGGGCTGAAAGCGGCTATCCGGCGGGTTTTCGGTTCCTCCTGGCAGCGCTGCCGCGTGCATTGGATGCGTAACGCGCTGTCCTATGTCTCCAAAGGCCAGCAGAGCATGGTCTCGGCCGCGCTGCGCCAGACGTTCATTCAACCCGATCGCGCGCAGGCTAGCCAGACGCTGCGGCACGTGGCCGACCAGCTGCGCCAGAAGTGGCCGAAGCTTGCCGCGTTCATCGACGAGAGCGAGGCCGACGTGCTGGCGCACCTGGACTTTCCTATCCAGCACCGCAGCAAGATCCACTCCACGAATCCTCTGGAACGCTTGAACAAGATGGGATATCCGGGCCAGCGTGCCTCTGGTGGATTTCTCACCACCAATCGCCTGACGCTGAGCGCCGGCAATCGTGCCAGTGCGTCAGGAGACGAACATGTTTTACGTCGGATTGGATGTGTCGGTCGGGCGCACGTCGATGTGCATTATGGATGCTATCGGCCAAGTAGTCCGCGAGCAGTCCGTAGCAAGTACACCGGAGGCAATCGCGATCGGTATCAGGGCAACCGGAATGGAGGTTGAGCAAGTCGGCCTTGAGGCAGGCATAAATTCAGCTTGGATCGCGCGCGGGCTGCTGGACGCCAAGCTGCCGGTCATCGTCATTGACGCGACGCACGCGGCAGCGGCGCTGAAGACGGGTTTTCGCAACAAAACCGACAAGAACGATGCACGTGGCATTGCCGACCTCATGCGTGTGAACAAGTTCCGCGCCGTGTGGGTAAAGTCACCTGCCGCACAGCGCAATCGCGCGCTTCTGACAGTGCGCGAGCAGCTACGCCGCCAATCGCTCGACACCCGCAACATTATCTGGTCCATTCTGCAGGTCGAAGGGCTGAAGCCGCCGAAGCTAGCAAGCCCCGCGTTCGACACACTGGTGGCGCGGTCGCTTGAGGACGAGGCGCTTGCGCCGCTGCTGCAGCCGCTTGTCGCAGTTGCCGAGCACCTCGATCAACAGGTGGCTGGGCTCGATAAGATGATTGCCACGCGTGCCAAGACCAGCGCGGTCTGCAGGCACCTTATGAAGGTCCCCGGTGTCGGACCACTTGTGGCGCTGACCTACGTGGCTGGCGTGGATGACCCCGCACGGTTTGGCAACTCCCGCAGTGTGGGAGCTCATTTTGGCCTCACGCCTCGACGGTTCCAATCGGGTGAGATGGACTGGTCCGGCGGGATCAGCCGCGCCGGAGATGCCAGCGTTCGACGAGCGCTGTATCAGGCGGCGAACGTCCTAATCCACCACAGTCGCGGCTGGTGCGCACTGAAATCCTGGGCGGTGCGCCTTGCCAAGCGTCGGGGGCTGGGCAAGGCCAAGGTTGCGCTAGCGCGCAAGCTGGCAGTGGTACTGCATAGGATCTGGACGACCGGCGACGACTACCGACTGAAGACCGCAGCATAGTCGTTCAGACAAAGATCGGCCGCGACTCAAACGCGGCCGGAGGGGTCCCCTTGGGGACGGGGTTGGAGTGAGTGCGATCTACTTCTTTGGCGGCCCGCGCCAGCTTGTGCGGGATTGCACGCCGCAAATAAGGAAGCACCCTCCAGCTCCTGCCCATACCCCATCCTGAGCCGGCCTTGCGCCGAGCTCGTAGAGAAGGCTGCCCCCGGGGACATCATCAGCAGGACTTCGGTCTGCTGCAACTCATGCCGAACGATCACGTGATGCAGGAGATGCGATGTCGCAGTTGACGAACGGGACCCGGATAGAGAAGGAGGTGAAGCGGCGTGCCGATGTCGTCGGCATCTTCCCGAACGAAGGTGCGATCATCCGCCTCGTCGGCGCCGTGCTACTGGAAGCCAACGACGAGTGGCTACTACAACACCGTTACATGCAAACCGAAGCGATGACCGAACTTACCCCGCCGCTGATCGAGGCTGAGCCCACCCAGATTTCCACCAAAGCCGCCTGATCCGTGGTCACTTCAGCTACACCATAATTTCCACCACGTTGACGGACGTGACCACGCTTTGTAAGGTGCCCGCTCGAGTGGCCCATTTGGAGCACTGCCCATGCCGCATGCGGTGCTCCGGTTGGACGGCGCGGGCTGGCACAGCTCGCCGCGGCTCAAGCTTCCGAGCAACATCTCGCTGCTGCCGCTGCCGCCGTATGCGCCGGATCTCAATCCAATGGAGAATGTATGGGAGTACATGCGAGGGAATTGGCTCAGTCATCGCGTGTGGGACGGCTGTGACGCGATTCTGGATGCCTGTCAGGCCGCCTGGAACGCGCTGATGCGCATGCCGGAGCAAATCGCTTCCATCACCCGGCGGGCTTGGGGCGAAGCAGTCACCCGATAGAGCGGTTGGTATCAGTAGATAGTAGCCACTTGACCGCGGCTTATGCGGCAACAGCGCCTTCAAGAGCGGCCGCTATCGCGAGGAGCCGGCGATCGGCGCCACGGCGTCCGATCAGCATCAGGCCAACAGGAAGCCCGGCGCTCGGCACGGGCAGGGAGATCGATGGGCAGTCGAGCAGGTTCGCGATACGCGGGTTGCGGAGTACCAGACCGTTCATCCGGTGGAATCCTGCATCGTCACGCACCGAGGAGAGCGGCGGAGCCAGGATCGGGCAGGTCGGCAGGACATAAGCCTCATCCGCCCTCAGGGCCTGCTCGAAGGCCGCGATCGCCGCGGCGCGCCGGCGGACCATGCGAACATAGCTCACCCCCGAGACGCCGGCGCCGAGTTCGATCCGGGCGCGGGTCTTCGGGTCCACCCCGTCCAGGTTCTCGACTCCGAGGTCGCGCAAGGTGGCCCCGACTTCGATCGAGGGAAATCCGCCGATCGCATCGATCTCTGCCAGCCTGTCGAGGATCGGCTCGAGACTGCCGTCCTCGACGGCAAAACCGGCGTGCCGAAGAGCTTCGAGCCCCGCCTCGAACGCTTCCTGGACGGCCGGCTCGGTGTCCGCGAACAGACGCCCGCGCGCAACGATCAGACGAGCGGGAGGCACAGGAGCGAGGGGGGCGGGTTCCGCGCCCGCCATCACGGCATCGGCGAGCGCGCAATCGGCGACGGTCAGGGCGATCGGGCCGATCGTGTCGAGGCTCGATGACAGGGAGAAGGCGCCGGCGGTCGGGAATGCGGCCGGCGGTCGGCTTGAACCCGACCGCGCCCGACAAAGCAGCCGGGATGCGAGTGGAGCCGCCGGTGTCGCTGCCGATCGCGATTTCGGCCATGCCTTCGACCACGGAGACAACGGCGCCCGAGGAGGACCCGCCCGGGACTCGGGTGCGGTCGCGCGGATTGCCCGGCTCTGGATCGTGGGGATTGGTGCCGAGGCCCGAGAAGGCGAACTCCGTCATCTGAGTCTTGCCGATGATGACGGCGCCGGCCTCTCGCAGACGCACGAGGACGGGTGCGTCCGACGGCGGCGGGAGGCCGGCGGCGCAATAGCGCGGAGCCCGCGCTGGTCGGCTCGCCTGCGAGATCGAAGAGGGCCTTGATCGAAACGATGCGGCCGTCGAGCGGACCGCGCATTGTGCCCGCCGCGCGCCGCCGATCAGACGCTTCCGCCTCCCGGCGGGCGGACTCCTCATACACCGCCGTGAAGACTTTGCTGCCTTCGTGCTCGGGCGAGCGAATGCGTGCGAGGGCCTCTTCCAGTCGCGACGTGGCGTCGGGGCGGCGGTTCGGATTGGTCATCGGACGGGCCTTTTGTTTTGTCCGGCTACGAGATGACCGGCAGGACGTCGATGTCGTAGGCGTGGCGGAGCGCGCGGCCGAGCACTGGGTCCTCGAGCTCCATCTCGAAGCGCGTGCCGGGTCGGATTCCGCCGATCGTCCCCGGCGTACCGCAGAACATCGCCGTGCCGGGAGGCAACGTATCGGCGTCGGTGTGCTTGCGGATCAGATCGCGCGGTGTGCGGAGCGCCGTGAGGGGACCTTGCTGATAGAGCACGCGCGCCCCGTCGATCACCGCGAATGATCGCAGGACCAGTTGGTCCCAATGCGGCTCGACCTCGTCATAGGACCAGAGGTCGCGCCCGACCGGCTTTCCACAGAGCTGCTTCGACAGGGCAATGCCGATGGCCTCGGCCTTCCGGTCGGTGTGGTCGGAGCCGAGCCCGACCCAGAGTCCGTCCGCGAGCGAGACGATGACGGGCTCGACCTCGCCGGAGCTGTCCGGCCCGAGTACGGAGAGGCGCTCGGCCTGGGTAAGGGTGGAGGCAGCAACCCGGTAGTAAACCGGCGTCGTCGAAGGCCGCGGGATGCCGAGGGCAGCAAGCTCCTCGATATGGTGCTCGATCGCGACGGCATCCCGGCCGGCCCAGCCCGCAATAATCAGTTGGTCGATCGCGACCGCGATGTGGTCCCCGCGGCCCTTGGCCTGTCGATTGAACGTCAACATGGTTTTCTCCTTCCGGAAGGGGCGGTCAGGGGACCGAGGAATTCGCGGTCCTCGAAGGAACGGCGATCCGGCCGAAACCGAAGAGAAGCGCCAGCGGCCAGAAGCTCGAAACCGGCCACGATATAGAGGCCGGAGGTCGAGGAGCCCGTGAGCTGGGTCGAGAGGCCGATCGTATAGGGGGCGGCGAAACCTGCCAGGTTGCCGATCGAGTTGATGACAGCGATTCCGCCGGCCGCCGCCGTGCCGGCCAGGAAGGTCTGCGGCATCGACCAGAAGACCGGGAAGGCAGCCAGGATGCCGATGGCGGCGACCGTTAGGGCGACGAACGCCGCCGGTGCGTTGCCGATCAGGGCGCCGGTGGCGGCAAGGCCGATCGCGGCGACCAGGGCCGCAATGGCGCAATGCAGGCGCATCTCGCCGGTCTTGTCCGAATGATTGCCGTTCCAGACCATGGCGATCGTGCCGGCCAGGAAGGGGATCGCGGCCAGAAGACCGATCGTGAAATTTCCCTGCACGCCGATTTCCTTGATGATCGACGGCGTCCAGAAGGCGATGGTGGCGTTGCCGCTGACGATGCAGAAATAGAGCACCGTGCAGAGCCAGACGTTGGAGTCGGCGAGCGCAGCCTTGAAACTATGCTCCCTGGCTTGGGCCTTTGTCTCCTCTGCGAGCCGGAAACTCATGGCTGCTGCCATGTCGGGGTCGAGCCAGGACGCGTTCTTTGGGCGATCCGGCAGGAAGGCCAGGACGGCGAGCCCAGCCAGGATCGATGGGATACCCTCCAGGATGAACAGCCACTGCCAGTTCGCCATCCCATGAACGCCGCCCATGGTGCTCATGATCCAGCCGGCTATCGGATTGCCGATCACGCCTGCGATCGCGAAAGATGTCATGAAAAGCCCGTTGATGCGCGACCGCCGCTCGGACGGGAACCAATAAGTGAGGTAGAGCACGACCCCGGGGAAGAAGCCGGCCTCGAACGCCCCGAGCAGGAACCGCAGGACGTAGAAGGCCCATTCCGACTTTACCCAGGCCATCAGGATCGAGGTGATGCCCCATAGGATGGTGATGCGGGCGAGCGTTTTCTTGGCGCCGATCTTCTCGAGGAGGAGATTGCTCGGCACCTCGCACAAGAAGTAGCCGACGAAGAAGATGCCCGCCCCGAGGCCATACGCGGCCTCGCTGAGCTTCAGATCCGACAGCATCGAGAGCTTGGCGAAGCCGACATTGACCCGGTCGATCCAGGCCAGCACGAACAGGAAGACGAGGAACGGGATCAGGCGCCAAGTCGCCCGCCGGAAGCCCTCGTCATGCAATCGGGCCTGATCGTTCAGAGACTCATTCGTCATGGTTGCATCTTCCCTTCAGGCATGCGGGATCGGTCGCGAGGACGAGCGCGCCGCATGTCCATCTTGTGCGAAGGCCCGGCCGTCCTTGGCGTCGCGAAGCCGGGCCGCAGACTCGGCTGAGCCGGTCGCGGCCCGATCGCTGCATGGGGCGGTTCGCGGCAAGCCACGAGTTATTGCTTGTTGACGAGCGGACAGTCGCTCTCCGACAGCGGCCGGGCCGCTTGCTCGGCCGGCACGGTCGCCACGAGTTTGTAATAATCCCACGGCCCCTTTGACTCCGATGGCTTCTTCACCTCGAACAGATAGAAGTCGCGGAGCACGCGACCGTCCTCACGGATTCTGCCGTTCTTGGTCATGAAGTCATTGATCGGCATCTCGCGCATTTTCTTGGCGACGGCTAGCGGCTCGTCAGTGCCAGCCGCTTTGACAGCACTGAGATAGTGCAGCACGGCCGTGTACACGCCCGCCTGTGGCATCGTTGGCATGCGCTTCACTTTCTCGAAGAAGCGCTTCGACCAGGCGCGCGCCTCGTCGTTCATATCCCAGTAAAAGGACGCGGCCAGCTGCAACCCCTGCGCGCTGTCGAGCCCAAGACTATGCACGTCGGTAAGGAAGACCATGACCCCGACCGGCTTCTGGCCGGCCTCAAACAGACCGAACCCCTGCGCCTCTTTGATCGAGTTGATGAGGTCTCCGCCGGCGTTCGCGAAAGCGACCACTTTGGCCTTCGACTGCTGCGCTTGGAGAACGTAGGAGGAGAAGTCGGACGTGTTAAGGGGGTGCTTCACTGATCCGACGACCTTGCCGCCGCTTTCCTTCACGGCCTCTGCGGTATCGCGTTCAAGCGCATGGCCAAGCGCGTAATCGACGGTCAAGAAGAACCAACTGTCCCCGCCCCGCTTCACGACCGCCGGGCCAATGCTGCGCGCGAGAGCATAGGAATCAAATGCCCAATGGATGCCGTTCGGCGAACAAGCCTTGCCGGTGAGATCCGACACCGCTGCCGAGGAGAAGATCACCAGCTTGTTCTTTTCCTTGGTGACCTGCTGGATCGCGAGCGCGACCCCGGAGTTCGGGATGTCGAGAATCACATCGACCTTATCGATGTCGTACCATTTGCGCGCCAGCGCCGCGCCGATGTCGGGCTTGTTCTGATGATCGCCGGCAATAACCTCGATCGGCTTGCCAAGCACGGTGCCGCCAAAATCCGCGACGGCCATGCGCGCGGCCTCGACCGAGCCGGGTCCTGCCAGATCGGCAAAGAGACCGGACTGGTCGTTCAGGATTCCGATCTTCACCACATCGTCGGAAACCTGAGCTTCCGCCGGGAGCGAGGCGCTCAGCACGCCCGCGAGCAAGGCCGCCCCCGCTATCCTTAGATTACGTCCAATCACAGTATCATTCCTGCTGCTGCCGCCATTGGCGGACAAATGGGTTGCCTGTAGCGCTTCGCGCGAGAATTGAAGCGCTACAGGTCGAGGAGCTCAGATCGGGTCGTAGTAATGCGTCTCTAGGAGCACGCAGCCGCCCTCCGACTTGAAGGGGCCGTGCACGGCTCCGGGCGGTCGCACCGCGTAGGTGTTCGGGCGGAAGGGGACGCCCCCGCGGCCATCCGCGTCGTTTCCGACGGTAAGGTCTCCGCTGACGAGATACACCTCCTCCCAGTAATCGTGCACGAAAGGCGCTGTTGTGTAGGCGCCTGGCTGGAAGCGGAGCAGCCGGGTGCGGCCGCCGCGCTTGCTCGCCTCGTCGAGCGCGCCTGCCAGCACCTTCTGCTCGATCCCAGGCGGGTAGCCGGGAGGAACCTCCCACCCCGTGGTCATGTCCACGGCGTGGAACTCTTTATGCTCTTTGTTTACGGGCATGGTCGTCTCCTGAAGTTGAGAACGGGGTGGTAGTGGTCACTCGGCGGCCTGCGGAAGCTCGTCCTCGAGCTGGTAGCTGGACAGCATCCGATCGACCAAGTCGGTGGCGGCCGACCAGTCATAGGTCCGGAACGAGTGCCCCTTGGTCACGAAGGTCGCGCCGGCATAGAACATTTCGTACTGCGTATGACGAGAGGCGAACTCCGAGCCAACCGCGTCCCAGGCGAGCTTGAAGAACTTGACCCGATCCGTGGGTTCGGCGATCGGAGACTGTTGCGTTTTCCCGATCAGTTCCGCGAGTTCGGGGTTGCCGAAATCCTTGACCGACGATGGCAGCATGATCATGCCCCCGCCGGCGAGCTCGCGCAGTGTCGTCATGATTTTCGGGTAGAGATGCTGTGTCAGCGCCTGCGCCGCATAGACGGTGTTGGTATCGGGGACGAAATAGGGTCCGCGCTGCACGCCTTTGGCTTCCGTCGCGGCAACCAAGGAGTCCACCATGACCGCTTCAGCCGCGAGCATCCCGAGCATTTCGCGGATCGGCGGGAACTTCGTGATCCCGTTGACGTCGGCGATTCGCCGGGCGATCCCCACCAGGAACCGCAATTTCACCGACAGGCGGATCATGGCCTGATAGTTCTGGTACACGTGCGTCGGCGCCGCGAAGAACTGCTTCTGGCACATCTCGACGTTATCGACGATGAAGACGCGATCCCACGGCACCTTGACGTCATCGAAGTAGAGCACGGCGTCGTTCTCGTCGAACCGGCTGGCCAGCGGATTGTCGAAAACAAACGGCGAGTTCTGCTCGTAGGATTTGCGGGAGAGGATCTTCAGCCCTTTCGCGTTCATCGGAATGGCGAAGGAGACCGCGTATTTCTCCTCCCCCGGCTGGAGCGGCTGAATGCAGGTGACGAATACCTCGTTTGCCATGATGCCGCCCGTCGCGAGCATCTTGGCGCCACGGATCGTGATCCCCTCGCGGTCGCGATCGACCACGCCGGCGGTCAGGAACTCGTTCTTCTGCTGACCCGCCCCCTTCGAGCGGTCGGCCTGCGGGTTGACGATAACGTAGGTAAGATAGAGATCGTTATCGCGCGCGTAGCGGTAGTAGTCCGCGAGTGCGCGGGCCCGCGCCGGGTCATAGGCTTCGAATACGTCGAGGCCCATATACATACCGGAGATGCAGGATGACACGTGGTCTGGGGATCGGCCCAGGAACCCGCCATGCAACGAATTCGAGGCTTCGATTGCCTTCCGCCGTGTGACGAGGTCCTCGTAGCTGCGGGGCAGCTGCCAATTGCGGTTCGCCCGCTGGCCGCTGTCCTCCGCGACGAAGGTCATCAGCTCCCGGTTCTCGGGTGCGCTCTGGAAGTCGAAGAGCCTGCCCACGGATTGGACCGCGTTCCGGTACGCCGGGTGGGTGGTGACGTCGGTAACGCGCTCCCCATTGATATAAACGGCACGGCCGTCGCGCAGGGATGCGGTGTGCTGCGCTCCATTTTTGATCATCGTTCTAGCTTCCTTGTTTGGTTTGAGCGGTTCAGTAGTGCATCGGCAGCGGCCATTGCGGCTCGCTTTCCGTTTCGGTTCTCAAGCTATTATATTTGCCCCTGAAGAAGATCAGGGGTTGTTCCTCGGGCTGCGTGCTGAATCGCAGGACTCTGCCAACGAAGATGACGTGATCGCCACCATCGTAGTGGGCGTAGGGTGCACACTCGAAATGCGCGAGCGCGCCGTGGATCAGCGGCGCCTGCGCGTGCCCGAGACTGTGCGCGACGGCCTGCCACTTGTCCGAGAGCGCCTTCGCGAATTGGTTCGAGAGGTGCTCCTGACTGCGGCTCAGGAGATTCACGGCGTAGCCCTCGGCTTCGAGCATGGCGGGCAGGCTCATGGCCCCACGATCCACGCTGAACAGAATCAGCGGTGGGTCGAGCGAGACCGAATTGAAGGAGCTCATCGTCATGCCGATGGCGGCGCCGGCGCGGTCGCTCGCGGTGATGACAGCGACGCCAGTGGCAAATTGGCCAAGCGCCTTCCTGAACTCTCGTGGATCGAAACTCATGGACGTTCTCCCTCCATAGGCCGTTTAGTTTGCAAATTGCGCGAGCTGCCGTTCCGCACGGGCGTCTCCCGAGTGCCGGAAGGCGATGTCAATCCGCGTGCCGCCATGCGAGCGTGCGTGGGCCGGTATCCCGCGTAGAGCGATCGTGAAATCGTTGGCGTCCGCCGTCGCGGGGACCTCCGCGACCGCGTTACCGCACAGGCCGGATGCGCTGACCGATACCCCGTAGGAGCCCGGCGGGAGCCGCACGTAATCAGCATCGTCGAGGCGGACCATCACGGGGCCTCCGGCGCTTCGGGCTGAAGGCAGCACGCGCCCTCGCACTTCCCAGTTTCGGCCGAGGAGACGTGCCGCGCCGCCGACATCGCCCGCGTGCAGCAGATCGCGAATGCGGGTCGAAGATACGCAAAATCCCTCGGCCCCGATCTTGCCGAGCGCGGTGACGCCAAAGCCAAGCCGCACGCCTAGAGCGCGAAGCAGGGCGATGTCTCCCGCACGGCGGCAGCCGAAACGGTAATCCTCCCCCACAACGACGTGACGGACCCGCAGCCTGCGGACGAGGTACTCCCGCACGAATTCCTCGGGCGAGCAGCGGGCGAGATCCGGCGTGAATGGCTCGAGCACGGCGAAGTCGACGCCAACTGCGGCAAGCAGGTCGCACTTGCGGTCTGCGGAGGCGATCCGGAAATGCGGCGCGTTGGCCGAGAACAGCGTCCGGGGGTGGGGTTCGAAAGTGAGTGCACCGAGTGGTGCGCCCATGCCCGCCGCCACGGCCGCTGCTTGGCCGATGAGGTGGCTATGGCCGAGGTGGACACCATCGAAGTTGCCGATCGCCACGACCAATTCCGCGAACCGGGCAGGGAAGATGGCGGACCGCGTCATCGCCATCGCACGCTCGGCGGGGTGGCCCGGCGGCCGGGCTTTCGCCACCCTCGACGCCGCCTTCGTCGATTCCTCGCTCGGAAGGATCGCCCGCATCGCCGGCTCGCGGTGATCAGCGTGGAGCATCTGGGGTTGCACGGCCGCTCTCCCTAAAGCCCGTCGCCGGGCCGTTTGCTATTCAAGTTAGCTTTCTCGTAAAGCTTTCTTCATAGCCGCTCAAGCAGCCGGTAATCACCTGTTCGTGATCAGGCGTTTCCGATAGGTCGGGGCGCCAGCAGTTCCTGCTGCGAGGGCCTGCGTGCTGCCGTGCACGCAAAGGCCTTGCGCGTCAGTGTCGCTGGACCTATTTTCTGCTTAGCTTTTCTAACAAGCTATAGGAGTGCGCGAACCATGGCGACCAGGACCAAGCGCACGCTGCCACGGGCACCAAAGGCGCCCCCGCCGGGGGTGACAGTAACGCGGGCGGAGCTGCTGGCCGGCGGCACCGACCGCGCATTCCGCCAGCTCGTGCACGACATGCTCGTGTTCGGTGGCTGCATCCAGGAGGTCCGAAACCGCCTCGCTGCGATAATCGGTCTGTCCGGCACTCAGTACACGATCCTGATCGCAATCCCGCATCTGCGGGCCGAGGGCGGCGTCGGTGTCAACCGCTTGGCCGAACACCTCCACCTCAGTGGCGCGTTCGTCACCATCGAGGTCAACCGGCTCGTCGATGCCGGACTGGTGAGAAAGCAGACCAACTTGGAGGACCGCCGGCGGGTGCTGCTGACGCTAACGGCGAAGGGCGACGCCCTTCTCGATCGCGTCCGATCCGTCCAGCGTCCCGTCAATGACGCCCTGTTCGAACTCAATCTCGGCTAAGGAGTTCGACCTGCTCCGCCCCATCGTGAGCAGATTGGTGGGGAACGGGGGCCGCGCGCTCCGACTGATCGACTACCTCGCGGAGGCACCTCCTCACTCGGATTGGCCGGTTGGCATCGAAAGCGCGGGCGCTAGATCCGGCAAGGGCTGATCCACATGGAAGAAAGCGGGAACCAATATCGATGAGCGGAGCAGAATGATGGCGCGAGTTTTGGCCGGGAGCGTTCTCCTGGCACTCATTTTTGTCGCGTTTGGTTGCGCAGGCCGCCCGCCCTCGCCCGAGCCGGTGCACGCCAGCTTTGGCGAAGGCGTATCGGTGGACCCGCAGATTCCGCCGGCACCTTACGGGGGCGGGGGTCCCAATGCACCATGGTCATCACCGAACAGCCTGCCAAAAGGATTCTGACCTCGGCCGAACCAAGCTCACAAGAAACCGCGCCAGAAGCACTGCGATCGAGCCAGGCGCTCGGACTGCCGGCCCTGGAGGGGTCGCCGCGGCAGAGCGGCACGGCGTCTGTCAATCATTCGCTCTGCATGGTGAACTTGGCGTGCCGAGGTACAAGCCAACAGCAACGCTCCGGAGGTTCTTCCATGCCGATTACTCGTCGCGATCTACTGGCTACATCCGCCGCCGCCTCGACGCTGCCGAGAGCGGGGCGCGCCCAGCCGGCGCCCCGCCAGAGAATTCGCATCGGCGTGCTCAATGATTTGTCCGGTCCCTATCGGGACACCGGCGGCCCGAGTTCCGTGAATGCCGCGCGCCTCGCCGTCGCCGATTTCGGCGGCTCGACACGGGGCTTCGAGGTGGAGGTGCTGTTCGCGGATCACCAGAACAAGGCCGACATCGGTGCGACCATCGCCCGCGGCTGGATCGACAGCGACGGCGTGGACGCGATCGCCGATGTGCCCAATTCGGCGGTGGCGCTGGCGGTCGCCGAGATCTGCCGCCAGAAGGACCGCGTCCTGCTGGACGCCTCGGCCACCTCGGTGGTGCTGACGGGCGAGCAGTGCAGCCCCAACACCATCGTCTGGAGTTTCGATACCTACACCTTCGCGAAATCAACCGGCAGCGCCATCGTGCGCGGCGGAGGCGATACGTGGTACATCCTCACCGCCAATTATGCGTTCGGCCATTCGCTGGAGGAGATGACATCGGATGTGGTGAAGGCCGCGCAGGGCCGCGTGCTCGGCACGTTGCGCTATCCGTTCCCCGACACCACGGATTTCTCCTCCTATTTGCAACAGGCGCAGGCTTCTGGCGCGAAGGTGCTCGGCCTCGCCAACGCCGGGCTGGATACGGTCAACTGCATCAAGCAAGCGCATGAATTCGGACTGAACCAATCGATGATCATCGCGCCGTTGCAGATGTTCATCTGTGATGTGCACGCGCTGGGGCCGGAGACGGCCGGGGGGCTGGCGGTGACGGCAACCTTCTACTGGGATCTCAACGACCGCACGCGCGCGTTCACGAAGCGGTTCCTGCCTGGCTCCCCGACCAACTATCCGGCGCAGTCGCACGCGAGCTGCTATGCCGCGGTGCTACATTACCTCAAGGTGGTCGCCGATATGGGACCTGTCGAAGCCAAGAAGAGCGGCCGCGCCGCGGTCGAGCGCATGAAGGCCACGCCCACCGAGGACGATGCGTTCGGCAAGGGCAGCATCCGAGCAGACGGGCGCGGGGTATTCCCTGCTTATCTCTTCACGGTCAAGACGCCGGCCGAGAGCAAGGGTGATTGGGATCTGTACAAGCTCACGGCCACCACGCCTGCCGAGCAGGCCGTGCGTCCGCTCGCCGAGGGGCATTGCGCGTTCGTGCGGTTGTGATCCGGGGCGCGGCGGCCGGGAATCGTCACCGACTAACAGGGCTGGAAGGCTCTTGCTCGGTTGTCCACACGCCAGAGAACTCGCACCGAAAGCGGCGTGCATCGGAGATCATTATCCCGTGATGCCTCCTGCCATGCGGATAATGAGCGCTAGGCTAGGGTAAGTCAGCGCGGGTGGAGGAGAACCAAGATGTTGAAGACCCTGGGAGCGAGTTCGATCGTCTTGGCAATGAGTGCGGCAACCGTTGTTCAAGCCGCGCCGATTTCTTATCTTGCGACGCTCATGCCGGAGAACGGCTCCGGCGTGTCGGGCACCGCCCAATTCACCCTGGACGGCAACCTGCTAACCATGCAGCTCACCGCCTCAGGACTCACGCCGAACCAGGTCCATATGGACCATCTGCACGGTCTGCTCGGCGCCGCGGCCCCCAACACGAACCCGCCGCCGCCGAGTGCCGACACCAATCACGACGGCTATATCGAAAGCGCCGAAGCGGCACCCTTCACGGGTCCGCCGCTGTTTGCGACACCGGTGAGCGTCACCCCGCTCGTCTACCCGACTGCCAGTGCTGCCGGAACGATCAGCTACACGCAAACCTACGACATCACGAACACGGCGCTTTACGATCCCGACCACATGGGGCTCACCCTCACGCCTGCGGACATACTGGGCGTCACGGGCGGCAATACCGTGCCGCTCATCGATCGCATCTTCGAGCTGCACGGGGAGATCGTCCCGGCCGGGATTGACGGCACACCCAATCAGGGCAACGGCTTTGGTTACGATCCCGATATGCCAGTCGCCGGCGCAAAACTCATGCTCGTCTCCACGGCAGTTCCTGAGCCGTGGAGCTTAGCCTTGGTTTTCACCGGCATCGTAGGGCTTCTCGGGGTCAGGCGGCGCCGCGCTAACTGAGGTTTGCGCATGCAAGGTCGAGGGCCTGGTTCAGGCTCTCGACTTGCAGCGTCTTGCGTCGGAGCAGCCCTCCAGCTCGCGCTACTTTCTCGACGGCGACGGACAAGGTCGCGTCCCTGCCCGACCGGCTGCGCACGTTGCCACATTCATTGGACCTGCCGCGCGGGCACCTGGGCTGAGCTCCGGGCCTCATTGGTGCCGTACGGAAACTTTGACCGAACGCCCACGCTTTCTGAGTTCCAGGTCAGATAGGGGAGATCGTTATGTCCGCACATCCGCCGCCAGTTCCGCCCGAGCAGCGCAGCCCTAAGGGTGGCGCTGGGTCCAGCTCCGACCCGAAGTCGCAAGCCGAACCGGATGCCTATCGCGACCAGAACCGCAACCTCGGGGAGCAGGGCCGGCAGGGCAACATCAAGCAGAACACCACAAATACGGGATATCAGCAGGACCGCTGACGATGGCGAAAGATCCAGAGAAGAACACGCAACGGGCCGCTTCGGCGGTCCCGGCAGCAGCCATCAGGACCGGAGCCAGCCCGACGCCACCGACCAACTCACGGGGCATAAAGGCGGAGGCGCGAAGCACGGGGCCGCCCCAGCCCCAGGCACGCCGACGAACCGGCGCGACAGCCGCGTGTCTGGCGGCGGGGGCGAGCGCGACAGCCATCATACGCATACCGCCAAGCGCTCATAACGAGCGGGCTGGTCCACCGGACGACCGCTGCTGCGCGACTTGGCGAATCATGGAACGCCGCTTCCTAGCCGTGGGAACAAAGCCACCGCATTGTCGTGCAGCACTTGCTTTCGAAGCTGTTCGCTCAGGACAGCCGTTGTCTCCAACTCGCCTGCCATCCGGGCGACGATCGGCAATGGCGTGAACGGCCAGTCGCTGCCATAGAAAATGCGCCTGTCATCGGCAAGAGACAGGAGCGCCGGTAGCTGCCGCGGTAGCGGAAATCCAGCCACATCGTAGTAGAGCCGGCGAAGCGTTGCGTAGAAGTGCCCGGGTTCCAACGGATGTGGCAGCTGCACCGCTGGAGAGAGGCCGATGATTCGGTCGGCGAGCACTGGGAGAGCCGCACCTGCGTGCGGAACGATCAGCTTGATGTTGGGGAATTTGTCGAGTGTCCCGGAGAGGATCAGGTTGGTCACTGCCCGGGTGGTCTCGAACATGAATTCGATCATCGGCCGTGGATAGCCGAGCGAGAGTGCCAAGCAGCCGGGACAGGTCGGCGAAGTCGGGTGCATGAACACCACAGCTTGCCTGCGGTTCAGTTCGGCGAAGAGCGGATCAAGCTTTGGATCGCCCATATATAGACCATGGTGATTGGTCTCGACCACGACGCCGTCGGCCTTCAATTCGTCTAGCGCGTATGTCGCCTCGGCGATCGCGCCGTCGATGTCCGGCAAGGGTAGGGCAGCAAAAAGACCGAACCGGCCAGGGTTGTCGGACGCGGTCCGTGCGCCTTGCTCGTTCACGCTGCGGGCAAGTTTGCGGGCCGCCGCGTCATCGCCGAAATGCACGCCAGGCGACGAGATCGACAGCATGGCGGTCCGAATGTTGAGCTGATCCATCATGGCCAACGCCAGTCGGGGGTCCCATTGCGGCAACCCCGGCATGCCGTCCGGGTGCTCATGCCCGGCCGCGGCAGCGGCGGTGCGGTAGTCGGCCGGAAGAAAGTGAGCATGCACGTCGATGCGTCGTTGCAGCGACCGTGCTTGGTCAGGACGGCCGCTTGGGCTCTGGACCACTTGTGCCATCAAACGCGAGCCCGGAAACAGGCTGGCAGCCAATGCTCCGGCGACGGCGCTTCGGCGGTGGACTGACGAGGATGACACCATCTTGGATACATCTAGGCCGGAGGGGTTGAGGTGCTACGATGCCTCGATGGCCGCGCACAACGGCATCGGGGGCCGGTATCCCATGTCATGCTTAAAGCGCTTCCTTCGGGTGCTCTTCGCCTCCGGGTTCGTCCGCCATCCCGATGTCGGGAATTGGTGACGGCAGATAGTCGCCCGCGCGGATGGAGTTCTGCAAAGCCTTGAACTCGGTACCGGACTTGTGTGCCGCGTAGACCTTCTCGGGGTCGAAGAAGGTGCCGATCGGATTGCTCTGGAAGTCCTTCGAGGTGCGGATGAACTCGGTCGATAGCTTCCAGTCTCCGAAGTTGTCGCTCTGCAACTCAACGAAGTTGCCCTCCGGATCCTTGTAGTACATCGACATGGTCAGCCCGTGGTCGAGACAGAAGGCCGGGTAGATGTTCTCTCCGGCCAGCCGCTTATAGGTCGACATGAGGTCGTCGAAGCTCGCGTACTCGAACGCGCTATGGTGCATGCCGGTGTGCTTGCGTTTTTCCGGGTCCTGCTCCAGCGCGGGTGTGTAAAGGAAGGCGAGGCGATGGTTGGCCTCGTCATTCGTCGTCCAGCAGTTGCGATCGTCCTTGAAGTTGGGCTTGACTCCTACGACGGTGCCGTACCAGGCGATCATCTCATCGAGGCGGCTGGTCTTGAATGTAACGTGATGAAGGCTCGGCTTGATGACGTCCATCGTTTCCTCCCTTGGTGGATTTTAGACCCAGCCTAAGATTTCCCCGGTACCGCCCGACTGGATGAGGCACGATCCCTCTCGGCGATCGATAACTTATCCCTTCATTGAAGGAAGACGCCAACCACAACAAATGCAACATTCTTCCTTTCGCTGGAGTCGGCAGCATCGTCACCATTCTCCGGTATACCAGGAAAGGCTGGGCTCCCTTGCGTGTATCTGTTTGTACTTACCGCTGTAGAAGATCAGCGGGCGCGTCTCGGGACCGCACCAGACGTAATTCACCTCGCCGATGTAGAGGAGATGATCCCCGGCCGGATGGACGTCCATCACCGTGGCGACCAGCTGAGCCAAGCTTCCGGACAGCAACGGCGTGCCGAGGTGCTGAAAGAACGGCTCCTCCAATCCTGCTTGCGGACGTCCGCCGAAGTGGCGGCTCAGATGCTCCTGGTCCTCTCCGAGGAAGTTCACGCCGTAGGTGCCGCCAACCGCGACGCACTGCGTGAAGCGAGCCTCCCGGCGCACCGATACCAGCACCAGGGCGGGGTTCAGCGACACCGAGAGGAAGGCGTTCGCCGTCATCCCGGCTGCCTGCCCTTCCTTGTCGAAGGTGATCACCGTCACCCCGGTCGCGAACCTTCCCATGATCGTGCGGAATTGCGCCGTATCGATCGCGGTCTCCATGCAAGAACTCCTCACACCAGCGGGGTATTCGCGGGCTGCCCACAGAGCAGGCGCCCGAAGAGTTCCATGTTGGTGCTGGTATTAACGATGCCGTGCAGGTTCGCGATGCGCGCGTCGCGCCAGATCCGGTTAAGCGGCTTGGCAGCGCCGGCCAGGGAGCCGCCGGAGGCGGAGGCGAGCAGGTCCACCGCTTCCCAGATCAGCTTGGAGGCGTAGCCGGTGTCCCGCCGGATGCGGGCGCGCGTCATGATGTCCATGTACCCGCGGTCGTCCTCGGCGTTGCTGTCGAGGTCGTTGACCGCACGCTCCACGATCGCTTCGGCGGCGTCGATCATGGCCGATGCCTCACCGACCTGCAGGTGGGTGACCGCCGCCTCTGCCTGCTTCTCGTACCAGGTGTACTGGATGCCCCGCTTGGGCAATTCCGCGAGGAAGGTTTCGAGCGCCGCACGCGCCGCGCCCAGGGCGGGGAAGACCAGGATGATCGCCAGCAGCGGGACGAAGGCGACGCGGTACAGCGGCTCGTCTCGCAGGTGGGTGGAGTTGTAACGCCCCTCGATGGCGGCGGACACCGAGGCGACCCGCTCATCCGGCACAAACACATCCTTCACGGAGACGCTAGAGCTGCCGCTGCCGCGAATGCCGATCGTGTCCCAGTCGTTGAGGATCTCGACCTGCTCGATCGGAAGCAGGGCCATGCCCTGGTCCGTGACGTTGCCCGCCTCGTCCACCATCGGGATGCCGAGCAGGTCCCAATTGGCGTGATAGACACCCGAGTTAAAACCCCAGAGCCCTTCCTCGATGACATAGCCGCCCGACGCTCGGCGTACCTTCGCCTTGCGCGCAGACAGCACGCCACAGGCACGCACAGCGCCGCTGGCGAACACCTGATCGGTCACGTGCTCGGGATATAGAACCGCCGTCAACCAGTTGCAGATGTTGATCAGAGATCCGGCCCAAGCGGTGGAGGCATCGCCGCGGCCCAGCTCCGCCATGGCTTCCTTGTAGGTTCGCACGCTGGTTTGCAGGCCGCCGTAGCGGTGTGGCGTCATTAGCTCGAACAAGCGCGCCCGAATTCATCTCGTCCACGGTCGCGTCCGGCAACCGGACAAGCGTGTCGGTCTGCTCGATACGCGCGCGCAGCGCCGGCACCAAGGCGCTCGCGCGGGCAACGATGGCCTCGGCGGTGTCCTCGTCATGGCCGTGGGCGGGTCGGGTCCTGAGCTCAGCAATGGATACCATCACGGTTCTCCGCTTCCTTTGATCAGGTATGGTGACGCTGACGGTTATCGAGCGAGTTCACCCTGCACGGGGAACTCGGAATCCCGAGAAATAGACCCAAGACCTGCTAATTTCGCGCAACGTGTAGGCGAACGTGCGGCAATAGCGATTTCGCGCCGCAGATCCGAGTCGGACGCGGCGACATCTGCTACTCGATATGCCGTTGCGTCTCCTCCATCATCAACCGTGTGTCGCGAACCCTTCACTGGTTGAAGCTCCGGGTCGCGCGCGATGCTCGGATTCCGGATCCTTCACCTCACCGCGCCAGGCACCCGTTTCATGTTGCTGGCTCTCTATGAAAGCCTTGAAGCGCTTGAGATTGCTCTCGACCCGCGATGAAAACACGCGCATCAAATGAGCGAGACTTGCAACGAAACCCTGCGGCTCATATTCCATCCAGAGGCGAACCCGAGTAGGCGCCCCCTCGGCCTGAGAAAATTCCACAACTCCGCTATTGGGTAGACCGACCGTGCTGCGCCACGCGATCCGCAAGTTGGGGATCTGTTCGGTGATTTCGGCCTCCCATTCGACTTCTTTCCCCAGGATCTCGGCCTTCCAACGCAGATGCGTATCATCGACCTGCTTTACCGACTTGAGGCCCGCCATGAAGCGTGGAAACTGCTCAAACTGGGTCCATTGATTGTACGCAGTTGAGAGGGGCACGTTGATGTCAACGGACACATCAACTATTCCATCCATCGCTGCCTCCTGCCGGTCCATCGCTTCCTCCTGTCGGTCTGCTGCAGAAAACTCGGGAGAACGCGACCTACGAAGCGCCCTTTTGCTTCAATTCGAGCGGGCCCAAATACTGGGTTTCGCCCAATTGCACATCGACTGAGGCGGTCCCGTGTTGGTCATGGCTGATCTCGACCCGATACGCGCCGCTGCCCGGTTCCAGACCGTCGAACTTGAAGTCGCCAAACAGATCGGTAGTCGCCTGCCCTATCTGGCGGCCGCTGGCCGAGAGCCTTACCCGAGCGCCATGAACGCACTCCTCGATGCCATTGATCTTGGCGACCACGCTACCACCGATAAATTCCCGCGCGTAACGGCTGAGGTTACGATAGTATACCCGCGGTTTAGTGTTTAGCTCCGGTTTCAACACTTCAAGCCCGTCATCCCGAGCAAGCTGCTGCATCACGGCATCGTCCACCTTCAGCGCCTGATAGACGCCTGTGGGACAAGTCTGCGCGCACCGCGGTTCCTTCCACCCCTGATCTAAGAGATGGGCGTCGAAAATCCAGATTTGCGGGAGCTGCAGGGTTTCGTTCCAAGAAATCGAGCCATAAGGGCAGCTGTCGACAAGGTCACGGCGGCCCTTCGCCTTCTCGGGATCGATAATAATGATCCCGTCGTCGCGCTTACGTACCGCCCCATCGCTTCCGCCTGCCTGCAAACATGGCGCGTTATCACAATGATTGCACATCGTCGGGAGGTAGGCGGCATCGACCATCGAACCTTCGCCGCGAACCCTGCGGTTGATGCTGATCCAATCGTCGCCATGCAGAGGCATCGGGGCGGCATAGCCCGGAAAAGAATTGCCGACATGCTCATCTTTTACCGCCAGGGTGCAATTCTGGCAGTTCTCGCACTTCGCCACATCGACGATCAGGTTCCATCCGGCCATTAGACGACCTCGCTTTCCCGGATCTTGCGTGCCGAGGTTTGGTCGTCAGTGCTCTTTCTCGGAGCAGGGGACCAGAGCTCGATATTCACCAAGCAGGAGTTGGACGCCATTCCCTCGGTTCCCTTCACCTGCGGGCGGGGCGGTGTCAGCATATTCAGGTTTCCGCCACGGTCGACGGTTCCGTAGCGAGGGTCCTCGAAGAAATCGACCTCGGCGCACGAACTCGAACGCTTTCACGACCTGCCGCGCGATCAGAGGCGACACATCGGCGGCACAGAGAACGCTGCCCCGGTCATTGAACACACGCACGAGATCGTGGTGCTTGATGTTGCGCGCCCTCGCGTCCTCTGGGTTCACCCGAAGAACCCAATAGTAATAGCCGTCGACCAACACACGGTGGTCCTCAAGATCATTCAGCGTTGAGTCCTTGCCATCGCCGTAGGTGTGGAAGCTATAGCGGGAATGCGTCGAGATCATCTGCAGCGGGTACTTCGCGGCAAGGTCCTGGTTTCGCAGGCCCTCCCAGGAGGGGATGTAGCGATTGAGCGCGGGCCGCTCCGGATTATCGGGATCGCCCCGCTGGATCGAGTTCGACACGAATTCGATCTTGCCCGACTGCGTCTCCAGCCCGCGACCGAACTCGCCGCTGTACACCCCTGGCAGGGGATGCGGTTCGGGCACATCCTTGGGCCGGCCCTCGGCGAAGGCGCGGAACGAGACCGGATCCCGCAGGTTTTCCGGAGGCGGCGGAATGACGTAGTAGCCCTTCTGGAGGAACTTCTGCCAACTGATGAAGTTCGGAAGGTCGGACCCGTCAAAGACGCGTTTGCACCAATCGAGCTCGCTGCTGCCCTCGGTAAACATCGCTCCTAAACCGAACCGATGAAGCAGCTCGGTAAAGATCTGATAGTCGGATTTCAATTCGCCAAGCGGCTCGATGCATTTGTGCTGCATGATCACGAGCCGGTGGTTTAGCTGGTCCGTGTTGTGGTGGATGTATCCGCCGGAATTGCCCCACTCGCTGATATCCCATCGCTCGAACGATGTGCAGGCCGGCAGGATGATGTCCGCGAACTGCGCCTCGCCCTCGAACCAGATCGACTGGTTGACCACGAATTCGATCGACGGATGCCGGTAGGCCTCGATGTAGCGCGCCGAGTTCGCGATAGTGCCGAAGGTCGAGCCGCCGTAGCGATAGAGCATGTGAACCTTCGAATGCCCGGGCGCCGGATAACCGACAGCGCCGAACTGCGCTTCGATGGTCGAGCCCTCCCACCGGTACCCGCGGGCGTGCCCGTCGACGATGGCGTCGGCCAGACGCTGGCGTGGAATCTGCTGCTTGACAGGATTCATGGTGAGGACGTGGGGCATGCGAACGTAGTTGTTCACCGCGGCGGCCGTGCCGGTGAGGTCGCCGGAGATGCCGCCTTCAGCGTAGCCCGGGAAGTAGAAGTAGTGATCGACCGGCGTTCCCGCTTGCAGGTTGCCGAAATTGACGCCGGGCTTGCCCCAGCCCTGCATCGCCATCAGCAAGATCATGTTGCGCGCCCATTGCGAGCCGGTCGCCGTCCGGCAAGCGCCGCCGAAGCCGGACCCGAGACCGCCGGCGCCGAGATATGTCTTCTTCGTACCCCACGCGCGGGCGAGCGCACGGGCGACCCGCGCCGGTACGCCGGTTTCCGCTTCCTGCCACTCAGGCGTCTTGGCGACGCCGTCATCCTTGCCGAGGAGGTAATCGCGCCAGGCATCGAAGCCGGTTGTGCGCGTGTCGACGTACTCCTTGTCGTACAGACCCTCCGTCACCCATACGTGCATGATTGCAAGCGCAAGCGCGGGGTCGCTGCCTGGGTTGATCGGGATCCAGCGGCCGCCAAAGACCTGCGCCGTCGGGTTGAGGTTCGGATCGATGTGGACGAACTCGATGCCGAGTTGCTTTGCCCAGAACCGCCGCTGGGCTCCTTCGAGCCCGCTCGCGTAACCGCTGGTCAACTCGGGATCACTCGACCAGAAGACGATCATTTCTGCCTCCTTGAGGCAGTCTTCCACCGTGCCGTAGAACCCGGGAATGCCGACCCGCAGACTGTTTCCGTAGTGATGCATCGCTCCCCAGTACCAACCCTCCCAGCTATCGGGATTTGGATGGACACGGGTGTAGCCTACGAGGTTGCCGAATCGCAGCATGGCGGAGAGATAGTAGCCTACATTCCCCCATTGGTGATGCGAGCCACTGAACATCGCCATCGCGCCTGGGCCGTACTCCCTTTTTAGGCGCATGATTTCCTTGGCCGTGATGTCGAGAGCCTCGTCCCAGCTGATGCGCTCGTAGCCGGAAATACCGCGGTTTTGCGGATTTCGCTCGCCATCGGGATTAAAATCGACCCGCTTCATGGGATATAGAAGTCGCTTCTCGGAATACACGAGGGACTTCAAGCATTGTGCGTGCGGGTTGATGAATGCGCGCCGCTTCGGCGTGAGAGACTTGTTGCGGGCACGGATGGTCCAGCTAGCGGCGTCCGTCTCGTCGAGATCGATCGGGGTCATGCGGATGATTTTGCCGTCCTTGACGTAGACGAACAAAGGACCGCCATTCGTGTTGGTCGTATAACGCACCGTCCCGTCACGCATCGGCGTGCCGTATTTGGAACCCGCGGACATCGTGAAGTTCACAAGCTGTGTGAACCATACCACGAGCTCATCGCGGCCGTGAAGTTGCACACGGAACTGCTTCGCGACATGGGTGATCTCGGACATCCGCTGCGGCGGCTTCAACGCGGTCAGTCCCGCGTCCAAATCCCGAAACACCATCGCCACGTCCGGGCTCGGATGAATACCTGCCCGGGATCGGACCTTCCCATTCCGGAAGATGTAGTAACGGCCGATCGAGTTGTCCCTCATGCGGATCTGAGCGACGAAATTGCGTTGCGCGAATCGGTTCCGGACGGTGGGATGCCTAGCCGCCGCGAGCTGAAGCACCCTCGTCAGCGCAAATAGAATACCCCTAAGCATAAACCGTTTAACAGCAACTCCTCCCTGCTGCATGCGGCGCGATCTAAGCCGGGGAGTGGTTTCGTTCATCACAATTCTGCCCAGGTTTGCATGCGGATAAAGCCGGCCGCTTATCTGATTCTTTTCACGCCATCGCCTCCCGCCGGACCCGGACGCGCGGGTGGGAGTCAGATCCCGGCGGCGGCGGGTAGTTCAGGCTCGATTGACGCCTCATGGTTGAAGGCGAAGTCCTGCGGCGGTTCCGGACCCCAAAGATAGAAACTGTTTTCGATTGGATGGGACTCGCCCTTCCAGTCCATCTCGACCGGGATGTAATCGATGTCGCAAGAGTATTCCGCGTAGCTGCCCCACGGGTCGCGCACATAATGGAAGTAATTGGAGCCAAGCACATGCCGCCCGAGGCCCCAGCCCTTCGAGAAACCGCAATCGGCCATGTGCATCGCGCCAAGGCCGATGTCCTGGATCGACTTCACATCCCAACTGCAGTGATGCAGGCCCGGCGCCTCGGATTTGGCGAAAGCGACCAGGTGGTGATCGCTGCCGTGCACGCCGTGCATGAAGGCGACGACACCGCCCGACTCGTCGGATAGCCGCAATCCGAGCACGTTGGTGTAGAACTTGATCGATTCCGCGACATCGCGCACGAAAATCAGCATGTGCGCCATGCGCCGAGGACGCACATCGGGCGTCGTGCCTCGGATCGGCGCACCGCGCTCGCCCGGCCCGGCAATCAGATGCTCGATCGGCGATTTCGCGTTCGGCGAGGATTTTTCCGCCACCCGTAGCTCGACGAGCACGCCGTTGCAGTCCTTGAACCACATCCCGTTGCTCTCGAAACCCGGCGGTGGGTCGAGCCGTTCGACACCGGCTTGCTGCAACCGCTCGCGAAACCGCTGCACGTCGTCCTCGAAGATTCCGAACGAAAGATGGCCGAGCGACTTCCTCTTGCCTTCGGTGAGTAATCCCCACCGGTGCGGATGATTGAAGGTATAGAGGCCGAGACCGCCCTGCTCCTCCCGTACGTCGAGGCCAAATTTGGTATAGAACTGCCGCGCATCCTCGAGGTCGGGCACGGCCATATTGAAATAGTTCAGCGAGTGAGCGCCGAGCACGCCGGGCTTACGCGTGGCTGGAATGAAGCCACCGATTTGGGTCATCGTCTCTCCCCCTCCATCCCCTTGTCCATCCTTGGGGCGCTCTGGGCGTCGTCTTACCTGCCCTGGTCAACGATCGGGTTGCTCAACACCCCGAGGCCCTCGACCTCGACCTCGCAGACGTCGCCGGGCTTCATCCAGATCGGCGGCTTGCGAGCCAATCCGATGCCGGACGGCGTGCCCGTCACGATGATGTCGCCCGACTCCCCACCGGAACGCCTCGCTCAGGACCGAGACCAGCGTCGCGACGTCGAAAATAATGTCGTTCGTCGATACATCCTGCATGACTTCGCCGTTCAGCCTGGTCTGGAGACGAAGGCCAGCGCATCCGGGAGGAAGCTCATCCGCGGTCACGAGGTACGGACCGAAAGCGCCGGTGTCGTCGAAGTTCTTGCCGACGGTCCATTGCGGCGACTTGAACTGATAGTCACGTATGGATCCATCATTGAAAAGCGAGTAGCCGATGACGTGATCGAGCGCGGACTCCTTCGGGATGTCACGGCCCCCGCGGCCGATCACGGCGACGATCTCGCCTTCCCAATCGAGCTGGTCGGAGACGCGGGGACGCACGATCGGGGCTTTATGGCCGATCAAACTGGAGTTGAAGCGGCCAAAGATCGGCGGATAGCTCGGCACCTCGTATCCGCTCTCGGCGGAGTGGTCCGCGTAATTCAGGCCGACACAGACGACCTTGCCCGGTGCGGGAATAGGCGGCAGGAACTTGATGGAATCGGGGTCAACCGGAGTCCCGGAGAGGAGGGTTCGATGCGCTTCCTGGAGGGCATCGCCGCCTCTCGCTATCAGCGTCGCAAGATCGCCCGGGTAGCCATCCTGTCCTGCGAAGCGCGCCACGAAGACCGCCGTTCTTGTCGGCGGCCGCCAAACCCCGCCGCCCATCCTGTTCAAATGCCGCGAAACGCATCCGCCCCTCCTTTATTATAATTCGCGCATCATATGCCGGTCGAAAATCAATGTGTCAACGGAAAATCCACTTTCTTGGCACGGCCCAAAGCAAATCGAGTGTTACAGCCCGACTTACGCGCGAATGATTTCTGCTTATTGGTCGTGCTTGGTTTCGGGTTGCAGCAAACGCGGTGCTTACTCGTCCGCTCGGGTCTCGTGAAATGCCTGCGCTTCAGACCGGCTCTCGAAGATATGCGGGCGCACGGCGCGGGTGAGCGCCTGCCCCAGCTTCACCCGCATGAACGCACTGGTCGTGTAGCGGGAGACGCGAGTATAGTACTGCTCCTCCAGGCTCCGCACCATGTCGGCGTAAGCGTCCGCAAGGTCCGGATCCAGCTGGAATGCGTCGTAGTTCACGACCACCGCAACCCGGCGCCCGATCCCGTTGCAAAGTTCCGTCACCGCGGCCCTGATAGCCCCGATGTCGTCGGTGCCGCGGATGTGCACGCCCTCGAAGTTCAGGAACAGGATATTGCGGTCCGCGTCGTACGCTAGCCGATCGCTTAGGTCCAGGTTGAGCATCATGGATTTCAGATCCATCTGCTCCGGCCGGAAGATGCGCGCGTCCATGGGGCGCACATTGGCGACGATCGGGCGGAAATCCATGTGCGCGAGAACGTCGCGCTCGATATCGACCCCGGGCGCTACTTCCGTCAGCTCCAGCCCGGCGTCCGTCAAGCGAAACACGCAGCGTTCCGTCACATACAGCACCGGCTTGCCGGCGGCCTCCGCCACCTTGCCGCTGAACGTGATCTGCTGGAGCGCTTTGCCGAATTTATGCGACCGGCCCTCCTGCAGGATGCGCAGAGTGCCTTCCTGGACCGCAAGCTTCAGCCCGCCGGCAGTGAACGTGCCGGCGAACACCACCTTGCGCGCGTTCTGGCTGATGTTGATGAAACCGCCCGCGCCGGCGAGACGCGAGCCAAAACGGCTCACGTTCACGTTGCCTTGCTGGTCGGCCTCCGCCATGCCGAGCACCGTGATATCCAAGCCGCCGCCATCGTAAAAGTCGAACTGCTGATTTTGGTGAACGATCGCCTGGGTGTTCACAGCCGCCCCGAAATCCAGTCCCGCAACCGGCACGCCGCCGATCACGCCAGGTTCGGCGGTCAGGGTGATGAACTCGTCCACCCGCTCCTCCGCCGCCACCGCCGCCACCCCCTCGGGCATGCCGATACCGAGGTTCACGATGGCGCCCGCCCGCAGCTCCATCGCGCAGCGCCGCGCGATGACCTTGCGCTCGTCGAGCGGCATGGGTGTCACGCTATCCATGGGGATGCTGATCTCGGCGCTATAGGCCGGGTTGTAGACGGTGCCGTAGGTCTGAGCGTGATTCTCCGGCCGCGCCACCACCACGCAATCGACCAGCGCGCCGGGGATCAACACCTGCCGCGGATGCAGCGACCCGGCGCGTGCGAGACGCTCCACCTGCACGATGACGATGCCGCCCGAGTTCTTGACGGCCATGGCCATGGAGAGATTGTCGAGGTCCAACGCCTCGCGCTCCGCCGTCACGTTGCCGTTCGGGTCCGCCGTGGTGCCGCGCAGGAAAGCCACGTTGAGGGGGAAAGCGCGGTATAACAGCCACTCCCGCCCGTGCAGCTCCAGCAACTCCACAAGATCCTCGGTCGTCGCGGCATTGATCTTGCCGCCCTCCAACCGGGGATCGACGAAGGTGCCGAGGCCGACATGCGACAAGGTGCCGGGTTTGCCCGCCGCGATATCCCGGTACAGCTGGGAGATCACGCCTTGCGGCAAGTTGTACGCCTCGATCTTGCCTTCCAGCGCCAGGCGTCCGACTTTCGGGATGAGACCCCAGTGGCCGCCCACGACTCGCTTCAGCAGCCCGTCATGGCCCAGCGCGTTCAGTCCGCGATCCTTGCCATCCCCCTGACCGGCCGCGAACACGAGCGTCAGATCGCGCGGCTCGCCCGTCTGCACGAACCGCTCCTCCAGTGCCAGCAGCAACTCGTCCGGCACGCCGATGCCGACGAATCCCGAGGTGCAGAAACTATCGCCGTTCTGGATGACGGCGACGGCCTCGGCGGCGGTCGTGAGCTTGTTACGCATCCCGGCCCTCTTACTGCGCGGTCCAACCTCCATCCATCGCCAGTGCCTGGCCGCGCATCTGCGCGGCGCCCTCCGAGCATAGGAACACCGCGAGGGCGCCAAGCTGGTCGGGCGTCACGAACTCATGCGAGGGCTGCTTCTCCGACAGTAGCTCGAGCTTCGCCTGCTCTACCGGCATGCCCTCCGCGGCAGAGCGAGCCTCGATTTGCTTCTGCACGAGCGGTGTCAGGACCCAACCGGGGCAGATGGCGTTGCAGGTGACGCCAGTGGTCGCCGTCTCGAGCGCCACCACCTTCGTCAGGCCGACGACGCCGTGCTTGGCCGCCACATAGGCCGCCTTCTCCACGCTGGCCACGAGGCCATGCGTGCTGGCGACATTGATGACCCGGCCCCAGCCGCGGTCCAGCATGCCCGGCAGCGCCGCGCGGGTGGCGACGAACGCCGCCGTCAAATTGATGGCGATGATCGCATCCCATCGATCGAGCGGAAAGTCCTTGACCAGCGCCGTGTGCTGGATGCCGGCGTTGTTTACCAGGATATCCAGCTTGCCGAACTTGGCGGCGGCTTGCTCGATCATCCCCGTGATCTGGTCGGCCTTGCTCATGTCGGCGCCGGAATAGGCGATTTCGACGCCGAACTCCTTGGCGAGGTCCGCGCGCAGTTGCTCGATAGCGCCCGCATCTCCGAATCCGTTCAGCATCACGTCTGCTCCGGCGCCGGCCAGCGCGCGCGCGATGCCGAGACCGATCCCCGAAGTGGATCCGGTGACGACCGCTGCTTTACCTTTCAGCATTCCTCAGCCTCCCATTGTTTGTGGCTTGCGCGGATTGCATCGGCTCTCGCCATGACTTTCGCATGGATGATGCCGGTGGGCGATCGCAGCGGCCGCTGTTCACGCTGCCATAGCCAATGAAAGCGTCCGGTCTACCGGCGAGCCGCCGGCACATCATGCCGGCGATCAGATCGGGTTTGCACCCCTTTTAAGCTCCTTCAGGACGGCTACGATGTTCTAAACCGCATGAGCAGGCCCGATGCTGGCTTTGAGGCGTGCCGGTGCGGTCTCCTTCAGGCACAACGAGATCACGAAGCCAAGGGCGAGGGCGCCGATGGCCAAGTCGATGATGTGCTGGATGCCATAATGCTGCGCGACGAAGCCAGCAATCGCGGGTGCGATCCCCCCACCGAAAACTTCGCCGATCCCGATCACCACCCCGGTTGCCGTGGCCATCAGTTTAGCGGGCACTGACTCCGAGCTGAGCGGACCGACGGTCAGCGTGATCAGTGCGAAGTTGAAGAAATGCACCGCGAACAAGACTACGAACAGCAACCCGGGCTCCGCGCCGATCATCGCGAGCCCGATCAGCGACGCGAAGGTGGCAAGCGTCGAAACGATCGCGACCGGCTTGCGTCCGACCCGGTCGGAGATCGAGGGCATGATCAAGGTGCCGGCGGTCGCTCCGAAGCCGATCGCGGAAAGCACGAAGCCCATCTGGTTCAAACCAAGATGCAGGTAATCAGCCAGATAACTCGGCAAGAGCGCGCTGGTGACGATGAGGCATGTGAGCCAGCACAGCATGCCAATCATGTTGAGGGGTATGTTTCTGTAGCTGAACACGTCGGTCCATTTGTGGTCCGAGAGGTCGTGTGTCGCCGTGGCCGCCGCTTCCTCCTGCTCGGAGGGCGTGCGCAGAACCCGAGACATCAGGAACGCGACGATCAGGCCGGGAGGCGTGACCAGCACGAAGATCCAGCGCCAGTCCACAAGGTGCAACATCTGTGTGACGAAGATCGGCGCCAGTCCCAGGCCGAACAGGGGGAGCATCGCCTGCTGTATCCCGAGATTGCGGCCGTGTCGGCTCGGTTTCGACGCTTCGATCGTGGCGACAATGCTCGGTGGGGTGTAGGCGCCATCGGCAATGCCCATGATGGCGCGCACCGCCATCAGCATGAACAGGCTCTCGGCCGAGACCGCTGACCCCCACCAGCAGCGAGAACGTGACCATGGCATAGACCACGACCTTGCGCCGGCCGATTCGGTCGGAAAGCTTGCCCATGAAGAAGCCTGAGATCCCCCACGCGATGGCCAGGATCCCGGTGATCAGGCCGAGATCCTGGTACGTGAGATTTAGATCCTTCTGAATGAGCGGGAACATCGGCAAGATCATGAAGCGGTCGAGACCGACGAGCCCGAAACCCAGGGAAAGCAAGGTTACGGCCTTCCACTCGTAGTTCGTGTCCCAACTGGATGTGGGATCGGTCGTTGTGGCCCGGTCGGCTAATGGAGCAGGGTGCATTTCAGTCTCCCGCATTCGACAATGTACGGAGCATGCTCGGTTTGGGCGGGCGGCATCGACTAGAGCGAGATCGGAATCGCGAACTGAAGCCAGAACTGATTCCCACCAGGACGATTTTGCACCAGAGTCTGATGATAGTATTTCAGTAGCAGGGCGCCGTGACCGATCGTGTAGATGCCTTGCAGGCCAACCCCGAGCGCCTGGCTCCGGTTGCCTTTCGGGATTGTCGCCCCTTTCTGGGTATCGTTGCTAAACTGACCATAGAAATACGCAGTAGGCCCGATCTGAAGATTCGGAATCACCGTGTACGAGGCGGAAGCGGTGAACGTCTGGTCGGAGCCCGAGGTATATTGGGTGTTAGGATTGATCGTGTTGAACTCGGTAACGGAAGCAAGGTCGAGTTGGATCTTAGGCGTGGCCAGGTAAGTCAGATAGAGGAGCGGGGCGAATGTATAGTGATTCTGCCCCAGTCCTTTCACCGGCGCCTCGTTCTTGTTGTAGGTGCCCCAAGGAAGCCAAACGGCAAGTCCGGTGCTCACGAAGAGAGGCCCACTATGGTAGTTGACCTCGAGCCAGGGATTGACGTCGATCAACCCCGTTGACCCGTTGCTGATACTCCCGCCAGGTATCGGCACCTTGGCATTGATTGTGCCCCCGCCGACAACGAGATCCGAGGTGATCGTCACCTTACCGTCGGCGAAAGACACAGGGTACGTGTAGACACCGCGAAATGCGGTGACGAAGACATTGACCCGCGACCCGTTGACGACGGAAGGGCCGGAGTAGAGCTGCGCCGAGTAGAACTCGGTGTAGTTCAACAAGGCCGCCTGTCCAGCCGGGGGGCGGAACGCGACACCGTAGGAGTCGGCGCCGATCGGATATTGGGTTGAACCGTTCTCGGCTGCCCAGCCTGCATGAGTCGACCCGACGATTATCGGCATCGCCACAAAGGCGGTCGCCATGATCTTGCCGACTGGTCGATCGAGCGAACGCATTCCCGACGCCATGATTCCCCCTTTTATTCACGTGCCTAGTTGCGACCGAGACTACCCTTTCAGCTGTCGCCGTCTGCCGCGGCGATGCGATCTAGATGCTCCGGCGAAATCTGCAAGTCAAGGCAAAATCTATTATTCTCGTTAGGTGTGGTTCCCTGGCTCAAAAAGCCTATGTTGGCTTCGTGCCCCGCGCTGCCCGCCCCGACTTGAGCCTTACTCAGGAGGCATATGAGCGCCTCCGTGCCGACCTGTTGGCCTGCCGCTTGCAGCCCGGGGCGCGGCTGAAGATCGCCGAGCTGTGCCAATCCCTCTCGGTCAGCCTCAGCGCCGTACGCGAGGCGCTCTCCCGGCTAACATCGGAGGGGCTTGTCGTTGCTGAGCCGCAACGCGGCTTCCGCGCCGCCTCGATCTCGGCCGAGGAGTTACGTGATCTCACGGGGGTGCGCGTGCACATCGAGGGAATGTGCCTCGAGCGCGCCATCGCGGTCGGGGACGTCATCTGGGAAGTTGCACCTGGTCGCGGCCTTCCATCGCCTGTCCCGCACGCCGGAGCGGGAGCCGGGGGACCCGCAACGAATGAGCGAAGACTGGTCCGCGGCCCACGCCGCCTATCACGCGGCCTTGGTCGGCGCGTGCAACAGCCCATGGCTGCTGCGGCTGCGGGGGCTCCTCTACGCCCAGAGCGAGCGGTACCGGCGCCTCTCGGTCCCGCTCGCGGAGATCACGCGCGACTTGAACCGCGAGCACCAGGAGATCATGGAGGCCACCCTCGCGCGCGATGCCGAGCGCGCCAAAGCTCTTATGACCCAGCACCTCGAACTGACCACCCGCGTGTTGCTGGAGCGGTCCTGGCCGGCCGACACGTTGCCCGGTGTGGCCCCGGGATTCTTTGGCGCGCTCGGCTATCAAGCATGACGATGGCGGAGGCTTACAGGAACATCGCAGCCTCACAGGACCGCCAACGCACGCCAAGTCGCCCGTCCCATCTCGCGCAGCACGCCGGCGTCCACGAGCCGGGCAGTAAGGTCCAGCCCGGCGCGGACGGAGACGTCGAGCCTGCCGTTCGAGTGGCGGACATCGTGGTGCTGGGCTATCAGAACCATCGCGGCTCCGTGGTCGTCGAGCGCATCATCCGCCAGCACCCGACGTATTCCATCGTGGTCGTAGGGCCACCATAAGCGGCCAGAGGGGAGTGAACGATGCAGTTCTATCTGAACGGCTATAAGCCCGGCGACCCGTTCATCGAGGACCCGCATCCGTCCGTCGCGGAGCGGCCGGGAGGTCTCCCTGAAGACGCCGACGTCCTGATCGTCGGCTGCGGTCCGGCCGGTCTCGTGCTGGCTGCGCAGATGGCCAACTTCCCCGACATCAGGACGGTCGTCATCGACCGCAAGGACGGTCCGCTCGAGGTCGGCCAAGCCGACGGTGTTGCCTGCCGCACGGTAGAGCTGTTTGAGGCGTTCGGTCTGGCGGATCGTCTGGTGAACGAGGGCTACTGGGTCAACGAGGTCGCCTTCTGGCGGCCGGACCCGCAAGACCGGACCAAGATCACGCGTACCGGGCGTATTCAGGACGTCGAAGAGGGCTTGTCGGAAATGCCCCACGTGATCGTCAACCAGGCGCGCATGCTCGCCTACCTTCTGGATCACATGGAGCGGTCGGCCAGCAAGCTGCAGCCGTTCTACGGCCTCCACGCCAGCGACATCCAGATCGACACCAGCGGCTCGTCGGACTACCCGGTGACGGTCACCTTGCAGCACCTTAAGGACTTCAAGGAGACCGGCGAAACCTCGACGCTCCGGGCGAAGTATGTCGTCGGCTGCGACGGCTCGCGCAGCGGCACCCGGACGGCGATCGGCCGCGAACTGCGCGGGGACCCGATGAACCAGTCCTGGGGCGTCCTAGACGCCTTGGCCGTCACCGACTTCCCGGACATCCGGCTCAAATGCGCCATCCACTCCGCGAACCAAGGCAACATCCTCATCATTCCGCGCGAGGGCGGATACTTGGTCCGGTTCTACATCGAGCTGGACAACGTGCGCGACAAGGAGATGCTCGAGAACCGGAGTGTCACCCCCGAGAAGCTGGCCACGGTCGCGAATCGGATCCTGGCCCCGTACAGCGTTGAGGTGAAAGACGTCGGGTGGTGGGCGGTGTACGAGATCGGCCAGCGGCTGTGCGACAAGTTCGACGACGTGCCGGCGGCAGAGATGGCCACCCGCTTTCCGCGGGTGTTCATCGCAGGCGATGCCTGCCACACGCACAGCGCCAAGGCCGGTCAGGGCATGAACGTGTCCATGAACGACACCTGGAACTTGGGATGGAAGCTGGGCGCCGTCCTGCGGGGGACGGCCAAACCGGAACTCCTGCACACCTACTCGGAGGAACGTCAGAAGATCGCCAAGCAGCTCATCGATTTCGATCGTGAGTTCGCCAAGATGTTCAGCGCCCATCCGACGGAGTCCGGTGGCGCCGGCGGAGAGGGTGTCGACCCCGAGGAGTTCCGGCAGTACTTCATCACGCAAGGCCGCTTCACCGCCGGAGTTGCGACCAAATACGGCCCGTCGATGATTACCGCCGAAGCGATGTTCCAGCACCTCGCGGAGGGCTTCCCGGTCGGGATGCGCTTCCACTCTGCCCCGGTCATCCGGCTGGCCGACGCCAAACCGGTTCACCTCGGCCACGTCGCCCGGGCGGACGGCGCCTGGCGCGTCTACATCTTCGCTGACCGAAACGGCCCGACGAACAGACACTCCCACTTCCGGGAGCTGTGCGAGTTCTTGGAGTCGGACGCGTCTCCGATCAAGCGATTCACGCCGGCCGGTGCAGACCCCGATTCCGTGATCGATATCCGTGCCATCTTCCAGCAGGGGCATCGTGACTTGGCCGTGGACAAGATGCCGTCGGTACTGCTCCCGAAAAAAGGGCAAGTTCGGCCTGATCGACTACGAGAAGATGTTCTGCGTCGACCCGAAGTCCAGGGACATCTTCGAGCTGCGAAGGGTGAATCGCGAAACGGGCTGCATGGTCGTCGTCCGCCCGGACCAGTACGTCGCGCACGTGCTCCCACTCCACGGCCACGAGGCATGGCGGACTTCTTCGGCCAGATCCTGATCGACGCCAGCTAGGGCGCCAGATCGGCAATCTCGGCCGCAGCACCGATTGCATGGCCGCTCCGTTGCCTCGCGCGAGCCGCTTATTGCCGGCGCCTGCGCGCCTGCCGGCTCGGCGTTTCGACGCGGGCCGGGCTTGGATGTCGCGACCCGGCTCGTTCAGGCCGGGGTGCTGGGCGAGACTACCGGGGGCTGGGCACCTGCGGGGTGTTCTCGCGCGCAATCTCACGCTGGGCCTCGGGGAAGATCGGCTCCCGC
>CAWEHU010000028.1:0-160441 GCA_963808965.1 uncultured Alphaproteobacteria bacterium
TAGCCTCTCGCCGCTAGTTCGCATTATGCGGGCCGGATGGCGAAAGAGGCGAAAACGACCACTTTCGAGCGGCCGAAGCTGAGAGAGCGCTTAAGCCAGCGCCTGTCCGTAGGCGTTCACCAAATCCCGGTAGATTGTATGAACGTGCATTGTCAGATCGCCGCCCGGCTCCTGGGGCGAAAACTCGATGAAGAGCCTCGGCCCCTGGATGCGGAAATACGATGCGCCATTACGGTCCGGCTCGTGAGTCGTAGGGCCGCTCCATGCGAAGTAGGTATCGTCCAGCCCGTCCCTGATCTCAGCCAGGCGGGGCGTGGCATAGGCGTCATTGACGATGCCAGCCCATTCTAAAATCAGGTCGAACAGGATGGTTCGCTGCTGCTGGTTCAGCGTTGAGGCTTTCACGCCTGCGGGCTGGACCGTCTCGCCGTCATGCCCCGGCCCGAGCGCCAGCACCGACACGCCATGGTCGATGATGGCCTGCTTTCGCTGTTCATCGTCGAGCATATCGAGCAAGGCAAACGCCTTGTCGTTTTCAGCGGCGAGGGCGCGGACTCTCTTTCCCTTTTCGGTGTAGATGGCCGGCAGGCAACCGGTCAGGATAGGTGCCAGGACGCCATGCTCGCCCAGCATGGTGACATTGAGCGCAAGATGATGTCCGCCAAACTGCACCATCCAGAGGCTGTTGAGGCGAGGCGTCCCGAAGATCGCGAGCGTGTAGGCGGCCCGGCCGCAAGCGTAGGGCTGGCCAGCTTCCGCCAAAGCCTGATCCGACCCCATGATGTCGAGCACCTTGCGATAGCCCATATCGCTCAACAGGACGCGCAGAAGGGCCATGACAGCCTCGCGCTGCGTATCGTTCAGGCTGCCAAGGCGCACGCCGGGACGAGGCACGTCGCTGACAGGGTAATTCGACCATACGGCCTGGCCGTATTGCTCGCCGACCATATCTACGTCGCCGCGCATGCCACCCTTGAAATGGGCGGCCGTCGCCTTCGGCTGCCGCGCGAACGGAAACTGCACGGCTGCCCGCTGCTCGTCGTTGAGCGATTGCAGGAACGCCGCGGCGGCGGTGGCGATGGCCTGCGTCTGCGCAGCGCCGGCGCTCGGCGCCGGGGACGCGAAGCTGGGTCCTGTGAAAGGGATGAGCGCGCACATGGCGACGGAACCGGTCAACGTGAGAAAGTCGCGCCTATTCATTCGAAACCCCTGCTTTGAAGCGGCTGATTTCGAGACCCTGCCCTACGGGCAGCATGACGCTTGTCATGTCGGGCTTGGCGCGGATCGCCCGCACGTAGCCCATCACGTCAGCCCGGTCTGTCCGGATGTTGTCTGCGACGATGATCGCGCCGGCATTGAGTTTCGGATAGAAGGCCTCAAGGCAAGGCACATAAAGGTCCTTCCAGAGATCGACCAAAACGAAGTCGATTCCATCCCGGAGTTCGCGGATCATCTGCACCGCGTCGCCAATCCTAAATTCGATGTTTTCGGCGAGCCCCGCTTTTTCCGCCATGTCGCGGGCAAAGACGGATTTATACTCGTGCAGCTCCATGGTGATGAGGCGGCCGCCGGTCGCTCGCGCCGCCTCCGCGAGCCAGATACCGGAATAGCCGAAGGAGGTGCCAAGTTCGAGGATGGTCGGCGCTTCGAGGCTTCGTGCAAGGATGTTGAGGAGCTGGCCCGTCTTCGGTCCCACGGCCCGCATGCGCCGGTCCTGTCCGCCGTCTCGGCCACCCTGCGGCATCTCGCGCGATTGCGCCCGCTCCTGCCAGATCATCTCGTGATAGGTGTCCAGCACCGCTGTAATTGTCTGGTCCATCATGCGCGCTCCACGGCCAGGGCTGCTGCATCGAGGGCGGTGGCAATCGTCTCGGCTGTCGTCTGGTCGATGGGGCCGCTTCGGAGGCGCAGGCGCAGGGCCAGTTTGAGGTTTTCCATGCCGCGCGTCACAGGCGCAGGCTCGCCGTGACGATGACCGTCCCCGGTTGAGGTGATGCGGCCGAACAATGCTTCGATCTGCCCGCGATTAGCGGTGTGGAAGGCCTCGCCTTCGGGCGTGATGCGGTAGGATTTACGCGTGCCGCCTTCAGCCTCGATCTGGGCGTATCCCATATCCTCCAGCCATGCGAGCGTTGGATAAATCACACCGGGGCTGGGGGTGTAACTGCCGCCTGTCCGTTCTTCGAACGCCCGCATCAGCTCGTAGCCGTGACGCGGCTGCTCCGAAATCATGGCGAGCACCAACAGGCGCAACTCGCCATAGTCGAACAGCCTGCCGCCATGGCGGCCCTTGTGACGGTGTCCATGATGATGCCCGTGGTATTCGCGGTGGCGAGGATCATCGTCCCGGCCTTGGTTGTCGGACGGATTAGGACCGTCCCCGTGTCTGTGCTTCATAGAGCGACGATATAAGTCTCGATATATCGGGATCAAGATACATCGAGACTGTAACGCAGATTGGCAAAAAGAACCGTTTTTGCCCGGTTGGGCTCGGCTGTGCGGAAAGGGACCCTTTGTCGCCTCCGCGCGATGACTGAGCCAATTCCCTCGCATGTCCTCCCATACATTCTCCATTGGATTGAGCTCCGGCGCATACGGCGGCAGCGGCAGCAGCGAGATGTTGCTCGGAAGCTTGAGCCGCGGCGAGCTGTGCCAGCCCGCGCCGTCCAACAGCAACAGCGCGATGGCGCCGACCGACACGCGCCGACTGATCTCCGCCAGGTGCTCGTTCATGGCGTCGATGTTCACCTCCGGCATGATCACCGCCGCGCCGACGCGGCGTTCCGGGCAGACCGCGCCGAACAGGTACGCCCATTCGTAACGCCGGTCGCGCGGCGCCCGTGGCCGCGAGCCGCGCTTCGCCCAGATGCGCGTGATGGTGCCTTGCTGGCCGACGCGCGCTTCATCGGTGAACCACACTTCCACTGGCTTGTCCGCCACCCCTTCGGGCAGCGCCGCTTTCATGAGGGCGGGGAAGTCGCGTTGAAAACCGCCTGCGCCTCGGGCTTGGTTTGCGGATGCTGCGGTCGCACCGAGAGGCGCCGGAACTTCAGCTGGCTCAGCCATTTGCCGACCGTGCGTTCATGCACCGTGATGTTGAATTCAGCGCAAATCCGCTGCTGAAGATCCACACAGCGCCAGCGCACCACCCCGTCCTTTTCCAAGTCCGGACCTCGCTCGACCCATGCCGCCAACTTGGCCCGCTGCTCGGCCGACAGCCGCGCGGCCGGTCCGTTGCGGCGCGGCCGGTCCGCCAGCCCGTCCAGACCAAACTCGTTGTAGCGGTGCACCCAATCGCGCAGCGTCTGACGGTCCATCGCGCACGCCCTCGCCGCCTCCTCGCGCGATGCGCCGTCCAGCACCAGCGCGACCGCCAGCATGCGACGCGCCGATTTCGCATCCCGAGTCTCGGTTGCCGCTTCGCGCAGCTCGCTAGGCTTCAGGTCCTTGCGGGTGTACCAGACGGCCTATTCAGTGACCGGTTTTGCCCAGAGGCGGCTGGTGAGGGAAGCGATGCGCTCGGGTGATTGTATGAGCTTGTTCCAAGCTCTTGACAGGCGTCGAGGATGGCTTCGTAGGTGTCCCATACGCGATGACTGAGCCAATTGCCGCGCAGGAACTCCCAGACATTTTCCACCGGGTTCAGCTCAGGCGAATAGGGCGGCAGCGGCAGCAGCGCGATATTGTTTGGCACATTGAGCCGCGGGGAGCTGTGCCAGCCGGCGCCATCCAGCACCAGCAATGCGATCGCACCGACTGAAACGCGCCGGCTGATTTCGGCCAGGTGCTCGTTCATGGCCTCGATATTCACTTCCGGCATGATGATCGCAGCGCCGGTGCGGCGCTCCGGGCAGATCGCCCCGAACAGATAGGCCCATTCGTAGCGTCGGTCGCGCGGCGCACGGGGACGGGAGCCACGTTTCGCCCACACCCGGGTCAGCGTCCCCTGCTGCCCGACACGAGCTTCGTCGGTGAACCATATTTCCACCGGTCTGCCCGCCGCCTCGGGCGGCAGTGCGGCGGTCATGAGATCGGCAAAACTGCTCTGAAAACCGCTTGCTCATCGGGCACGCTTTGCGGGTGCTGCGGACGCACCGACAGCCGCCGGAACGACAGTTTGCGCAACAGCTTGCCCACCGTGCGCTCGTGCAGCGCGACGGCAAACTCCTGCATGATCCGCTGCTGCAGGTCGACGCAGCGCCAGCGCACCACGCCGTCCCGCTCCAGGTCTGGACCCCGCTCCACCCATTCCGCCACCTTGGCCTGCTGCTCGGCCGACAGGCGAGGCTGCGGGCCATTGCGCCGGTGCGGTCGGGAGGCCCTCCAGCCCCACTGTTGTAGCGATGCACCCAATCGCGCAGCGTCTGCCGCTCCATCGCGCAAGTCTCGGCGGCCGCTTCCGCGACCACCCGTCGAGCACCAACGCAATGGCCAGCATCCGCCGCGCCGCTTTCGCGTCTTGCGTCCGGGCCGCCGCCTCGCGCAGGTCAGCCGCCGAAACATCCAATCGCGTAATCACGACCGCCATCGCCGCACCCTCATCCGGAGGAGAGCAATCACCCGCTCGCGACACGAAGAAGGTGGCTGGTAAGTCACTGATTTGCAAGGCTGCGAGGTGAAAGTAAGATCGAAGGCATTCTTTGCCATGACGGAGTTTGGAGGCTCCAATGGCGAGCATGAATGTTTCCCTACCTGACCCGATGAAAGATTGGGTTGAGGCGCAAGCCCGCACCGGGCGCTACAGCAATGCGAGCGACTATGTGCGCGACCTGATCTGGAAGGATCAGGAGCGAGCCGCCAAGATCGTGCATCTGCGACAGCTGGTGACGGACGCCCTGGAAAGCGGCGTCGAACAGGCCGCGCGGCGCGAAGCCGAGGTCGCTCGGGGACACCTTCGAGACTTTGGCCGCGTATCACACTTCGCCCGCGAACGCCGGGAAATCTCGCGCTCAGTGCGGGTTTATCCCTGCGGGTCGCATGTCATCGTCTATCTTGCCGAGGCGGACGGCGGCGTCCTAATCCTCCGTGTTCGGCACGGGCGGGAAGGATTGGATCAATGATCCATGCTGATCGGCTACGCCCGCGTTTCCACCGATGAACAGAATCTCGGCTTGCAGCTCGACCCGCTGAACGCGGCCAGCCGCGAATCGTGCTGGCGTTGACGTTGTAGCTGCGGGCGATCTCGCGCACCCTTTCGCCATTCTCGCGCCGCTTGATCGCTTTCCGCCGCTGATGCGTCGTGAGCTTCGGCTTGCGGCCCGTTTTCACGCCGCGCGCCTTGGCCCGCTCCCGGCCTTCGCCAGTGCGCGCCCGGATCAGGTCGCGCTCGAACTCGGCAAGCCCCCGAGCACGATCAGCACGAGCCGTCCGTGTGACGTGGTGGTGTCGGCCCATACATCGCCCAGGGACCGGAAATCGGCCTTGCGCTCGGTGATGGCGGCAAGGGTGTTCAACAGGTCGCGGGTGGATCGCCCCAGCCAGTCCAGCCGCGTCACCATCAGCACGTCGCCGGGTTGAAGCGCCTCGATCACCCGGCGAACCCGCGCGCGGTCGGTCTTCGCGCCGCTCACATGCACGTCGCGGAATACCTTCTTGCATCCGGCCTTGGCCAGTTGCCGCGCCTGCGCGGCAACGCTCTCGCTCTTGCCGCCGGCGAAACCCGCGCATAGCCATAGATCATGCCGCGGGCTTATCTCCGTTCCTGCGGGGAGAAAGCGCCTCTTTCGAGGCGCTTACATACTCCCCCAAGGTGGTATCCAATCGGTGGTAAAGCAGCCGCTCGAACGCAGCCGGTTGCCCTTGGTCTGCTCGTTGCAAACTGTCGAGGTAGGCGGCGCGGTCCTCTGGCCGGACGGAAACGGGCGGATAGCCGCCCCGGATGAGAACAAGGTTCATCAACAGCCGCCCGGTGCGCCCGTTGCCGTCCCCGAAAGGGTGAATGCTCACAAGCTCGCGGTGGGCGCGGAAAGCGGTTTCCGGCGTCACCGACGCGGCGGCTAGCCATTTGGCAAAGTCGCCCATGCGCGCCGGTATCTCGGCCGGGGTCGGGAAAAAGTGCCTGCCGCTGTCGGTGTTCACATAGCGAACGCCGGTCGCATACTGCCCGCCGTTGTCGGGATCGGAACGCAGCATGACGAGACGATGCAGGTTGCGCACGTCGGCTTCGGTGATCGGCTGCGTCTCGCGCGCAAGCTGGCGCACATACTGCAAGGCTCCGAAGTGATCGATGGCTTCGAGATGATCCTTGAGCGGCTTGCCGCCAATCGTCACGCCGTTTTCGACCACGAGCGCCGTCTCGCGCGCGGTCAGGGTGTTTCCCTCGATGGCGTTGGACGTGTAGGTAAGTTCGAGGTCTTGCGCGTGCTCGAAGTTGCGCAAGCCGCCAGGCGCGCGCGTGCGCTGCCGGTCAAGCTCGGCCTTTTTCTCCGCGATGCTGCGAACGAGTTCGTCCACCGTTTGCAGGCCCGCCTACAGTCAGTCCAAAAACGAGGCTAACCCCCCGTCCCAAACCGATTCCGAGTTCGTATCGCGTCGACGCTCCATTCTCCACCGCCCGCCACCGCCATGTACAGAAACACGAAGCAGTAGAGAACCGCCGCATCGCCCCCATTCAACACCGGGAAAAAACTCCTCGGCGCGTGCGCCATGAAATAGGCAGCGGCCATGTCGCCCGCCAGGATGAACGCGACTGGCCGCGTGAAGAGGCCCAACAGGGCCAGCAGACCACCGACGAACTCGATCACGCCCTGAACGCCAAGAAGGGAGAACAGAGCGGGGCCGGGATTAGCCGAAGGCGGAAACCCGAATAGCTTTTGAGTCCCGTGCTCGATGAAGAGCAACCCGACGACGATGCGCAGGACGCTCAGCATTCGCGCCGCCCACGGTGCGGCAATCGCTGCACGAACTCATCGTTCTACCTCAATCGCCGCTTGCCGGCGTCTTTTCACGCTGCGCTGGTCAGCCGCTTCACGACCGCCGAAAGCCGGTGACGGCGCAATTCGGAGCGCGCGGACTGGTCCGTGGTCATGTAATTGAGCTGGATGCTGTAGCGCTGGCCGACGAACTGCTTGTGACCGTGCCAGGTGGTCGGGCCGTTGGGGAAAACCAGCAACGTGCCGTTCACCGGGGGCACCTCGACCGCGAAATCCTCGATGTCGTCCGGCCCGCGGACCAGCCGCAAGCATCCCTGATGCTCGCGCCAGGATTCCCCCTCGGGATTGAGGTAGAGCAGCACCGTGACGCGCTTGGCGGTCGAAGTCGCAATGGATTCGTCCGTCCTTCTCGCGCGTCCAGCCGCGCAAGGTGAGCATGGTCGGCGCGTCGGACAGATCGAGACCGAACTTCTCGGCGATGGCGGCGCGAAACTCCGGACCCTCTAGAGCCTGCACCAAGTCGCGCGCCGCTGGACCGAGGCGGACCGATTCAGGCGGGAACGATCCCCCCTTGCCGATCGGCGGCAAGTCCCTGACCACCGCGCCCAGCGCCGCCGGGGGCACGAAATTGCCCACCACGACGTGCTCGAATGGGTCCCTAGCAACCGGGGTCGCCCGCAGCGCCGCGAAATCCAGCTCGATCATCGGCTCCCTCTCCGCGTCAAATCCGGAGCCCGAATATCACGAAAGCCGGAGCGGGACCCCCATCCCACGCGGGATGCTGCCTTGCTCAGGTGCGCCGGGGCAGGTTCGGCCGGGGGACGACGGTGGTCGCCAAGTATTGCGCGCAGGGGAGAGTATCGCCACAGCAGCCGTTCGCGGATTGGGAGGAATAGACTATGTGCCGCGCCTGCAAACCGAAGCCGGAGCAAATCGGCTGGCTGTCAGTCTGAGAACCGGCGTCGCCCTTTGCGACCGCCGGACCAGCCAGTGCCACGATGATGCTTGCTGCAATCGCCACCGATTTCACGGTTGAACCTCCAGAGCCGATATTCTGATGGAGGAGCAACGGGTAACTTCTTGTTTGGTTTACCAATGCTCTCGGTTCGTTGATAACCGGGCCGGGACGCGCTATGGCGCGGTGCATCATGGACAGCCTCTCCGCCAACGTGAGCCTCCACGAGGGTCCGCTCCCGGCCTACCGCGCCTTGGTGCGCGCGGGCGAGCTGGCCCCCGATCCGGCCCAGGCCCTCGCCGCGATGCGGCTCCAGGATCTTTGGGTGAAGCTGCGCGGCTACGATCCGCCGCCGCGGTCGTCACAGAACGGCTTTCTGTCCCGCCTGCTGCGCCGCAAGCCCACCGAGGAGGCGGGCGAGGACCGGCCGAATGGGCTCTATCTGGTCGGCGAGGTGGGGCGCGGCAAATCCATGCTGATGGATCTGTTCTTCGCCTCGGCCGAAGTGTCCCGCAAACGCCGCATCCATTTTCACCGTTTCATGCAAGACGCCCATGCCCGCGTTCATGCGTGGCGACGCGCGAACCCGGACGGCGACGATCCGATCCCGCCGCTTGCCGACGCGATCGCGGCCGAAGCGGCGCTGCTCTGCTTCGACGAGTTTCAGGTGAACGACATCGCCGACGCGATGATTCTCGGCCGATTGTTTCAGGGGCTGTTCGACCGCTCGGTGGTGGTCGTGTCCACCTCGAACACGATCCCGGACGACCTCTTCAAGGGCCAGCCCGGCCGAGATGCATTTCTGCCCTTCATCGATCTGATCAAGCGCCGGCTCGACGTGCTGGTGATGGAGGGCGGTCGCGATTTCCGACGTTCGCGGCTGCGCGGGATGCCGACCTGGTACGTGCCGGCCGACGAACGGGCGGGGCGTGCGCTGGATCGCGCCTTCGCTGAACTGACCGCGAACGCGACGCCGCGACCCGAGCGGCTGACGGTCATGGGCCGTACTTTGCTGGTCCCCTCGGCTGTGAACCGGGTCGCCCGCTTCGATTTCGCGACGCTTTGCGGCACCGCTCTCGGGGCCGGCGACTATCTCGCACTCGCGACGCATTTCCACACGCTGGTGCTGGACGATATTCCGCGCCTCTCGCCCGCGAATTACGACGAGGCGCGTCGCTTCGTGGTCCTGATCGATACGTTATACGATCATCGGGTCAAGCTCATCGCCTCGGCCGACGCGCTGCCGGACGAACTCTATCAGCGTGGCGAGGGCGCGAAGATGTTCGAGCGCACCGCCTCACGATTGGAAGAAATGCAGAGCCAGGACTGGCTGAGCTTGCCGCACCTGACCTAGCCGCGGCCACCCCTTGCACAGGAGTCTACATGCCCACCATTACCACCAAGGACGGCACGGAGATCTTCTACAAGGATTGGGGTTCGGGCCAGCCGATCGTGTTCAGCCACGGCTGGCCGCTCTCGGCTGATGATTGGGACGCACAGTTGCTGTTCTTCCTGCAACAGGGCTATCGCGTTATCGCCCATGACCGCCGTGGCCATGGTCGCTCGACCCAGACCGGCGATGGCCACGACATGGATCATTATGCCGACGATCTGGCGGCCCTGACGGCGCATCTCGACCTGACGAGCGCCATCCATGTCGGCCATTCCACTGGCGGCGGCGAGGTGGTGCGCTACCTGGCTCGGCACGGCGAAAGCCGGGCTGTCAAGGCGGTGCTGATCGCCGCGGTTCCGCCGCTCATGGTCAAAACGGCCGCGAACCCGCTCGGCCTTCCCAAGGACGTATTTGACGGCTTTCAGGCGCAACTGGCCGCCAACCGTGCGCACTTCTATCGCGACGTGCCGGCCGGCCCTTTCTACGGCTACAACCGACCGGGCGCTGACGCCTCGGAGGCCGTCATCCAGAATTGGTGGCGCCAGGGCATGATGGGCGGTGCCAAGGCGCATTACGACGGCATCGTGGCGTTTTCCCAGACCGATTTTACGGAAGACCTCAAGAAGATCACCGTCCCGGTGTTGGTCATGCACAGCGAAGACGACCAGATCGTGCCCTATGCCGCCTCCGCGCCGCTGTCTGCCAAACTGCTCAGGAACGGAACTCTGAAAACCTACAAGGGCTTCCCGCACGGCATGCCCACTACGGAGGCGGACACGATCAATTCCGACCTGTTGGCGTTCTTCAAGAGCTAGCCACCGCCAAAATCCCAGGCGCAGCCTGGAGACTCGGGCTAGATCATCCACCCGGCTCCGTCTTGCCGGTTTGGGGTCGATGGGCTTAGCTACAAGCGCCTTCCCGCCGGCGGGGTGCCCGGCGGGCGCCGTTCGTTGCGGATGCAGCTAGGCCCCCGCTATCGCTGGCTTCCAGCCCGAAGGATTTCGTCATGGCCCGCAACAAGATCGCCCTGGTCGGCGCCGGCAATATCGGCGGCACGCTCGCTCACCTCATCGGCCTCAAGGAACTGGGCGATGTCGCCCTGTTCGATGTGTTCGGCGGCGTCGCGGCCGGGAAGGCGCTCGACCTCATGCAGTCCGGCCCGGTGGACGGGTTCGATGCCCTGATGACCGGCGGGTCGGACTACGCGGCGATCAAGGGTTCCGACGTGGTGATCGTCACCGCCGGATTCCCGAGGACGCCCGGCATGTCGCGCGACGACCTCATCGGCAAGAACGCCGGCGTGATCGCGCAGGTGGCGGAGGGCATCAAGACCTACTGCCCCGATGCGTTCGTCATCGTCATCACCAATCCGCTCGATGCCATGGTCTGGGTGATGCAGCAGAAATCCGGTCTGCCACCGCAAAAGGTCGTAGGCATGGCCGGGGTGCTGGACAGCTCGCGCTTCCGCCTGTTTCTCGCCCAGGAATTCGGCGTCTCGGTCGAGGACGTGACGGCGTTCGTGCTGGGCGGGCACGGTGACTCGATGGTGCCGCTGACGCGCTACTCGACTGTTGCCGGCATCCCGGTGCCCGACCTCATCAAGATGGGCTGGACCACGCAGGACAAGATCGACGCGATCGTAAAGCGGACGGCCAATGGCGGCGGCGAGATCGTCAAGCTGCTGGAAAAGGGCAGCGCGTTCTACGCGCCCGCCGCGTCCGCGATCGCGATGGCGGAGAGCTATCTCAAGGACAAGAAGCGCGTGCTGCCTTGCGCCGCGCATCTCACCGGCCAGTACGGGCTCAGCGATCTTTACGTCGGCGTGCCCGTGGTGATCGGTGCGGGCGGCGTGGAACGCATCGTCGAGATCGAGCTGAACGAGGCGGAGAAGGCGGCCTTCGACAAGTCCTGTGGCGCGGTGAAGGAGTTGATCGAGGCTTCGAGAAAGCTCGTTGGCTGATCGCTGGCGGTCGGGGGGAAGGCATGAACATCCACGAATACCAGGCCAAGGAACTGCTCAAGAAATATGGGGTGGCGGTTCTGGAAGGATATGTCGCCTGGACCCCCGATGATGCCGCGGAGGCGGCGAGCAAACTTCCCGGTCCCGTCTTTGTCGTGAAGTCGCAGATCCACGCGGGCGGCCGCGGCGCGGGGCGCTTCGCCGACGACCCGAACGGCAAGGGAGGCGTACGGCTCGCGAAATCGCGCGATGAGGCGCGTGCCGCGGCGGAGGCGATGCTAGGACACACGTTGGTCACGAAGCAGACCGGCGCCGCGGGGCGGAAGGTGAATCGCGTCTACGTGGAGGCGGGCTGCGACATCAAGCGCGAGCTGTATCTCTCGCTTCTGGTGGATCGCGCGACCTCCCGGATCACCATCATGGCGTCCACCGAAGGCGGGATGGAGATCGAGGAAGTCGCGGCCAAGCACCCCGAGAAATTCTGCGCGTCGCCGTCGATCCGGCGACCGGCATTTCCGGCTATCACGGCCGCCGGCTGGGGTACGGACTCGGTCTGGAAGGAAAGCAGATCACGGCGTTCGGAAAGTTCGTCGCCGCCATGTACCAGGCGTTCGTCGGATCTGGATTGCTCGATCATCGAGGTGAACCCGCTCGTCGTCACCGGGGCGGGCGAGGTGGTCGCGCTGGATGCGAAGGTGAGCTTCGACGACAACGCCCTGTTTCGTCATCCGGACGTGGAAAAGCTGCGCGACGAGTCGGAGGAGGATCCGAAGGAGCTCGAGGCGGCCAAGCACGACCTCAACTACGTCGCGCTCGATGGCACGATCGGCTGCATGGTGAATGGCGCGGGGCTGGCGATGTCGACGATGGACATCATCAAGCTCTACGGCGCGTCGCCTGCGAACTTTCTCGACGTGGGCGGCGGGGCGACGAAGGAGAAGGTCACGGCGGCGTTCAAGATCATCCTTTCCGATCCGAACGTGGAGGCGATCCTCGTCAACATCTTCGGCGGGATCATGCGCTGCGACGTCATCGCCGAGGGTGTGGTCGCGGCGGCGCGCGAGGTGTCGCTGAGCGTGCCGCTGGTGGTGCGGCTCGAGGGTACCAATGTCGATCTGGGCAAGGATATCCTCGCGAAGTCCGGCCTGCCGATCATCGCCGCCGACAACCTCGCCGACGCTGCCGAGAAGGTGGTCAAGGCCGTGAAGGAGGCTGCGTGACATGGCCGTTCTGGTCGACGCCGGCACGAAAGTCATCACGCAAGGCTTCACCGGGGCGCAGGGCACGTTCCATTCCGAACAGGCGATCGCCTACGGGACCAAGGTGGTCGGTGGAATCACGCCGGGGAAGGGCGGCACCAAGCATCTCGATCTGCCCGTGTTCAACACGGTGGCCGAGGCGCGGGAAAAGACCGGCGCGACCGCGAGCGCGATCTACGTCCCGCCGGCCTATGCGGCCGACGCGATCCTGGAGGCGATCGACGCCGAGATCCCGCTCATCGTCTGCATCACGGAGGGCATTCCCGTGCTGGACATGGTGCGGGTGAAGCGAGCGCTTTCGGGATCGAAGTCGCGGCTTGTCGGCCCGAACTGCCCGGGCGTCATCACGCCGGATGCGTGCAAGATCGGCATCATGCCGGGACACATCCACCGGCGCGGCAGTGTCGGGATCGTGTCGCGCTCCGGCACCCTGACCTACGAAGCGGTCGCGCAGACCACGGCGGCGGGGCTGGGGCAAAGCACCTGCGTCGGCATCGGCGGCGATCCGGTGAAGGGCATGGACTTCATCGAGGTGCTGGAGCTGTTCCTCGCCGACCCCGAAACCAAGCAGATCGTCATGATCGGCGAGATCGGCGGCCAGAGCGAGATCGACGCGGCGGAGTTCCTGGCGCGGAACCGCGTGAAGAAACCGACTGTCGGCTTCATCGCCGGCGCGACCGCGCCGCCCGGACGGCGTATGGGGCACGCGGGCGCGGTGATCTCCGGCGGCCGCGACACCGCAGGCGCCAAGATGGAAGCCATGCGCGAGGCCGGGATCCACGTAGCCGAGAGCCCGGCGGCGCTCGGCAGCACCATGGTAAAGGCGCTCAAGGACTGAGTCGCCGACAGCCGGCGAGCGGCGATCCTGTGAACCCCGCCGGCCGCTCGTTGCGAGAGGAGGAAGAAGGGTATGGCCGGTGTCGACATTCTCGCCAGTGCCTTCAGCGGCGCGAACGCAGCGTTCATCGCCGATCTCTACGCCAAATGGGTGGACAATCCGGACGCGGTGGACCCGAGCTTCGGCGACCTGTTCTCCGCGCTCAATGACGAGTCGCGCTCCATCCTGACCGACGCCTCCGGGGCATCCTGGGCGCCGCGGCATTTCTCCTTCGCCGAACCGGAGCCGCCGAAACTCAAAGGGAAGCCGGAAGCCGCTGGGATCGGCGTCGAACAGGTTCGCGCCGCCATCATCGATTCAATTCGCGCGTTGATGATAGTGCGGGTGTATCGGGTGCGCGGTCATCTGGAGGCGAAGCTCGACCCGCTCGGCCTGCAAACGCCGAAATCGCATCCGGAACTGGATCCGAAAAGCTACGGATTCACCGAAGCGGATTTCGATCGGCCCATTTTCATCGACAACGTGCTGGGGCGGGATACCGCCACCCTGCGCGAGATCATGGCGATTCTGCGCGCCACCTATTGCGGGCCGATCGGCGTCGAGTTCATGCACATCCAGGACCCGGAGCAGAAGGCCTGGATCCAACGCCGGATCGAAGGCGCGCCGTGGCGGCAGCAGTTCGATGCGGCGGCGAAGCAGCAGATCTTGCGGGAGCTCACCGAGGCCGAGGGCTTCGAGACGTTCTGCCAGAAGCGCTATGTCGGCACCAAGCGATTTGGGCTTGAAGGTGGCGAGTTCGACGATCCCGGCGCTGCACGCGATCATCGGGGTCGCGGCCGCATCGGGCGTGCGCGAGATCGCGATCGGGATGCCGCATCGCGGACGGCTCAACACGCTCGTGAACGTGGTGAAGAAGCCTTTCACCGCCGTGTTCAGCGAATTCAGCGGTGCGAGCTTCAAGCCTGACGACGTGCAGGGCTCCGGCGACGTCAAGTATCACCTCGGCACCTCGGCGGATGTCGAGATCGCCGGGAAGACCGTGCATCTCTCGCTGCAACCGAACCCCTCCCATCTCGAGGCCGTGGACCCGGTCGTCATCGGCAAGGTTCGAGCGCGCCAGGATATGGCGGGCGACACGGGCGGCCGCCGCTCGGTGATGGGCGTCCTGATGCACGGCGATGCGGCGTTCGCAGGGCAGGGTCTCGTATACGAGACGCTGGCGATGAGCCAGCTGATCGGATACCGCACCGGCGGGACCGTCCACCTCATCGTGAACAATCAGATCGGCTTCACCACGGTGCCGGCGCACGCCTACTCCGGCCTCTATTGCACGGATGTCGCGAAGTCGATCCAGGCGCCGATCCTGCACGTGAACGGCGACGACCCCGAGGCGGTGGTGTTCTGCGCCCGTATGGCCGCCGAGTTCCGGATGCAGTTCGGCACCGACGTTGTGCTCGACCTCGTCTGCTATCGCCGTCACGGACATAACGAGTCGGACGAGCCGGCATTCACGCAGCCGCTCATGTATCGGGCCATCCGCAAGCAAAAGACGACGCGGACTCTGTACTCCGAGAAGCTTGCCGCGGAGGGCGCCATACCTCCCGATGGCGGAGCCAAGTTGCTCGCGGAGTTCGAGGCGCAGCTCGAGAGCGCTTACCAGGGCGCGCAGGGCTACAGACCGAACAAGGCGGATTGGCTGGAAGGCCATTGGAGCGGGTTGCACATCCCGGAAACCGGGATCGAGCAGCACGAGGAGGCGACGGCCGTCCCGCTCGACACGCTACGCGAGATCGGCGCGGCGCTGACGCGTGTGCCTGAAAACTTCGATGCCAACCCGAAGATCGTTCGGCAGCTCGAAGCCAAGAAGGCGATGATCGACAGCGGCGAGGGCATCGACTGGGCCACCGGCGAGGCGCTCGCCTTCGGCTCCCTGCTGCTCGAAGGGCATCGCGTCCGGCTGTCGGGCGAGGACGTGCAGCGTGGCACCTTCAGCCAGCGCCATGCGGTGCTGGTCGATCAAACCAACCAGAACGAATACGTGCCGCTGAACAATATCGCCGGGGAACAGGCCCGGATCGAGATCTACAACTCGCTGCTATCGGAAGCCGGCGTTTTGGGGTTCGACTACGGCTACAGCCTCGCCGACCCGCGCACGCTGGTTTTGTGGGAAGGGCAGTTCGGCGATTTCGCCAACGGCGCGCAAGTCATCATCGACCAGTTCCTCGCCAGCGGGGAAACGAAATGGTTGCGCATGTCGGGTCTGGTGATGCTGTTGCCGCACGGACATGAAGGGCAGGGGCCGGAGCACTCCTCCGGACGGTTGGAGCGCTATTTGCAGCTCTGCGCCGAACGCAACATGGCCGTGTGCAATCTGACGACTCCCGCGAACTATTTTCACAAGCTGCGCCGGCAACTGAAGCGCAATTTCCGCAAGCCGCTCGTGCTGATGACGCCGAAATCGCTGCTGCGGCATAAGCTCGCGGTCTCGACCCTCGCCGAAATGTCGGGGGACAGCGCGTTCCAGTTCGTCATTCCCGAGATCGACCGGATCGCCAAGCCGGACAAGGTGAAGCGGGTCGTGCTCTGCACCGGCAAGGTGTTCTACGATCTGCTGGCGGAGCGCCGGGATAGGAAGATCGACGATGTCGCGATTCTGCGGCTGGAGCAGATCTATCCCTTCCCGCAGGCGACGTTGGGACGCCTGCTGGCGACCTATCCGAAGGCCGAAGTGGTCTGGTGCCAGGAGGAGCCGGAGAACATGGGCGCGTGGCTGTACGCGGACCGGCGCATCGAGAAGGTGCTGGATGGAATCGACGTGAAGGCCAAGCGTCCCCGCTACGTCGGACGTCCGGCAGCGGCAAGCCCGGCAACCGGTCTGGCGAAAGTTCACGCCAGCGAGCAAGCTAAACTCGTGGCCGAGGCGCTGAACGCCGATTGAGCGGCACGCGAAAGATCGAGCTCGAAGCGCGATACAAGACAAAAGCACTCGAGGGAACGGCTCCATGGCGACCGAGATCAAGGTACCCACGCTGGGCGAGAGTGTGACCTCCGCGACGGTGGCGCGCTGGATGAAGCAGGCCGGCGAGGCGGTCGCGGCGGATGAGCCGGTCGTGGAGCTCGAAACCGACAAAGTAACTCTGGAGGTGAACGCCCCGGCTGCGGGCGCGCTCAACATCACCGTGCAGGAGGGCGCTGAGGTCGAGCCTGGCGCCGTGCTGGGCGAGATCGATCCTGCCGGCGCGGCCGCGGCACCGCGCACACCGGAACTGGCAGCCGCCGGTTCCGCGGCGCTGCCGGCTCCGGGTGTTAACCCACCCCCCGTGTCACGCGGCCCGGTGTCGCGTCCCGCCACACCGCCTGCCGATGTCGTGCAGCTTGGCGGATTCTCAGGCAGCCGCGCATGCGCCGTTCCCCGCGGCCGCCAAGATCATGGAGGAGCAACGTCTCAGCCCGGCGCAGCTTGGCGCTGGCACGGGCAAGGACGGACGCATCACCAAGGGCGACGTGCTCGCCTTCCTGAGCCGTCCGCAGCCCGCGCCCGCGCACCGCCCCCGCTGCGCGGGCGCCGCGCGAACCCGACGTGCGCGAGGAACGGGTGAAGATGACCCGCTTGCGCCGCACGATCGCCGCGCGGCTCAAGGAGGCCCAAAATACCGCGGCCATGCTCACCACGTTCAACGAGGTGGACATGACGGCGGTGACGGGGCTCCGCAACGAGTATCGCGATGCGTTCGAGAAGAAGCACAAAGGGGTGCGCCTCGGCTTCATGTCGTTCTTCGTCAAAGCCTGCATCGCGGGCTTGAAGGAGTTCCCCGCTGTCAACGCCGAGATCGACGGGGATGAGATCGTCTACAAGAACTTCGTGCATATGGGGATCGCGGTGGGCGGCTCGAGCGGGCTCGTCGTGCCGGTCATACGCGACGCCGACCGAATGAGCTTCGCCGAGATCGAAAAGAGCATCGCCGATTTCGGCCGGCGGGCGCGCGATGGCGCCCTGAAACTCGATGAGCTGGCGGGCGGCACGTTCAGCATCACCAATGGCGGCGTCTATGGCTCGTTGATGTCCACCCCGATCCTGAACCCGCCGCAATCCGGGATTCTCGGGATGCACAAGGTGCAGGAGCGGCCGATGGCGGTGGGCGGCAAGGTCGAAATCCGGCCGATGATGTATCTCGCGCTCTCCTACGATCATCGCATCGTCGATGGGAAGGAGGCGGTCTCGTTCCTGGTGCGCGTCAAGGAAGGCGTCGAGGATCCGCGCCGGCTCCTGTTGGATCTGTGAGCCGGGAATGAGCGAGTCATTCGACGTCATCGTCATCGGCGCCGGTCCGGGCGGCTACGTGTGCGCGATCCGCGCGGCGCAGCTCGGAATGAAGGTGGGGTGCGTCGAGAAACGCGAGACGCTCGGCGGCACCTGCCTCAATATCGGCTGCATCCCGTCCAAGGCGTTGCTGCAATCCTCCGAGAATTTCCACGCGCTCACGCACAATTTCAAGGAGCACGGAATCGAAGTCGGCGGGGATGTGCGGATCGATCTCGCCCGCATGATGGCGCGCAAGGGCGAGGTCGTGTCAGCCAATGTCAAGGGCGTCGAGTTTCTCTTCAAGAAGAACAAGATCACCTGGCTGAAGGGGGTTGGCCGGATCGCGGGGCCGGGAAAAGTTGAGGTCGATGGCGCGGTCTACGAGACGAAGCACATCGTCATAGCGACCGGCAGCGAGAGCGTGCCGCTTCCGGGCGTGGAGGTGGACGAAAAGCAGATCGTCACGTCCACGGGCGGCCTCGAGCTGGATGCGGTTCCGGGCCATCTCGTCGTGATCGGGGGCGGCTATATCGGGCTGGAACTCGGCAGCGTTTGGCGGCGGCTCGGCGCGGACGTCACGGTCATCGAGTTCCTCGACCGCATCGTGCCGACGATGGACGGCGAGGTGGCGCGCGCGTTCGAGCGCGTGCTTGCCAGGCAGGGGATGAAATTCCGCCTTGGCACGAAGGTAACGGCTGCGCGCAAGGGCAATGACGGCGTGACGCTTACCGTCGAACCGGCGAAAGGTGGCGAAGCGGAGGAGATCAAGGCGGATGTCGTGCTGCTCTCGATCGGGCGGCGTCCGTACAGCGATGGCGTCGGAGCGGCGGAGGCGGGCGTCGAAACCGACGAGCGCGGCCGGGTGAAGACGGACGCGCATTTCGCGACCAACGTGCCAGGCATTTGGGCGATCGGCGACGTGATCGTCGGGCCGATGCTGGCGCACAAGGCCGAGGAGGAAGGTGTCGCTCTCGCGGAAATGCTCGCGGGTCAAGCCGGGCACGTCAATTACGGCGCGATCCCCGGTGTTGTGTATACGTGGCCGGAAGTCGCCTCGGTGGGCCAAACCGAGGACGAGTTGAAGGCGCAAGGCGTTTCCTACACCGTCGGCAAGTTCCCGTTCACGGCCAATGGCCGCGCGCGTGCGATGGGCGACACGGACGGGTTCGTGAAGATTCTTGCCGACAAAGCGAGCGATCGTATCCTCGGGGCGCACATCATCGGCCCGGATGCGGGCACGCTCATCGCCGAACTGGTCACGGCGATGGAGTTCGGCGCCAGCGCCGAGGACGTCGCGCGCACGTGTCACGCCCATCCGAGCCTGAACGAGGCGGTGAAGGAGGCAGCGCTCGCGGTCGAGGGCCGCGCGCTGCATATCTGACACGCGCCCGCTCGCGCTGACGATGGGCGATCCCGCCGGCATCGGTGGGGAGATCGCGCTCCGGGCATGGCAGGCATTGCGCGCAAGCGGTCCGGTTTTCGTGGCACTAGACGACCCGGAGCGGTTAGGCGCGATCGCGGCCTCGCTCGATCTTTCCGTGCCAGTGCGCGTCATCGAAACGCCGGACACGGCGGCGCCGACCTTCCGCGACGCCTTGCCCGTGCTTCCGGTCAAGCTCGCCGCCATGCCAATTCCGGCGCGGCCTGACCGGGCCAACGCTCCCGCCGTCGTCGCCTCGATCGAGCGCGCCACGCGCTTGGCGTTGGGCGGGGAAGTGGGCGGGGTCGTCACCAATCCGATCAACAAGGCCGCGCTGTACGATGCAGGCTTCCGGTATCCCGGCCACACGGAGTTTCTCGCCGAACTGACCGGCGCCACGGGGAAGCAGGTCATGATGCTGGCCTGTCCGGCGCTGCGCGTCGTGCCGGTGACGGTTCACGTTGCCCTGCGTGAGGCGGTCGCGGCCTTGTCCTCCCAAGCGATCGTTTCCGCTGCGCGCACAACGGCTATGGCGCTCCGCAGCGAGTTCGGAATCGCGCGGCCGCGTCTCGCGATCGCCGGGCTCAATCCTCACGCCGGCGAGGACGGGGCGCTCGGAGACGAGGAAACCACGATCATCGGTCCGGCGATCGAGTCATTGCGTGCGGAGGGGATCGACATTTCCGGCCCGTGGCCGCCCGACACGATGTTCACGGAGACGGCGCGCACCCGCTATGACGCCGCGATCTGCATGTACCACGACCAGGCATTGATCCCGCTCAAGACGCTGGACATGCGCAATGGCGTCAACGTGACGCTCGGGCTGCCGATCGTGCGCACCTCGCCCGACCACGGCACAGCGTTCGACATCGCGGGAAAGGGCGTCGCTGACCCGTCGAGCCTGATCGCGGCGCTCCGCCTCGCCGCGGAGCTTGCCGGGCGCCGCTCGCGCGATTAGGTGGATGAGATGCCCGACACGCCGGTTGAGCGCGAGCCTACCCCGCCGAGCCCTCCGGGTCTGGAATGGCGCGTCAGTCGGCTCGAGGAAGAGATGCGCGAGGTCAAGGCCACGCTCGCCCAGATCCTATCCATCGTCGTCCGGATCGAGGCGACGCTGCCGCATTTGGCGACGAAGGCTGAATTGGCCGAGTTGCGAGCGGAGCTTCGTGCCGACCTCGCCGAAAAGCCCTCGCGTGCCTATCTCTGGGGCGTGCTGGCCGTGCTCGTGACAGCGTACGGCGCCGGGCTTGCTGCCGTGGCAGTGCTGAGATGAGACCGATCCGCCTTGGCATAAACGTCGATCACGTCGCGACGCTCCGCAATGCGCGGGGCGGGTCGCATCCCGATCCGCTGGCCGCCGCGCAAGCCGCGGTCCTTGCCGGGGCGGATGGGATCACAATCCATTTGCGCGAGGACCGGCGGCATATCCGCGACGACGACGTGCGCCGGATTCGCTCCGCTTTGACCGTGCCGCTCAATCTGGAGATGGCCGCGACGGCCGAGATGGTCGCGATCGCCCGTACGATCCGGCCGCACGCCTGCTGTCTCGTGCCCGAGCGCCGCGCCGAGGTGACGACGGAAGGCGGGCTCGACGCCGCCGGTCAGACTGAAGCCATGCGGCCGTTGGTCGCGATGCTTGGCGAGGCCGGCATCCGCGTTTCCCTGTTCATCGATCCTGATCCTGCGCAGCTCCGCGCCGCCGTGGCCGTGGGTGCGCCCGTGGTGGAGTTGCACACGGGCGCCTATGCCGAGGGCCGTTCCGGCGAGATCGAGCGGCTCCGGGAGGCTGCTTCGCTGACCGCTTCGCTCGGGCTCGAATGTCATGCGGGCCATGGACTGACATTCGACAATGTCGGGCCGGTCGCGTCGCTGCCCGAGGTGGTCGAACTGAACATCGGCCACTTCCTGATCGGGCAGGCAATTCTAGACGGGCTTCCGGCCGTTGTAGCGCGCATGAAGGCGCTGATGCGGGCGGCGAGAGATTAGTTATGCCGTTTTGGGCTGACTGTGAGCGGCTCTGCCACCCCCGTTCGTTCCCGCGAAAAGCGGGAACCCAGTCCCGCCAAAACGAGGGCCGCCTTATGCGAGACCCTGGATCCCCGCTTTTCGCGGGGATGAACGGAATTTGTGTGCGCGTTCCGGTCACCCGGAACGAGATTAGCCGCCTCCTCTCGGATGAGCCCGGCGCCAGACCTCCAGCAATTTCGCCTGCTCGACCGCCGTGTATCGCTGGGTCGTGGATAGGCTGGCGTGTCCCAGCAATTCCTGAATTCGAGCGAAGATCGCCGCCGCCTTCGAGCAGATGCGTCGCGAACGAGTGCCGCAAGGCGTGCGGCGTTGCGTGTTCCGGGAGTCCGTTCAGCCGCCGGAAATGCCGCAACGTGCGCTGCGCTACGGCCGGGTTGAGACGGCCGCCGCGCGCGCCGGTAAAGAGCGGTGCAGCCGGTTGTGGATCCGGGTGCAAGCGCAGCCACGCTGCGACGCTCTGCCGGACCACGGGCAGGACCGGCACGAGGCGTTCCTTGGAGCCTTTGCCGACGACCCTGAGCGCCGCCGTCGATCCCGGCAGCGGCGCGTCACGCACTTCGAGCGCCAGCGCCTCGGCGATCCGCAGACCACAGCCGTACAGCAAGGTGAACAGCGCCGTGTCGCGCGCCTGGATGAACGATTTCTCGGACACCTCGCCGATTTCCCGTGCGACCGCCCGAGCTTGCGCCGGGGCCAAGGCCCTGGGGAGCGGCGGCCTCGCACGGGGAGCTGAGAGCAGGGTCAGCGCCGGATTTCGCACCCCATGCCGGCGGGCGAGGTAGCGGAAGAAACTTCGCACGGCCGAGAGGCTCCGGGCGCGCGTCGCATTGACCTTTCCCTCGGCGGCTTCCGTGGCCAGCCAGGCACGGAAATCGGCGGCTGTGAGAGTTGCGAGCGCGGGCAAATCGGGCTCGTTCCCGAGATGCTGGACGAGAAAGCCGAGGAAACGGGAGGAGATCCCGCCCATACGCCTCGACCGTGAGAGATGCCGCCCGACGCTCCTGGCGCAGCCAGTCGAGGAAAGCGGCGCGTGCCGCTTCCCCGGTCACGCCTCAGCGGCCTAGAGCGGCGGCGACCGCACGGCCGAGAAAGGCGAGCGCGCCGGCCCCCTGGGCGGCGTCAAGGGAGAGCGGGTCGCGGGCGGCGAGCGCCAGAAGCGCCTCCGGCCGGCCCGGTACACGCACCAATGCATCGTGGCGCGCCAGTTCGGCGGCCTCCCCATGCAGGATCGGCGCATCCAGGGGCGCGGTCCGGAACACGACGTCGCGGCCATCGAGCAGTTGAGCGACAGCACCGGGAGGCAGGCTGCGCGCGCCCCGGCAATGGCCTTCGACGCACAGAACCATGGCGTCGACGGCGAGAATTCCCGGCATTTCCGAAGCAATGCAGTCGGCGGGATCGGCGGATCGGATCAGTGTCACGACGGCCGCCTGCACGCGTGCCGCGAGGCCCGCCGCGGCGCGGCCGGCGGCCAGCACCGTGTTCGCCCGCTCGGTCATCTCCGCCGCATGGGCGCGCTCCGCCCGCAGCATCGCCGCCATATGGTCGGCCAGCCGTTCCCCGTGGACCCGCAACGGCGGGTTGAGCGCCCGGTAAAGCTCGGGCCGCTCCGCGAGCCAGCTCGGGTTCTCGCGCAGAAAACCTTCGACGAAGTCCGCGGGAGGCGCCGCTTGCTTGCGGGAAGGCGAGGTCATGCGTGAGCTAGGGCCTGATTGAACGGGTGGCGACTCGAAGGACGATACAGGATGCGCGGCGCCCACAGGAAGCATCTAAGAAGAATTGCCGTCATGCTTCCGTACCCACTCCCTGCTCCGTTCGACTATCGCGTGCCAGCCGACCTCGATCCCCAACCGGGGGATGTGGTTCTCGTGCCTCTGAACCGGCGCGAGGAGGTGGGGGTCGTATGGGACGCCCCGGCGGACGCGGCGGTTCCCGACGGGAAACTGAAGCCCGTCGCAGCGATACTGGACGCGCCGCCGATGCCCGAAGCGGTGCGTCGCTTCGTGGACTGGGTGGCGGCGTACACGCTATCGCCTCCGGGCGAGGTGATGGCGACGGCGCTCCGCGTCGTGGAACGGCAGCCGCCGATCGCGCCGGTCGGTTGGAGCCTCGCCCACCCCAGGCCTGATTGCCGGCTGACCGAAGCACGGAAGCGGGTCGTGGACGTGCTGGAAGCCGCCGGGCCGCGCAGCACGACGGAACTGGCTCGCGCAGCGCGTGTGGGGAGCGGCGTTATCCGCGGCATGGCGGACGCGGGCCTCCTCCTCGCGACACCCCTGCCGGCCAGGTCCGCTTTCGCCCGGCCGGACCCCGATCATCCGGGACCGGTGCTGTCAGCCGAACAGGAAGCTGCGGCCGCAGCGTTACGAGAGGCGGTGGCCCGTCGCGATTTTTCGGTGACGCTGCTCGACGGCGTAACCGGGTCGGGCAAGACGGAGGTGTATCTGGACGCGGTCGCGGAATGCCTCCGTCAGGGCCGGCAGTCGCTCGTGCTGCTGCCCGAAATCGCCCTCTCCTCGCAATGGCTCGAACGTTTCGAGCGCCGTTTCGGCGTGGCCCCGGCGGTTTGGCATTCGGATCTTTCGTCCCGCATCCGCCGCATCACCTGGCGAGCCGTCGCGCTGGGCGAAGCGCCGGTCGTGGTCGGGGCTCGTTCGGCGCTTTTCCTGCCGTTTCCCGATCTGGGCCTTGTCGTCGTCGACGAGGAGCACGAGACCGCATTCAAGCAGGAGGAGGGCGTCGTCTATCACGCCCGCGACATGGCCGTGGTGCGCGCGCGGCTCTCCGGAGCCCCGGCCATCCTGGTCTCCGCGACCCCGAGCCTGGAGACCGTCGCCAACGTGCAGGCGGGCCGGTACGGGCACATCACGCTCGGGGCACGGCATGGCGGAGCGTCCTTGCCGACCGTCGCGGCGATCGACCTGCGTGAGACGCCGCCGGAGCGGGGTCGCTTCATCGCGCCGCCATTGATCGAGGCGGTGCGGGAGACGCTCGGGCGCGGCGAGCAGGCCATGCTGTTCCTGAACCGCCGGGGCTATGCCCCGCTGACGCTTTGCCGCGCCTGCGGACACCGGATGCAATGCCCGAATTGCACGGCCTGGCTGGTCGAGCATCGCTCGCGCCGTCAACTGCAATGCCACCATTGCGGCCACGCGATCCCCATTCCGGATCTCTGCCCCGCCTGCGGCGCGGCGCACAGCCTGGCACCTGTCGGGCCGGGGGTGGAGCGCATCACCGAGGAGTCCGCGGCCCTCTTTCCCGAAGCCCGCCTGCTGGTCATGGCGAGCGACACGATGCCGGGGCCGCATGCCGCCGCGGCGGCCTCGCGCGCTATTGGTGCGCGCGAGGTGGACCTCATCGTTGGCACGCAGATCGTCGCCAAGGGGTGGCATTTTCCCCACCTGACCTTGGTGGGGGTGGTGGACGCCGATCTCGGGCTCGCGGGCGGGGATCTGCGCGCGTCCGAAAGGACCGTGCAATTGCTGCATCAGGTCGCCGGCCGCGCCGGGCGCGCGGAGGCGCCGGGACGCGTGCTGCTGCAAACCTTCTCCCCGGATCATCCGGTCATGCAGGCCCTGGTGCGGGGCGACCTCGCGGACTTCATGGCGCGGGAGGCCGAGGAGCGGCGGCCCGGAAACTGGCCACCCTATGGCCGTCTTGCCGCTTTGATCGTCAGCGCCGATCTCGCCGAGCAAGCCGACGCGCTCGCGCGCGATCTTGGACGCGCCGCACCGCGAGGCGAGGGAATCACCGTGCTGGGGCCGGCGCCGGCGCCGCTTGCGATCCTGCGCGGGCGGCACCGCCGGCGGCTGCTGCTGAAGACAAGGCGGGATATCGCGGTGCAGCCGATCCTCCGGGACTGGCTGCGGGCCGTCCCCGTGCCGCGCGGGGCGCGCGTCGATGTCGACGTGGATCCGGTTTCGTTTCTGTAGGCGAGTTCTTCTCGCGGCGGCCAGCCCCGACTTGTTCGCGTCCGGCCGACCGCCACGCTGACCGCCTCCGGTCGTGTTGCGCGCCCCGAACCCCCATGCTAGACGGCCGAACGCGGGTTTTCTCCACCTTCTTCCGATAGGCGCCCAGGACAAGCTCACCACAGCCGCCATTCGCGCGGCCCGAACGATGGAACAGCAAAGCGTGGCCTCAGCAAGCGTGGCCTCTGGCGGAACCACAATTTCGTCTGGCGGCGGCCTGGCTGGCCGTTACGCCGCCGCTCTTTACGCCTATGCCGAAGATCAGCACGCACTTGACGCCGTCGTCTCGGAGATGGACGCGCTCGGGAGGTTGATCGAGCAGAGCGCCGATTTTCGCCGTCTGATCGAAAGTCCGCTGATCGACATCGCGCAAGCCCGCAAGGCGGCGCTCGCCGTCCTCGCCGCGGAAGGCTTCGGCAAACCGGTGCAGGACTTCGTCGGCGTCATCGCCAACAATCGCCGGCTGGCGGCGCTGCCGCAAATCGTGCACGCATTCGCTGCGTTGGTTGCCGAAAAGCGCGGCGTGATCACCGCGCATGTCGCATCCGCGCATCCGCTGAGCGACGTGCAGCGCCAGCAGCTTCGCGCCCGGCTGATCGAGGCGGGGTACGGCAACGTCAATATCGAGGAGCGGGTGGACCCGAGCCTGCTCGGCGGCCTCGTCGTGCGGATCGGCGCTCGCCTCTACGATACCAGTCTCAAATCTCGCCTGCAGCGACTGCAGTTCGCCATGAAGGGAGCCGCCTGATGGAGATCCGTCCCGCCGAGATATCGGAGATCCTGAAGAAGCAGATCGCCGCTTTCGACACCGAGGCCGATGTCGCCGAGACCGGGCAGGTGCTGAGCGTCGGCGACGGAATCGCGCGCATCTACGGATTGCAGAACGTGATGGCCGGCGAGATGGTCGAGTTCCCCGGCGCCGGTTTGCGCGGCATGGCGTTGAACCTCGAAACCGACAATGTCGGCGTGGTGATCTTCGGCGACGACCGCGGGATCCGCGAGGGCGACACCGTCACCCGCACCGGCTCGATCGTGGACGTGCCGGTGGGGGATGCGTTTGCTCGGCCGAGTGGTGGATGGGCTCGGCAACCCGATCGACGGCAAGGGACCGATCAGCGCGACCGAGCGCCGCCGCGTCGAGGTGAAGGCGCCCGGCATCATCCCGCGCAAATCCGTGCATGAACCGATGCAGACCGGGCTGAAGGCGATCGACGCCCTCATCCCGATTGGCCGCGGCCAGCGCGAGCTCATCATCGGCGACCGGCAGACCGGCAAGACGGCGGTGATCATCGATACGATCATCAACCAGAAGCGGGTCAATGCCGGCGGCGACGAGAGCCGCAAGCTGTACTGCATCTATGTCGCGATCGGGCAGAAACGATCCACTGTCGCGCAGCTCGTGCGCACGCTCGAAGAGAACGGCGCGATGGACTACTCCATCGTGGTCGCGGCGACGGCATCCGACCCGGCGCCCATGCAGTTCCTTGCCCCTTACACGGGCTGCACGATGGGCGAGTTCTTCCGCGACAACAGCCGTCACGCCGTCATCATCTACGACGATCTCTCGAAGCAGGCCGTCGCTTATCGGCAGATGTCGCTGCTGCTGCGCCGTCCGCCGGGGCGCGAGGCGTATCCGGGGGACGTGTTCTATCTGCATTCCCGCCTGCTGGAACGCGCGGCCAAGATGTCCGACGCGATGGGCGCGGGCTCGCTGACCGCGCTGCCCGTGATCGAGACGCAGGCGGGCGACGTCTCCGCCTACATCCCGACCAACGTGATCTCGATCACCGACGGACAGATCTTCCTCGAGACGGAGCTGTTCTTCCGCGGCATCCGCCCGGCGGTGAATGTCGGGCTCAGCGTGTCGCGCGTCGGCTCGGCGGCGCAGATCAAGGCCATGAAGCAGGTCGCGGGCCGCATCAAGCTGGAGCTCGCGCAATACCGCGAGATGGCCGCCTTCGCGCAGTTCGCCTCCGACCTCGACGCCTCCACCCAGAAATTGCTGGCGCGCGGAGCGCGGCTGACCGAGGTTCTGAAGCAGCCGCAGTTCAAGCCGATGGCTGTCGAGGAGCAGGTGGTCGTGATCTTCTCCGGCACGCGCGGCTATCTCGACGCGCTCGATGTGAACCGGGTAGGCCCCTTCGAGACTCAGCTTCTGTCCGAAATCAAGTCGCGGGAACCGGGCATTCTCGAAGCGATCCGCACTGATCGCGAGATCAAGCCGGAGACCGAGAAGAAGCTGGTCGCCTTCATCGACGGCTTTGCGAAGAGCTTCGCTTAACAGCGGACCAGGCGAACACCGATGCCAAGCCTGAAGGACCTGCGCGCCCGCATCAACAGCGTGAAGAGCACGCGCAAGATCACGAGCGCGATGAAGATGGTGGCCGCATCCAAGCTCCGCCGGGCGCAGAGCCAGGCGGAGGCGGCGCGGCCTTATGCCGAGCGCATGGAACGGATGCTCGGCGCTCTGGCCGCGAGCATAGCGGGCAGTCCGACAGCGCCCCGGATGCTGGCGGGTACCGGCGGCGATCAGGTGCATCTCCTTGTCGCCATGACCGCGGACCGCGGCCTCGCCGGGGCGTTCAATTCCAACATCGGGCGTGCGACCCGCAACCTCGCGCGCCGGCTGGAGCGGGAAGGCAAGACCGTCAAGATCATCACCGTCGGCCGCAAAGGACGCGACTATCTGCGGCGCGAGTTTCCCGACCAGATCGTGGATCAGATCAGTTTCGCGGGAAAGCGGCGGGTCGAGTTCGGCGATATCGCGGAACTCGCGCAGAAGATCACGCAGATGCTGATGGCCGGCGAGTTCGACATCTGCACCGTGATCTACAACCGCTTCGTCTCGGTGATCGCGCAAGTGCCGACCGAGATGCAGATCATTCCAACGCCGCCTCCGGCCGAGCAGCCCGACCAGGGGGAGGGCGCGCAGGCCGTCTATGAATTCGAGCCGGACGAGGAGACGATTCTAGCTCGCCTTCTGCCGCAGAATTTGGCCGTTCAGCTCTATCGCGCGCTGCTCGAGAGCGCCGCGGGCGAGCAGGGCGCGCGCATGACGGCAATGGATAACGCGACCCGCAATGCGGGCGACATGATCGACCGCCTGACGATGAACTACAACAGGACGCGTCAGGCCAATATCACCAGGGAATTGATCGAGATCATCTCCGGCGCCGAAGCGCTCTGAGGGCGAGGAACACACATGGCAAGCAACATCGTCGGCCGCGTCAGCCAGGTATTGGGCGCCGTCGTGGACGTGCAGTTCGACGGCGATCTGCCGTATATTCAGAACGCGCTGAATACGAAACTGAACGAGCGCACCTTGGTCCTGGAAGTCGCGCAGGAATTGGGCGAGCGGACCGTGCGCTGCATCGCGATGGACGCGACGGAAGGCATGGTACGAGGACAGGAGGTCGTCGATACCGGCGCGCCAATCAAGATGCCGGTCGGACCTGAGACGCTGGGGCGCATCCTCAACGTGATCGGGGAACCGATCGACGAACGCGGGCCTGTCGGCGCGAAGATGAGTTACCCGATCCACCGCGACGCGCCTACCTTCGACGAGCAGGCGACCTCGGCCGAGATTCTCGTGACCGGCATCAAGGTGGTGGACCTGCTCGCGCCGTACCTCAAGGGCGGCAAGATCGGGCTGTTCGGCGGGGCGGGCGTCGGCAAGACCGTGCTGATCCAGGAGCTCATCAACAACATCGCCAAGGCGCATGGCGGCGTCTCGGTGTTCGCGGGCGTGGGCGAGCGCACCCGCGAGGGCAATGACCTCTATCACGAGATGATCGACGCCGGTGTCATCAAGCTCGGCGAGGGGACGACCGAAGGCTCCAAGGTGGCGCTCGTGTACGGCCAGATGAACGAGCCCCCGGGCGCCCGCGCCCGCGTCGGCCTCTCCGGTCTCACGGTCGCCGAGTATTTCCGCGACGAGGAAGGCCAGGACGTCCTCTTCTTCGTGGACAACATCTTCCGCTTCACGCAGGCCGGCGCGGAAGTGTCGGCGCTGCTCGGCCGCATTCCGTCCGCGGTCGGCTATCAGCCGACGCTCGCGACCGACATGGGCGCCTTGCAGGAGCGCATCACCTCCACGAAGAAGGGCTCCATCACCTCGGTGCAGGCGATCTATGTGCCCGCCGACGACCTGACCGATCCGGCGCCGGCCACCTCCTTCGCCCACCTCGATGCGACGACGGTGCTTTCGCGCCAGATCGCCGAACTCGGCATCTACCCGGCGGTGGATCCGCTCGACTCCACGTCCCGCTCGCTCGATCCGCGCATCGTCGGCGAGGAGCATTACGGTGTGGCGCGCGAGGTGCAGCGGGTACTGCAAACCTACAAGTCGTTGCAGGACATCATCGCGATCCTTGGCATGGACGAGCTGTCCGAGGAGGACAAGCTGATCGTGGCGCGCGCGCGCAAGATCCAGCGGTTCCTGTCGCAACCTTTCCACGTCGCCGAGGTGTTCACCGGCTTTCCGGGTAAGTTCGTCCCCGTCGCCGATACGATCCGCAGCTTCAAGGCCATCGTCGCCGGCGAATACGATCACTTGCCCGAGGCGGCGTTCTACATGGTGGGCGCGATCGAGGAAGCGGTGGCGAAGGCAGAGGAAATGAAGGCCACGGCCTGATCGGCGCAGGCAGGAAAGAGCACGAGCACGATGGCCATCGCACTGGAGATCGTCAGTCCGGAAAAACTGCTGATATCGAAGCCGGTCGATATGGTCGTGATCCCCGCCGCCGAGGGCGACCTCGGCGTCCTGCCGGAGCACGCGCCGATGATCGTGATGCTCCGCGGTGGGACGATCGCCGTCCATCAGGCCGGCCAAGTGACGGACCGTCTCTATATCGCCGGCGGCTTCGCCGAGATCACGCCGGAGCGGTGTACCGTGCTCGCCAATGAAGCGATCCCGGTTGCCGAGGTGTCCCGCCAAGAGGGCGAGCGGAGACTCGCTGAGGCCGAGGCGGACTACAACGCCGCCGACAAGAACGACGTCGAGACGCTGGACACGGCGATGGACCGTATGCAAGCCGCTCGGGCCATGGTTGAGGCGGCGCAGGCCACCTAACCCCTGCCAAACGTGCCTGTGTCAAATTAGCAACACCGTGCTCCGCGGCCGTGCTTGCGACCCAGGCCGCGCGCGCCCACCTTCGCATTCCGAGTGATCACACCAATGGCGGATGCGGGACGCAGGAATGAAGCACTGGCGGATCGACGAGGTGCCCTGGGATCGGTTCGAGGCCACGAAAGTGGATCCCGACATCGTGCCGATCGTGAAGGCCGCCGCCATGGTGGAGCGGAACGGGACCGATTACGCTCTCTATCTGAACCGGGTGTTCGCGGACGATCCAGACTTTCAGCGTGCCGCCGATAATTGGGCGGTCGAGGAAGTTCAGCACGGCGATGCGCTCGGCCGGTGGTCGATGCTCGCCGACCCCTCCTGGAATTACGAAGCCTCCTTCGCCCGCTACAAGGACGGGTATAAGATTCCGCTCGACGTCGATGCATCCGTTCGCGGCTCGCGCTCGGGCGAGCTGATCGCCCGCTGCATGGTGGAGATCGGCACTTCCAGCTATTACACGGCGCTCGCCGACGCGACGAAAGAGCCGGTGTTGCAGATCATCTGCCGCCAGATCGCCGCCGACGAATTCCGCCATTTCAAGCTATTCTACGACCATTTGCGGCGCTATCTCGGGCGGGAGAACATCGGCGTGCTGCGCCGGCTTCGCATCGCGGCCGGGCGAATCACCGAAAGCGAGGACGACGAGCTGGCCTTCGCGTTCCATTGCGGCAACGATCCGGAAGGCGTGCCCTACGACCATAAGCGTTGCATAGCCGCCTACATGGCGCGCGCGATGAGTTATTATCGGTACCGCCACATCGAGCGCGGGATGGGAATGGTCTTCAAGTCGGTCGGCCTGCCGCCGCGCGGCCGCCTATCGGATGCGAGCGCGCGGATGGCATGGCGTTTTCTGAAATGGCGCCGCCGCCGCTTCGTCAGCCAGGTCGCGGCGTCGCCGCCGGCTAATCCGCAATATCCGCGCGAGGATCATGCGATCGCGGCCTGAAGCTGCCGTCGATCAGCGATAGCACGGCGTCCGCGGCGGCTTCCGAGGGCACGCCCCGTTCCGGGCGAAGGCGGTCCAGTAACGTCGGAAACCATTCCCGCTGCGTGCGTGACGCTTGCGCATCGGACAGCAGCGGAAGCAACGCGGCCGCGAGTTTGTCGGGCGTGCAATTTTGTTGCAGCAGCTCCGGGACCACCTCGCGTCCCGCGAGCAGGTTGAGCAGAGAGGCGTAGGGGACCTTGACGAGCCGCCGGGCGATCGCGGCCGTCAGCGGGTTGACACGATACGTGACCAGCATCGGAACGTTCGCCAGCGCCAGTTCCAGGGTAGAGGTCCCGGATTTCGTGAGCGCCGCCGCGCTCGCCGCGAACGCGTCGTGCTTCTCTTCCGTCCCCGAGACGATGATCGGTCGAACTGGCCATGCGCCAGCGCCGGCGCGAACCGCCTCGGCGACCGGTGCCGCCGCCGGGACGACAGGGACGAGGTCCGGCAGTTGCGAGGCGAGGCGTTGTAGCGTCGCCCCGAGCACCGGCAGCAGGCGGCTGGCCTCGGTCGGGCGGCTGCCGGGCATCACGGTCAGGATCCTTGCCCTGGGCGAAAGGTCGTGCCGCGAGCGGAATCGCGCTGCGTCACCCCTGTCGGCGCCGCTCTCAAGGACCGGGTGGCCGACGAAGGTGGCATCCAAGCCATGCCGGGCGAAGAATGCCGGCTCGAACGGGAGAAGGCAGAGCAGGGTCTCCCACAAACCGGGGAAGTGGCGCACGCGGCTTTCGCGCCAGGCCCAGGCCTGCGGCGCCACGTAGTGGGCGCGCGGAATGCCGAGCGGCCGGATCGCTTTCAGCAGCCGGAAAGCGAAGCCGGGGCTGTCGATCGTCACGACCACGTCCGGGCGTTTCGCCTCGATGTCGGCGACGGTCTCGGCGAGCCGCCGGCGGAGACGGCGGAGGTTGGGCAGCACCTCCAGCAAGCCCATCAACGCCAGTTCCTGCATGGGAAACAGGCTGTGCAGGCCCTGCGCCGCCATGCGCTCGCCACCTACGCCGGCGAAACGCAGATCCGGACGGCGCGCGGCGAGGGCGGCCGCCAGTTTGCCGCCAAGGACATCCCCGCTTGCCTCGCCGGCCACGAGGTAGACGAGCGTCATGCGGGCGCGATCACCGGCGCGGGCGGCGGATCGGCGGGCCAGTCGCGGTGGTTGCGCACGCCCCCGTCGGCCCGAACCTGCTCCAAGCGTGCGGGGTCCAGATCGGCGAACACCCATTGGTCCGCATCCAAGGCGCCGCGGGCCAGCAGGCCGTCCTCGGGAAAGCCGCGGTCCACCGGACCGTAGACGGCGGCGTAGCCCCGGTTCGTATCGAGGGTGGCGGACCAGGGTGCATCCCCGACCGTGGGCGCGATCGCGACGTAGCACTGGTTCTCGAGCGCCCGGGCGCGGGCGGCGAGGCGGACGCGGTTGAAACCCCACATCGTGTCCGTGCAGGTCGGCACCAGGATCAGCCACGCCCCGGCCTCGACTTGCGCGCGCACCAGGGCAGGGAATTCCAGATCGTAGCAGATCGCGATCCCGATGCGGCCCCACTGCGTCTCGAAGACCGCGGGCGGGCCGCCGGGCTGCACGCCCCAGGACTCGGACTCGAACCGCGTCATCACGTGCTTGTCCTGGAACGCGAGCCGTCCATCCGGCGCGATCAGCGGGGCGCGGTTGCGCGTGCGGCCCTCCTCGCGAAACGGCAGCGACCCCGGCACCAGCCAGACCCGGTGCCGCCGCGCAGCGCGCCGCATCTCTGCCAGGATCTCGGCGCTGCGGGCGGATACGGCTGCAAGCTCGCGCGCCACATCAGGGACTTGCGCGAGCCCGCCTCCGATCTCCATGCAGGCATATTCCGGTAGAACGAGCAGTTCCGCCCCGGCCTCCACGGCTTCCGCTAGCTTGCGGTCGAGCTTTTCGGCAAACCCGGCGACATTCTCGACCGGGCTCACCCGATATTGCAGCAAGCCCAAACGTAGCCGAGTCACGGCAAGGCCGCGCCGGTCAGCGACTTTATCCAAAACGCCAGCGTCTTCTCCGTCTCGTGCTGCATTCCGATGTCTTTCCAAGACATGGTGCAGGTGAGGTCCGGATAGGAGGTGTAGCCCCGGCGTCGCCAGAAGGCGTCGAGCGGGACATGCGCCGGGGGCCGCATCGGGTGATCCGCCGGCCGGAGCACCCCGCAGAAACAGGCGAAATCGCAATCAGACACCCGGCGGGCGTGTTCCTCGCGCGCCTCGAAAAACGCAACCCCGACGCCGCGACCCCGGTAAGCCGGTAGCAGGACCGACTCCCCGAAGTAGAAAAACCGCTCCAGCCGCCAGCCGCGCGTACGGAACGGGGCCGTGACGTTCTCCGTCTCATCGGTGAGCGGGAGACAGGTTGAAGCGCCAACCGGGGTGCTTCCGTCGAACGCCAAGACGATCGCTGCTCTCGGGCTATCGACAAAGGGGCGCAGATAGTCCGCCTCGGAAGCCTCATCGCCGTCATAGAGATAAGGCCAGTCCCGGAACACCGTGGTGCGGAGGCGCGCGAGCTCCGGCAGCAGCGGCGTGATGGCGCTGCCGCTCAATGTCTCGACGCGGAGCGGAGACTTATCGGTCACGGCTCGGCCGTCACGCCATCTGGGGCGGATCCGGTACAGGGCCTCGGGCGACACGAGGGGGGCGGCGATCTCGATCAGCGCACCGTCCCGGGCAGCTCGGTAAAAGCAGGAGCGCCGGCCGGTGTGGCATGCGACGCCGGTCTGATCCACGAGCAGGAGCAGTGCGTCCCCGTCGCAATCGAGGCGGAGCTCCTTGAGCGACTGCACCTGCCCGGAGGTCTCGCCCTTGCGCCACAGCTTGTTCCGACTGCGGCTGAAATAACAAACGCGGCCGGTGGCGAGCGTCTCGGACACGGCCTCCCGGTTCATCCACGCCATCATCAGCACTTCGCCGGTGTCGTGCTGCTGGGCGATCGCGGGTACGAGGCCGCTTGCGTCGAACACGATGGCGTCGAGCGCCGGGTAGCCGGGCGGTTTTGGCGGGTTGCTCATCGGCGCTTATCTTGGGCGTCCCCGGCTGGCGGGAAAGGATCGGCCCGGAAAACGTTGATGGCGGGCGGGGGTTGGCCCCCGCCGATCTCGCCCCAGCGAGCGGAGCCCGCGATGCCCGAGGAGAAGGAAGGCCGGCCGGTGGACGTAATGCCGGTCATCGTGCTGATCGTGGTGGTGCTCCTCCTGCTGGCGGCGTGGTGGCTCTTTCCCTTGGCCCAGCAATGGATCTCCAACACGGATTGCGTCGCATCCGGCCGCACCAATTGCTCGCCCGCGATCACGGCCCCGCGTTAGCACGCCGGCCCTTCGCGGCGAGGCAGCGGGGCGCGGTTACGCCTCGCTGCCTGCAACAAGCGAGATTACCTGGTGCCGGCCTTACCCTGCTGGTCCACGGTTACGTCCATGGTCTTGCCGCCTTTTTGGCACTGACCGGACCATGTGCCATTCGCCCCCGGGCTCAAGGAGGAGACGTTGGCGCAGCCATAGTCCATGAGGGCCGAGCGTGCATGAGCCTCGGTGATGTGCTGGGCGGCCGCCTGCGAGGCTTTCCCCTCCTGGTCCACCATCACGTTGACCGTCTGGCCGCCCTTCGTGCATTGCCCGTGCCAGGTGCCCTGCGGCCCGGGGCTCAGGGTCGAGACGTTGCTACAGCCGTAATTCATCAGAACGGCTCGCGCGTTGGCGGCGGTGATATGCTCGGCCCTTCCGGTCGACACCTTGCCCTCCGGGTCGACCATGACGTCGATCGTCTGCCCGCCCTTCGAGCACTGGCCATGCCATGAACCCGACATTCCCCGGCTCAGATGGGAGAGGTTCGTGCATCCATAACCCATCATGAGCGACCGGGCGTGCCCCTCGGTCAGTGCCGGCGGATTGCCGCCGGCGGCTGGTGCTCCGGTCGAGCCCTGGGCGTATGCTGCGCCGGCCCCGGCGATCCAGAGCGCCGCGACCGTGGCTACCGTTCTATTCATATGCTGCCTCCCGAACCTGTTCTCTGTTTCGTTTAGAGTCAGGTACGTCGCCGGACTAGATACATCACGCGCCGGGCGACGGATCGTTGCCCGCGGACACCAGGAGTTTCCGCAGATTCGATCCGGGGGCAAGACGGGCGGGCGCGAAAACCCGGCCGGAACGCTAGGCGCGGCTGGTCGGCGCCTTCACGCGCTTGCCCTCGTCCGAGGCACGCCAGAGATACCAGGCGGCGAAGCTGCGATAGGGCGCCCAGGTCTCGCCGATCGCGGCCAGTTCGCGGGGCCTTGGTTGCATCTCCAGCCCATGCAGTAGGCGATAACCGTCGCGCACCCCGAAATCATCGACCGGCAGCACATCGGGCCGACCGAGGGTGAAGATCAGCAGCATCTCGACGGTCCACCGGCCGACTCCCCGGATCGTGGTCAGCCGCTCGATGAGCGCCTCGTCCGACAGGCGGGCAGCCTCGCGCCGGGTCGGAATGGTACCGTCGAGGGCGCGCTCGCAAATGTCGCGGATCGCGGCGATCTTGCCGAGGGAGAAGCCGCAGCCTCGCAGCACGCCCGGATCGGTCGCGAGCACGAGTTCGGGCGCAGGGAAATCGGGGCCGGGATAAAGCGCGATAAACCGGCCCAGAATCGCCTCCGCGGCCCTGCCGTTGAGCTGCTGGTGGCCGATGGCGCGGACCAGCGCCTCGTAGGGACTGCGCTTTCGCTCCGGCGCGAGCCGGCACGGCCCGACACGCGCGATAAGCGCGCCGAAGGCAGGCTCGCGCGACAGGTGGAGCAGTGCTTCCCTGGACACGCATTGCTCATGACGCGCCCGCCCGTCCGCGGCAAGACCTTGTGGGCAGAGCCGTAGCGGGAGCTTTCGCTGCTCGCTGTGCCGGCATTGCGCCGGTCAGCGGCGCAGAATAGCCACTGCGGATCGGCGTGCTGACGGACATGTCGAGCTGGGGCCGGGACAATGGCGGGCCGGGCTCGGTCTACGCAGCGAATGCCGCGGCGAAGGATTTCAAAGGCGAAGTCGCGGGCCGAAAAATAGAGATCGTGGTCGGCGATCATAAAATGTCGCCGGACGTAGGCATGACCATTGCCCGCAAATGGATCGACGAGGACGGGGTGGAGGTGATTGCCGACGTGCCCAACTCGGCGATCGCTCTCGCCGTTAGCGGACTCTGCAAGGACAAGAACCGGATCGCGCTCCTCTCCGCTCCCGGCTCCAGCGAGCTGACGAATGCCCGATGCAACGATCGGACCGTGCAGTTCACCTACAACTCCTATGCTACGACCAAAGTCACGACGTCGGCTCTAATCGCCGATGGTGCCAAAACGTGGTTCTTCATCACCGCCGACTACGCTTTCGGCAAGCAACTACAAACGGACGCGACCGATTTCATCCAGCGGGCCGGCGGCAAGGTACTTGGGAGCGCGCTGCATCCCGACGGGAACTCGGATTTCTCTGCGCTGCTGCTTCAGGCGCAGTCGTCGGGAGCAGACGTGTTGGCGCTGGCCAATTCCGGAACGGACTGCACCAATACGCTCAAACAGGCGGCGGAGTTCGGATTGACGCAGGGCCGGCAGAGAATGGCCGGGCTCGGCATGTTCCTCACCGACGTGCATGCAGCGGGATTGGAAGTCGCGCAGAACACCCGCTACACCACCGCTTTCTACTGGGACATGAATTCGCAAGCGGCCGAGTGGTCGAGGGGCTATCTGACGCAAATCGGCTTGATGCCCACCATGTTGCAGATCGGCGTTCATGGCGCGGTGCTACACTACCTGAAAGCGGTGGCGGGCGCTGGAACCAGTGACGCCGGCGCGGTCATGGCGAAAATGCAGGAGCTGCCGGTGAAAGATATCTTCACCACCAAGGAGGCGAAGCTTCGCGCAGATGGCCAAGTGATTTGGGACATGTATCTGGCCCGGGTCAAGACGCCGCAGCAATCGAAGGGGCCATGGGATTATTTAGAGCTCGTTCGCACCGTGCGGGGCGAAGACGCTTATCGGCCCGCATCCGAGTTCGCCTGCCCACTTTTGAAAAAGGCTTAGGTCTGGAGAAATCGCATGCTGCTTGAGAACCGGATCGGCCTTGTCACTGGCGCCGGACAGGGCAATGGCGCTGCGATCGCCAAGGGTCTTGCGCAGCACGGTGCGCGCGTCGTCGTGACCGATATCAATGCCGAGAATGCGAATGAGACGGCGGATAATATCCGGCGAGGCGGTGGGCGGGCTTGTGCATTCGCGCTTGATGTTACGGACGCAACCGCCTGCACGAAGCTGGCGACAACGGTCGAGCAGGAGGTCGGGAATGTATCGGTTCTCGTCAACAATGCCGGAATCGCCCCGCGCCATACGATCGATGATCCGCAAGCGGGTCGGCTCTGGAATGCCGCGCTCGATGTCAACCTGCATGGAACCCTCAACGTCACGCTGGCGTTCCTCCGCGCTCTGCGTGCTACAAAGGGCGCTATCATCAACATCGCTTCGATCGCGTCTTTCGTCTCGACGGGCACTTCGATCGGCTATACCACCTCAAAGGCCGCGGTGAAGATGCTGACCCAGACCCTGGCCCAGGAGCTGGCGAAGGACGGTGTGCGCGTAAACGCGATTGCCCCAGGCACCTTTGCGACGGCGATGACAGAAGCCACGCGGTTCGACGCGGAACGCTCAGCGAGATTTCTTGGGCGAATACCGCTTGGCCGATACGGGGAGCCCGAGGAGCTTGTCGGTCCGGTGGTCTTCCTCGCCTCGTCAATGTCCAGCTACGTGATCGGCGCGACCCTGGTGGTAGATGGCGGTTATCTCACGGGCTGATGCGCGCTCGGCGCCGGCGCACGGGAGGGCAGCCAAGCCGCCACACGATGCCGACGAACTCTTGGCGCGACGCATTCCAATATGCGGACTGAGCGGACAGCAAAGGGAAGCGGACCTCGATGAGCGGAACCAAATCGGTAAGCTGTGATGTCCTGGTCGCCGGTTCCGGCGCGGGCGGCCTGGCCGCGGCGACAGTTGCTGGACTGCATGGCCTGGAGGTCATCGTAGCTGAAAAAGACCGTTATGTCGGCGGAACTACCGCGCTTTCGGGCGGCTTCATGTGGATTCCGTGCAATCCCGTGTCGCAACGGGATGGCGTGAAAGACAGCCCGGAGGCGGCGAGGACGTATCTTCAGCACGAGGCGGGCAACTATTTCAATGCCGAATGCGTGGATGCGTTTCTTGCACGGGGTCCGGAGGCAGTGGCGTTTTTCGAAGAAAGAACCGCTCTCACATTCGAGCCAGCCTCGGCCTTCTCCGATTATCATCCGAATGCGCCCGGTGGCCTGCCGGGCGGTCGCTCCATCCTGGCGCAGCCCTTCAGCGGCCGCGCTCTTGGCGAGGAAATCAAGCGACTGCGGCCGCCGCTGCGGGAGCTGACTTTCGCCGGCCTGATGATCGGCTCCGGGCCGGAATTGAAGCACTTCTTTAATGTCACCCGGTCGGCACGCTCGGCGGTATTCGTCGCCACCCGGATGGCTTCGCACATGCGCGACCTGGCGACAGCGGACGCGGCATGCGGCTGGTCAACGGCAATGCGTTGGCCGGACGGCTGATTTCGCGCCGCCCTCGATGCGGGCTGTAAAATCTGGACGGACTCGCCTCTGGTTCGGCTCATCGCAGAGGGCGGCGCGGTGCGCGGGGCCGTCGTGCAGACGCGTGATGGCGAATTGTTGGTCCAAGCCAAGCGAGGTGTGGTGCTCGCGATGGGGGGCTTTCCACAAGACAAGGAGCGGCGCCGAGCGCTGTTCCCGCACGATCCGGACGGTGAAAGCCATTTTTCGCCCGCGCCGCTCAGCAACACCGGCGACGCGTTGCGCATGGGCGAAGAGATCGGGGCGGCGCTCGAGCTCGGCTATCCGAATGCGGCGGCGTGGGTGCCTGTGTCGCGCGTGCCGCGCAAGGGCGGCAGCTGGGGCGTATTCCCGCATTTCATCGACCGCGCCAAACCGGGCCTCATCGCGGTTTTGCCGAACGGCAAGCGTTTCGTGAACGAAGCGAACTCGTACCATGATTTCGTGCAGGCGCTGTTCGCGGCCATCCCGCCTGACAATTCGCTTGCGCGCGCGTTCCTGATTGTCGACCATGCTTTCATCAAGCGTTTCGGCCTGGGCTTCGTGAAGCCGTTTCCCGTGCCGCTCGCGCCAGCCATCCGCTCCGGCTACCTCAAGCGCGGCCGCACACTGACCGCACTGGCCGCGGCGGCAGGAATTGATGCCGCGGGCCTGGAAGCGACTGTCGCGGCCTATAACGAGGACGCAAGAACCGGTACGGACACGGCGTTTGGCAAAGGCTCGACCGCGTACAATCGCTTCAATGGCGATCCCTCTTTCCAGCCGAATCCCTGCCTCGCGCCGATCGCAAAAGGCGCCTTTCTACGCGGTCGAGGTCGTAGTCGGCGATCTCGGCACCTTCGATGGCCTGCGCGCGAACGGCGACGCCCAGGTGCTCGACCGCGATGGCAAACCGATCCCGGGTCTCTATGCGGCCGGCAACGACATGGCGAGCATCATGGGGGGCAATTACCCCGGCGGCGGCATCACGCTCGGCCCCGCTATCACCTTTGGCTACATCGCGGCGCGTCACATAGCCGGGGCGGACCGGGCTGGGACCGATCTGTCCGAGGCAGTCTAGTTTTGCTCTGGCTCGTCTGGGTCGTAGGATGTCATCGATCGCGGTCCAGGTGATGAGAGATGCGCGGAGCCCGCCTCCGGAAGGATGATCGGAAGCAGGAGCCGGAAGCCGATCGGCAGACTGCGAGCTTGGGCGGGCTTGCCCTGGTGTTACTCCTTGTGGTTCTCGGGTTATTCCTGGTGCGCGCCTTGCAGATCAAAGGCCACATCGAGGATTGCCTGCTGGCCGGGCGCCGCGATTGCGACACCGCCTTCGTCCACCGCTGATCGGCGCGATCGGCGGGTGCTCGCGTATGTTTTACGCTTGCCGGACCCGACTGGGCCTAACGTTCCTGCTGCGAGCGGCTCGATTAGGCCATCGTGAATCGTCGGGGTATGGGGAGACGTGCATGTCCGCCCTTCAAAAGCAAATCCTCCCTCTGGCCGCGACTTTCCTGCTCAGCCTGCCGGCAATAGCGGATCCTCTGCCCCCGGATGCCAGCTACCGGCCGTTGCCGACGATCCCCTTCGATGCTGTGAAAGCGAACGACGAGGCGGAAAAGCCGCTCGTGACGCAGCAACAGCAGGACTTGCTGAGCCAGCGCTACGATTTGTCCGATCGCCCGCTCGCGGGTGTGATGATGTCGGGTGGCCGCAAGCCGGTCCAAGGCGGCGTTCGCGTCAAGCTGCCCGCGGGCGCGACCTGGGATAGTCTCGCGCAGTTAAGCCCGGACGACATCCGCCAGCGCGGATTGCTTCCGCTGGGGTTCATGCCTCTGCCGCACGTCAAGCAGGCGACCGGTGGGCAAGTGTTCCCCAACATCGAGATCGACGAGATCAGAAAACAGGAAGGCCGTGACCTGCGGCGCTTCGACGTCGATTTCGATCTTCCGGATCGCTTCACGCCGGAATTTCCGCCTCCGATCTTCCTAACGACGCACCCGGAACTGGGCGACGTGTCGCAGGGCAAGCTCCTCACCATCAAGAACTACTACGCGCTGATGGTGGGCATTCTGACCCCGGTTCAGATCGAGGGATTGCGACTCCTCCTGACGCCCTTCCCGCAGGAGGAGTTCAATCAGACGGAGGATCGCAAGAGCGCGGACCAAAGCCTCGGAGTCACGTGCCTCGACTGTCACTCCAATTTCCACACCAACGCCGCTTTTCACCAGACCCCGGATGTCCGGCCGCAGGCCGATCGCTTCCGGTTGGATACGACCAGCTTGCGTGGCCTCTTCAACCAGCAGATCCACGGATCGAAGCGGTCCCTTCGGTCGGTCGAGGATTTCAGCCAGTTCGAGCAGAGAACCGCCTATTTCAACGGCGACCACGTGAGCGCGACGCGCAAGGGCGTCGAATTTGCCTGACCGCACGAACCAGGTCGCGATGATGGCGCAGATGCAGAACATCATCGACTTCCCGCCCGCGCCGAAACTCGACCCGATGGGCCGGCTCGATCCGAGCAAGGCGAGCCAGCAAGAACTAGCCGGCGAGACGGTGTTCTTGGGCAAGGGACGTTGCGGCGAATGCCACATGCCGCAGACCGCCTTCATGGACAACAACATGCACGATCTGAAGCTCGAGCGCTTCTACCAGATCGGGCAGGTGGCCAATGGATTGGTGCTGTTGCCAGACGGGCCGATCAAGACCTTCACCTTGCGCGGCATAAAGGATTCGCCGCCTTATCTGCATGATGGGCGACTGCTGACGCTCCCCGACACGGTCGAGTTCTTCAACCTCGTGCTCGGCTTGAAGCTGTCACAGCAGGAGAAAGACGATCTGCTCGCCTACCTGCTCGTACTCTGAACGCGATCCGAAGCCGAACGCGCCTGAGATAGAGGGATCATTCCGATGCAACGATTGACGGCTGCTTCTCTGCCGTTGCTCGCTCTCCTGGCCTTCGGCGCGGCACGGGCGCAAACGGGGAATCCGAACCCGGCGATGATGCCTCCGGGAACGCCGCAGACCGCGCCCGGCATCCCTGCGCCGCATCAACCGAACCAACCGGATCGGCTTTTTGCCCGCGAGGCCGCAATCGGCGGAATGGCGGAAGTCGCCTTCGGCAAGCTGGCGGCCCAAAAAGGCCAGGACTCCGCGGTGAAGGAATTCGGCCGCCGGATGGTGGACGACCACACGAAACTCAACGACCGGCTGTCGAATCTCGCGAGCGCTGATGGCATCGCCCTACCCGGATCGCTCGATGAAGAGCATCGGTCGATGTACGAGCAGCTTGAGAAATTGAACGGAGCGGCATTCGATCGGCAATATATTCAGGGGCAAATCGCCGATCACCAGAAGACCGCACAGCTCCTGGAATATGAAATCGGCTCAGGTCAGGATGCCGATTTGAAAATGTTTGCCGCGGATGGACTGCCCGTCATATTCGGCCATCTGCAAATGGCCCAGACGATCGACGCCCAGCTCGCCGGAAAGGTGTTGCAGGCGGCTGCCCCGCCCGCGACGGCGCCGTCGGATCGCGGCTCGGTCACCCCGAAAGCTCCTCCCGGCGGCAGCGGAAAGAGTCCGGGCGCCCGTTGAGGTCGGCGGGCCTCGCTCAACCCGTGTATCCGGCCTCTTGCGGTGCGGACCCGCTCGTGCGGCGGATGCGCCGGTACGCCCGCGCCGCCTGCCGCAAGCATCACGATCCACGAACCCGGCGGCGGTTCGACGAGGTGGTGCATTGCTCGCGCGTAATCGAGCAGCAGTCCCGGCGTCCAGCGGGTCGATGACGATACCGAAGCCGAGGGCGGCCCAGATCGCGCCGATCGTGGCGAGCGTCAGCCAGTGTCGCTGCGTGGCCTCGACCCCGAGGAGAAGGAGCGTGAGCTGGATCATCGAGGCTCATTCCGGCTTTCGCGGGCAAGCCGCGCGCGCGAGCCGAGTCTAGCCAGCAGGGCGACCGCCTGCAACGAGCCGGCTATAGCAGCCCTGCGGCGATGTTGACCGTCAACGCGACGATGATTGTGTCGAACAGGAAACCGAGCAACCCGTGCAGGGTGGCGAGCCGTCGCAGCTTGCGGGACGTGATCTGCACATCGGAGACCTGGAAGGTCATGCCTAGCACCAGCGCGAAATACATGAAGTCCATGTAGTCGGGATCATTCTCGCCAGGAAATTGCAGTCCGCGTTCGAGATCATCCCCATCCGCCCGCTTCGCGTAGAACTCGTGCGCGTAGCGCAAAGCGAAGGTCACATGCGTCATCAGCCAGGACGCGAATAACGTGAACGCCACGACCGCGATGTGAAGGTTGCGTTGCGTGACCGGGATGTCCTTCGACGTCGAGAACTCGAAGATGATCGCGACCAAGCTGATCGCCACGCCGGCGACGGTCAGGAAGAAGATCGTCCATTCTCCTTGCTCCTGCCGCTCGGCGTCGGCAGCCATGCGGCCCTGGTGTTCACTCAGGAACAGAATCGCAATCAACACCAGGAAGACGCTGACGCCTGCATCCCATGCCAGGATCGCGTGGGCCTGCGGACCGTAGCGACTGGGCAGGAGGACGTAGGCGATGCAGCCGCAGACGACGCCGATGAAGAGCCGCGGCCGCCCTACGATAACGCGCCATATCCAGCCGACCACGGGCAGATCACGGACTCGCACGGTTGCTCAGCGCGTCCGCCACACGCAGTCGGCGACCGAAGCGTCCCGCTCCATCGGGCGGTTCTCCCGAATGTTGACCCGCCCAGGCACAGTCGCACGTGGAGCCCTCCCGGCCAAAACGGATCGCGGGCGGGAGCGCGACGCTGGTTCCGCTGGCGCATCCGCGCGAGCGAGCGTTTACTTCCGGCTGCGGCGGCCGAAGCGGTGAGGGAGCCCACGATATGCTCCAGATCAATGTGCCTTTCGTGACCAACCGTCCTGTCACCGGCCTGGATTTCGGCCCGCCCCCGGAGCCGTCGAGCTTCGCCGCGCTCACTTATGGCAGCGGTGTCGTGAGCGCGTCCGCGGATCCCTTCTACGAGGGCGCGCTTTTACCGGGACAGATCGCAATCGGGGGCACCGACGCAGGCGTCGCGGCCGAGCCTGATCCACGTCTGATCGGATTCCTGCGCGCATGGCTGCGGAGCGCAGCCGCTGGCGATCAGATGCCGCTGGTTTACGTGCATGGGTTCGAGTTCAGCTTCGAGCAGGCACTGGAACTCACGGCCGACCTCGCCGCCTGTTTCGCGGCCGACCCGGCCCGCACCAGAGTTGCGCCTCTGGTCTTCAGCTTTCCAACCCATGACAGTGCCTGGGCGTACCGGCAAGATCGCGGCTATGCCCAGCTTTCCGGCGTGGCGCTGGCCCGTTTTCTGACTGCGCTGAACAAGGCCTGGCTCGCCACGCAATCGGAGGCCATGATGCTGCTCGCACACAGCATGGGCTGCTTCGTGCTCGATAACGGCTGCGGTGCGCTGGTCGGTCAGCCGCCTCTCGAAGGTCCCATGTTCGCGCAGGCGCTCATCATGGCGGGGGACGTGGTCCGGGGCGCGCTCGATCCAGGGCACGGGCTGTACAACGTTTCCGACTTGGCGACCTGGGTGACGGTTGGCGTCAACGCGGCGGATACCATCACGGCGTTCGTCGCCCAATATGGCGGGGTGCCTTTCCCGCGATTGGCGGCGATGGGGCCGGACGATGTTTCCGTGTTGCAACATAACGTGCGGGTTGTCGATTACAGCTATGTCGTCCCCGGCCAAGGGACGGTTCTGGTGCCGACCCGCACGGCCGAGTGGAACTACGTGGGCCACGGCTACTACCACACGATCCCGCGGGTTCGGGTGGACCTCGAATACGTGCTGGCCAATCGTGATCCCAACTCCATTCCGGGGCGCCAGAAGGGGCCTGGCCCCGGCGGCAGCCCGGAGCAGAACGCGCGCCTCTACGTGATGCCGAGCCTCTCGCCCGCTACAATTCTGGAGGCACAGGTCACCACCACTCCGCCGGTGGGTACCGGCTGAACACCGCCGGCCTCAGTTCCAGCTCGAAATCGCACTATATGCCGCCGCAAAGACCCGCCCCCAGCTCAGTCAGGCGAGTGAGCCGGGCGGGGCCTCCGGAATTGCGCGCGTTGGGTCTGGCGGTGTGCCTTGCGATCGCCGCCTTCGCCTGGATCGCCGGAAACTATCTACCGGTGATCGGGGCGCCGGTGATCGCCATCATCCTCGGCGTGCTCGCGGCTAATCTTCCCGGCACGGGGCCGGTCAGTCGCCGCCTCGCCGTCAAGAATATCAGCGGCCATGCCCTCCGCGCCGGCATCGTGCTGCTAGGGCTGACGCTGAACCTTGGCGATGTTGCACGAACCGGCCTGTCCTCACTCGCTCTGTTGGCCGCGACGCTGGCCGTGGAACTCGGGGTCGCATGGTTCGCGGGTCGGCGGCTCGGAGTAAGGTGGCGGACGCGGTGCCTGATCGGCATCGGGACCACGATTTGCGGCGCATCGGCGATCGCCGCGTTGGCGCCCGTACTGCGGGCGAGGACGGAGGAGATCACGTATTCGATCTCCGTTATCTTTCTTTTCAATATGCTGGCGGTGCTTCTGTTTCCGCCGCTCGGGCACGTGCTCGGCTTATCGGACCACGGTTTCGGGCTGTGGGCGGGCACGGCGGTCAACGACACCTCCGCGGTGGTCGCGGCCGGCTTCGCGTTCAGCAAGGTGGCAGGCACTTACGCGACGGTCGTAAAGCTGACGCGCACGACCCTGATCATTCCGCTCGTGCTCGGGTTCGGATTGGCTCTTCCCTGGCTCGATCCGCGGCACGGGTCGGCGCCCCGGCAGCCGAATGTCCTCGCGCGGCTCCGGAACACGGTCCCTTGGTTCATCCTGCTCTTCATCGCCGCTTCGCTCATCAATACGCTTGGATTGGTGGGCGACGCGGCGCCGCACATTCGAACTCTCGCACGCTTCGTGCTGGTGCTCGCATTGGCCGCCGTCGGATTACAGGGCTACTGGCAAAACTTCGCCCGGGCGGGACTACGGCCGCTGTTGCTCGGTTTCGGTACGTGGGCTGCCGTAGCTCTGACCAGCCTCGCCGTGCAGAGCTGGACCGCGCAGCTCTGAGTGCGGCAGCGCTACGGGGATCCCGCTGCGGTGCGCACCGTTTTCCTCCGGCGCACGACACCGCGGGCAACACGCCAGCCTCGCCTTAGCATCTCGAGCAGATCGGTTTCCGCGCCATGCGGCCGGCCGGCCACCACCCATAAACCGAGCAGGACCACCGTGTAGATGGCTGCGCCGAGCGCGGACGCGCCGAACAACTGGCCAGCGAGTTCCAAGCGCGTGCCTTCGGTCGGCTCCCAGCCCAGTCCCGCGATGACCAGCGCGAAGGCCATCACGGAAGTGGCCGTGAGGGAGCGCCACGTGTGGCGCAGCAAGTCTGTCATCCGCAAATGAAAGTTTCTCAGGATCGCGAGGACATAGAGGGTCTGTTCGAAGACGATCGACAGGGCTGCTGCGATCGCACCGCCGACGAGGCCGAATTGTGATACCAGCACGATCAGCAGTCCGAACCGTAGGATCATCGAGGCGATCGTGATCCGGAGGTTGACCCCGAGAAGAGCCTGCGCGCTGAAAAGCGTCATGCTGATGTAGCCGAACAGCGTCATGGTCCCGCCGACGGCGAGGATCTGGACCAGAGGAATGGCGCCCAGCCACCGCGCTCCGAATGCCAGCCGGACGAGCGGATCCGCGACGAGCGAAATCCCAATTCCGGCCGGAAGGGTCAGAATGGCTGTCGTCGAGATCACCCGCAGATAGGTCTCTGAAACACTCGCGCCGGCGTGCCCCGCCGCGGAAAAGCTCGAAAAGCAGGCTCGGCAGAGCGGCTCCACGAGTTCCGTCGTCGGCAGGGCGGCGATCTCCGCGCCCACCGAGTAAATCCCTACCTGCACCGTGTTGAGAATACGCCCGATGACCAGACTGTCGCTTCGGTCGCGCAGCAGCTCCCCGAGACTGATGATCCAAGTCCAGAAGGAAAAGCCGAAAATGTAGCGCCACGCGCGCAGGCCGAAACGCGGGCGGTAGGGATGCATCACGAAGGTGAACACCAGCCGCATGCTGCGGGTGGTCATAATCCCGACCACTAGCGCCCAGTAATTGACGAATATCAGTGCGAAGGTGATGCCGGCCACAATGCCCAAAATGCGCGGGACGACGAGCAGTTGGAATTCGCGGTTGAAGGCGAAATCGCGGCGGAAGTCGAGGACGCCGATATTCTCGAAGCCGCCCATCCCGACACCGATCCCAAGGGCGAACAGAATAGCGGCCAGACGCGGTTCGTCGAAGAATGCTGCCGCCGGATACGCGGCGGCAGCCAGCAAGACTGCGGTCAGTACTCCTCGCATCGCGTTGAGCGTGAACGCCGTATCGTACATCTCACGGTCCGGGTTCTTCGCGCGGATGACCGCGTCCTGAACGCCGAGATAGGAGAGTGCGTCCACGGACTGGGCGAGCGATGTCCCGAGGGCGACCAACCCGAAATCCGCCGGCAGAAGCAGATGGACCAATGTGAGCGTGCTGATGAGGCCGAGGACACGAGTGGCCATCCGCCAGCAGACCACCCAGCCAGCGCCCTTGGCGGTCTTGGCGAGCAAGGATTGCGGTTCGAGGTACGCGGACATTCTTCTTCAAATTCTCGAGGCTCGATGCGCGGCGTGCGGTGGCGGCGTGAGGGAGAAAGCTTCAGGCGCTCATGGCGAAGGCTTCCGGTTCAGTATCCCTCTCCGTCAGAAACCGGTTGCCTGCTTCAATTCTGAGAAAGCCCTCGAAGACGAGCAGGAGCCATAGAGGCGTACCTGTGGTCGAAGCGGCCCGCGGCATGTTCGTCCACCAAGCGCGCAATCCCCGTAGGCTCGAACAGGCCGAAGTCCAGCATTTGGTCGGAAAGCAGCCGTTCGCGGATCCGTCCTGAGCCGCGCCGGAATTGCGTCGCGAGCAACTCGGCGAAGCCTTGCTTGCGCCGATAGAGGATGTCCGGGGGGAGGTACCGCTCCATCGCCCGCTTGAAGATGTATTTCCCCTCGCGCCCGCGAAGCTTGAGGCTGGCCGGCAGCTGTGCCGCCCATTGAACGAACTCGTAATCGAGCAGGGGAGCCCTGACTTCCAGAGAGTTCGCCATGCTTGCCCGGTCGACCTTCACCAGGATGTCGCCGACCAGCCAGGTATGCAGATCGACATATTGTGCCTGGAGCAGAGGGTCATCGGTGCCGGCTTCGTCCATCAGCGCGGTGACACGGGCCGCCGGGTCATAGCCCTCCAGGCGAGAGGCCAGACCGGAGGCGAACAGTGAGCGCCGCTGATCGGCGTGAACCTTGCAGACCATTCGATAGAAGCCGAGGGCGCTATCGAGGCTGATCTCCGTCAAGGTGTATTTGGCGCGCAACCAACGGGGTGCCCGGTCCAGCTTGGGGTAGATCGCGGCGAGGCCCCCGATGGCGTGGCGGCGGACCGGGCCAGGCAGGAACGAGCGAACCGCCTCGGTCAGCTGGTGCCATTGATACCGTCTGTATCCCGCGAAGATCTCGTCGCCGCCGTCCCCGGACACGGCGACCGTCACGTTCCGCCGGGCCAAAGCGCAGACCCGATGCGTCGGCACGGACGAACTGTCGCCGAATGGCTCGCCGAAAATCGCGGCTTGCTCGCGCGCGGCCTCGATGTAATCGATCTCGGTTGCGTCCGTGTGATGGGCGGTGCCATAGCGGCGCGCGACGGACTCGGCGAATGGCCGTTCGTCGGCCTCACCCTCGAAACCGATGGTGAAGGTGGACAGCGGGCCATCATGCAGTCCGGCCGCCAGCGCGACCATCGCGCTCGAAATCGACGCCGCCCGACAGGAAGGCGCCGAGCGGCACGTCGGCGATGAGCCGTTTGGCCACGCAGCCTGTCAGGCGCGAGATCAACTCCTCCCGCGCCTCCGGTTCGCTTGCCGCTTGCGGCGCGAATTCCACCTGCCAGTAACGTCGCGGAGCGGGCGGAGACAGTCCGTTGCGGTCCAGAAGCAAATAATGCGCGGCGGGCAGCCGTTGGACGCCCGCGTAGATTGTATCGGGGTCAGGGATATAGCCGTACGTGAAAAAATCCTCGACCGAGGTAGGGTTTATGCGCCGGGGCAGGTCTGGCAACGTCGCCAATCCCTGCATTTCCGAGGCGAACACGAACCGGCCATCGCTCAAGGTAGCGTAGTAGATCGGCTTTTTGCCGAGGCGGTCGCGCGCAAGGAAAAGCTGTCCGCGGTTGCGGTCCCACAACGCAAAGGCGAACATACCGGACAGATGGTCGAGACACCCAGGACCCCAACTCTCCCAGGCGTGGATGATCGCCTCCGTATCGCACCGGCTGCGGAACAGATGCCCTTCGGCCTCAAGTTTTGGCCGTAACTCGTTGTGGTTATAGATCTCGCCGTTGAAGACGATGACAACGGACCCGTCTTCGTTGTACATCGGCTGATCGCCGCCGCCGATATCGATGATCGCCAGCCGCAGGTGCCCGAGACCGATCCCGCGTTCGATATGAAACCCGTCCCCGTCCGGACCTCGATGACGCATCGCCGCGGTCATCCGGCGCAGCGCGGCCTCGTCGATCCCTCCGGGGCCAGTCAGGTCGAAAATCCCTGCGAAGTCCGCACATTTCCAGTCTTTCGTCGAGAAAAGCAGGCTGGGCCCAATTTGCCTGCGACAATTTCGCAGACTTCTCATGAACGTAACATGAAGCGCGGAGCAGGTCATGTCACGTTAGCCGCCGAGCACTCCGGCGAAACGGAGGATCCGGAGGCCGAACCCGTGGCCGGACCTCGGTCCGCAACCTCGCCGGCCTCGGTTCGGCAAGATCGGCCGCGAACATTCAGGAGACAAGGGCTCAAAAAATATGCGCTGCTGGGCCTTGTCCTTTATGTGGCGGCTCTGCATCTCGCCTGCGTTTTTCTCGTGTTCAAGACCAATTTCATCGATCTCTCCCTAAGGACGCTCGGCTGGAGCCCGCCGCCAAGTGAATCGATTTTCGCGCTTGACGAGTGGATCGTGGATCAGGCCGAGCGCGACCGAGGCGTTCCCGATGGTTCCGTGCTTCTCCTCGGCGACAGCATCATCGCGCAACTCGATCCTCTTTCGATCGGCCCGCAGATCGTCAATTTCGGCCTGGCCGGCGATACCACCCGCACCATGCTCCGTCGCCTGCCCACTTTGCGGGCGCTCGACAGAGCGCAGGGGGCGGTGATCGGGGTCGGCATCAATGACCTGAGATATAGGGGTCCGGCGGAAACGGCCGCTCTTTACGCGCGCGTCCTGGACCGGTTGCCCGAGGCGCTGGAGGTCCTGATCGTCTCCGTGCTGCCGGTGAATGAAAACGCCCGGGAGGCGCGCCAGCGGCACTATCCTGCCAATCCCGACATTCGGTTGTTGAACGACGCGCTCAGACGATTGTGTGCAGCGCGCCCGCGCTGCCGTTATCTCGATGCCTGGCCGGAAATGTTCGACGCAACATCCGGCGGGCTGCGACCGGAGATGGACCGCGGCGACGGCCTGCATTTGTCTGCCATGGGCGCGCGCGTTCTTGGCGGCCTGATCGCGGGCGCTCTGGTCCCTTTCGGAGCTGAAGGACGGGCGGCAGCCCGCCTTGCCACGCCATAGAAGGTGCCCTAGTACCGCGCGAAGGCTAGCAACAAGTTCGGCTGCTCGCCGATCAATTGGTTAATCGAGAGTGGTGTGATGAAGCGACGCTCCTTGCTCCTTGCTGGACTGGGCGCAGCCGGCGGGCAAGGGTTCCTCAGAGGACCATCAAGCGTAGATGCGGCCGAAACCGCGGTTTCGCCGCTATCCGCTGAAATCGAGATAGACGGGCGCACTTTCCGCTACCAGGAAGCGAACGCCCTCGATCTTGGCGACTATACCGATCCGCTGGGCCGTTTTGTGCAAACCTGCAAGCGGGCAACCGATCCCGGGTTGCCGATGGGGGTTATGTTCCGCCGCGACCGCGGATCGGATCGGGCGGAGGTTATCTTTGAGCTGGGCCTCTGCTGGTCGGGGGAGCCCGCGCATCTCGGCCGCTATCGTGCCCGAATTCTTCGTGGATCGACGGAGGTCGCGGTCGTCGATGTTCCGAACCACTACTGGTTCTCTCGCTGGCGCTGGCAGTCCGCACTGAGGCCGGTTCGCGTCACGACCGTGAGCCTGATGCAGCAAGGCCTGCTACCGTCCTATGACGCCCGGGCCCACACCGCGCGCAGCATTCCGGTCCGGCCTCAAAGCTACGAGCCTATGGGATTGGCGGGCGTCACCGCCTACTTCGGCACGACCGGCGACCGGGACGACATCGGCCCAGTCACCGAAGCGCAGGGCGAATATCTCTGCACGGGCAGATCCGCCGCGCTTTCAACCCTCATGGCGCAGGGCGAGGCGGCCGGAACCGTTCCCTGGATCATGCGCGACGAAAAGACCGGCGGGCCGGTCGACGTGCTGGCTTATCCCAAGGTCAGTTCTTACTCTGCGAAGGGCGGTACGCCGTATATCGCCACGGTTGAGGGGCCGGTCTACCCCGATTCGGCGCATCAGCCCGCTTTGGCTTACGTGCCTTTCCTGCTGACCGGAGACCCTTATCACCTCGAGTCGCTGCAATTCCAGGCGACGTGGAACATCGTGTCGCAGCCCTGGCCGTATCGCTATCGCGTCGGTCAGGTGCGGGGCCATGCGTGGTCTCTCCGGACGCTCGGGCAAGCCGCCGCGGTGACACCATCCTCCGTTCCGCGATGGCTGCTGCCTCGCGCTCACTGGAAGCAATTGCTCGACATGCAGCGGGACTGGCTTACGCACGACCTCATGGAAAGCAAGGAACCGGCTCACGCGATCTTCCGCACGATCAATCAGGAATTGGGCATCTACCCGCTGGGCGATCTCCCAGCAGCTACGACGATCGCTCCGTGGCAAGATGATTTCGAGGCGTTCTCCGCCGGATGGCTGGTCCGCATGGGTTTCCCCGAGTGGCTTCCGTATTTCCGCTGGCAGGTGGACTCTCAAATCTCCCGCACGAATGGCCGGAGCGGGTGGGTTCGCGCCCATTGTACCCCTTTCATGATCTGCATCCGAAAGAGTCCGGACGGGCCGTGGGCTTCGTCCTGGAAAGAGGCATGGGGCATCAATCAAGCCGCCCAGCATTTTCAAGTATCGGATCCTAACCGGTGGCAGGATGAATTCTTTACGCTGCCGTTTACCCGGGGGGTCCTGGCCTTGGCGCGTCACGCGGATATCCCCGAGGCCGAGGAATGTTTCGCCTGGGCCGATTCGGAAACGGCCAGAGCCGCCGCGACGGACCGGCACATGTCATACCGCTGGGCCATCGTGTGACCGGCAGCGCTTGAGGCCGCGCTACTGGCCTTTCCAGACCGGCGCGCGCTTGCCGAGAAAAGCCTCCATGCCTTCCCGGAAATCCTGGCTCATGTAGCACATGAGGATCAGGTCCTTGTCGTCGTCGCCCATCGGCCGCGCGGTGAGCCGGCGCAGCGCCTCCTTTGTCGCCCGCAGCGTCAAAGGGGCATGAGACGCGACAAGCCTGGCCAACTCCCCGGCGCGTGCCTGCAACCGGTCGTGGTCCGGCAGCACCTCGCTCAGGAGGCCAAGCGTCTTGGCTTCTTCCGCTTCGACCAGCCGGGCCGTGAAGATGATCTCCTTTACGCGGGCGGGTCCGATCAGCGCGGACAGTCGGGCGTAATTGGCCATGGAGAGGCAATTCCCGAGCGTGCGGGCGATCGGAAAGCCGAAGCGCGCGTTGGCGGCGCCGATACGGATGTCGCAGCAAGCGGCGATCCCGGCGCCTCCGCCCGTGCAGGCGCCCGCGATCGCGGCGATCGTGGGCACCTTGCAACGCTCCAAGGCGCCCAGCACGCGGTCGATCCGCGCTTCATACCCGATCGCATCCTGGGGACTGCCGAAGGAGCGAAACTGCGAAATGTCGGTGCCCGCGGCAAACGCCTTCTCGCCCGCCCCGGTCAGCACCAGCGCCTTCACGCTCTCCTCGCCGCTCCCGATCCTGCCGCAGATGGCGGCGAGTTGCTCGTACATCGGGAAGGTGAGCGCGTTGCGGGCCTGGGGCCGATTGAAAACGATCGTCCCAATGCCTTCTTCTACGCCATAGAGGAGATCGCCGCCGGAAGCGTGGGTGTCAGGCATCGACCAACTCCTTCGCAAGTGCGCCGAATTGCAGCGCCAAATCCAATCGTCCACAGCCCCGCGCCGGACGCAAGGCTAACTCGGGCGGAAGCGATTGCCGCGAGGTTGAATTCATTTTAGCTTTATGTTTATAGGCCAGGATAACGATAATAAAAAAGATGGGCCAAGGTCCGAGTCGCAAGCGGGCCGCACCGGAGGGAATGTCTTGCTGCCTACCGATACCGGCGATCCCGAGTACCTTCCACAAAGTCGTCGATTGCCAATGGGCGTGCCCGGCCCATACGCCTGTCCCCGAATACATCCGATTGATCGCGGCCCGGCGCTATGCTGACGCCTATATGGTCAATTGGAAGTCGAATGTCTTTCCGGGCATCCTGGGCCGTACGTGCGACCGCCCATGCGAGCCTGCCTGTCGCCGGGGCCGGGTGGAAGAGGAGCCGGTCGCGATTTGCCGGCTCAAGCGCGTCGCCGCCGACTACAAGGGCGACATTCGAGGAATGCTGCCGGCTGTCGCGGGGCAGCGCAACGGCAAGAGGATCGCACTGGTGGGCGCCGGCCCGGCTTCGCTGACGGTCGCCCGCGATCTCGCCCCGCTCGGCTACGAACTAGTGTTGTTCGACGCCGAGGCGCGCGGGGGTGGCATGATCCGAAGCCAAATCCCGCGCTTCCGCTTGCCGGAGGAGATCATCGACGAGGAGGTAGGCTACATCCTCGATCTCGGGATCGAGACCCGGTTCGGCCAACGCATCGAAAGCCTGCAAGCCCTGCTCGGCGAGGGCTTCGACGCGGTGTTCGTCGGCTCTGGCGCGCCGCGCGGCCGCGACCTGAACCTTCCCGGGCGGCAGGAGGGGGCGGCCAACATCCATATCGGGATCGACTGGCTCTCCTCCGTCTCGTTTGGGCATATCACCAGCGTCGGCAAGCGGGTGATCGTGCTCGGCGGCGGCAATACCGCGATGGATTGCTGCCGCTCCGCCCGGCGGCTGGGCGGCGAGGACGTGAAGGTGATCGTCCGCAGCGGGTTCGACGAGATGAAGGCGTCTCCCTGGGAGAAGGAAGACGCCATGCACGAGGACATTCCGATCCTCAACTATCTCGTCCCGAAGGAATTCACGCATTCGGACGGGCGCCTGACCGGCGTTCTGTTCCAGAAGGTCCGGCCCGAATATGATGCCGAGGGCCGCCGCGACCTGGTTCCGACCGGCGAGCCCGACCTGCATTACGCGTGCGACGACGTGCTGGTCGCGGTGGGGCAGGAGAACGCCTTCCCCTGGATCGAGCGCGACATCGGCGTGTCATTCGATCGGCGCGGTCTGCCGGTTGTCGATGAAACCACGATGCAGTCGACCAACCCGCGCGTGTTCTTTGGCGGCGATGCGGCGTTCGGGCCGAAGAACATCATCTGGGCGGTGGCGCACGGACATCAGGCGGCAATCTCCATAGATCTGCTGTGCAGCGGGGCGGACGTGCGCGCCCGCCCACCCCCCGGTGTCACGCTCGTCAGCCAGAAGATGGGCATTCACGAGTGGAGCTACGATAACGACATCCGCATCGACCGGCGCTACCGGGTGCCCCTCAAGGACAAGGTCGTGGCGCTGCGCGACATCAAGGCGGAGGTCGAGCTAGGCTTCGACGAAGAGCTTGCCTACAAAGAGGCGGAGCGGTGCCTCAACTGCGACGTCCAGACCGCGTTCACGGGCTCGCTCTGCATCGAATGCGACGCGTGCGTGGACATCTGCCCGGTGGACTGCATCACCTTCACCGCGAATGGTGAGGAGGCGGATTTGCGCGAGCGGCTCAACGCGCCGGCTCAAAATACCGACCAGCCGCTCTATGTCTCCGGCGCACTGAAAACCCGTCGCGTCATGGTGAAGGACGAGGACGTTTGCCTGCATTGCGGCCTGTGCGCCGAACGGTGCCCTACCGGCGCCTGGGATATGCAGCGCTTCTTCTATGATATGGCACAAGCAGGACACGCATGTCGCAGCCGCTAGAGCGCGTCAACGACTTCGTCGTCCGGTTCGCGAACGTCAACGGATCCGGCTCGGCCAGCGCCAACCGGCTGTTCGTCCGCTCCATTCTGCGAATGGGCGTGCCGGCGACGCCACGCAACATCTTCCCCTCCAACATCCAGGGCCTGCCGACCTGGTACGAGGTGCGGGTTTCGGAGGTGGGCCATCTCGGTGCGAGAGGCGGCACGGACCTGCTGGTCGCGATGAATCCGCAGACCTGGACCAAGGATGTCGCGGGGATCGAGCCGGGCGGCTATCTCTTATATGATTCGACGAAGCCGCTGCCTGAATCCAAGTTCCGCCGGGACATCACCGTCATCGGCGTGCCGCTCACCGAAATCTGCAACCGCGAATACTCGGAGCCGCGCCAGCGGCAATTGTTCAAGAACATCGTCTATGTCGGTGTGCTGTCGGCGCTGCTGGACATCGACCCGGCGGAGATCGAGCAACTCATCGGCGAGCAGTTCAAGAACAAGCAGCAGCTAGTCGCGGCCAATATCCACGCCCTGCATCTCGGCCGCGACTACGCCCGGCAGCATTTGCCGTGTCCTATCGGATTGCGGGTGCGGCGATCGGACAGGGTCGGCGATAAAATCTTCATCGACGGAAATAGCGCCGCTGCGCTCGGCTGCGTCTATGGCGGTGCGACCGTAGCGGCATGGTACCCGATCACTCCGTCCTCGTCGCTTGCCGAGGCGTTCGCGCGCTACTGCGCGCGCTACCGGGTCGATCCGCTGACGAAGCAGGCTCGCTACGCGATCCTTCAGGCGGAGGACGAGCTGGCCTCGATCGGTATGGTGATCGGCGCGGCCTGGAACGGCGCACGGGCCTTCACGGCGACCTCCGGCCCTGGCATCTCGCTCATGCAGGAGTTCTTCGGTCTCGCCTACTTCGCCGAGATTCCCGCGGTCGTTTTCGATGTGCAGCGCGGCGGCCCTTCCACCGGGATGCCGACCCGGACCCAGCAATCGGATGTGCTCGCTTGTGCCTACGCCTCGCACGGAGACACCAAGCACGTCTTGCTGTTTCCCGAGGATCCGCACGAGTGTTTCGAGTTCGGCGCGCTCGCGTTCGACTTGGCCGACCGTTTGCAGACGCCGGTTTTTGTCCTTTCCGATCTTGAGATCGGCATGAACGAACGGCTGAGTGCGCCGCTCGATTGGGATGATTCGCGCAGCATGGACCGCGGCAAGGTGATGACCGCGGAAGAGCTGGACGCGGGCCGCGAGTTCGGCCGGTATCGCGACGTGGACGGGGACGGCATTCCGTACCGCACCTATCCCGGCACCCATCCCGTACGCGGCGCCTTTTTCACGCGGGGCAGCAGCAAGGACCGCGACGCCCGCTATACCGAGGAGGGCGCCGCCTATGTCGAGAACATGCAGCGCCTGCTCCGGAAGCTGGAGACCGCCAAGCGCTTCCTGCCCCGACCCGTGAAGCGGGAAGCCGGAGAGGCAACCCGTCTCGGCGCCATCTATTACGGTTCGACAAGTCCCGCGATGGACGAGGCTCTTGAATTGCTGTCGGCGCGCGGGATTCGGCTGGACGTCATGCGCGTGCGCGCCTTCCCGTTCCATGCCGATGTCGCGAGCTTCGTCGCGGCTCACGACCAGGTGTTCGTCGTGGAGCAGAACCGCGATGCGCAGCTCAGGACGCTGCTGGTGAACGAGGGCGAGATGGACCCGCGGAAACTGGTGCGCGTGCTGCACTACGACGGCACGCCGATCACCGCCCGGTTCATCGCCGACGCCATCGCCGACAAGGTGGACGACCTCAAGATCGTTCCGTTCCGCAAGGCTGCGCCATGACGTTCCTGCCAAAGCCCAAGCTGCACCATCCCGATCTGTCGAAGAACGCGCTCGGCTTCACGCGCCGGGACTATGAAGGTGCGCTCTCGACGCTGTGTGCCGGATGCGGCCATGATTCCATCAGCGCGGCGGTCGTGCGCGCCTGCTTCGAGCTGGATCTCGCGCCGCATCGGATCGCCAAGCTGTCCGGCATCGGTTGCTCCTCCAAGACGCCAACCTACTTTCTCGGTGCATCGCACGGCTTCAATTCCGTGCATGGCCGCATGCCCTCGGTGCTGACCGGCGCCAATCTGGCGAACCGTGATCTGATTTATCTCGGCGTCTCCGGCGACGGCGACTCCGCTTCGATCGGCCTCGGCCAGTTCGCGCACATCATGCGCCGCGGCGTGAACATGCTGTACATCGTCGAGAACAACGGGGTCTACGGGCTGACCAAGGGCCAGTTCTCCGCGACATCCGACAAGGGTGCGGCAAGCAAGCGGGGCGCGGTCAACAGAGACGAGGCGATCGATCTCGTCGGCATGGCGCTTCTGCTCGGCGCGAGCTTCGTGGCGCGCAGCTTTTCCGGGGACAAGGCGCAACTGGTTCCGCTCATCAAGGCGGGATTGGCGCATAAAGGGGCGGCCTTCATCGACTGCATCTCCCCTTGCGTCACCTTCAACAACCATCAGGGCTCGACCAAGAGCTTCGACTACGTGCGCGAGCACAACGACGCGGTGAACCAGCTCGACTTCATCACCGGCCGCGACGAAATCACCGTCGACTATGCGCCGGGGCAGGTGGAGACCGTGCGCCAGCACGACGGATCGCTGCTACGGCTCCGGAAGCTCGACGCGGATTACGACATCCACAACCGCATCGCGGCAATGGAATTCCTGCAAGCAAGGCATGCCGCCGGCGAGATCGTCACCGGTCTGCTCTATCTTCATCCGGAGTCGGATGATCTGCACGGGCATCTGAACACGGTGGAGACGCCGCTCAATCTGCTGGGCGACGCTGACCTGTGCCCAGGTTCGGCGGCGCTCGAAAAGCTGAACGCCAGCTTGCGCTGAGGCTGTAGGCGGGCATTGTCGGCCATTACGCCGAAGCGAACGCAGATTCCCCGTTCATCCCCGAGAAGGCGGGGATCCAGGCTCTCAGAACGAAGGTTGGCACGTTTCGCGGGCCTGGATTCCCGCTTTCGCGGGAACGAACGGAGGGGCAGAGCCGCCCATATCAGTTCCAACTGTCCGTAAACTCGTCCCAGGCTGGCTGGAACACGTCAACGCAAATTCCCCGTTCATCCCCGCGAAGGCGGGGATCCAGGTCTCTCAGAACGAAGGCTGGCACGTTTCGCTGGACTGGATTCCGGCTTTCGCGGGAACGAACGGAAGGGTAAAGTCGCTCACAGTTAGCCGAAAACGAGTCTAGAACTTCGCGGGCCGCTTGTCGAGAAACGCGCTAACTCCCTCCCGGTAGTCGGGGCCGAAATATACGCGACGGCGTAGCCCGTGCAGATACTCGAAGGTTTCCGGATTCATCGGGGCCGCCTCGCTGAGCGCGCGGATCGATTCCTTGAACGCCGCGATGGCCATCGGAGAGCGGCTCGCAATAACCCTGGCGGTTGCCTGCACGCGGCTTTCCAGCTCCGCCGCCGGAACGACCGCGTTGATGATGCCGACTCGCTCCGCACGCTCCGCGGCGATCGGCTCCGCCGTGAAGAACATCTCCTTCACCACGGCGAGCGGCAGGCGGCTCATGAAATTGAGGAATCCAGCGAGATTGTACGGCAGCCCGATCTTGGCGGGCGTGATCGCGAAGGAGCAGGTTTCATCACCGTACACGAGGTCGCACGCCATCACGAGATCGCACGCGCCGCCCCAGACGGAGCCATGCACCATCGCAATCACCGGCGCGGGAAATCCCTTAACGGCGCGTAGCAACTGCTCGAGCGGATCGTCATAGGGCAGAGGGTCGAGATCCGCCTTCGGCAACTCCTCCACGTCATGGCCGGCGGACCAGACCTTCTCCGTGACCGCGGAGCGCAGGACGAGGACACGAACTGATTCGCGTTTGAACTCATCGAGGGCGGCCAGGAATTCCGCGATCAGCGGCGCGCTCAGCGCATTGCGCTTGGCATAGTTGTCGAACGCGATCGTGCCGACCAGGCCCGCGAGCTCCGTGCGGATGAGCGGCATTCAGCGGCGCCTTGAGTTAACGGCCGGCTCTCTTTTCTTACCGGTGAACAGCAGCAACGCTCCGAGCCCCGCGCCCAATCCGACCATCCAACGATTGTGACTGAGCCACATTTGGGCGCTCCGGTCGAACGCCTCCGCGCTGAACGGACCATGCACCGGAGAGGGTTGTTTCGGAGGTTGGAACAGCAACTCATCCCGGCGCCGCCGGACTTCCGGGTCGTCCGTCTGCTGCGAACTGTTGCCCATCCAGCCGACGACGAGGTCGACGAGACCGGGCGCCACCTTGTTCATGAACGCCGTCTGCACCGTAGCGGCCGAAACCTTCACCTCCCGCCGGCGGCTCGTGGCGGCGAGATAGATCGCGTCGGCGATGATTTCCGGCTGGTAGACCGGCGGCGGCGGCCGCGGAATGCCCTGCATCCGCGATCCGGCATGGCTGAAGAACGGCGTATTGACGGCGGGCGGATGCACCATGGTCAGATGCACGGGGCTGCCTTGCTGGATCAGCTCGGAGCGCACCGCCTCGGTGAAGCCGCGCAAGGCGAATTTCGCCGCGCAATACGGCGCTTGCAGCGGAAAGCCGCGATAAGCGGCGAGCGACCCGATGTTGACGATCGTGCCGTGCTTGCGCGGCAGCATCCGCTTCAGTGCGGCGCGGGTGCCATGCACGCCGCCCAGATACGTGACCTCCGTGACGCGGCGGAATTCCTCCTCGGTGATGTCCATGAACATGCCGTAGAAACTCACGCCCGCGTTATTGACCCAAACCTCGATCGGACCGAGCTCGGTTGCGATCATGCCGGCCGCATGGTCCAGGGCGGCGGCATCGCTCACATCGGCCGCGACCGCATAGGCTTGCGCACCCAAGGCCTCGAGCTCCTTCTGCACGGTTTGCAGCCCCTCGGCTCCGCGCGCGATCAGCCCGACGCGCCAGCCGCGTTGTGCGAACAGCCGCGCCGTGCAGCGGCCGATGCCCGACGAGGCTCCCGTGATCGCGACGACGCGGTTGCTGGGTTTCTCGGCCATGCTGCTGTTCCTGCGGTAGGGTGCGATCCGACGGGGCAACGTGCCCGAAGCGGCTGGGTTCGGAGATGGAGGAGAGCGAGGGATGAGCTGGACCGAGCGGCGACGGCGTTTCCGGGCGATCCTCGATGGGGATCGCTGCGTGCATCCGGGATCGGTTTTCGACCCGATCTCCGCGCGCATCGCCGAGGACATCGGCTTCGAGCTCGGCATGTTCGCCGGCTCGGTCGCATCCTTGACCGTGCTTGGAGCGCCGGACGTGATCGTGTTGACGCTGACCGAGCTGGCCCAGCAGGCGCAGCGGATCTGCCGCGCCGGCCATTTGCCGCTCCTCGTGGATGCCGATCACGGTTACGGCAATGCGCTCGGCGTGATGCGCACCGTGGAGGAGCTCGAGCAGGCCGGTGTCGCCGCCCTTACGATCGAAGATACGCGGCTTCCGCAGATGTTCGGACGACCGGAGCAGAGCCTGATCGAGCTGGAGGAGGGCCTCGGCAAGATGCGTGCGGCCGTCGCCGCGCGGAAGGACGCGAGCCTGATCCTGCTGGCGCGGACAAGCGCCGTCGCGATTGCCGGGCTCGATGAAGCCGTCTCGCGCGCGCAGGCCTATGCGCGGACGGGCGTCGATGGGCTTTTTCTCGTAGGCCTGAAAACGCGCGCGCAGCTCGAGGCAATCGCGGCGGCGGTGGAGTTGCCCTTGGTCCTCGGCGGGGCCGGAGGCGAACTGGCCGACCGCGATTACCTGGCGCGGCATCGCGTGCGCGTCGCGCTACAGGGCCATCACCCGTTCATGGCCGCCGTTCAGGCCGTCTACGACACCCTGAAGGCGTTGCGGGAAGGTGCCGCGCCCGCGGAGCTGCCGCGCATCGCCGGCCCCGAGCTGATGCGGCGGGTGACGCGCCAGCAGGACTACGCCATGTGGACCAAGTCTTTCCTGGGAGGGTAAGCGGTCGCGTGCAGTTCGGCCCGCGCCGGGTCAGCGCGCCATCCGGATGCACCGTCCCACCCCATCGGGGATCGGAAAGCCCGCATGGGCGCGCAGCATCCTGCCGATAGCCGCCGCCCGGTCTGGCGGAAACGGCGTGGCCCGCCGCTGCGCGAGATCGACATGCAGACTGACGAGCTCCTGCGCCGCGCTGCGAAAGCCCTCGCCGGCGTGAAACATCTCGTGGAAGAAATGCAGCCGCTTGGCGTCGGCGTCGAGGAGGCGGCATCTGACCCGAAGACGGTCTCCGCCTCCCACCTCGCGCTCGTAGAGCGTGTGGGTCTCCAGCACGAAATTCGAGTTGGTGCGTTCGCGGCAATAGGCGCTGCCGATGCCGAGTGCGTCGAACAAAACGTCCGTCGCGTGGTCGAACACGAGGACGTAATAGGCGAGATTCATGTGACCGTTGTAGTCGATCCACTCCGGTCGGACCGTCTCCTCGTGCTCGATGAGGGCGTCGCTCATGCCGTGACAGCTTGTTGGCCGCGCGGGGAGCGGTCAAGCTGACGGCCTCTCACGGAAGAGTTGGAGGAGCGGTGCCGGAAGGAGCTGTCCGCGGAGGCGAGACCCAGTTGGGGGACGGGCTGCCCCAACCCGCCCAACTCTACGCCCTCATCACGATCTGCGTCGCGGTCGCGATGTCGGTGCTGGACGGAGCGATCGCCAACATCGCGCTCCCCACGATCGCCGTCGATCTCCAGGCGTCTCCGGCCGCCTCGATCTGGGTGGTGAACGCCTATCAGCTCGCGATCACGATCTCGCTGCTGCCGTTCTCATCCCTCGGCGACATTTACGGCTATCGGCGCGTGTTCATGGCAGGGCTCGTCGTCTTCACCGCGGCCTCGCTTGCGTGCAGCCTCTCGGGGTCGCTCGCCGTGCTGGTTGTCTCGCGTGTCTTGCAGGGATTCGGCGCGGCGGCGGTGTCGAGCGTCAACACGGCGCTGTTGCGGTTCGTGGTTCCACGCGCGCATTTGGGCCGCGGCATGGGGGTCCTGACCCTATCGGTCGCCGCCTCCGCCGCAACCGGGCCGACCGTCGCCGCGGTGATCCTGAGCGTCGCGAGATGGCCGTGGCTGTTCGCGGTCAATGTGCCGGTGGGAGTGCTCGCGGTTCTGCTTGCGCTCCGGTCCCTCCCCAGCACGCCGCGTTCCGGCCATCGTTTCGACCTGCCGAGCGCCGCGCTCAACGCCGCGACCTTCGGCCTGCTGATCGTGGCGGTGGACGGGCTGGGCACGGGCGAAGGACGTCTGGCCGCCGTGCTGGAGTTGGTCGGAGCGGGCATCTTCGGCGTCCTGCTGATCCGTCGCGAGCTCTCGATCTCGGCGCCGATGCTGCCGGTAGACCTGTTCCGGCGGCCGATCTTCGCGCTTTCGGTCGCGACCTCGATTTGCTCGTACGCCGCGCAGACCCTCGCCTATGTCGGGCTGCCGTTCTTGTTCCAGTACGCGAATGGGCTCTCCCCGATCGAGACGGGATTCCTCATCACGCCCTGGCCTGCGGTCGTCGTCATCGTCGCCCCGATCGCCGGCCGCCTGTCGGACCGGTATTCCGCGGGCGTGCTCGGCGGGGTGGGATTATCGGCGCTGACGCTCGGGTTGTTGCTGCTGGTGTTCCTTCCGGCACATGCCTCCAATCTGAACGTCGCCTGGCGCATGGCGGTGTGCGGTATCGGGTTCGGCTTGTTTCAGACGCCGAACAACCGGGCGATCCTCAGCAGCGCCCCGCGCGAGCGGAGCGGGGCCGGTAGCGGTATGCTTGCGACCGCGCGCCTGCTGGGTCAGACCAGCGGGGCCGCGCTCGTCGCGCTTATCTTCGGTCTGACCGGCGGCGATCCGGCGGGGGTCGGCTTCGGCGCCAACCTCGCCCTGGGGGTGGGTGCCGGGTTTTCGGCCGCGGGCACGCTCGTCAGCTTTGCCCGCGTGAAGCCGCAGGCGGAGCGGTAACCGAGGCCGGCCGCGCTCCATCGCCGGCCGGGCAGCCCGCAAGCCTCAAGCAGCCCGGATCGGCGCCTTGAAGGCGAGGATACGGCACTCGTTCGGTTCGGCGTTCGGAGCCGGCTGCGGCGGTGCGGGCGACGGTTCGCTGGTAGCCTGTCGCGCCCGGGACACACACAGATAGGCCCGGCCCAACCACAATTCGTATGAGCCGGGCTCTCTTGCGCGGGACCATAGTTTCGGCCAGTCCGCCGAGCGCCATTCGCCATAGGCTTCGAGCGGCCCCACCGAAAGATAGAAGGATCGGCGTGACAACTCGGCTGAGATCACTCGGTGCATAACCGAAACCCTACTGGTGGCCCATGTCGTCTTTTTACCCTAGAAGTTGCTCAATTTCAAGTCAGCACAGGCCTTAGTTGCCGATCCGGGTCGATTTTTTGCACATGTTGGTCAGTTTATCACGCCGAAGCTTCCGGGCGATTGCAGAAAACGGTGAGTGCCACCCTCTCGGCCTCCGGCCCGTCCGCGTCGGCGGCGATGCGTTCGTAGAACCGGGCCGCGCCGGCGAATATCGTCGCGTCTTCCCGGCCTTCGCCTACGAACCCGGCTATCTCCTCCATCTCGGCCACCCAGCGGTAAGCCTTCGCGTGCATCGCCGGGACCGCCCGCGTGAGCCAAGCCAGCAGGTTCGGCTGACTGTCGGCCAACTCGCGCCGGAGCGCCTCGGCCGTGCCCGCCCGCGTGGCGGCGAGCATCATGACCGCGCCGAGCGCCGTGAAGCCCTTGGTGATACCGGCGTAGGACATTTTCAGGGCAGAGGCGGCGCCGACCGGCCCATCCATCACGCGGATGTCCAGGCCGTGAACCGTCAGATCCGCGAGGCGATGCGCATCCGGCCCTGACGCATAAATTCCCGGACCCTTGCCGCCCGACACGGGCGGGCCGCCGATGATCCCCGCGTCGACGAATTTGCACCCCGCGCCGTCCACGACGGCGGCGATGCGTTCCACCGTCCGCGGGTTCACGGCGTTGCAATCGACATAGACCGGCTTGCGTGGGGCACGCCCGAGCACGGGCGCGAGGCGCTCAGCCAGTCCGAGCGCTGCTCCAGGCGGCACGATTGAAAGCAGGAAGTCGGCCGCGGCAAGATTTTCGTCCTCGACAGGCCGCATACCGGCCCGACGCGCACGTTCGGCACTCGCCTGACTGCGGCCCACAAGGCAGGTCACGACGGCCGCCCCGTGTTCGGCCAGCCGTTGGCCGATGCCGCTTCCCATGCTGCCCGGCGCTATGATCGCGATCGTAGGCATCTCACCATCCCTTCCCATCCAGGTTTTTGACTGCAACTGTGCTCGGCGCTCGGGAGATTAGGCGGGACGTGCGGCTTCGGCAGCCGCGAGTCCGAGGGGCGTCTATGAGACCAAATCGCGAGGCGGTGCAGGCGAACCGCTGGTCCCAGCTCTGGCTGGGCGTGGTGTGCATGATTCTGATCGCCAACCTGCAATATGGCTGGACATTGTTCGTCAACCCGATGCACCAGGCGCATGGCTGGAGCCTCGCCGAGATCCAGCTCGCTTTCGCGATTTTCATCGCAACCGAGACCTGGCTGACACCGATCGCCGGCTGGACTGTCGATCATATGGGCCCACGCCGCGGTCCGCCGTTGATGATCGCGTTCGGGGGCGTGTTCGTCGCGATCGCCTGGATCGTGAATAGCTATGCGGAAACGATAGCGGCGCTCTACGTCGGCGCGGCCCTGTCCGGCGCCGGTGCGGGTGCGGTGTACGCCACCTGCGTCGGTAACGCCGTGAAGTGGTTTCCGGACCGGCGCGGGCTCGCCGTCGGGCTGACCGCCGCGGGGTTCGGGGCGGGCGCGGCGCTGACCGTGATCCCGATCCGCCTCATGATCGAGCAGGCGGGTTACGCGAGCGCCTTCTTCTGGTTCGGCCTCGGTCAAGGTGTGGTGCTGCTGCTGGTCTCGCCGATCATGCGGGCGCCCATTCCCGGCGAGATTCCGGTCAGGGCGCCGCCCAAGGTGCGTACATCGGCGGTCAATGCCACGCCCGCGCAGGTGCTGCGATCGCCCCTGTTCTGGCTCCTCTACGGCATGTTCGTGCTGATTTCCGCGGGCGGGTTGATGGCCGCCGCCCAGCTTGCGCCGATCGCGCGGGATTACGGCCTGGCCGACATCACCCTGTTGTTCGGTGCGAGTGTGCTGAGCATCGCGCTCGTCGTGGACAATGTGATGAATGGGCTGGCGCGGCCCTTCTTCGGCTGGCTCTCGGACCAGATCGGGCGCGAGTTCACGATGGCGATCGCCTTCATCCTGGGCGGCTCGAGTTACGGGCTGCTGGCCTTCTTCGGCCACGACCCTTGGGCTTTCGTGATAGCCGCCGGGCTGGTCTTCTTCACTTGGGGCGAGATCTTCAGCCTGTTCCCCGCGACCTGCACCGACCTGTTCGGTACCCGCTACGCGACCGCGAATGCGAGCCTCCTCTACACCGCGAAGGGAACGGCCGCGTGGCTGGTGCCGTTCAACAACCTGCTGGTCGCTTTCACCGGCAGCTGGCACGTCGTGTTCCTGCTCGCGGCGGCGACCAACTTCGTCGTCGTGCTCGCGGCGTTGCTCGTGCTGCGTCCGGCGCGCATGCGACAGCACCAGGCGGAGCTGGCGATGGCTGGACCGCCGTAACTGTCAGACGGAGGGGCGCATGACCCATTATCTCGCCGACACGATCGCCCGCTTGATCGAGCGCGGTGACGAGGATGCGCCCGCGATCGGCGCGCCTGGCCGGCCCTGGATGACGCATGGCGGGCTGCGCGCATTGACCAAGCGGACCGTCGCCGACCTGAACGGCATGGGGATCGGGCGCGGGGATCGGGTGGCCATCGTACTGCCGAACGGGCCGGAGATGGCGGCGAGCTTCATCAGCATCGCCACGGGCGCCACGACCGCACCGCTGAACCCCGCCTACAAGACCGAGGAGTTCGAGTTCTATCTCAGCGACCTCAACGCCCGCGCGCTGGTGATCCAGCAGGGGATGGAGAGCCCGTCTCGCGCCGTCGCGGCAGCCCGGAGCATTCCCGTCGTCGAGCTGGTTCCGGACCAGGACGGCCCCGCGGGGTCGTTCACGCTCGCGCCGGAGCGACCGCAGACCGGCTCGCCCGCCCAGGCTGGCCCCGCGGACGCCGAGGACGTCGCGCTCGTGCTGCACACCTCAGGTACCACCTCGCGGCCGAAAATCGTGCCGTTGCGACAGGTGAACGTAACCGCGTCGGCCTACCACATCGGCGAGACCCTCTCGCTCACGCCTTCGGATGTGTGCCTCAACATCATGCCGTTGTTCCACATACACGGCCTGATCGCCGCTACCCTGTCGAGTCTCGGCGCGGGCGCGTCGGTGTGCTGCACGCCGGGTTTCAACGCCTTCCGCTTCTTCGCGTGGTTCGATGAGGCGAAGCCGACCTGGTACACGGCGGTGCCGACCATGCACCAGGCGATCCTGCAACTCGCGCAACGCAATGCGGAGATTATCGGCCGCTCGCGTCTGCGCTTCATCCGCTCCTCCTCGTCCTCGCTGCCGCCGCAGGTGATGGAGGCGCTCGAGACCACGTTCGGCGTGCCGGTGGTCGAGTCCTACGGAATGACCGAGGCCGCGCACCAAATGGCCTCCAATCCGCTGCCCCCGCGCCCGCGCTTCCCCGGATCGGTCGGCATCGCGGCGGGACCGGAGATCGCCATCATGGATGTGGGCGGCAAGCTGTTGTCCCCGCGCGAGTTGGGCGAGGTGGTGATCCGCGGCCGCAACGTCACCGCCGGATACGAGAATAACCCGGCTGCCAACGCCGCCGCGTTCGCCAATGGCTGGTTCCGCACGGGGGACCAGGGGTTCCTCGACGAGCAGGGCTATTTGCGTCTGACCGGGCGTCTCAAGGAGCTTATCAACCGGGGCGGCGAGAAGATCAGTCCAATCGAGGTGGATACGGTACTGATGGACCATCCGGCCGTCGCTCAGTGCCTGACATTCGCGCTGCCGCACCCGATGCTGGGCGAAGAGGTCGCCGCCGCCATCGTGCTGCGCGAGGGGCAGAGCGTCCCGGATCACGAGCTTCGCGCCTTCGCCTCATCACGGCTCGCCGCGTTCAAGGTGCCGCGCAAGATCGTGTTCCTCGCCGAGATTCCGAAAGGCGCGACGGGCAAGCTCCAGCGCATCGGACTCGCCGAGAAACTCGGCTTATCCGCATGAGGATCGGCGTCTTCGGCGCCGGTGCGATTGGTGGCTTGCTCGGGGCCAAGCTCGCTGCCGCCGGGGCGGATGTCACGTTCATCGCCCGCGGCCCGCATCTCGCGGCGATGCAGGCGAACGGCGTCCGGCTCATCACCGGCGGCGAGACGATCACCGTGCATCCGCGCTGTCTTGCAGATGCGGGCGAGGCGGGGACGCAGGATTATGTCGTCGTGACGCTGAAGGCGCATTCGCTGCCCGGCGCCGCGCCGCAGATCGCCCGCATGATGGGACCGGACAGCGCGCTCGTCACTGGGATCAACGGTGTTCCCTACTGGTATTTCTACGGACAGGAGAGTGCCTGGCGTGACCGGCGGATCGAGAGCGTCGATCCGGGCGGAAAGTTGTGGGACATTCTGCCGCCCTCCCAGGTCATCGGCTCGGTCGTGTATCCTGCTGCCGAGGTCGTCCAGCCCGGCGTAATCGAGCACACCTATGGCGACCGGTTCACGCTCGGCGAGCCGGACGGTAGCCGCAGCGCGCGAGCGGAGAGGCTGTCGAAGGCCTTGATCGCGGCCGGGCTGAAAGCGCCGGTGCGGCCCCGCATTCGCGACGAGATCTGGGTGAAGCTGTGGGGCAACATGGCATTCAATCCGCTCTCGGCGCTTACCTTGTCGACGCTCGACCGCATCACTGGGCAGCCCGATTTGCGCGCGGTCTGTCGGGCGATGATGCTGGAGGGCAAGGCCGTCGCCGAGGCGCTCGGCGTGCGCTTCGCGATCGACGTGGAGAGGCGCATAGACGGAGCGGCCGAGGTCGGCGAGCACAAAACCTCGATGTTGCAGGATCTGGAACGCGGGCGGCCGATGGAGATCGACGCTTTGCTCGGGGCCGTGGCGGAGCTCGGTGTCATGACCGGCATTCCAATGCCGGTTTCCAACGCGGTGCTCGCCCTCGTGCGCGAGCGGGCGCGGCAAGCTGGCTGTTACGACACGGCGGGTGCGAATTAGCGAGGGCTAGCCTCGTTTTGGGCTGACTGTGAGCGGCTACCCAACCCCCGTTCGTTCCCGCGAAACAATGCCACCATTCATAATGCGAGAGACCTGCTCCCCGCCTGCGCGGGGATGCACGGAATTTTGCGTTATCGCGTTCCAGTCAGCATAAAAGGAGTCTCTAACTCGGCCTTCGTGGCCAGTCTGGGTCATAGCTGCCCTTCAGCCAGAGCCTCCCGCAGCACTTTCTCGACGCGGGCGTTGTAGCCCTTTCCCGTCGCGCGGATGCCGTTCACGACGTCCGCCGCCAGCCGGAAACCAATAAGCACTTTTGGCATCTCGACGGGCGGACGGCCCATCTTTTTCCAAGTCTTGTATTGCTCGGGAAAAACCTCCTTGAAAGGTTCCGCACGGGCGAAGTCCCCCTCCGTCAATTCCGGGTTGTCCTCGTCGTCAATGAGATCCGGGTCGTTGGCCATAGCGTTTCGCCTCTCTCGAATTGGCTTTTCGCGGCCACAAAAAGTGCGGGATAAACCCGCTGCTTCCCCGCCTCAGGCAAACGCGAGCACAGTCAAGCTGACGGTGCGCTAGCGCGTCCCGGCTTCCATCTCGCGCCTTAGAGCGACGACATCCAAATCGTCGACGAGCTCCACATCATCCACGCTGACAATGTTGTCCCTCGGGACGGGGCGCTTGAGCTTGACGTTGTGAGCGAGGCCGATCGGTAAGCCGCGGAGCGCCAGGCTCTTCGAGGCCGGGATGGCGTTTGCCCACACAGCATACCCGCCCTCACCATCGAGTATTTCGCCTGGCTTGAGATCTCGCTTGGCGGTCGCGACGGCATCGCCGCGGAACTCCTTCGGCGTGCCGGTTGGTTCCCTCCGCAGCACCGCCGAGAGCACGCTCACGCTCGTCTCAAGGCCGATCAGATGAAATGGGCGCCACATCGAACCGTACCAGCCAGAGGGATCGGTGAGCAGGCCATACTGTTGGAAACAGGCACGCGTGTACTCATTGTTCGCCTTGAAAGTCACGAACACGCCGTAGCGGATATTGTTGAACACCTCGCGCCCATCCGGCTCCTGGCTGGCAGCGATGTCGACGAGACCGCTGCGAGCAAGACGTCCGCCATCCGCCGCGGGCCGGAAGACGCGCGCGAGGTCGTGCAGGCCGGTCGGGGGAAAGGCGAGACCGTCATCGGGACAGTCAAGTCCGGTGGCGTTGGCGACGGCGGCCATCTCGATTGCCGCTTTCGTGCCGTCGGTGAAGGAATTGTACATCTTCGGATTGAAGTCGCCTTTGGCAACCTCCTCCTCGGTCCAACCGAAGAAGCTCCACACGGTATCGGGTGTCGAGTAGCGATAGCGCGGCTCGAAATTCATCCCTTTCCCGGCGGAAGTAAGCTCGAAGCCACAGGACCGCACCCAGTCCACGAGCTCGCAGATGATGGCCGGCTGGTCCCCGTAAGCCATGCTGTAGACGAGCCCCTTCGCGCGCGCGCGCGCCGCCAGCAGCGGGCCGCAGAGCACGTCGGCCTCGACATTGACCATGACGACGTGCTTGCCGGCGTCGATCGCGGCCAGCGCATGGCGCACGCCGGCGATGGGATGCCCTGTCGCCTCGATCACGCACTCGATCTCGTCGCAAGCATTGAGCTGCGCCGCCGAGTCAACGACGCAGGTCTGGCCGGTCTTCACCGCATCACCGATCGTCTTGGCCGAGAAGCGTTCGACGGGCCAGCCGACGCGTGTGAGAGAGGCGCGCGCCTTCGCCGGGTCGAGATCGGCGACTCCGACCACGTGCAAGCCCTCGATACGCTGAGCCTGGGCCAGCACCATCGAGCCGAACTTGCCGGCGCCAATGAGCCCAACCCGAACCGGGCGGTTCGCAGCGGCGCGCTGTAGCAGGAGGCTAGAAAGATTCATGTGAGATCATCCCGGCAAGGGCTTGCTAGGTGGCCAACCTAGGAGCCGGATCCGCCAAGGACAATGCAGATTTTGCGCGGATTATTTTAGGCTGGCTAAATCATTCTCGCGTCCCGCGCCTGTTCTAATGCGACCCATGCGTCGCGCTCGGCGCGCAGCCAGTCGAGGAAGGCGCGCACTTTCCAGTGCCGTAGATGGTCGCGCGGGCAGACGATCCATTGCGTGACCCGCGACACAGCGGGAGGGCGGCGTACAGGACAGATCAGCATCTTGTCGTGCAGTTCGCGCCACATCATAAGGCTGCTTTCCAGGGCGATGCCCATGCCGGCCGAGGCGGCATCGATCGCCATGTGGGTGCGGTCGAACAACACGCGCCGCAATCTCTCGTTTGGCGCAACGCCGGCGATGGGGAACCAGTGCCCCCATTGGACTTGCGACTTCACCGACTGAATGAGCCGATGCTTCGGGAGATCGGTTGGCTCGAGACTCCTTGGGGGACAATAGGACGGCGAACAGGCCGGAAGGAATCGCTCTTCGGCCAGCCCTTCGACGTAGAGGCCGGGCCAGCGCCCCTCACCGTGCCTGATCTCGATATCAACACCTTCCTTCGAGAAATCGGTTGGCTCGTTGGTGCCGTCCAGACGAACCTCGAGCTCGGGATGGGCGTCAAGGAAAGTCATGAGCCGCGGCAGCAGCCATTTACTGGAGAGGGAGGGTGTCGCCCGGACCGCAAGCGTAGCAACCGAACGATAACCGCGGATCCGATTGGCCGAGTTCGAGATCCGCTCGACCGCGTCTGCGATCATGTCGAAAAACCGCTCGCCGGCCTCGGTCAGCGTGACGCCCCGGCCCATCTTGACCATCAAGGCGGTGCCGAGATGGAACTCCAGACTCTGGATCTGCTGGCTGACCGCAGAGGGCGTGACGCCGAGTTCGTCGGCGGCCCGCGAGATACTGCCGGTACGGGCCGCCGCATGAAATACGCCGATCGCGCGGAAGGGGACCTGCATGGGAGACCATTTAGTGGAGCTATACCGTCCCCTAGTTTAACTGAATTGTGCTTTAAGAATACCCTTCGTAGGTTGCTGACAGGGAACGCTTCTGACCAATCGCCGGTCCAGGAGCACCAACGAGTTCAACGAAAGCGGCAGATCGGGGAAGCGCATGGCCAAGACGAAGGGTATCTCCCGTCGTATGATTCTAGCATCGGGCGCTGCCGTGCCGTTGTTTGCGATCCGCACCCGCCCGGCCGCAGCGGCGGAGTTCACCTACAAGCTCGCGACGGGTCAGTCCCTGAGCCAGCCGATCAATGCCCGCCTGGAGCAGGCAGTCGGTCGCATCAAGGACGCCAGCGGCGGCCGGCTCGAAATCCGCTTCTTTCCGGCGAGCCAGCTTGGTTCGGATACCGATTTGCTGACCCAAATCCGCAGCGGGGGCGTGGATTTCCTCAATATCGCGGGATCCGTTGTCTCGACCGTCGCGCCGGTTGCGGCCATCACCAATGTCGGCTTCGCCTTCAACGATTACGAGCATGTCTGGCGAGCGGTCGACGGCAAACTCGGCGACATAGTCACCGCCCAGATCAGCAAGACCGGGGCACTTGTGGTCGCCAAGGCCGCAGATAACGGTTTCCGTCAGATCACATCCTCTTCCAAGCCAATCAAGACCCCGCAGGACCTCCAGGGATATCGAATTCGGGTCCCGGTCTCGCCGATTTTCACGTCGTTGTTCACGGCTCTCGGCGCGAACCCAACCTCGATCAACTTCAACGAACTTTACACCGCACTTCAGACCCACTTGGTCGACGGCCAGGAGAACGGCCTGGTCGCGATCGAAGCCGGGAAGCTCTACGAAGTACAAAAATACGTCTCGATGACAAATCACATCTGGGATCCCTTCTGGATCCTGGGTAATCGGCGCTCCTTCACACGCCTGCCGAACGAGCTTCAGGAGATAGTCCGCCACGAGCTGGATCGCGCGGTCATGGAGCAGCGCGAGGACGTCGTGCGCCTCGATGCTTCGCTCAAAGATCAACTCACCGGGAAAGGGCTGGCCTTCGAGCAAGTGGACAAGGACGCCTTCCGAGGCGCGCTCGCCAAAGCGGGGTTTTATAAGGAGTGGCGCGACAAGTTCGGCGACGAGAACTGGAAGGCGCTGGAGGCCGTGGTGGGGCCTCTGGCATGAGCGTCGACCTTGATGCCCTGGAAGCATCCGGAGGCGTCGAGGTTGCCGCTATCGATCGGGAGAGCCTCGCCGAACGCTGGTTCCGGTGGATCGTTGAGGTGCCCGCGGCGCTCGTCGTGGTGGCCGAGGTGGTTATCCTGTTCGTGGGCATCGTCGCCCGCGCGGTATTCCACAAACCGATAATTTGGTCCGACGAGCTCGCCGGGATCCTGTTTCTCTGGCTCGCGATGCTCGGCACCGCAATCGCCGTCCACCGCGGCACGCATATGCGGCTTACCTTCTTCGTCTCGTGGCTTTCGCCGCGGGCGCGCAAATGGACCGAGACGCTGGCCATTGGCGCGGTGGCCTTGTTCTTCGCGATCGTGCTCTATCCGACCATAGATTACACTCAGGACCAGTCCTTCGTGGAGACGCCCGCGCTCGGCTGGCCGGGCACGGTCCGGGCGCTCGCGATCCCGGTGGGCTGCGCCGTCGCTCTTGTTAGCTGCGCTCTCCAGCTCCTTCGTCATCCCTTTCGCGACCTGGCCTCGGTCACGGTCGTTCTCCTCGCGGTCGCAGCAGCTTTCTATGTTTTCGCTCCATCGCTGCAAGCAATGGGTAACTGGGCGCTCGTCGTTTTCTTCCTGGGCTTCCTCGGCGTGGCGGTGATGTCGGGTGTGCCGATCGCCTTTTCCTTTGCGCTTGCAACGGTCGCCTATCTTCTGGTGACCACCGACACACCGTTGCTCGTGGTCGTGGGGCGTATGGATGAGGGCATGAGCGGGATGATCCTGCTCGCCGTGCCGCTTTTTGTTTTACTCGGGCAGCTCGTCGAGGCGACCGGCATGGCCCGTGTCATGGTCGCGTTCCTTGCGTCGCTTCTCGGCCACGTCCGCGCCGGAATGTCCTACGTGCTGCTCGGCGCCATGCTGCTGGTATCAGGCATCTCCGGCTCGAAGACCGCGGACATGGCGGCGATCGCTCCCGTGCTGTTCCCCGAAATGCGCAAGCGCGGGATGCAGGATGGCGAACTGATCTCGCTGCTCGCTGCTTCGGGCGCGATGAGCGAGACGATCCCGCCCTCGATCGTTCTGATCGCCATCGCCTCGGTGACAGGCGTGTCGATAGCGGCCCTGTTCACCGCCGGCATTCTTCCGGCCCTGGTGCTGGCCCTGATTCTTGCCATTCTCGCGCGATATCGGGCGGGAAAGGAGGCGGATGGGCCGCCGGTTGCCCGCGCTCCTGCTTCCGTCGTCCTGAAAACACTGGGGCTGGCGTTTCCGGCCTTGCTGCTGCCGTTTCTCATCCGCAGCGCCGTCGTCGAGGGCGTCGCTACGGCGACCGAAGTGTCCACGATCGGCATCGCCTATTCGCTCGTTCTTGGCCTGCTGATCTACCGCGGCGGACTGAAGTGGCGAGCGGCGCTCCCTATGCTGTTGCAAACGGCAGCGCTTTCGGGCGCCATCCTGTTCATCGTCGGCGCCGCGAGCGCGATGGCCTGGGCGCTGACGCAATCAGGTTTCTCGCACGACCTGGCTGCCGTTATGGCGGCGGTGCCGGGCGGTGGCATTGGTTTTCTGCTGATTTCGATCGTGGCGTTCATCGTGCTCGGCAGCGTGCTGGAGGGCATACCCGCCATCGTGCTGTTTGGCCCGCTGCTGTTCCCGATCGCGCGCCAGCTCGGCGTGAATGAGGTGCATTATGCGATGGTGGTCATTCTTGCCATGGGCCTCGGTCTGTTCGCGCCGCCATTTGGCTTGTGCTACTACGCCGCGTGCATCATAGGAAACGTGCCGCCGGAAGCCGCGATGAAGCGTATCTGGACCTATCTCGTCGCGCTGCTCATCGGCCTGATAGCCATCGCTTTCATCCCGTGGATATCGACTGGTTTCCTGTAGCACTAAACCGCTCGCCCCAGCGCCCGCCCCACTTCGTCCAGCGCCGTCGGGTCCTCGATGGTGGCTGGGGGCGCGGCCGGTTCGCCGTCGGCGATGCGGCGGATGCTCGCGCGAAGAATCTTGCCCGACCGAGTCTTGGGTAATCGCGCCACCACGCGCGCGTCCTTGAACGCAGCCACCGGGCCGATCCGATCGCGCACCATTGCGACCAACTCGGTGACGATGTCGGGTTCGGCGCGCGCAACCCCAGCCTTCAGCACGACAAGCCCGATCGGGGCCTGGCCCTTGAGCTGGTCCTTCGCCCCGACCACGGCGCATTCGGCCACATCCGGGTGGGAGGCCAATACCTCCTCCATCGCCCCGGTCGAGAGCCGGTGGCCGGCGACGTTGATGATGTCGTCGGTGCGGCCCATGACCCACACATCGCCGTCCTCGTCGATGATGCCGGCGTCGCCGGTCCGGTACCAGCCGGGGAAATCGGCGAGATAGGCGGCGACGTATCCCTCGTCGTTCTGCCAGAGCGTCGGCGCGCAGCCGGGTGGCAGGGGGAGGCGCACGCAGAGATTGCCGGTTTCGCCCCGCGGAAGGAGCACGCCCGACTCCTCCAGTACCTGCAAATCATACCCCGGCGCGGGGCGGCCGCCCGAGCCGGGCTTGGGCGGGAACAGCCCGTATTCGCGGAACCCGGCGGTGATCGCCCATCCCGTCTCGGTCTGCCACCAATGGTCGACCACCGGCTTCTTCAGGAGGTCGGCGGCCCAGATCGCAGTCGGCGGATCGCAACGCTCTCCGGCGAGGAAGAGGGTATCGAGCCGGCTGAGATCGTAGCGGCGCAGATACGCGCCATCCGGGTCCTGCTGCTTGATCGCGCGGAGCGCTGTGGGCGCCGTGAAGAGCGCGCGCACGCCGTGTTCGGCGCAAACGCGCCAGAACGCGCCGGGGTCGGGCGTACCGACGGGCTTGCCCTCGTACATGATGGTCGTGCAGCCCCGGAGCAGCGGCGCGTAGACGATGTAGCTGTGTCCGACCACCCAGCCCACGTCGGAAGCGGCCCAGAACACGTCCCCGGCATCCACGCCGTAAATCGCCCGCATGCGAATTGTGCAGCGCGACCGCATGGCCGCCATTGTCGCGCACCACGCCCTTGGGACGGCCGGTCGTGCCGGACGTATACAGTATATAGAGCGGGTCGGTGGCCGCGACCGGCACGGGGTCGTGCGGGGCGGCGGCGGCCTCCGCTTCCAGAAGGTCGTGGTCACGGCCGGGCGTAAGCTCGGCCCGCGCGGCCTCGCGCTGGAGAATGAGGCAGGATTCCGGCTTATGCGGGGAGAGGCCGATCGCGGCGTCGAGCAGCGGCTTGTATTTCACGACCCGCCCCGGTTCGAGCCCGCACGAGGCGGCGATGACGACGCGGGGCTTGGCGTCCGCGATACGCGCGGCGAGCTCGGCCGCGGCGAACCCGCCGAACACGACGGAGTGGATCGCACCAAGCCGGGCGCAGGCGAGCATCGCAACGACCGCCTCCGGCACCATCGGCATGTAAATGACGACGCGGTCGCCCGGCTTGACGCCAAGTTTCGCCAGCGCGCCCGCGACGCGGGCCGTGCGGTCGAGGAGGCGGGCATAGGTGAAGGTCTCGATGCGCCCGGTCATCGGGCTGTCCCAGATCAGGGCGGTCTGATTGCCGCGTCCGGCGGCCACGTGGCGGTCGAGGCAGTTGACCGAAGTGTTGAGCCGGGCACCCGGGAACCAGCGGCCGAACGGACCCTGGCTGGGATCGAAGGGGCGGTCCCATTTGCGGTCCCAGAGGACCCCCTCCGCGGCTTGCTCCCACCAGGCCTCGGGCCTCTGCTGCCAGTTGCGATAGACGCTCTCATACGCGCTCATGGCGTTCTTTCCTTGGGGGTGGCTGCCTTGCATTTTTGGACCCGGCATGGAATTTAGCCAACCGTAGCGGTTCGAATCGGCCGGACTCGGACACGCCGGAGAGGGAGAGGCATGGAAGACCAGCTTGCGAGTCGCATAAGGAACAACCCGACCTTCCAAGAACTCGAACGCACCCGATCCAGCTTCGCCTGGACCCTCGCCATAATCATGCTGGTCATTTACTACGGATTTATTCTGCTCGTTGCTTTCGCACCAGGCTTGATGGCGATCAATGTCGGGGGGCAGATCACCTTGGGTTTCCCGCTCGGCCTCGGCGTCATTCTGAGCGCCGTCGTGCTGACCGGCATCTACGTTTGGCGAGCCAACGGTCAGTTCGATGAGATGACCCGGAAAATCGTGGAGAGCGCGCGATGATAACGGTCAAGAAGCTGCTGGCTGCCTTTCCGGCGCTTGTGATCGGCTCCCCTGCCTTCGCTGCCGGAGCGTTGGAAGGTCCGGTCGAGCAGCAGGGTCGCGACTACACCGCTATTCTGATGTTCCTGGCGTTCGTTCTGGCGACGCTCGGGATCACCTACTGGGCTGCCCTGCGCACCAAGACCACCAAGGATTTCTACACCGCGGGCGGCGGCATCACCGGCTTTCAGAATGGCGTCGCGATCGCGGGCGACTACATGTCGGCCGCCTCCTTTCTCGGAATCTCGGCCCTCGTCTACGGCAGCGGCTACGACGGGCTCATCTACTCGATCGGGTTCCTGGTCGGCTGGCCGATCATCATGTTCCTGATGGCCGAGCCGCTGCGCAACCTCGGCAAATTCACCTTCGCCGACGTGGTCTCCTACCGGCTACAGGCTTTGCCGATGCGCACCCTGGCCGCGTCCGGGACGCTCGTGGTCGTTGCGTTTTATCTGATCGCGCAGATGGTCGGCGCCGGCCAGCTCATCCAGCTTCTGTTCGGCCTGCCCTACTCGGTCGCCGTGATTATCGTCGGCGTGCTGATGATCCTGTACGTGACGTTCGGCGGCATGGTCGCGACCACCTGGGTGCAGATCATCAAGGCCGGGCTGCTCCTGTTCGGCGCCACCGTGATCGCCTTGCTGGTGCTGAACTACTTTGGCTTCAACATCAACACCTTCTTCGCCAAGGCGATCGAGGTGCATCCGAAGCATCAGGCGATCATGCGGCCAGGCGGTCTCGTAGCCGACCCGGTGTCCACGATCTCGCTTGGCCTCGCGCTGATGTTCGGCACCGCCGGCCTGCCGCACATCCTGATGCGCTTCTTCACCGTCGCCGACGCGAAGGAAGCACGGAAGTCGGTCTTCTTCGCGACCGCCTTCATCGCCTACTTCTATATTCTGACCTTCATCATCGGCTTCGGCGCGATCGTGCTGGTCGGGACCAATCCGGCCTATGTCGCGAACGGCAGCATGGTGGGCGGCAGCAACATGGCGGCCGTGCATCTGGCCCACGCGGTGGGCGGCGACCTCATGAAGGGATTCATTTCGGCGGTTGCTTTCGCCACCATTCTGGCGGTGGTTTCCGGCCTCACCCTGGCGGGCGCCAGCGCGGTCAGTCACGACCTCTACGCCAGCGTCTTCCGCAAGGGCCACGCGGACGAGAGGGCGGAACTGCGGGTATCGAAGATCACCACGATCGTCCTCGGTATCCTGGCCATCCTGCTCGGCATCCTGTTCGAGAAGATCAATGTCGCTTTCATGGTGGGCCTCGCCTTCGCCATCGCGGCCAGCGCCAATTTCCCGGTGCTGCTGCTGTCGATGTACTGGAAGGGGCTCACGACCAGAGGCGCGGTGATCGGCGGCTTCCTTGGCCTGCTCTCCGCGGTCATCCTGACCGTATTGAGCCCGTCGATTTGGGAGATGGTGTTGCTGAAATCCGAAGGGTTCCGCGCCGTTCCCTTATAACGCGCCCGCCATCTTCTCCATGCCGCTCGGCTTCATCGGTTGCTGGCTCTTCTCGGTCCTGGACCGGAGCCGCGCGGCGAAACTGGAGGAGCAGTCCTTCGAGGCGCAGTACATCCGGTCTCAGACCGGGATCGGCGCGGAGGGCGCGGCCAGCCACTGACCCGGGCGATAAAGCGCGGGCGATAAAGCGGGGAGGGGTCCACCATGGATGAAATCGAGAAGCGAACGATCGGCAAAGTCATGTGGCGGCTGCTGCCGTTCCTTATCGTGTGCTACTTCGTCGCGTACCTGGACCGGGTTAATGTCGGCTTCGCCGCCCTGCAGATGAACGCGGCGCTCGGCTTCTCCGAGTCGGCTTTCGGCTTTGGCGCCGGACTGTTCTTCATCGCTTACTTTCTGCTCGAGGTGCCTTCCAACCTCGCGCTGGACAGGTTCGGCGCGCGGCTTTGGATCGCCCGCATCATGCTGAGCTGGGGCATCATCTCCGGCCTTTTTGCCTTCATCCGTCCGATCTCGGCGGTAACCGGGATTTCCAACGAATGGGTGTTCTACATCCTGCAATTCCTGCTCGGCATCGCCGAAGCGGGGTTTTTCCCGGGAATCATCTTCTATCTCACGCTTTGGTTCCCGTCCGTCTATCGCGCCCGCGTCGTCGCATTTTTCATGCTGGCAATTCCGTTCTCGTCCATCATCGGTGCCCCTATCTCCGGGGCTTTGCTAAACATCACCGGCGCGGGGCTTGATGGCTGGCAGTGGCTGTTCATCCTTGAAGCGGTTCCGTCGGTTTGATGGGCTTCGGCGTCATCTTCTATTTGACCGACCGGCCGGCGCATGCGACCTGGCTCCTGAAGACGAGAAGACCTGGCTTGAGGCACGTTTGGCTGCGGAGAAGCAGCAAGAAGCAAGCCGCCGAGCATCTGAGCGTCGGCAAAGCGCTGAGGGATGGGCGGGTCCTGGCCTGCGCGTTCGTGTATTTCTGCCTGAATGCAGCGAGCTACGGCGTCGCCTTTTTCCTGCCGACCATCGTCAAGGGCTTCGGCGTCAGCAACTTCGAGACCGGCCTGCTCGCGGCGCTGCCCTTCGTGTTCGGCGCGATCGGGATGGTTCTGCTCGGCCGCAATTCCGATCGTACGTTGAAGCGCAGGGAGCATGTTTGCTTCGCGATGGTCCTCGCCGCGGTCGGCGTCGGTGGCGCGGGACTGGTCTCTGCCCCGGTCTTGGTGCTTGGCTTGCTCTGCCTGGGGCAGATCGGCGTATCCGCGATGCCTCCGCTGTTCTGGCCGATACCGAGCGCCTTTCTCACCGGCACCTCGGCCGCGGCGGGGATCGCCGCGATCAACTCGATCGGCAATTTGTCGGGTTTCGGCGGCCCCTATGTCATGGGGATTTTGAAAGACCTGACCGGCAACTTCACCGCGGGACTGCTCGTGCTGGCCGCATTCGCCCTGGCGGGCGGGATCGTCGCCATCATGCTGAAGGTCAGCGCGCATCTGGAGGCCAAACCAGGGGAACCGATCCTGGCACACTTGAATCCCCCTCGGGCGGCGGCCGCTGACCGGGCTTTTGCGCAGGTCAGCCCCGGCCAGCCCGTGCTTGCCTTGCCTGGCATGGCTGTGGCATCCGCCCCCAGCACAGGCGGATCGACGCTGACGCCCTCGCAGGCCAAGCTCGCGTCCGCCATATCCCTCGGGAAGTGTAGGACGGTTCGATTTCGATGGATGCCAGCACGGCCACCAAGCAGCAGGCGCTTGGCTTCGGGTTCTCGTTCGAGGATCTTGCGAGCCGCGAGGGGCTCGTGCGTCTCGACCGGCTCTTCCTCGACCGGCTAGCGGCCGAGGATCCCGCACTCCATACCCGCCTTCTGGGTGCGCGCGCCGAACCCGAGGGCCTCGACGCCAAGGGCGAGAGCGACCTGATCGTCGCGCTGGGGCCTCACCTCCAAGAGACGTTGGCGGAGCTGTTCGGCATCGAAGCCGAGCTTTCGGCGATGGCCCGGATGACCCGCGCGCTGGACCCGATCCATTTCTGCAAGCGGCACTTCATCCAGCGCCAGGCGGTGAAGAAGTACCCCGATCCGGCTGGCTTCGACGGACCGGCGCTGCGGGCCGGCCTCGAAGCGCGACTTGGCGAATCGCTGACTGAGCAGGCGTTCGCGCGAGGGGTCGCGGCCTGGGAGGAAGCGGGCGATGCCGAGGCGCTGGATGTGGCGATGCGCTATGGATCGTGGGCGACGCTGACCGAGGCGGGACACGCAGCCCATCCCGGCAACACGCTATTTCGCGTGCCGCACAAGCTCGATTTTCAGCATTTGGTGCCAGTCGAAACGATGGAGCGCGACGGCGTCACCATGCTGAGACTGCCCGAGCGGCATTGGCGCCATCGCGACGGTTTCGGCCTCACCGATCCGGGCATGAACGAGCAGCAGGCGCTCGATCAGATGAATTACTGCATCTGGTGTCACGCCCAAGGAAAGGATTCGTGCAGCAAGGGCCTCAAGGACCGCAAGACCGGGGCGTTCCAGAAATCCGTCTTCGGCGTCACGCTCGCCGGCTGCCCGCTGGACGAGAAGATCAGCGAGATGCACGCGCTGCGGGCGGAGACCTGCGTTCTCGGGGCCTTCGCGGCGATCGCCATCGACAACCCGATGATGGCGGCAACGGGCCACCGCATCTGCAACGACTGCATGAAGGCCTGCATCTATCAGAAGCAGGACCCGGTCGACATTCCGCAAGCCGAGACCTCGATCCTGCGCGACGTTTTGGCCTTGCCTTGGGGTTTCGAGATTTACGCGCTCCTCACGCGCTGGAATCCGCTCGACATCCGCCGGCCGCTGCCGCGCCCTGATAGCGGCCGGAAGGTGCTGGTCGTGGGACTCGGCCCAGCGGGATTCACGCTCGCGCACCATCTGATGAATGATGGCCATACCGTCGTCGCGATCGACGGCCTGAAGATCGAGCCGCTCGGCTTCGATCCGGCCACGCCGGTTCGTGACGCGGCCGCGCTGTTCGACGATCTCGACGATCGCGTCATGGCGGGTTTCGGCGGCGTCGCCGAGTACGGCATTACCGTGCGTTGGAACAAGAACTACCTGAAGCTCGTGCGCCTGTTGCTGGAGCGTCGCGCGCAGTTCGCGATGTTCGGCGGCGTGCGGTTCGGCGGCGGAGCGACGGTCTCGATCGACGATGCGTGGGCGATGGGCTTCGACCATATCGCGCTCTGCATGGGCGCGGGGCGGCCGACCGTGCTCGATATTCCGAACGGGCTCGCGCGCGGCGTGCGTGCGGCGAGCGACTTCCTCATGGCGCTGCAACTCACCGGCGCCGCGAAGATGTCCTCGATCGCGAACTTGCAGATCCGCCTGCCGGTGGTGGTCATCGGTGGCGGCCTGACCGCGATCGACACCGCGACCGAGAGCCTCGCCTACTATGTCCGCCAGGTGGAAAAGTTCGACCTGCGCTACCGCACCTTGGTCGCCGAGCGGGGCGAAGCGGCCGTGCGCGCCGCCTGGTCGGCCGAGGAGTCCGAAATCGCCGCCGAGTTTCTTGCGCACGCCGCCGCTCTTCGTGCCGAGCGCGCCAAGGCTGCGGCGGAGGGCCGGGCGCCGCGGCTGGCGCAGCTTCTCGAACTCGTGGGGCGGGGCGACCATCGCGTATCGCCGCAAACTGACCGACGCGCCTTCTTACACGCTGAATCATGAGGAGGTCGCGAAAGCGTTGGAAGAGGGCGTGCGCTTCGCCGAAGGTCTTGCGCCGCTTGCGGTGGAAACGGACCGATTCGGCCACGCATCCGCGCTGCGCCTCTCCCGCGCCGATGGCAGCGAGTCGGTGCTGCCGGCTCGCACAATTCTCGTCGCCGCCGGCACGCAGCCCAACACCGTGCTGTCACGCGAGGACCGGCGCATCCGGCTGGATGGCAAGTATTTCCAGGCCGTGGACGAAGACGGCCGGCCGGTTACGCCCGAGCGCGCGCTCAGCAAGCCGTCCAGCGCCGAGGTGCTGATGCACCGCGCGGAGAATGGCCGCTATATCAGCTTCTTCGGCGACCTGCATCCGAGCTTCTTCGGCAATGTCGTCAAAGCGATGGGGAGCGCCAAGCGCGGCTATCCGGTGCTATCGCGCGCCCTCGCGGCCAAACCGGCAACCGCGATCTCCGGCCCGGATCTGATCGCACATTGCCGGGACGAGTTGAGCGCCACGGTGCACGCGGTCAGCCGGCTCACGCCCACGATCGTCGAAGTCGTGCTGCGTGCGCCTGCGGCGGCGCGGGCCTTCCGACCCGGACAGTTCTATCGCTTGCAGAATTACGAGATGCACGCCCCTCGCGTCGCGGAGGCCGCCGGCACGACCGTTCTCGTCATGGAAGGGCTCGCCATGACGGGGGCCTGGACCGACCCAGAGCGGGGACTCGTCTCGGTCATCGTGCTGGAGATGGGCGGCAGCTCCGATATTTGCGCGCTGTTGCAGCCCGGCGAGCCCGTGGTTCTCATGGGTCCTACGGGCACGCCCACCGAGATTCGCGCGGATACGACGGTCGCCTTGGTCGGCGGCGGTCTCGGCAACGCGGTGCTGTTCAGCATCGGAGCGGCGCTGCGCGCGGCCGGATCGAAGGTCATCTATTTCGCGGGCTACAAGAAGACGCGCGATCGCTACAAGGTCGAGGAGATCGAGCGCGCTGCCGACGTGATTGTCTGGTGCTGCGACGAAGCGCCCGGCTTTGCGCCGAATCGCCCGCAGGACCGCAGCTTCGTCGGCAATATCGTCGAGGCGATGGCTGCATACGGCGCCGGGCGCCTGGGCGAGCAGCCGATTCCGCTCAAGGAGGCGGAGCACATCATCGCCATCGGCTCACACGGGATGATGCAAGCCGTCGGCCTGGCCCGGCATGGCGTGCTCGCGCCCTATCTGCACCCGGATCACAGCGCCATCGGCTCGATCAACAGCCCGATGCAGTGCATGATGAAGGAGGTTTGCGCGCAGTGCCTCCAGCCTCACGTCAATCGCGAGACGGGTGAGCGGAGCGTGGTGTTCTCCTGCTTCAATCAGGACCAGGCGCTGGATCGCGTGGATTTCCCCGCGCTCCATGAGCGGCTGTTCCAGAACAGCCTTCAGGAGAAGCTCACGGCCCAGTGGATCGACCGCGCCCTCCGCTGCTTGGATGCGCGCCCGGCCATCGCGGCAGAGTGAGTGCGACCGCCACACAAGTTCCGTTCATCCCCGCGAAGGCGGGGATCCAGGCCTCGCAAAAGGCCGTGTCTTTTGGCGGGTTCCCGCTTTCGCGGGAACGAACGGAAGTGGCGGAGCCGCTCGCAGTCAACCCAAAACGAGCCTAGCTTATTTCGCGGGTACCATTTGGCCGCGGATCTCGCCGGCCTTGTTGGCGTCCGTGTGGACGTTCGCGTACCACTTTCCGTCCAGCAGTTCTTTCTGCTGCGCCTCGGTCAGGGTGGTGCTGCCCTTGATCGGACTCGTGGGCGGGTTGAACGGCACCACCACACCCGCATTCGCGCCCGGGTCGGCAGGTCCGTGGAAGTGCGCCATCGTCGCCGGTCCGCTCAGATCCGAATACGTTATCGTGTAGGTCAGGACGTGCGTGTTCGTGTCGAGCGTGGCGTCGGCCTCGCCCTTGCCCTGCGTCGTCTTGGGCGGCACTTCCGAGGCGCCGTTCAACGTGGCATGGAAATGCACCATTTCCGCCCAGGCGGCGTGCGACAGAAGGCAAAGCGAGAGAGCGGCAGCCAACAACCAGCGCGACATTTCTTATCCTCCCTGATAGGCTCGAAGCCACGGACCAGCATAGCGCCTTTGCATCCGTCCGCCATAGAACAGACGATGGGAGCGGGAGCACAGCCGCCGAGCCGGCCGCCACCCGGGTCAGTAGATCACCGGCTCCGGCACCGGCGCCCCGAAATCCGTGCGCAGGAAGTCGAAGTCGCAGCCCTCGTTCGCTTGCTGGATGTGCTTCGTGAACACCCACCCGTAACCCCGCTCGAAGCGCGGCTCCGGAGCTTTCCAAGCCGCGCGGCGTCGTTCCAGCTCTTCGTCGGATACCTCCATCCGAATGCTGCGCGCTTCCACGTCGATGCTGACGATATCGCCGGTGCGCAGCAGCGCGAGCGGCCCACCGATATACGCTTCGGGGGAGATGTGGAGAACGCAGGCACCATAGCTGGTGCCGCTCATGCGCGCGTCCGACATCCGGAGCATGTCGCGATGCCCTTCCTTCAGCAGTTTCTTTGGCATGGGCAACATGCCCCATTCGGGCATCCCCGGCCCACCCTGCGGCCCGGCGTTGCGCAGCACGAGGACATGGTCGGCGGTGATGTCGAGATTCTCGTCGTCCACCGCTTTCTTCATCGACGGATAGTCGTCGAACACCAAGGCAGGACCGGAATGCTTGAGGAATCGCTGATCCATCGCCGCGGGCTTGATGACGCAGCCGTCCGGGGCAAGGTTGCCCTTGAGGACCGCGAGTGACCCCTCGCCATAGATCGGGCTCTCGACCGAGCGGATAACGTCGTCGTTGAAAACGCGGGCTCCCTCGATGTTCTCGCCGAGCGTGCGGCCGGTCACGGTGATGGCGTCGAGATGCAGGTGCTCGCGAATACGGTCCATCAGCGCGCGGATGCCGCCGGCGTAAAAGAAATCCTCCATGAGATACTTACTGCCGGACGGGCGCACATTGCCGATGACCGGCACCCGGCGGCTGTAACGTTCGAAATCGTCCAATCCAATATCCTGGCCCGCACGCCGCGCCATCGCGATCAGGTGGATGATCGCATTGGTGGAGCAGCCCATCGCCATCGCCACGGCAATCGCGTTCTCGAACGCCTCGCGGGTCTGGATCTTTTGCGGCGTCAGATCCTCCCAAACCATCTCGACGATCCGCCGTCCCGATTCCGAACAGAGACGGATATGGCCGGCGTCAGCGGCGGGGATCGAGGAGCCGCCGGGCAGCTCCATGCCCACGGCTTCCGCGATCGCCGTCATCGTGCTGGCGGTTCCCATCGTCATGCAGGTGCCGTAGGAGCGGGCGATGCCGCCTTCCACGCCGAGCCAGTCCTGGTCGGTGATCTGGCCAGCGCGCAGTTCGTCCCAATATTTCCAGCTATCCGAACCCGAGCCGAGCACGTGCCCCTGCCAATTACCGCGCAGCATCGGGCCTGCCGACACGAAGATCGCGGGGATGTTCATGCTGGTGGCGCCCATGAGTAGGCCCGGCGTGGTCTTATCGCAGCCGCCCATCAGCACCGCGCCGTCCACCGGATGGGACCGGAGGAGCTCCTCGGTCTCCATGGCCAGCATGTTGCGATACATCATGGTTGTCGGCTTGACGTAGCTCTCGGATACCGAGAGCGCCGGCAGCTCCACCGGAAACCCGCCCGCCATCAGGATGCCGCGCTTCACGTCATCGACGCGGTGCTTGAAATGCAAGTGGCAGGGCTGGAGATCGGACCAGGTGTTGATGATCGCGATGACCGGCTTGCCCGTCCATTCCTCGGGCGAATAGCCCATCTGCATCGCCCGCGAGCGATGGCCGAAGGATCGCAGGTCGGCCGGCCCGAACCAGCGCGCGGAGCGCAACTGGTCGGGCGTTTTGCGCACGGAAAGCGGTTCCTGCGGAATCGGGCCCGCTTCGAGTTGCGACGGGGGGAAAGGTGGGTCGTTGACCATGTTCATGTGCCTCGGTGCTGGCGACGGCGATCGGAGACTCTTGACGCGGTTAGGCCTTCTGCGGGTTCCCAAGTTGCAGGCGCTTGATCTCGCCCACAATCACCAGATAGCTCAAGATAGCCACGAAGGCGTTGGCCCCGATGAAGATGAGCGCGCCGTTGAACGAGCCGGTGCTCTGGATGATGTAGCCGATAACGATCGGCGTGGTGATCGACGAAATGTTGCCGAACATATTGAACAGCCCGCCGCTGAGCCCGGCGATCTCCCTCGGGGCGGTGTCGGAGATCACGGCCCAGCCCAGCGCCCCGATGCCCTTGCCGAAAAACGCGAGCGCCATGATGACCACCACGAGCCATTGCGCTTCGACGTAGTTGCACAGGATCATGCTCATGGACAGCAGCATGCCGACGACGATCGGCGTCTTGCGGGCGGCGGTCAGGGACCAGCCCCGCCGCAGCAGCAAGTCCGACCACACGCCGCCCAGCACCCCGCCGGAGAAGCCGCATATCGCGGGGACCGAGGCGATCAGGCCGGCATTCAGGATGGACATGCCGCGCTGCTGGACGAGGTAGACGGGGAACCAGGTGATGAAGAAGTAGGTGATGGCGTTGATGCAGAACTGCCCGAGGAAAATGCCAAGCATCATCCGGTTCCGCAGCAGATCCTTGAGATACGACCATTGCGGGGCGTTGCCCTTGTCCTCGGCTCGCGGGGCCATGGTCTTGAGCCCGCCGCGCTCCACGAAATCCAGCTCCAGCTCGGCCCGCGTAATGCGGGGATCCTGCTTAGGCTGGTCCATGTTTACCAGCGCGCCGCCGCGCTCGATGTAGTCCAGCTCAGCCGGGTCAAGGCGGGGATGCTGCGTCGGGCTGTAGACCGTCTTCAGCCAGAGGAGGCTGACACAGATACCAACCGCGCCCATGAAGTAGAACACCCACGGCCAGCCATACGAGACCGTGATCAACCCCATGATCGGCGCGAAAATCACGGTCGCGAAATACTGCGCCGAGTTGAAGATGGCGGATGCCGTCCCGCGCTCGTTGGCCGGGAACCAGGCGGCCACGATCCGGCCGTTCGCCGGGAAGGAGGGCGACTCCGCGAGCCCGACCAGGAGGCGCAAGGTGAACAAGGCGGCGACCGCGGCCAGACCCCCGAAGATCCACACGCCGCCCTGGAGGATGGTAAAGATCGACCAGGTGAAGATGCTCAGAAAATAGACCTGCTTCGATCCGAACCGGTCCAGGAGCCAGCCGCCCGGGACCTGGCACAGCACGTAGGACCACCCGAAAGCCGAGAACACGAGGCCCATCTGAACGGCGGTGAGGCCAAGGCTTCTCGACACGGCCGGGCCCGCGATGGCGAGCGTGGCGCGATCCGCGTAGTTCACCAAGGTCACCGCGAACAACATCGCCACGATGGTGAAGCGAACGCGTCCTGTCCTCAGACCGGCGGCACTCACGGCCGTTGTCATCGCGTCCTCCCAAACGCCCTGTCGGGCCATAACACGCTTCCCAGAGAGGATCGGACATCGAGGAAGACGCTGGCAAGTGGCTTGAGCGGGCGCTAAACGGGAGCAAGTTGCGGATCAGGCTCTCGTGATGCCTATCGAGCGAGGTCTCACCCTCAGATCAGGACCCATCCCGGCCGACGAGGCGACAGTGCGCACCAGCAAGGCTTTCCACTACGAGGACTTCGCTGTCGGGCAAAAGTTCAGCTCCAGAAGCCTGCGCATGGAGAAGGACCGGATAATCGCCTTTGCGGCCGAGTTCGATCCGCAGCCTCAACACTTGGGTGAGCAGGAAGCGGCGAACAGTCAGTTCGGGGGGCTGGTCGCCAGCGGGTGGCATACCGCGGCCGTATCCATGCGCCTATTCGTCGAGGCATTGCCGCCAATGGCGGGGGGAGGCCAGGGCGCGGGGGTGGAATCGCTGGCTTGGCCGCACCCGGTCCGGCCGGGAGACGAGCTTCGCGTCGAAACCGAGGTGATCGCCACGCGGCCATCCCGTTCCCGGCCCGACAAAGGGCTGATCACTTTGCGCAACATCACTTTCAATCAGCATGGCGAGCCGGTGCAGACCGGGACGACCACGGTCATGGTGCCGAAAAGCGGCAAGGGCGGAACATCCGCCTCGTCGTGACCATGCCTCCGGCCAATCCGGTCCGGCTCGACCGTCACTGGCGGCGGTCGCTCCTTTTCACCTTGCTCCTGGTCGGCCTAGTGATCGCCGGGATCGGCGCCGACTGGGAATTCGCGTTGGCCGCGCTTCTCACCTGTGCGGTCGGGTTCGGCTTCTTCTATCTGGTGTTTCCCGGAGGTATGCATTTCGGCGTCACGGTCGCGAATCTGCTGGCGCTCTATGCGTGCCTCTTCGTTTTCTTCCGCGAGGCGAATTTTGCCGACGCACCGAGGCGGCAGTCGATTATCAGCCTGGCTTTGCCCGTGCTCGGATTTCTCGGAGCCTGCTTCCTGCGCCGGCGGGAGGTGGCGGGAGCTATTCGCGCGCGCCGTGTCCGCGAACTCGAGCACTTGCCTCGCCTCTCGGGCTGGGTCCCGGGCACGCTCGCGATAGGGGCTCTCTCGTTCGCGTTGCCGCGGCTCGCCCTCACACCTTCCGAGCAGGGCGCGGCGCTCGTCCTCTGCATGAGCGCCATCACCTGTTTGGTGGCACTCGCGGTGCGGGACGTGGTGCTGCTGCAAATGGATATCGCGATCATCTTCGAGGGTGTTGCCGGCCGGCTGAACCGGCTGATGATGCCGGTTATCGCGTTCCTCACTCTCTATGGTCTGCTCGTCGTCGTCTTCGCCTGCTTGTACCGTATCGCGGAGTTCTCCTCCGGTACGCCGCAGTTCGCGGTACACGGCAATCTGGCGTCGGCCAGCTTCTCGGACGCGCTTTACTTCAGCGTAGCCACGATCAGCACGGTCGGTTACGGGGACATCTCGCCGGTTTCTCCTCTGGCACGCGCGCTGGCGGGGCTGGAGGTGGTATCGGGTCTGCTCATGCTCCTGTTCGGCTTTAGCGAGATCATGCGTCACGCCGGTTCCGACACGGGGCACCGCCCTCGGCCCCGCGCCCGCATCTCCGATCGCGACGGCCGGGAGCACGATTTGGACTAGCACCGGACGCAGTTCCGCCACCATACCCGCTCAGTGGTCGCGCGGGCGCGGCCCGGAGAGGAGATGGAGCGACGATGAATTGGAAGAGCCGGAAGATCCTGGTCACCGGCGGCGCGGGTTTCCTGGGCTCCAATCTCTGCCATGCGCTGCTGGAGCGGGGCGCCCGCGTGACGGCGCTGGACGGCTTCCTGTTCGGCGGCGGCGCCAATCCGGCGAACCTCGACAACCTGCCCGACGGCGCCGCGCTCGAGCTGGTGCGCGGGGACATCCGTGAGATCGACCTGCGGCCACTCTGCGAGGGCGCGGAGGTCATCTTCAATCTCGCCGCGCAGACGAGCCATCTCGGCGGACAGAAGGACCCGTTGGCGGACATTGCCGTCAATGCCGTGGCGCAGGTCCGACTGATTCAGGCGGCGCGCGAGGCTGCTCCCGACGCGGTCGTCGTCCATGCTTCGACGCGCCAGTTCTACGGCCGCCCGCAATGGCTACCCGTGGATGAGAATCATCCCGTTGCGCCGCCCGATGCGAACGGCGTCTCCAAATTCGCGGGCGAACGGTACTGGATGCTGGAGCACCGGGTACAAGGCCGCCCGGTGGTTTCGCTCCGGTTGACGAATAGCTATGGCCCCCGGCTCCGCATCCGCGACGCACGCCAGACCTTTCTCGGAATCTGGATCCGCTGCGTGCTCGAGAACAAGCCGTTCGAGGTATGGGGCGGGGCGCAGCTTCGCGATCTGACGTATGTGGACGATGTGACCGAAGCGTTTCTGTGCGCGGCGCTCGAACCCGCCTGCTATGGCCGCATCTTCAATCTCGGCGGTTCTCCGCCTGCCTCGCTTCAGGAGATAGCCGAGATGATGGTGCGCGTGTCAGGCGGCGATGCGCGATTCGTGACGCGCGACTTCCCCGCCGATCGCGCGCGGATCGACATCGGCAGCTATCACGCCGACGACACCGCGTTCCGCTCCGCGACGGGATGGACGCCGCGCGTTGGGCTGGAAGAAGGCATACGCCGATCGCTCGACTGGTTCCGCCCGCGGCTCGCGTCCTATCTCTAACGCTGTCGCGATGAACGCTTTCCCAATCGTCGTGCCACAGGCCAATCCCGGCGCGGGCTATCGGTCGCTGAAGCAGGAGATCGACGAAGCCGTCGGGCGCGTGCTCGCCTCCGGGTGGTATGTGCTCGGCGAGGAGGGGAGGGGATTCGAGGCGGAGTTCGCGGCTTGGCTCGGCGCGGCTCGGGCCGTGGGCTGCGGCAACGGAACCGATGCGCTGGCGCTTGCGCTGCGAGCGCTCGGGATCGGGCCGGGGATGGCCGTCGCCACCGTTTCCCATACGGCGGTGGCGACGGTCGCGGCGATCGAAATGGCCGGGGCGGTTCCGGTACTCATCGACATCGATCCGGCGCACTACACGATGGACCCGGCGGAACTGGCTGACGTGCTCAACCATCCACCACGCGAGCTGCCGCCGATCCGCGCGGTGATTCCGGTGCATCTCTACGGCCAGCCGGCTGATCTCGGGCCGATCATGTCGGCGTGCGCGCGGCACGGCGTCGTGGTGATCGAGGATTGCAGCCAGGCGCATGGCGCGACACTTGGGGGCCGGAAAGTCGGCCGCATGACGGAAGCCGCCGCGTTCAGTCTGTATCCAACGAAGAATCTCGGCGCGCTCGGCGATGGCGGCGTGGTCGCGACGAGCAACGAAGAGTTGGCCGAGCGCATCGCGGCGCTCCGCCAATATGGCTGGCGCACGCACTACATTTCGGATGCGGCCGGCGTGAACAGCCGGCTCGACGAGATCCAGGCGGCGATCCTGCGCGTGAAGCTGCGGCATCTCGATGCGCAAAATGCACGACGGCGCGCAATCGCCGATGCGTATGATGCGGCCTTGCGGAATGGCCCCGTGCGACCGCCCGCGCGGCGGCCGGACACGATGCACGTCTTTCACCAATACGTGGTGCGCGTCCCGGATCGGATCGCATTGCAGGCGCGGCTTCGATCGCGCGGGATCGGAACGGGGATACACTACCCGGTCCCGGTGCATTTGCAGCCCGCGTATCACGGCCGCGTCGCTCTCGGGCCTTCCGGCTGCCGGGAGAGCGAGGTCGCTGCCGCAAGCGTGCTCAGCTTGCCGATGTATCCGGAGCTGACTGACGCTCAGGTCAGCGAGGTGTGCGAGGCCCTCCGAGGGATGTAGAGCGACTGATCTCATCGTCGCGGATGAGCTGTTTTCCTTGCCGCACCGCAGAATGCGGATGCAGAGTGTCGGCATGCCCGACATGGCTCCCGAGCTTCGCCCTTCTGATTTAGCGGGCGAGCTTATCCGTTCCACGGCGGCGGCGGCGGCGCGGGCGGCGGAGGACCCGTTCGGCAATCCCGTGCTTTCGGTCTCGCTCGCGATCGCGCGGCAGTGGGACACTGGTGAGCTGACCGAGGCGGCGGTCGAGGCTTTGATCCGGCATCTGCGCGACGCTGCCTTCGCCGACCGCGCGCGACGGCTCGCGGATTACGTCGGAGGCACGGACGCCGCTGCGAACGAGGCGGCGCTGCAATCGCTTGCGGAGCAGCTCTACCGGCCCGATCCCGCCGATAGCCCGATCCGCTGGGCGGAATACCGCGCCCACGTCGAACGCACGCGCTTCGCCGCGGTGTTCACCGCTCACCCGACCTTCGCTCTGCCGCCAGAGGTCGCGCAGGCGCTTGCCGCCGCCGCGTGCGGCGGACCCATTCCGGAGTTCGCCTCGCACCGGCCGGCGAAAGTGACGCTGGAGGACGAGTTCGCGCAGGCCACGGCCGCTATCATCAACGGCCGGGACGCGCTCGACCGGCTGAACGCGGCGCTGCTCTCGGTCGCGCGGGCCGCGTGGCCCGACCGATGGACCGGGCTCATCCCGCGTCCGATCATTTTGTCAAGTTGGGTCGGCTACGACACGGACGGCCGCACGGATATCGGTTGGTGGGACACGTTGCGCCTCCGGCTGCGCATGAAGCGGCTTCAGTTGCTGCGCTTCAATGCCCAACTCACGGCCCTGCCCGGAACCGAGGCGCTGGTCAGGCGCACCGACCTCGCCCTTGACGCCGTGCAAGCGCAAATCGCCGCCTGCCCGGATCGCCCCGATCCGCCTGAAGTCGCGGCGTTCGCCCACACGCTCGTGGACCGGCGGGAGGACGCGCTGGTCTCGCCGGAGCCGCTGCTCGGCCCCCTGGCGGAGGCAATCGGTCAGGCCGATGACGAGACCAAGCTCGCCCTTTGCGTGGCGCGAGCCGGCCTGGTGTCGCACGGGATGGCGCTCGCCCACACGCATGTTCGGCTGAACGCCGCGCAGATCCACAACGTGGTGCGGCAACGCTTGGGGATTGCCGATCCGCCGGAAGATCGCGCGCACCGGCGCGCGCTGCTCTCCTCGATCAATGCCGCGCTCGACACGCTCGAACCGACGCCGGTGGATTTCGGCGCGCTGCTCGCGGACCAAGCCTCGGCGGCGCGGCTGATGATGACGGTCGCCGAGATCGTCAAGCATATCGACAATGCGACCCCGGTGCGGTTCCTGATCGCAGAGACCGAGAGCGGCTACACGCTGCTCGGGGCGCTCTGGCTGGCGCGGCTGTTCGGTATCGAGAAGCATGTCGAGCTGAGCCCGCTCTTCGAGACGGCGGAGGCGCTGGAGCACGGCGAGCGCGTTCTCGAGGAGGCGCTGCGTAGTTCCCATTTCCGGGCCTATCTGCAAAGCACGGGTCGGCTCGCGCTTCAGTTCGGCTACTCGGATTCCGGCCGCTATGTCGGACAGATCGCCGCGAGCTACATGATCGAGCGGCTGCGCCTGAAAATCGCGGAGACGCTCGCGCGCTTCGGCGTGAAGGGCGTGGAAGTGGTGTTGTTCGATACGCACGGCGAGAGCATCGGCCGGGGTGCGCATCCCGGCTCGCTTGCCGATCGGCTGAAATACCTCTCCCCCACCGCGAGCCGGCAGGCTCTCACCAAAGCCTCGCTGCCGGTGCGCGAGGAGACGGCGTTCCAGGGCGGCGACGGGTATCTGCTGTTCGGTACGCGGGAACTGGCGCTGGCGACGATCGCGCGTATCGCCGGCCACGCCTATCACCCGGCCGCGGGGCCGATCGAAGACCCGATCTACGCCGATCCGGATTTCGCGGCCGACTTTTTCGCGACGGTCCGTGCCGGGATGGCGGAACTGGTGGAGGATGCCGGCTATGCCGCTCTGCTGGGCGCGTTCGGCCCGGCGCTGCTCGACCCCACGGGATCCCGCCCGGCCGCGCGCCAGGCGGAGGGGATGGGCGCGGCAGGCCGCATCCGGCATCCGCGCGAGCTCAGGGCGATCCCGAACAACGCGATCCTGCAACAGCTCGGCTGGTGCGCGAACACGTTGCAGGGGCTCGGCGCTGCCGCCGCCCGGCATCCCGAGGCGTTCCCGGAACTGCGCGAGAAGAGCCGGCGCTTCCACCGGGCGCTCGACCTTCCCGCCCATGCGCTCGCGCACTCCGATCTCGACGTGCTCCGTGCCGTGATCGGAACGCTCGACGCCGGGACCTGGCTCGATCGCGCGGCGCATACCCATCGGCCGGGGCGCCGCGAGGCGCTGGTCATGGTCGCCCGTTCCCTGGAGGGCTTGGATTTGTGGGCCGCGGCGCAGTCCATGTTCCGCCGGATCCAGGCCGATCACTTGGCGTTGCGGGTCGCCTGGCCCGATGCGCCACGGATGCAGACCCGGGAGGTGCTGCTCCATGCGCTTCGGCTCACGCTGATCCACCGGATCTGGCTGCTCGCGGCCGAGATCCCGGACTTCTCGCCGCGTCATGGTTTCACGCGTCAGGACCTCGAAGGCGCGATCCTGCGTTTGGACGTCGAACCGGCGCTGAAGCTGCTGGCCGAGATATTTCCGGCATCGCCCGACGCCTCCGCCGAGTATGACTACGCCGAGCCTCGTGGCCCGCGCAGCTCACAGGCGTATGCGCGCGAGCACGCCGAGATATTCGACCCGATGCGCCGTCTGTTTGCCCTCGTGCGGGAATCGGCGACCGCGATCAGCCATGAAGTCGGGGCGTTCGGGTAGGGCGCGCCATATCTAGGCGTCCGAGAGCCAAAGCGGCCCAGATTTGCGGCCTCCGCTAAAAAGCGAGCGAGATGCAGCCGCGGACGTCTCTTTTTTATGGATCTGGTAAGCCTTTCGCGGCAGAACACCGGGAATGCGGGTCCTCGTCGTTCTCCTCCTCGTCTCCCTCGCAGCCGGTTCCGTTCAGGCAAAGACACCTCCACCTCCAACTCCCGCGTCACCGGGCGCGCTCTGCCGTCCCGCCATAGCGGCGGCGGAACGAAGCTGGCGGCTGCCCGGAGGGCTGTTGCCCGCGATCGCTCGCGTCGAAAGCGGACGGCCGGACCCGCGGACCGGCGTGGTGCAGCCTTGGCCGTGGACGATCAATGCCGAGGGCGTGGGGCGCTTCTTCGACACGAAAGAGCAGGCCATCGCCGCCGTCCTTGCGCTGCAAGCGCGGGGCGTCCGTTCAATCGATGTCGGATGTATGCAGGTAAACCTGCTGCATCACCCGTTCGCGTTCAGTTCGCTGGAGGAGGCTTTCGATCCGCTCAGCAACGCCCTCTATGCGGGCCGTTTCCTGGCCGCGCTCTACGGCCAGCTCGCGAGCTGGCCCGTCGCCGCCGCCGCCTACCATTCCCAAACACCGGAGCTGGGTGCGGAATATCGCCGCCGAGTCATGATCGCCTGGGGACGCCCGGAAGCCATCGCGACGAACGATTCGGGGTCGCTCCCGGCCAGATCGGTTGCCTATGGGGATTTCGCAGCCCAGCAAACGGCCTACCGTGCTTTCGCGGCGCCGGTGCAAGTTTATGGCGCGTTCGCGCCGGGCTCCCCGCCGCCCAGCTCCCGAGCCCGGCATGCTCCCGCTGTTCGCGTCCCGGCTTCTACCGGCAAGAAGAGCCAAGTCGCCAGCCTGCGTTAGCGCGCTCAGGACGGATGGGCGATGCGGGCCGCGAAATCGCGCAATTCGGCCGCATCGAGATCCGAGACGGCGGCGAAGTCGATATCACCTTGCCGCCACGAGACCACGTTGAAGCCCTGCCGCATCTCGGTGTGGACCGGCCGGTCCGGGCCGGCCGAGGACCAGGCGAATAGATTGATGACGTGCTGGCGGCGACGATAGACGACCGCCGCCGCCGGGTGGCCCTCGACATAGTCGAGACGGCCGCCGATCAGCGGAAAACCCTCGGACGCGAGATCCCGAACCGGGGGAGAGACGTTCAGGCGAGCTGATAGCCAGGGCTTCACCGTGTGCTGGTCGCTCGTCCGAACGTCGGTCAGGTGCTCGCCCATCATCGAGCGGATGTGGCTGTCGATGAGGTCAGCCTCGATATCCGGGGTGACGGACCCCCGGGGGCTGGCCGTGACCAGCATCGTGAGCGCGACGCCCGCGAGCGCGCCCGCCAGACCCGCGCCGCCCAGGCGCAAACCGTCGCCCAATCGCCAGCGCCAAGCTCCCGATGCGGGTGGCGCTTCGCGCGGCAAGGCGGCGCCGATGCGAGCGGCGAGCGCGGGCGGGGCGCGGTGATACGGCAGCTTCGCCCGCACGCCCGCCCGGAGGTTCTGCAAGGCCGCGAGCTGGCCGGCACAGGCGCTGCACCGTGCCAGATGGCGATCGACCCGCCATCGGCTGAAAAGCCCGAGTTCGCCGTCGGCGAAACGGTGCAGCAGCCGGGACGCGCGCTCACATTTCATGGGGCGGCTCCGTCGCGCCTTGCGCTTGCCAGCGTTGCCGGAGCAGCGCACGGGCGCGTGCGAGACGGGACATCACCGTGCCGATCGGGACGCCGGTGATCTCCGCGATCTCGCGGTAGGAGAGGTCTTCGAGTTCTCGCAAGACCAATATTTCCCTATGATCGTGCGGAAGGCTGTCAACGATCCGGGAAAGCGCGGCGTCGTCGAGTTGTTGCAGCAGGAGGGCCTCGGGGCTCTCGGGCGGCTTCCCCCAGAGCGTTTCCTCCTGAGCGGCCGTGTCATCAGTTCGGTCGCCGATGAACACGAGCCGAGGGGAGCGGTTTTCCCGTACCCAGGTCAGAAAGCTGTTGCGCACGATCGTCAGCAGCCAGACGCGAAAATCCCCGCCGTGCCAGGCCTCGAAATATCGATAGGCTCGCAGATAGGCCTCCTGCACCACATCCTCCGCGTCGGCGCCGTTGCCCGCCAGCCAGCGGGCGAGATTGTACGCGGCATCGAGATGCGGGAGGGCAAGGAGCTCGAAACGCCGTCGTCTCTCGTCCTGGGGCAAGGCCCGTTGTCCTGGCTGCTGACGTCCCGGCTGCTGCCGGCCGACACTCGCACAGACCGGCGTTGCCGGTTGTCTATTCCCGACTGAAGAAAAATTTTCGCACAGGAATAAGCAACGGCAATTCCAGGTCCTGAGCCTGACCGGCCCGGTTGTCGGGCGCAGGCAACGCGGAGGAATGTCGGATGAGCGAGACGCGGGATACGGGGCTGGAGCGGCGTGGGCTCCTGAAATGCATGGTTTGGGCCGGCACGGCGATGGTCTGGACCGTGGGCGGCGGGGTGCCGCGCTCCGGGCTGATCGGCAGCGCCGAAGCAGCCGGCGAAGGATTTACCTTCATGCAGGTGAGCGACAGTCATCTCGGATTTCAGCAAGCCGGTCAATCCCGACGTAACGGCGACATTCGCCGACGCGCTGGCCCGCGTGAACGCCGCTCCTGTGCGGCCCGCTTTCCTCATTCACACCGGCGACATCACGCATCTGTCGAGACCCGACCAGTTCGATACCGCGAACCAGCTATTGTCGGCGACGAAGCTCACGACGCATACCGTTCCGGGCGAGCACGACGTGCTTGAGGATGACGGCAAGAGTTATCTGAACCGCTACGGGCAAGGGACGAAGGGCGCGGGCTGGTACAGCTTCGACGCCGGCGGGGTCCACTTCATCGGCCTGGTAAACGTCGTCGATCTCAAAGGCAACGGTCTCGGCAATCTCGGCAACGAGCAACTCGAATGGCTGGAGCGCGACGTTGCCGACCGCAGCGCCAGCACGCCGATCGTGGTGTTCGCGCACATCCCGCTCTGGATCGTCTACCAGGATTGGGGATGGGGCACCGCCGACGGTGCACAGGCGCTTGGCTACCTGAAGCGCTTCGGATCCGTGACCGTGCTGAACGGCCACATCCATCAAATACTGCAGAAGGTCGAGGGGCACGTCGCTTTTCACACCGCGATGTCCACCGCCTTCCCGCAGCCCGCGCCGGGAACCGCGGCAGGACCGGGACCGAAGGCGGTGGCTCCGGGCGAGTTGCGCAATCTGCTCGGCGTCACGCGCGTCAGCCTCGTGCAGACGCAATCGCCGCTCGCGATCGTTGACACGCCCTTGGCCGGCTAAGGAGGGTTCCATGTCCGAGATGATGAAGCTGGGCGTCCTCGCCCGGCGCGGGTTCCTGCGCGCGGCTGGCGGACTCGTGCTGATCGCGGCGGCGCAGGCGAGAGCGCAGCAGCAACAGGGCGGTCAGGTGTCGATCGACAATTTTACGTTCTCGCCCGCGATGCTCACGGTGAAGTCCGGCGGGACGGTGACCTGGACGAACCATGACGACATCCCCCACAGCATCGTCTGTCCGGCGCTCGGTCTGAAATCGCACGTCCTGGACAGCGACCAGAGTTTCTCGTGTAGCTTTGAACGGGCCGGAAGCTTCGAGTATTTCTGCGGCATTCATCCGCATATGAAGGGGAGTATCGTGGTTTCGACCTGAAATACCATGGTCGGCCCGCTCTATTGCATTCTGTCCGTCAGCTTTGTGCGGGCGTTTTGCTGCGCGAAGCGAGGTAAGGATCGCAAGCGTGACAGAGCTCGACCGAGAGCGTTGCGATCCAACCAGCCAAAATTAGACTCGTTTAGGCTGACTGGAGCACGTTACCCGCAAAAATCCCGTTCATCCTCGCGAAGGCGGGGAGCCAGTCGTCTCGGACAAACAAGTCTGGCATTGGTTCGCGGCACTGGGTTCCCGCTTTCGCGGGAACGCAACGGGCGTCTTTTGAAGCGCAGTCTAGGCCGCCGGCTGTTCATGAGCGCGGTCGCGCCGAAAAGTTTGAAGGGTGCGGAGCCAGCAGCAAGCATCCGCAATCCTTGCGATCTCCGCTCAAGCGCGCTTGCGGGCCGGCTTCTTGGCGTTCGCGGCGGCGGCCCGCTCCCGGGGCTCGGGCTTCTTCGCCTTCGATGCAGGGCGGGCATCGCGGAGCAGGCTTCTCCTCGACGGTCTGTCCGAGGCTCTTCTTCAGCGCCGCCATCAGGTCGATGACGTTGCCGCGATCCGGCTCCTTTTGCTCCTCCGCCTCCAGGCCTTCGCCTTTCAGCTTCGCCTCGATCACGGCGCGCAGTCGCGCCTCGTAGCGGTCCTCCATGTCGGCGGGATCGTAGCGGCCGGTCTGGCGATCGATCAGCTGCGTCGCGAGCTTTACCATCTCGGGATCGGGCTTGATGTCCGCTATCTTGTCGAACAGCACCTTCGGGTTATTCAGATCGCGCTCCTCGTGCAAGGTGTGCACGACCATCCCGTTCTGCATCGGCATCAGCGCGATGACGCGCTCGCGGCGTGCGATGACGACACGAGAGAGAGCGACGCGCCCTGTCTTGGCGATCGCCTCCCGCAGCACGACGTAGACATCCTGGCCGGCATCGCCGTCCGGCACGAGAAAATAGCTCGAATCATAATAGATCGGGTTGATCGAACTCACCGGGAACGAATTTGTCGACCGTCATGGTGGAGGAGCTTTCGACCCGCGCGCTCTCGAAATCCTCATCCGTCATGATGAGGTAATGATCCTTCTTGAACTCGTAGCCCTTGACCAGCTCGCCGCGCGACAGCTCCTCTCCCGTCTCGGCGTCGAGCGTAATCATGCGGACGCGATGACCGGTCTGCGGATTGATGAAATGGAAGCGCAAATTGCCGCGCTCGTGCCGTGCGCTGTAGAGCGCGACGGGGCAGGACACGAGCGCCAGCCGCAGGTGCCCGCGCCAGATCGGTCGTTCCGCCATCATCCCCTCCTTTTCGGCGCCGCCGCCCGCGCCGGAGTGTCGGGAACATATTGCTCCAGTTCGGCGAATCCAGCCCAGGGGTCCGTTCGCTGCTTTTTGAGCCGCTCGGGAACCGTCGAGAGCGTGAAGGAGGCGGGATCGAGCGTCTCGTCCACTTCGCGCCAGGAAACCGGGGTCGCGACCGTCGCGCCCGGCCGCGCACGCGGCGAGAACGAGGCGACGGCGGTGGAGCCGAGCCCGTTGCGAAGCCAGTCCACCAGGATATGGCCGCGTCGCTCCACCTTCGGCAGCCGCGAGACGTATTTGCCGGGGCTGTCCGACGCCATCGATTCCGCGAAGGCGCGGCACCACGCCCGGGTCGCGGTCCACTCGGCGCGCGGCCGCACCGGCGCGACCACATGCAAGCCCTTGCCGCCGGTCGTGCGGCAGAAACTTTCGAGCCCGATCGCCTTCAGCCGTTCACGCACGTCGAACGCGGCCCGCACCACCTCTGCGAAGCTCACGCCGTCGCCGGGATCGAGATCGAACACAAGACGGTCGGGACGCTCGGCGTCGCTCTCGCGCGAACCCCAGGCGTGCAGCTCGATCGCGGCGACCTGAGCGCAGGCGACAAGGCCGGAGAGGTCATCCAGCACCAGATAAGGACCGTTGCCGACCTGGCCCGCGCGGATCTGCGCCGGAAAACCTCGCTTGGCGTGCTTCTGGAAAAAGCGCTCGCCCTCGATCCCTTCGGGGCAGCGGACCAACGCGAGCGGGCGGCCAGCGATCTCGGGCAGCGCATGGTCCGCAATCGCGATCCAGGTACTCGGCCAAGTCGCGCTTGGTCACGCCTGGCCACAGCTCCCGTTCGGCGTTGGTCAGCTTCACCCCTTCGAGGATGTCGCCGCCGCGCTCCGGCCGCTTCGCGACGACGGTGGTGGAGGACGCCGTTTCCGCGCGTGGCTTGCTGGTTTTCGCCGGCTTGCGGGGCGCGCTCGCGCGCACGATCGCCGAGCGGCGGCGCACCGTGTGGTCGATCCGTTTCGCTTCGGGATCGGCGACGGGGCGCACCACTTCGGCCGCCGACTTATCCTCGCGGAGTCCGAGATAGGTGGCGTGGCGGATGCGTCCGCTTCCCGACCATCCGACGAACTGCACTTCCACAACCAGCTCCGGGCGGACCCAGACGATGGAGGTGTCCGGCCGCTCCCCGGCATAAACCATGCGCTCCGGCGGGTCGGCCGCGAGCTTGTCCAAGCGGCGGCGGAGCGCGGCCAGCTCGCGCTCGCTGAAGCCCGTGCCGACGCCGCCCACGTATTGCAGGTTCCCCTCCGGGTCGCGATAGCCGACATGCAGCGCGCCGATTCCGGTGCGTGAGCCGGCCGGGGGGGTGAAGCCGAGCACGATGAACTCCTCGCGGCCCTTGCACTTCACCTTGAGCCACGCCTTGCTCCGGCCTGCCCGGTAGGGCGCGTCGGCCTGCTTGCAGATGATGCCCTCGAGCCCCATGCCACAGGCCTGCCGCCGCATCGCCGCGGTCTGGCCCTCGAAATGGTCGCTGTACCGCAACGTGCCCTGCCAATCGGACAACCCGGCCAGCGCCTGTTTCCGGTCGCGCAACGCCGAGCCGCGCAGATCCCAGCCGTTCAGGTGCAGCAGGTCGAACACGTAGAAGAGGAGCCGTTTATCGACGCCATCCGACAGCGCCTGTTGCAACAGAGCGAAGCTGGACACGCCATCTTCGCGCAAGGCGACCAGCTCTCCGTCGAGCAGCGCGGACTCGACATCGAGCCGCGCGACGGCCCGGGCGATCGTAGGCAGCCGCGCGGTCCAGTCGTGCCCGTTGCGTGTGAGCAGGCGAACCGTGCTCCCATCCTTGAAGGCGAGCAGCCGATAGCCGTCGAACTTAAGCTCGCTGAGCCAGTCCCCCTCCTCCGGAGGGTCGTCCGCCAAAGTCGCGAGTTGCGGGCTCTGCTCGGTCGGGAGCTCGCCGGGGACGGCGCTTGGCGCGGGCGGCTCGCTCTCTTGCCGGCTCTGCTCCTCGCTGCGCTCCGACTTGCGCGGGGCGGGCGGCGGTCTTTCGTGTTCGAGCATGGTGGCGTCCGCGCCGCGCTCCTCGGCCGCGTCGTGCTCCTTGATAAGGAGCCAGTTTTCCGTCCGGTCCTTCGGGCGCGGCTTGAGCCGCACCAGCACGAAGCCGCCATTGAGCCGCGTGCCGGACAGCCGGAATTTCAGTTCCCCCTTGGCGAGCGCCTCGGCGGGGTCTCCGTCCGCCTCCCAAATTCCCCGATCCCACGTCTCCACCGTGCCCGCCCCGTACTGCCCGGCGGGAATCGTGCCCGAAAAATCGGCGTATTCGAGCGGATGGTCCTCAGTTCGAACCGCGAGCCGCTTGTCCGCGGGATCGAGCGATGGCCCCTTCGGGACCGCCCAGCTCCACAGAACGCCCCCGTGTTCCAACCGAAAATCCCAGTGCAAGCGGCGGGCGGCGTGTTTCTGGACGACAAAGAGGAGGCCGTGCTCGCGCAGGGGCGGGGCGCTTGGCGCCGGCTCCGGTGTCGCGCCAAAGTCCCGCCGGGCCCGGTAGGTCCGGATCGAGGTATCGCGGGCGTTGGTCGCGGACCGAGCCATGGGCGCGCAACGCTACCACGTTGCGAGCGGTTGCGAATCGAAAACGACGCCGGGCAGCCCCGGGCAGGCCCTCGGGCAGGCGACGGGTTACTGGCTGGCCCAGACGACCCGGTGCATCCAGATGACCTCGCTGAGATCGAACGTGTAGCCGGGGTGTTCGGGGTTGAGGCTGAGCAGCTCGATGCGCCGTGCCGAGCGCCGCGCGAGTTGCTTCGTCATAACCTCGCCGCGGGCAGTGCGAACGACGACGCGGTCGCCGCGCCGGATCGGAGCCGTCGGAGAGACGATCACGATGTCGCCGTCGCGGAACACCGGTTCCATTGAATCGCCGCTGATCTCGAGTGCGTAGGCGTGCGGGTCGCCGATTTCGGGTAACGCGACCTCGTCCCAGCCGCCGCCGACCGGGAAGCCGCCGTCATCGAAATACCCATCGCCTCCGGCCTGGGCGAAACCGATCAGTGGGATGCGCCGCCCCGCCGCCCGGTTGGTTGAACCGCTCGCCAGCGCGCGTGCCCCCAGGACGAGCGCGCTGAAAGCGTCCAGGGTCGCGCCGGTCGCCGTCAGCACTTTCGCGAGGCTTTCCGTGCTCGGCCACCTCTCCCTCCCGTCCGGCATCCGGCGCTTCGACGGGTTGAAGGTGGTCGGGTCAAGCCCGGCCCGCTTCGCGAGCCCCGAAGCGGACAGGCCGTTTTCCGCGGCAAGCGTGTCGATCGCCCGCCAGACATCCTCGTGCTTCATGCCCGGCCACCGCGCATCGTGGGGACTGCCACCCAAACTTCCTGAAGGGTCGCGCCGTGCATAGGGAAAGCCGGCTGGCCCCGTCCGCACGCCAGACGTTCGCGCCGCAAGTGCGCCTCCTCGAATCTGTGCTACGATAACCGATGCGATTACTGGTTATAGGATTCCCCTCCAGAAAAATAGGAAAAAACGCCGTGTAGGCGCTTGCCAGGGTATGCAACCCTAGGTTATGTATGTGCTCACGATTTCTTGAATTCACGTTTCTGGGAGGAACCCGATGGCTCTCGCGGCACCGAAGACACCTATGCGCGCCTCCGGCTCGGTATCCTACGCGGCGAACCGCCGCCCGGAGCCCTTCCGGGATGCCGAAGAGGCTTGGTTCTGGACCATGTCGGCCCTCGCCGCCCGCCGCGACGGCGCGCGGTTCACCGCGAACCAGGGCCGGGTCGGTCGTCCATGCGAACCGGACGACGTCGTGAAGTGCCTCGACCAGCTTTATCGCCAGCGCCGGATCGACTTGGTTCACGCCCGCATCCTGCGGATCTGGGGCGAGCGGCAAATGGCGCCCAGCCCCTCCTATGCGGGAGAGCGTTCCGATTGGCGCCTGTGGCGCGAGGCGCTCGAGCGCCTCGAGTGGCCGCTGCGCGTCAAGGGAATCGTGGGCTGAACAGATATTTTATAGGAAAAATTCTTGACAGCGCGGAAACCTGAACTTAGACTGGCTTCATCAACAGGCTAACTGCGCCTGCTGATCTGCTTACCGCTTCCTCCTTTTTCGTCATCCAACGCGAGGGCTGCTGCCACACTTCCGGGCAGCGGCCCTTTTTTTGTTCCAAAAAGGACGCCCCCGATGGCCTTCGCGATCCGCGACCTCTCCGTGCTTGCCTACGCCAACGGCTTCACGCTTTGGCACTACAAGACCGCCGGCACGCTCGCCGCGACGGGCGCGCCGGGCTACTTCGCCGAAGCGGGGGACATGCTGGCGAGCGGCGACATGATGATGCTGTCCGGCGCGGACGGGGCGCGGATGGTGTGCGTCGCGAACACCGGCGGGCAGGTCCTCACCGCCCCGCTCGGGTGATCTCCGCCCCGCTCGCGGTGCGGATGTCCCGCTCGTGCCGCTCAATTCCCGTCGACGTGATCTCGAACCGCCCATCCGCGCGTTCACGCGCCAGGCCCATCCCGGTCAGGCGCACAAGACATGGCCCGTCCTTCAGTCCGGGCGGGCGACCGGCCGGGCCGCACAAAGTGAGCCGGTGCAGCGCCGACCGGCAGCACGTCTCCAGATAAGGTTCGTCGTACATGCGGGGCAATGTCGTTCCGCTCGGGCGTGGCCGCAATGCGCCGGGGCTTTTCTTGCCGGGGGGCCTGCGGCAGAACGCGGCACCTCATGATATTCCCCGCCCTCGCAAGCTCGCTGATGCCCCTGCTGCGCCGCATGGATCCGGAGCGGGCGCATGGGGTCGCGCTTGGCGCCTTGAGCCTCGGGCTGGCGGGCCGCCCCGCCCCGAGTGATGACCCGGCCCTGCAAGTCGAGGCGCTCGGGCGCCGCTTTGCGAACCCGATCGGGTTGGCGGCGGGCTTCGACAAGGACGCCGTGGCGGTCGGCCCCTTGATGCGGCTCGGTTTCGGTTTCGTCGAGGCCGGCACCGTGACGCCGCGGCCTCAGACCGGCAATCCCAAGCCGCGCCTGTTCCGGCTGGAGGCGGATGCCGCCGTGATCAACCGGATGGGTTTCAACAACGCCGGTCTCGACGCGTTCGTGCGGCGGATCGCGACCGTCGGCCGCGCCGAGGCAGCGCTTGGCGCGAATGTCGGGATCAACAAGGATGGCGCGGACCCCGAGCGCGACTACCCGCATCTGATCGCCGCGGTCGCCCCGTACGCCGATTACGTCGTGATGAATGTTTCCTCCCCGAACACCCCCGGTCTCCGGGATCTACAGAATGAGGCGCGGCTGCGTGCGATCCTCGCAGCGATCGCGGCCGCCGTCCCCCGCCGTCCTCCGCTGCTGGTCAAGATCGCACCCGATCTCTCGGACGAAACCTTGGCGGCACTCGTCGAAACGTGCATCGGCGGGGGAGTCGAGGGTCTGATCGTCTCCAACACCACGATCGCGCGCCCGCCGGGCCTTCGTTCGCCTGCCGCGAAGGAGGCCGGCGGCTTGTCCGGGGCGCCGCTGTTCCGACACTCGACCGCGCTGCTGGCCCGGGCGTATCTGCTGGCGCGCGGCCGGCTCACGCTGATCGGCTGCGGCGGCGTGTTTTCCGGACAGGACGCGTGGCAGAAGGTTCGAGCCGGCGCGTCGCTCGTGCAACTCTACACCGCCTTCGCCTATGCCGGGCCGGCTCTCTTGCCGCGCTTGAAGGCCGAGTTGGCCGAAGCGCTCCGCGGCGCCGGCTTCGCACGCTTGCAGGACGCGATCGGTACGGGAGCCGAGGAATTGAGCCGGAGCACGAATTGCAACATCTGACCGGCTTCGCCCCACTCGCCCAAGCATTTGACGGTTTCATTCTCGACCTGTGGGGCGTCATCCATGACGGGGTGAACCCCTATCCGGGTGCGGTCGCGTGCCTGCGGCGGCTCCGGGCGGCCGGGAAACGGACGGTGCTGCTCTCGAACGCGCCGCGGCGGAGCGAACCGGCGCGGGAGGCGATGCGCCTCATGGGCATCCCGGACGCGCTCTACTCCAACATCCTGACGAGCGGCGAAGCGGTGCATGAGGCGTTGCGCGATCGGCCGGAACTCGTGGTGGGCGACGCTCGGCGACCGGGTGTTCCACCTCGGGCCGGAGCGGGACCGCAACGTCATGGAAGGGCTCGGGCTCACCCGCGTCGAGAGCCCGGCCGAGGCAAGCTTCGTTCTCAACACGGGGCCGGACGATCACCTCGACCCGACCGACATCGGCGCTTTCGAGCCGGTGCTACAGGCGTGCGCGCGACACGAGCTGCCGATGGTTTGCGCCAACCCGGATCTCGAAGTGATTCGGGGCGGAATGCGGGTGATCTGCGCGGGGGCGCTGGCGCAACGTTATGGCGATCTCGGGGGCGATGTGCGCGCGCTCGGCAAGCCCGATCCGGCGATCTATCAGCCCGTGCTCGAAATGCTGGACCTGCCGCCGGACCGCGTGTTGGCGGTCGGAGACGCCCTGCGGACCGACATCGCGGGAGCGGAAGGCGTCGGACTAAGCACCTGCTGGGTCCTGGGCGGCATCCATGCCGAAAGCCTAGGCGACGACCGCGCCGACGCCGAGGCGACGGCTCGGGATGCAGGCCTGTCGCCGCTGGCCTGCATCCCGGCTTTTATCTGGTAGGGGTCGCCCTGGGCTTAGCGAGCGCCGCTGCCGGAAGCGCCTCCGCTTGTGCCAGCCCCGGTCCCCGAGCCCGCGGAGGTACCCATACCGCCCATCGACCCGGTGTTGCCCATTCCGGTGCTGTTACCCGTTCCGGTGCCGGAGCTGCTGGAGCCGCTGCCCATCGTTCCCGAGCTGGTGCCGGTTCCCATGCTGCCACTCCCCGAGCCGGCGCCGCCGGTCGTCCCGCCGGACGGGCCGGTGCCCATACTGCTGCCGCCGGTCGCGCCGGAGTTCCCGAGGCCCGCGCCCACCCCGGCGCCTGGGGAAGCTTGCGCGAACGCCGCGCCTGAGAGGCCGAAAGTCAGAGCCGAGGCGAGTAGAATCGTCTTCATTGGTCGTCTCCTGATCGAGCCGGGCTTTCGCTGCCGGGCCGGCCGGAGGGTTCCGGCCGATGCGGGGCAGAACGGCGTTCGGGAGAAAGAGGTTCGGCGTCGTTACGGGCGACGGGGTAACGGTTCGCGGAGGCCGACGGCGATCGGGGAGTCAGGCGTGGCCGGCGTGGCCGGACAGCAGCAACGGGTCGATCTTCAGCTTGGCGAGCGCCCGGCGCCATTTCGTGTCGTGGTCGGCGTCGAACAGCAGTCTTTCGTCCGGGCCGACCGAGAGCCAGGCATTCTGGTGAATCTCGGCGTCGAGCTGGCCCGGACCCCAGCCGGCGTAACCGAGCGCCAGGATGCCCTGCCGCGGCCCGCCGCCCTCGGCGATGGCCTTGAGCACGTCGAGACTCGCGGTCAGCGCCAACGCGTCCGTCACGCGCAGGCTGCCATCGCCGGTCCAGTCCGCCGTATGCAGAACGAAACCGCGGGCGTTATCGACGGGGCCACCGGCGCAAAGCCGGATTCTGCGCGCCGGGGGCACCGGCTCCACCTCGAGCTGGCGCAGCAGATCCTCGAAGCTCGGACGTTCGATGGGGCGATTGACCACGATCCCCATTGCCCCGTCCTCGGTGTGAGCGCACACGTAGATCACGCTCTGAGCGAAGCGAGGATCGGCCATCGCGGGCATGGCGATCAGTAGCTGGCCGGTGAGGAAGGCGCCCGTCTTCGCTTCGGGCTCCTCATCGGAACGATCGGCATCGCGGCGACCGGGAGGTTTCTTGGCCATGCGGCGAATCTGGGAGCGACGGTGGGAAGCTGCAAGCTGGCGTGACATCCCTGTTGCGGCAGACTAGGTATCCCGCCAGTCACGGAAGAGGGAGCGAATGGCTATGGCCATCAAGGTCGGCGACACGATTCCATCCATGAAGGTGATGACCGCGACGCCGGACGGGCCGAAAGAGGTGTCGACGGACGACATCTTCAAGGGGAAGAAGGTCGTGTTGTTCGCGACGCCAGGCGCGTTCACGCCGACCTGCAGCGCGCGGCATCTGCCGGGGTTTCTGGAGAACGCCGAGGCGATCAAGGGCAAGGGCGTGGACAAGATCGTCTGCATGGCGGTCAACGACGCATTCGTCATGGGCGCATGGGCGCGCGAGGCGGGCGTGAGCGACCGCGTGGTCATGCTGGCGGATGGGTCGGGTTTGCTCACGAAGGCGCTGGGCCTCGAGCTCGACCTCATAGGCCGGGGGCTCGGGATGCGGAGTCAGCGCTTCGCCCTCGTCGCGCAAGACGGCAAGGTGACGCATCTCGCGGTGGAGCCGCCCGGCGGCTTCGACGTCAGCCGGGCCGAGTCGATTCTCGCGCAGCTCTGAGGTGTTGCTCTGAAGCGATCGGGAGCGGGGTGCCAGGATGGTTGAGAATGTGCCGCCACGTCAGGTATGGGAAACCCTCAAGCAGAATCCGGACGCGCAGCTCGTCGACGTGCGCACCGACGTCGAATGGAATTTCGTCGGCGTACCCGACCTCGCAGAGGCCGGCAAAGAGGCGGTTCTGATCCCGTGGCAGGTTTACCCTTCCATGCAGGTGAACAGCGCCTTTGGGGATCAGCTCAAGCAGGCCGGCTTCACGCCCCAGCATCACATCTTCTTCTTGTGCCGCTCGGGCGTGCGCAGCGTGGCCGCGGCGAAGGCGGCGCAGGCTGCGGGTTTTCCGCACACCTATAATATAGTCGACGGGTTCGAAGGTCCGGCCGACGCGGAAGGTCATCGCGGGACCGAAGCCGGTTGGAAGGCAGAGGGCCTGCCCTGGCGGCAGCGATAGGCGGGCTCAGGACACCGGCACGTCGTAGAGCACGCGCACGACCAGCATCCACGGATAGCGGGTGTCGATCACCGTGCCATCGGGCGCGGCCAACTTTCCGTCCGGCGTCGTCGGAACGTGCTTCATCGTCACCGCATCGTCCACATTGCCGCCGACGACACTCAGCATCCCAGGCTGCGCCTGCACCACAATGTCGCAATGGCCGGGAAATCGGCCGGCGGGAAGACTGTCATAGGTGACCCCTCCTGCGCGCCCCCGCCCGAGGCAGATCAGATCGCCTGGCCGCGGCGCGTAGTTTTCCAGACGCTCGGCGGTAATCGCCCAGCCCGCGATCTGGCCGAGCGCCATCTGTTTCGCGACGTTGATGTAATCCGAGTGGTTGATCGCGTACGGAAAGCGAGGTCCCGCGCCGGCCGTTCGCATCACGTAGGAAATGAAGGCGGCCGACCAGGCATATCGCCAGTCCTCTCCTGCGGGGAACTCGTTCCCGAACTCGTCGTGTTTCCCGGTCCAGGCAGTTTGCGGCTCCTCGGCGTTGATGCCGAGCCACCAATATTCCCCGACCCGCTGCCAGATTCCGGCCCAGCGTTCCGGCTTCTCCTCCGGAAGCGGGGGCGGGCGGGTGCCGGGTGGATCGTCGTCCACCAGCTTGTCGAACAGGCGCCACTCCCGAAGCGCGATCCCGACCACGGAGTCGCGTGCGAACGGCTCGTACGGCTTGCGGGCAAAGTCGGGCACATGAGCGTCGGGAAAGACGGGGCGCGGACGCGCGCACGCCGGAGGCGGCCGTCGTCGGCTTCTGCGCGCAGGCAGCGAGCCCGATCAGCATGAACGCGGAGGCAACCTTTCTCACGAATGTAGCCGCCCGAGCCGGAACAGTGAAAGGTCGAACCGCGTCTTCCCGGTGATTGCGAGGTCAGCAAGGATTTCCCCGATCACGCTACAGAATTTGTAGCCGTGACCGGAACAGGGCGAAGCGACGGTGACTTGCGGATTATCGGGAAGCGCGTCGATAACGAAATGCTCGTCCGGGGTATTCGTGAACATGCAGGCGGCAAGCCTCATCGTCGGGCCATCCGCGAGCGGGAAGTAGCGGCGGATCGCGGCCCGAAGCACCGCCTCGTCCTCGAACGTGCAGTCGCGAAAGGCGCCGTCCGGATCGACAGTCTCGCCGCGATGATGGTACCGGCCTATCTTGAACCCCGGCATCCCCCAGATCGGCAAGCCGTAGTAGCGGCCCTCATCGGTCAGAAGGTTGAAGACGGGAAAGCGATCCGAGCGGAATAGGGCCGGCTGTTGCGGCTGGAACCAGCCGAGCACCTGGCGCTCCGGCGTCGCTGCTTCCGCGAGAGGCGGGACGAATTGGCCTATCCACGGCCCGGCGCTGACGATCAGCTTGGCCGCTTCGTATTGAGCGCGCTCGGTACTTACCCGTACGCCGCCATTCGCTGGCTCCCAGCCGAGCACGCGCTCCCGCGCGTGGATATCGGCCCCTTCCGCCTGCGCTAGCATTACATGTGCGACGATCGCCCGCTCGGAAGCCACGAAACCGCCCTGAGGCTGGAATACTGCGAGATGCTGCGACGGCAGAGCATAGCCGGGAAAGCGGGCCGAGAGGGCGCGAGAGTCAAAGATTTCGTGCGGCAGATCATGCTCTCGGCATGAATGGAGGGAACTGAGGAACACCGCGCTGTCCGGCGGGCCGGCGTCGACCGAGCCCGTTATGAACAGGAGTTGCTCGCCGAAAAGCCGCTCCGTCTCGCGCCAGTTCTCATAGGCGCGGCGCAGAAGGGGCACGTATTTCGGACTTTCGTAATAGGCAAGGCGGATGATCCGGGTCAGTCCGTGGCTCGAGCCCATGGCGTGGGGAATGTCGAACCGCTCGAGGCCAAGCACGCGCTGCCCGCGCCGGGCGAGATGCCAACAGGCTGCGCTTCCCATGCCGCCGACGCCGAGCACGATAACGTCATACGATTCGCGCATGTGGTAAAACTAGCCTGCCCGTTGCGTGTGCCGGAAGGGCGCCGTGTCTCACAGCGCGCGCTTCAGACCCGGTTCGTGTCAACTACGCGAGAAAAAACAGTGCAGCGACGAACCGGAGCCCACTCTGGCATTCACGCCCGGTCCGGAAACAGTTCGCGCAATCCTGCCTCGCTCGCTTCGCACCGGCCGCGCTCGGTGATGAGTCCCGTGACCAGCCGGGCCGGCGTTACGTCGAAGGCCGGATTAGCGGCCGGACTGTCGCCCGCAGCGACCCGCACCGTTGCGATGGAGCCGTCGAGCGCGCGGCCCGTCACGGTCGTGACCTCGGTTCCCGCGCGCTCTTCGATCGGGATCTCCTGCAATCCGTCCGACACCGCCCAGTCGATCGTCGACGATGGCAGCGCCACCCAGAACGGCACGCCATTGTCGTGCGCCGCGAGCGCCTTGAGATAGGTGCCGATCTTGTTCGCCACGTCGCCGCTGCGCGTCACGCGGTCGGTCCCGACGATCACCAAATCCACTTTGTCCCGTTGCATGAGGTGTCCGCCGGCGTTGTCCGCGATCACCGTATGCGCGACACCGTGCCGCCCGAGCTCCCACGCGGTGAGCGCGGTGCCCTGGTTCCGCGGGCGGGTTTCGTCGACCCAGACATGGACGCCGATCCCCTTATCGTGCGCCTTGTAGATGGGCGCGAGCGCCGTGCCCCAGTCCACGGTGGCGAGCCACCCCGCATTGCAATGGGTGAGGACGTTCACGCGCTCGCCCCGCTTCTTGCGCGCCGCTTCCTCGATCAGCGGAAGCCCGTGATGGCCGATGGCCTCGCACTGCGCTACGTCTTCCGCGCAGATCGCCGCCGCTTCCTCGTACGCCACCCGCACGCGCTCGGAGGCCTTCGTGTTGCGCAGACGAGTCAGCATCCGTTCTATCGCCCAGCGGAGATTGACGGCGGTCGGACGAACTTCGGCCAGCATGGCGGCGTCGCGCTCCATCGCGGCGCTCGAGGGGTCCTGTCTCAATGCGAGGCAGAGCCCGTAAGCCGCGACCGCTCCGATCAGCGGCGCTCCGCGTACCTGCATGGAGCGGATCGCGTGCGCGACTCCGCCGGAGTCGGTCAGCCGCAGGATCTCGATCTTCCAGGGTAGCTTCGTCTGATCGAAGATGTGTACGGACCAACCGTCCTGTTCGTTGACCCAGACGCTCCGATAAGGCGTGCCGTCGACTCTCATAGGCGCTCAATCCTCAAGCATTTTCCGAGACACTGCATGCGGATCTCGGGCCGCCGCAAGGCTCGGAGCCGGCGAACGAAGCGAGTTCGGAAACTAGCTCCGCTGATGCAGGACGCAGACCAGCGTAAAGAGACGCCGGGCCGTCGCGAAGTCGATGGCGACCTTGCCTTCCAGCCGCTGCATCATCAGGGCTGCGCCTTCATTGTGGAGACCGCGCCGTCCCATGTCGATGGCTTGAATGCGCGACTCTCGTCCTTCCTCGACCGCCTTGAGGTGGCTGTCGACGAGGAGATGATAATCCTTGATCAAGCTGCGGAAGGGACCAAGCGCCAGGATGAGGGCGCTGAGCGGGTGCTCTTCCGGGTCGCGGACGTCGAACACCAGCCGGCCTTCCTGAATCGAGAGATGCAGGGCGTACGGACCCGGTTCGGGTCGGGCACCAAGCAACGAGAACCGGTTTTCCGCTTCGAGATCCGCGACGGCGCGCTCCCGGTCGGCTTCGAGGATGGGCGACAGGCGCGTCAGGGCCTCGCCGTCGAGCACGACGCGAAGCAGCCGCCCTGCGGAATTGCCGCCCGCCGCCTCAGTCGGGGCGGGGTCAGTCACCGTCGTCGCTTTTCAACATGCCGAGCTTGAGCATCAGTCCCACTGTCCCGCCTTTGACCGGACGCAGAAACGCGAGCGCCATGAAAAACGTGAGCGGCAGAAAGATGACCGCGAGCAGCGCCGCCGACGGATCGTAGGATTTCTGCATCCAGAGCATCAGCGGCACGACGATATGCCCGACGATCACGATCGTGAAATAGGGCGGCGCATCGTCCGCGCGTGCGAGGCCGAGTGGTGCGCCACAATTGGTGCAGGCCGGGACGACGCGCAAATAGCCGGCGAACAGATTTGTTTTCCCGCACGCCGGGCACCTGTTCATCAGCCCGCGGCCGATGGCGGTTCCGAGCGGAGGCAAGGGCCAGGGGGGCAGTTTCGGCGTGCGATCGGGCTGCCAGGAGGTCGGAGCCATCGGGCGTTCCTCGTGGGGTGTGTTGACCGGTGGCGAAGGTTAACCGCGGAAACGGGTTCGAGACAGCCCGCCGACGCCCGAGGGGCTGACTTGCTCGCCGGTGCGCCACGTATCAAGAGCAGGGGCAGGAGCGGGCCTGCTGGCGAAGCGGGCTATGTTGCCCGATCACTTCCGGCGGTAGAGCGCCCAGGCTTCCTTTTCCCCTGCGATAGTCTCCCACGACCCGGACAATTCGAAGACGGCGTGGTGCATCGGAATCTCGTAAATCGCGAAGACTCGGTCGGAAGCCGGATGGCGCTGCTCGATCCTTCTCAACAGCGGGCGAAGGACATCTGGCCCAAAAGGGTTGTAGAGGAAATAGACCGTGTCTCCGCCAGGCGGGTCGAAGGTGAGGGCATCCCCCCGGAAGAGTTCGATCCTGAAACAGCGCTGCGATGGACTGCGGTACTTCCTTAGGTTCTGTTCGGCGATGTCGGCCAGCGAGGGCAGTAGCTCGACGCCGATGATCGACCGGAACGGATAATCCGAGGCGATCAGCAAGGCCCGGCCCATACCGGCCCCGAAATCGATAAAGGTGAACTCGCTGAGATCAGCCGGGACTTGACGCAGCCGTGCATGCAGGCGCTTGGGAAGCACCGCTTGGTAATAGCTGCGGCTCTGGGTGCTCTGCTCGAGAGTGGCGCCCAAAGCCCCGAGCGGGATGGCGCCATGCGTCCTCGTTCCGTAGGTCCGGTCGAACTCCGAGCTTTCCGCGTTCCGCCGCCGAGCGCTCGGAGACAGGGCATTGCGGGCCACGAAATGGACGGTTTTGGGGACCAGCTTCAGCGAGCCGAGCAGGCCATGACGTCTAAGCCTCTGCGGCAAACTGGCGATGCTCATGCTTCCTCTCGCACAATCGCGTGCTTGAGCTCCTGCTCGGCCCGCGGAGCCCGATCCGAACCGGAACTCCGCCCAAAGACCTTTTCCGCATCGCTCCGCTTCCCCACTGACCAGCCACCGATCAAATCCTTGACCTTGCCCTTTATCGCAAATCGGTCAAGTAATGCCGCAATCATATCGGTAATTCTTTCGAAAACATTCAAGCAGTAAGCCAGTATAAAGTTCAAAGGCCTCGGCCGAAAGTAATACACTTTTGCGGTCCTGATACAATCGGTCGAGAAGAAGGATTTATAGGCGAGGTGGGTTTCGCCAAAGTCAAGCCAATCGAACTTCTGCTCTTCGAAGAATTTGCGCAGGATGATTAGAAAACAGACCGTCCCTGGGGACCATTTTTCATATTGCTCATCATATCCGATCTGGGCGTAGCGTATGTTCTTGCCTTCCGCACGGCAAAGGACGAAGGCGATTCCCTGCCTCCCCTGCTCCAGGATATATCCTCTTATCAAGCCCAGCTCAGCTTCCGCTTGCAGTTCGGGAAGTGACCATCTCTGGTCAAGAGTTGCACCGCCCCTACGTCTCCAGCTCCTGAAAGATATATCGGTGGCTCGGCTATAGAACTCGCCCATTTCCTCTGGTGCGGAGTATTCTCTGCAGCCGGCAACCCCATCATTGGATTCAAAGAATTTCCGTAAGCTTCGCTGAAGGTTGTAGCGCGACTTTTTCGAGAATCTGCCCAAGTAGTGGTCGAAGGAGCCGTCGAGGCGGACGAGATACCGGTTCTCGTATGATCGGACATACCGGAGCGAACCGTTCACCATTTTGATGCGAGCCAAATCGGCGGTCACGGCCTCAAGTGAGAGCGCGACGTCGACCTGCTGCTCCAAGGCATCCCACCTCGGTCCATTCTCGCCGGGCGGAAACGGCAGTTGGTTTGGGGGACGATGAAGCCATAGCCCGGGTCGGTCGATGCTGAATAGCACCCGCCGTCCAAGACGGAAGGTTATGGGAACGCTCGATGCCATCCACTTTCCTGACCACTCTTCGCAGCTTCGCTCGCCACGGCTGCTAGACACACGACTCACAAGCTGTCCCAAGCCTTGGTAGCAGAGGGGATACGCCGTCGCCAATGGGAGGCGACATCGGCCCGCCCGTTCGGAAGGGTTGTCGAGGCCCGTAAATGCCATTGCATTTAGCCGGCGCCTGCCGGACGGGGCGGCGGCTTGCCGGCGGGCGGGCGTGATCCTACGAAGCCCGCGTCAGCGCGCATACGAACGCGGCTCACTTACTCCGTTCAGTTTCGGGTGCGCGCTTCCGCGCCTCATCCATTGGAGAAACCGCATGAAGCTGCAGCAGGTGAAGGTTCACCCATCCAAAGCCGACCTGAAGCGGGAGGACCAGCTCGCCTGGAAGATCGCCGAAGTCGCCGCCGACCGGGTGCCGGTCGAGAAGGAGGTAGCGGCGATGATCGTCAACCGGATCATCGACAACGCCGCCGTGGCCATCGCCGCCATCAATCGTCGCCCGGTCGTGTCGGCGCGCGACATGGCGCTCGGCCATCCGCGCCGCGACGGCGCCACCGTGTTCGGCGTGCAGCCGGTGAAACGGGTGAGTCCCGAATGGGCCGCCTGGGCGAACGGCACGGCGGTTCGCGAGCTCGACATGCACGACACGTTTCTTGCCGCCGATTACTCCCATCCGGGCGACAACATTCCTCCCATTCTCGCGGTCGGGCAGACGATGGAGAAGTCGGGGCGCGAGCTGATCCGCGGCATCGCGACGGGTTACGAGATCCAGATCGACCTCGTGCGCGCGATCTGTCTGCACGAGCACAAGATCGACCACATCGCCCATCTCTGTCCCGCCCAGGCGGCCGGCATCGGCACGCTGCTGCGTCTGCCGACGCCGGTCATCTATCAGGCGGTGCAGCAGGCCGTGCATGTCAGCTTCACCACGCGCCAGTCGCGCAAGGGCGAGATCAGCAGCTGGAAAGCGTATGCGCCCGCTCACGCCGGCAAGCTCGCGGTTGAGGCGGTGGACCGGGCCATGCGCGGTGAGGGCGCACCGAGCCCGATCTACGAAGGTGAGGACAGCGTGATCGCCTGGATGCTTGGCGGGCCTGAATCGGAATACGAGGTACCGCTGCCCGAGCCCGGCGAACCGAAACGCGCCATTCTCGACAGCTACACCAAGGAGCATAGCGCCGAGTACCAGTCCCAGGCGCTGATCGACCTCGCCTTCCGCCTTCGGGAGCAAATCCCCGATCTCGAGCAGGTCGAGCGCATCGTCATCCACACCAGCCACCACACGCACTTTGTGATCGGCACTGGCGCGAACGACCCGCAGAAGATGGACCCGAAGGCCAGCCGCGAAACGCTGGATCACTCGATCATGTACATCTTCGCGGTCGCTTTGCAGGACGGGCGCTGGCACCACGTCGAGAGCTACGCCCCTAGTCGCGCGGGGCGGGCGGACACCGTGCGCCTCTGGCACAAGATCGAGACCCGGGAAGATCCCGAGTGGACGCGGCGCTATCACTCGCGCGACCCGAATCAGCTCGCCTTCGGTGCGCGCGTCGAGGTGACCATGCAGGATGGTACCCGGATCGAGGACGAGCTGGCGGTGGCGAACGCGCACCCGTTGGGGGCGAGGCCGTTCGGCCGTGCCGACTACATCCGCAAGTTCCAGACTTTAACGGACGGCATCATCTCCACGCGGGAGTCGAACCGCTTCCTGGAAGTGATTCAGGATTTGCCGCGGCTCGCCTCCGGGGAGCTGCACCTGCTGAACGTGGCGCTTCCGGCCGGGATGCTGCAGGCCGGCAAGCCGGGGATCTTCTGAGCGCCGACGCGAGCGTACCAACAATGAGGAGCGAGAAGTTGAGCGAGTCCCAGGTGAACAGGCCCAAGAAGTCCGTCGCACTATCCGGCGTGACGGCTGGTAACACGGCCCTTTGCACGGTCGGGCGGACCGGCAATGATCTGCACTATCGCGGCTACGACATCCTGGACGTAGCCGAGCAATGCGAGTTCGAGGAGATCGCGCACCTCCTGGTGCACGGCTCCTTGCCGACCGCGACCGAGCTCGCGGCCTACAAGACCAAGCTACGCTCGATGCGGGGCCTGCCGGCGCATCTCAAGCGAACGATGGAGTCCATGCCGGCCGCGGCGCATCCGATGGATGTCATGCGAACGGGCGTGTCCGCCCTCGGCTGCGTGCTGCCGGAGAAGGACGACCACGGCATAGCCGGCGCCCGCGACATCGCCGATCGCCTCATGGCCTCGCTCGGCTCGATGCTGCTCTATTGGCATCACTATGCGCAGAACGGGCGTCGCATCGAGGTCGAGACCGAGGACGACAGTATCGGCGGGCATTTTCTGCATCTGCTGCACGGGAAGCCGCCCAGCCCGCTCTGGGTGCGAGCCATGCACACCTCGCTGATCCTCTACGCCGAGCACGAGTTCAACGCCTCCACCTTCGCCGCGCGAGTGATCGCCGGGACGGCCACGGACGTCTATTCGGCGATCACCGGCGCGATCGGAGCGCTGCGCGGGCCGAAGCATGGCGGGGCCAATGAGGTGGCATTCGAGATCCAGCGTCGCTATGCAAACCCCGACGAGGCCGAGGCCGACATACGCAAGCGGGTCGACGCCAAGGAGGTGGTGATGGGTTTCGGCCACCCCGTGTACACCATTGCCGACCCGAGGAACGAAGTCATCAAACGGGTCGCCCGTGGTCTGTCGGTCGAAGCGGGCTCCATGAAGCTGTTCGACATCGCCAATCGGATCGAGGCGGTGATGGCCGATGCCAAGCACATGTTTGCCAATCTCGACTGGTTCAGCGCGGTGAGCTACGCGGCGATGGGCGTACCGACCGCCATGTTCACCCCTCTTTTCGTGCTGGCGCGTACCTCCGGCTGGTGCGCGCACGTCATCGAGCAGCGGATAGACGGCAAGATCATCCGGCCGACCGCGAACTACATTGGACCCGAGAACCTGACTTTCGTGCCGATCGCGCAGCGCGGATAGGCGATCGCGCAGCCTCGAACCGCCCACCCGACCGCCGCGCCAGCGATGCCGCGGCGGTCTTTTCATCCGTTCTCAGCACGCCCGATTGCCTGCGCGCGCAAATTTTTTGTCGGAACCGCCACGAAACGGTTGCTTTTTGTTGACATGCGCGCGTCAGATGTCGAATAGCGAAGTTGGCATGGATGCGTCCGATTCGCCCGAACGTCGCGGCGCACCGGCGCAACATGCAACAAAGAAGGACGGTCGATGGACCGCGGCTTGGTTCAGGTGAATCGCAGCCGGTCACGCGCCGCTCGCAGGTGCAAGATCTCGCTGCGGATGATGGGGCGAAACGGCGTCTGTCTATCCGTCCGTTCCGCGCCGTCTCGCGCCTGGATCTCTGGGGTGTCGACGCGCCCCCACAATCCCAGCCCAGATGTGCCCAGCCTAAATGTCGAATGGGATGACTTGCGACGGGTTCTGCAGGCGGCGCGCAACCCGTCGCCGGGTTTTCGAAGCTCGTCCGCGACGAGGTTTCTCGCGAACGCGGTCATATTGCGGAACCGGCTGCAACGGCAGTCGTTCGTTTGCCGCGCGTCCCCTGTCAAAGACACGAGAAGGAGTTCCGATCAGTGAGCGACGACACCACCACCGAAAAGCCGCGCGCCCAGCCAATGGCGATGCGGGCAGGCACGCGCCGGACGTCAACGCGAACGACGCGCGGCACGGGTACCCGCAAGACCGCTGCCCGGAAGACGACCCGCGGCGCGGCAAAGACCGCTACGCGGAAGGCCGCTCCGAAGCGGGGAGCGGCGGCGAAGAAGACCACGACGCGCAAGACCGCGGCGCGCGGTGCTTCCGCGCGGAGCACTGGGACGCGCAAGACCGGCACGCGGTCGACGCGAGCCACCGGCACCCGTAAGACAGCCGCACGGAAGACCACCGCGCGGAAGACGACGGGGCGCAAGACAACGGCGCGGAAGGCCGCGCCCGCACGGAAGACGACGGCTCGCAAGAGCGCCACGAGGGCGACCGGCACGGGGACCCGCAGAACCGCGGCGAAAAAGACCGGGACGACCCGCCGCACGGCTGCGAAGTCCGCAACTCGCGGCGCTCCGCGCAAGACGGGCACGAGAGGTACACGGACCGGCACGACTCGCCGCACACGCCGGACCGCCGAGCCGGAAGCGCCCGCGCCGGAGCCGATGGAAGAGACCTCCGCCGAGCAGATGGAATAAGACTCGCGCTGATCCGATGCCCGCGCGTCTGTCGCGTGCATCGGATCAGATCAATGGGTCGGCCGGGAAAACGGGCGCTGCGGCGCCCTTTTTCTTTATCTGCTCCGGTGCGGGACGGCGAGCAGGTCGCGGTGGCCAATGCGAACGGTGAGGCGCGCGCGTGCGATTTGCCGTTCCCGCCGCGTGTGCCAGTCCTGAATTGTCGTCCTCCGTGCCGGCATCGCTGCGGATGCTGATGCTGCCGCTCCACTCGCCAGTTCCACCAGCATCCGCTGCGCACGGGCGGGAATGCGCCAGTCGGACGTCGCGACGCTGACCTCGAATCCTTGCTCGGCCAACCGCTGCGACACGATTTTGATCGCGCGCGTCCCGAGCGCCGGGCCGAATCCCTTGTCGCGAGTCTGGTCGCGGCGGAAACCGGCGGCAACGATCGGGTCGGCGCGGTCGCGCGGCAGCCACGCATCGCGACCGTCCGGGTTGAGGCACGCGAGGAACGGCGATCGAAGCTGGGACGCCAGATGCTCCAACCATGCGTGCGAGACCAGGTCGAGCAGCGCGCCGCACAGCACCGCATCCGCTTGCGCGAATGGCAGCCGGCTGCTCGCCTCGGCAAGATCCGCGACGATCCCTTCGACCCGCCAAGTCCCGCGCGGTGTATGGAGGAGCAAGGCCCGACTGGGCCACGTCACCGTCCAGCCCTGCGCTTCGCCCCACGTGGCGATTTTGCTGAACGCTTCACCGAGCAGCGCATCCTCGGCGTCCACCAGCGTCCAGGCTTGGGAGCGGCCGATGACCGGCGCCAGAAAACGAAAAACACTGCCCGCGCCAGCACCGAGATCAAGCAGGCGCGGTCGGGCCGGCAGCAGCGCGGCCAGCCGGTTCGCGAGCGTGCGGCTGATGGCCGCGTGATCGAACGGCTCGCGGAGCGCGAGCCATTCGGCGTCGAAAGCGTCGCTCATGATCGAGGCCCGTCGTCCTGCTCGGCGGCTTCGTCGCGAACAAGCGCCGTGACGAAGGCTTGCGCCTGCGTTTCCCAGGACGGCAGCTTGCGTCCGGCCTGCCACGCGGCTTCGGCCATCTCGCGCCGCAATGCCGGACTGAAGATCAGCCGGCGCATCGCTCTCGATAATCCTTCGTGATCGCCGGAAGGGCAGACTACGCCCGCTTCGATCGGCAGGAGGGACGCGGCGGCCCCGCCCGCAGTTACAGCGACCGGCAATCCCCGTTTAAGCGCTTCCGCCACAGCCATGCCGTAGCCTTCCCAATACGTCGCGAGCGCGAAGAGATCGGCCTCGCGCCAGAGCGCGTCCAATTCCGTGTCCGATGCCTCGCCCGCGAAACGCACCCGGTTGGCGATACCCAACTCCTCTGCCAAAGCGCCGAGCGACCGAGCATGGACGGGATCCCGCTCCGCGGAACCGGCGATGGTCAGCCGCCACTCCAAATCGAACAGCCGGGCCAGGGCGCGTAGCAGCACGTCGTGACCCTTGCGCGGTACGAGCGTTCCCACGGAGAGCACATGACAGCTGGAACTTTCGGAACCGGTGCTCCTTGGTGCTTCGGCGGTTCCCGGCACGACCACCGTTATGCGCTCCGGTTGCACCCCGAAATCCGCGGCGAGCCGTTCCGCGGTCGGCTCGCTGGTCACGATGACGCGCGCGAGCAGCGGCATGAGGCGTCTCTCAGCTTCGCGCAACGCGAGTCGGTCCTGCTCGGAGTGGCCCGTCTCCAGCGCCGTCGGATGGTGAATCAGTCCGACCGTGCCGCGAGAAGCAAGCTCATGGGCGAGATCCGTGAACGCGGGCAGCGCAAGTCCGTCGATGATCGGGCGCGTATCGGCCGCCAGGGCGCGCCACGCCTGGAGCGCAGCATCACGCGCCGCATCGTCGGTCAGCGGATAGGCTCCGGAAAGCTCAGCGACCTCGACCACGTGCCCGGCCGCGCGCAGCCCTTCGAGCATGCGACGATCGTAGATGTAGCCACCCGAGAGCGTGTCGAACGGAGCCGGGACGATCAGCGACAGATGCATCAGCTGATCGGACCCTCGAACGCGCCCCAGGCGATCGGGCTTTCCCGCAGCAGCACCTTGAGGCCCGACAGGGTGCGGCCGGCTGCTCCCAGACGGCCTTCGCGGCACGATGCAGCCAGCAGGCCGTGGATATGAAAGGCCATGTACTCCGTCGTGGTGTTCCGGCCGGCAAGCGCCGCGTTCTCGTCGAGATTGCTGTAATCGCAGCTTTCGAGCACGCGGCGCAGCTCGGTCCGCGCCAGGCCGATGTCGATGAGGAGTTGGAGCCGGTCTAATTGCGTGGCGCGGAACTCGGCCTCGATCGCGTACGTGGCGCCGTGCAAGCGTTGCGCGGGACCGAATTCGCTTCCCTGGAAGCTGTGCGCGACCATGATGTGATCGCAGACGGTCAGGCTGAACATTTCACTCGTCCCCATAGGTGATCACCTGACAAAGCCCGCCGGTCGCGAGGATGCGCGGCATTCGCTCGGGCATTTCGCCGAACGGCATCGCCGGTTCAAGCAGCGCGTCGTAACGGGGATCCGCGAGCAGGGCGAGCGCGGTCGCCAGCCGCTCCGGATGGCTCCGCCTTCCGCGCATCGCCGGCGCGATCGCGCCTACTTGCGTCGCGATCAACCGGAGCCGCCGCGAATGAAACGCCTCCCCGAGCGGCACAGCGGCATTCTGGTTCCCATACCAGCTCGCCTCGACAATGCGCGCTTCGAATGCGGCGCAGGCAAGAGCGAGCCGCAGCCCCGCCTCGCTCGCCGAAGCGTGGACGATCAGTTCTTGCTCCCGGGGCGCATCGGCGGGCAGCGTGAAGCGGCAACCGAACGCTTCCGCGAGCGTCGCGCGTTCCGGCCGGAGATCGACGACAGTCACACGGGCGGCGGGAATGCGCGCGAGCAGCGATGCCGCCAGCAGCCCGAGCACGCCCGCGCCGATCACCAGCATCCGCTCCGCGGCGAGCGGCGCTGCGTCCCAGATCAGGTTCAGCGCCGTCTCCATATTCGCGGCCAGGACCGCGCGCCCGGTCGGCACATCCGCCGGAACGGGAATGCACATCGCAGCGGGTGCGATGAACCGGTCCTGGTGAGGGTGCAGCACGAAAACGCGCTGCCCGTCGGGCGTGACCCCAACGGCGCTGTAGCCGTATTTCACCGGAAACGGAAACGCACCGTCCATGAGCGGCGCTCGCATAGCCTCGGTACTGGCTCGCCGGTACGCGGCCCGCGAACACGAGCGCCTCGGTCCCTCGCGAGATACCGCTGGCGAGCGTATGTATAAGCATCTGATCCGGGCGCGGGACGGGCAGGATTTCGTGACGGATCTCGCCCCGGCCCGGCGCGACGATCCAGAAAGCGCGGGCGCCGATCACCGGCAGACCGCGGGACGGGCGCGCTGGAGCGGGATGTCCAGCAGCACGTCGTCGCCTAGCCGGTGTACCGTCCAAGTGCAGCGCAATCCATCGGACGGCGTGCTTGCCTCCGGGAGCGTGAACGCGGGAATGCCGGAGCCCAGCAACAGGGGCGCGACCGTCACATGCAGCCGGTCGAGTGCTCCGGCTGCGAGAAACCGCGAGATCGTGATACCGCCGCCCTCGACCACGATTCGCCGAAGTCCTCGCTGCGCGAGCCCGGCGAGGAGCCGGGCGATATCGAGTCCGCCGCCCGCGCGAGGCAAGCGCAGAACCGGGGCCGCGCCGTGCCGGTCCGGACCCGGCGCGTCCTCGGCGCAGAACAGCAGCGTTTCCGGCCCGTCCTGGAAAACGCGGTAGCGATCATCGAGCTTGCGGTTCGTGTCGACCACGACACGCACCGGCGATGGGCCTTCGACCTCGCGGGTCGTGAGCTGCGGATTGTCCGCCCGTATGGTGCCTGCGCCGATGACGATCGCGTCGCATAGCGCACGCAGACGGTGCATGTGTACGATGTCCTCGTGGCCGCTGATCCACTGGGAGGCGCCCGAAAAGGTCGCGATCCGGCCATCGAGAGATTGGGCGATGCGCGCCAGCACGAAGCAGGCGCCGGATTCGGACGGAGCGGCGATAAGCGGGCCGTAGAGCGTGGACAACCCCGAATCCACGGGTTGGCGGTCCAGCAGGCGGCGCCAGATTTCCGGAGTCAGCGCGGACATCTGTCCGGCAGTATCACGCTGCCGCCCTCTCCGGGAGGGGCGGGCGGCTTCAGGCTCTTGCGGAAAGCGCGATCGCCGGCTGACGTCCCCCTCCAGCCAGCCCTCCATCGGCGCCGTAGCGCGTCGCGTTCTGGGGCGGGGAGGGCGGGAGCGCACGCGCCACCAGCCCGATGACGCGGCCCTGCACGGCGATCGCGTGCTCGAGCAGCCGCCGATTCTCCTGCGCCAGATCCCGGAGCCGGGCCGCGAGCTGTTCGGCGGCGCTCCGCTGGTCGGCCGCGAGCGCGCCCGTCGCACCCGCCGCCGCGATGGCCTGCGCCGCGAGGAACGCTTCGACGGCGCGCGCTTTCGCATCCACGATTCCTGCCGCGCGCGGCAGATCCAGCGCGGCTAGCGCGCTATTTTCTGACGCAAGCGCATCCGCGAGCTGCACGGCGGCGGCGATCAGTTCTGGCGTCATGGCGTTTTCTCCACGTCCCGCCCGGCTTCGAGCCGAGCCTCCTGCGTGCGCAGCATCTGCGCGAGTACCGTTCCGGCCAAACCGAGGCCGCCGTGCCCGGCGATGTGCTTCGCGAGCTCGCTCACCAGCATCGGCTTGAACGCCTCCTCGCCGTCGCCGCCCCCGAACCCCGAGTGTGCGGTATCGACCGTATCGAACATCGGCGCCAGCATCTGTCCCAGCGCCATAGCCTCGAAATCCTGAGCGGCCTTCACGGCCTTCGCGACCTGCTCGGGGGGCAGGCTGGTCGCGGGGATGGCAGGCGTGGCCGGGAGGATGCGCCCGGTCATCATCGCACCTGCAAATCGGCCTGAAGCGCGCCCGCCGCCTTGATCGCCTGGAGGATGCTGATGAGGTCGCGCGGACCGACCCCGAGCGCGTTCAAGCTTGCCACCAAGTCTCGCAGCGTCACGCTGCCATGCAGGATGCCGAGCTTGCGGTCGTGCTGGTCGTCCACTTGCACCTCGGTCCGAGGCACGACGGTCGTGACGCCGTTCGACAGCGGGCCGGGCTGGCTCACCTGCGGTGTCTCGGTCACGCGAATGGTCAGATTGCCCTGGGCGATGGCGACGGTGCTGATCCGGACATTCGCGCCCATGACGATGGTGCCGCTTGCCTCGTCGATCACCACGACGGCGGCATTATCCGGCTCGACGCGCAGATCCTCGATGCGGGCGAGAATGTCGATCGGGTCGCGCCCGTTCATGTCGAGGGCCACCGTGCGCGGGTCCGTCGCGCGAGCGGCCGAGCCGCCGACCGCGCGATTGATCGCGTCGGCTATCCGGCGTGCGGTGGTCAGGTCCGGATTGCGCAGTCCGAGCCGAAGGCCGTGGCTCCGGTCGAGCTTGAAGGTCACTTCGCGCTCCACCGTGGCCCCGTTGGCGATGCGTCCGGCCGTCGGGACCCCGCGCGTGACCGAGGTGGCCGCACCTCGCGCGGCGATCGCCCCCGTCGCGAGCGCGCCCTGGGCGACTCCGTAGACCTCCCCGTCCGCACCCAGCAACGGCGTGACGAGCAGCGTTCCGCCCGTAAGATTGCTCGCATCACCAAGCGCGGAGACGGCGACGTCGATGCGACTGCCGCTCCGGGCGAACGCCGGCAGGTCGGCCGTGACCATGACCGCCGCCACGTTCTTGGTCTGGAGCTTGGTTTCCTGATCGCGCGTGTTCACGCCGAGCCGCTCGAGCATTCCGATCAGCGATTGCCGGGTGAAGACCGCGTTGTCCAGCTTGTCCCCGGTTCCGTTCAAGCCGACCACTAGGCCGTAGCCCACGAGCTGGTTCGCCCGGATGCCCTCGACATCCGCGATGTCTTTGATTCGCACCTGCGCCGCTGCGGGGTGAGCCAATATCAGCGCGAACAGCAGGAGGACCAGGCGCGGCATGGGCGGGCATGTTCCGAAGTAGCGAAGCCGTTAAGGAATTGCGGTCACTGTGGGTGTGGAAGGGCAAGCGCCGTGCCAGGGCAGGAAGCGGGATTTTCCCGGCGTTTGTGTCTGACGGAGATCGGCAAGAATTGCCGGGCGGCAGACCGAAGCGGCAGAAGGAGCCGGGTTGATGTCCACGATCGAGGGGCTTGGCGCTCCAGGCCCCATCCGGAATGCGCGCACCGCTAGCGGGGGGAAAGCCGGCAGCTTCTCCGTTCCCGCGGATGTGCCGGGATCGGCGGCTAGCGGAAGCGGGGTGACGCCAGCCTCCGCATCGGCGCTCGGCTGCCTAATCGCGCTCCAGGAGCCCGGGGGCGAGACGGTGCAGGATCGGGCGGCCCGACGCCGCGGGCGGGATGTTCTGCAGGCGCTCGCCGACCTACAGCGCGCCATGTTGGCGGACACGGATGCGCCCGATTCGTTGCGAAGTCTTACTGCGGCGATCACCGACTTGCCCCAGCCCACCGATCCGCGCCTTGGCGGCGTGTTGCAGGCAATCGTGCTCCGCGCGCGGGTGGAACTGGCCAGACGCGGCCTGTGAGTGCGGACTCTGCCGCCAAGTCCTTGAAAGCTGTGCTGTTCGGCCTTGGCTCGGATCGGAGGCACGGTTATAAGCCCGCGCGGATACGTCCCGAGACAGGCCAGGGGGCTCCGAAGCCTCGGCGCGTCAACGGAAGGCTTCGGACAAGAAACGAGCAGGACCCGCACGCATGATGGTCACCTTGCCGCCCGATTACCGTCCCTCGGATGCCGAGGACTTCATAAATCCGGTGCAGATCGAGTATTTCCGCCAGAAGCTTTTGCGCTGGAGGACTGATCTGCTGAAGGACGCCGACGGCACACTGGCCAGCCTGTCGGAAGGCGGGATCCATGAGGCCGACATCACCGACCGCGCCAGCGTCGAGACCGACAGGGCGCTAGAGCTGCGTACGCGCGACCGGGCCCGCAAGCTGATCGCGAAGATCGACCAGGCGCTGATGCGGATCGAGACCGGGACTTATGGTTTCTGTGAAGAAACTGGGGAGCCGATCGGATTGCGGCGTCTGGAAGCGCGGCCGATCGCGACACTCTCGATCGAGGCGCAGGAACGGCACGAGCGGATGGAGCGCGTCCACCGGGACGACTGAGCGGCGGCTAGCCGCGCCTCCAGCAAGGACCTTTATAGCCGCGACCTCTCCGTCTAGTCTGTTTCGGACCCAAATGGGGCACAGGGGGGAAGCGAATCATGATCCGTCGCCGCCGGCTGTTGCAGGCGTCGGCCGGCCTTTTGGCCGCGCCCGCTATCGTCGAGAGAGTGGGCGCTCAGTCCGCCTTCGACTGGAAGCAATGCAAGGGCCAGAAGATCGAGGTGAACCTCGCCAAGTCGCCGCGCTCCGACGTGCTGCAGGCGCATCGCCGCGAGTTCGAGGACCTCACCGGCATCCGGGTCGGTGACGAGCAAATCCCGGAGCAGCAGCAGCGTCCGAAAGTGGCCATGGAGATGGCCTCGGGCCGTCCGAGCTTCGACGTGGTCATGGTCGCGATGCACGTCCAGAAGCGGCTGATCGAGAAGGCCGGATGGATGGAGGATTTGCGCCCCTATATCGCCAACTCCGGCATCACCAATCCCGACTTCGACTTCGCCGATTTCAGCGCCGCCGGGATCAAGGTGGCGACCGGTGAGGATGGAAAGGTGAACGTCCTCCCGATCAACCAGGACCTGTGGATACTGTACTACAATAAGCAGATGCTTGCGGATAAGGGCCTTTCGGTGCCGCAGACGCTCGACGAACTGATGGCGGCCGCCCTGAAGATCACGGACAAATCGAAGGGCGTGTACGGCTTCGTCGGGCGCGGGCTCAAGAATGCCAACGTGGTCCTCTATGACAGCATCTTGCTAGGCTGGGATCAGGAGACGATCACGCCCGACGGCAAGACGCTGCTGACCGACACGCCGGCTGCGATCGAAGCGGCGAAGTTTTATCAGAAGCTCATGCAGGAGACTTGCCCGCCCGGCGTGGTCGGGTTCAATTGGAACGAGAGCCAGACCACGTTCAGTCAGGCGCGGGCCGCCATGTGGTGGGACGGCATCGGGTTCTCGGCCCCCTTGGTGGACAAGACGAAATCGAAGATCGCCGAGGTCGTCGGCTTCGCCCCGCCGCCGGGCGGCCCGAAAGGGCAATGGTCAGCCACATTCATGGACGCGATCGGGATTCCGGCTGGGGCAAAGAACAAGCAGGCCGCGTGGCTCTATTGCCAATGGGCGACCGGAAAGACGATCTGCAACGAGTTTCTCCGTACCGGTTCCGGCACCCCGCCACGGAACAGCCCGTACAAGCAGGCCGATATCGTCAAGGCGAGCCCGTTCCCGCAGGAATGGTTCGACACGACGCTGAAATGTCTCTCGATCGCTCGCTCCGGCCTGCCGGTCATCGTGCCGGTGACCGAGTTCCGCGATACGATCGGGGTGGCGCTGACCAACATCATCGGCGGGGCGGATCCCGCAACCGAGATGAAGAGGGCGACCGACGCGTTCAGGCCGGTGCTGGCGAAGTCGAACGAAAGCTAGAACTCGTTTGGGCTGACTGTGGCGGCTCTGCCATACGGTTCGTTCCCGCGAAAACCCGGGAAAGAATGCCGCATTCCTGATCTGGATCCCGCCTTCGCGGGAATTGCGTTCACGTGTCGCGGTCAGCGTAAAACATTGGCAGCGGGCTCCGTTGGCTGGCGCCGGTCCGGGGCGTGAGTGGAGGCTTGCGCACCCGGCCGCAGTCCGTTCCTGCGGAACCGGTCGAACCGATGCTTCACCTGCCGCAATGCCTGCTCGATTTGCAGCGCCGCGGTCGGCCGGCCCACCAGGATGTAGAGCATCTCCGGTCCGGGCTTTCCCATATTGGCCTTGTAACGGGAGTCTCCGGCCATGAAGTCGTAGATGCGTGCTCCTTCCTGGATATGGCGCTCAATGCAAAGGTAATGGCTGACCAAGCCGGGCTTCAGCTTGGGATCGTCTTCATAGAAGAGCCCGCTCTGATAAGAGTAGACCTGACCCCTGAATACCAGATTGAACAGATACCCGATCGGCTGGGCGCCGCACAGAGATCCGGACCAGTTCGATCGTGCCCCGTGGGACGCCATGTTCGATCAGCCGGCGCACGAACCGCTCGAAAAACGGATAGGCGAATCCGCCCGGCTCACCGCGAGCGGTCCAGTAACGCTGATGCAGCTCCTTCAACCCGTCCAGAAACGACAGCGCCTCGGGGACATCCCCGGCGCGGGTGGCATCGAGCTTGCCCCGCTTCTCGTATAGCCGGACCGAGCGGCGGATCTGCTGGCGGGTATTGGCGCTGAGATGATCGAGATAGGACTTGCCGGAAGCGCGGACGCCCTCCAGGTCGATCCGCCAGGACGGCTTGCGGGAGACCACGACGGCGAGCGAGCCCGGCGGCGCCAGGTTCTCATAATCCTGGGTCACGCCTCTAAGGTGCAGTTCGTCCCGCCGGCGGCCGGCAACGGAGATGCCGCCCATCAGGAATGCGATGGCCTCCCGCTCGGCGGTGCCAGCCCAGCCCCGTTCGACGAGAAAGCCGTTGTACTCGATGGTGATGACGTCCCGCGTTTCGTCGCCCGTCGTTTGAAGCCGCAGGCCGTGTGTCGACCATACTTTCGTATCGCGCCGCGTCGACGGTAGCAGCAAACCGAGCAGCACAACCTGACCGTTCACCCGCCCGGTCAGCAGGAGCGGGTCGAACTCGGCCATCCCTATCCAGCATCCTATCCAGTCCCAGCTCAGGAAGAACGGTGCATCCGCTCGCGTTTCCAAGCCGCGCCAGGTTTCCTCGAGGGATCTGGCGTCGCCCGCGGCACCAATCTCGAATTTCAGCGGCATCGGCTCTAAGCCTCCTTGGGAGATGGCGGCTGCTTCCCAGCCCGCGCAACTTGACGCGCATAGGCTCGCATGAATACTCCTAACAAGATTGTTGTGGGGATGGCGGAAAACTTTCACGCGCGAGATCAGGCGCGGACTGGTCCATAAAGACCTCAGGCCGCGGCTTGTGGCCGATCATGCGCCGAGGCGGAGTCTGGCGGGGACCGTGCGCGCCTCGACGCGCGGGATGGCGTCGGCTGAACGTTTTTGCTACCCTTCGTTGATCGGTCACGTGGAGCCATCCGCCCGAAGGCATCCGTCTTAGGATCGGCTTGACAGGTGAAGAGCTAGTGCATTGATACGCAAACGATTGAGTTCGCCGGATATCTCGATGCTGCTCCAAATGGAACAATCACCTCTGCAAAAGCTGGCTCGGCATCTGCGCCGGCCGGGCAATCTGCCCGCGCTCGTCTGGAAGAACGTCACCTATCCTTTCTCGCGCAAGGCACGTGCTCGCGCTTCCGAGACGAAGTTCGATCGCTCTCTCGGCATCGACACGGGTGGAACGGTCCATGTGCCAAATCTGGGTGTGGACGAGAAGAGGGCGCAGTCGGCAACCGCCTACGATGCTACTCCGGCCAGGATCGCCGAGCATCTTATCGATTTGATCGCAGACCGGGCCCGGGGTTTTACCTTCATCGATATGGGTTCCGGCAAAGGGCGCGTGCTGCTGCTTGCCGCGCGCCGTCCGTTCGCGCGCGTGGTGGGCGTCGAACTGTCCGAACGACTTTGTCGCATCGCCAGGGACAACGCGGCGAAATTCGCCCGCCGCTTTCCCGATTTGGCTCCGATCAGCATTCATAACGTCGATGCCGCGGAGTACCGCATACCGGACGGTCCGTGCGTGCTCTATTTCTACAACCCATTCAACTCATCCATCTTGGACCGGATCGTCGCCAATATGCGCTCGTCATACGAACGTAATCCGCGTAAGATCGTGGTCGTGTATTACAACCCGAAATTCCCGGACGTGTTCGGCGATCTGTTCGTCGTGACTGATCGGGTGGAGAAGCTGCCGCCGGATCCGATGGACAGGTTCGGCGGCTTCGAGGCGCTGGTCTTCGAAACCAGGGCCTAGTTCGTCCGGTCACATAGTTATGATGTCGGAACATTCACGCATCGCCACCTTGCCGCCTGGGCCGCCCTTGCTGCAGGTGGTGGTCGACACGGAAGAGGCGTTCGATTGGTCGAAGCCCTTCGATCGCGCGCAGACCTCGACCCGATCCCTCGAGGCCCAACCGCTGGCGCAGCGGATTTTCGACCAGTACGGACTGAAGCCGGCCTATGTGGTGGATTACCCGGTCGCGGCGGGCCCGGATGCCTCCGTGCTCAAGGAGTTTCTCGATACGGGAAGGTGCCTCATCGGCGCGCATCTTCACCCTTGGGTGAACCCCCCCCACGAGGAACCGGTAACGCGCTTCAACTCGTATCCCGGCAATCTCGCGCCTGGCCTGGAGCGGCAGAAGTTAGAGATTTTGGGTGAGGCGATCGCAAGCCGGTTCGGCGCGTCTCCGGTACTATACAAAGCGGGCCGCTATGGCGTCGGCCCCGCCACGACCGGGGCTCTTGAGGCGCTCGGTTACCTTGTGGATCTCAGCGTGGTCCCGCACTCGGATTTCGGCGCGGATGGCGGCCCCGACTTTCGAGGCCGCCCCGATCGGCCCTACTGGTTCGGCACCGAAGGCCGGCTGTTCGAGATCCCGTTGTCGCGCGGGTTCTGGGGCGTGTCGTCGAGACACAACTCGGTCCTGGCCCGCGCCGTCGTCTCCTCCCGATGGAAACGCGTGGGCGCTGCCTGCTCGCGCCTGCGACTGGTCCAGCGGCTCGCCCTCACGCCGGAAGGCTTCGACACGGTGCATCATCGGCGGCTTGTCCGCGCGATGCTGGGCCAGGGACACCGGGTCTTCACGATGACATACCACAGTCCCTCGCTTGTCCCGGGCAACACGCCTTATGTGCGCACCGGGCGCGATCTCGAGCTGTTCCTCGACAGGATCAAGCGCCTGATGGAGTTTTTCTTCGAGACGGTCGGCGGCCAGCCGACCACTCCGCTGGAAATTCGCGACCTCGCGCTGTCCGCCGAGCGGCGCACGACCCAGGCGGCGGCGTAGAAGCGCGCGCCACCTCAGAAGGGCAACAGAATATCCAGGATCTGCTGTCCGTAGCGCGGCGTTTGGACGTCGGTGAGTTGTCCGCGTCCGCCATAGGCGATGCGGGCTTCCGCCATCCGGTCGTGGTGCACGGTGTTGTCGCTCGCGATGTCCTGCGGCCGGATCACGCCGCTGACCTGCAACTCTCGCAGCTCGCTGTTTACCCGCACCTCTTGACGCGCGGCCACGACGAGGTTGCCGTTCGGCAGCACCTGCGTCACCACCCCGGCGAGCCGCAGGGTCACTGTCTCGTTGCGCTTGATCGCCCCTGTGCCGGTCGCGTTGCCGGTGCTGTTCACCGAGACCAGGTTGCTGGATACGGCGTTGGCGAGGATCCGCGGAATCTGCGCCTCGAAGCCGAACATGTTCGGCACACCCATGCCTTCGGCCCCCGTGCGGCCTTCGGATGATTGGTTCTTGAGGTCGGCCGCATCCGTGATGTTGACCAGCACGGTGACGATATCTCCCACCTGCGCCGCCCGCTGGTCCTTGAAGAAGGCGCGCGAACCCGGCCGCCAAAGGCTGTTGGCTTCGATCGGCGTGGCCTCGCGGGCCGGCATCGGCATGGAAACCGGCCGATAGCTCGGCTCCTTGGTCGGATCGGCGCTCGGCGTCATCTCGGGCGGGCGCCCCACCTCCGACAGGCGGCTGAGCGAGCCGCAGGCCGAGAGCGTAAGGCCGATCAGCACGGGTACAGCGAGGCGGGCGCTCATCGGATGGCGACCTGGGTGGCGCCGCGGGGAGCCGGCACGACCGGCATCGCCCCTGGATCGACACGGACCCGATCCGGCCCGGTCACTTCCGCTTCGACCACCGCGCGGGATATGGGGTTGAGCACGCGGATTCTCTCGCCGGCCGCGCCGGGGTCCAGAGCCTGGCCCTGGGCGCTCAGCGTGATGCCCGGACTATCGAGTTGGATCAGCACGACCGCGCCCTTTTGCACGAGAGGGGGGCGGACCAAATCCGCAAGCGGCAGCGGCTGGCCGGCAGGCACGAGATGGCGCAGAACCATGCCGATCGCCTGCGGCGGAATGCGCGCAACCTCGGTCCGCAGGAGAGAGACGCGCACGCGAGCCATGCGCACGTCCGACGCGCCGAGAACGGTCCCCGCTTGCAGCCGTCCGGCGGCGACCGGCACCTCCGTCGTCTCCACGACACGGCCCGAGAGGCGGATGTTCACGGGGTCCATCCCGTCGCCGGTGACGGAGAGCACGGCGGTGAAGCGGCCCGTATTCGGGTCGTAGCTCATCTGCGTCGCCACGGGTTGCGCGCTCGCCTCGGCGGGCACGAGCGGCGGTGCGAAGCCTGGCAGCTCGATCTCGCATTCGGCCGGAGCCCCGGCGCCATCCAGCGCGGCCCGGACGGCATCAAGCGCCTGCTCGCGCGGCAACATGCGACCCGGACGGTCCAGCACCGCGCGGTCGCCGGCCGAGGCGGGCCGCCAGTCCACACCGAATTGTCGGGCGATCGCCGCGAGCTGCGCCGCCTCCACGATGATCCGGCCGCCGGCCTGGGGGGCGGGGCCGAGCACGCGCGCCGCACCCGGCCCGGCATCGTCGAACAAATCCGAAAGCCGCACGACCGATGCGGAAAGGCTCGTCATCGGCCGGAGCGTCGCACCGGCAGCGGGTGCGGCCGCGGCGGCCAGCATCAGGAGATAGAGGGGAAGGGATCGCATCGAAATCACCGCAGATTGGTGAGTGTGGAAAGCATCTGGTCGCTCGCCGTGATGACGCGGCTGTTCATCTCGTAGGCGCGCTGGGCGGTGATGAGATTGGTGATCTCGCTGACCACGTTGACGTTCGAGGTCTCGACGAAGCCCTGCATGACCGAGCCGAAGCCGGGTGTCGCGGGCGCGCCCGTGACCGCGTTGCCCGAGGCGGAAGTCTGCAAGAACAGATTGTCTCCCTGGGCCTCGAGCCCGGCGTCATTGGGAAACACCGCGAGCTGGATCTGTCCCACGGTTTGCGGCGTCGTCTGCCCGTCGATGGTCGCCTGCACCTGCCCGGCCGCATTGATCGTGATCGACTTGGCATTGCTCGGGACGGTGATGCCGGGCTGCACGACATAGCCGTCCGCGGTGACGATCGTGCCTTCGGGCGAAAGGCCGAACGTGCCGTCGCGCGTGTAGGCGATCTCGCCGGAGGGCAGGGTTACCTGGAAGAAGCCGTTGCCCTGGATCGCCATATCGAGGCTGTTGCTGGTCTGCTGCAAATTGCCCTGCTCGCCGATGCGATAGATCGCCGCCGTCTTCACGCCGAGGCCGACCTGCGCGCCGGCGGGCACGATCGTGCCCGTGTCGCTGCTGTTCGATCCGACCCGGCGCAGGTTCTGGTAGATCAGGTCCTGGAACTCCGCCCGCCGGCGCTTGAAGCCGGTCGTCGTCATGTTCGCGATATTGTTGGAGATGACCTCCACATTCGTCTGTTGCGCCTGCATCCCGGTGCCGGCGATGTCGAGGGAGCGCATGGGGGTTCTCTATTTTCTTATGAGTTCGTTGAACGGAGGGGCGCGGAAGATCCTCAGGCGCGGGCCTGAAGAATCTTGTCGATCGCGCCTTGGTGGCGGTCGGCTTCGCCTTGCACGAACTGGGTGACGAACTGGAACTCGCGCAAGTCGCTCATCATCCGCGTGAGTTCCAGAACGGGCTGCACGTTGGATTGCTCGAGCGCGCCCTGCACCAGCTTGGGCGAGGCGACAGGGGCGGTGGCGCCGTCCAGCCGAAAGAGCTGCGCGCCCTCGGCTTGCAGGCGCATCGGGTCATCCGGCTGCACGACGCCGATCTTGCCGATCTGGCCGTTCTCGCTGCTGAGCGTGCCGTCACCCGCGATGCTGATCTGCGTGTCGGCCGGGGAGACCTGCATCGGCCGGCCATTGACGTCCAGCAGAGCGTTGCCGCTTGCATCCGCGATAGTCCCATCCGGCATCAGCTCGAATTTTCCGGCGCGCGTGAGGCGCGGACCGCGCGGCGTCGCGACGGTGAAGAACCCATCGCCAGTAATCGCCACATCGAGGGGATTGGCGGTGTGGGTCAGCGCGCCTTCCTGCCGTTCGCGATAGGTCGCGCGGTCCTGCGTATAAACGACCGTACTTCCCCCGCGCGGCGCGGTGGTGTTGTGCTGCCGGCTGAGCCAATCAGTGAATAGCACGCGCTCGGATTTATAGCCCGACGTTCCGGCATTGGCGATGTTGTCCGCCGTCACGTCCATCGCGCGCTGCTGCGCCGTCAGGCGGGAAATGGCGATGTAGGTCGTGTTGTCCATCGGCACGGTCCCGGATTGGTCCTGCCGAGGAGAGGGCAATCTCCGTGCCAACCGTCTCGCGTTCGGCATCGCCGCATGGTCCGGGCCAAGTCGAGCGGAACCAGTGTCTTGAGCGCCCGGAACCGGATCGCTCCGCCCGGCATCTCCTGCCGGTTCGGGCCGAACCTGCCCGGCAACATCGTCCCCGCAAAGCTTCTTTAACCTCTGCCCGCCACGGTGTGCGTGCGCCGCCAGGCGGTGCGCGGAATATCAGGGACGATCATGGCCAAGGCTGCAGCGATCGAGACGGATGCCGCGGCGCTCGCCGGACCAAAGCAGGCGGGCGGAAAACGCAAGCTGATCGCCCTTGGCGCACCGGTTCTTCTGGTCGTGATCGGCGCGGGACTCTGGTTCAGCGGTATTCTACCGAAATTGCTCGGGCACGGGCACGAGCAGGCAGCGACGCAAGCCGAGGCCAAAATGTCTCCGCCGGTGTTCTTCGAGCTCCCGGAGATGATCGACAATCTGAACGGCAATCCGAAGCGGCCGAGCTATGTGAAGCTACAAGCCAGGTTGGAGCTCGCACGCAAGGAAGATATCGCGGTCGTGCAGGCCGCGATGCCGCGACTGCTCGATCTGTTCCACACCTATCTGCGCGAGATGCGGCCCGACGAGCTGCGCGGCTCCGCCGGCACCTATCGGCTGCGGGAGGAGCTGATCGCACGCGGCAATATCGCCGCCGCTCCGGCCCGCATCACCGACGTGTTGTTCACGGAGATGCTGGTCCAATGAGCGGATCGGACGAGAATCTCGCCGCCGCCTGGGGTGCTGAGACGGAAGCGGGGCAATCCGCCGAGCCTGCCCGCGTGCTCAATCAGGCCGAGATCGACAGTCTGCTCGGCTTCGACGAAGGACCCGAAAGCGGCGAGAGCCGCACCGGGATGCAGCAAATCATCAGCTCGGGCCTCGTGTCGTACGAGCGTCTGCCGATGCTGGAGATCGTGTTCGACCGGCTGGTGCGCATAATGTCCACCAGCTTGCGCAACTTCACGAGCGATAACGTCGAAGTCAGCATCGACAACATCCTGAAGTCTCCGCTTCGGCGACTATCTCAACTCCATTCCGCTGCCCGCCATGCTCGCCGTGTTCAAGGCCGAGGAATGGGACAATTACGGGCTCATGGTCGTGGACAGCGCCATGATCTACTCGATCGTGGACGTGCTGCTCGGCGGACGTCGCGGCACCGCGGCGATGCGCATCGAGGGACGGCCGTATACGACGATCGAGCGCACGCTGGTTGAACGCCTGATTCATGTCGTGCTCGCGGATCTGTCGGCGAGTTTCGATCCGCTTTGCCCGGTGACGTTCCGCTTCGAGCGTCTGGAAGTGAATCCTCGCTTCGCGACGATCAGCCGGCTCTCCAATGCCGCGGTGCTCGCGCGGCTTCGCGTCGACATGGAGGACCGCGGCGGGCGCATGGAGCTGCTCCTGCCGTACGCGACCCTCGAGCCGGTGCGCGAGCTGCTATTGCAGCAGTTCATGGGCGAGAAGTTCGGCCGCGACTCGATCTGGGAAACGCATCTCGCCGAGGAGCTGTGGAACACTGACGTGGAACTCGACGTGGTGCTGGACGAGCAGCCGATGCGTCTTTCCGACGTGATGGCGCTCGAGCCGGGCAGCCGCATTCTCCTCAGCACGCTGCCGGGCGCGCCGGTCGAACTTCGCTGCGGCGCGGTTCCGCTGTTCGAGGCGCGCGTCGGGCGACGCAAGAGTCGGATCGCGGTTCGGATCGAACGCGAGATCACGCGGGCGCAGGGGGAGCGGTGACGGAACCCCAATCAAGCCAAGGAGGCCAGAATGGCCGGAATGGAGTGGCTGCTGGAGATGGCGCTCGCGGGGCTGCTCGCGGCGACTCTGTTCCATGCGATCCGGCTGGAGCGCGCACTGGGCGTGCTGAAGCAGGACCGCGCGGCGCTCGAGGAGCTGGTCGCGGGCTTCAATGCCAGCACCCGGCAGGCGGAGGCGGGAATCGACCGCCTGCGCAGCGCCGCGGACGGAGCCGGCCGGCAGGTCGCCAAGCAGATCGACACCGCGGCGACGCTGAAGGATGACCTCATGTTCCTGATCGACCGGGGCGAACGGCTGGCCGACCGGATGGACAAGCTGGTGCGCGTTGCACGACCGCTGGCGGCCGAGCCGCCGCGCGCCGCAATTCCGGAGCCGGAGCCGGACGCGCCGCGCGTGCGCAGCCAGGCCGAGCGCGATCTGCTCAAGGCGCTGAAGCTCGCGCGATGAAACTTCGCATCCCGAGTCCGCGCCTTTTGCCGCTCACCATCTTCGTGCTCGCGGCCTTGTTGGCCTGCAAATCGGTGATGCTCGTGCGTGCCGCTTCGCCCTCGCCGGGCCGCGACGGCGCCCTTGCCGCCGCGGGATCGGCGGTGGTGCCCGCGGCCTTGGCCTCGACGCGAGACCCGGCTCCGCATCCCGCACCGACTCCCGAAGCTCCCCCGCATCGCGGGGCTGCCCAGCCGAAGCCGCCGGCTGCTCCACCTGTATCCGACGCGGAGACGCCGCCGGCGGTGAACGATAGCGAGCGCGCGCTGCTCTTGGATTTGCGCGAGCGGCGGCAGGAACTCGAAACGCGCGAGGCCGCTTTGGCGACGCGCGAATCCGTCCTGTCGGCAGCCGAGCAACGATTGACCGCGCGCGTCGAGGAGTTGCAGGCACTGCAGACGAGGCTCGAGGCGCTGGAGACGGCTCGCCGCGACCGCGACGAAGCGAATTGGCGCGGGCTGGTCAAACTGTACGAGAACATGAAGCCGCGCGAAGCCGCCGCGATCTTCAACGATCTCGACATGGCGGTCCTGTTGCAGGTGCTCGACCGCATGAAGGAAGCCAAGGCCGCCCTCGTCCTGGCTGCGATGCAGGCCGAGAAGGCGCGGCAAGTGACGGCCGAACTGGCCCAGATGCGGACCCGCGCCAATACGCCCGCGAGCGGCGGCTGACGGGCGCAGACCGAAGAGGAAAGGACGCCACCGATGCCCATCGACAAATCGATGAACGTGCTGATCGTTGATGACTACAAAACGATGCTGCGCATCATCCGCAATCTGCTCAAGCAGATCGAGTTCCACAATGTCGAAGAGGCGACGGATGGCGCCGATGCGCTGGCCAAGCTGCGCGGCGGGAATTTCGGCCTGGTCATCAGTGACTGGAACATGGCGCCGATGACCGGTCTGCAATTGTTGGAGGAGGTCCGTTCGGATTCGAAGCTCAAGGCCACGCCGTTCATCATGGTGACGGCGGAGAGCAAGGCGGAGAACGTCATCGCGGCCAAGCAGGCCGGGGTCTCGAACTACATCGTCAAGCCGTTCAACGCCGAGACCTTGCGCGGGAAAATCGAGAAAGTGCTCGGACATGCTTGACGGGACCGCGGTTACGGCGGACCTCGCCGCGCGGCAGGCTTCGCTGCTGGCCGAAGTGGAGGAACTCGGACGCACGATCGCGAACGCCAAGGCCGAGATCGCCGCGCTGCGCGTGGACGACATCACCGACAATCACATTCCTTCGGCGACCGACGAGCTTGACGCCATCGTCGCGCACACGGCCTCGGCGACGGATGCGATCCTCGAAACCTGCGAGACTTTGGACGGCATCGCCTCGGCGTTCTCCGGAGACGCGGGCCTTCAGCTCCAGGATGCGACCACACGCATCTACGAGGCGTGCAGCTTTCAGGACATCACCGGACAACGTATCACCAAGGTGGTCGCCACCTTGAAGGCGATCGAGACGAAGGTGGGGCAGATCGTCCTGGCGTTCGGACAACCCTCGTCCGTCGACGACGCGAAAGCTCCCGGTCAGCCATCTTCATCGAAAGAAGGACTGCTGAACGGGCCGCAATTACCGGTCTCGGCGATGGACCAATCGGATATCGACGCTCTGCTGGCGAGCTTCGATTGATGCGCCGAGTCATTTTCGCGCTGCTCATCGGCCTGATCGCGGCCGCATCCACGCCCGCTCGGGCTGATCCCGGCCCCACAGTCGCCGTTCGCACCGAGAGCCGCCCTGGCTTCGGCCGGGTGGCCTTCGACTTCCCAAGCCGCGTGCGGTTTAGCGTGGCGCGAGAGGGCGAGCGGGTGACGATCGAGTTCACCAGCCCGCTTACGGTGGGTTCCCCGGCGGCCCTGCCGCGCAATGTGAGTTCGCTCAAAGGCAGCGCGGGAAGGGCCGAAATCGTCGTCGCCACTGGCGCGCAGAATCCGGCCGGGGCGAGCCGACAACCGCATCATCATCGATGTGCTGGACTCTTCCGCACCGTCGCCCTCACCGCCTGCGCAGGCAACGACGCCGGCCGTCGCTCCGAGCACGGTCTCTTCGCCGCCCGCCTCCGCTGTCGGTCCCGGGCCGAAAGATCAGGGCGAGACAACTCTCCCCCAGAAAGATCAGGTAGAGAAAGCGGAGCCGCCCGCCGCGGAGCAATCGCCCTCGATCCCGCAAAGACCCGATACCGCATCTGCGGCGCCAGCCGCCGTCCGCCCTGCCGCTGCCCGCCCGCCCGCTGCCCGGACCGGTCGCCCTCGTGGCCCGAACGGTCGAACCCCCGGCCGGCCGCGCCGGATGGGCCTTCGCCGTGCCGTTCGAGCCGGCCGTCGGGGCGGCGGCTTTTCGCCGGGGCGGGTCCGTGCTGGTGGTGTTCGATGAGCGGCGGCCGATCGATCTGGCCGAACTCCGTTCAGATCCGGCCCTAGGATCGGCCGCCGGTACAGCTTCTTCCCGCCTCGACGATCATCCGGGTGCCCGCGCTTCCCGGTGCGGAAATCAGCTTGCAGCGAACCTCGGACGGCTGGGTCGTCGCATCGTGGACGGCCGCTTCGGCCCTCAAGTCCCTCAATCCGCGCGTGGCGGAACAGCGGGTTCTGCTGCCGGCCGACGCACCGGGGAAGGTCGTTACCATCCTCGACCCCGACACGGGCGCGAATGTCCTGGTGGGCACGCAGCGTCAGGCCGGCCAGGGCGTCGCCGCCGCCCGGCGGGCGCCCGAATTCGCCCTGTTGCCGACCTGGCAGGGCGTCGCGGTCGAGCCACTTTCCGACCGGCTTACGCTGACCGCGGCGCAAGACGGGTTCGTGCTGTCGGCGATTCCCGGCGGGCTCGCTTTGGCGGCCGAGCCGGAGAACGCGGACGCCCTGGTCGCGGCGGATACGCTCACGCGCCGCTTCGATTTTACCGCCGCGCCAAGCGCCGAGCTGATGGGCCGCCTGCAATCGCAAGTAAGTGCAGCCGCTGCCGCGCCGCCGCTCGCGCGCGGCCCGAAGCGTCGCGTCGCGGCCCAGACCATGATTGCGCTAGGCTTGGGCGCGGAAGCCGTCGCGCTATTGCAGCTCGCATCGGTTGAAGACGCGCGCGAGGCGGAGAACCCGGACACCGAGGGCTTGCTGGCGATCGCCTCGCTGCTGGCCGACCGGCCGGAAAGCGCCGAGTTGCTTGGCGATCCGCGCCTCGACGGCACGGACGAGATCGCGCTCTGGCGCGCGGTGAAGGCGGCGCAGCTGCAAGAGGGATCGTCCTCGGCTGCCAAGGTGTTCGCCGCGACGGCGCCGCTCGCGCTCGCCTATCCACAGGCGTTGCGGGCGCGGCTGCTGCCGCTCATGGCCGAGACGATGATCCTCGGCGGAGAGGCGAAAGCCGCCGAGAGTCTGATGGCCAAATTGGCCGAGGACCCGGAATTGGCGCTTGCCCGCGCGCTGCTGCTCGAGTCCAGGCACGAAGAGGAGCCCGCGCTCGCCGCCTACGACTCACTCGCGGCCGGGCGCGACCGGCTGATTCGGGTTCGCGCGGCACGGGCGGGCGCTCGAATTGCGGCTCGCCACCGGGCGGATCGACGCCGGGCAGGCCGCGGCCGCGATGGAGCGGCTGCTTTATGCCTGGCGCGGCGACCAGCGCGAGTTCGAGATGCGTCTACGCTTGGCGGCGTTGCAGGCGGACGCGGGCGCTTGGCGTCCCGCGCTCGCATCGCTGCGCGAGACGGAGCCGCTGTTCCCGGACCGGCAAGAGGAGATTCGGGCTCACCTGCAGCAGGTTTTCGCCGCGCTGTTGCAAGACCGGAACGCGGACAAGCTCCCCCCGCTCGATCTGGTGGCGCTCGTTGGCGACAATGCCGACCTCGTGCCCGACGGAGAAGCGGGGGAAACGCTCGCGGCGCGGCTGGCCGATAGGCTCATGGCGCTCGACCTTCCGAGGCGTGCCGGACCGGTGCTCGAGAAGCTGATGAGCGGCGCCCCGGCCGGTTCGGCGCGGGCGGGGTTCGGTGCTCGCCTCGCGGCGCTCCGGCTGCAAGAAGCCGACCCCGCCGGGGCATTGGCCGCGCTCTCGGCTTCCGCGGCCGACGGGCTTCCGCCTCCGCTCGTCGAGCGGCGCGGCTTGCTCTTCGCGCGGGCCAGCGGCGCCCGAGGCGATACGGCGGGAGCGGTCGCGGCCCTCGCGGAGCTTGGCACGCCTGCTGCGGACGATGCGCGCGCGGCGATCCTGGAATCGGCGAAGGACTGGCCTGCCGCGGAGCGGGCGCTCACGGCTTTCGTTGCCAAGACCGTGCCGCCCGAGGGCCGGCTCGATGAGGGGCAGCGGCGCACGTTGCTGCGTCTTGCGACCGCCGCCGCTCAGGCGGGCGATGAGGCGACGCTGGCCGGACTGCGCCGGCGAGAGGCGACGCGCATGGCCGGCGGGCCGCTCGGCGACATGTTCCGCCTGCTCACGTCCGGACCCGTGCAAAATGTCGCCGACCTGCCGCGGGCCGGGCAGGAGATGGTCTTGGCGCGCGGGGTTTCGCGCGATCTGCGATCGTTGGCGGAGAACCGCAAGGAATCCCGCTGAGGCGGCGAATGATGTCGTTCCTATCCGCCTGACCACTCGAAGCGGGATTCGGGTATGCGATTTCATGGCCTCCGCGGGGTCAAATTCCCTTGCATCGCCCCCCCCTTTTCCCCATGTTCCGCCGCCTTGGCCCCAGGGGGACGACGCCATAGAGCGTGCGCCCAACAGGCCGTCTGCTGGTAGGGGGTACGCGATGAACGCACTCAGCCCACTGGGGATGGTCTCGGAGATCCCGAGCGAGAACCAGACGAGTGATAGCGCCGGGATCGAGGTGCAGAAGGACTATTTCGTCCAGAAGAACGGCGTCAAGTTCGCCGGCACGCATCTTCTGGTCGATCTCTGGGGCGCGTCCAATCTCTCCGATCCGGAGCTGATCGACCGCGCCTGCCGCGAGGCGGCGCTGGCCGCTGGGGCGACGATCCTGCACAGCCACTTCCACCATTTCTCGCCCAATGGGGGCGTGTCGGGCGTGGTCGTGCTGGCCGAGAGTCACATCTCGATCCACACTTGGCCCGAGCGCGATTTCGCCGCGGTGGACATCTTCATGTGCGGCGGCTGCGATCCGTATCACTCGATCCCCGTGCTGAAGACGGCATTCCAGCCGGCCTCGATCCATCTCGGCGAGCAGCGGCGCGGCCTCATCGCCTGATGGCGGCGGATAGCTGGATCAACGAGACGCTGTATCCCGACTGGGGTCAGCGTTTCCTGGTCAAGCGCGAGCTCGCCCGCGTGCGGAGCGCGTTCCAGGACATCGTGATCTTCGAGAGCCACTCGCATGGCCGCGTGATGGTGCTGGACGGCGTGATCCAGATCACCGAGCGCGACGAGTTCGTCTATCAGGAGATGCTGACCCATGTGCCGTTGCTGGCGCATGGCGAGGCACGGGACGTGCTCATCATCGGCGCGGGCGACGGCGGCGTGTTGCGCCGCGTGTTGCAGCATCGTGCCGTTACGCGCGCGGTGATGGTCGAGATCGACGGCGAGGTGATCCGGCTCGCGCGGGAGTTCCTGCCGGGGATCGCCGGCGACGCCTGGAGCGATCCGCGCGCCGAGGTGATCGTGGGCGACGGCATCGACTATGTGCGGCGCGCCTCCGATGCATCCTTCGACGCGATCATCGTCGACAGCACGGACCCGATCGGCGTCGGCGAGGTGCTGTTCACGGATGATTTCTACCGCAACTGTGCGCGCATCCTGACGGCGCGCGGGGTGATCGTGAACCAGTGCGGCGTCCCGTTCATGCAGGCTGACGAGCTGCGCGAGACGAGCGCGCGCCGCGCCCGCTTCTTCCTGCATGTGACGGCCTATGTGGCGGCGGTGCCGACCTATGTCGGCGGGTTCATGACGCTCGGCTGGGCGGGCAAGGATCCGCACCTGACCGCGCTGGCCGTGGGTGACATCCGGCGGCGCGCGGAGGCGGCGGGCATCCTTGGTACGACACAGGTACCTGGACGCCGGAGATTCACGTCGGCGCCTTCAACCTGCCGCCCTACATCGCCCGGCATCTGCCCGCGGGTGCACAACCCCAGGGCTAGACCACGCTCCGGCGAGCAGTGCTCGCTTGGCTTTTCCCTGCGCCTTCCGGCAAAGTCGATCTCGCCCGTCCCTCTTTCCGAGAAGGAAGACGCGATGAGATTGCTCGCCGTCCATCCCAGCGGATTGATGTACACCAAGATTTTCCTCACGCTCGAGCCTCTGGGACTCGAGCTGGTCGCCGAGGCGGCGCGCCAAGCCGGGCACGACGTGCGTATCGTCGACTTGCAGGTCGAACCGCTGCGCGAGCTTTTCCGCACACTCGACCGTTGGCGCCCGGAAGCGGTCTGCTTCGGCGGCAACTATCTGGCGAACGTGCCGGAAATCATCGATCTCTCCAAGGCCATCAAGGCGCGGCTGCCGAACTGCTTCGTGTTCGTGGGCGGCCACAGCGCGAGCTTCGTGGCCGATGACGTGCTCGCGCAGGGCGAGGGCGCGATCGATTGCGTGCTGAAGGGAGAGGGCGAGGCTTCGGTCGCTTTGCTGCTGGACGCCGCGCGTGATGGCGATCTGACCCGGGTGCCCGGCGCGGTCAGCGCGGCCGGGGAGGGACCGCCACCGGGCTTCGTGAAGAGTCTCGATGCGATCCGCCCCGCCCGTGACTTGTTACGCCGTCGCCGCCGCTATTTCATCGGCGCGCTGGACCCATGCGCCTCGATCGAGTTCGCACGTGGCTGCCCGTGGGACTGTACTTTTTGCAGCGCCTGGACCTTTTACGGGCGAAGCTACCGGACCGCCTCGCCGGAGGTGGTCGCCGACGAGTTGGCCCGGCTCCGCGAGCCTGGCGTGTTCATCGTGGACGATGTGGCGTTCGTGCAGGCCCGGCACGGTTTCGAGATCGGCGAGGCGATCGCCCGGCGCGGTATCCGCAAGCAGTATTATCTCGAAACGCGCGGGGATGTGCTGCTCCGGCACAAGGAGGTATTCCAGTTCTGGCGCAAGCTTGGACTGAGTATCGTGTTCATCGGCCTCGAAGCGATCGATGAGGAGGGCTTGAAGCGCTTTCGCAAGCGCGTCGGCGTGGACAAGAACTTCGAGGCGCTCGAGTTCGCGCGCTCGCTCGACATCTCGGTCGCGATCAACATCATAGCCGATCCGTCGTGGGATCGCGGCCGTTTCGAGACCGTACGCCAGTGGTGCCTTTCGATACCGGAAGTGGTGAACATCAGCGTGACGACGCCCTATCCGGGAACGGAGATCTGGCAGACCGAGCAACGCCGCCTGACCACGCGCGACTATCGGCTGTTCGACATTCAGCACGCCGTGCTGCCGACCACTCTTCCGTTGCCGGAGTTCTACCAGGAGCTGGTCAAGACCCAGCAAGTGCTGAACCGCAAGCACCTGGGCTTCGCCGCCTTGCGCAGTTCGGCTGGAATCGCCGCCGCCCGGCTTGCTCGCGGGCAGACGAACTTCGTGCGGATGCTGTGGAAGTTCAATTCGGTTTACAATGCCGCTCTGCAAATAGCGGATCACGCGCGCGAGGTTCGTTACGAGTTGCCTCTACCGCCCGTTGGCGGAGCGGTCGACAAGCGCTCGCTCTACATCCACCGGCCAGTAGGCCGGCGCGGCCGCGCCATCGACGATTCGACGGAGCAGTTCGTGGATGCCACGCGGGCGGGCACCGTGGTGGGTTGAGTTCGTTTGTCGTCGTCCTGGTTCCCCGCTTTCGCGGGGATGAGCGGGAACGTGAACGCCCTGTTGCCGTGCATCCCCGCGAAAGCGGGGATCCAGGCGTTCACAACCCGTAATCCTCGCTTCAGATCGCGCCATTGCGGATTGATGGTTTCGATCAGCTGCAGCTTCCACGCGCAGATTCCACGTCTTAACAGGCTGCGGGGAGAAATGGGTGAGTTGCGGAGGGCGGGCTTGTAGCGGCTGGGAGCGGCGTTCGCACGGCGGTTTGCCGGTTGTGCCGCGCTGGCGGGCGAAAATCATGGATGTGGACAGAGTCCTCGGGCATGACTACGCCGCGCCGGCCAGCAGCTTCGGGATGCGCACAACATTGTACGATGGCCGCCACGAAGGTGAACATCCAGCCGACCCGAGCGGTGCCGCGATGACGGGTTTTGCGCAGGCCGCCGACCGTCTTGACCCAGCCGAACACCTCCTCGATGCGCTTGCGGATACGCACGCTGATCGCGTGGCCGGCATGGCGTGTGGTGCGGCCATCGATGGCGGAGCGGCGCCCCTTGGTGTTCTGCGAGACATGCGGTGTCACGCCCAGGCGGCGCATCTCGGCGACGAAGTCCTGGGTGTCGTAGGCCTTGTCCCCGCCCAGCGTGATGCGCCCGCTGTCAGGACGATCCCCGACCATCGCGATGGCAGCTTCGCGCTCCGCCGTCCCGGTCGCGGTCGTGGTTGTCGCATCCACGACCAGGCCGTTGCGGTTCTCCATCAGCACATGTCCCATGTGGCACAACTTGGAGGCCTGCCCGGCCGCCTTGCGCAACAGCCTAGCGTCCGGATCGGTGGTCGAGGCGTGCGTCTCGTTGCTGCGCTTCTCGCCGTGAAAGTCACGCTCGCTGTTACGACCCGGCGCGGGTGGCTCGCCGCTGCCGTCCTTCGGACGGAAACTTTTCATCGACGCCCACGCCTCGATCAACGTTCCGTCCACCGAGAAATGCTCGGCCGAGAGCAGCGGCTTCACCTCCGGATCGGCCAGGATCGCCGCCAGGAAGCCGCGTGCGATGTCGCCTTCCAGCAGACGATCGCGGTTCTTGGTGAACACCGTCACGTCCCAGACCGGCGCGTCTATCGCCAGGCCGACGAACCAGCGGAACAGCATGTTGTAGGTGATCTGCTGCATCAGCTGCCGTTCCGAGCGGACCGTGAACAAAGCCTGCAGCAGCAGCGCACGCAGCAGCTTCTCCGGCGGGATCGAGGGCCGGCCCGTGTCCGCGTAGATCGCTGCGAATGCCGGCGACAGCCGGTCCAACGCCGAATTTACAAGCAGGCGGATCGCTCGCAACGGATGATCCTGCGGCACAAGAGTCTCCGGGCTTGCGTAACTGAACAGCTTGCCAGTCTGACGATCCGATCCACGCATCCCCGGCCACCTCTTCCGCCCGTCACCGTGACAGAGAGTCAAATCAAAACCGGTTCGGGGAAGTCCCTTTTTCCGCATCCTGTTAAGACGGCGCTCCCGCATGAAGGCAGCCTCTCTCGTCTGATGCTGTTCGAACCACACAAGATGCTTGACCCCGTATTGGGAAGTGAAACCGCGCAGCTCCTCGGTCTTATGCTGCCAAACCCGGCGAATCAGATCGTCGGTGTGGCCCACATACAGAGTTCCATTGCGGCGGCTCGCAAGGATGTAGACATAGAAACTCATATTCAATCCTGGTTCCCCGCCTGCGCGGGGATGATCGGAAATAGGGAGTTTCTGTCCCGTGCACCCCGCGAAAGCGGGGATCCAGGAGGGTTCACGGTCCACGCGTTGCTACCGCGCCGTCTCCGCGAAGCTCTGCACCAGGCTGCCGGCTACGAGCCGCCAGCCGTCCACCAGCACGAAGAAGATGAGCTTGAACGGGAGCGCGACGACGCTCGGCGGCAGCATCATCATGCCGAGACTCATCAGCACGCTCGCGACCACCATGTCGATGACCAGGAATGGCAGGAACAAGAGGAAGCCCATCTCGAATGCGCGGCGCAACTCGCCCACCATGAAGGCGGCACCAGTGCGCGCCACGGCGCCTGCTCGGATGTATCGGTTGCGGGCAGGTTGCCCAGATCGAGAAAAAGCTGAAGGTCGCTGCCGCGCAGATTGGCGGTCATGAATTTGCGGAACGGCTCGCTCGCCAGCCGCAAGCCCTCCATCTCGCTCACATGGCCCTGCGTCATCGGCAACAGTCCGGTGGTCCAGGCTTGGTCCAGCACCGGCTGCATCACGAAAAAAGTCAAGAACAGCGCGAGCCCGATCAGCACCGTGTTGGGCGGCGTGCCCTGCGTGCTGAGCGCGCTCCTGAGCAGCGAGAGCACGATGACGATGCGCGTGAAGGCCGTCACCATCACGAGCAGGCTCGGGGCGAGCGAGAGCACGGTGATGAGCGCCGTGATCTGCACGAGCCGGCTCGTCGCGCCGGCCTGCCGGGTCGCACCGAGATCGATACTGACCGATTGCGCGTGCGCGATCGCGGGGAGGAGAAGCAGGAAGGCCAGCAGAAGCAGGCGGCGGATCACGGCTCCCCTCCCGGTTCGGGCAGCCAGCCGACCACCAAATCCTGTGCGCCGCCGGTCATCACCAGCACCTGCCGGCCCTCGCAGCGGACGAGATGCAGCCTGCGCTTCGGATCGATGGCGATCGCTTCCTGGACAGAGAGCTGCCGGCCCGCACCGGCCGGCCCGGCGACGAACCCGCCGAGGCGTGCTGCGCGCTGCGCGATCCAGATCAATGCCAGCACCGCCGCGAGCGCGGCACTTGCCGTGAGAAGATAGGAGAGGTTCGGGAGCATCGGGCGCGGCCTTTTGCCGGGCTGTGGAAAGGAACGTTCAGCCGCCGTCAGGCGGGTCGGCGAGATGGGTCAGTGTCGCGTGCAGCGTCGCGAGGTCGGCGAGCAAACCGATGAGCACGGGCCGGAAATCGCGGCCTTGTTCCGGCGGCAGATCGAGCGCCTTGGCGCAGAGTAGCCCGACCTGTTCCTCGAGACCGGAAAGGTCGACCGCCCGCCGGGCCTCCGTCATCGCTCGCGCAAGGCGCACCGTATTGGTGAGCGACCCGGCGAGCGCCTCGGCGGCGTGCAGCTGGACGCGGTTTTCTGGGAACGAAGGGAACAGGGGCGCGGTCATCGCCCGTGATTTGAGGCGCGAGAAGTTACCGAAGCCTTTCCGTGTCCGCGTTAACCGCGCGTTCAGCCGGACGGCACAATGTGCCGCCCTGGAAAAGGCGGCGGAACGGCGCATGGATCTGACGCGGGCGGATGTGTTCGGTCTGGCCGAGCAGCGGCTAGGCTGGCTCGAGAAGCGGCAGGAGTTGCTGGCGCAGAACATCGCCAACGCGGACACGCCGGGCTTTCAGGCGCGCGATCTGCAACCTTTCGCCGCCGCCCTCGCCCGGGCCGGCAGCGCCTCACCGGCGCGCACCCAGCCGGGCCATCTGGCCGGAACCAGCGGCGGCGCGTTGCAGCCGGCGAGCCCGGCGAAACCGCCCGAGCGCGCGCCGGATGGCAACGCCGTCGGGCTGGACGACGAGCTGATGAAAGTCGCGGATACCGAGACGGCGCAGGAGCTGGTGACGAATCTCTACACGAAATACCTGGGCTTCTTCCGTCTCGCGTTCGGACGCAGCCAGTAGGAGAAGAAACGATGGATTTGAGCAAGGCGCTGGCGATCTCGGCGCGCGGCATGGACGCGCAGGGCACACGGCTTCGTGTCATCGCGGAGAATCTCGCCAACCAGGACACGACCGGTTCCACGCCGGGCGCCGACCCATACCGGCGCAAGACGGTCACGTTCGAAAACCGGCTGGACCGCAGCTTCGAGACCGAGACGGTGCGCGTGAAGCAGATCGGCCACGACAACGCCGAGGTGCCGCTGAAATACGATCCCTCCCATCCGGCCGCCAACGCCGACGGCTACGTGAAAGTGCCGAACGTCAACAGCTTCGTCGAAGTGATGGACATGCGCGAGGCGCAACGGTCCTACAGCGCCAACCTGGCCGTGCTCCAGACCACGCGCGGGATGCTCAGTCGGTACCATCGGCATGTTGAAATGAGCGGGATCCCGACCGTCACCGTCAGGCCGTCCACGGCGGCCGAGGCGTATGCGCGGACCGACCGGGGCGACAACGCCACTCCGGCCGGCGGATTCGGCGCGGTGCTGCGCCGCGCGGTGGACGGGGCGGTCGAGGCGGGCCACGAGGCGGACGCGCAGACGACAAAGGCGATTTCCGGCGGCGGCAATCTGACCGAGGTCGTCACCGCCGTCGCGCGCGCGGAGCTTGCGCTGCAATCCACCGTCGCGATCCGCGATCGGGTCGTGCAGGCGTACCAGGACATCATGCGTATGCCGATCTGATTGAGCGCGTAACCCCGGCAAAAGGGCGGGAGAAATGGCGGAAGCCGACGTGGCCTCGCTCGTGCGCGAGGCGATCCTCGTGATGCTGAAACTCGGCGGGCCGCCGCTGCTGGTCGGGCTCGCGGTCGGGCTCATCGTGTCGCTGTTGCAGGCCGTGACGCAAATCAACGAGGCGACGCTCGCCTTCGTGCCGAAGGTGCTCGCGCTCTGCGCGGCGCTGGTGCTGCTCGGCCCCTTCATGCTGGCCACCCTGTCCGACTACACGCACCTGCTGTTCGACAGGATGGTGGCGATCGGCGGATCGTGACCCCGGACGACGCCGCGTTCTTGGCCGCGCTGCCCGGCTGGGGCTTCGCCTTCGGGCTGGTGCTCGCCCGCGTGGGCGCTGCGGTGATGCTGCTGCCCGGGTTGGGCGAAGCCGAGTTGCCTTCCGTCGTGCGTGCCGGTTTGGCGGTCGCGCTCACCGCCTTGCTGTTGCCCGGCATCGGCCCTGCGGTCCCGGTTCCTCCCCCCGATCCACTGGTCGGCGCCGGAATGGTCGCGGCTGAGCTTTTCACGGGATTTTGGCTCGGCTGGCTTGCCCGGTTGCTCGTGCAGGCGCTGCCGATCACCGGACAGATCGTCTCGTATATGCTGGGCCTGTCGAACGTGTTGCAGCCCGACCCGGTGCTCGGTGCGCAGAGCACGGCTCTCGCGCGTCTCCTGAGTCTGGCGGCGCCGGTGCTGCTCCTGGCTTCGGGCCTCTACGCGCTGCCGATCGCCGCGCTGGCGGGCAGCTATCGGCTGATCGCCCCGGGCGCGCTGCTGCCTTCCGGGGATGCATCGGAGAGCGTGGTCCAAGGCGTGGCGCAGGCTTTCGGCCTCGCACTGCGGCTCGCCGCGCCTTTCGTGCTCGCGAGCATCGTCTGGCAGATCGCGCTGGCCCTGCTCGCGCGGCTCGTGCCTCGGCTGCAAGTGTACAGTGTGGCGATGCCGGGACAAATCCTCGGTGGACTGATCCTCTTCGCGGCTCTCGCGACAGCGGTGCTCGGCGCCTGGCAGGAAGCGGTGCGGGCGGGCTACGCGCAGCTTCCCGGCTTCTAAAGGCAGCAGCCGGTGGCCGAAGGAACGGAGCACGCCGACCGGTCGGAAGCAGCCACCCCGCGCCGGCTGCAAAAGGCGCGCGCCGAGGGCAATGTCCCGATCTCGCGCGAGCTGCCCGCCTTCGCGGGACTCGCCGCGGCAACGCTCGCGCTCATGATAACCCTTCCTCCCGCCGCGCACGACGCGGCACTCCAGCTCCGCGCCTTCCTGGGCGGCGGATACGCATGGGATCTGTCGGACGGAGGGGCCGGGGCGCTGCGTCTGGCCGCTCTGGTGGTGCTTCGGTTGGCCGCGCCCTTCGTGCTCGCGACACTTCTGGCCGGCGCGGGTTCGGTGCTGCTGCAATCGGGATTCCTGCTCAACCCGGCGGCGCTCCGGCCCGATCTCCGGCGGATCAATCCGCTCGCCGGATTGCGCCGTCTCGCCAGTCCGGAAAGCCTGGTCGAGCTCGGCAAATCCTTGGCCAAGGTCGCGGTCCTGGGCGCCGCTGTCTGGCATGCGGTCGAGGGTTCGGTGAAACAATTGGCCGCCGCGCCGCTTTGGGACCTCCAGACGCTGCTCGGCCGGACGCTCGGAGAGGTGGTCCGGGTACTCGCCGCCGTGCTGGCCGTCCAAGCGGTGATCGTTGCGCTGGACCTCTTTTGGGTGCGCCTTCGTCACGCCCGGGCCTTGCGCATGAGCCGCGAGGACCTCAGGCAGGAGCAGAGAGAGACCGACGGCGACCCGCGCGTTAAGGGGCGGCTCAAGCAGATCCGGCTGCAACGCGGCCGCAAGCGGATGCTCGCCGCCGTGCCGAAGGCGACCGTGGTGCTGACAAATCCTACCCATTATGCCGTCGCGCTGGTGTATGATCGGGCCCGCAACGCAGCACCGCAAGTCGTCGCGAAGGGAGTGGATGAGATGGCGGCCCGCATTCGGGCGCTCGCGCAGGAGAGCAAGGTGCCGCTTGTCGCCAACCCGCCCCTCGCGCGCGCGCTGTATCGCGTCGAATTGGATACGGAGATTCCGGCCGAGCACTACCAGGCTGTCGCGGAGATCATCGCCTATGTTTGGCGGCTCCGGCAGCGCGTGCGAGAGGCGGCGCATTGACTCCCAAGGCGGCTTCGCATCCGGTGACCGGGGACACTCCGGAGCTCGCGCACAGCCAGAAGCTGGAGGCGTTGGGCCAGTTTGCGGCCGGGATCGCGCACGACTTCAATAATCTTTTGACCGCCGTGACCGGGGCCGCGGATCTCGTCCTTGGGCGAGAAGGGGTGGACCCGGAAACGCGAGACGACGTAACCCAAATTCGTCGCTGTGCCGAACGCGGAATAGCGCTGGTGAGCCGGCTGCGTTCGTTCGGATGTCCCGACGCCTCCGACCCGCGCGTGATCGCCGTGGATGCCGCCATCGGCGATCTCGCGCGCCTGCTCGAGCGCGTGCTCGGCGGCAACGTCGGGCTCCGCCTGGAACTCGATGCGGGCGAGGCGGCCGTTCGCATGGATCCGACGCAGCTCGACCGGGTGCTGATGAATCTCGCCGTGAACGCGCGTGACGCCATGCCCGGCGGCGGCACGCTGACGTTCCGGACAGCCCAGGTAGAACTCCACGGCCCTGAAACGCACGGGGGTTCGACGATCCCGCCTGGCCGCTACGTGCTGCTGGAGGTAGCGGACACGGGCAGCGGCATCCCGCCGGAGGTGCTGCCGCGCATCTTCGACCCGTTCTTCACGACGAAAGGGGAGACCGGGGGCAGCGGTCTCGGCCTCTCCACAGTGCGCGACATCGTCGGCGAAGCGGACGGCTTTCTCGCTGTCGAGAGCGTGACCGGGCGGGGCACGAGCTTCCGCATTCATCTGCCGCATTGGATGGGAAGCGAGGAGCCGGCGAGTGTCGCGGAGGCTAGCGTCCCGGATCGGCCATCGGCGGAAGCGCCGATGCAGATATCGGGTGCCTCGGGGACGGTGCTGCTGGTCGAGGACGAGGAGCCGGTTCGTCGCCTGGCCGAGCGTGCGTTGTCGCTGCGCGGCTGGCGGGTGCTCGCCGCCGGGTCGGCCGGCGCCGCCTGGTCGGCTCTCGATGCACTGGGACAGGAGGGCGGGCTCGCGGGACTGTCCGTCATCATTTCCGACGTGGCGATGCCCGGCATGGACGGAACCGCGCTGGTGAAGGCGGTCCGAGCCCGCCATCCCGGCGTGCCCGCGATCCTCGTCTCCGGCTATGCCGAGGAGACGTTCCGGCCGCATCTGGGGCTGGAGGGGATCTCGTTCATCCCTAAGCCCTATACGCTCAAGGATCTCGTCGCTGAGGTCGCGAAAGTGACGGAACCGGCGGTGCGGCAGGGGTGTGGCCCCGAGGGCGAGCCCTGAGAGGCTTTATGTTGGGAGCGGACGCGAACATTTGTGGAACGCCGGCCGGATCGGTCGCATAATCGCTGGGTATTCGGCAACTCGGGTAACGACAGGAGTTGACAATCTGCGGTGGAAGCTGCCTAACAGACACTCCGCCCAATGGTTGTAGAACGCTAGGCTGAGCCGATGGCGCTCCAGGACGGAGTCCAGGGCAGGATCATGAGCACGGGGATGTCGATGGAAAAGAACAGGGCGCTCGACGCGGCGGTAGCCCAGATCGAGCGGGCTTTCGGCAAAGGCTCGATCATGCGCATGGGGGCGCGCACGACGGACGAGCAGATCGAGGTGATTCCGTCCGGGTCGCTCGGGCTCGATCTCGCGCTTGGCATCGGCGGGCTGCCGCGCGGGCGCATCATCGAGATCTTACGGGCCGGAGAGTTCCGGCAAGACCACGCTCGCGCTGCACGCCATCGCCGAGGCGCAGCGGCGCGGCGGCACTTGTGCCTTCGTCGACGCGGAGCACGCACTCGATCCGGTGTATGCGCGCAAGCTCGGCGTCGATGTCGATAACCTGCTCATCAGTCAGCCCGACGCCGGCGAGCAGGCGCTCGAGATCGCCGATACGCTGGTGCGCTCGGGCGCCGTCGATGTGCTGGTGGTGGACAGCGTCGCCGCGCTCGTGCCGCGTGCCGAGCTCGAAGGCGAGATGGGCGACAACCATATGGGTCTGCACGCGAGGCTGATGAGCCAGGCCTTGCGCAAACTCACCGGCAGCGTGTCGCGCAGCAAGACGATGCTGATCTTCCTCAATCAGATCCGCATGAAGATCGGCGTGATGTTCGGCAATCCGGAGACCACGACCGGCGGCAATGCGTTGAAGTTCTATGCCTCTGTCCGCCTCGAGATCCGTCGCATCGGACAGATCAAGGATCGCGAGGAGGTGGTGGGCAACCAGACCCGCGTGAAGGTCGTGAAAAACAAGCTCGCCCCGCCGTTCCGGCAGGTGGAGTTCGACATCATGTACGGCGAAGGCGTGAGCAAGGTCGGCGAGTTGATCGATCTTGGCGTGAAGGCAGCCGTGGTCGAGAAATCCGGCGCTTGGTTCAGCTACGACAGCCAGCGCATCGGCCAAGGCCGTGAGAACGCGAAGTCGTTCCTGCGCGAACATCGCGAGCTGGCCGACGCCATCGAGCGCCGCGTGCGCGAGCAGTCCGGCGTCGTCGCCAACACGATGCTCGTCTCTCCGGATGACGGCGAGGAGGCCGAAGCGGCTGACTGAGTTCCTGACCGGCACCGAGCCGCCCGCGCCGGGCGAGGCGCGGGAAGGATTGCCGCTGACCGAGGCGGATCACGCACTGGTCGCCGCCGCGAACGAGGTGCTGGCGCGGCATTATCGCCCGTTCTGGCACACGGTCGCCGCGGCGATCCGCTCCCGCGACGGGCGGGTGTGGACCGGCGTGCATCTGGGCGCGACGGTCGGGCGGCTTTCCGTCTGCGCCGAGGCGGTGGCTTTGGGCCGCGCCGTGCTGGAGGGCGACGGCACGATCCACACGGCGGTCGCGGTGCGCCACCCGAAGCCCGACGAGACCGACCGCGAGCTCGCCGTCGTCGCGCCGTGCGGTGCGTGCCGGGAGATGTTCGTCGACTACAGCCCGGAGGCTTTGGTGATCCTCAAGGGGCCGGAGGGTCTGGTGAAGCTGCCCGTCCGCGCGTTGTTGCCGGCGCCGTACCGGCGGTAGGGGGAGCGGGGTGACGGAAGAACTCGATATCGAATGTCACCGCCGCCCATACGCCGCGTGTATACCCAGCGAAAACGCAGAAACCGCAGCATCTTTGAACAGGGCATGTGAAGCCGTGTCGGTCTCGACGACGGCAGGAAAGTCGAGGGGCGTCAATGGAACGCGCGGGCACCCTATCAGCTCTCGATCAACTAGCCAGGGCGGGATGGCCGGCCTGCGTGCGGGGGCGTGCTCCTGCCTGTCGGTTCAACGAAGCAGTCGCCGCCGCGCGCCGCGACGAAGGGTGACCGAGCGGTTGGACTAGCGGCCGGAAAGAGGAAGCGGCGAGCAAGCGGAACTCGGGCCGGCCTTCGCGTAAGGCCGGCGGAAACGATCGCGACAGCCCGGCAGGAGGACGAAGAGGAATACCCGCCCAGCGTGCGCCATGCCAAACTACTTTCTTGCGGTTCAGAGCGCTAGCGCGTCTCGGAAGGCTCGAGATCGAAGACGAAGGTGCGCCTCCTGAAGAACGGCAACATCGCCGATAGGGACGCCTTACGGCAGCCACGAACCTTTGCAGTCGACGTGGCCGATATTCGTGAGGCGCGAGGATCGGCGTTGCTGCGTCGATCCGGAGCATTGAAAGCCTTTCCGAGCGGGAAGGCGAGCTGATGACGTGCTGCGGCATGTTATGATACGGGCCGGGACGTTGGGGCGACGTGATGGGCCTCCCGTGAGTGAAGGCGAGCCACGCCGGGGCGAGCTTGTCTGGCGCCTGGCCGAAGATGGCTCGCAACATCCGATCTGGAAATGGAGGCAGGTCTCCAGCCGCTCGGCGTGCCCGTCGGGTGGTACGCGGAACCGGCAGAGGCGCGATTGGTCCGATTTCACTCAGCGTTTCGTCGCGTCTGCTGCAAACGGTGCTGAGCGCACCCAGCGTGCCCGCGGAAGCGGTTCCCGATTGCGGCAGGATTTGGAGAGGCGGCTGCCGGGCAGCGGGCTGCCGCGCCGCGTGCGCTGGAAGCTCAGGTCGTGATCCGCGACTGACATTCCGCATCTTGGCCTGCTCACCGGAGACATCCCTGTCGATCACCGCGCGCTTCATGGCGTTTGCACCAGCGGCGGGCCGTTCAGCGCCACGCTGGCCCGGCTCGCGTTCCGCTATGGCCTCGTGCTGGCCCGGCTTTCAAGGAGCAGAGCACGTTCTTCCAGGCCGGCCGGCTGCACGTCGTTTCACGCGATGCGCGGAAGGAGGCCGAGGCAGCCGACGCGCTGCACGCAGCCGATTTCCGACAACTTAGGCATTTTATGTTCATGTATGGAGACCATGCGCACGCAGGCGATTTCCTGTCTCGGAGCACCGGGACGGGAAAGGGTGGCTCGACTTCATGCTCCGCGTCGTCCCCCTGCTGCGTGAGGGGGGCTGGACAGTGGAGGTCGCGGACGATTTTCCGCTGCGGCTCGCGCCGATCACTGGGGCGATCACCGCCGAGCTGCGCCAGGGCTCCGGGATCGACTGGTTCGATCTGGAACTCGGTGCCGTGGTGGATGGGGAACGCATCGATCTCGTTCCGGCGCTGATGAGCTGAACGCCTCCGAGGCTTCCGCATTGGAGCAGGCCGAGAGCAAGGCGGACGACGACAAGCTGCTTCTCCTGCCGCTTGCCGACGGGTGGATCGCGACGGTCGAGATGGGGCGGATCCGGCCGATCCTTGCGGGGCTGCTCGAGCTGTACGCAGGCGGCGCTCTAGAGCCCGCGTCGGAGCGCATCGGGTTGTAGCGCTCCGGCGCAAGCGATCGCGGCGGGTTCGAGGAGACGACGCGTGAGGCCGCTCTCGTCTGGCAAGACGGCGAGGCGCTCTGGTCTCTCGGGCGCAACTGCGCCATTTGGCCGGGCGATTCCAGGCGCGGCGGTGCCGGACGGTTTTGGCGCGGAGCTGCGTCCATACCAGGTGCGAGGCGTCGACTGGCTCCAGTTCCTGCGCCGCGCGGGGCTCGGCGGCGTGCTCGCGGACGACATGGGGCTCGGCAAGACGGTGCAGACGCTCGCGCACCTCCTCATCGAGAAGGAGGAGGGTCGGCTCGACCGTCCGGCTCTGATCCTATGCCCGACCAGCCTCGTGCCGAACTGGCGGATGGAGGCCGCGCGCTTCGCCCCGAGCCTGCCGCGTGCTGGCTTTGCACGGACCTGGGCGCAAGGCGCTATTCGACGCCGTCCCGCGATCATGACTGGTCATCACCACTACCGCTGCTCCGGCGCGACCACGCGGTCCTCGCCGCGCAGGACTGGCACGTGCTCGTCGCTCGATGAGGCGCAGATGATCAAGAACCCGCGACGCCGAGACCAGCCGGCTGCGTGAGCCGGCTGCAACGCCCGGCAGCGGCTTGGGCTCTACGGGAACGCCGCTCGAGAATCACTTGGGCGAGCTCTGGTCGCTGTTCGATTTCAGCGCATCCCGGCTTCCTCGGCGACCGACGCGGCTTCGAGCGCCGGTTCCGCATGCCGATCGAAAAGGGTGGGCGACGCGGACCTTCGCGAAGTCGCTGGCCCGCCGGGTTCGCCCGTTTCTTCTGCGCCGGACGAAGGACGAGGTGGCGGCCGATCTTCCGCCCAAGACCGAAATCCCCGAGCTGGTCGAGATGGAGGCCGCACAGCAGAACGTTTACGAAAGCGATTCGTCTCGCCATGCAGGACCGGGTGCGGCAAGCGATCGCGGAGCGGGGGCTGGCGCGGTCCGGCATCATCATCCTTGAGGCGCTGTTGAAACTACGTCAGGCCTGCTGCCATCCCCGGCTGCGTGAAGAAGCTGAAGGAGAGCCAAGTCTGGGACGGCTGGATCGGCGAAGTTCGAGCGGCTTCTGGAGATGCTGGCGCCGCTGCTGCGAGGAGGGAAGGCGGTGCCTGCTGTTCTCCCAATTCACCAGTATGCTGGCGTTGATCGAGGAGGCGCTGGACCGGGCCGGCATCTCCTACGTCGCTCCTGACCGGCGGCGACACGCGACCGCGCCGCCCAGATCGAGCGTTTCCAGGTCGGGCGACGGTGCCGCTGTTCCTGATCAGCCTGAAGGCGGGCGGCACCGGGCTGAACCTGACCGCCGCCGATACTGTGATTCACTACGATCCGTGGTGGAACCCGGCCGTCGAGGACCAGGCGACGGATCGCGCGCACCGTCTCGGCCAGACCAAGGCGGTATTCGTGCACCGCCTGATCACCCTCGGCACGGTCGAGGAGAAGATGGAGGCGCTGAAATCGCGCAAGCGGGAGCTGGTCGCGGGCATTCTGGATGAGAGGACGAGGCGGCACGCTCGCGCTGACCGAGGCGGACGTGGAAGCGCTGTTCGCTCCGGCTTGAGCCGGAGGGCTTCGGCCAGCGGCGAGCCGGGTTCCGCACGTCTACTCAGAGCACGATGGCGACCAGAACGGCGGCCATCCCCGCCATCGCGCCGAGCACCAGGAGCGGCAGCTTCACGATTATCGCCGCGAGCAGGCCGGCGGCGAGGCCCGAGAGCGCCTCCGCGCCGGCTTGAGCGGCTGCTACTCCGGCTGATGCCGGGGAGGGTGGCCTTTGGCCGGGCGGTGCAGAATTGGCTTTTCGGCCCGGAGATTGGCGGCGCTGCTTGCCGCGTTGCCGCAAGCTCGCCGCAGCCTCAGCCTGCTGGGCCGGATGTTGGCGATCCGGCCGGGGCCGGCGCTCTCTGCGCCGCTACGCGGTCATCGGCGTTGCCGGCCGCGCAAGCAAATCCCGGCCCCGCCGCTCCTCTGGCCTCCAGCCCGATCACCACTCCCAATTCCGGCTACGCCGCCATTCTCGCTTCCGTCCGCGCCGTCGCTCCTGGCCGGAGGCCGCCGATTGCGCCGCCTCAGCCGAGGGCGGCCGGGGTCTGGTCGGTTTCTACCGCGGCGGCCGTCGCGGCTGCCGACCCGCCGACCAGCTTTCTTCGCGATGGCCTGAGCGCGACCGCGAACGCACGCCTATAACGTTCCGACATCGTAATTAGCGCTGCGCTGCTCGTGCTCAGCCAAGCTGAACCGGGACTACGACGCATGCCCGGCCGACCCGAGGCGAATCCCGCGCCTCGTACAAGGCAATACCTCATACGGTAAAATACTTCGCGTGCGGATTGAGCACCACAATCGCGCTCGTCGATTGCTCCGGGTGGAGCTGCCATTCATCGGACAGCGACACCCCGACCCGCTCCGAGTCGAGCAAGCGGAGTAGCGGCTCCTGGTCCTCGAGCTTCGGGCAAGCGGGATAGCCGAACGAATAGCGCGAGCCCCGGTAGCTCTGGCTCAGCATCTTGTCGATGTCGCGGTCGTCCTCCGCCGCGAAGCCCAGCTCGGCGCGGATGCGCTTGTGCACGTATTCGGCCATTGCCTCCGCCATCTCCACCGAGAGCCCGTGCAGATAGAGATAATCCTGATACCGGTTGTCCTCGAACCAGGCGCGCGTGGTCTCCGAGGCTTTGGCGCCCATCGTTACGACCTGCATCCCGAGCACGTCGCGCTCGCGGTCGTCCACGTCGCGGAAGAAGTCGGCGATGCACTCGCCATCCTCCTTCGGCTGGCGCGGCAGGGTGAAGCGCGCGAGTTCCGTCGTGCCGTCTTCTGCGAACACGATGAGGTCATTCCCCTGACCCGCCGCCTTCCAGTAGCCGTAAACGGCTTGCGGCCGCAAAATGCTGTCCGCCTCGCAGATCGCCAGCATCCGCTTCATCACCGGGCGCAGCTCCTGCTTCGCCCAGCCGAGGAAATCCTCGAAGCTCCGGCCCTGTTTGCGGAAGCCCCACTGGAACTGATAGAGGCTGCGCTCGTTCACGAACGGCACGATCGCCTTCGGTGCGGCTTCGATGACGCGCGCGCCCCAGAACGGCGGGCGGGGTATTTCCACGTTGCGCGTCAACCGCCGCCGCCGCGCCTGCACCACGCCGACATCGACGGGGCGAAAAGCGCGTGCATCCGCCTGGCCCAGCGTGCGCGCGGTGTTGCGCGCCTTGCCGGAACGCTTGGCCTGGATCGCGGCGAGATAGTCGTCGAACCCGTTGCCCGTCACCTTGTCCATCAGATGCAGCCCGTCGAACGCATCCCGCGCATAGGCGACGCGGCCGCAGGCATAGGCCTGGACGCAGGCATCCTCGACATAGGTGCGGGTCAGCGCCGCGCCCCCCAGCAGGACGGGAATCTCGAGGCCCTGGCGCGACATCTCCTCAAGATTCTCGCGCATGACCACGGTGGATTTCACCAGCAATCCCGACATGCCGATAGCATGCGCTCGGTGCTCGCGGACGGCCGCCATCAGGTCCGCGAGCGGCACCTTGATGCCGAGATTGACGACGCGGTAGCCGTTATTCGTCAGAATGATGTCGACGAGATTCTTGCCGATGTCGTGCACGTCGCCCTTCACGGTCGCCAGCACGATCGTGCCTTTCTCCTGCCCCTCCACTCGCTCCATGAACGGCTCCAGATAGGCGACGGCGGCCTTCATCGTCTCGGCGCTTTGCAGCACGAAAGGCAGCTGCATCTTGCCCGCGCCGAACAGCTCCCCCACCACCTTCATCCCGTCGAGCAGCACGTTGTTGATGATGTCGAGCGGCGGCATCTTCTGGAGCGCCTCGTCCAACTCGTCGGCCAATCCCTTACGGTCGCCATCCACGATGCGATCCTTGAGCCGCCCCTCGACGGTCTCCGCCTTCGCCTTCTTGGTCGCGTCGGCCAATTTGCGATCCGCGAACATCTCCAGCAGCCGTTGCAAGGGGTCGTAGCCCTCGGCCCGGCGGTCGAAGATCGAATCCTCGGCGACTTGCACCTCCTCCGGCGCGATCATGTGCAACGGGCGGATCTTGCTCACATGCACGATGGCTCCGGTCATGCCCGCCCGAACCGCATGGTCGAGGAATACGGAGTTCAGCACTGCGCGGGCCGCCGGATTGAGGCCGAAGCTGATATTGGAGAGACCAAGGATGATCTGGATCTCGGGGAACGCGTCCCGGATCATCCGAATCCCTTCGAGCGTCCATTGCCCGAGCTTGCGGTCGTCCTCGTTGCCCGTTGCAATGGTGAAGGTCAGCGGGTCGATGAGCAGGTCCGATTGCGGCAGGCCATAGCGGTTGCATGCGAAATCCACCAGCCGTCGCGCGACCGCGAGCTTGCTCTCCGCGGTCTTCGCCATCCCCTGTTCGTCGATGGTCAGCGCGATCACCGCCGCGCCGAATTGGCGCGCGAGTTTCAAGCGGTCGGATGCGGCGCTCTCACCGTCCTCGAAATTGATCGAGTTGATGATCGGCTTGCCGCCGTGCAGCCGGAGCGCGGCGGCGATCACCGGTGTCTCGGTGCTGTCGATCACGAGCGGGGCGTTCACCGACGAGGTAAAACGCCGGATCACCTCGTTCATCTCTCCCATCTCGTCGCGGCCGACGAAGGCGGTGCAGATATCGAGGCTGTTCGAGCCTTCGGCGATCTGCTCGCGGCCCATGTGACGCAGCCGTCCCAGTCGTGCTTTTCCTGGTGCTCGCGCCACTTCTTCGAGCCGTTGGCGTTGCACCGCTCGCCGATCGAGAAGTAGCTGTTTTCCTGGCGCAGATTGACCTGCTGATACAGGCTCGCGACCGAGGGAACCCACACCGGCTTGCGCGCGACCGGCGCCGGACGGAAGCCGCCGCGCTTCTTCAGCATCGCGTCCAGCGCGGCGATGTGCTCCACATTGGTGCCGCAGCAACCGCCGATCAGGTTCATCCCGTCCTCGGCGACGAAGCGCTCCACCCAGGTCGCCATCTCGGCCGCGCCGAGCGGGTAGTGCGTATGCCCGTCCACCAACTCCGGCAAGCCGGCATTCGGCTGCACGGACAGAAGGCCCGGCCAGTTGGCCGCGAGCCAGCGCACGTGCTCGGCCATCTCCTGCGGTCCGGTCGCGCAGTTGAGTCCCATCAGCGGCACGTCGAGCGCATGCACGACCGTCGCGGCGGCGGCGATGTCGGGGCCGACCAGCAGCGTCCCGGTCGTTTCCACCGTCACCTGCACGAAGATCGGCGTGTCCGTTCCCGCCGCGGCGCGGGCGATCTTGGCGCCGTTCACCGCCGCCTTGATCTGCAACGTGTCCTGACAGGTCTCGATCAGGATCGCGTCGACGCCCCCCGCGATGAGGCCACCGCACTGCTCGGCGAGCGCCGCTTCCAGCGGGTCGTAGGCGATGTTGCCGAGGCTCGGCAATTTGGTGCCCGGCCCGACGCTGCCCACCACCCAGCGATGCCGGCCATCCGCGAAACTGTCGGCGGCTTCGCGCGCGAGTTCGCCGGCGATGCGGTTGATCTCGAAGGCGCGGTCCTGCAAATCGAACTCGCCGAGTGTCACCGGGGAGCCGCCGAAACTATTGGTTTCCACCATGTCGGCGCCGGCCGCGTAATAGCCTCGATGGATGTCGCGCACGAGGTCGGGTCGCGAGAGATTCAGCACCTCGGTGCAGTTCTCTCGTCCCCAGAAATCCTTCTCGATATCGAGCGTCAGCGCCTGGACGCGGCTGCCCATCCCCCCGTCGCAGAGCAGAACTTGGTCGCGAAGGGCGTCGAGTAGATGCGGGCGGGGCATTGGGCCTCTTTCGGTGTCGAATTCCGAGCAGAGGCAAGGCAAGAAGAAGGAAGAGCCGCTGACCTGCGCGGTGTCCGTGCGC
>CAWEHU010000029.1:0-210000 GCA_963808965.1 uncultured Alphaproteobacteria bacterium
GCCCATTCCCCCAATCCTTCTTCTAAGCCTCGGTGTTCAAACGCCTTGGTAGCCTGCCCCGTTCGCTGCCAATGCCGTGCTGCCGCCGTCGGATGCTAATCAAGTTCCGTTGACAATAGCCTAAGATTTCTCCCCCCCACCCCGCGGAAATTCGATCGTGTGTGTCCCAGAAGCGACCTTCGGCGCAACCGGCTTTCGGCGTGTCGGTCGCGATAATCTGAATTCTCTGTCAAGCCCCTGCGAGCAGACATTCTGAAGTTCCGAGAAGGGCGGGAAGCCGCGATTCCCCATAAGGTCCGACCTGATCAACCGAGATCCCATGGCAGAAGCAGCGGGTATGCCGTGTTGCGCGGCAAGAAGGCTTCTACGGCCCGCAGTCCCGCGAGCTGGGCGCGAAGAGGCTGCTCTGGATCAGCGGGCGCGCCGGTAATGCAAGGCGACCGCGCCGTTGCGAAGCGGCTTGGCCGAGATCAGCTCGAGCCGTCGCGTGCTGGGCAGCCCGCTCTGGTAGAGGGTCGGGCCGTGGCCGGCGATCCTGGGGTGGACGAGGAGCTTGTACTCGTCGATCAGATCCAGCCGGTCCAGCTCTGTCGCGAGCTTGCCACTACCCAGGAGCACGCCGGCCGGGGTCGCGTCCTTGAGCCTCTGCACGCCCGTGCGCAGGTCGCCGGCGATGTGGTGACTGTTGGTCCACGGGAAGGCCTTTCGCGTCGACGAGACCACGTATTTCGGCTTGGCCTCCAGCTTGACCGCCCACTCGCGTATCGCCGGCGGCGCCTCCTCGTCGCCGCGGGCGACTGCCGGCCAGTAGCTCTCCATCATCTCGTAGGTGACGCGACCCCACAGCATCGCCCCGCCCTCGTCCATAAGGCGGGTGAAGAAAGCGTGCGTCTCGTCGTCGGCAATTCCCTCCTGATGGTCGACGCAGCCGTCCAGGGTGACGTTGATGCTGAAGGTCAGTAGTCCCATGCGGCGAGCCTAAGCCATACACTGGAGAACACGTAGGCCAATTGCTCGTGGTTGATGTTGAACTTCCGCAATGGGTCGGACTTTGCCGTTGGGTTTTACGCGCAAGCCGACGTTACAGGCCAACGGAGACCATCGCCGCTCGCGATCCGGGCATAGGCAACAGACGGTGCTTTAAATCTCGATCCGAGGGGAGCTCGCTGTCGGGCGCGTTAGTCGCACCGCAACCTTGTATTCGGTTGGCCCTTGGGGCCTGGACCATGAAGCAGCCATTCGCTTCGAGTGCGAGGCTCCGAGGCGGCGGGCACATTCTTCCCTCGGCGTATTGGCCACGGCGTTCCTCGTGTCACCGCCACCTCGGATCTTGATCGACGACATCCGCGCCTGCGAGCGCCGCCTAAGCTCTATCGTCCCTCCTGCTGATCGCCTCCCTCAAGCCGGCCTCAGGATCAGGCCGTCCGGCACGGCGCCTGTCGTCACCAGCCGCCAGAAGGCGATCAGCAGCTTCCGCGCCAGGGCGACAATCAATGTCTTGCGCCTGGTCGGGGCCGCCTCAGTCCGGTAGCGATACCAAGCCGCCAGGCCGCTGCCTTTCTGGAACATCAGGAACCGCCAAGCCAACTGGATCAGGCCGCGGCGGACGCGGGCGTTGCCGGACTTCGCTACCCTTCTCTCGTCGCCGGGCGCCGCTCTCATCGGGCGATCCAGTCAGCCCCGCGTAGCGCGCCAGGGCTCGACGATCGCGCAGCGGGCGCGATCAGGATCTCCTGGACCAGCATGTCGGCGGTCTCGATCGACGCCGACGACACGCGCGAGCAGCGCGACCATCGCACTAGATCGCGACTGCGGCGCTTGCTGAAGACGCGCCAACCTATCGCGCTCGATGGCCTCGATCTGCTCGCCCACGACCGCCAGACGCGCCAAGTCTCGGTTACTCAACTCGATCACCGCGACCACTGCGCACTCTTGGTCAAAGGCCACAAGTGAACGGCTCAGATCATCTACCGGCTTCATCGGGGGCGTCTCCGTCGGGTGGAAGAAGCGACGATGCTCTCAGATCATCAGCACCGGCCCCATAGCTTCTTCCCCCCGGAACCGGCGCGCGCCACGCTTCTTTATCCGCCTGCCTCACGGACGGCGGCCAGGCATGGAGGTAGCAAAGAATGTCGGATGACAGGGCGAAACGAATCGCCGAGCGCGCTTACGAACTCTGGGAGCAGGAAGGCAGGCCCGAGGGCCGACATCACGAGCACTGGATCGAGGCGGAACGGCAGTTGGACGGGGCTTCGGAGACGTCCGGGCAACAGAAGAGCCGCCAAGATCGCCCGACCGGGCCAGGGGTGGCGAGCCAGGGCCAGCAGCAATCGTCCCCACCCGGCGTAGGCGGCTCGACTCACGGCAGACCGCGCCCCGTTAGCGTGCATGATGCGATCCCTCGACAGGGAACGCGGGATGTGTTTGTCACTCCGCCCCGAACGACGGCAACGCGAGGATGCTTTGACGAGAACGAGGCTGACTAAGCACTCCGGCCAGTGCCTTTTGCTGCTCCTGACGGCGGCGTTGGCTCAGGGCTGCGCGCCAAAGCCTCCGCCGCGGCCCCCTACCCGGCAATATGCCGTCGACCAGACCGGAGGCGCCAAGGCCTGCACCGTGCCGAAGGTCTCGCCTGCTGCCGGAAAAGAAACGGCCGTGCCGATGAGCGTCGGCAACGACGGCGGATGGTGCGCCATTTCCGTCACCCAGCCCGGCTCGAAGTCGTCCGAGCCGACGCCGTACCGGGCCGGCCTGCTCACCGGGCGCCCCGCGCACGGCAAGGTCTATGTCCATACGGTCGGCGACGACACGCGAATCGACTACACGCCGGCGCCCGGATTTGCCGGATCGGACAGCTTCACCGTGAAGCTCGTTCCGGGCGACGCCGTGCTCAAAGTGGACGTGACCGTGACGAAGTAGCGGCCCCGTCAGGCCTTAGTGTTTGTGCGACACTTTCCTTGTCGCGCGGGCCTTGGTGATCGGAGCGGGTGCCGGTGCGGGGGCGCAAGCGCCGAGCGAGGCCGGCACGATGTCCTTGCCGGCAACATAGTCGGGTAGATCCGCGGGGCCGGGAAGCGCCATCACCTCATTGAAGATGGCCTCGTTGCGCGCGCAGAAGTCGCTTCCGAGTCGCATTCCGCCATCCGACTGCGCATTGGCGAGCGAAGTGATGTACGCGTCATGCTCGCGCTGGCCCTGCTTGCCATAGCGGTGTTTGAAGTAGTCGTCGAACGCCTTTTCGTTTTCCGCGAGGGTCGGCTGATAGCGGTTCACGAAGGCATTGTATTGGGTGTCGGCATGACAGCTGGTGGCTAGCACCATCAGCTCGCTCTTGAGGGCCTGGATCTCGAAGGTGGATTGGTCGGCAGGGGTGGCGCATTGCTGTTGAGCCTGCGCCTGCTGCGCGATGAACAGTCCGGCGGCAGTCAGTCCGCAAAGAAAACGTCGTCGCATATTCCACTCCAGCCGATTAGGGACGGCCGGGTCATAGCGGGTCGCACCCATTCGGAAAACCCAAACCTGCGCGAGCCGACCGGGGAAGCGGGATTCAGCCGAACCGTCCGGATTTCGGGAACCCGTTCGGCGGCAGCTTGCCCGCTTGGCCACGCTCACCGAGCCAGTCGCGGAGATTGGTCTCCGTGCGCGTCTTCTCCCCGAGCCGCCAGGTCAGACCTTCGGCAAGACGGAACACCTTGGCGTCCCGCATCCCACCCTCGCGATATTTCTGGAGGATCACGCCCGCGCCGCGTCCCAGCTCAGGGACTTGATCCAGTGGAAAAACAAGCAGCTTGCGGTTGTCGCCGACGATCGCGACGTGATCGCCGCTTGCCGGGATGCACAGCGCCGCCTCCTCCCCCGGCTTGAGGTTCAGCACCTGCCTGCCGGTGCGCTTCTCGGCGACCAACTCCTGTCCGGGAACAATGAAGCCGCGGCCCGCGGACGAAGCGACCAGATAGCGCGCCCCTTCCTCGGGCACGAACAGCGCTGCGACATCATCCTCGTTTCCCAGCTCGGCGAGGAGCCGTACCGGCTGACCATCGCCGCGGCCGCGCGGCAGATCCGCCGCCTTGAGCGCGTAGACCCGGCCGTTCGTGCCGAACAAGCAAACCCGGTCGGTGGTCGAACAGGGCAGCAGCAGCTTGAGCCTGTCGCCTTCCTTGAACCGTAGCTCGGCCCCGTCCGTCAGATGCCCGCGCGCCGCGCGAATCGAGCCTTTCTCGGAAAGGACGACGGTGATCGGCTCGCGCTCGATAAAGGCATGCGCCTCCATTTCCACCAGCGCGGGCGCCGCTCCGATCTCGGTGCGCCGCGCCCCGAGCGCGCCGTCACCGAACTTCCGGCGCGTTTCATCCAGTTCGCCCGCGATACGGCTCCAGCGCAGCTTCTCATCCTTGAGGAGCGCCTGCATTTCCTTGCGCTCCTTCGTAAGCGATTTGTGTTCGCGGCGAATCTCGAGCTCTTCCAGCCTGCGCAGCGAACGAAGCCGCATATTGAGGATCGCATCGGCTTGCATATCGGTGAGCGTGAAGCGCTGCATCAGGCGCGGCTTCGGTTCGTCTTGCTCGCGGATGATCCGTATCACCTCGTCGAGGTTGAGATAGACCGCGAGATAGCCCTCCAGCACCTCCAGCCGTCGCTCAATGGCGGCGAGGCGATGACGGGAGCGTCGGACCAGCACCTCGTGGCGATGATCGAGCCAAGCCCGCAAAACGTCTCGCAGTTGCATCACCCGAGGGGTGCGCGTCGCGTCCAGCACGTTCATGTTGAGCGGGAAACGCGTTTCGAGGGCGGTGGTGCGGAACAGCGTCTGCATCAGTACTTCCGGCTCGACGCCCCGCGTCTTCGGCTCGAGCACGAGGCGCACGGTTTCGGTGCTTTCATCGTGTATGTCGCCGAGCAGCGGCAGCTTGCGCTCCTCCATGAGCGCGGCGATCTGTTCGATGAGCCGGGCTTTCTGCACCTGGTAGGGAATTTCGGTAACGACGATCTGCCAGGTGCCGTGCTTGCCGCGTTCGACGCTCCACTTCGCGCGAACACGGAATCCCCCGCGGCCGGTCTCGTAGGCTTGCAGGATCGCGTCCGGATCCTCGACGAGAATGCCGCCGGTCGGGAAGTCCGGGCCGGGCATGTGGCGCAGCAACTCGGCGGTGGTCGCTTTCGGGTGATGGACGAGATGAATAGCCGCCGCGCAGACCTCCCCCGCGTTATGCGGCGGGATCGAAGTCGCCATCCCGACGGCGATGCCGGCCGCGCCGTTGGCCAGCAGATTGGGAAACGCGCCCGGCAGCACGACGGGCTCGTGCTCCTCGCCGTCATAGGTCGGACGGAAATCGACCGCGTCCTCGTCGATGCCGGCGAGCATCGCGCGCGCGACTTCGGTGAGGCGCGCCTCGGTGTACCGCATGGCGGCGGCGTTATCGCCGTCGATATTGCCGAAATTGCCCTGACCCTCGACGAGCGGATAGCGCGCCGCGAAATCCTGCGCGAGCCGGACCAGGGCCTCGTACACCGCCGAATCGCCGTGCGGATGGAACTTGCCGATGACATCGCCGACCACGCGGGCGCATTTCTTGAACCCAGCGGTCGGATCGAGACGCAGCAGGTGCATCGCGTAGATAAGCCGCCGATGCACGGGCTTGAGCCCGTCCCGCACATCCGGCAACGAGCGCGACATGATCGTGGACAGCGCGTAAGCGAGGTAACGCTCGCTCAGGGCATCGCTTAGATGAGTGTCCTGGACCTTGCCGATCAGGTCGTCGGGCATTTATCGGATGGCTCCCCGGATTCGGCGGCGGCCGCATCGCCGATCAGCGCCGCGACCCGGTCGTATAGCATTCGCCGGGCCACGGGCAGGGGTCGATGATAATGGCCGAAAGCGTGGCGTTCCAGGAAATGGCCGGTCAGGCGCAACCCGTCGCGCCAGTCCTGCGGGTCGGAGGCATCGTCTCCGGTGAGAAAGGGGGGCAAGCGGAGCAGGCGCTCTTTCCACGGCCCAGCCCCGGCTTCGGTCACGGCGCGACCGGTCCGAGGCGAAATCCAGGCGAGGCCCACCGTCTCGCCCGTCACGGCGCAGCCGGCGAGGTCGAGGCCATAGCCGAGATCGGCCAGCAGAAGGGCCTCCCAGCGAACGAAGGCGGCGATCGCGGCGTCCGGCCGGCCGGCGAGCTGACCAATGAGGTTCAGCAAGCCTGCGAAAACGCGCGGATGCGGCTCGCGCTCGGGCAGCGCACCTTCCGCGACCGCGCACGCCGCCGACAAGGTTGCGAGCAGGAACGGATCGTCGAGGGCCAGCGCAGCGCCCGGGTGGATCAGTTCTCCGGTGAAGCTGCCGAGTTGGTCCGAAAGCCGCGCCACCCAACGCACCTGCACGAGATTGCCGAGCTGCCAGGTCGCGGACCGCCCGCGCGAGGTCCCGCCTCGGGCAAGTCCCCGGTGCGCACCATGCGCTTCGGTCATCACGGTGGCGACCGCGTCGCCTTCGCCATATGGCCGGGCATCGAGCACGATCCCCGGGGCTTCCCATTCCAATTCTGTCCTCGCACTCCTGGGAACGCGGTCACGACCAGCGTGATCGTGCGGTAGATATATGGTGCGGTACACATGGAGCGACGCCGTGCCGCACGCCTCCCATTCTTGACACCCCTGGAACCGCCGGGTACCTACGGCTCGCCTTCCGGCAATAAGGCTTCGCGGCGCTCGGTCGCAGGGCAACTTGCCAGGAGCGAGTATGAGCGAGAAGCAGGGCGGCGAGCGTGGGTCTGAGGGGGACGGCGCGTCCTTCGACGACCGGTTGCGCGCGGCCCGGAGCAGGCAGGGGCTGGACGGCTCCCCGCCGAACCAGGGCCAGTCCTCTGACCCGTTCGGCGGCAGTCCTTGGGGGATTGGCCTGCGAGTTGGTGTGGAGCTGGTCTCCGCGCTGGCGATCGGCGTCGGGATTGGCTGGCTGCTTGATCGCTGGCTCGGAACCCGGCCGATTTTTCTCGGCATATTCGTGCTGCTCGGGGGGCAGCCGGTGTGCTGAACGTCTGGCGCATCTTCGCGCCGCGCGATTAGACTTCGCCGCGACGAGTTCCACGCGGGCCGTGCAAGGCGGCCCGGCCGCAACGAAGGGACGGACACTTGGCCGCTGAAGCAGCACCGCCCACCATCGACGCGCTGGGCCAGTTCAGGCTTCACACCGTGCTCGGCCCTTTCGGCGCCTCGGTCAACTTCACTCAATCCAACCTGCTGATGGTGATCGGCGGGGTGCTCATTATCCTGCTGCTGTGGTTCGGCATGAAACCTCGCGCCGTCGTGCCGGGCCGGCTGCAGGCCGCCGCGGAGCTCGGCTACAAGTTCGTATATGACATGACCGTCGAGCAGATCGGCCCCGAAGGGAGACGCTACTTCCCCTTCGTCTTCACGCTGTTCTTTTTCGTGCTGATGGGCAACCTGCTCGGGCTGTTGCCCTACTCTTTCACCTACACCAGCCACATCGCCGTGACCTTCGCATTGGCTCTGACGGTGTTCATACTCGTCACCGTCGTCGCGCTCGTGATGCACGGGTTCAAGTTCTTCCATTACTTCGTGCCGCACGGCGCGCCGAAGCTGCTCGTCCCGGTGCTGGTGCCGATCGAGGTGATCTCCTACCTCTCGCGTCTCATCAGCCTGCCGGTTCGTCTGTTTGCGAACATGGTCGCCGGACACGTCATGATGGAGGTGTTCGCGAGCTTCCTCGTGCTCATGGCCAGCGCCGGGGCGGTGGGCATCTTCGCCGCGATCTTCCCGCAGATCGTCAACATCATCCTGATCGGCTTCGAGCTGCTGGTCTCGGCGCTACAGGCCTACGTCTTCGCCTTGCTCACCTGCCTTTACCTGCACGACGCCGTGCATCTGCATTGAGGCTCCGTCAGGCCCTGACGCAGCCTTCGCCTGTCAACCGGAATACAGAGAAAGGGACCGCAAACCATGGATGTAGCAGCCGCCAAGGCCCTCGGTGCCGGCATCGCCGTGATCGCGCTCGCGGGCGTCGGCATCGGCATCGGCCAGATCTTCTCCACGCTAGTCTCGTCGGTCGCACGCAACCCCTCTGCCCGAGGACAGGTTTTCGGTATCGGAATCCTGGGGTTCGCGCTCACGGAAGCGGTCGCGCTATACGCTCTTCTGATCGCGTTCCTTATCCTGTTCACTTGATCTTGTTCCCGAACGGGCCGGGCGCTCAACAGCGCCCGAGCACTTCCATGCGCCGCCGGATGACGATGACTCGCGTGGGCTTCGTCGCAACGGGGCTGCTCTGCGTACCCGCCCGCGCCTTCGCGGCTGAAGGGATGCCGCAGCTCAATTTCCAGAACCCGCTTACCATCAGTCAGGTGGTCTGGGGCGCGGTCATCTTCCTCGCGCTTTATCTGCTGTTCGTGAATTGGGGCTTGCCCCGCGTCGCCTCCGTGCTGGAGGAGCGAGACAGCAGGATCAACGGCGATCTCGAAGCCGCCCGCGCCGCCAAGGCGCAGGCGGACAGCGCCGTCGCCGAGTTGACCACGGCGACAAACAAGGCACGCGCCGACGCGCAGGCCGCGATCAATGCGGCATCGGAGCAGGCCAAGAAGGAGGCGGGTGCCCGCTCTGCTACCCTGCAGCAACAGTTGGACGAGCAGTTGAAGGCCGCCGAGCAGCGCATCGCCGAGGCGCGCAATACGGCGATGGGGGCCTTGCGAGCGGTCGCGACCGATACGGCAACGGTGGTCGTGAGACGCCTGACCGGACGCGAGCCGGACGGGCTCGCGATCGAGGGCGCGGTGGGCGCCGCACTCGCTGCCCGGGGTCAGAGGTAAGGAGCCCAGCGGATGCATGAGGAAAGCTTCTGGGGCAACCCACGCACCTGGGTCGGGCTCGCCTTCATCATGTTCGTGGTGATTTTCGGCAAGAAGATCTGGGCGGCGCTGAGCCAGATCCTCGACGGACACAGCGAGCGCATCCGCCTCGAGCTTGCGGAAGCTTCTCGTCTCCGCAACGAAGCGGAGGAGATGCTGCGTGATGCGCAGAAGCGGCGCAACGCGGCGATCGAGGAGGCCCGCCGGCTGATCGAGGGAGCCAACGCCGAAGCCGCGCGCGTCGGCGCCGCCGCGGCCGAGGAGGCGGAAGCCGCGGCTCGCCGGCGCGAGAAGATGGCGCTTGACCGCATTGCCGCGGCGGAAAAAGCGGCGGTGGACGAGGTGCGCATCACGGCGGCGGAAGTGGCGACGGTCGCGGCCCAAAGCGTGCTCTCGAGGACTCTATCCCCAGATACGGATGCCGGGCTCATCGACCATGCGATCAGCCAGCTCCCAGCGGCGCTGTCGCACCGGCGAGCCGCGTGACAGATCCGCGCGGCTCGCGACCGCGGATTTGTCGCGGACCGACCGCGCAGGACGCGCACCGGCGGTAATCGTGAGGAAGCGGGGCTTATTCGCGGCCTGCATGGTCGCGGCATCGCTCTGCGCGTCGGGCGCTGACGCAGCCACGTTCAAGTGGGCCAATGACGGCGACGCCAACTCGATGGATCCCTATACGCGGAGCGAGACGTTTCTGCTGACCTTCACGCAGAACATGTACGATCCGCTGGTCCGCCGAGGCCGCAATCTGAAGGTCGAGCCCGCTCTCGCACAGAGCTGGGAGAACCCCTCGCCCACGATCTGGCGATTTCATCTGCGGCCCGGCGTCAAGTTCCAGGAAGGTCAGCCGTTCACCGCAGAGGACGTCCTGTTCAGCTATCGCCGCGCCACCGCGCCCGGCTCGCAAATCAACGCGTATTTCGCGACCGTCAAAGAGGTCCGCAAGGTCGACGATCTCACCGTCGATTTCGAGACCCGCGTCCCCAATCCGATTTTTCTCGAAGAGATCGCCTATTGGGGCATCATGAGCCACACCTGGTGCGAAGAACACGGTGCGACCCAGGCGGCCGACCTGACCAAAACCGAGGAAAATTTCGCGACGAGGCACGCGAACGGCACCGGCCCGTTCATTCTCAAGATCCGTGAGCCTGACCGGCGCACCACGCTCGTCAACAATCCGGACTGGTGGGACAAGCCGGAGCACAATCTGACCGACGTGCAGTTCAATGTGATCGCCAACGCCGCCACGCGGGTTGCCGCCCTGCTGTCGGGCGACGTGTCGATGATCTACACCGTGCCGCCGCAGGACATCGAGCGCATCGGCCGGACCGAGGGGTTGCGGCTGATCCAGGGCCCGGAACTGCGCACGGTATTCCTGGGATTTGATCAGTCGCGCGACGAGCTGCTCAAATCCGACGTGAAGGGCAAGAATCCCTTCAAGGACCAACGCGTCCGGGAGGCGTTCAACGAGGCCGTCGATATCAACGCCATCCACCAGCGCATCATGCGCGGTCAGTCGCATCCAACGGGGCTGCTGTACGGCCCAGGCGTGAACGGTTACACGCCGGAATCGGACGTACGCTGGCCGTATGATCCAGCTCACGCTAAAGGACTGCTCGCCGAAGCCGGGTATCCCGAGGGCTTCGCAGTGACGCTCGACTGCCCCAACGACCGCTACGTCAATGACGAGGCGATCTGTCAGGCAGTAACGGTGATGCTGGCGCGCATCGGCGTGAAGGTAACGCTGAACGCTCAGACCCGGCTCAGATATTTCGCCGAGATCAGCAATCCCGGGTACAACACGAGCTTCTACATGCTGGGCTGGACCCCCAACTCATTCGATGCGCACAACACCTTCTTCAATCTCGCGGGCAGCCGCAACGGCACGCGGGGAATTTTCAACATGGGCGGCTACTCCAACCCAAAAATCGACGGACTGCTCGACCGGATGCTTGTCGAGACGGACCCGGCGAAGCGGCAGGCTGAGATCGTAGAGGCGTCGAAGATCCTGCACGACGATGCGGCCTTCGTGCCGCTGCACCAGCAAAACGTGGTCTGGGCCGCGCGCAAGAACGTGGAGCTCCAGCAGCTGCCCGACGACTCGTTCCCGCTTCGCTACGTCCGCGTAGAGTAGTGGGCTTCTTTGCCAAGCTCAGCCTGGCTTAGCTGGAACTTGTTTAGGCCAACTGGAAACACGTGACGCAAAATTCCGCTCATCCCCGCGAAGGCGGGGATCCAGGTCTCGCACAAGAAAGGCTGACATTGTATGGCGGGACGGGGTTCCTGCTTTCACGGGCCTGGGTTCCCGCTTCCGCGGGAACGAACGGGGGATGGCCGAGGCACTCACAGTCAGCCCAAACGGCTCTAGCCAGAACTTGTTTAGGCCAACTGGAAACACGTGACGCAAAATTCCGCTCATCCCCGCGAAGGCGGGGATCCAGGTCTCGCACAAGAAAGGCTGACATTGTATGGCGGGACGGGTTCCTGCTTTCACGGGCCTGGGTTCCCGCTTCCGCGGGAACGAACGGGGGATGGCCGAGGCACTCACAGTCAGCCCAAACGGGTCTAGCTCCGTGCCATGCGCAGCGCCGCGCCCCAGTAAATCGGGCTCGATCGCCGAGCGCCTCCTCGATACGCAAAGCCTCGTTCCACTTGGCCATCCGCTCGCTCCGCGCGAAGGAGCCGACCTTGAGCTGTCCGACACCCCAGCCCACCGCGAGATGCACGATGGTCACGTCCTCGGTCTCACCCGATCGCGCCGAGACGATGCCGGCGAGACCCAATTCCTGCGCAGCGCGCCAAGCGGCCAGCGTCTCGGTGAGCGTTCCTCGCTGGTTCGGCTTCAGCAACACGGCCGTCGCGGCGCCGCGCGCCGCCGCTTCGCGCACCCGTTCCGCGTCGGTCACGAGGAAATCGTCACCCACCACTTGCACGCGCGCTCCCAGCTCGCGGGTGAACGCCGCGAAGCCCGCGGCGTCGTCCTCGGCCAGCGGATCCTCGACCGAAACGATCGGATAGCGGGAGATCCAGCCGGCGAGCATCCGGATCATGCCCTCGCTGTCCAGCTCGCGCCCTTCAAGCCCCAGTTTGTACCGGCCACCGCGCCCGAACTCGCTCGCGGCCACGTCCAAGGCGATGGCGACTTGCTGGCCCGGCTTGAAGCCGGCGCGCTCGATGGCGCGGACCAGCGTCTCCAGCGCCTGCTCGTTCGAGGTGAAAGCGGGCCACCAGCCGCCTTCGTCGGCAACGCCCTGGAGCGCGCCGGCCTCCTGCATCAGCGTGCCCGCCGCGCGATACACCTCCGCCGTCCAATCCAGCGCCTCCGCGAAGGAGCGTGCGGCGGGGCAGACGATCAGGAAATCCTGGATATCGACGCGCCGCCCCGCATGCGCGCCGCCGCCGAATATCTGGATTTGGGGAAGCGGCAGCAGCGTCGCTTCGCTCCCGCCGAGATGGCGGTACAGCGGCAGACCGGCGGCCGCGGCGGCGGCGTGGGCGGCGGCCATCGAGACCGAGAGAACGGCATTGGCGCCGAGGCGCGACTTGTTCGGCGTGCCGTCCAGCGCGATCAGCTTCCGATCGAGAGTGGCCTGATCGGCGGCATCCAGACCAATCACGTCCTTGGCGATCTCGCCGTTCACGTGCCCGACCGCGCGCATCACGTCGTACCCGCCGAACGCCTTTCCGCCATCCCGCAAATCGAGGGCCTCGCCCGAGCCGGTGGATGCTCCCGCCGGAGCGATCGCGCGGCCCCGCGCGCCCCCGGCCAGACGCAACTCGGCCTCCACGGTCGGCCGCCCGCGGCTGTCCCAAACCCGCCGCCCCCGGACGGAGGTGATCGTCGTGTCGGTCATGCTTCGATCTCCGCGGACCAAGCCTCGCGCACGGCCCCGAGCCGGTCCACAGGCCCCGCCAACAGCCGCCGCGCGACCCGTCGCACGCGGCTCTTGTCAGCTTCGGCGGTGATGTATTCGACCGGCGATTTCCCATCCACCCGGGCGAGGAACAGGCCCGGGAGCAGATGCGCCGCCCTGCGTTCCAGAGCCTCCCGCGGCTCCCAGTCCACTCCCGCGAGGTAGGCAGCCGCGAGCGCGTCGAAGCAGGCGAGGAGGGCGTGGCTGGCGGGAGGGGTCCAGAGGCATTTCAGCAGCAGGTGGTTGAGGCAGAAGGCGAGGTCGAACGCCGGGTCGCCCCACCAAGCGCATTCCGCATCGAGGAACACCGGGCCGCTCGGCCCAACGAGGATGTTCTTCGGGCTCACGTCACCGTGGACGAGCGCGCGCTTGTTCGCCTGCGTGCTGGCTACCAGCGCCTGCAATGCCGGAGCGCGGTCGGGGTGGGCGCGGGCAGCGGCGACCAGGTAGGGCTCCAGCCGGATATCGTAGAAAATCTCATCGGTCGGAAAAGCGAGCGGGATCGCAGGATCGGCCGCCGTCGCGGCATGGATACGCGCGAGCCGGCGCGCAACTTCGGCCGCGAAAGCGGGATCGGCCCTGCCCTCCCGCAGCTCATTCTTCCAAATCGGATATTGTTCCGGCGGCAGATAGGCCATCGCCAGCGCGCCGCCCTCGTCGTCATGTCCCAGAAGCTCCGGCACGCAGCCGGGTACCGCCCGCGAAGCACACTCCATCCAGCGCGCCTCGTAGAGATTGCGAGCGACGGGCGCGCGCCAATCGGCCGCGACCCTCAGCTTGGGCAGTGCGCGCTTCACACAGATCGGACCGCGCGGCAGGTCGATCCGCCAAATGTCGGAGGAAACTCCGCCGGTGAGCGCACGGCCTAATGCCTGAACGCCGGGCGGCAGTAGACCCATGCGATGGAGTGCATTGAGGATCGGCTCGGGCGGCGGCTCGGCCTGCATAGGCTCATCCTGACCCGCCTTTCTCGCCGGCCGCAATCGGCCTCGACCCGAAAAAGCGTGCTCACGCGAATGAGAACAAAACGTGTTCAACACTTATTAGGAGTCACCCGGCATTTTCTGCCGCATGACAACGTTCTCGTCTTGTTCCGGCAGCGCAGAGGCCTTTATCCGGCGGTTTTTGGCCCGCGTGCCGCCCGATGTGGCCGGCACTTTTAGCCCAGCCCAACTCGCCGCCGTGCAGCGCGCCTTCGGCATGCGCTACGCGGTCGATCATGCGGTGGACCTGCGCCGCTCGCTGCGTCTGCCGTGGGGCCGCTACTACTTCGTCTTGCTGTTCGGGCGGGACCGTCCCGAACAGGGGCGCGCGGGCCGGGTTGCGGCGGTATTGCTCCTGGCAGCCGCCGTGGCGCTCGCCGGCGCGATTGCGCACGGCTTTTGATGTCACGCCATCAATTTGTCGATCGTGATCGGCAAGTCGCGCACCCGCTTGCCGGTCGCATGATAGATCGCGTTACCGATGGCGGCCGCCGTGCCGACGATGCCGATTTCGCCCACGCCCTTGACGCCGAGGGGATTGATCTCCGGGTCATTCTCCTCGACGAAGATGACGTCGATATCGCGAATATCGGCGTTGGCCGGGATATGATACTCGGCGAGGTTATGGTTCATGAAACGGCCGAGCGCGTGGTCCGGCATCGTCTCCTCGTGCAACGCCATGCCGATCCCCCAGACGACGCCACCGAGGATCTGGCTTCCCGCCGTCTTGGGATTGAGAATCCGGCCCGCCGCGACCGCGTTCACCACCCGCATGACCCGAATCACGTTCAGCTGCTCGTCCACACGAACCTCTGCGAAGATCGCCGAGTGCGTATAGCGCGCGTAGCGCATCTGACTGATCATGCCGGGACGGACCGCCTCCTCCGCCTCGATCTTCTCGACCCCGCCGCTGCGTAGCGCCGCGTCGATCGGCACGGCCTGGCTCGGATCGCCTTTGCGACGGATCGCGCCGTCGACGAACTCGACGTGATCCAGGTCGGCATTGGCAAGCGGCGAACTCTCCATGCCGCGCGCGAGCTTGAAGACCTGCTTCCGCACCGAATCGCAGGCGGCCTGCACGGCGGCCCCGGTCGAGGCCGCGGTCCAGGAGCCCCCCTCAACGGCTGAGGTCGGCAGGAGACTGTCGCCCAGCCTTGCCGTCACGTTCTCGATCGGAACGCCGAGCATCTCCGCCGCGATCTGCGCCATGATCGTGTAGGTGCCGGTTCCGATATCCGCCGTCGCGCTGGCGATCTCAAGTCTTGGGCCGGCACTCAGCACCGCGCGTGCGCTCGATTTGACGTGGAGCGCCTCCCAGACGCCGGTCGCCATGCCCCAGCCGATCAACTCGCCGCCTTCGCGCATCGAGCGCGGCGTCGGAGTTCGCTTGGACCAGCCGAATCGCTCGGCGCCCTGCCGGTAGCACTCACGCAGCTCCTTGCTGGTGAACGGCTTGCCTTCGTTCTGGTCCCCTTCGGCGTAATTCCTGAGGCGCAGGTCGAGCGGGTCGATCCCGAGCTTGTACGAAAGCTCGTCCATCGCGGTCTCGAGCGCGAATACACCGAGCGTCGCTCCCGGAGCGCGCATGTCGCAGGGTGTGTAAAGGTCGAGCTGTGCGAGCTTGTAGTCGAAGCGCGCGTCGGGGCAGGCGTAGAGGAGGCCCGACCAGTTCACGACGTTTTCCTGGTAATCCTCGAACCGCGACGTATTGCCGATCGCCTCGTGCGTCATCGCGAGCAACGTCCCGTCCGGCGAGGCGCCGAGTTCGACCGTTTGGATGGTGTGCGGGCGATAGCTGAACGTGAACATCTGCTGGCGGGTAAGCGAGACTCGCACCGAGCGCTTGAGTTCATGTGCCGCCAGCACGGCAAGAAATGCCTGATATTGCGGCCGAAGTCCGGAGCCGAACGCGCCGCCGACGAACGGGGACACGACCCGCAAATCGCTCGACGACAGGCCGAACACGCTGGTCAGATAGGATTGCGAGTTCTGCACGCCCTGGGTCTTGTCATAGACGGTGAGCTTGCCCCCGCCTTCCCAAATCGCCGTTGTCGCGTGCGTCTCCATCGGATTGTGGTGCTCGAATGGCGAGCGGTACTCCTGCCGCAACCGGGTTGGGGCGCTCGCGAGCGCGTCATCGGCTTTGCCCCGCGGGCTTGGCGGTGGTTCGATGCCGCTGCGCTTGGTGCGGGGGACATAGGCCTCCCCGCGTTGGTTCTCGAGATCCGTGGCGTGCGGCGCGCTTTCGTACTCGATCCGAACGAGCGACGCGGCGTAGCGCGCCGTCTCGAAATCCTCGGCCACGACCAGCGCCACGGGCTGGCCGCTGTAATGGATTTCGTCGTCGTACAGCGGCCGGAACGGCGCACCAGGAGGCGCGACCTCATCCCGCCAACTGCGATTGAGGAAGGCCGTCCCCGGCCGGTTCTGGTGCGTGAAGATGCGCAAAACGCCCGCGACCGCCTCTGCCTCCTCTGCATGGATGGCGGTGATGCGCCCGCGCGCGATCGCGCTGGAGACGACGACGCCGTAGGCGAGATCCGGCGCGGCGAACTCGGCGGCATACTTGGCGCTGCCCGTCACCTTCGCAGGACCATCCACACGTGAGACGGACTGGCCGATATAGGTGGTTGCCATGTCAGAGAACCCGCTTCTCGGTTTGCGGCTGAGGCGTGCCCGCGGCGGCTTGCGAGAGCGCGCGAATGATCGCCCTGCGCGCCAGCTCGATCTTGAAGTCGTTTCCGCCGTGGCCGCTGGCGCCCTTGAGCAGTTCGCCGGCGGCGCGGGCGAATGTGTCGAGGTTGGCGGGCTGACCTCTCAGAAGCTCCTCGACAGATGAATCGCGCCAGGGCTTGTGCGCCACGCCACCGAGCGCGATCCGCGCCTCCCTGATCACGTCGCCCTCCATCTTGAGCGCGGCGGCCACCGAGACCAGCGCGAAAGCGTAGGAAAGCCGATCGCGCAGCTTCAAATAGGTGTAGTTCGGATTGAAGCTTTCGGGCGGAAGATCGACCGAGGTGATGATCTCGTCCTCGCGCAAGATTGGTGTCGATGTGCGGGGTGTCGCCGGGAAGGCGATGGAACTCGGCGAACGGGATGGCCCGATCTCCATTCGCGCCAGCGACGCGGACCGTCGCATCGAGAGCGGCGAGCGCAACGCACATGTCCGAAGGATGTGTCGCGATGCAGTGCTCGCTGGCTCCGAGGATGGCATGGATTCGGTTCACACCGTTGATCGCCGGACAACCGGTTCCCGGCGCACGCTTGTTGCACGGCGTCGCCGTATCGTAGAAGTAGTAGCAGCGGGTGCGTTGCAGGAGGTTGCCGCCCACACTGGCCGCGTTGCGGAGCTGCGGCGAAGCGCCGGCCAGGATCGCACTCGCGAGCAGAGGATAACGCTGCTCGACCCGGACGTCGTACGCGACCTCCGTGTTGGTCGCCAGCGCCCCGAGGCGGAGCCCACCGTCTTGGCGCTCCTCGATCGCGCGAAGCGGGAGATGCGTGATGTCGATCAGCCGGCTCGGGCGGGTGACGTTCTCCTTCATGAGGTCGATGAGGTTGGTGCCGCCGGCGATGAACTGCGCCGATTTGTCCGCGGCGCGCACGCAAATCGCGTCCGCGATATCGGTGGCGCGGGTGTATTCGAAGCGATTCATTGCTGCGAACCCCCCGTTTTCTCGTGCATCGCCTGCTCGATGGCGGCGACGATGTTCGGGTAAGCGCCGCAGCGGCAGAGATTGCCGCTCATGAGTTCCCGGATGTCCTCCACGCTATGCGCCCTGCCCTCCGCCATCATGCCGACAGCCGAGCAGATCTGTCCGGGCGTGCAGTAACCGCACTGGAACGCGTCGTGGTCGATGAAGGCCTGCTGCAACGGGTGCAGCGCGTCTTTGCTGCCGACACCCTCGATCGTGCGAATCGCGGCGCCCTCGTGCATCACCGCAAGCGTGAGACAAGAATTGATGCGCTTCCCATCTACGAGCACCGTGCAGGCGCCGCACTGCCCGTGGTCGCAGCCTTTCTTGGCGCCGGTCAGGCCAAGCCGCTCGCGCAATGCATCGAGCAGCGTTGTCCAGGGCGCGATCACAAGGCGCCGTTCCGTACCGTTTACGTTGAGCGATACGGGATATTGGCCCGCTGCATCGGAGACGGGCGGGATTGCGTCGCTCACCATGTATTCTCCCCGTTGAGCCCCGGCAGATCTCGCTAGGCTCGACTGTAGCGCGCCGGACCGGCGGCCGCCGGGATCTGGTCCGTTCTAAACCGGTCGTAGGTCCCGGGGTTCCCCCCTGGTGCCGCCCGTTGATCGGAGGCTAAATGCCTCGCGACAGATCAGGAGAGGCGACTGGTCGCGCGGCTGACCCTGGACGAGCTGGCCGCACTTGTACCTGACGGAGCGCTGCTCGCGCTGCCGCCGGACAATTCGCTCGTGCCCTGTGCCCTCGCCCGCGCGCTGGTCCGGACCGGAAAACGCGACCTCCGCCTGCTCGGCGTTCCAGTCTCCGGTTACGCGACCGACCTCCTGATCGGCGCGGATTGCGTTGCCTCGGTGGAAACCAGCGCCGTCACGCTCGGCGAGGCGGGAACCGCGCCCCGGTTCACCGCCGCGCTGGCGGCCGGGCGCATTACGGTGCGGGACGCGACCTGCCCCGCCATCCACACGATGCTCCAGGCGGCCGAAAAGGGGGTGCCGTTCATGCCCCTGCGCGGGATCATCGGCAGCGACATTCTGGGCCACCGTCCCGACTGGAAGGTGATCGACAACCCGTTCGATGACACGGCCGACCCCATCGTCCTGCTGCCCGCGCTCTCGCCCGACATCGCCGTCTTCCACGCCGCGATGGCCGACGCGAACGGAAATGTCTGGGTCGGGCGGCGTCGAGAGCTCGCGACCATCGCGCACGCCTCGAAACGGGTACTCGCGACCGTGGAGCGGATCACGCAAACCGACCTCCTCACCGATGAGCGCTTGGCCCCTGGCACGATCTCGGCCACCTATATCGAAGCGGTCGCCGTGGCCGAACGCGGTGCATGGCCGCTCGCCCTGCTGGACGAGTACCCGGCGGATGCCGCGCATCTCGCGGAATACGCGCGCCTCGCTCGCTCCGAGGAGGGATTCCGCGCCTATCTCGCCCGCCACGTCCTGAATGCGCCCGCGCGGGAAGCCGGATGATCCAGAAAGAGGAACGGCTCGCGGCGGCACTCGCCCGCCTCATTCTTGACCCCACGGCACCCCGCGCACGCCACATCGCGGTCGGCGCGGCGAGTCCGATCCCAGCCGCCGCGTGCTGGCTGGTGAAGAAAAGGGGCGCGGAGCTGCGCCTCTCATTCCTGCACAAGCGAACCGGCAACCCCTTCACGGAAGGCTCGCGCGAGCTGTTCGACCTCGCGGGCCAAGGCCGGATCGACCTGTTCTTCCTCGGCGGCGGGCAGATCGATGGACAGGCGAACATCAACCTGATCGGGACCGGCGAATGGCCCGGCGCGACGGTGCGATTTCCGGGCAGTTTCGGCTCGGCCTTCATGTACCTCATGACACCTCGCACGCTCCTGTTCCGGGAAGAACACTCGCGACGAGTCCTGGTGCCGCGCGTCGATATAGTCTCGGCGCCAGGCGTCTCGCCCAAAGGCGTGTTCCGTCGCGGCACCGCCCAGGCGCTCGTGACAGGAAGATGCGTGTTCCGGTTCGACTCCGAGCGGGCGCGCTTCGTCCTGGTCTCCCGTCATCCCGGCGAGACCGCGAGCAGCATCGGCGCCAATACCGGCTTTGAGTTCGATGCCGCAAAGGAAGTCCCGGTCACGCCTGACCCCAGCCCGGAAGAGCTTGCCTTGCTACGAGGCCCGGTCTGCGACGAAATGCGGGAGACGTACCCGGAATTCTGCCGCCGGGTCTGGGACCGCGATCATGGGAGGGCCGCCTGATGGATCAGACCGCCAAACCGGAAACGGGGGGCAAGGGCCTCGCCCGATCCGCGGGCGCGCTCGCCGGGCTGAAGGTCATCGATTTGACCCGTGTGCTCGGCGGTCCCTACTGCACGATGATTCTTTCCGATCATGGTGCCGAGGTCATCAAGATCGAGCCGCCGCAAGGCGATGAGGTCCGCGACTGGGGACCGCCGTTCCTGGGCGAGGACGCCAGCTACTTCATCGGTATCAACCGCAACAAGCGCTCGCTCGCGCTCGACCTCGGCAAACCTGAGGGAAAATCCGTGCTGCTGCGCCTGCTGGAAGGCGCGGACGTACTGGTCGAGAACTTCAAGCCGGGCTCGATGGAGAAATGGGGCCTCGGCTACGAGCAGGATCTCGCTCCCCGTTTCCCCGGTCTGATCCATTGCCGGGTGTCGGGTTTCGGCGCCGATGGCCCGCTGGGCAGCCTTCCCGGCTACGACGCCATCCTGCAAGCGATGACGGGGCTGATGAGCGTGAACGGCGACCCCTCGACAGGGCCGCTTCGGCTCGGCATTCCGATGGTGGATCTCGGAACCGGGCTCTACGCGGCGATCGGCATCCTCATGGCGCTGCATGAGCGGACCCGTTCGGGCCGCGGGCCAGTACGTGGACGCCACGCTGCACGATTGCGGCATGGCGCTGCTGCACCCTCAAGCCGCCAATTACTTTCTCAACGGCAAACGGCCGGTGCCGACTGGCAATGCGCATCCGAACATCGCGCCGTACGAGAAATATCGCACGCGCACCTGCGAGATCTTCATCGCAGGCGGCAATGACGCGCAGTTCCGCAATTTATGCAACCTGATCGGCCGGCCGGAAATGGCCACCGACCCGCGTTTTCTCGGCAATGCCGATCGGTTGGCGCATCGTGCCGAACTGACGCGGCTGCTGACCGAGCTGTTCGCCGAGCAGGACGGCCACGAGCTGGCGCTTCGATTGATCCGGAACGGCGTGCCCGCCGGGCCGGTCCTTCCCGTGGACGAGGTGATGGCGGCTCCTCATACCGCGCACCGCGAGATGGTGACGGAGCTGGGCGACTATCGCGGACTCGGAACCCCGATCAAGCTGTCGCGCACGCCGGGCGGCACGCGCGCCGCGCCGCCGCGCTTCGGCGAGCACGGCCCGGCCGTGCTGGCGCAGCACGGTTACGACGAGGAGGCGATCGCCGAACTCCAGCGTCAAGGCGTGCTCTACACCAAGCGCCGCAAATGGCCTCGGGCGGCCGGCGCGGGAGCAAATCGTTCCGATCACCGGCGTTCAGAGCAGGCTTCGGCAGACAGGGGAGGTACACCAATGGAAGTCAGCAGGCGCAACCTACTCGGGGCAGCGGCCGCGGCCACGGCCTTGCCGATAAGCAATCGCGCACGCGCACAGGCCGCCAGCCCGACCATTCGTATCGGGGTACTGAACGATCAGTCCGGGCCGTACAGGGACATCTCCGGTATGGGCTCGGTCGCCGCCGCGCGCCAAGCCATTAAGGACTTCGGCGATCACGGCTTCGCGGTGGATGTGATCTTTGCCGACCACCAAAACAAACCCGATGTAGGCGCGGCGGTCGCCCGGCAGTGGTGTGATACAGCGGACGTGGATCTCCTTCTTGACTTGCCCAACTCGGCGGTGGCCCTCGCGGTCAATGCGATCGCCCGCGAGAAGAACAAAGTCCTCGTCACCGCCTCCGCGGCCACGACCGACCTGACCGGGCCGCAATGCTCGCCCAATACCGTCCAGTGGACCTTCGATGTCTACATGTTGTCGAAAGCCCAGGGCACGGCCATCGTCAAGCAAGGTGGCGACACCTGGTACCTTCTCTTCGCGGATTATGTGTTCGGCCAGCAACTCGCGCGCGACACTGGGCGCTTTGTCGTTGCCGCGGGTGGAAAAGTGCTCGGCTCGGCCCCTTACCCGTTCCCCGGTACGGCCGACTTTTCCTCATTTCTGCTGCAAGGTCAGGCGAGCGGGGCGAAGGTGATCGGCTTCGCCAGCGCCGGAGCGGACTTGATCAATTGCATCAAGCAAGCCCGGGAGTTCGGACTTAACAATTCGATGCGCCTTGCCGCGCTCGAGATGTTCATCACCGACGTGCATGGACTGGGGCTCGCGGAGGGTCAGGGGATCTTGCTCTGTTCGACATTTTATTGGGACCTGAACGAACGCACGCGGAGCTTCACGCAGCGGCTGTTACGCGACCAGAACCCGCCCAATTATCCTACCATGGACCATGCCGGCTGCTATGCGGGAACTCTGCATTACTTGAAGGCGGTCGCTGCAATGGGAGTAGCAAAGGCCAAGTCGGACGGCGCGGCCGTTGTCGCGCAGATGAAGGCGATGCCGTGTGATGACGACGCATTCGGCCCCGGCACCATCCGCGAGGATGGCCGCTACATGTGCCCGGCCTATCTGTTCGAGGTGAAATCACCCGCGGAGAGCAAGAGGCCGTGGGATTACTACAAGCTGCTGCAAAGCCTTCCAGCGGACCAGATTCTGGCGCCCGCTGAGCGAGGGCGGATGTCCGCTCGTGAAAAGCTAGGCGCCTAAGCCGTTCTGAGTGGAAACAGAAAAGGGCAACCCTGTCATCGCGAGCCGCTGCTTGGTGGCGTGGCGACCCAAGGAAAGAGACCTAGCCCCGTCTCGGGGTGACTGTGAGTGCCTCGGCCATCCCCGTTCGTTCCCGCGGAAGCGGGAACCCAGGCCCGTAAAAGCAGGAACCCCGTCCCGCCATACAATGTCAGCCTTTCTTGTGCGAGACCTGGCTCCCCGCCTTCGCGGGGATGAGCGGAATTTTGCGTCACGTGTTTCCAGTTGGCCTAAACAAGTTCTAGCCCCGTCTCGGGTGACTGGAAACGCGCACGCAATTCCGTTCATCCTCGCGAAAGCGAGGATCCAGTCGCGCACAAGGCTGGCGTTGCTCTGCAAGACTGGGTTCCCGCTTGCGCGGGAACGAACGGAAACGCGGAACTCGGGACTTCATCCGTACGCAACCGGCGTCGGAATTATGTTGCCACACACGCCGGCTGGTTGTGGCCTTCTGTTTGTCCGATGCTTTCGACCCCAGCCCTCGCACCCATCAGCCTGTCGTACCGCCTGGCCCTCATCATCGAGTCGCTGTGCCAGGCGGCGACCGTGCGCTGCGCCCAGGAGCGCTCGGTCCCGACGCTGATATTGGTCTTCAGGGCCTGGGTGCGGCTGCGCCGCCTCGCCATCCGGTTCGAGGCGCTGGCCGCCAAGGTGCGCGCCGGCCGGCTTGTCGCGCCGGTGGCGCGGCTCCGGGCTCCGCCTTTGCCGCCGCAATACCGTCTGCCGGCCCGGCCGCAGACCTATCGGCTGCCGCGCGGGTTCGGCTGGCTGCTCCGGCTGGTGCCGGAGACGGTCGCCTATGGCGGGCAGGTCGAGCACTTGCTGGCGGACCCGAGGATGACGGCGCTGCTCGCCGCATCGCCGCAAGCCCGGCCGTATCCTGCGCCCGCTCTGCCACATGCTGGCGATCAAGCCGCCGCCGGCGCTGGCTGCCCCACCGCGTGCGAAGCGGCCGGCGCCGCCCGCCGCCGCCATCCCCGCCGCCGATCCCAGCCGCGCCGTTTCCCGCCCGGTTGCTTCCCTGGCCGGGTTGCCGCCGGATCTGCCGCCGCGCATTGCCGCGGTGCTGGCGTTCGCCCTCGGGCAAGCCGACCCGCACGCGGACCCGCCGCTTGGGCTACCGGCGCCGGCCTGAGCGGCATGGCGGACGCTCGCGGTAAACGTTCCTGGTATCGAAACTTACGGCCGGCGTCGATCTGGGGTCCAAGGGCAACGGACTGATCATGGGCACGTTCCGCCCGGGTCAAGCAGGCACGCATCCCCGTAGGAATAGAACCGATATCCCGCCTCGATCGCATGTGCGTACGCCGCTCGCATCCGCTCCGTGCCGGCGAAGGCGCAGACCAGCATGTACAGCGTCGAGCGTGGCAAGTGGAAGTTGGTCAGCAGAACATCCACCACCCGGAAACGGTGGCCCGGCAAAATGAAGAGATCGGTATCGGCATCGAAAGCCTGTACGTCGCCGCCCTCCCCGCGGCGCTCTCAAGCAAACGCAGGCTGGTCGTGCCGAGCGCGACGACACGGCCGCCACTCCGCCGCGCTTCGTTGACTGTCGCAGCCACGCCGGAGTCGATTACACCACGCTCGGCGTGCATCCGATGCCGTCCGACATCGTCGGTTCGTACCTGGAAGAAACGTTCCCACTCCTACATGGAGCGTGACCGTCACGCGCTTGACCCCCTGAGCGTCGAGGGCGGCCAGCAATGCGGGCGTGAAGTGCAGCCCGGCTGTCGGGGCGGCGACCGCGCCTTCGTTCCGCGCGAAGACCGTCTGATAATCGTGCGTATCTTCCGGAAGCGGACCCTGCGGGCGGACGATATACGGCGGCAAGGCGAATGCGCCGGCGCGTCGAAGTGCATCGGCGAGCTCTGCGTCCCGCCGATTGAACGCCAACGTCACGCCGCCATCCGCCTCGCGCGTCAGCACGGTCGCCGCGAGATCCTGGGCGCGCTCGAAGGTCAACGTGTCGCCCGGCCGGAGGCGGCGCGCGTTGCGGGCCAAAGCCTCCCACGTGCCGTCCGCCCGCGGACGATCGAGCGTGATGCCGATGCGCGCCGCGCCCCGTCGCGCGGTAAGTTGGGCCGGAACGACCTTGCTATCGTTGGCGACTAGGATATCGCCCGACCGCAACAGAGAAGGAAGATCACGGACATATCTGTCCGCCAGTCCGCCGCAACTCACGTGCAGTAGCCGCGCCGCATCCCGTGGGCGGATCGGATGCTGCGCGATGCGATCGGGCGGCAGATCGAAGTCGAAATCGGAGAGGCGCACCGTTCAGGCGGGTGTCGGCGCCATCCGTCGCAGCAAACGCACGAGCGGGATGGCCAGCAGCACCGCCCATGCCTTGCCGACGATCTGACCGGGCAAGAATGCGAGACTGCCGAAGGCGAGACTGAGAAACACGACCGAGTCCACGACGAGCCCGAGCCCGGAGGAAAGCACCACTGCCCGCACGAGCCCCCGTCGCTGCAACGGCGTATAGATTGCGAAGTCGGCCAACTCGCTCAACAGAAAGGCCGCACCCGACGCGAGCACCACTGATGGAGCGGCGACGAGCACGGATAAGACCGTGCCCGCAAAAATCGCCGACAAACCCCAAAACGTGCCGAGGCAACGCTGCACCACGTCGCGCAACACCAGCGCCGCGCCGACAGTCAGCACGCCCGACGGCGCCATCAGCCCAGGCGCGACCGGCACCAGGCACGGACCGTCCGGCACACACACGGTCCCGACATGGCCGATAAGCCAGTTCGCGAGCGGCACCGAGCCGAGGAACAGGATGAAGGCGATGAAGCCGAGCCGGCGCAGAGCAACGCGGTCCATCAGCGCGCTACGTAGCTCGCGATCTCGACCAAGTTCCCGTCGGGGTCGCGGCAGTAAACCGAGCGGATCGGCCCGAGCGCACCCACCTTATCGACCGGACCCGCCACCACCGGCACGCCGCAATCGAGCAGATGTTCGACCACGTCCTCCGGCCCTACCGCCGTGATGAAGCAGAGATCGGCCCCGCCGGGCCGATCATTGACGCCCGTGATCCAGCCGCGCGGATCGGCTTCCGCCGGGCGCAGGTTAAGCTTCTGCCCACCAAATTTCAGGGCCGTCCGGTGGTCGTTGCCGAACGTGTCCCGCTCCATCCCGAGCACGCGCTGATACCAAGAGGCCGCGATTTCCACATCACGAACGTTCAGCACGACGTGATCGATACGATCGACCGTAAACCGCATCAGACGAGCCCATCGAAGAAATCGTTGCCCTTGTCGTCGATCACGATGAAGGCCGGAAAGTTCTCGACCTCGATGCGCCATACGGCTTCCATGCCGAGTTCGGGATACTCCAGCACCTCGACCTTGCGGATGCAGTCCCGCGCAAGCCGCGCAGCGGGACCGCCGATACTGCCGAGATAGAATCCGCCATAGGTTTTGCAGGAATCCTTTACCGCCCGTGATCGGTTGCCCTTCGCCAACATCACCATCGATCCTCCCGCTGCCTGGAACTCGGCCACGTAGCTATCCATGCGGCCGGCGGTTGTCGGCCCGAAACTGCCGGTCGCATACCCGGAGGGCGTCTTGGCGGGACCTGCGTAGTAGACCGGATGGTCCTTGAAGTAAGCCGGCAGCCCTTCACCCCGGTCCAACCGTTCCTTCAGCTTGGCATGGGCGATGTCACGCGCGACCACCATCGTTCCGGTGAGCGATACCCGGGTTTTCACAGGATGGGCCGAGAGTTGCTCCAGGATTTGCGGCATCGGCCAATTCAGGTCCACCTGCACCGCATCGCCGCCGGGCTGCTCGCCCAGCATCTCGGGCAGATATTTCGCCGGCTCCGCCTCAAGCCGCTCCAGGAACACGCCCTCGGGCGTGATCCGAGCTTTGACCTGGCGATCGGCGCTGCATGACACGCCAATGCCGAGCGGCAGGCTGGCGCCATGCCGCGGCAGCCGGATCACCCGGACGTCGTGGCAGAAATACTTGCCGCCGAACTGCGCGCCGATACCGAAATTGCGCGTCATCTCCAGCACCTTCTGCTCCATCTCGAGGTCGCGGAAGGCGTGCCCGGCACGGCTGCCGCTGGTCGGGAGCGTATCGAGCCAGCGGGTCGAAGCCAGCTTCACGGTCTTGAGGTTCACCTCCGCGCTGGTCCCCCCGATAGCGATAGCCAGGTGATAGGGCGGACAAGCCGCGGTGCCGAGTGTCTTGATCCGCGTTTCGATCACGCCTGGCAGCTTCTCCGGACGGAGCGAGGCCGGAGTTTCCTGGAATAGAAACGTCTTGTTCGCGCTGCCGCCGCCTTTGGCGACGAACAGCAGATGCAGCTCGTCTGCGTGATCGTCACCGGGCGCGGCCATGATGTCGAACTGCACCGGCAGATTGTTCCCGGTGTTCACCTCCTCGAACATCGAGAGCGGCGCCATCTGCGAGTAACGGAGGTTGGTTTCCGTATAGGTGCGATGGACGCCCCAGCTGATGGCCTCCTCCTCGTCGCCCTCGATCCAGACGCGTTGGCCCTTCTTGCCGAACACGATGGCCGTGCCGGTGTCCTGGCACATCGGCAGGACCCCGCCCGCCGCGATATTGGCGTTTTTCAGGAGATCGAGGGCCACGAACCGGTCGTTATCCGAGGCCTCGGGGTCATCGAGGATGTTGCGTAAAGATTGGAGGTGAGCCGGGCGGAGGAGGTGGGAGACGTCGCGAAACGCCTGAAACGCAAGCTCGCTCAGCGCCTCCGGCTGAATGCGCAAAACCGTCCTGCCGTCGCAAATAGTGACCGAGACACCCTCGATATTCAGCTTCCTCCACTCGGTCTGGTCCGGCCCCAACGGGAATAGAGGGGCGTAGAGGAAGCCGGATGGCCGCTTAATCGGGGCATTCATCGTGCGTTCCTTGAGCTCTCGGAGCTTGCGCGCGGGACCGGTCAGGTCTCGTCCTTGGAGGGACCGCGGCGACGGAAGGCGTCCAAGTTGACGACCTGGGGAGCACTGGGCGGCGGCTCGGGTGCTTCCGGCTGGGGTTCCGGCTCCGCCTGCGGCTTCGCTTCGGATTCCGCCGCTGCTTCCTCGCTTGCATCCGCCCGACCGGCCTGAAAGCGCAGCCCGTACCGCACATGCGGGTCGGCGAAGCCGACCACGGCATCGAGCGGGATCGCGAGTGTGGCCGGCACCCCCCCGAACGAGAGCCCCACGGTGATGAGTTCCGCTTCCTGATCGACCTGCAAATTCCAGAACTGGTGCTGCAGAACGATCGTCATCTCCTCGGGATATTGGGAGCGAAGCCGCGGCGGTACGACCGCGCCCGGATGGTCGGTGCGAAAGGTGAGATAGAAATGGTGCTCGCCGGGCAGGCCGTTCGCAGCGACATATTGCAGCGCCCGTACGACCACTTGGCGCAGCGCCTCTTCGGTCCACTCGTCGTAGGGCAGCAGGCTCTCCGGCTGCTCCTGATTGTCGTCCATGATTGCCCTCGCGGCCTCGCCTGCACGAATAGCGCCGGGCGGGCGAGGGGGCAAACTGCTTTGGGGTAAGTGGAGGGGGCTTCTGTTGCCCGGTGCCCCTCCGAACCGCGCTTATCGCTTATGCAGCGACAGCGAGCGCCTCATGATTGTCATTGGCACTTGTCATATGGCCCGATAACGGCGGAACCATGCCGAGCAAAAGATGCGTCTTTACCGCGCGTGTCGAGCCTGTTTCGCCCCCCTATGGTGGAGGCGCCGGGCACTGCCCCCGGGTCCACAACGCTTATTCCACACACCGTTTATCGCCATAGCCGGCAAGCCGGCACCGTCCATGTAATCCCTGTCTGGCCGAGCTTCAAGCCGCGCTTTCGGACGCGATCCCGGTTGCGAGCCGGTCGTGCCTGCGGATTTCAGGTCGCAGGCGGGCCAGCAAGCCAGTTTTGCGCCGCCGCACGCCCATGCTCCTTCAATCGGCTGAGCAACGGCCAGCGCGTATCGAGCGCGCTCTCGTGATCGAGTCCCTCGACCGCGTCCGCGGCGACCACCCGGTGGAAGCGCAGATTTTGCAGCTTGCGGCAGAGACGCGAGCGCGTGAGCGGGGAACGGCGGCACACCTCGCGCAGATCCTCTATCGCCTCAAGTTCCTTGTGCAGCGATGTCGTAAAAGCGATCTCCATCATGCGCCGGTTGATGTCGGTCGTGCGATGCGGGACGCCCTCGTGCTCGTCGGGGATGAGCTGCACGAGAATGAGGTCCTTGGCCCGCGAGTCGATTACCAGCTGGCGCAGCGGCGGATTGGCGGCGTAGCCGCCGTCCCAGTACGCCTCGCCGTCGATCTCGATCGCGTGGTGCAGGAAAGGAAGGCAGGAGGAGGCGAGCACTGCCTCGACCGTCATCTCGTTCTCGCGAAACAGCCGCAGCCGCCCGTCCTTCACCCGCGTCGCGGCGATCAGCAGGCGGATGGGCGACTGGGTCCGCAGCCGTTCGAAGTCCACCTCGTCGATCAACATCCCGCGGATCGGATTGAGCCCGAGCGGGTTCAGTTGATAGGGGGAGGCGAAACGGGTCGAAAGCTCGAACAGCGCTCCGGCGGCATGGTCCGCCCCTTCCGGTAAGTGGAGGGTGGAGTGGCCCATCCGGTGCCAGAAACGCTCGAGGCGCAGGCGTGCCTCCGCCGGTCCGCCTGCGGCAAGCCCGTCGGCGAGCAACACCGCGTTCAGGGCCCCGGCACTGGCGCCGCTCACCATGTCTATGGCGAGATCCGGCTCCTCGAGAAGACGATCGAGAAAGCCCCAGGTGAAGGCGCCGAAAGACCCGCCGCCCTGGAGAGCAAGCGAGACCATGCGGCCGGATTTCCTGGCGCGTAACGAGGCGCGGCCGGACCGCCGCCCGGTTTCGACGCGATCGGTCTTCACCTGGCCGTCGTCACCCGCGAGAGCCGCAGCCTTTGTAGGGTCTGACAATTCGGCCTCTGTGCGGAACAGAAGAGCGCGGCGGCGGAGTGACTATCCTGACTGACTGGCGGCCGCCGCTTGCAGTTCGTTGAAATGCCGCCGCATACGCTCCGCGTCCGGCTCGCGCCCGGTAAATAGCTGGAAGGCGCGAACAGCCTGGAATACCGCCATGCCTCCGCCATCGAGCGTGCGGCAGCCAAGCGCGCGGGCGCGCTTGAGCAGCTCGGTCTCGATCGGGAAATAGATGATCTCCGACACCCAGAGCTCGGGCCGAAGCAACTCGGGGGGCACCGGCGTGCCAGGGATTTTGGCCATCCCGACCGGCGTCGTGTTGACCAGCCCGTCCGCCTCCGCCAGCGCGGCCCGCAGATCCGTCCCCGCTGCGGCCCGTCCCTCCCCGTGGCGGGATGCTAGATCAGAGGCGACGTGCTGCGCGCGTGCCGCATCCGTATCGAAGACTGTCAACTGACCGACACCGAGCTGCATAAGCGCTTCGGCCACCGCGGAACCCGCGCCGCCGGCGCCCACCTGCACCACCCGGTCGCGCTTCACGTCCGGCAGGCCGCGCTTTAGATTCTCGGCATAGCCGAACAGGTCGGTGTTGTGTCCGGAGCGCTTGCCGTCCCGCAGGACGACCGTGTTCACCGCTCCCAGCGCACGCGAATTGTCCGACAGCTCGTTCAATAGCGGAATGACGGCCTGCTTGACCGGAAAGGTGATATTGAGGCCAGCGAAGCCCATGCGCTCCGCAGCCGTCAACAACTCCGGAAGCGCCTCGGCGCCGAGACCGAGCTGCTGGAGATCGATCTTCTTATAAATGGTGCGGAGGCCCTGCTCTTCGCCCTCGCGCTCGTGCATGGACGGCGTCAACGAGCCTTGGATACCGTAACCAATCAGGCCAAGGAGAACCGATTGCTTTTCCGCGCTCATGTGACTTTCTCCTGAAAACTTCCCCGGCGTTTCAGCCCCGAGCCTCACATTTCCCTCTCCGCGAGCATTTGCTTGATGGAAGCGATGGCTTTGGCGGGGTTGAGGCCCTTGGGGCAGGTCTGGGTGCAGTTCATGATGGTGTGGCAGCGATACAGCTTGAACGGGTCCTCGAGCGCATCCAGCCGGTCGCCGGTGTGCTCGTCGCGGCTGTCGGCGATCCAGCGATACGCCTGCAACAACACCGCGGGACCGAGATAACGGTCGCCGTTCCACCAGTAGCTCGGACAGCTGGTCGTGCAGCAGAAGCAGAGAATGCACTCCCACAGCCCGTCGAGCCGCGCCCGCTCCTCGCGGCTCTGCCGCCGCTCGGCGTCCGGCGGCGGCGGCGTGTCCGCCTTCAGCCACGGCTCCACGCTGTGCAGCTGCGCATAGGCCTGCGACAGATCCGGCACCAGATCCTTCACCACCGCCATGTGCGGCAGCGGATTGATGCGCACCGCCCCGCGCACCTCCTCGATCGGCTTCAGGCAGGCGAGCGTGTTGACGCCGTCGATGTTCATGGCGCAGCTGCCGCAAATCCCCTCGCGACAGGAGCGACGGAACGTCAAGGTCGGATCGACCTCGTTCTTGATCTTGATCAGCGCGTCGAGAACCATCGGCCCGCAAGCGGCGAGGTCGATGTCGTAGCTGTCCATGCGCGGGTTCTGGCCCTCGTCCGGACTCCAGCGATAGACCCGGAACGTGCGCACCCGCTGGGCACCCGCCGGCGCGCTCCAGCTTTTGCCCGTTCCAACCTTGCTGTTCGCCGGCAGCGTGAACTCGGCCATGCTCGAAACTCCTGACTTCACTTTCGCCCCGGGCGTAACCGCCCGCATCACATCGTCCTTGGCTGCAATGCGCCGAGGCGCGGGTCAGACAACCTGGAACGGTGCTCCCGGCCAGAACGCTTCATCCATGGTCTGCTCAATCGAATACGGGCAAACGCCAGGAAACGTGCTTTCGGGCAGCCCGCTCTCGCGCTGAGCCGCCAACAGCGCGTAGCGGTACGCGGTTCCGAACGCCTCCAAGAGCGTCGGCTTCAAGCTTGGGTTCTCTTTCAGGTGCTCAAACAGGCGCTCCCGCTGCTCGATGATCGTCAATCGCCAGCTGTTCCCGCGCAAGCCCGGCTGGAACTGCCATTTCAGCAAATGCGCCAGCAGCACCGCGAGCCGGTTCACCAGCTCGCGCTTCTCGCCGCGGCCCATGCTCTCGATTTCCTCGGCGATGTTCCCGATATCCGCTTCCGCCAGGCGCCCCGCCCGCAGCAGTTCGGCCTGCTCCGTCGCCCAGCCGAAGAAGTCGGTGGCGTATTTGCTGTCCATCTTCCCCCGCCGGCCCTGCCGCTCAGTACACCCGCTTCTTGGGCGGGATGACCGACACTTCGTTGGTCAGTGTCTGCATCCGGACCGGCCGATAGTCGAGCCGCACCGTTCCGTCCGGGCCGCACCAGGCCAGCGTGTGCTTCATCCAGTTCGCGTCGTCCCGGTCGGGATAATCGTCGTGCGCCTGCGCGCCGCGGCTCTCGTGCCGCGCCTCGGCCCCCGCCATCGTCACCATCGCATTGGCGAGCAGGTTCTGGAACTCGAGCCCCTCCATCAGATCGGAGTTCCAGATCAGGCTGCGATCGGTCACCGCCATGTCCGCCGCGCCGTCCCACAGCCGGCGCATCTTAGCCACCCCCTCGGTGAGGCTCTGGCTGTTGCGGAACACCGCCGCGTGGGTCTGCATCGTCCGCTGCAACTCGGCCCGCAGCTGCGCCACACTGGTGCCGCCGCGCGCGTGCCGCGCCCGGTCGAGCCGGTCGAGCGCCGCCTCCCCCGCCCGTGCCGGCAGCGGCGCCTGGCTCGCCCCCGACTTCAGCTTCTCCGCCGCCCGGTGCGCCGCCGCCCGGCCGAACACCACCAGATCCAGGAGCGAGTTGGTGCCGAGCCGGTTGGCCCCGTGCACCGACACGCTCGCCGCCTCGCCGACCGCCATCAGCCCGGGCACGATCGCCTCCGGGTCGGACGGATCGCCGCGCCGCGCCTCGCCGTGGTAGTTGGTCGGCACGCCGCCCATGTTGTAATGCACCGTCGGCAGCACCGGGATCGGCTCGCGCGTCACGTCCACGCCCGCGAACACCTTCGCCGTCTCGGAGATGCCGGGCAGCCGCTCGTGCAGCAGCTCGGCGCCGAGATGCTCGAGATGCAGCAGGATGTGGTCTTTGTCCGGGCCGCAGCCGCGCCCCTCGTTGATCTCGATCGTCATCGAGCGCGACACCACGTCGCGGCTCGCCAGATCCTTGGCGGTCGGGGCATAGCGTTCCATGAACCGCTCGCCCTCGCTGTTGGTGAGATAGCCGCCCTCGCCGCGCGCCCCTTCGGTGATGAGGCAGCCGGCCGGGAAGATCCCGGTCGGGTGAAACTGCACGAACTCCATGTCCTCGCACGGCAGGCCCGCGCGCAGCACCATTCCGGTGCCGTCGCCCGTGCAGGTATGCGCCGAGGTGCAGGACTGGAACGCCCGCCCGTAGCCGCCGGTGGCCAGCACCACGCATTGCGCGCGGAACCGGTGCATCGACCCGTCCTCCAGGCACCAGGCCACCACGCCGCGGCAGGCGCCCTCCTCCATGATGAGGTCGAGCGCGAAGTATTCGACGAAGAACTCCACCTCGTGCTTGAGGCTCTGCTGATACAGCGTGTGCAGCATCGCATGCCCGGTGCGGTCGGCCGCCGCGCAGGCGCGCATCGCCGGCGTCTTGCCGTAATCCTGCATGTGGCCGCCGAACGGACGCTGGTAGATGCGCCCGTCCTCGGTGCGGCTGAACGGCATCCCGAAATGCTCGAGCTCATACACCGCCGGGATCGCCTCGCGGCACATATACTCGATCGCGTCCTGGTCGCCGAGCCAGTCCGACCCCTTCACCGTGTCATACATGTGCCAGCGCCAGTCGTCCGGCCCCATGTTGCCGAGCGCCGCGCCGATCCCGCCCTGCGCCGCCACCGTGTGGCTGCGGGTCGGAAACACCTTGGTCACGCACGCCGTCTTCAGCCCCGCCGCGCCCAACCCGAACGCCGCCCGCAAGCCGGACCCGCCCGCCCCGACCACCACCACGTCATACGTGTGGTCCACCACAGTGTAGGCCCGCGCGGAAGGCAGCGTGATCGCGTTCATGCTCCGTCCTCAGAGCCCGAGCTTCAAAACAGACACAATGGCGAGCAGCGCCAGCACCGCCGTGAGGCCGCGCATCAGCAACAGCAGCACGACCCGCGTGCTCTCTACGTGCACGTAATCGTCGATCACCACCTGCAGGCCGAGCCGCATGTGGTAAAAGGTCGCGAGCACCAGGCACAGCATCAGTACGATCGTGACCGGGCTCGCCATCCAGTCCAGCATCGCCTGATGCGGCGCGCCCAGCAGCCGGATCACCGCCGCGATGAACCACAAAGTCAGCGGCACCAAGGCGACGCTCGTCACCCGCTCGGCCCACCAGTGATGCACCCCGGATTTCGCCGCACCCAGCCCGCGCACCCGCCCGAGCTGGCTCCGCATCACCGTGATCCGCGTGTTGGAGGCCTTCGCCGCGTCCGCCATCCCCGTTCCCCTTACTTCACCGCCAGCCCGATCACCCAGACCAGCACCGTGCAGGCCAGCGCCGCGATCACCACCGCCATACCGCTCAGATGGTATTCGCGCTTCTCGAACCCGACGCCCGCGTCCCACGCCAGATGTCTGAGCCCGGCGAACAGGTGGTAGAACAGCGCCAACGTCCAGCTGAACAGCAGCAGCCAGCCGATCGCCGAACCGAGGAAACCTTGCACCCGTGCATAGGCGTCGGGCCCCGTCGCCGCCGCTACCAGCCACCACACCAGCAGCAGCGTCCCGACCGACAGCCATATCCCGGTGATACGGTGGAAGATCGACAGCACCGTCGTGATCTGCGGCCGATACACCTGCAAATGCGGCGATAACGGCCGCCGAACCGCGCGACCCTCGCTGTCACGCCCAACCGCCAGCGAATCGCGTACGTCGGTCATCAGGCGGCCTGCTTCAGATCCGGGTGGATAGAAAAGGAGGCTTCCGTCTTGGACCGGAGCTCGTCAACCGTGACGTCCGGGGCGATATCCACAAGCACCAACCCGTCCTTCGAGACCGCGAACACGCCGAGTTCCGTGATGATGAGGTTGACCACCTCCTTACCGGTCAGCGGAAGCGTGCATTCCTTCAAAATCTTCGGCGATCCGTCCTTGGCGGTGTGCTCCATGACGACGACGATGCGCGGCACGCCCCCGACGAGATCCATCGCGCCGCCCATTCCCTTTACCATCTTCTTCGGCACCATCCAATTCGCGAGGTCACCGTTCTCGGCCACCTGCAACGCACCGAGAATCGTAAGCGCGATATGCCCCCCGCGCACCATCGCGAAGCTCTCGGCGCTATCGAAATAACTCGTGGTCGGCAGTTCGGTCACGGTCTGCTTGCCGGCGTTGATCAGATCCGGATCCTCCTCCCCCTCGGTACGGGAAAGGCCCCATCCCCATCATGCCGTTCTCGCTATGCAGCTGGATAGTCATGCCGGGCGGGATGTGATTCGCCACCAGGGTCGGGATACCGATCCCGAGATTGACGTAGAAGCCATCGTGCAGCTCCTGCGCCGCACGGGCGGCCATTTGATCGCGCGTCCAGGGCATTGCTCTCTTCCTTTCAGGCTTTCGGCGGCTCGAACTCGAAGGCGGTCGCCTCGGTCATCTCGGCCCGCTTGCGGACCGTGCGCTGCTCGATGCGCTTGTCGGGCCTATCGAGCTTGACTATGCGCTTAACGTAGATCCCGGGCGTGATGATGTGGTCCGGATCGATCTCGCCAGGCTCGACCAACTGCTCCACCTCGACCACCGTGGTCTTGGCCGCCGTTGCCATGATGGGATTGAAGTTCCGCGCCGTCTTGCGATAAACGAGATTGCCTTCGGTGTCGGCCTTGTAGGCGTGGATGATCGCGATGTCGGCGAACAGGGTCCGTTCCATCACATAGTTCCGGCCAGCGAACTGCCGCGTCTCTTTCCCCTCGGCGACCTTCGTGCCGTAACCCGTCGCGGTGAAAAAAGCGGGGATGCCGGCGCCGCCGGAGCGAATGCGTTCGGCGAGGGTCCCTTGCGGATTGAACTCGATGGTCAGCTCGCCGGCGAGATACTGCCGCATGAACTCCTTGTTCTCGCCAACATAGGAGCTGATCATCTTGCCGATCTGCCTCGTGTCGAGCAGCACGCCGAGGCCGACGCCATCGATGCCGGCATTGTTCGAGATCACGGTCAGGTTCTTCACGCCCGAATCGCGGATCGCCTCGATGAGCGCCGAGGGAATCCCGCACAAGCCGAAGCCACCCGACATGATGGTCATTCCATCATGCAACAGTCCATCCAGCGCTGATTTTGCGTCACGGAAGACCTTGTTTACCGCCATCGAACTCTGGCTCCTATGTTTGGCCGATACCTAGCTGATCGTCGATCACGCGCGAGCGCCCGCCGGGCGCAGGTGAAGCATTTCGCGCGCCTGCTTGGCGTCGGCGACCGGCCGATTGTATTGCGCACATAGCTCCGCCACGCGCCCAACCAGCTGGGCGTTGCTCTTGGCGAGCGTATTCTTGTCCCAGCGCACGTTGTCTTCCAGGCCGGTGCGGCAATGCCCGCCCATTTCGAGCGCCCAGTGATTGACCTCCAGCTGGTGCCGCCCGATCCCGGCCGCCACCCAGGTCGCTTCCGGAAGATGCTTGCGCAATTGCTGCGACCTCGAACTCCAGGACCTCTTTCCGAGCCGGCAAGGCGTGCTTTACGCCCATGACGAACTGAACGTGAGGAGGCGGCTTGAGAAGCCCGTCCTTCACCATGTCGATCGTGTTGTACAGCATCGCGAGATCGAACACCTCGATCTCCGGCTTCACGTCATTCTCGAGCATTGTCGTTGCGAGATGGCGGATGAACTCGGGAGGGTTCTCGTACACGATCGTCGGGAAGTTCACCGACCCGGTCGCGAGCGACGCCATGTCTGGCTTGAGGTGCAGCATGGCGCCACGCTGCTCCATGCTCCGCCCCCTTCCGCCGGTCGAGAACTGGATGATGATGTCCGGACAGTGCTTCCGAATGCCCTCCTGCAATTTCTCGAAGCGCCACACGTCCGACGACGAGTTCTCCTGCTCGTCTCGAACATGCAGGTGAACGAGCGTGGCGCCGGCCTCGTACGCCTCATGCGTGCTCTCCACCTGCTCGTCTATGGAGATCGGCACCGCGGGGTTGTCCTTCTTGCGCGGCACGGAACCTGTGATGGCGACGGAGATGATGCAGGGCTCGGGCAATTTTTCCTCCTATCGTTGTGGGCCGCCCTGATCAGGGCCGGCCATCGAGCTCTTGGGCCCGGGCGAGGACGCGGTCGATGAAACTCTGGGTGCTGCCCAGATAGGAAGCCGGGTCCGTGATCCGGTTTATCGCATCGCGGTCCAGCTTCTCTGCAACCGAGCTTTCGCGTGCGAGCGCGTCCGAAAGCTCGACGCCTTCACTCAAGGCAATGTCGCAGGCGTGCTTGACCGCGTGATGGGCTGCTTCGCGGCCGAGCTGCGGAGCAAGACCCATCATCACGGCTTCCGCCATGATCAGTCCGCCAGTCGCCTCCAGATTGCGGCGCATCCGCTCGGCGTCAACAACCATGCCCTCGGCAATGGCGCGCGTGTGCTGAGCCGCGCCGTGGGCCAGCACGAAGCATTGCGGCAGCGCCAGCGGCTCCGCCTGCCACGGTCCGGTCGCCCGTTCCTGGTCGGCCGCCATCGCCCCCTGCATCACCGGGACCAGCGCCTGCACGACCCTCCCCGCCGCCAATATATATTCGGAGGCGATCGGGTTGCGCTTTTGCGGCATCGTCGAAGAGCTGCCGCGTCCCTCGACATAGGGCTCGGAGACCTCGGCAACCTCGGTCTGGGAGAGAAGAACGATATCGGTCGCGATCTTGCAGAAGCTGCCGCAGACCAGGCCGAGAAAACTGGCCGTCTCCGCGACCCCGTCGCGCGCCACATGCCACGGCGCCGCGGGGGCGGCGAGCCCAAGCTCCGTCGCAAGACCCTCCAGCACCTCCACACCGCGGTCGCCAAGAGATGCGAGCGTGCCGGCGGCTCCGCCGAATTGCACCTGCTCCACGCGCGGACGAAGCTGGTCCAGCCGCTCGATATGAGAGAGGAGCGGCTGCAACCAAACGGCACATTTGATGCCGAACGTGACCGGGAGTGCGTGCTGCAGATGCGTGCGGCCGGCCATCACCGTGTGCCGGTGCGCGTCAGCCTGTCGGGCCAGAGCGGCAGCCGTACCGGAAAGCTCTTCGCGAACGAGGCGAAGTCCCTCACGAATTTGCAGCACCATGGCCGTGTCCATGATGTCCTGGGTCGTCGCGCCCCAGTGCGTCCAGCGGCCCGCCTCCCCCGCCGCTCGGCTCAGCCCCTTGACGACGCCGACCACCGGATAGCCGACGTTGCGCACACTCGCCGCGAGCTCGTCGGTTTTGAGATTGTCGATGCGCGCCGCCGCCGCGATCGCCTCCGCCGCCTCCGAAGGAATGATGCCGAGCCGGCCCTGCACCTTGGCGAGAGCCGCCTCGACCTCCAGCATTCGCTGCAGGAACGCGCGCTCGTCGAAGACGGCGCGCATGGCGTCCGACCCGTAGAGCGTGCCGAAAACCGGACTGTCTGCGGGATTGACCGACACGGGGTTCTCAGACGTGGGGCATCAGCATGGACGTCCCTCGCAGCATACCGCTCACGCCTCCATTTCCTTGAATGTCTCCTTGGCGAGGCGGACCGCGGAATTCGCGGCGGGAATGCCGGCGTAGACGGCCACTTGGATCAACATGTCGGCGATATCTTCCTGTGTCGCGCCGGTATTTCGGCTGGCGCGTATGTGCAACTTGAACTCCTCGTGGTGTCCCAGCGCCGCCATCATCGCAAGAGTAAGCAGCGATCGCGTACGCCGGTCGAGCTGCGAACGCGTCCAGACGCCGCCCCATGCGGTGCGCGTGATGAAATGCTGGAACTCGCGGTCGAAACCCGTGATGGCCGCCGTCGCGCGCGCGACATGCTGCTCACCAAGGACCTGCTTTCGAACCTGCATACCGGCTTCGTAGTAGTCGCTCACGGCCGGAGAGAGAAACCTGAGGATCGCATCCGCGACCGCCTCCGGCTGCTCGACGGTGGGAATGTGAGAGGCGTTCGGGATAACCTCCAGACTCGCGCCGGCGATTGCTTGTCGGAGCGCCTCGGCACTGGCGAGCGGGGTTGCCTCATCCTGGTCGCCGACCAGTATCAGCGTCGGCAGCGAGATGCGGCGCGTGGTTTCCGAGAGATCGCTCGCGGCGATCGCTTCGCCAGCCCCGGCGTAGCCCTCCGGCGCGGTGCGCAGCAGCATCGCGCGAAGGCCCTTGGCGCCGGGCGAGTTTGCGTATCCGGGTGTCACCCAGCGCGCCATGACCGCGTCCGCGATCGCGTCCATGCCCTTGGAGCGAACGGTCGCCGCACGGTCGATGTAGACTTCGCGGCCAGGAATCGCCATCGCTGTATCGCAAAGAATTAGGCTTGCGATACGTTCCGGCGCCTGCGCCGCCATCGATTGTGCGATCATGCCGCCGATCGAGATGCCCGCGACATGAGCTTTCTTGACGTTCACCGCATCCAGCACGGCAAAGCAGTCACGCGCCAGCCCGTCCATTGAATATGGGCCGGGCGTCACCTCCGTGAGACCATGGCCGCGCAGATCCGGTCGGATGACCCGAAACGATCGCGCCAGCGCCGGAGCCTGGTCGTCCCAGACGTGGAGGGACGTGCCCAACGAATGAATCAGGAGTAGCGGGGGCGCTCCGGGAGGACCCTCGACCTGTGCATGAACTGTGAGTCCTGAACAGCGCAGGAACATCTGGCTGGCTCTAGCGAAGCATCGAGGATAGGACCAGGCCGACAGCGACGAGCGGGGAGCCGAACCGGTCGGCCCGGCTGGTTTTCTCCGCGGCGAAGGAGGGCTGGCGGCCGGGCGAAAAGCAACGGGCTAGTGCACGCCCTCTGCGCATCCGAACTCCCTCCCTCGACTGCTATTTCTTTGATTCAACTATGGCGTATCAAGCTTTGCTCGGGCCGCCTTGCGAAGTCAAGGGTAGCGACGCATGCTAAAGGGTAGCGACGCATGCTAGTGGAATCAGAAATCGGGCCTAATGACCCGCGCAGAGGCTGCCGGAAGGGAGGAGTCCGTAATTGATCAGAAATCCCCCTGTACATCCTCACGGCGTCCTAGTATTGAACGGCGTTCCGATTGTCGCCTCGGTCCATTCTCAATGGCGCGCTGAACATGTTCCAGGATAAATCACGAACATGCGAGACTTGTGGCCCGCTTGCGCGTCGTCACGATTGCGTGTTTCGTGCGTTACGATGAAGCTGGCATAGTCGGTTTCCGGTTCCATGCGGCACGCCCCCTCGCAAAGGCGAACGACAGGAGCGAGCCTGCACTAAGCTGAGTAAGTTGCTTCAATAGCTGCACCAGGGAGAGCATTTACCATGAGCGATACCTCCAGGAACCCGGTCGGGTCCATGCAAGAGCAGTTCTCGAAGCTCCTCGAGAGCTTTCAGGTCCCCGGTGTCGACCTGCGCTCAGTCCTCGACAGCCAGAGAAAGAACGTCGAGGCCCTGACGCAAGCGACACAGATCGCGACCGAAGGAGCGACCGCCGTCGGCCGCCGCCAAGCGGAAATCCTCCGGAGCGCGATCGAGCAGGCAGCGACGATGGCTCGGAATTTGAAAGTGACGGGTAATCCCTCCGAAGCTGCCGCCGCGCAGAGCGAGTTGTTCAGGAAGGCGGTCGAAATCGCGCTGGCGAATGCTCGCGAACTGGCGGAAATGGTCGAGAAGTCAAACCGGGAAGCCTTCGAGGTCATCCAGCGACGCGTTTCCGAAGGCCTCCAGGAGATTCGCAACGCGGTGCCAGGCGGCAAAGCGGGAAGCACCAGCTAACCGATCCGCCTGGAGGGGGATCGAGACCGGGAAGTGGCCTGGATGGAACAGTCCAGCGAGTAGCCGGCGCGGAGTAGGGCGTGGTTGGTCACAGACCTCCACGTCCTGCCGCGTGCGCAGCCTGCGCTCCAGGCCCTCATGAAGTCGGCGCTGCCGATCGGTTCAAGAGCGGCAAGCATCTGCAGCCATCGTGAGAGACCAAGGAGGAGATAATGCCCGATCAACCGAACTTCATGTTAGCCGACCGGCTGAAGCCGGCGCAGCCCGAGTTCATGACGCGCGACCGCGCCTGGCAAACACCGTCCTACGCCCCGGCGTACAAGACGACCGTGCTGCGCTCGCCGCGCAACGCACTACTGTCATTGCAGAACTCGCTTTCCGAGGTGACCGGCCCCCTGTTCGGCCACAACGAGCTCGGTCCGCTCGACAACGATCTCATCCTGAATTACGCGAAGGATGGCGAGCCGATCGGCCCGCGGATCATCGTGCACGGTCAGGTTCTAGACCAGAACGGGCGCGGGGTGCCCAACGCGTTGATCGAGTTCTGGCAAGCCAATGCCGGCGGCAGGTATCGGCATAGGAATGACAACTACGTCGCGCCGATCGACCCGAATTTCGGCGGGTGCGGCCGCACTTTGAGCGACGAGAACGGCTACTACTACTTCCGCACCATCAAGCCCGGTCCGTATCCCTGGCGCAATTACGCCAATAGCTGGCGGCCGGCACACATCCATTTCTCGATATGTGGGTCGGGCTTCGTGCAACGGCTCATCACTCAGCTCTATTTCGAAGGTGATCCGCTGATTCCCGTGGATGCGATCCTCAGCACGATCCCCGACCCCGAGGGCGTCAAAAGCCTGATCGCGTTGCTCGATATGGAGGCGCAGGTGCCGCTCGACACACTTGCCTACCGCTTCAATATCGTTCTGCGCGGCAGCCGGTCCACGCTGTTCGAGAACAAGCTGCAGGGGAACTGAGCCATGATCCAGCAACTGCGCTATTTGCCGGAGTCTCCGTCGCAAACCGCGGGACCGTACGTGCATATCGGCCTGATCCCGCATCAGGCAGGATTTCGACATCTACGATAAGAACTTCAGCAACGTGCTCGTCTCGGACGGGACGCAAGGCGAGCGCATCCGCATCGAAGGTCATGTGTATGACGGCTCCGGCTCGAAGGTGCGGGACGCCTTGCTCGAGATCTGGCAAGCCAATGCGGCGGGAAAATACAATCACCCCTTGGACCAGCAGGACAAGCCGCTGGACGAAGGCTTTCGCGGCTGGGGGCGTACCGGGACGGATTTCAAGACCGGCCTCTACACGTTCGAGACGATCAAACCCGGCCGGGTGGTCGGCCGTGCCGGCAAAGGCTTGATGGCCCCGCACATCAATTTCTGGATCGTCGCCCGCGGCATCAATATCGGGCTGAATACGAGGATGTATTTCGGCGACGAGGCGGAAGCGAACGCCCAGGACCCGGTGCTGAGACTGATCGAGCTCGAGAAGCGCCGCTCCACGCTGATCGCACCACGCGAGATGAGCGATGGCACGCCGGTCTACAAGTTCCACATCCATCTGCAGGGCGAGGAAGAGACCGTGTTCCTCGACGTGTAGCGCCGACGATCATCGAAGCGAGGCCGTAGCCGCACACGGAGGAGACTGATGACCGATATCCCCGCTTTGTTTTCGTTGCACGGCCGCACTGCCCTCGTGACCGGAGCATCCGGCGGCCTCGGCCTACACTTCGCAAAAGTGCTGTACGAAGCGGGCGCCAAGGTCATTCTCGCCGCGCGCCGGGCCGATCGGATTGAAGCCGAAGCGGCCCGTCTCGGCGAGCGGGCGGGCGCCGTACCCATGGATGTGAGCGACAATGAGTCGATCGCGCACGGACTCGACCGGATCGCGGAAGCACATGGGATTTGCGACATCGTCGTCAACAATGCCGGCATAAGCGGCCACAGCGTCGCCCTGAAGATGGAACCCGATGAGTGGGACGACGTGGTGCGCGTGAACCTGCGCGGTCCGTTTTTCGTTGCCCGCGATGCGGCTCGGCGATTGGTGGAGGCGAAAAAGCCCGGCAGCATCATCAACATCGCTTCGATTCTTGGCCTGCGCGGATTGGCGGGCGTTCCGGCTTATATGGCGACCAAGGCCGGGTTGCTTCACCTCACCCGCAGCCTGGCCCTCGAGCTTGCGCGATACCAAATCCGAGTGAATGCGATTTGTCCGGGCTATTTCCGCACGGACATAAGCGGCGACTTCCTCAAGAGCGAGTTTGGACAGGCGATGGTGAAGCGTATTCCCCAGCGCCGGCTAGGAGAGTTGCAGGACCTTAATGGCCCCTTGCTGCTGCTCGCGTCAGAAGCGGGCGCCCACATGACAGGCGCGACGGTCGTGGTGGATGGGGGACATACGATCGGGAGTTTGTGAGTGGAAGTTACCCTATACCGCACACGAGAGGTGCCGGAGCAGCTTCATGAAGCGTGAGGAAATCCTAAAACAAGTCACGACGCCTTTCGGCGCGCCCGCTTTCGCCCGCGGGCCGCGCATGTTCTACAATCGCGAATATCTCAATGTTACCTATCGGACCGACGCGGACCGGCTACGCAAGCTCGTTCCCGAGCCGCTGGAAATCGACGATCCGCTGGTGCGGTTCGAAGTGATGAACATGCCCGACACGATGACGCACGGCGCGTACATCGAATGCGGCCAGGCCATCGCCGTGCGCTTCGGACAGGAGCACGGCGAGTATCTTCACGCCATGTATGTCAACAATCATCCGGCGATCGCCAGTGGCCGCGAGGTGAACGCCTATCCGAAGAAACTGGGATCGCCAAATTTCTATGTCGACTCGGACACCCTCGTCGGCACCTTGGATTACGGCACGCTTAGAGTCGCCGTCGCCACCATGGGCTACAAATACGTCGCTCTCGATCTGGAGCAGGCTCGAGAGGAGATTTGCGTGCCGACTTTCATGCTGAAGATATTGCCTAACTACGGCAGCCGGCACGGCGACCCGCCGCGGATCTGCGAACTGGTGCGTGCGCAAATCAGCACGATTACGGTCAAGGGCGCCTGGACCAGCCCGGCCCGCCTGCAACTGTTCGAGCACGTCAACGCGCCGCTCGCGGATCTGCCGGTGCGGGAGATCGTGGGAGCCAGCCACGTCATCACCGACCTCATGCTCCCGCAAACCGAGGTGGTTTACGACTACCTGGCAAAGGAAACGTAGGCGCGCTGTCTAAGTCTTGACGAGCGGGCAGCCGCCCTCCTTCAGCGGGCGGGCGACCTCGTCCGCAGGCGTCGTCGCGAGCAGCTTGTAATAGTCCCAGGGGCCTTTGCTTTCGTCGGGTGCCTTCACCTGAAACAGATAGGCGGGATGCAACTTGCGTCCGTCTTCGCGGATGCGCCCGGGGCCGAAGGCATCGTCATCCGTCGGCATGGCTTTCATGCGCGCTACCGTCGCGGAGCCGGAACGCTTCGCCTCGGCCGGCCCCATATCGGCCGCGGCCTTGAGATAATGCAGCGTGGCCGCGTAGCACCCGGCGTGCTCCATGTCCGGCCGCCAGTCCGGACCCATCTTCGGCACCACGCGCTTGGTGAAGGCGCGGGTCCGGTCGTTGAGATCCCAGTAGAACGTCTCGGTCAACACCAAACCTCGTGCCGCCTGAAGCCCGAGAGCGTGCACGTCGGGGATGAACATCAGCATCGCGGCGGGGGTCATGCCGCCACTTCCGATAAGCCCGAATTCCGCGGCTTGCTTGATACAGTTGATGGTGTCGGCACCGGCGTTCGCGAGCGCCAGCACCTCCGCGTTGCTGGATTGAGCTTGCAGCAGGAAAGACGAGAAGTCGGTGGTTTGCGGGAACGGATAAGACACGCTGCCGACGACGCTGCCGCCAGCTTGCTCGATGAAGGCCGTCGCGTCCTTTTGCAGAGCCTGGCCGAACGCATAGTTGGCGGTGAGGAAAAACCAGGATTTGCGGCCCGCCTTCACCAGCGCGCCACCGTTGGAGCGAGCAAGCATGTAGGTGTCGAAGGTCCAATGCACCGTCGTAGGAGCACAGCGCGGACCGGTCAGGTCCGTCGTTCCGGCGCCGCATACCAGGAACACCTTGTCCTTCTCCCGCGCCACCTCCGCGACCGCCAGTCCGACCGTGCTGTTCGGCACGTCCACCACAACGTCGACTCCGTCGCGATCGAACCATTGCCGGGCGATACCGGCCCCGACATCGGGTTTGTTCAGATGATCGGCTTGCAGCACCTCCACAACCAGCCCCGGATGCGCCGCCTGAGCTTCCTCCGCGGCGAGTTGCGTCGCCGCGACCGCGCCGCGGCCGGCTGTGTCGCTGTAAGGCCCGGAGAGATCGGTCAACACGCCGATCCGCAGCGCCGGAGCCGTCGTTTGTGCCCGTACCGCGCGGCGCGCGGGCAGCACCGTGGCCGCAGCGGCGATGCCGGATAGGACGCCGCCGATGAGGTTGCGTCGGGTCGGGCGCATGGGCCAGTCCTCCTTCACGGCTCAATCCCTAGGCAACAAGGCTGGTTACGCCCTCCTTGGATCGAAATGCCTTCGCAGCCGCTGGCCATAGTCCCCGTAATCCTTTTGCAGTTCGGACAAGCCAGCCGCATAGGCGGTGACGCGTTGTGGAAAGCGCGTCTCGAACATGAAAGCCATGGTGCCTTCCAGCTTGTGCGGTTTCAGTTCCGCGTTGCTCGCGCCTTCGAAGGCATCCACATCGGGACCGTGCGGCAACATGCAATTATGCAAGCTGAATCCGCCCGGCACGAACCCCTGCGGCTTGGCGTCATACACGCCGTAGATGAGGCCCATGAACTCGCTCATGATGTTCATGTGATACCAGGGTGGGCGGAAGGTGTTCTCCGCCACCATCCAGCGCTCCGGAAAGATCGCGAGGTCGATATTCGCGGTTCCGGGAGTCTCGGAAGGCGAGGTGAGCGTTGTGAAGATCGATGGGTCAGCGTGGTCGAACAGCAGCGGACCCACCGGCGAGAAACGTCTCAGGTCGTATTTGTACGGCGCGTAGTTGCCATGCCACGCGACGACGTCGAGAGGCGAGTGGTCGAGATCGGCCATCCATAGCGAGCCGCCCCACTTCACGTACAGCTTCGAAGCCGCCTGCTTATCCTCAAAGGCCGCGACCGGTGTGAGAAAATCGCGGGGATTGGCGAGGCAGTTCGCGCCGATGGGGCCGCGCTCGGGCAAAGTGAAAGCGCCGCCGTAATTCTCGCACATATAGCCGCGGGCCGGTTCGCCCCTGAGCTCAATTCGCAGCTTCACGCCTCGCGGGATCAGGACGATTTCGCCCGGCTCGGCGTCGATGATTCCGAACTCGGTCCAAAAGCGAAGCCCGCCCTGTTGCAGGACGAACAGCATCTCGCCGTCCGCGTTCCAGAAATATTCATCCTGCATGGGCCGAGTAATCAGATAGATATGCGCCGCCATTCCGCTCTGAGCCGCGAGATCGCCCGCGGTGGTGATCGTGCGCACGCCCTGCAGGAAGGAGAGTTTCTCCATGGGAATCGCGATCGGATCCCAGCGCAGCGGAGAGATCGGCATTTCAGTCTCGGCGCAAGGCGCGCTGCGCCAGAGACCCGCATCCGCCTTGCTGAACCGCCCCCAATGCGTGACGGTCGGCATGATGCGATAGAGCCAAGAGCGTTCGTTGGAGGCCCGCGGCGCGGTGAAAGGCGAGCCGCTGAGCTGCTCGGCATAGAGCCCGTAAGCGCATTTTTGCGGCGAATTGCGCCCGACCGGGAGCGCCCCGGGCAGCGCTTCGGTCTCGAAGCCATTGCCGAAGCCCGAAAGATAGGCGAGCTCCGTGGTTTCAGCCTGCACCGCTCGCTGCGAGATGACGTTCATGGCTGATCTCTCCTTTGTCTCAGGAATGGACCTCGGCCGACTTCATGTCAGTGCCCTGCTCGAGTGCCCGCCACATCTCGATATCGCGCTCGGCGGTCCAGATGCGGGGATGATCCAAGCCTTGCGCTTCGTCATAGGCGCGGCTCACGTCGAATGGCATACAGTGCTCGAAGATCACCCAATGCCCGTATTTAGGCCGTAGCGCCGCCATGGCCTCGTCGTAGACCTGCTTCAGCGCGGCACCCTTGGCGGCACCGGCCTTGGCGATGGCAAACAGATCGGCGGTGAAAGCAGCGGTGCCGTCGATCGCCTCGTTCACCTCCTTCAAGCCGATGAGGCTGCGGCCGCGGCCGGGCACCATCCGTTCCGGGCCTAGGGTCTTGACCGCGTCAAGCGTCGCGGGCCAATCCGTGAAATGGGCATCGCCGCAATAGGGCGTCGCGCCGAACTCGACCGTATCTCCGGCGAACAGGACGCGCTCCTTGGGCAGCCAAACGACCGTGTCTCCAGCCGTATGGCTCCGGCCGATATGAATGATCTGCACCTCCCGGCTGCCTAGCCAAAGAGTCATGCGCTTGTGGAAGACGATGCTCGGCCAGGTCAATCCGGGAATGCTTTCCTTGCCGCGGAACAGCCGCGGAAAGCGGCCGATCTCGCTCTCCATATCCTGCTGGCCGCGCTCGACGATCAGTTCCCGCGTGACATCGGAGGCGATGATCTCAGCACCTTCATAGGCCGATGCGCCGAGGACGCGCACGGCATGGTAGTGGCTGAGCACGACGTGGCGGACTGGCTTATCTGTGATCGTTCGGATGCGTGCGATCACATCCCGCGCCATCGCGGGCGTCGCTTGCGCATCGACGACGAGCACAGAGGAATCGCCGATCACGACGCCGGAGTTCGGATCGCCCTCGGCGGTGTATCCATACAAGCCAGGGCCGAGTTCCTCGAACGAGACTTGCTTCTCAGCCATATCCTTCGTACTGGCGAAACCTGACATCCGGTGTTCCTCTCTTGCTTGCGCGTGTGCCGATCAGGCTTTGACGGCCATGATTGCGTCCCGGCCCGCGGGCGTGACCCCCTGGCGCGCCTTGGCCATCGCTTGCCGCAGTATTTCGAGGTCGCCGATGTGATTGGCCAGAAGCAGGATTAATTTGGCATTCACCAGCCGGCTTTGCTCCGGCGTCAGATCGCGGTGCGTCTCGATCAAAGCCTCGTAGAAATCATCCGCAGCAGCGATGTTCATGTCGGTGTTGAGCATGGTCTCCTCACGCATGACCGGTCGCGCGCGCCAAGGCCGAGCGGACCAGATTGGGGTCGAAGCTTCGCCACCGGGCAGCCACATGCTGATCCGGCCGCAGCAGATAGAAGGTGCCAGGGCGTCCATCGTAGCGTTGGGCCAGAAGCCCGTCCGAGTCCTGCAAGACGGTAGCTCCCGCCGCTTCGCGCGACCGCCCGCCGGGTGGCTCGATCACCAACATCTGGAATGGAAGAGAATCAGTCTCCAGCGATCCGAGTGCGGGGAGTTCCCCACCATCATCGAACAGCACGCCGGTAAAGTTGTTTCCGACGCAAGCTAAAAACCAGTCACTATGCCCGTCGACCCGTATCGGGGCATCAATTGCGGGTGCGCCGGGCACCATCGGACCCTCGAAGCGGTCCGCATCCGGCGTGTTCAGGGATGAATCGCGATAGGTGCTCGGGACGGACAAGCGGCCGCTGTTCACCAGGCGACGGGCGAAGTCGCAATCGCGTGCGAGATCCAGCGTTGCGTCCCTGAAGGCACGGCTCGCTTCATTCTTGGGCGTGATAAAATCCGTGCTGCGCGTCGAATTCAGGATGTTTTCGTCCGCCGCATAGACCCGTTCGGCGTCGTAGCTGTCGAGCAACTTTTCGGGCGCCGCCCCCTGCACCACGAGCCGCAGCTTCCACGCGAGATTCTCGGCATCCTGTACGCCGCTATTCGCGCCACGCGCTCCGAACGGCGAAACCCCGTGCGCCGCGTCACCCGCGAACAGCACCCTCCCGTGGCGGAACCGCTCCATCCGCAGGCAGGCGAAAGTATAGATGCTGACCCACTCCAGCTCGAAGCGCGTCTCCCGTCCCAGCAACGCCTGGACCCGCGGGATCACGCGGTCCGGCTGGCGCTCGGCGACGGGATCGGCATCCCAGCCAAGCTGGAAGTCAATGCGCCAGATATCATCGGGCTGCCGATGCAGCAGCACCGACTGGTTCGGGTGGAAAGGTGGGTCGAACCAGAACCAGCGCTCGGTCGGGAAGTCCGCTTTCATGTGCACATCTGCGATCAGGAAGCGGTCGCGGAAGCTACGGCCCTTGCTTTCCAGCCCCATCATTCCGCGGATCGGGCTGCGTGCGCCGTCGGCGGCGACCAGCCAGTCGCAGCGCAGCCTATACGCGCCCTCGGGCGTCTCGACCTGGAGCTCAACTTCTTCCGCCGTCTGGCTGAGGCCCGTCACCTTGTTCTTCCAGCGGATATCCAGGTTCGGAAGGGCACGCGCCCGCTCCAGCAGAAAACCCTCGAAATAGTATTGTTGGAGATTGATGAAGGCAGGCCGGCAATGGCCGAACTCGGGCAGGAGATTGAAGCTGTAGACCGGCTCGTTGCGGAAAAAGACTTTGCCGACATTCCAGGTCACGCCTGTATCGACCATGCGCTGACCGCAGCCGAGACGGTCAGAGATTTCGAGCGTGCGCTTGGCGAAGCAGATCGCGCGCGAGCCGTTGGAGAGCCGATCGTCGTCGTCAAGCAGCACCACCGGGACGTCTTGCTGCGCCAGATCGATCGCCGCCGCTAGTCCGACCGGCCCGGCGCCGACGACGATAATCGGATGCCGCACCGCCTCTCGCGCATCTTGATCGGGCGAGCGCACGTAATCGAGGACAAGATGCTGGAAGTCGACCTTCTCCGCTGCCGCGGTATCGCTCATCCGTTCCCCCGACGACCGTTCCTGGCTCTGTCCTTGGTCGCGCACCGGATCGCGGCGCGACGGTTGGCAGCTTCGACCGCCCTTATCGCGCTAGTGTCCGAGGCACCGCCGCGCTCGCCCGACAATCGCACGGAGACCAGTCGCTGGCAACGAGCCGGGCGCGTACCCGGCAGGCCCCGAAACCACGGTGCCTCGGCCGGGCGCGTCCAGCATCTCCCGCTCCTATCCGCTCCGCAGCATTGCCGCCACGATGTCGGCGAGTTGCCCGATCGCCGCGCTCATAGCCGCGACTTCGCCACGTACGTCCGGCGTCTGGGGTTGTGCACTGAGGCGAACGGCACGGGTGATGGGCGCACGATGCTTCGTGAAAGTGACGGCGATCTGGGCGGCGAGAATGACGAGCCCGGTGCGATCGGCGTCCATGCGCTGGACGTCGATCTCCACCGTGGCGTCCGCGTCCGCCGCTATAGCCCCATTTTCTCCGAAAATGCTCGTACCGGGAGACGTTGGGAGAGCTCTTCCTGCAAAATGCGGCCGATCATCGCGGCCAGTGATTCGCCCCACCAATCATTCGACGAGACATCGAGCCGATAGTTCTCGGAAGATCGGACGATCTGCGATCGCTCGAGATAACGGGCGAGGCCGATCTCTCGTAGCACGATCACCTTCGGCCCGCCGGGCTGCGGAATCCCCGGGATGGGCGCGAGCGTGTACAATACCGGATTCGGCGAGGCGCAGGCCGATAGCAGCGCCGCGGGTGCGAGGGAAACGAGCAGCACGCGGCGCTGAATCTCGCGCATCACTCCGCCCCGGTGTCCGTTCGCCCACGGATCAAAGCCTCTGGATGCCGCGTCAGTAGATCGGCCAAGGCACGGAATGAGCGAGCCATGTCGTTGAGCTGGAGCATCAATCGGTCGAGATTCCGGCTGAACCTCGAATTATCCCCATAGCCGGTATCCGCCGAAGCCAGGAGCTTGTTGGCCTGGGTGAGCGTGGACTGCAGGTTGCTGGCCAGCCCCGGTAGCTGCTTGAGGGCCGGGCTCGCCCCCGCATCGAGCCGTTTCACCAATTCCTGCGTACTTGCCAGAGTGGCTTGCAGCGAGACGAGGGACTGTCTCAGCTCACGGCCGTTGGCGAGCTCGTTCAATCCGCGCAAAGTATCGTTGAGATTCGCGCCGATCTGCTCGAACGGCATGTTGCCGAGCTTCGCGAGCAGCTGATTGGCTGAATCCGTCAATCCGGCGAACTGGCCGGGGACCGTCGGAAGCACGATGACGTCCCCCTCCATTTGCAGCTCCGCTGGCTGCGCATTCGGGACCATGGTCAACGCGACCATCATCTGGCCGGTGAGCAGGTTTGCGCTTTGCAGCTGCGCCCTCAATCCACGCTGCACCAGCATACGGGTATTCGCGACCGGACCGCGGGCCTCCGCCAAGTGCATGTCCGCGATGCGCTCGGGTTCGATCTCGAACCGGACGGGCGCCCGGACTAAATCGGTACGGGCATCGTATTCCAGGCTCACGCTGGTCACTTCGCCGACCCGCAGACCCTGGAAGGTGACTGGTGACCCCGAACCAAGTCCGCTCACCGATCCGTTGAAGAACGCGAGATAGGGAACGCGGCGCCGGAAGGAAGCTTGATCGGCAGCCTCCTTGTTCGCGTAGAGCGGGAACGCCTGATTCTCGGCACTCGCGGCCGAGTCGCGCGCAACGACCGGAGTCTCGAAGGCGATGCCGCCGAGAAGCAGTGCCCTCAAAGATTCGAGTTGCAGCTGCACACCATCAGCCCCCAGTTTCACCGAGAACTCCGGAGGCGTTCCAGAACCGCAAATCATCGTGCACATACTGATCGAACGGTTTGCGGACGAAAGCGTGAACCGTCACCGTCGCGGCCATGTCGCCGAGATCCCAGCCGAGGACCTCGCCAACGGGGAGATCGCGATAGAAGATCGGTGATCCGAGATTGATCGATCCGATACGGTTCGCCTTGAGAACAAAGGTGCGCCCGGGAACATTGGATTGCAGCACGGGCGGGTTCTCAAGCCCGGTGAAGTGCCGCTCCTCCTTCCCGCCTTCAGCGGCCGGTAGCAGTTCGATATACGAGCCCGAGAACAGCGTGCTGAGACCCGATATGTTGCCGGCAAAAAAGCGCGGCTTGACCACCCAGAACTGCGTGCGATCGGTCAACAGCGGCTCAGCCGCCTTGTTCATCCGTACCGTCACCAGGACATGCTGCAGATCGGGGGTCAGAACGGCGGACTGCACAACCCCCATATCGACATCCTTGTGTTTGACGTGGGACTGGTCCGCTTGCAGGCCTTCCGCGGTATCGAAGGTAATCGTGATGAGGGGACCGCGTTTCGAGTAGGTGTCCCATACCAGCCACGCCGCGATCAGCGCCGTCACGAGCGGTATCGCCCAGATCAGGGAGAGGCGTCGTCGTTTGTCTGCCCGCGATCGCACGGAGGCGGTCGGGGGCTGGATGAGATCGCTCATGCAACTCTCCCGTCGGAGCGCAGGGCTCCGCCCCGCATCACCGCAGATCGAACCCTTCAGCACGCATCGTAGGCGGAATGGCCGGAATGCGCCACGAAGATCAGAATGCCGCGCGGAGCTCGATCACGACTTCTTACATCGGCGCGTGACGAACGTAGCTTGGTGCTTGGCGGAGTGGGCTCGGCTAACTGCCGGCAGATTTCTGGCGCCGCCGGGGGCGACTCTTGATCCACCACTTCACCGGCTGCGGCTCTGGCTCCTGCTTCGATGTTGCCGTCTTGGCTTTCTTCCTCGGAGAGCGGAGCGGTGTTTTCGTCGCGGGCTTCGCCCTCCGTGCGACAGGCCGAGTCGCCGTTTTCTTCGCGGAGCGTTTCTCCGCCTTTTCGCGAGAGCCAGCCGCCGTTCGGGCGGCATCGCGGCGCGCGATCCTTTCAGCGGCCAGGGCCGCCTCGGTCGCCCGTAACGCCTGCTCCGCCGCCACTTTGGCGGATTCTTCGGCGAGCAATCTTTCCTCGAGTTGCCCGATCGTCGTGCGCAAAGCCTCGGCTTCCGCCGCACTTGCCCGAGCCGCTTCGCCCGCTTCGTTCAGCGCCAATCCGGCATGGCCCAGCTTGGTCTGGAGATCGCGGACGAGAACCCGCGTCTCCTCAAGCACCCGCTCGGCCTCCACTCGTGCAGCCCGCTCCGCGGCGGCGGCGTTCTCGGCGATTTCCACCCGAGCCGAAAGCGACGCGCCCGCATCCTCGGCGAGGTTCCTGCGGCCATGCACGAGAACGACGGGCACTTCCCCATCATTCACAAACCGGCGCCGGCGCCGATTGGAGGACATCTGCTCCAAAGAGGAACCGGCTGCTCCCAATACCGGCTTGTCCTGCTCCGGTAGCTGCCTCTGATTGCCCGCTTGGCTCTCCGCCTGAAGACCGAGCGCCCGGCGCATCCGTGCTTCGGTCGGGTCGGGGGGCCCGCTGTCGGAAACCGGCGTCTGAGGTTGCTCGGCAGGCGGCTTTCTATCGTCCAGCACGCGTTTTCCCGCTACATGATTGTATGGCGTGGTCATAACGTCCACGAGTGGAACCAAAGTTCGCCGCCTCGGTAATTCAACGGAGTCGCGGCATCCGCCTAAAGATGGACACGACCTCGTTGAGCCGCAAGCAAAATCCGGTCGGAGCGAGCCCATAGGTCCGGGCAAAGCGAATCAAGCACGGACGAATACGCGCGCGATAGCCGTCAGGCACTCACGACCGGAGAGGTTTCGATCATCGCCAGCGCGGCGGCACGCCGGGCGGCCGTGCGTGCGAGCCATCCCCTGCCAAATATCGGGAAATCGGCCAAAGCTCGATAATAGGCTGCCTGTCGGGAAGCCAAGTCCTCGATAAGACGACGCGCATCAGCCTTGACCGCCGCTGCCAGCGTCTGCGGGCCGATACAGCCGTCGATCTCGCCTACGGGGAAGCCGAGCGCTTGCTGAAGCAGCATGGCGGACCGGTACGTCCCGGCGTTCACCCCGAAATCGAACACGCTCAGATCGACTCCGCGCGGCAGGGCATCGCCCCGAATCGGATTCCAGTAGCGCGCGCCGTAGATGGCCTCGGCCATCCTCGAAGTCATCTGCCGGATCTGCGCAACACCGGTGGCAGGGTCGTCAGTCCAGGAGCGCAGGGTTGCGAGCGTGATTCCCATGTTGGTCGCGCCTCCGGGGTCGGCCGGATCGTCCACAAATCCGCCCTCCTCGCGAAGCGTGAATGAAAGACAGGTATCGAAGTCCTCGGCCATGGTCCGCTCCTTCGCTAGACAACGGCTGTGAGCAGAGCCTTCCCGGCAAAATGCGCTGCCAGATTGCCGAGAACGAGCTCGCCCATGGCGATCCGGGTCTCGATCGTGGCGCTCGCCCGATGTGGTTGCAGAACGACGCGATCGAGATTGAACAACGCCTCCGGCACGTTCGGCTCATCCGCAAACACGTCCAGCCCCGCGCCACCCAGCTTTCCCTCGCTCAAGGCAGTCACGAGCGCCACTTCGTCGACAACCGTCCCGCGTGCGATATTCACGAGCAACCCATCGGGGCCGAGCGCCTCCATCACCGCGAGGTTGACGATACCCTTCGACTGAGGCCCGCCCGAGGCCGCGACGATGAGGATCTCCGACTCTCGCGCCAGTTGTGTCAGATCCGGCACGTAGCGGTACGGAAGATCCTCGAAAGCGCGGATGTCGGTGTAGGCGATGGCCATGCCGAACCCCTCCGCGCGGCGACCGATCGCGCGGCCGATGCGGCCCATGCCGAGAATGCCGAGCTTCTTGCCGCTGACCTTGCGTGCGAGCGGCAGGCCCTCTTTGCGCGCCCATCGTCCCTCGCGCACGAAGCGGTCGCCCACGCAGATCTGGCGCGCCGCGGCGAGCATCAGCGCCATCCCGAGGTCGGCGACATCTTCCGTCAGGACCTCCGGAGTGTTCGTCACCCGAACCGAGCGAGCCTTTGCGTGATGCAGGTCGACGGCATCGGTTCCAACTCCGTTGATCGCGATGATTTCAAGCTTCGGCAGCTGATCGACGATATCGTTGCTCACGCCCGTTGCGCCGCCGGTGACGATCGCGCGCACTTCCGGGGCGACCGAGGCCAGGAACGCTTGCCTGTCCGAAGCCTTCGACAACCGGTGTACCTGGTAATTCTCGTCCAGCTTTTGCTCGAGCTCCCGCATCATCGGCTCGATCAGCAGGATCGCGGGTTTCATCTCGCGTTGCTCCGCTCAGTGGATGTGGATCTCGATGCTGCCGAGACCAGGGAATTCCGCGCGCACGCGCGTGCCGCGCTCGACGAAGTCGGTTCCGCTGCAAGACCCGGTCGTGACGATCTGCCCGGCTTTGAGGCCGCCCAACGATCGCGCGCCGTGATTGGCCATCCACACGAGCAGCCGGATATTGTCGCCCGCCGAATTGCCCCCGACGCCCTCGTGTCGGAGGGCGCCGTCGAGGAGCAGCCGCACCGGCTGCCGCAGCGGGTCGATGCCGCGCCATTCAGATACGGCCGGACCGACCGCGAGCGCGCCGCTGTTCTGGTGGTCCGCGCGATGGCTCAGCGGATCGGCCGCGCCGAGCGCCACGAAACGAGTGTCGAGGATCTCGATCACGGGATGGATCGCGCCGATGGCCGCGAGCACATCCTCGCGGCTGTACGGCACCTCACGCGGCGGCAGGTCACGGGCGAAGCGGTACGCGATCTCCGCCTCCACACCGATCAGGTGCAAAAAATCCGCCGGTACCCGATCGGTCGCTTCGAATACGGTCGAGGCCTGGATGGGTCCACGGAATGGTTCGGCATCGGGCGTGGCGGCGCCGACCTTCCAGGCGCTGACCTCGCCGAGACGAGACGCGACCAGGTCCTGAATCGCGTATGCGTCGGCATCCGTCGCCGGCCTGGCATGCTCCGGGAGTGCCGTCAGCCAGCGCCGGGTGCGCCGTGCATCGAGCAATGCGTCAGTGGCGGCCTCTATGGCGCTACGGTTCATCGCTTGTTTCCCGAATGCGGCTATGCGGAAATAGCCCGCATCGCCCGGCTCGCACGCTCGGTGATCGCCGCCCAGTTGCCGGCTTCGACATCCGCGGCGGGCGCGAGCCATGAGCCGCCGACCGCGACCACATTGGGCATCGCGAGATAATCGCGCATGTTGCTCTCGCTGACCCCGCCGGTTGGGTTGAACCGGATAGCGGGAAACGGGCCGCCCAAAGCCTTCAAAGCGCCTATCCCGCCGACCTGCTCGGCCGGAAACAGCTTCACGGTGGAGAAGCCTCGCGCCATCGCGGCGATCAGTTCTGATGCTGTGCCGATCCCCGGCACGAACGGCACGCCCATCTCGGCGGCGGCGTCGAGCAATTCGGGCGTTGCACCGGGGCTAAAGGCGAAGGGCAGCTTCAACCGCTGCGTCAATTCGAGGTCGCGCCGGGTCAGGACCGTGCCGAGCCCCACTATAGCGCCCGGTACCTGCGTCTGGATCGCCTCGGCCGCGTCCGCCCCGGCCGCGGTGCGCAGCGTGATTTCGAGCGTTCGCACGCCCCCGGCCACCAGCGCCTGGGCCAGCGGCACCGCCCGATCCAGGCGCTCGATCGTCAGCACGGCGACAAGCCGCGCGGCGCGCAGCAATTCAGCGACGCTTTGGCCTGATGCGCCTTGATTTGATGCGCTCATAGAGCCTCCGAGGCGAAATTGATGGGTGGCATGGCGGAACGGGGAATGATCGCACCGCGATGGCGGACGACCACGCCGGCGAGGCGATGACCGGCGCGAGCGGCCCTCTCGGGGCTCGCCCCGGCGCGGCGCGCTGCGATGTAAGCGGCGGCGAAGCTGTCGCCAGCGGCCGTGGTATCCACGATTTCCCCAACTGGCTCTGCGTGGACGAGGACGTCCGCGCCCGCCACGATGACCTGACAGGCGGGTTTCGCGAGCTTCACGACCATCTCCGGCACGTGAGCGGCCTGTAGCCGGGCGATGAGGTCGGCCGCCTCTGCGGAGCCGTGCAGCAGCATGTTGTCCTCGACGCTCGCCAATACGATGTCGCTGCGGCTGAACATCCGGTCGTAGACGGCACGGGCCGCGTTCAAGTCAGGCCAGCCACGCGGGCGGAAGTTGGTGTCGAACGCGACCCGACTTCCCTGTCTTCGCGCCACGTCCAAAGTCTCGAATAGCCTGTTGCGGCCCGCTTCATCGAACAGCGAGAGGGTGATACCCGACAAATAGACGAGTTCCGATGCACGCAGCGCGGCCTCGACTTCCGGAGTCTCCGGGATGTTGAATAACTGCCGGACCGGCGCACTGTCGCGCCAGTAAAAGAATGTCCGTTCACCGCTCTCGTCGGTCTGAATGAGATAAAGGCCGGGGAGCCGCCCGGGCCGGCGCACCACGGCGCCGGTGCCGATCTCCTCTGCTTGCCAGGCGCGGAGCATCTCGTCACTGAATGGATCCGTGCCGAGCGCCGTCACATACTCGGTCGGAACCCCAAGCCGGGCGAAATACAGGGCCGTGTTCAGCGTGTCGCCACCGAACCCGCGGGTCAACGTGCCGTCCGGCCGTTCCACCAGCTCCATCATGCATTCGCCGAGACAAGCGACGCAACTCATAGGACGCTCCTTCCCCCTCGCCACACCCGGCTCGATTTCGGCTCATCCGCCGGGCGTCTTGCAACCAGTCGCCATTTTTCTTGGGGGCGCCACGGCAACCCCGGCATGACCAGATTTTGTCTGTAAAAACCGTAGCAACAAGCTACTACGATCGCCGGTTTTGTTTGAGCTGGCATCACGCTCGTCTGATCTCTATGAGAAAAGCACTGGCGCGCCGCCAGGTCCAGCGGCAAAGTTCGCGGACAGGAGCGCGCGTGCTAACTAGGGCGGGCCGCCCCCATCGGCAAACTGGAACCACGCATATCGCTTCGGACCGCCCACTCGCCTAGGCGGACGGGCAACACAAGTCAGACGAGCACGAGGTCAGTCATGTCCGCCATCGCCGACATCATCGCCAGAGAGATCCTCGACAGCCGTGGCAATCCCACGGTCGAGGTGGACGTGGAGCTGGAGAGCGGCGCGCTTGGCCGCGCGGCGGTTCCTTCCGGCGCTTCGACCGGGGCGCACGAAGCTGTCGAGCTACGCGACAACGACAAGTCGCGTTATGGCGGAAAGGGGGTGCAGAAAGCGGTCGCCAATATCGAGGGGGAGATCTTCGACGCGCTCTCCGGCATGGACCCGACGGAACAGATCAAGATCGATGACACGATGATCGATCTGGACGGCACCCCGAACAAGGGGCGGCTCGGGGCGAACGCCATCCTCGCCGTTTCGCTCGCGACCGCGAAGGCCGCCGCGGCCGAGCATGGACTTCCGTTGTATCGTTATCTCGGCGGCTTTTATGCGCGCACGCTGCCGGTTCCGATGATGAACATCGTCAATGGCGGCCAGCACGCCGACAATCCGATCGACATCCAGGAATTCATGATCCAGCCCGTCGCGGCCGGGACGATCGCGGACGCCGTGCGCATGGGCGCCGAAGTGTTCGCCGCGCTCAAGAAGGGCCTGCACGACGCCGGCCACAACACCAATGTCGGCGACGAGGGCGGCTTCGCCCCAGGACTGAAATCGGCCGACGAAGCGCTCGCCTTCATTTCCAAGGCGTGCGAAAAAGCCGGATACCGTCCGGGCGAGGACATCACCTTCGCGCTCGACTGCGCCTCGACCGAGTTCTTCCGTGATGGGCGCTACAACATGGAGGGTGAGGGCAAGACGCTGGATGCCGGGGGCATGGTCGCGTACCTGGAAGAGCTGGTTTCCCGCTACCCGATCGTCTCGATCGAGGATGGTTGCGCCGAAGACGACTGGGAGGGCTGGAAGCTGCTCACCCAGCGTCTCGGGACGAAAATCCAGCTCGTCGGCGACGACCTATTCGTGACCAATCCAGAACGCCTGCGGCGCGGCATCGAAGCCGGCACCGGCAACGCCATCCTGGTGAAGGTGAACCAGATCGGCACATTGACGGAGACGCTGGAGGCGGTCGAGATGGCCCATCGCGCCGGATTCAACGCGGTGATGAGCCATCGGTCCGGCGAGACCGAGGATGCGACGATCGCCGACCTCGCGGTCGCGACCAACTGCGGACAGATCAAGACCGGAAGCCTGTCGCGGAGCGAACGCATGGCGAAATACAATCAGCTCATCCGCATAGAGGCCGCGCTGGGACCGGCGGCGCGCTACGCGGGCCGCACGATCCTGAAACAGACGCGAGGCTGAGCGGGCGAGCTCCACCATTTTTTCGAGCGGGGTAGATCATGTTCGACGCTGCACGTCTCACCGAGCTTTTCCCACGCGAGGGCGAAATCCCGGCGGAACACGCGCTGATCGCGCCAATTCACCAGGCCTGCTCCCTGACCGACGGCGTACTCAAACCCTGGAAGGGAAAGGTCCGCACGGTTCGCTCGCCGATCTGCGTGCGGCGGGGGAACGGGACACTGGAGCAGGTGGAGATAGGGAGTATCCCGCAGGGCTCGCGTGAGGAAAGCGAAGAGGCGTTGCAGGCGGCGGTGGCCGCCTACGACAATGGGCGAGGCGAATGGCCGACCATGACGGTGGCCCAGCGCATCGCCTGCATGCAGGACTTCACTAGGCAGATGATTGCGCAAAAGCGGCAGATCGTCAGCCTCATCATGTGGGAGATCGGCAAGAGTTCGAGCGACTCCGAGAAAGAGTTCGATCGGACCGTCGAATACATCCGGGCGACCATCGACGCGCTCAGAGGTCTGGATAACGACAACTCGCGTTTCCAAATCGTCGACGGCACGATCGGGCAAATCCGGCGCACTCCGCTTGGAGTCGTGCTGTGCATGGGACCATACAATTACCCGTTGAACGAAACCTTTGCGACCCTGATCCCGGCGATGATCATGGGCAATACGGTCGTTTTCAAGCCGCCGAAATTCGGCGTGCTGCTGTTCTATCCGCTTCTCGAGGCGTTCCGCAGCGCTTTCCCGAAAGGCGTGATCAACACGGTGTACGGCCGCGGCTCCGAGGTGGTTCCGTACATGCTGAACTCGGGCAAGATCAACGTGCTGACCTTGATCGGGTCAAGCAAGGTAGCCGACCATCTGAAGAAGCAGCATCCGAAGGCGCATCGGCTACGCGCAGTGCTCGGGCTCGATGCCAAGAACGCGGCGATCATCCTGCCTGATGCGGATGTCGAGCTGGCCGTGAAAGAGTGCCTGCTCGGCACACTGTCATTCAACGGCCAGCGTTGCACCGCGCTGAAGATCCTGATCGTACACCAGTCGATTGCGGAGCCATTCCTGCGCCGGTTCAGCGAGGAGTTGGGCAAGCTCAAGGTGGGAATGCCCTGGGAGAAGGGTGTCGCCATCACGCCACTCCCGGAGCTGGACAAAATCGACTACTTGAACCGGTGCATTGCGGATGCGCGAGAGAAAGGGGCGCGCGTGCTCAACGAAGGGGGTGGGGCTTCGGCGGGCACGCTCTTCTATCCGGCGGTGGTCTTCCCGGTGAAGGAGGGAATGACGCTGTATCGGGAGGAGCAGTTCGGGCCGATCGTGCCGGTGGCTCCGTTCGAGGACATCGAGACGGCCCTCGAATACGTCATCAGTTCCGAGCACGGACAGCAGGTGAGCATCTTCGGCTCCAATTCGGACCAGATCGGGAAGCTGGTCGATCCGCTGGTGAACCAAGTATGCCGGGTGAACATCAATTGTCAGTGCCAGCGCGGCCCCGACGTGTTCCCCTTCACCGGACGCAAGGACTCGGCCGAAGGCACCCTTTCGGTGTTCGATGCCCTGCGCTCGTTCTCCATTCGATCGATGATCGCGGCGAAACAGACCGAAGACAGCAAAAAACTGCTGGACGACATCGTGATGCACCACAAATCCAACTTCATCAGCACGCGATATATCTTCTGAGGAAACCGGCCAAGGAAGCCCGTTGATGAACCGTAGCGACCGGCTCCTGCCGTCAGCGACGTTGCTGCTCGCCGCCCTTCTTGCCATTCAGCCCGGTCGCGCCGCCGATCTCATCGTCTCCGCGAACGACGGCAAGTATGTCCGGGTCGAGGGCAAGTCCACTTACCCCCGGCCCGCGCCGCCGGACAGCCTCGTTCTCATCGATGCGGCGCGGTTTCCCCCCGAGATCGTCGCGACGGTCGAGGGAATCGAGCACACGATCCAGGGTCCGCCGCAGGCCGTCGCGATAACGCCGGACGGGAAGCTTGCGGTCGTCGGCGCCCCGAGCCGGTGGGACGAGGCCGCCGGGAAAGAGGTGCTCGACACCTTTCTACAGGTCGTCGATCTCGAAGCGACTCCGCCGAAGGTGATCGGTCGGGTCGAGCTTGGCGCTCATCCCAACGGGCTAGCCATCAATCCCGATGGGACGTTGCTGCTTGCGGCGGCGCTGGACGGCAAGGTCAAGGTGCTTACGATCAATGGCCACGACCTAAATCTCACCGGCGACATCAAGCTGAGCGATCGGCGCCTGGGCAGCGTGTCCTTCACGCATGATGGCCGCGCCGCGTTGGTGGGATTGCGCGAGGATGGCGGACTTGCGACCCTCAGCGTTGATGGCAAGACGGTCGCGGACAGCAAGGAGCGCGTCTCGACCGGTATCGCGCCGTACTCGATCGACGTGTCGAGCGACGGCAAATGGGCGGTCGTCAGCAATGCCGGCCTGAACGGATTAGCGGGCTTTCCGGCCTCCAGCAGTGCGGCGGACGCGGATAACGTGGCGCTGGTCGACGTGTCGCGGCGGCCGTTCCGGACGGTGCAGTATCTCACCGTGCCGTCCATCCCCGAAGGGGTGGCCATCTCGCCGGACGGGAAATGGATCGCGGTGCAGGCGATGGACGGATCGAACCTGACGGCGGACAATCCAGCCCGTCATAAGCTCGGCAAGGTCGTCCTCTTCACGATCGATGACGGGGTTGCCAAGCCGGTGAACGAACTCCCCGGCGGCGAGGCGGCCCAAGGCATCGTGTTCGCGAAGGACAATCAGACGATCCTTGTCCAGTTCGACGTGGAAAAGGCGCTTGCGGTATTCGCGATTCGCGACGGCAGACTTACCGACACCGGCCGGCGGCTGCCGCTATCCGCGGGACCTGTTTCAATTCGCTCCACGCCGCGCTGATAACTCAGTATCCGGCCCGCAAGGAAAGCGAGACAGCTCCGACCGGTGGTTGTCCTTGAGCGCCCTCAATGCCGCTCGTAGAGGAGCCGTGCCCGGATCGTGCCATCGAGCCCGCGCATCGATTCGAGCAGCGCCGCGCTCTCCTGCCCAGGCACCTCGGCGTCGATGACGACGTAGCCCAGTTCGCCATCGGTCTGGAGATACTGGGCGGCGATGTTCAGACGCCGGCGCGAGAACACCTCGTTCAACTGGCCGATCATACCGGGGACGTTCCGATGCACGTGCATGTAGCGGGTGCCCAGCGGTCGCGGGGGCAGCAAGACTTGCGGGAAGTTCACCGCACCCACGGTCGAGCCGGTGTCGCTATAGTCCACCAGTTTGCGCGCGACCTCGGCGCCGATACGCTCCTGCGCCTCTTCGGTCGAGCCGCCGATATGCGGCGAGAGGATCACGTTCTCCAGTCCTTGCAGCGGCGAGCGGAACGGCTCGGCGGTGGAGGCCGGCTCCGTCGGAAAGACGTCCACGGCCGCCCCGCGCAAATGGCCGCTGCGCAGCGCTTCGGCGAGAGCGTCAAGATCGACGACCGTGCCGCGGCTGTTGTTGATGAGATAGGAGCCCGGCTTCATCGCGCCGATCTCATTCCGGCCGATCATGCCGTGGGTCGCCGGTGTTTCGGGCACGTGCAGACTGACGACGTCGCTCTCCGCCAACAATGCGCCGAGGCTGGCGGCGGGCTCGGTGTTGCCGTGCCGGAGCTTATCGGTCTGGTCGTGGAAGATGACGCGCATCCCCATCGCCTCGGCGAGGGTCGAGAGCTGGCTGCCGATATTGCCGTAGCCGATGATGCCTAGAGTCTTGCCGCGCACCTCATGGCTGCCGGTCGCGGATTTGTCCCACTTTCCTGCATGGGCGCCTACCGAGCGCGGAAAAATCCGGCGCAGCAGCATGACAATCTCACCGATGACCAGTTCGGCGACGCTGCGCGTGTTCGAAAAGGGCGCATTGAAGACGGGGATGCCGCGAAGGCGAGCGGCATCCAGAGCCACCTGATTTGTACCGACGCTGAAGCATCCGACCCCGATCAGCCGGTCCGCCGCGGCGAGCACTGATTCCGTGAGTTGGGTGCGGGAGCGGATGCCGAGCAGGTGCACGCCTTCGAGCGACTGGCGCAACGCCTCCCCATCCAACGCCTTCGGCAGGCGCGTGACCGAGGTGTAGCCCTGGGCGCGCAGCAAATCGGCCGCGGTGTTGCTGATTCCTTCCAGCAGCAACACGCGGATCTTTTCCTTCGCGAGTGAAAGGCGGTCAGGCATTCCTGGTTCCGTTCTGGGGTCGCTTCGAGGAGTGGGCTGGTCAGGGACGACACCGCGCCTCGCCGGTCAAGAGTATCTGTCTCGAATCTCGCCCCGGGCCAGCGCCGCGTCTCACGTTCTTCTTGATGGACCCGGGCGGAGCCGAAAGGTTCCGTCAGGTCCGCATTGACGGGGTCCGCCCTTCTCTGCGACGAACCGGGCCGTGCGTTACACCCAGAGACACCTGCTCGTCATCGAGGGCCTGCATCCGCCCGAGATCGAGCATTTCCTGGATCTCGCCGAAAGCTACGTGCTGCTGAACCGGTCGGGAAAAACCCAGCGCGACCTGCTGCGCGGGCGGACGCTGATCAACCTTTTCTTCGAGGACTTCGACCCGCACCCGCACGAGCTTCGAGCTCGCCGGCAAACGGCTCGGCGCCGACGTCATCAATATGTCGGTCTCCACCTCGTCGGTGAACAAGGGCGAAACGCTGCTCGACACGGCGGCGACGCTCAATGCCATGCACTGCGATCTGCTCGTGGTGCGGCACGATCAGTCCGGGGCGCCGAACCTGCTCGCCCAGAAGGTCGAGGCGGCGGTGATCAATGCGGGGGACGGCACTCACGAGCATCCGACGCAGGCGCTGCTCGATGCGCTCACGATCCGCCGCCACCGGGGCAAGCTCGAAGGCCTGACGGTCGCGATCTGCGGCGACATCCTGCACTCGCGCGTGGCGCGCTCCAACGTCCACCTGCTGACGGCGATGGGCAGCCGGGTGCGGCTGATCGGCCCGCCGACGTTGATCCCGGCCGAGGCCGCGATGCTCGGGGTCGAGGTGTTCCACGACATGAAAGCCGGGCTGGAAGGCGCTGATATTGTAATGATGCTCCGATTGCAGCGGGAGCGCATGGCGAGTGGGCTCGTTCCCAGCGCACGTGAATACTTCCGCTTCTTCGGTCTCGACCGCGACAAGCTCGCCGCCGCCAGGCCGGACGCGCTGGTCATGCATCCGGGGCCGATGAATCGCGGCGTGGAGATCGACAGCGCGGTGGCCGACGACCCAACCCGTAGCCTGATCCGCGAACAGGTGGAAATGGGCGTGGCGGTCCGCATGGCCGTGCTCGACACGCTTTCGCGCCAGGCGATCGGGCGAAATGTCGCCTGACACCTTCTTCACGGGTGTTCGCCTGCTCGATCCGGCCACGGCGCTCGATCAGCCCGGCGACCTGCTCGTCCGAGACGGTCTCATCGCCGATTTCGGCCCCGGTCTGGGGCGCCCGGATGGGGCCGTTGTGATCGAGCAGGCCGGGGCCGTGCTCTGCCCCGGACTGGTCGACATGCGCGCGGCGCTCGGCGAGCCGGGATACGAGTATCGCGAGACGATCGCCTCGGCGGCGGAGGCCGCGGCAGCGGGCGGCATCACCACCCTCGCCGCGCTCCCCGACACCCTCCCGGCGATCGACGATCCGGCCCTCGTCCGCCTGCTCCGGGCGCGCGGCGAGGAAACGGGCAGCCTCACCATCCTGCCCTATGGCGCGATCACCCGCGGCTGCCGTGGCGAGGAGATGGCCGAACTCGGACTCCTGTGCGAGGCAGGCGCGGTGGCCTTCACCGATGGCGCACGCGCGGTCGGCTCCGCACGTCTGATGCGGCTCGCGCTCTCTTATGCGAACGGGTTCGGCCGCCGCATCGTCCAGCACCCGGAAGAGCCCTCGCTCGCCGCCGGAGGCGCTGCCACCGAGGGCGCGCTCGCCACTCGCCTCGGCCTGCCCGCGATTCCCGCAACGGCCGAAGCGATCCTGGTCGCTCGCGATATCCGCTTGGCGCGGCTGACCGGAGGAGCCGTGCATTTCGCCCACATCTCCACGGGCGAAGCGCTGGCTCTGATCCGGCGGGCCAAACAGGAGGGCCTCGCCGTCACCTGCGACACCGCGCCGCCCTATTTCGACCTGAACGAGACCGAGATCGGGGAATTCCGCACCTACGCCAAGCTCTCGCCTCCGCTGCGCCGGGAGGAGGATCGCCAGGCCGTCGCGGCGGCGCTCGCCGACGGCACGATCGACGCGATCGCCTCGGATCATCAGCCGCGTGACGTGGACGACAAGCGCTTGCCCTTCGCGCAGGCGGCTCCGGGGGGCGCCGGGCTTGCCACCTTGCTGGCGGTCACGCTCGTCCAGGTCCACGGGGGCACGCTCTCGCTCACGCACGCGATCGACCTGCTCACCGCCCGGCCGGCCCGCCTGCTCGGCGTCGAGGCCGGGCGGCTCGCGAAGGGAGCCCCGGCCGATCTCTGCCTGTTTCACCCGGAGCGGGCATGGCAGGTCGAGGCGGGCGAACTGCCCGGCAAGGCGCAGAACACGCCTTTTGACGGCAGGGCGCTGGAAGGCCGGGTACTCGGCACCTGGAAGGCGGGGAGGCGCGTCTACGGATGAACCTGCCATCCTATGTCTTTGTGGTTTTGGGATACCTGCTCGGTTCTATCCCTTTCGGGTTGCTGCTCACCAAGACGGCGGGTCTCGGCGACATTCGGGCGATCGGCTCAGGCAACATCGGCGCGACAAACGTGCTCCGGACGGGCAAGCGCGGCCTCGCGGCTGCCACCTTGCTGCTGGATGGCGGCAAAGGGGCGGCTGCCGTGCTGATCGCGGCCGGGCTCGCCGGGCCGCTCGCCGCGCTCTGGGCCGGGCTGGGTGCGGTTCTCGGCCACCTGTTTCCGGTCTGGCTCGGCTTTCGCGGGGGCAAGGGCGTGGCAACCGGTTTGGGAGTGCTGCTCGCCGCATTCTGGCCCGTCGGCCTGATCGCCTGCGCGACGTGGCTGATCATGGCGAAGCTCGTGCGCATTTCTTCGGCCAGCGCGCTCGCTGCTTTCGCCCTCGCCCCTGTAGCCGCGTGGGCGCTCGGCCGTCCCGCAGTTGCCTTGCTCGCGCTCGTTATCGCTCTGTTGGTGTTTGTCCGGCACCAAGCGAACATCCGGCGTTTGCTCGCCGGCATCGAGCCGAGGATCGGAAGCAAAACGTGACGACGGATCAAGCGGTAGATCAACTGCGCCTCGCTCGTGCCGAGGGCGTCGGACCCGTCACGTATCGCCGCCTGCTGCGCCGCTACGGCTCCGCGGCCGCCGCCCTCGACGCGCTGCCGGAGCTAGCGCGCGCGGGGGGCCGTGCTGCCGCTCCCACGGTGCCGTCCCGCGCCATCGCGACTCGGGAGATGGAGCGGCTCGCGAAGCTCGGCGCGCACGTGCTGTTTCTCGACGATCCCGCCTATCCGCCGCTCCTTGCGCTGCTCGACGACGCGCCGCCGGTCATCGCCGTGCTCGGCGAGCCGGAGGTCGCATCCGAATGCTGCGTCGCGCTGGTTGGAGGCCGTAACGCATCGGCCAACGGCCAGCGCATGGCCGAGAGCTTGGCGGCCGCGCTCGGTGAGGCCGGGCTCGTCGTGGCATCGGGGTTGGCGCGGGGCGTCGATGGCGCGGCGCACCGGGGCGCGCTCCGCACCGGCCGCACCGTCGCCGCCATCGCGGGCGGCCTCGACCGGCCCTATCCGCCGGAGCACACCGACTTGCAGCGCCGAATCGCGGAGTCCGGGGCGGTGATCGCCGAGGCCCCGCTCGGCACGGCCCCGCAGGCCCGGCACTTTCCCCGCCGGAACCGCATCATCGCCGGGCTCGCGCTCGGTGTGGTGGTCGTCGAGGCCGCCCCGCGCTCGGGCAGCCTCATCACTGCCCGCCTGGCCCAGGAGGCGGGCCGGGAGTTGTTCGCCATGCCGGGCTCGCCACTCGACCCCCGTTGCCACGGGTCCAACGACCTGATCCGCCAAGGCGCGCACCTGACCGAGTTGGTCGCGGACGTACTCGAAAACCTACCGGATCACCCGTTGCGGGAGGGGATCGCCAGGAATCCCCTGTTCGCCCGAAGTGACGCGCCCCGGCCCTCCAAGCCCGCCGCGCCTGCGTGGGTCGAGCCGCACGAGGCGGGTGCCGCGCTCAGTGAGGCGCGCGCCGAGGTCGCCGACTTGCTCGGCCCCTCTCCCACGCCGGTTGACGATCTGGTGCGCCGCTGCCAGTTCTCTGCCGCCGCCGTTATGGCGGTGCTGCTGGAGCTGGAACTCGCCGGCCGCGTGCAGACGCTGCCGGGCAACCGGGTTGTGCTCCTCGCCGACCAAGCAATATAGGCTGCCCGTCAAGGAACCGAATGGCTGACGTCGTCGTCGTCGAATTGCCCGCCAAAGCCAAGACGATAAACAAATACCTCGGCGATAAATATACCGTGCTCGCGAGCTTCGGCCATGTCCGGGACCTCCCCCCGAAGGACGGGTCGGTCCGGCCGGAGCAGGATTTCGCCATGGATTGGGAGGCGGACGATCGCGGCGGCAAGCAGGTCGCCGCCATCGCCAAGGCCCTCAAAGGCGCCCGCACTCTCTACCTCGCGACAGACCCGGACCGGGAAGGCGAGGCCATCTCGTGGCACGTTCGCGCGATGCTCGACGAGAAGCGCGCGCTTCGCGGCGTGGACGTCCGGCGCGTTACCTTCAACGAGATCACTCGCAACGCCATTCGCGCCGCGATGGCCAGTCCGCGCGACCTCGATCAGCCGCTGATCGAAGCCTACCTGGCGCGCCGGGCGCTCGATTACCTCGTCGGGTTCACCCTCTCCCCGGTGCTCTGGCGCAAACTCCCCGGCAGCCGTAGCGCCGGGCGGGTGCAGTCCGTCGCGCTTCGCCTGGTCTGCGAGCGCGAGGCGGAGATCGAGGCCTTCCGTGCCCGCGAATACTGGACGGTCGAGGCGCTGTTCACCACGCCCGCCGGAGCGCCCTTTACCGCCCGGCTCACGCATCTGGACGGCCGCAAGCTCGACCAGTTCGATCTGCCGGACGAGGCGACCGCGCTACGCGCGAAAGCCGCGGTCGAGGCTGGCCGCTTCACCGTCGGCTCGGTCGAGCGCAAGCGCGTCAAGCGCAATCCGCCCCCGCCCTTCACCACGTCCACCTTGCAGCAGGAATCCTCGCGCAAGCTCGGCTTCGGCGCTCAGGCGACGATGCGGCTCGCGCAGCAACTCTATGAGGGTGTCGATCTCGAGGGCGAGACGGTCGGCCTCATCACCTACATGCGGACCGACGGCGTGCAGATGGCCCGCGAAGCGGTGTTCGCCATCCGCGACCACGTCAAGGACAGCTACGGGCCGCCGTACCTTCCCGCGGCTCCGCGCGAATACACCAGCCGGGCGAAGAACGCGCAGGAGGCGCACGAGGCGATCCGTCCGACCGACGTCGCCCGCACCCCGGAGAGCGTCGCCCGTTATCTCAACTCGGACCAGCGCCGGCTTTACGAGCTGGTCTGGAAGCGCGCCGTCGCCTCGCAGATGCAATCGGCGGAACTCGATCAGGTCAGCGTCGAAGTCACCGACGGCCGGGGCCTCCGATTGCGGGCGACCGGCTCGATCGTGGCCTTCGACGGCTTCCTCAAGCTCTACCGGGAGGACCAGGACGATCCCTCGGAGGAGGACGAGAGCCGCATGTTGCCGCCCATGGCCGAGCGCGACCCGCTCGACCGTGGCGACGTCGCGGCGACCCAGCATTTCACCCAGCCGCCGCCGCGTTACTCGGAGGCGAGCCTGGTCAAGAAGATGGAGGAGCTCGGCATCGGCCGCCCCTCCACCTACGCCTCGATCCTCTCCGTGCTCCAGGATCGCAACTACGTCCGGCTGGAGAAGAAGCGCTTCATCCCGGAAGATCGGGGCCGGCTTGTGACCGCCTTCCTCACGAGCTTCTTCGAACGCTACGTGGATACCGGTTTTACCGCCTCGCTCGAGGACCAGCTCGACGACATCTCCGGGGGCCGCGCGGAATGGCGCGAGGTGATGCGCGCCTTCTGGGAGGAGTTCTCCCGCGCCATCGAGCAGACGAAGAATCTCACGATCTCGGATGTCATCGACGCGCTCGATCAGGATCTCGGCCCGCATTTCTTTCCCCCGAAACCGGACGGGTCGGACCCACGCGCCTGTCCGGCCTGCGGCAACGGCCGGCTTGGCCTCAAGCTCGGGCGGTTCGGCAGCTTCATCGGCTGCTCGAACTACCCCGCCTGCCAGTACACGCGCCGCCTGGCGATCGAGACCGGGGAGGAGAGCGGCGAGACGCTGAAGGAGGGAGTTCGCTCGCTCGGACCGCATCCCGACACCGGCGAGGAGATTACCGTCCGTCGCGGGCCGTACGGGCTTTACGTCCAGCTCGGTGAAAACGGCGAGGACAAGAAGCAGAAGCCGCGCCGCGTTTCGCTGCCGCGGGGCGTGGATGGGGCGAGCCTGACGCTGGAACAAGCGATCGGGCTTCTCTCGCTGCCACGCATGATCGGCATTCACCCGGAGACGAAGGAGCCGATCGAGGCCGGGATCGGCCGCTTCGGGCCGTATGTGCGTATGGGCGCGGTGTTCGGTTCGCTCGACCGCGACGACGACGTGCTTTCGGTCGGCATCAACCGGGCGGTGGATGTGCTCGCGAAGAAGCTCGCGAGCGTGCGGACGCTCGGCCCGCATCCGAAGGACCAGGAGCCGGTGTCGGTGCGCAAGGGCCGGTTCGGGCCTTACGTCCAGCACGGAAAAACCGTCGCGAACCTGCCGCGCGGCGTGATGATGGAAGATGTGACGCTGGACGAGGCGCTGGCTTTGCTGGCCGAGAAGGGCAAGGTGCTGAAGCCGCGCGGGGCGAAGGGGAAGAAGGCGGCGGCCGCGAGGGAGAAGCCCGCGCCTGTCTCGGCCAGGAACGCGGATGCCGAGCGGAAGAAGGCACCCGCGAGCCCGAACCCGGCGACGCGACCGGGTGCGAAATCCGCTTCCTCGAAGAAAACGTCAGCGAAACCGCCTACCGGAAGAACGGCGGCCGAGAAGCAGCAGGCGAACAAGGCCCAAGGCCGCCGCCGGGCTGCGGGCTAGACTCGTTTTGGGCTGACTGTGAGCGGCTACCCAACCCCCGTTCGTTCCCGCGAAAGCGGGAATCCAGGCCCGCGAAACAATGCCACCATTCATAATGCGAGAGACCTGGATCCCCGCCTGCGCGGGGATGAACGGAATTTTGCGTTATCGCGTTCCAGTCAGCATAAAAGGAGTCTAGCTAGCCGCGAGCCGCACAACTACCCCGCGCTGGGGCGCATCGAGGTGCGGAGGGGCGCTTGCGGCCGGCATCAAGATACAGTTCCGACTCCGGAACATTAACGGCGTGCGTCCGCCATGGCGCTCAGGCCGGCGCCGGTAGCCCAAGCGGCGGGTCCGCGTGCGGGTCGGCTTGCCCGAGGGCGAACGCCAGCACCGCGGCAATGCGCGGCGGCAGATCCGGCGGCAGCCCGGCCAGGGAAGCAACCGGGCGGGAAACGGCGCGGCTGGGATCGGCGGCGGGGAGGGCGGCGGCGGGCGGCCGGGGCCGCTTCGCACGCGGTGGGGCAGCCAGCGCCGGCGGCGGCTTGATCGCCAGCATGTGGCAGAGCGGGCGCAGGATGCGGCGGGCTTGCGGCGATGCCGCGAGCAGCGCCGTCATCTTCGGGTCCGCCAGCAAGTGCTCGACCTGCCCGCCATAGGCGACCGTCTCCGGCACCAGCCGGAGCAGCCAGCCGAACCCGCGCGGCAGCCGATAGGTCTGCGGCCGGGCCGGCAGACGGTATTGCTGCGGCAAAGGCGGAGCCCGGAGCCGCGCTACCGGCGCGGCGGGGAGCCGGCCGGCGCGCACCTTGGCGGCCAGCGCCTCGAACCGGATGGCGAGGCGGCGCAGCCGCACCCAGGCCCTGAAGACCAATATCAGCGTCGGGACCGAGCGCTCCTGGGCGCAGCGCACGGTCGCCGCCTGGCACAGCGACTCGATGATGAGAGCCAGGCGGTACGACAGGCTGAGTGGTGCGAGGGCTTGGGTCGAAAGCATCGGACAAACAGAAGGCCACAACCAGGGCGTGTGTGGCAACAACAAAGTTTCAAAACGCCCGGTTGCGTCCGGGTGAAGTCCCGCATCCCGCCTTTCCGTCCCGCGCTCTCGCCCAGGGTCAGCGACGCCAGAGCGAACCGGGCTCCGGCACCGACGCCGACGCTGACACGCCGCCCCCGACGCGATCCAACAGCAGGTTGGCGGTGGCGACCGCAACGCCATAGTCCGCAGCTCCCCCGCCGGTTACGCCGTTGCTCCACAAATCGACCACCGCATCCCCGCCGATGTTGAACATCAGCCCGTAGATGTCCAGGAACCCGCCATGCGGGGGGTAGTCGGACGCGGTCCGCGGCGATCCGCCGGGCCAAAAGAGATTATCGTAGGTGAGGAAGCCATTGTTTTCGGCGGGCAGACCCGACGCCACCGCGAACCTGCTGAAATCGTTTGGCGCAAGGAGAATTTGTGGGGTCCGGTGTGGCGTGCGTGATAGCTACCAGTGAGCCGATCGGCGCATTGAGGATGTTGAGGCCGTTGTTCGAATCGGAGAAGGTGCCGCTGATCCCGGTCACTTCGTAAGCGTTGGGATACTTCGCATCCGTTGCCGCACCGTAGGTCAGCACGAGCGCCCCGCTGACGCCCGGACCGCTGAAATTGACGTCGACCGTGGTGGCGCGCGCCTGGCTTGCCATTGCGGACACGAGTCCCGCGACTGCCGCCACGGCCAAATGTGTTTTCTTCATACTCAGCCCCCTCCTCACACGAGTCAGAGCGGATGAACCTACCCGCCTTTTCCGCCTAACATCCTCATCTTATTGTTCCACGGAGGCCACGGTAGGGCAATTCATCCCGTTTTCAGCCCTGCCTTATAGGAAGCGCGCCAGCGTCGCGCCTACCGCAGCAACTCCGCTTCCGCTAGCGGGAGCAACCGCGCGAGCCGGGTCGCCCAGGCGGCTTCACCTGCCTCGTCCACGATGAGATCCTGCCGGATCTCGATCTCGACATGCGGGATGCCGCGCCGTTCACCGTGCATCGGCACCGTGTAGTCCGTCGCGTCGCTGACACTGTACGGTTCGTTGTCGCCGACGATCAGATCGCCCTCGGCACGCAGCAAACCGAGCAGAATGCGTGCGAAACGCGGGTCGCGATTATACAGAACCCCGGCGTGCATCGGGCGGACTTCGCCTTTATAGACCGGCGTGAAACTGTGCAGCGCGACCAGGATCGTTCGCCGGTGCGCCTTTGCGCGGGCATCGAGCAACGCCCGGATTTGCGTGTGGTAGGGCGCGAATATTTCCCGCTGACGCCCCGCGCGGTCCTCGGCCGACAAGCCGATATTGCCGGGAATGACCGTCGCCTCACTGATCTCCGGAATGGAGCTGCCCACCTCATGGCCGCGATTGCAGTCGATCACCAGACGCGAATACGTCTGAAGAACCGCTTGCGCGTCGAGCGCGGCCGAAAGCCGCTCAGTAACGCCGGCGATCCCGATATCCCAGGCGATGTGCCGCGCGAGCTCGTGGTCGGGAAGCCCGAGAGAGCCGAGCCGGCGGGGAATCGCTCGCCCGGCGTGATCGGCTGTTATGAGGAAGTCGCCCTTGCCCTCGGCGTTCAGCACGGCTACCGGGGCGGGATCGCCGGGCGAGAGGAGACCGGGGTGCGGCACCGAGGGCTCGACGGAGCTGGCTGAGACCGCCTCCCTCATGCCGGCCCACCATGGCCGGAGTGGCTCGCACCATGCGTGAAATCCGGCATCTCGCAGCGCCTCGTGCGCTCAATCCGGCTCCTCAGGAGATCACCGTGCGGATTCGCGTCGGCTACGAACTGACCCACGACCTTCCCGAAGAAACGCCGATGCTGCTGACCCCGCATGTCCATCCTGCCCGCGCTTCCGACCTTATCGTGCCCGATCACCTCACCACCGATCCCTCGGTGGCGGTGAGCGGCTATCGTGACAGATTCGGCGACTGGATCAGCCGGATTCTGACCCCGGCCGGCCGGAGCCGCCTGTTCGCCGATGCGGCCGTCAGGGATTCCGGCCAGCCTGACTGGGAAGCCGTTACTGCGAGACCGATCGCCTGTCCGACCTCCCCGGGCTGAGGCGGATGGCGGAAAAGAACGCGCGCACGAAACGTGCTGCCCCCTTCCCGACCCGCGACGAAATTCGCCGGTTCATCCGCGAATTGCCCGGCCGGGTCGGCAAGCGGGAGATCGCCCGCGCCTTCGCGATCGGCCCGGACCAGAAGCCCGCCCTCAACACCATCCTGCGCGAGCTGAAAGCGGAGGGCGCGACGGAGAATGCCGGCGCGCGCCGGGTCCGCGCGGCCGGGCGGCTGCCCGAAACGATGGTCGTGCAAGTCACCGGCACGGACCCCGACGGAGACCCGATCGCCCGGCCGGTCAGCTGGGAGGGCAACGGCCCGCCGCCGCTCATCCTCATGGCGCCGGAACAACGCGGCCGGCCCGCGCTCGCGCCGGGCCAACGGGTGCTCGCGCGCCTCAAGCCGATCGGCCCCGGACGCTACGAAGGGCGCACGCTCAAACGTCTCGCCGAAGCGCCGGGCCGCGTGCTCGGCGTCTACCGCGCGGGCCACCCCTCGGGCCGTATCGTACCCACCGACCGGCGCGCCAAGGCCGAGTGGATCGTGCCGCCGGGCGAGGAGGCGGGCGCGGAGCCCGGGGAGATCGTGCTCGCGGAGCCGGTGCCGCATCACGGCTACGGGCTGAAGCCTGCCCGCATCGTCGAACGCCTCGGCGCGGTGGGCGACGCGCGGTCAGTGAGCCTGATCTGCATCCACACCCACGACATCCCGCACGTCTTTGCCGAGCCCGAGCTCGCCGAGGCCACCCGCGCCCGCGCCGTCCCGCTGGGCACGAGGACCGATCTGCGCGAAACGCCGCTACTCACGATCGACGGCGAGGACGCGCGCGACTTCGATGACGCGGTATATGCCGAGCCGGATGGCGACGGCTTCCGCCTCATCGTCGCGATCGCCGATGTGGCGCATTACGTGCGGCCCGGCGCCGCGCTCGACCGCGCCGCCCTCACCCGCGGCAATAGCGTCTACTTCCCCGACCGGGTGGTGCCGATGCTGCCCGAGGCGCTGTCCAACGGCTGGTGCAGCCTGCGACCGCAGGAGGAGCGCGGCTGCCTGTTCGTGGAGATGCGGATTACCGCCGCGGGCAAGAAGACCGGGCACCGCTTCGGCCGCGGGCTGATGAAAAGCGCGGCGCGGCTCACCTACGGGGAGATCCAAGAGGCCCACGACCAAGGCCGCGATCTCGGCCTGCCGCGTGGCTTGATCGGGACACTCTACGCCGCGTTTCGCGCCCTGCTCGCCGCCCGGACGGAGCGCGGCACGCTCGACCTCGATCTCCCCGAGCGGAAAGTGGTGCTCGACGATCGCGGCCAGGTCCAGCAGGTCACACCGCGCCCCCGCCTCGACAGCCACCGGCTGATCGAGGAATTCATGGTGCTGGCCAATGTCGCGGCTGCCGAGGAGTTGGAGCGGCTGCGCCAGCCCTGCATGTACCGGGTCCACGCACCCCCATCGGATGAGAAGCTGGAGGCGCTCCGGGTCTTTCTACAGCAGCCTCGACACGAGCCTGCCTGCCGGCAACCAGATTTATCCGCGCGATCTCGACCGCATCCTCCACAAATTCGCGGGTCGCGAGGAGGCGATGCTGGTCAACGAAGTGATGCTGCGAAGCCAGTCGCAGGCCGCCTACAGCCCGGACAATATCGGCCATTTCGGTCTCGCCCTGCCGCGCTACGCGCATTTCACGAGCCCGATCCGCCGCTATGCCGACCTGCTGGTGCATCGCGCCCTGATCCGCGGACTTCGGCTCGGGGAAGGCGGGCTGACCGACGATGAGGCCGGCCGGTTCGAGGACGTGGCCGAGCATATCACGGCGACCGAACGCCGCGCCGCGGTGGCCGAGCGGGAGGCGATCGACCGTTACCTCGCTGCATACATGGCGGACAAAGTTGGCGCGAATTTCGCAGCGCGAATTTCAGGGGTGACGCGCTTCGGCATTTTTGTCACTACTCTGGCGAACGGAGCCAGCGGGATCGTGCCGTTGTCTTCGCTGCCGGACGATTTCTGGATGCATGACGACCGCACGCAAACCCTGACCGGCCGACGGACCCGCCTTTCCTTCCGGCTCGCGCAGGAGGTCGAGGTACGGGTGGCCGAAGCCAGTCCTCTCACGGGCGGGCTGGTCTTTCATATCCTCCAGGGTGACACGGCAACCGTGCGGCGCACGGGCAGATCGGGCCAACGATCGCGGGATCGGTGATCCGGGTCAGCGTTCTGCTGGCGCTGCTGCTCGCCGTCCCCCCAGCCCGTGCCCAGTCCGCACCATCGCAGAGCGGATTCGAGGCCGGCCTCGCGGGCGAGGTGTATGTCGCGGCGCTTGCGTTCATGGCCCCCCGCATTCTCGAGCCGGTTCCCGTCTCGCAACTCACGCTGTGGGGGCTGCGCGGGCTGACCGCACTCGATCCGCGCCTTGAGGTCGCGGTCGGCGAACAAGGCCTGCTCCTGACCCTCGGGGGCCGGCTCCTTTACGCGCGCCCGCTGCCAGCGGATGAGGACCCCCTCGCCTGGGGCGGCGCGGCCGCCGAGCTTTGCGCCGCCGCGTGGGGCGCTTCGCCGGCCCTTCGTCGAGCCGGCAGCCAAGGGGTGGTTAAGAGCTTCTTCGATGAGGTGTTCAACCACTTCGATCCCTATTCGCGGTACGTGCCGCCCGCCGAGGCTGCCGAGGATCGCGCCCGCCGCTCGGGAGACGCCGGGGTCGGGCTCACGCTCGCCCTCCGGGGCGGGATCGTCGTCGCCGATGAGGTGATCGCCGGCAGCCCCGCCGCCGAGGGCGGAATCCGGCCAGGAGACAGCATCGTCGCGGTCAATGGGCAGCCGACCCGACGGAGGGCGGTCGCGACGGTCGCGGATTGGATCGACGGCTCTGTCGGCACCAAGGTCACGCTCACCTGGCGCGGGCGTGACAAGCGGTCGCGCACCGCCGAACTCGTCCGCGCCCTGGTTCCACCCGAGACGGTCTATGCTCAGCGGATCGACGCCGTGCTCGTGCTGCGCGTCACCAATTTCGATCGCACCACGGCCGCGCATCTGGCGGCGGCGCTCACCCAGGGCCTCGCGGCTGCCCGGCGAACGGACGGCATCATCCTGGATTTGCGCGATAATCGCGGGGGCTTGTTGCGCCAGGCGGTTGGCGCGGCCGACATCCTGCTGCCCGCTGGAACCGTCGTCGTCACCGCCGGCCGGGACCCGCAAGCCTCTCGCATTTGGGAATCCGCCCCCGGCGAGCTTGCGGAGAACGTGCCCGTCGTGGTGCTGGTGGACGGCCGGACCGCGAGCGCCGCCGAGATCCTGGCCGCCGCTCTGGCCGATCGCGGTCGCGCGGTCGTGGTCGGGAGCTCGACCCTCGGCAAGGGTCTCGTGCAGACGATCGACCCGCTGCCGGACGGCGGCGAGCTTTTCGTCACCTGGAGCCGGGTGCTGGCCCCGCTCGGCTGGCCCATCCAGGGACTCGGCGTGCTTCCGCAGGTTTGCACCAGTCTCGGCCAGGACGCGATGGAGCGGGAACTCCATGAACTCCGCGAGGGCCAGCAGCCACTGGTGGCCGCGCTTGAAGCTCATCGCGAGGCCCGCGCACCACTCCCCGCGGCCCAGGTGCTGGCCCTTCGGGCCGCCTGCCCCGCGGCGGAAGGAAGCGACGACGACCTGCGCGTCGCCCGCTACCTGATCGCCCATCCTGACGCTTATGCCGCCGCCCTATTGCCTCCGATGCGCGAGCAGGCTCCTGCACCGTGATCTCCGTGCGCAGCCAGATAGATGTTCCTTCCGGCGGAATGGAGTGAGAATACACTCGCTGACGATCAGAGGGGGACACCAGCATGCGGTTCGAAGGTAAGGTTTGCAGTTGTTACCGGAGGAGCTCGCGGCATCGGGTTCGCCATAGCCAAAAAGCTGGCGCGTGAGGGAGCCTCCGTTGCCATTGCCGACATCGACGCAGCGAGCGCAGACGCCGCTACAGCGGCTTTGGCAGAGCAGGTTGGTCGCGCCATTCCGGTAACGCTCAATGTCGCCGATCCGGCTTCCGTTTCGGCGATGGTCGCCTCGGTCATTCACGCTTTCGGTCGGATCGACATCCTGGTCAACAACGCCGGCGTCGGTGGTAAGACGCCGTTCCTCGAGACCAGCCTCGAGGAGTGGAATAGGATCATCGGCATCAATCTCACCGGAGCGTTCCTGGTCGCTCAAGCGATCACGCGCGAGATGGTGAAAACCGGCGGAGGCAAGGTCGTCAACATAGCTTCGCTTTCGGGACAGCGGGGCGGCAACGGGCGGGCGGCATACGGGTCCGCCAAAGCCGGCCTCGAACTGCTCACGAAGGTGATGGCGGTGGAGCTTGCAGAATACAACATCAACGTGAACAGCATCGCACCGGGCGCGATCGAAACCGAGATGGCGAAATTCGCCCACGATGAGGCAACGCGCGCTGCCTACAATTACCTGATCCCGATGGTTCGCTACGGCACGCCGGAGGAGATCGCCGATGCGGCAGCCTTTCTGTGCTCCGATGAGAGCCGATACATCACCGGGCACACGCTCAACGTGGACGGCGGCTTTCGAGCCGCGGGTCTGATGTTTGGACGCGGCAAAGTCATCCCGGGCAGCTAAGCCACGCTGGAGCGCAGGAGCGGGATCTCAGAGCCTCATCTGGCCGGCGCGGAAGGGGAGCTGGGGGCCTCGAGGCACCGAGTGACGGCGTAGAACCGGAGAGTGTCGTTCTTGAAGGCCTCGTAAGTCATGTCCGCGACGACTGACATACTCATAAACGCCGACCGGCACGTCGGGGTCGATCTCGATCATAACGTCTGTGTCACTATCGGGCGGTTTCTCCCGCAACCGGGCGATGATCTCCTCGCGGTTCATGCCGCTCCTATATGGGAGGTCCCGGACCACGGGAAAGTCATCCCGCTCAACCGGCAAGACCCGCTACTCAGCGTGCGCGTTCAGAAAAATCCCGTGCGGCGAGCGGCCCACGTCGACCGTGTCGTATTTTCCGGTCGCGGGATCGAGTACCGCGACCTTCTCCGCCCAGCGCCGGGTGATCCACAGCTTTCCGTCGGGGGCGAAGTCGATGCAATCCGGGCCGCCTGGAATGGAATAGACGCGCCTGACCTCGAGCGTGTTCGCATCCAGCGCCGTCGTCGTGCCGTCCACGCGGGCGTTGACGTAAATCAGCCGCCCATCGGGCGAGAGAAATAGCTGGTGCGCGCCGCGTCCGACCGCGATGCGTCGCTCGACGTGACCGTCGACCGGATCGACGACGGCGACGTCGTTGCTGCCCATGTCGGCGACCAGGATCTTGCCCCCGTGCCACATGACCCCGGCGGGAGTCCGCCCGACCGGCACGTCCCACACCACCGCCATGCGCGTGAGGTCGATCGCGGCGAGCCGGTTCGTGCCCTGCAAACTAACATAGACCATGCTGGAATCGGGGGCGTAGGCGAGATGGCTCGGCATGGAGGCGAGCGGGAACCGCTTCGCGAGCTTCATGCTGGCGGCGTCGTACACGTCCACCTGGTTGCGCGCGAGACCGTTCACCGTCAGCCACTTGCCGTTCGGGCTGAACCCGAGTTGGTACGGGTCCGCCACCGGAACCCTGCGCTTCACTTCTCCGGTGCCGGGATCGAGAAACAGGACCTCGTTGCCCACCGTGTCGCCGATCAGAAGCTCCTTGCCGTCCGGACTGAGGGCGAGATGATGCGGCTCGCGCAACACGGGAATCCGGCGGATCTCCTTTTCCCGCGTCATATCCACGAGGCTGACCGAGGCACCCGCCGAGTTCACGACGAACGCCAATCCGCTCGCGAGCGCGGGACGGGCCGCCAGCAGAAGCAGCAAGGCGAGACCAAAGCGGGGAATCGGGAGCATCGGGCTGGTCCGCAATGAACGCCCGTCGTTTATGGGCAAGCCGCTCCGTAGCTGGCAACCCCATTTGCCGGCGAGCAGGCTTGCACCCGCGAGCCCGCTGCCTCTCGCTCGTGCGCGCCGCGTGCGAACACCGCCGAAACCCAGGCGAACAACACGCTCGAAGTGGTCGAGATCAGCAGGTTGTCGGTCGCGGCATGCACCGCGATTCCCGCCATGATAAGCCGCATGATGAAGCGATCGGTTCGCGCCAGCTGCCTCGTGTGCGAGACGGTCCACAAGAACATCAGTCCCACCAGCAGGCCGAGCCCAACATAGCCGCCCTCCGCGCCGATCCGAAGATACTCGTTGTGCGGTGCGATGGTCCCAGTCAGGTGCGCGACGGGCGAATCCGGCGGGATCACCGCCTTTCCCGCACCGACGCCCCATCCGAGCCAGGGCGCCGACTCCCAGGCTTGCTGGAACATCGGCCAAAGCAGGTCACGGCCGCTCATGCTCTCCGCCTTGCCGGAAAGCATGTTGAACAGCCGAACGCTCGAGAGCTGGCTCGCTACCGCGACGAGCACGGGAAGCGCGAGCACCCCGAGGAGCACGAAAGGCGTGCGCCGGGCGGCGGAGAAACGGCGAGCGGGAAGGCAAAGCACCGTGATCGCGACAACGGCCAGACAAACAGCGAGTGGCGTGCGAGCGCCCGAGAGCACGAGAATGAGGAAATTGGTGGCGAGCAACGCAAGGTCGATCCGCCGCCCTCCCCGAAGCAGCTCCAGGAGACAGGCATACACCCCTGTCGCAGCGAACCCGCCGAGAAACGCCGGTATGCCGGTGGCCTGCAACCGAAACCCGAGCTGATCGACAAAGAGCGGGTGCAGTCCGGCCGCCGCTAGTCCCGCGCCCAAGGCAACCAGCGCGGACGGAAGCCAGCACGTGACACGGATCACCGCGCCCGTCCACGAACGGGAAAGCCGGCTCCAAGAGAAGGCGAAAGGCGCGACCGAACCGGCCAGCGAGCGCACGCTTTCAGCGGCTTCCAGGCGGGGATGCAGCCCGTGCTGGACGCCGATGAGGAACATCGCGGCGAAGGCAAGGCCAGGGTTGAACAGGTCGAGACGAGCGCCGTAGCGGAACAGGCAAGCCGCGACCAGGGCCAAGCCCGCGAGCTTCTCCGCCGCGATAATGAGCGAGGCCCCGCCCGCGAGGTCGCCGAGCCAGTATTCCGGGGTGCTGCCAATGACGAGCAGCCAGCCGATACTGGCGGCAACGGGACACTCATAGACCAGCATTCCGGCCGCCATCAGGACGGTGGCGGCCAGCAGGACCCATAACCCTAGCGGCGCCACCAGGGTCAGGCTGATCGCGAGGGCGAAGAACCCGAACATGGCCGCCGAAATCGCCCCTTGGGGCACACCTGAAAGCAGCAACGGTTCTCTCTGCAGCGTCATCCCGGGCTCCCGTCGCGCTCACCGCCGGGCACTTTCAAGAAGAGCGGTTTACCATTCGTGAATGGCGAGAGGTCGTTGCCGCTCCGGGTCGCTGGGCAACGGCTCCCGCGCACAGACGTTGCGTCGGGGAGCGAAACCAGAGGAGCCATGCTCATGCCAAGACTCGCACTCACGCTGCTCGTCGCCGCGCCGCTCTCCATCGCAGCCGTGCAAAGCTTCGCGGCCGAGAAGCTTTCGGCCCAGGACGAGACCTTCATGCGCGAGGCCGCCCAAGGCGGGCTCGCCGAGGTTCAGGACGCGCAGCTCGCGCAACAGAAGGCCGCCAGTGCCGAAGTGAAGCAATTCGCCGGCCGGATGATCACCGATCACACCAAGGCCAACAACGACTTGCAGCAGATCGCGCAGTCAAAGAGCATGACTTCACCCCCCGAGCCGAGCAGCGCGGAACGCAGCGAGCATGACAAGCTCTCGAAGCTCTCGGGCGGTCAATTCGACCGTCAGTACATGCAGGGTCAGGTTTCCGACCATGAAAAGGACGTAACGCTCTTCAGGAAGGAAGCGGATTCCGGCCAGGACCAGCAGCTAAAGTCGTATGCGCAGAAGTATTTGCCGGTCCTGGAAGAGCACCTGCAAATGGCGAAAGGGATCAAGAGCTGATCGCCGACACTCTCGCCAGGGGCTGAGCGCCCCTGGCTTCACTTCTCGATCAACACATCCACGCGCCGGTTCTTCTGACGACCCTCGGGATTGTCGCTGCCGTCCGGCTTCGTATTCGGGGCCACCGGTTCGTGGAAGCCGTGTCCCTCCACCTGAACATTCGCCAGAGCGACGTGACCCTCTCCAGCAAGCCAGCGCTCGACGGAGCGTGCGCGGCGGCGCGAGAGATCCATGTTGTACTGGTCCGTTCCCACGCTATCGGTATTGCCGATGATCTTCAGCGCGGGCGGATGCGTCTGCATAATAAGTTGCGACAGCTTGATGAGCCTGTCCTTGGCGTCGGGACGAATCGCGTCCGAATTGAAGTCGAACAGCACGTCGTTGGAAAGCGAGACGAGCGTGCCTTGGTCGGTTTGCCGGGCTCCGAGATCCTGCATCAGTTGGGGTACGCTCGGCATCTCCGTCACGACGGCGCCGGCTCCTCCGGGCACAGCGATGCCTTTGCTGGTCACTTCGACGCCGCTGGTCGGCGAGGCGCCAAGACGCTCGACCCGCCACGCATGGCTGCCGCTTCCACTAACCGACACGATGGGGTCCGGCCCTCGCCCGCTCGGGACGAAAGCCACGGTGTTGTCGTTCCCGGCGATCGCGATCCGGGTGCCGGGCAGCACCTCGGCCTGAATTGCGTTGCCGTTGCCCTCGATCGACAGCGAGCGACATCCACCCTGTAATACGTAAGTCCCCGAATTCCCTTCAATTCGCACATCCCGTCCGGCGCAGTCCGCCGACTGATGCCCGCCGTCGCCGGACAGAACGATGGGCTCAGGCGCGCCTGCCGGCGCGAGCCCGGTCCCGAGCGCCGCCTTGCCGAGAGCCTGCACCCGGCTGATCCGGCTGTTGTTGCCGTTGATCGACGTGATGGGTTCCGGTCCCGGATGGCGGAGGAAATACGAGACGGCGTCTCTATTCCCGGCGACCTCGATACGCCCGCCCGGCTGCATCTCGGCCTCTACGGTGAGGGAGTCCCCGCGCACGGCCAATGAGCGGCAGCCGCCATGCAGCGAGAAGGTGCCGCGATCGCCCTCGATCGTCACGTCCTTGTTGGAGCAATCGGCCTCCCTCTCCGCCCCGTTGGCGGACAATAGCAAGGCTCCCGGCTCGCCGAGCACGGGCGGGGCTACGGGTACCGTGATCGGCGCGGGCTCAGCCGAGGGTGATTCCCCTGTACCGGTCGGGGCTGGTGCCGAGGGCGGGTTGGGCGCGAGTTCGATGGCCCGGGGTTTGTTGTCCGGACCGATCACGGTAACGGACTGCGCCCACGCCGGATCGACCGATAGAGCCACGCCGAAGAAACAGGCCGTGAGGAGCACGCGACGCTGCTTGTCCATAAATCCCGGCTCCCCTTGACGGTTCGGCGCTGTTTCTGCCTGGTACAATGCGGAACATACATCGAGGGCAATGAAGTTGCGCGCCCCTCGACAATGATGGGGATCGGTGGCGATCAAAGCATCAGAGCAGGAAAAGCAAAGCGCGGGCTCGGCCGTCGAGCGCGCGATCGTCTCATTCGGCGATGTCGGCCGGCTAGAGCGTGTGTTCTCGCAGGCTCGTGCGGGATTGTCGATCACGGTCGCCGGGATCGGAGGCTCGGTCACGGGCGGCGCGGCGGCGAGCGGACCGGGCCAATTTTATCTCAGCCTGGTCGCGGATTGGTGGCGAAAGACCTTTCCGCGCAGCAAGGTGCGGCTCATCAATGGCGGAATCGGCGCGACGGAATCGGACTACGGAGCACTCCGGGCGCAACGGGACGTCCTGAGTCACGACCCGGATTTCATCATCGTCGAGTTCGCGGTGAACGACAGTTGGGACGAGACCAGGCTGGAGAGCTACGAAGGCCTTGTCAGGAAGCTGCTCGCGCATCCGCGGTCTCCCGCTGTGCTCCTGCTGTTTTTCATGAACGAAGTGGGGACCGGGGCGGAGCCGCAACAGCGGCAGGTGGGCGCGCATTACCAGCTCCCGATGGTGAGCATCCGCTCAGGCCTATGGCCGGATATCGAGCGCGGGCGTTGGTCGGTTCGCGATTTCCTCGCCGACAGCGTGCACCCGAACGATCGCGGGCACGCATTCGCGGCGGAATGCATCCGACATCTGCTCGACCGGGTGCTCGAAGGACAGCGCGGGCCGAATGCTCGCGCTTTCGGTTTGCCGAGCCCGCTCACCCGGAATGCGTATGAAACGGCGTGCCTGCTCCGCCTTTCGGAACTGATACCTCTCGAATGCCGGGGATGGGTCTTCGATAAATCAAGGAACGCTTGGTCCGCGAAGCAGCCCGGCGCACGGATCTGCTTCCGGCTCGAAGGACGCACGCTCTTCCTGTTGCATCATTTGGAGAACGGACCCTGGGGACAGGCCAGGGTGACCGTCGATACAAACGCACCGCAAGTCGTCGATGGCTGGTTCAGCGAGACCTGGGGTGGCCGTCTTGCCGTACGCGAATTGGCCCGTGGCCTCGAAGCCGGGGCTCACCACGTATGTTTAGAAGTGCTGGAAACCCGGCATCCAGACAGCTCCGGGCATGGCTTCACAATTCTCGGTCTCGGCGCAGGATCGTGAGAACCCTCCGCCGTGCCGACCGGGTATCGAGAACAGGATGCGCCGCGGAAGCTATCGCGGCCGGCAGGGAACGATCAGGTTCGCAACTAATATCTGCACGGGCTCGCCATTCTGATTCGTAGTCGTGGAGCGTGTCTTCACCCAACCCGATTCGGGCCGGGATGCCGATGCACGAACCTCCACGACCTCCGTCGCGACCTGGAGCGTGTCGCCCGGGCGGACCGCTCGCGGCCACCGCAGCTCGTCTGCTCCAGCCCCAATGACGCCGCCGGCGATCGGCAGGCCGCGGTCGACCAGCAATCGCATTGTCAATGCAGCGGTGTGCCAGCCGCTCGCCGCCAAGCCCTTGAAGAACGTGCTCGCCGCCGCGGCTTCGTCCAGGTGAAACGGCTGCGGATCGAACTGCGCCGCGAACGTCTTGATGTCCTCGGTCGTGACCCGGAGCGTGCCGGAACTGAACGTTTGCCCGGCGGTGAAATCCTCGAAATACAGGCGGCTCATGTCCGTTTTCCCGTCATAAGCAGGTGGGCTCCCTGTCGGTACTGTACGGGGCTGACCGGAGAACTGGTTCCGAAGCTCGACGTTCCCTATCCTCTCCGCCCCGCGGACCGCCCGGTTGCGCGGGAAGCGGCGTTGGAGCGAACGTAGAGGCACCCATCTACCGCGCATGATTGAACCGAATCCCAAACCTCGGATCCTGATTGTCGAGGACGAGTTCCTCATCCGCATGACTCTGGCTGAGACCTTGGTGGACGAGGGTTTCGAGGTCGCCGAGGCAGAGACCGGCAGCGAAGCTCTCGCGCTGCTCGCGGAGCCAGAAACCGACTTTGCCCTGTTGCTGACCGATATCCAACTCCCGGGCGGAATGAGTGGCCTCAGCCTGGCACGATCCGCTCGCGAGCACAGGCCCGATCTCCCGGTCATCTATGTCACGGGGCGGCCCAACTCGATGACAGGCTCGGTCCGGTCCCCCCACGATGTTTGCATCGCCAAGCCATATCTTCCCTCCGAAGTCGCGGCCATCGTCCATCAACTCACACGAAAATGACGGCTGCCCTCAACTCTCGGCCGGAGGGATCGGGAACGATTCGGTACGCTCGATCGCCCGCGCCGCGCGGAGCACGAGGTCGTCGCGATACTGGGCTGCCGCGATCTGCGCAGAGCGCGGCAGGCCGCCGCTGCCGAGTCCCGCCGGAACGGTTATGGCAGGCTGGCGGGTGAGATTGAACGCGAACGTCCAGGGCGCCCATCGCGTCCAGAGCGCCTCGCGGGGATTCTCGGTCGGTGCGTCCGCGTACGGGGGACCGGCGGGAACGGCGGGGCACAAGATCAGATCGTAGCGCTGGTGGAACCGGGCCATCACGTGGCCGGCGGCGATCCGCATGGCTTCGGCCGCCAGGTAATCCTCCGCCCCCAAGCCGCTCTCGCCGGCCATGACTTCGAGCAGTCCGGGATCAAGCAAGCCGCGTTGCTCGGTCGGCATGGCGCTCACGAGTCTGCTGAGCGCCATACCCCACACGCGCCCGAATATGGCGCGCGTGTCGGGAACGCCGGGATCGGCCTCCTCGATTTCCGCTCCCTGATGTTCGAGCAGCATCGCCGCGTGCTCCACCGCCGCGATTCCGTCCGCATCGACCGGGGCATCGAAGCCGGGGCGGCGCAGCACGGCGACGCGCAGCCCGGCAACCCCTTGCTCGATCCCGTCACTCCAGTCGCGGGGATCATCCGGAAGGCATAACGGGTCGCGCAGATCGAAGCGCGCGATGGCGGACAACATGAGCGCGGCATCCCGGACCGTCCGCGTCATCGGCCCCGCGCAGGAGACAGCGGCGAACGCGCCGGCCGGCCATTGCGGTACTCGGCCGAAGCTTGGCTTCAGGCCCACGAGCCCGCACCACGCGGCGGGAATGCGGATCGAGCCCCCGGCGTCGGTACCGAGATGCAGCGGTCCGAAGCACGCGGCGCCTGCCGCGCCCGCGCCCGAGGACGATCCTCCCGGTGTGTAGGCCGTATTCCAGGGATTTCGGGTAATACCGTGCAGCGGGCAGTCGCCGGGCGTCTTCCAGCCGAACTCCGTCGTCGTGGTCTTACCGAGGATCACGGCGCCGGCCGCCTTCAACCCGATGACGCTCGGCGCGTCCTCCACGACGGGGGCGGCATCGGTCGTGAGACTGCCGCGGCGGGTGGGGAACCCCGCGAGGTCAACGAGATCCTTTACGGTGCAGGGGACGCCATCAAGCGGACCGAGCGGTCTACCCGCGCGCCACCGCACTTCGCTCTCGCTCGCGGCCGAGAGCGCTCGCGGGTTCAGCAAGGCGAAGGCGTTCAGTTTCGGATTGAGGCGCTCGATTCGCGCGGTGACGGCCTGCACGACCTCCACAGGGCTCAGCGTTCGTCGGCCGTAATGGGCGAGCAGCTCCGCCGCGCTCATCAGGGCAGGATCGGTCGTCGGCATGCTCCCATCCGTCGCTCGTGCTTGGCGCGGCATGAATTTCAGAGGCCCCGATCCATGCCGTTGCCCCGTCCCGCGAGCGCGCCATATCGTGTCCGGGACCGTGACTTCGCACAAGCCTGCGATTCCTGGCGATTGCATGGGCTGCGACGCTGACCGTGCGGCGTAAGCTCGGAATCCGAAGGAGAGATGGCAATGATTGGCGTCGATTGGGGCACGACCAGCTTCCGCGCGTTCCGCATGACCCAGGATGGCGCCATCCGGGACCGCAGGTCCGGCCCGCGTGGGATTCTCAATGTTCAGGACGGGCGATTCGCCGATGCGCTGCGGGAAGAGATCGGCCCGTGGCTGGCTGGCGGGGAAAACCACGTGCTGCTGTCTGGGATGATCGGCAGCCGCCAAGGCTGGCAGGAAGCCCCCTATCTGCAATGTCCCGCTGGTGCCGCCGATATTGCCGGAGCACTGACCGAGATCGGCTTCGACTGGGCGCAGGTGAAGCTCGTTCCCGGACTCTGTGCCACGGACGAGTCGGGGGTCGCCGAGGTCATGCGCGGCGAGGAAACGCAGATCGTCGGAGCGATGCCTGCCCTCGGCGAGGCTGGGCTCGCCTGTCTCCCAGGCACGCATTCCAAATGGGCAAGCATCGAACGCGGCCGCATCATCGGGTTCGCGACCCATATGACCGGCGAGGCATTCGCGGCGCTGCGCGGACACACGATTCTGGCCCGGCTCATGCGCGACGGGCCGACCGACCCCGCCGCCTTCGACCAGGGACTCGCCCGCTCCGCCGAACCCGGCGGTCTGCTGCATCACCTATTCGGCGTGCGGGCTCTGACGCTTGTGGGCCGACTGAGCGAAGCCGCATCCGCCTCCTATCTCTCCGGCCTGTTGATCGGCCACGAGCTGCGCGCCGCCCTACGGCCAGGGTCTCGCGTCACCCTGATTGGTGCGCCGGAACTCTGTGGTCTGTACGCTCGGGCGATAGCGGCATGCGGCGGCGAGGCCGTGCTCGAGGACGGTGACGCGGCGGCGCGCGGTCTTTTCCTCATCGGAGCGCACGCGCGATGGAACTGAAGACGTGGCTCGGCCGCTGCCCGCTCGTTGCGATTCTGCGCGGCGTTCGGCCCGACGAGGCCGAGCCGGTTTGCGAGGCGCTTGAGCACGCGGGAATCGCGATCGTCGAAGTACCGTTGAATTCGCCCGAGCCGCTTCTCAGCATCGCGAGCCTGAGTCGCCGCTTCGGCGAAAGAATGCTGATCGGCGCTGGCACGGTAATGACTCCCGTCCAGGTTGCCGAGATTGCAGAAGCTGGCGGGCGACTGATCGTGACGCCTCACGCTGACCCGGCAATTGTGCGTGCCGCGAAAGCGCACGGCATGATCGCCACACCGGGTTTTTTCACACCTGCCGAAGCGTTCTCGTTGCTCGCCGCCGGCGCCGATGCGCTGAAGCTGTTTCCCGCCGAGGCCGCGAGCCCCGCCGTGCTGCGAGCTTTGCGCGCCGTACTACCGAGCAACACGTTGGTACTGCCGGTCGGCGGGATCGACGGCGGCAATCTCGCGTTGTGGAAACAAGCGGGCGCTGGCGGATTCGGCATCGGCTCCGCGCTCTACAAAGCCGGCGACACACCCGAAGCCGTGGCTGCCAAGGCGCGGATTCTCGTACAGGCATTGCGAGACTGAGTGGCCTCGACTGCCATCACCGCATCGACGGAACTCCGCGCTGATCCTCCAGAAAGGTGGCGAGCGTTTCATTGCGTTCCCAAGGTCTCCGGGATTACGCTTGCCGCCGAATAACGAAACGGCCGGCACGGATCCGGCCGATAATAGGGAGGGTCGGATGACCAATTCGTGCGCCGTCACGCGCCGCACCGCGCTAAAGATCGGAGCCACAGCCGCAGCGTTGCCGCTAGTGCATATCCGGACGGCGGGAGCGGCGGGAAAACTCTCCGTCGGCTTCTGGGATCATTGGGTCCCGGCCGGGAATGACGTCATGCGCAAGCAGGTGCAGGCCTGGGCCGACAAGAACAAAGTGGAAGTGCAATCGGACTTCATCACCTCGGTCGGCAACAAGAACATCCTCACGCTCGCGGCCGAGGAGCAAGCCAGGACCGGGCACGACATGCAGACCTTTCCGACCTGGGAGGTGCAGAACCACGCCGATCAGCTCGAGCCGGCGGACGACTTGATGAAGCAGCTGACCGACAAGTACGGCCCGACCAACCAAGTTTGCGAGTATCTGGCGAGGGTGAAGGGGCACTGGATGGCGGTGCCGTCGAGTTCCGGCTCGCAGAATAAGGGGCCTCTCGGCCGGATCAGCGTGCTGAAACAGGCCGGGCTCGACGTGCTCGCGATGTATCCCGCCAAGCCCGAGCACATGCCCGAGTCGGATAAGTGGACCTGGGACGCGCTGCTGCCCGTGGCGGAGGCTTGCAAGAAGGCGAACATGACGGTCGCGATCGGGCTTGGGCAAACGCCCGATTCCGTGGACACCGCCGGGTGCCTGTTCCGCGCCTTCGACGCGCCGCTCGTGGATCGCGAGGGCAACATCCAGGTCGGCTCGGACAAGATGCGGCAGTTGCTGGAGTATGCGCAGAAGCTCGTGAAGCTGTTGCCCGCCGACGCGGTCAGCTTCGACGACGCCTCCAACAACCGCGCGCTGATCTCGGGCAAGAGCGCGCTGATTTTCAACCCGCCCTCCGCCTGGGCTGTGGCCAAGCGGGACGCCCCGCAGGTGGCAGCGGATTGCTGGACCTTCCCGGCGCCGGCCGGACCCGCCGGACGCTTCGAGCCGTACCTGCCGTTTTTCTGGGGCGTGTGGAAGTTCAGCCAGAACAAATCGGCCGCGAAGGAATTGATCGCGTATCTCTGCGAGCGGCCGCAGGTCGAGGAACGATGCAACGTGGTCATCGGCTACGACCTGCCGCCCTTCGACTCCATGCTCGACTTCAAGGTGTGGGAGGAAGTCGAGCCGCCGCGCGGAGTCGTCTACAACTATCCGACGAGAGCGTTCCAGAACGCCAAACCGCATATCGCGGGCTCGGAGGCTTCACCCGGAAATCGCGGTGCAAATCTACAACCGCGGCACCATGCCCACCATGCTGGCGAAGTTGCAGGCAGGTCAGTCGATTCAGGACGTGGTCTCCTGGGCGAAAGACGAACTGGAGGGATTCATGCGCTGAGCTGAAAGGACCGGGGCCGGGAGGGACAAAGGAGGCAAACATGGCGGACGGCACCAGCGTGCCGGCCACCGGCGCGATCGTCAGCGGAACCGCCGTTCGGCGAAGCGGCGGTCTGCGACAATTCGCGCACCGGCGCTCGACAACAGCTTTCCTTCTTTGCCTGCCGCTCATCCTGCTCATTGCCGGTCTCGTCGTCTATCCGGCGCTGTACGCGATCTATCTGAGCATGCTGAACAAGCGCATGACCCAATTCGTTGGTCTGGGCAATTTCAGCTTCCTGATCGGGCGCAACACATTTCAGCTCGTCATCTTCCAGAGCTGCCTTTTCGCGGTCACGGCCGTGGTGCTGAAAGCGGCGATCGGGTTCATCCTCGCGCATCTCATGCACAACATCCCGTCCGGGCGCCAGCGCATCTGGCGCGGCCTGCTGCTGGTGCCGTGGGTCATTCCGCCCGCGCTGTCCACGCTCGGCTGGTGGTGGTTGTTCGATCCGTCCTATTCGGCCTTCAACTGGATTCTGAACGAGCTTGGCTTCCAGTCGGTCCCGTGGCTCGGGGAAGGCTGGATAGCGCGGATCTGCGTCATCGTCGTGAATGTCTGGTACGGCACGCCCTTTTTCATGATCATGTATCTCGCCGCGCTGAAATCGGTGCCGGACCAGCTCTACGAGGCCGCGGCGATCGACGGGGCGAACGCCGTGCAGAAGCTGCTCTACGTGACCTTGCCGATGATGCGGAATATCATCTCCATCACGGTGCTGTTCAGCCTGATCGTCACGTTCGCCAATTTCGACATCGTACGCATCCTGACGGCGGGCGGTCCCCGCGACATGACGCATCTCTTCGCGACCTACGCCTTCCAGGTCGGCATCCAGTCCGGCGATATTCCGCTCGGCGCCTCGATAAGCCTGTTCATGTTCCCGATCCTCGCGGTGTTCGCCTTCTTCGTGCTGCGCGGGGTCACACGCCGGAGCAAGGAGATCGCGGCATGAGCGGCGCGACGGCTGCGGGCGGCGCGCTCACCGCCACGACCCGACCACCCCGGCGCAGCCTCAAGGCGCAGCGGCGATGGGCGCTCTGGGGCAGTTACGCTGCGCTGCTCGCGTTCGTCATCATGTTCCTGGTGCCGCCGTTCTACATGGTGATGACCAGCTTCAAGAACTCGGCCGAAATCTCCGCCCAGACCGGCAATCCGTGGCTGGTACGGAATCCGACGCTCGAGAACTACATCGACCTGTTCTTCGCCCCGAACTTCCGCGCCTTCTTCATAAATTCGGTGGAAATCACCATCGTCGTCGTGGTGGTCTCCATGGTCATCTCGGTCCTGGCGGCGTTCAGCTTGGCGCGCATGGGGTTCTGGGGCAGCCAGACGCTCGCGACGGGGGTGTTCCTCACCTACCTGATCCCCAACTCGCTGCTCTTCATCCCGCTGTTTCAGATCGTCGGCGCGCTCGGCCTCATCAACAATGTCTGGTCGCTGCTGGTCGTCTACCCAACGCTCGCCGTGCCGTTCTGTACGTGGATCATGATCGGCTACTTCGCCTCCATTCCGAAGGAATTGGATGAGGCGGCGCTCATCGACGGCGCGGGCTATTTGCAGATGCTGTGGAGGATTTTCATCCCCGTGGCCATGCCGGGCATCATCGCCGCCACGATCTTTGCTTTCACCGTGTGCTGGGGCGAGTTCCTCTATCCCATGGCCTATCTCTACACGAGTGAGCAGATGGTGCTGACCGTTGGAATAGTGAGTGACCTCATTCGGGGCGACGTGTTCCAGTGGGGCAAAATCATGGCCGGCTGCGTGCTCGCCGCCGCGCCGCCGGTGATCGTCTACGCGTTTCTGATGGACTACTACATCGCCGGCCTGACTGCTGGCGCAACAAAGGGCTGAGGGACAGGAACGATGGCTCAAGTTTCGATCCGAAAGGTCATCAAGGAATACGATCACGGCGTGCAGGCGGTGAAGGGGATCGATCTCGAAATCGCCGACCGGGAGTTCGTTGTTCTGGTCGGCCCGTCCGGGTGCGGCAAATCCACCACGCTCAGGATGATCGCCGGACTGGAAGAGATCAGCGGAGGCGAAATCTGGATCGGGGGCGATGTGGTGAACGACGTTCCGCCTCGCGACCGCGATATCGCCATGGTGTTTCAGAACTATGCGCTCTATCCGCACATGAGCGTGTTCGATAACATGGCGTTCGGGCTGAAGCTCCGGAAACTGCCGAAGGACGAGATCAAGCGCCGCGTTGACGGAGCGGCGCGCATTCTCGACATCGAGCCGCTGCTCGAACGCAAGCCAAAGGCGCTCTCTGGCGGGCAGCGTCAGCGTGTGGCGATGGGCCGCGCCATCGTGCGGAACCCGAAGGTGTTTCTGTTCGACGAGCCGCTTTCCAATCTCGACGCCAAGCTGCGCGTGCAGATGCGCACCGAGATCAAGAAGCTGCACCAGACCGTGCGGAACACGATCGTTTACGTGACACACGACCAGGTCGAGGCAATGACCTTGGCCGATCGGGTCGTGGTGATGAACCAAGGCCGGATCGAGCAGGTCGGCCCGCCCCAGGAACTTTACCATAATCCCACCACCCGTTTCGTCGCGGGCTTTATCGGCAGCCCGGCGATGAACTTCCTGCCTTGCCATGTGCAGGGCAATGGCGCGGGCTTGTCCGTGCGGTTGGCGAACGGTGCCACGCTGCCCGTGCCCGCCGGGCGTGCCAATCGGTACGCGGCATACAAGGACAAGGAGATGATTCTCGGGCTCCGGCCGGAACATCTCTACGAGTACCACGAAAACGCCAAACCGGGCGTGGCTCGGTTGGACGCACCCGTCGACGTCGTGGAACCGATGGGCATGGAGACGCTGGTGCATTTCTTCGTGAATGAAGCCCCGGTTTGCGCCCGCGTTGATCCGAACACACCGGCGACGCCCAACGAAACCATCCCGCTTTCGGCGGATCTCAACAACATGCACCTGATGGAGCCGGAAACGGGGCGTGTGGTCTAAGCCTAGACTCGTTTGAGGCTGGCCGAAACTTTGTCTCAGATACGTCATGGCCGGGCCTTGACCCGGCCGGCCTCTCTCACCCAAGCCCTAATCTTAAGGCGATGCCCGAATCAAAGTCCGGGCACGACGCATTTTTGCTGGGGCTCGCTCGCGGATTTTACCACATCACGTTCCGATCAGCCTGAATTGCGCCAAATGTCGTAGTTGCGTTCTGGCTCCGGGTCCACTTGCTGGACCTCCAACGATCGGCGGCCATGGTTCGGTGGGGTCCGCTGGCCCAGTTGCGAAAGCTTCGCAATTGCATTACGGGATGCTGCCGTAACGCCCCACCGAGGAACCCCTATGCGCCATCCATGCCTGCCTGCCGCCGTGGCGGCGGCCTGCACTGCTGCGTTCGTCGCAAGCGCGGTCGCGCAGCCGTCAACCGTGCCATCGACGGAAGCGCCCGGGACGCAGGAACCTGCGTCAGCCCAACCCGGCGCCCTGCCGGGTGGGGGCGAGGAAGCCGCGAAGGAGGCTCCTGGTTTTTGGGAACGCGATACGCTGACCGGGAATTGGGGCGGCCTCCGCACCAAATTGGAGGATGTCGGAATCAGGCTCGGGCTCCAGGAGCAAAGCGAGGTATGGAGCAACGTCTCGGGCGGAGTGAGGCGCGGCTTCACCTATGACGGGCTCACGACGGCCTCGCTTAATCTCGATCTCGACAAGGCCTTCGGCTGGTCCGGCGGGCGAATCTTCGTCAGCGCCTTTCAGATCCACGGGCGCGGGCCGACACCGAATCTGGTGGGAAATCTCCAGGCTGTGAGCAGCGTCGAGGCTACGCGAGCAACTCGGCTTTATGATCTCTGGCTCGAGCAGACCTTCCTCAACGAGAAGCTAAGTCTAAGAATAGGGCAGGAAGGCGCGAACGACGAATTCATGATCTCGCAATACGGCGCGCTGTTCATGAACTCGAGTTTCGGCTTTCCGGCTCTCGCGGCACTCGATCTGCCGTCAGGCGGTCCGAACTACCCGCTCGCCACCCCCTTCGTCCGCCTGAAATACATTGCCACGGATCAGCTCACCTTCATGGCTGGTGCTTACAACGGCGATCCCGCCGGGCCGGGGCGCGGCGATCCGCAGGAGCGGAACGCAAGCGGTACTGCTTTTCGCACTCGGCGACGGCGTGTTCGCCATCGCGGAGGTTTGGTACCTGATAAATCAGGATCCGCACCAGGGCGGTCTTCCCGGCACGTACAAGCTCGGTGGATGGTACCACTCAGGCAGCTTTTCCGATCAACGCTTCGATGCTTTCGGCCGCTCGCTCGCGGACCCGGCCAGCATCGGTGAGGGCCGGGGGCACTGGAACAATTACGCGATCTACGCGAGTGCGGATCAGATGGTCTGGCGCAAGCCCGGCACGGAGACGCAGGGTATCGGCCTATTCGCGCTGGCGATCGGCAGTCTGTGGGGAGACAGGAATCTGGTCGATCTGTCCATCATCGGCGGGATGAACTGGAAAGGTGCGATACCCGGCCGAGACGAGGACGTATTCGGCATCGGTGTCGCCTACCTCCACATCAGCGACCGGGCGCAGGCGACTCGGCCAGGATCTCGTCCGGTTCACAGGGTTCGGATCCGCGTTCCGAAACAACGAGACGGTGCTGGAAGCCACTTACATGCTGCAAGTGACGCCGTGGTGGGCCTTGCAGGCGGATCTGCAATACGTGGCCAATCCGGGAGCAGGAATCCCGAACCAAGCGGCCGACTTCACACGCTATCCGCTCAAGAACGCGACCATTCTGGGGCTTCGCTCGACGATCCTGTTTTGATCCCGTGACTTCTTCCGCCCCGATACATTGCGGCGCTTGAAGGCTGCCGAACCGCTCGTTATGATTTAGTTTGGCTGTGGGTTTTTCCCCAGCGGCGTGCGGGCTGCCCGAACAGCGGCAGCGCTTTCAAGGGAGGGGGTTCCTTGGTTATGACGCCACCCGCGGGCCGGGCCGGCTTCCGGCTCCTCGCGTTATCGGTCCTGCTCCTCCCCCTTGCCCTTCTCGCGGGCTGCAAAGAAGAGAACAAATACGTCGCACCCCCGCCGCCTCAGGTCGGCGTGGCGCAGCCGTTGCAACAAGCGGTGCGGCAGTATCTCGAACTGACGGGCAACACCGAGCCGTACAACACGGTGGATCTGGTCGCGCGCGTGCAAGGATTCCTGAGCGAGCAGAACTATGTCGATGGCGCGACCGTCAAGCGCGGCGACCAGTTGTTTGTCATCGAGCCTGCGCCGTATCAGGCGCAATTGCAGCAGGCGCAGTCGGCTCTGAGCTCGGCACGGGCGCAACTCGTATATACGCAGGCCGAGTTCCAGCGGCAGTCCACCTTGCTCCGGCAGAACGTGACCGCAGAAGCCACGCTCGATCAGGCACGCGCGAAGCGGGATTCGGATCAGGCCAATGTGACAAACCAGGAAGCCGCGGTAACGATCGCTGCTATCAATCTCGGCTACACTCGTGTCTCGGCTCCATTCGACGGCGTGGTGACGCGGCACCTCGTATCTATCGGAGAGCTGGTCGGCCAGACCAACCCGACCAAGCTCGCGACGATTGTTCAGCTTGATCCAATGTACGTAACCTTCAATGTCAGCGAGCAGGATGTGTTGCGCGTCCGGGCGAACCTGCAACAACGCCGGCTCACGCTCGCGGAAATTAACAAGGTCCCGGTGGAAGTCGGCCTGATGGACGAGCAAGGGTTTCCGCATGAAGGCAGGCTCAACTACATCGCGCCACAGCTGGATGCAGCGACAGGCACCATCCTGGTCCGCGGCGTTTTCGAGAACGCGACGCGCGGCTTACTGCCCGGCTTCTTCGTACGCGTCCGGGTGCCGATGGAAAGCGAGCAGAAGAACGCGCTGCTAGTCCCGGACCGGGCGCTCGGGGCGAACCAGGATGGACGCTATCTGCTGGTCGTAAACAAGGATGACGTCATCGAAGAGCGCAAGGTGACGACAGGGCAAGCGGTCGGCAGCTTGCGCGTGATCGAGTTCGGCTTGCAACCCGATGACCGGGTCGTCGTCGCCGGAAGCTGGCGGGCCATTCCCGGCAGCAAGGTCGCGCCGCAGCCCACGGCTATCGCGGCCGCGCCCTCCGACACGACGACGGCAGCCAAGTGAACACGCCGGAGCCCGGTCCATGATCTCCAAATTCTTCATCGAACGGCCGGTCCTCGCAAACGTGCTGGCGATCGTTTTGGTGCTCATCGGCGGAGTGGCGCTGTTCACCCTGCCCGTCGCCCAGTATCCGAACGTCGTGCCGCCAACGGTGCAGGTCACGACCCGCTATCCGGGCGCCAGCGCGCAGACCGTGATCGACACCGTCGCCCTGCCGATCGAGCTCCAGGTGAATGGCGTCGACCGCATGCTCTACATGCAGTCCACCAGCGCGAGCGACGGAACTTATACGCTGACCGTCACCTTCCAGATCGGCACCGATTTGGACTTCGCCCAGGTCTTGGTGCAGAACCGCGTCTCCGCGGCGCTCGCCTCGCTGCCGGCGCCCGTGCAGGCGCAAGGCGTCGTCGTGCAGAAGAAATCCACGTCCATTCTGCAAATCGTGACTCTGAGCTCTCCGGACGGGCGTTACGACAGCCTGTACATGAGCAATTACGCCAAGATCAATCTCGTGAACGAGCTGGCGCGCCTGCCCGGCGTCGGCAATGTGAACGTGTTTGGTGTCGGCCAATACGCCATGCGGATCTGGATGGACCCGCAGCGCCTGCACACGTTCGACCTCGTGCCGCAGGACGTGATCAACGTCATCAAGCAGCAGAGTCAGCAGGTAGCGGCCGGTCAGATCGGGATGCCGCCCGCGCCTCAGGGGCAAGACTTCCAGTACACCGTCAATATCCAGGGACGGCTGGAAGATCCCACTCAGTTCGGCAACATCGTCGTCAAGGCGGCCAGCGCCAATGGCGGCCAGCTCGTCAGGCTGAAGGACGTGGCCCGGGTGGAGATGGGCGCGCAGACCTATTCGCAGTTATGCGAACTCGACGGGAAGCCGTCGGCCGGCATCGCCATTTACCTGACGCCCGATGCCAACGCGCTCGATGTCGCCAAACGGGTCCAGGCGAAAATGGCGGAGTTGTCCCGCGCCTTCCCGGCCGGACTGGAATACGGCGTCCCGTTCGACACGACCGGGTTCGTCAGGACTTCCATCAACGAGGTCTACAAGACCCTGGTGGAAGCCGGGGTGCTGGTGCTGATCGTCATTCTGGTCTTTCTGCAGGATTGGCGGGCTACGCTCGTGCCGGCGACGACGGTGCCGGTCACGATCATCGGCGCGTTCGCCGGCATGGCGGCGCTGGGCTTTACCGTCAATCTGTCCACCCTGTTCGGCATCGTGCTGGCCATCGGCATCGTGGTGGACGATGCGATCGTCATCGTGGAGGGCGTGGACCGCTACATCGAGAGGGGCATGTCCGGCCACGACGCCGCGATCAAGGCGATGGGAGAGCTGTTCGGACCGATCATCGGCATCACCCTCGTGCTCATGTCGGTCTTCATCCCGGCAGCCTTCCTGCCAGGTCTGACCGGGAGAATGTTCGCGCAATTCGCGCTCGTGATCGCCGCCACGGCCCTCATCAGCGCCGTGAACGCGGCCACGCTGAAACCAACCCAGTGCGCGCTCTGGCTTCGGCGGCCGGTGCCGCCCGAGAAGCGCAACTTTTTCTACCGCGGTTTCAATCGTGTCTATAACCGGCTGGAACACGGCTACGCGGCGCTGATGGGCCGGATGACGCGACTGAGCGGGCTCACGGTTCTGATCGGCCTCGCTCTGGGGGGCTTGGGCGTGTGGGGAATCGCCCGCCTGCCCACCGCGTTCATACCGAACGAGGACCAAGGCTTCGCGATGATCGGGGTGCAGCTGCCCGACGGTGCGTCGCTCGAGCGCACGCAGGCGGCGCTGCAACGCGCGACCAAGATCGCGCTCGACACGCCGGGCGTGGAGACGGTCGTTTCGATCGCCGGCATCTCCGTGCTCGATAACAGTGCATCACTGGCCAATGCGGGCCTCGATTATGTGATCCTCAAGGACTGGGACGTGCGCGGGAAGGCGAAGGGACAGGATCTGCGCTCGATCCTCGTGCATATTCAGACAGCGCTGAATGATTTGCCGGACGGCCACGGTTTTGTGCTGGTGCCGCCGCCGATCCAGGGCATCGGCAACGCCGGCGGTTTCCAGATGCAAGTCGAAATGCGCGACGGCAGCTTCGATTACAGCAAGCTGCAGGACATTACCCAGGCGATGATCGAGGCCGGTTCCAGTCAGTCCGGACTTCAGCGCCTCGTGACGTCATTCCGCGCCGACGTGCCGCAACTGAAGCTTCTGGTTGACCGCTCCAAGGCCGAGACGCTGAAAGTCTCGGTTGGTGACGTGTTCTCGACGCTCTCCTCCTATCTCGGGTCGAGCTACGTCAATCAATTCAACAAATTCGGCCTTACTTTGCAGGTCTACGTGCAATCGGACTCGCCGTTCCGGCTGCATCCGGAGGATATCCTGAAGTTGCAGGTTCGCAGCTCCGACGGGAACATGATCCCGATCGGTGCGCTCGCGCAAATTCAGCCGGTGGTTGGTCCATCCCTGGTCAGCCTGTACAACCTTTACCTTTCCTCCACGATCGTCGGGGTTCCGGCGCCGGGGTTCAGCTCGGGCGAGGCGATGGGGCTGATGGAGCAGATCGCGGACCGGACTCTGCCGCCGGGCACCGGTTATGCATGGACCGGCATGTCGTACCAGGAAAAGGCGGTCGGCAATCAGCTGTACTTCGCGTTCGGCTTGGCAATTCTGCTGGTCTATCTGTGCCTCGCCGGCCAGTACGAAAGCTGGATCCTGCCGCTCGCCGTTATCCTTGCCGTGCCGCTGGCGCTGCTCGGACCGGTCGTGGCGCTGACGAGCGTGGGCCTGGCCAATAATCTCTACACGCAGATCGGCCTCATGCTGCTGATCGCCTTGTCCGCTAAGAATGCTATTCTTATCGTCGAGGTGGCGCGCGAACATCGTTTGCTGGACGGCAAGCCCATTCTGGAGGCGGCGGTCGATGCGGCACGAATGCGGTTCCGGCCGATCCTGATGACCTCGTTCGCTTTCATTTTGGGCGTGGTTCCGCTGGTCACAGCCACTGGAGCAGGCGCGGCCTCCCGTGTTTCGTTGGGGCTCTGCGTGTTTAGCGGCATGATCGCCTCGACGTGCCTCGCGGTTCTTTTCGTGCCCTCCTATTTTGCCGTGCTGCAAAGGTTCGAGGAGCGGCGGAAGGGCCGAACGGCGCCCGCGCCCGCGGTCAGCGTCGCTGACTGACGGCTCCCAGGTAATCCCAGAGAACGAGGGATGGACATCATGACCACGTCCTCGCGTACAAGCGCCGCAATCGTGTTGTGTTCGCTTCTTTCCGGCTGTGTCGGTGCGCCCTCGTATCTGACCGCGCCAGCCGGGCCTGCGCGACCGGGCGTCTCGTTCGACGGACGTTACCAGGGCTCGATACGCATCACGAATACCAGCGCTTCAGTCCCGAGAGATTGGTGCGATACCGATGGCCGGCTGAAGCTTCAGGTCAGCAACAACAACTTCACCTACACAATGCCGCATCCGAACGTCCCCGGTAATCCGACGTTCCAATACACCGGGTCCATTTATCCGGACGGCACGATACAGGGTCAGAGCGGCGATCTTGGGGTCATCACGGGCCGGGCAACCGGGAGTCACCTGGAAGGTGTCATCAGCGGCAGCGACTGCGAATATGCTTTCACCGCCGACCGCTCCTGAAACCGGTACGCGCAGGGGAACCCGGAAAGCGTCCTTTGCTCATCGCATAAGCCAGAGCGTCCCAACGACGATGGTCAGAACGGCGAGCGGCCCCCCTACCCGGAAGTAATCCCAGAAGCCCACGGTCACGCCGCGACGCGCCGCCTTCTCGACCACGATCAGATTGGCGATCGAGCCGAGCACGGTGAAGTTGCCCGCGAGCGTGGAAGCCATCGCCACCGCGAGCCACGCGGTGTCGCGGTTCGGCAGATGCTCGATGAAGGGCTTCAGCACCAGGACCGCGGGCACATTGCTCACGCAGATTCGAAAGAACGGCCGTGACCGCGCTCAGCACCGGAACCTGCTGCAAGCGCATCCGGCTGACCGTCGCGACCATGTCGGGCGTCAGGAGCGTATGTTGGGCGCCGGCAACGATGATAAACAAACCGCTAAACATCAGCAGCAGGGACCAGTCGATCTCGGCATAGATGCGGGCGCTCTTCACCCGCCGAGTGAGGAGCAGAAGCGCGCCGAGGATAATCGCGACCTTCGCAGGCGGCTGGCCGACAAAGAAGAGTCCGAGCATAACGACGGTGCCCAGCACTGCACGCAGTGCCATCGCGCGGTGGACGCGGATGCGGGCGACCCCCGCTTGCAGCCGTTCGCCCCTCCGAAACTCGTCCCGGTGCAGCAGGGCGATGAGGGCGATCGTCGACACCAGGCCCGCTACCGCGATCGGCGCGAGCGCAGCGGCGAATGTCGCGTAGGGAATCCGCGAGAAGCTGCCGATCATGATGTTCTGCGGATTCCCGGTGATGGTCGCGGTCGATCCGACATTGGACGCCATCGCCACGGCGAGCAGGTAAGGCACCGGGTTGCGCTTGAGGTTCAGCGTCAGCTCCAGCACGAGCGGCGTCAGGACGAGGCAGACCGCGTCGTTCACCAGGAACGCAGAGAACACCCCGGAAACGAGCGTGACGGCCGCGAGCAGCGCCGGCGGCCGGTGCGCGCGTCCAATGACCCAAGCATTGGCGAGCGCGAAAAAGCCGGACAAGCGAAGATTGGCGACCACGATCATCATTCCGAGGAGTAGCGTGATGGTGTCGAGATCGATCGCGCTATACGCGTCTCGCAGCGGAAGCGCCCCGCAGCCAACCATCAGACACGCCCCTACGAGCGCCACGCCGGCCCGGTCGATCGCGAGTCCGGGCACTTTACCGATCGCGAGGGCAAGATAGCTTGCCGCGAAGATTCCTCCCGCCGCGAGCTGTCGCGCGGTGTGGTCGTCCTCCGGCATGAGCCAAGGCATGACCGCAGCCGCGAGTGCGAGCATCACCACGAGCGCGGCGGCAACCATACTGATCGCGACCGTCGCGCGCCTCCGATTCGGAAGCGGGCCGGCGCTCAATTCGAGGCCATCGCAGGCTCGGGTTCCGGATCGGGGACGCTGTACTCGCCGGTGCTGAGATTGCGCGTTTCCGACACCCCGAGCCAAAACACCAGGAACGCGACAGTCGCGCAGCCGGCGAGGAAAAGGAAAGCGGCGCTGTAGCCGGCGGCGTTCGCGATCCATCCGGCCACGCCGTTGCTCAGCGCGGCGCCAAAACCCCAGGAGGCGCCGCTTGCACCCAGCGCGAGATTGTAGCGACCGGAACCTTTGGTCAGATCGGCGATCACGATGAAGAATAACGCGCCGAAGATCCCGGCGCCGACCCCATCCAGGATCTGGATGGAAATCAGCAGATAGGGGTTCTGGGTCAACGTATAGAGCAGCCCGCGCAACGGAAGCGCGGCGAACCCGACCAGGAAAATCGGTTTCCGGCCCCACCTGTCCGCCTTGCGCCCGACCAGGACCGCCATCGGCACCATCACGATCTGCGCGGTAATGATGCACGCCGCCATGAACAGCGGGCTGGCCTGCTGGTTGGTCCGCGACAGCTTCTCCCCAAGCAGCGGCAGCATCGCCGCGTTCGCGAAATGGAACAGCGTGATGGCGGCCGTGAACAGCAGCAGACTCCGGCTCTCGAACAGCACGGCAAGCTTGTTGGGTTGACCGAGCGTGCCGCCGTCATCCGCACCGCGCGCCAGTTGATGGTCGATCGCATGACTGTCGATGGCCGACACCGCCGCGATGCTTGCGAGCGCGAGCGCAGCCGCGATCCAGAGCGTGGCCGAGGGATGGATGAAGTAACCGGCGGCACCCGCGAGGATCGCAGTCGCGGCGTTCCCGGCGTGATTGAAGGCTTCGTTTCGCCCGACTCGGTGGGTGAAAGCCCGGCGGCCGACGACACCGAGACTGATCGCCGCGATCGCCGATGGGAATACCGCGTCGGCGGCTCCGGAACCGACCTGCGCCAACGCGACCGGCCAGAAACGCGGCAAGAGCGCCATAGACGCCGCTGCTATGGCGACCACAACCGCACCGACGGCGATGAGCGCGCGCTTCCAGCGCACGGCATCGACGAGCGCACCAGCCGGGCCGCGCGCAAGGACCGTGGTGACACCGGCCACGGTCAGCGCGACGCCGATCTGGCGGGGATCCCAATGCGCGCTGGAGAGCAGGAAAATCGCGAGGAACGGCCCGACCCCATCCTTCACGTCCGCGAGGAAAAAGTTCAGCCAGTCGAGCGGCCTCCGATTGCTCGCTTCTGCTTTGCCGGGCGCGGGATTGATGCCGGTTTCTGACATGGAGTCCTCATCGGCAACGTCGAGGCCCGGCGGGAGCTCAACACCCGCCGGGCCGCTTCAACGCTCAGGAATGCGGCGGGGGTGGGCCGGCTTCCCGGCCCGGACCATGGCCATGCCGCCAAGGAAAGCCGGGCGGGGGCGCCGCGAGCGCGGTTGTCTGGTCCTTGCTGGGACCGATCGCCCGGGCGGCGATCACCTTGCCCAGCGGAGTTGCGAGCCCATCCCCTCGCGCATACACGGTCTGGCCCGGCGCGAGTTGGGACGCGAGCCGTTCCGCCTCCGGCGGCGGCAGGCGGATGATCGTCCCATCCTCCAGCACCACACCGTTCAGGTCGCCGCGCGGGCCGTGCAGTTGCTGCTTCACCCGCCCCTGCGCCTCAATCGACTGGCCGCCGCCGGCGGGACCCCGTGGGCGGGCCGGCGGGCCATTGTCGACAACGGTCTGGCCCGTCGCGTCATTGGCGATGGAGGAAGCGGCGACCATCGGCACGGCGCGCGCTTTCAGCCCGTGAATCGTCACGGTGTCGCCGGGCTTCACCGCGTAGACGAGCTGAGTGGAGAGGTGCGGCGGAAGATGAACCTCCGTTCCATCGTCCAGGATCAAGCCGTCCACGTCGCCGCGCGGGGTCAGCGTGTATTGCGCCACCTTGCCGTGGATCGTGGGAAGCTGCGCCGGATCGTAGGTCGAAGCCGGCTGGGCGAGGACAAAACCGCCGCCAGCCGCGAGCAAGGTAGCGGCAAGCAGGGCGTAGCGGACTCGATGCATGTGCGGTCTCCGTGATGACGGGCCAAGGCAGCCCGTGGAGCCGTAAGCGCAAGCCGCGTGCCAAGGGCGAAAGCCCTGAATTTACAGCTTTCTCGCCACCCAAGGCTGAGGTCCTTCGTCCGGATTCCGGACGGCGCCCGTCCGGACTTCGGACGCATCGAGACCGTAGCGCCGCATCTTGGCATAAAGGAGTTGACGATGGATGTTCAGCCGGTGCGCCGCTTCCGTGCGGTTGCCCTGGCAGGAATCGAGTGCGCGCCGGATCAACGCCGCCTCGAGTTCGAGCGACCGCGGTGGGGAGATCGCCCTCCAGCCAATCCACGTCCGCCGTCAGCGCGCCCGGCGCGAGAAATGCGAGATCCGCGCCCGATATCACCGGATGCCGCACCAGCACGGCGACACGCTCCATCGCGTTGCGCAGCTCGCGGACATTGCCGGGCCATGGATAAGCGAGCAGGCGAGACGCGGCGTCGGCCGCCAGGCGCTTGCCGTTACCCGCCCGCCCGAGAAAGTGCTCCGCGAGCGGCACGATGTCGGCCAGCCGCTCCCGCAGCGGCGGCACATGCACCGGGACGACTCCGAGCCGGTAAAACAAATCCTCCCGGAACGAGCCTTGACGCACGGCGCTGGTGAGGTCGCGATGGGTCGCGGCGATGATCCTTACGTCGATCGCCGCCGATTTGCCGCCCAGCGGCGTTACCACCCGTTCCTGCAACACGCGCAGAAGCTTCGCCTGCATTGCGAGATCCATGTCGCCGATCTCGTCGAGAAACAGGGTGCCTCGGTCGGCTTCCCGGAAAGAGCCAAGCCGGTCCGATACCGCCCCGGTAAAGGCTCCACGCACATGGCCGAACAGCTCGCTTTCCAGCAACTCCTTGGGGATGGCGGCGCAGTTGATGGCCACGAAGGGATGGCGGGAGCGGAGGCCGTGGGCGTGGATAGCGCGGGCGACCACTTCCTTACCCGTGCCGGTCTCGCCCGTGATCAGTACCGTTGCGTCGCTATCGGCGAGCAAGCCGATCGACTTCTGCACGGCGCGCATCCCGGCGCTGGAACCGACCAGTGCGTCTGGGTCCGAAACCGTCGATGGTCCGGCAGCCGATTGGGCCGGCAACATACGGGCCAGCAAGGCGGCGAGATCGTCCCGGCCCACTGGTTTCGCGAGATGGTCGACGGCGCCGAGCCGAATCGCCTCGATCGTGTTGGCGGCCGTGGGCACGGCGGTCAGCACCGCAACAGCAGGAGGCGTGAGCCGCGACCGGATGCGGCGCAGCACCTCCATTCCATCCAATCCCGGCATGCGCAGGTCGAGCAGGACCGCGTCCGGCGCGAACTCGTTCGAGCATGGCCAGCGCCGCTTCGCCATCGGAGGCTTCACTGGGCTCGTGGCCGAGATCAGTCAGGGCTTCGGCAAGCCCCTCGCGAAGCACGTCGTCGTCATCGACGATCAGGATGCGTGCCATGGCAGTTCGATGGTGAAGATGGCTCCGCGTCCGGGCGCGTCGCCTCCGGGCCGATCCAGAACGACCCGCCCACCCTGCGCCTCGGCCAGTTCTCGCGCGATCGCGAGCCCGAGCCCGGTGCCGTCAGCATGACCAGTGACGAACGGCTCGAACACATGGCCACACAATTCCGGAGGCACGCCCGTCCCGGTATCCTCGACACTGAGCCGCAGCAATCCGTCCGCCTCCTCGGCGCGAAGCGTCACGCGCCCACCGGCGGGCGTGTGCCGCAGCGCGTTCAGGATAAGGTTGTCGAGCGCGCGACGAATGAGATCCGGGTCGAAGAACGCCGACAGGGCAGTCGTTTCCGACTCCAGGCTGACGCCCGCACGGGTCGCGGCGTCCCGATGCTCAAGCGCGCAGTCTGCAAGAAATTGCGCGACATCGACCCGGCTCGCGACCGGATCGCGGCGTTGCGTCATCGCCAGCAACTCGGCGATCAAGCGGTCCAGCCTCGCGATCTGTCCGAGGATGGTGTGCAGCGCCACCCGGCGCCGGGTGTCGTCACCGGCCAGGGCATTCTCGGCCTTCAGTCGCATTGCCGCGATCGGGTTGCGGATCTCGTGAGCGATCCCGGCCGCCACCCGGCCCAAGGCGGCGAGGCGCTCGGAAGCGGCCACTCGGGCCGACATCTCCGCCGACCGCTGCCGCGCGCCGGCAAGCCTTGCACCCGCCTCGTTCAGCGCAGCGACGATGCGGTCGAGCTCGCGTTCTCCGGTAAGGTTCAGATGAGGTAAGGTTTCGATGTCGTGGCCGGCCAAAGCGGTCTCGATTCCGCGCACATGCCGTCCCCACGAAGCACCCAGCCACGTCAGCCACGCTGCCATTCCGGCCATCAATGCAAGCAGCAGGCCGAGGCCGAAGCGGAGTGCGGAATAACCCGGCGCCGCGTTGACGCGCATCATCGTCCAGCCGGTCATGCCCGCAATCGGGCCGCCGAGAGGACAGGCCTCGATCAGAAGGGTCTGCTCGCGGGCAACCGAGCTTCGCAGCACGGCCTGCTCCTCTTGCGCGGCCTCGGCGTTCACGGAGGCGATGCGGCTGCGTTCCGCTTCCGGCAGGTCGGTTTTCGGGCCGGTGCCTTGATAGGTCGGGAAGGCGTAAGCGAGCGGACCGGCATCCGATTGCCAAATGCCGCCCTCTACGCCGGGCTGGCGCGCGAGGGCGAGGGCGACGACGGCGTTCAGCTCACGACGGAAGGCCGCGTCATCTTCGGCTTGAGCGTCTCCGCTCCAGCCCGACGTATAGAAGGCGTAGCGGTCACGGATCATATCGCAAGCGCGTGCGATCACCGCTTCGGCGCGCTGCACCTGAGCTGCCGTCGAGTTGCGATAGAGCTGGAGGAGGAGCAACGCGACACCGACCACGGCGGCAAGCGATAGCGCCCACAGCACGAAAAGCCGGGCTCGAAGCGAGTTCACGCCGAACCGGAACCGCCGCGGAAATTGGGCGGCACCGTGTGATGGCTCGGCGATCGGAACCGCTGTTGTCCCCCCGTTTCCCTCGCTCTCCCTACCCTCGCCTTGGGGCTGCGTGAATGGGCGGCGGCGGGGGTTCTGGCGGAATTGGAATGGGCGACGGGGGCTCCTGGATCGGCGCGGGGTCGTCCGGATCTGGGCCGGGCGGGACGGGTCCGGGTGTGGGCGGGATGGGCGGATCGTTTTGCAGTCGCGCCGGGCTGGTTCCCATGGCTCAGGCACTCCGCTGAGGGGGCGCGCCCACGCCGGGCGGAACGGCATCGCCCGGATCGCGCTCGCGCCCTGGATAGACGCTATCGCTGCCGGGGCCGGGAATGCCGGGTGGCACCGCATCGCCTGGATCGCCCGCGCCCGGATCCTCGGGCGTGTGGGTTGGCTCCGATGGTTCGCCGGGCTTTCCGGAAGCGGTCATGTGCGTCTCTCCACGCGCGGGTCAGTGCCTGGCCCGGGATCGGTTACGAGGCTGCTCTGCCGAACGGCATCAGTAGTTCGGCCAGAGCCCCGGTGTCGCCAGCTCAACGAGATGGTCGTCAGGATCGCGGAAATACAGGCTGACGCCGCCATACGGCCAAGTCACCCGACTCTCCTGCGCGATACCCTGCTGCGCCAAACGTGCTTCCCAGACCGGCAGTTCGCGGACGGGTATCGAGAAGCACACATGCAGGTGCCCCCACCCGTCATGCGGAGGAATGGTTCCGCCGGGCGTCGGCGACGGATGGGTCGAGCCGCCCTGCCTGAACAATAGCAATACCTGGCCCGGCGCGACCTCCATGCCGCACATTCGTTGATCCTCGAGGAACGTCTGGAATCCGAACAACCTCTCGTAGAAATCCCGCGCGCGCGTCAGATCCTGCACGTAGAGCGCGGTCTCCATGATGCCGCTGACTCTGCGGGGTGGATGTGGTCACTTGATCTATCTCCGATTGGCGTTTCCCCGATTCCCTAGCCCTCAATGCTCTGGCCAGTAGCGGCTTCGCCCGAAGCGCCGTAAATTCTCGGGGAACATCTTACCTTCTGGCGAGTTAACGGCCGTGCCAAGCGGCGGTTGTCCCGCTCCCACCTAGACGGTTCCTGGAGGCTCGACATGATCCCGCATGACCCGGCCACGGTTGCTGCTTATCGGGGCGACGGTCGCTCGTAATGGAGCGGGTGCTCGTTACCGGAGGGGCCGGCTTCATCGGCCGTCATCTCGCCCGCGCACTCCTGAACAGAGGTTACGAGGTCCGGGTTCTCGACAGTCTCATCGAGCAAGTCCACGCATCCGACGGGCCCTTCGACCCGGTAATGAAGGAAGTCGAATTGGTGCGCGCCGATGTCCGCGATGCCGACGCCGTCCGTCGCGCGCTGCTCGGCGTTCAGAAGGTCGTGCATTTGGCGGCCGAGGTCGGGGTCGGCCAGAGCATGTACGCAATCGACCGGTACGTCTCGGTAAACGACCAGGGCACCGCGGTACTGTTCCAGGAGCTGATCGATCGCCCGGTCGGGCGGATCGTCGTCGCCTCATCGATGAGCATTTACGGCGAGGGTCTGTATCGGACGGTCGGTGGGCAGACGGTCGAAGATGCGGAGCGTCCATCGCAACGCAATGCACAATGGGGATGGGACCCTCTCGACCCAGATGGAGAGCCCCTCGCCCCGGTGGCGACGCCGGAGTGGAAGCGTCCTAGCCTCGCTTCCGTGTACGCGCTGACGAAATTCATGCAGGAACGGCTCACGCTGACGGTGGCGCCTGCATATGGAATGGAAGCCGTCGCCTTGCGACTGTTCAATGTCTATGGACCGGGCCAGGCGCTTTCCAATCCCTATACGGGCGTGCTCGCGATCTTCGCGTCGCGGTTGCTGAATTGCGAATTGCCTCTTGTCTTCGAAGACGGCGCGCAGCGGCGCGATTTCGTGCACGTCGAGGACGTGGCCCGCGCTTTCGTGCTGGCGCTGGAGCGTCCCGAGGCCGTGGGCGGGGTGTTCAATATCGGCAGCGGGCAGGATATCAGCATCCGGGAGGTTGCCGTCCAGCTCGCGGCGGCGATGGAGCGGCAGCATATCGAGCCGGAAATACTCGAAAAGACCCGGATCGGCGACATCCGCCACTGCTTCGCCGAAATCTCTCTGGCGCGAAGCCGCTTGGGCTTCGTCCCGCGCCGAGGTTTTGCGGACAGCCTCGGCGAACTCGCGGACTGGGTGGAACGGCAGCAGGCGGTCGATCGTGTCTCGGAGGCACGCCGCGAGCTGGAGGCGCGAGGATTGGTCGCATGAACGACATCCTGCCGGCGCCAGGTATCGCGCGAACGAGACCCATCCTCGTGACCGGCGGCGCCGGCTTCATCGGCTGCAATCTGGCCGATCGGCTGGCGACCGAAGGCCATGACGTGCTGATCTACGATTTGCTCACGCGCGCGGGCGTCGGGGACAATCTCAGTTGGCTGAAGCGGCGCCATCCCCGGCTGATTTCCGCGATCGTCGCCGACATCCGTGACGAAGCGGCGGTCGAGGAGGCGGCGTCGCGTGCCAGCGCCGTCTTCCACATGGCCGCCCAGGTCGCGGTGACGACCAGCCTGGACGATCCGCGCGAGGATTTCGAGGTCAACGTGCGCGGCACGATGCTGGTGCTCGACGCGCTCCGTCGCCGGCCGACGCCGGTGCCCATGGTTTTCGCCAGCACGAACAAGGTCTATGGCGATCTGGCGGATGTCGCGCTCGTGGACGACGGCGCGCGCTATCTGCCGTGCGATGCGCAGCTTCGCGCGCACGGAGTCAGCGAAGACCGCGCGATCAGCTTCCACACCCCGTACGGCTGCTCCAAGGGCGCCGCGGACCAATATGTCCTCGACTTCGCGCGCAGTTTCGGGCTTCCCACAGCGGTCCTGCGCATGAGCTGCATTTACGGAAGGCGGCAGCGAGGCACGGAGGACCAGGGCTGGGTCGCGCATTTCCTGCTTCGGGCGATGGCGGGCGAATCGATCACCATTTATGGCGACGGCCGGCAGGTCCGCGATATCCTGTTCGTGGATGACGCGGTCGCTGCGTATCTCGCCGCTTGGCGGCGGATCGGGGCGGTATCGGGTCGCGCCTTCAACCTGGGCGGTGGGCCGGGAAACGCGGTGAGCTTGCTCGAAGTCATCCGCTGCATCGAGCAGACACTCGGCGTCGATGTGGATCTGCGATCCGCGGCGTGGCGGCCGGGCGATCAGCGTTATTTCGTCTCCGACACACGGCGCGCGACCGCGGCTCTCGGTTTGCGTACGCCGCTGCCTTGGCGGCAGGGGGTCGCGGCGCTGGCAGGTTTCTATGCCAAGGAGCGGGGAGAGGCCTCGTCCCGCATGGCGGTCGGAGCGGATTGATGCGGGTCGCGCTCGTCAATCCGCCCTGGCGCTTCGACCACAGTATCTATTTCGGCTGCCGTGAGCCGCATCTGCCGCTCGAACTCGGCTATGCGCGGGCGTTGCTCGAACGCGCGGGACACGAAACGCTGTTGCTCGACGGGCATCTCTGCGGAGAGGACGAAACGGAGCTGGCCGAGGCGGTAGGTTCGTTCAGCCCGGATATGACGGTCGTAACGACTGCTCCGAGCTATCTGTTCTGGCGCTGCGCACCTCCTGAATTGCGTGTACCGCGCGCGCTGTTGGCGGCCATCGGGCGGAGCGGCGGAATGACGGTCGCGGTCGGGCCGCATGGTTCAGCCACGCCGGAGACGGCCCTTCGCAAGCTCGGCGTGGATGTCGTGATCCGTGGCGAGTGCGAGGAGGTCATCACCGCTCTCGCCGATGCGGCAGATTCCAGCTTAGTGGACGGAACCGCGTTTCTGGTCGGCGATGGAGTGCGACTACGCGGCCCGAACCAGGCGGCGCGCTTTACCGATCTGCCTGCGCTTCGCTGGCCCGACGCATGGGTGCGGCGCCATCATCACCATCACCACCGGTTCGACTCGCGGCCGGAGGGTCCCGGCGCAGAAGTCGAAGCATCGCGCGGCTGCCCTTACGCCTGCACTTTCTGCGCCAAGCTCGACTATCGCGACCAGTACCGGCGGCGGGAGCTCGGTCCCCTGCTGGACGAAATCGACGGACTGATCGCGCAGGGCGTTCGTTATCTCTATTTCATCGACGAGATTTTTCTGCCGCAACGACCGCTGCTCGAAGCCCTCGCCGATCGAGATGTCGCCTTCGGGATGCAGACGCGGATCGACCTCTGGAAGCCCGAGATGATCGAGCTTCTGGGTTCCGCAGGTTGCGTATCGATCGAGGCTGGCGTGGAGAGCCTCACGGAAGAAGGCCGCGACTGGCTCGGCAAGAAGTGCCGGATGAGCACGAATGAATTGTCGGAGCGCCTAATCCTGGCGCGTCGCCACGTGCCGTTCGTGCAGGCGAACCTCATCGCCACGGCGGACGATGATCCGGCGCTTGTCGAGCGCTGGCGCGAGCGCCTGCGCGGCGAAGGCGTGTGGGCGAACGATCCGGTGCCGCTCTATCCGTACCCAAGCTCGCCGGATTACCGGCGTCTCTGGGGCGAGCCGGACGAACGCGCATGGGAGCGGGCACACGCGCACTATCTGTCCCAGTTCCGGCATTTCAGCGACATCCAGGAACAGGAGCCATTGCCGCTTCCGGAGCTGGAGACGGAATGTCTGCGGTTCTGACGCCGGGCCGCCCGGCCCGCGTATTGCTCAGCACCGACGCGGTTGGCGGAGTGTGGTCGTATACGATCGATCTCGCGCGGGGTCTTGCGGATCGCGGCATCGAACCCGTCATGGCCGTGCTCGGCCCGCCTCCGACGGAGGATAAGGTCCAGCAAGCCAAGGAAATATTCGGCTTGCGCATGGTCGCGACCGGCTTGCCGCTCGACTGGACGGCGCGAACGCCGGACGAGATTTTGTGCGCAGCGGCGGAACTGGCCGCCATTGCTCGAGAGACCCGCGCTGATAGCGTGCATCTGCATACGCCATCGCTTGCGCGGGGTGAGATGTACGGAGTCCCTGTTGTCGCCGTGGCTCATTCCTGTGTCACGACCTGGTGGCGCGCCGTTCGGCAAGGGCCGCTTCCCGCCGACTTCCAATGGCGTGCCCGGATCATGAAAGCGGGACTTGCCGAGGCTGACGCGGTGATCGCTCCGAGCCGGAGCTTCGCCGACGCGCTGGCGCAGGTCTACGGGCAGCGCCGGGACATTTTCGTCGTGCATAACGGACGCCACACCGAAGCGAGGGCGGGAGAAGCGAGGCAAAGCGCGGTCATTACGGCCGGCCGGCTCTGGGACGAGGGGAAAAACGTCGCGCTGCTGGACCGGGCCGCTTCGCAGATGAATGTGCCGGTGTTCGCCGCAGGCCCGATCGCAGGTCCGCAAGCAGAGTCGGTTCATTTCCGTAACCTCCACCTCCTCGGAGAGCTGAGCGAAGCCGGGTTACGCCAAAGGCTGAGCAGCGTCCGAGTGTTCGCCTCCCCCGCCCTCTACGAGCCATTCGGTTTATCCGTGCTCGAAGCGGCACAGGCCGGCGTCGCCCTGGTTCTGTCCGACATCCCGACATTTCGGGAGTTATGGGACGAGGCGGCGCTGTTCATCGATCCCCACGAGACCGAGAGCTGGGCCAGGTCGTTGCAACGGGTTGCGACGGATCCGGAAGCGGCGGCGACCTGGGGCGAACGCGCCCGAGTGCGCAGCGCACGCTACACGGTGGAGGCGATGGTGGAGCGGACGCTCGCCATACACCACTCCGTGCTGTGCGCTCCGGCGACGGCTGCGTGAGGCGCAGACGGATGCGGATCGTCTACTTCACGCATTCGCTCATCTCCTGCTGGAATCACGGCAACGCGCATTTTCTTCGCGGCGTGCTGCGCGAGTTGACGGCCTGCGGTCACGACGTCCGGGCATACGAGCCCGAGAATGGCTGGAGCCGCCACAATCTCCTGGCCGAGCATGGAACCGGGCCGCTCCGCCACTTCGCGACGAAGTTCCCTGAACTGCGATCGTTCTCCTATGGCCGGGACTTCGATCCGCTACAGGCCGTTGATGGCGCGGCGCTGGTGATCGTGCATGAGTGGAACGATCCGGCGCTGGTCGCCGAACTGGGCCGTATCCGGGCGGAAGGCGGGCCATTCCTCCTCCTCTTCCACGATACGCACCATCGGGCCGTCAGCAATCCCGCGGCGATGCAGGCTTTCGACCTGTCCGGCTACGACGGAGTGCTCGCGTTCGGCGAAGCGTTGGCGGAGGTCTATCGCCAATGGGGCTGGGGCAATCGGGTTTTCGTCTGGCACGAAGCTGCTGACACACGGCTGTTCCGCCCGCCCGAAGGCGAGGCCGCGCGGGAGGGTTTGGTCTGGATCGGCAACTGGGGCGACGGCGAGCGGAGCGTAGAACTTCGGGAGTTCTTGCTCGGACCGGCGAGGTCGGCCGGCATCGCACTTGATGTCCACGGGGTCAGATATCCGCCCGATGCACTGGAGGCGCTGCAAGAGCACGGCGCGCGCTATCGCGGCTGGCTCCCGAACGCGGACGCGCCGGCGGCGTTCGCCCGGCATCTCGCGACCGTGCACGTCCCCCGGCGCTTCTATGTGGACGCCCTCCCCGGAATCCCGACGATCCGGGTATTCGAGGCGCTGGCCTGCGGCATCCCGCTGCTGTGCTCGCCCTGGGAGGACGCCGAGAGCTTGTTTCATCCCGGCCGCGACTACTTGGTCGCGCGGTCTGGAGACGAAATGGCGCGGTATATGCGCTCCACCATGAATGACCCATCGCTGCGTGCATCGCTCGCCGCGAGCGGGCTCGCGACCATTCGTGCGCGGCACACCTGCGCGCATCGGGCGCGCGAGCTGCTGGCCATCTGCGACCGGCTGCGCGCGCCCACGGCGGAGGAAGTTGCCTGATGCGGATCGCCTTCTACGGATCGAGCCTCCTGTCGTCCTATTGGAACGGCGCCGCGACCTATTATCGCGGCCTGCTCGCCGCGCTCGCCTCGCTTGGCCATCACATCACCTTCTACGAGCCCGATGCGTTCGAGCGTCAGGCGCATCGCGATATCCAGCCGCCGGACTGGGCCGAAGTGGTCGTGTACAAGGCTGAGCCCGACGCTTTGCGCGCGGTCATGCAGCAAGCGCGCGAAGCTGACGTCGTCGTGAAGGCGAGTGGTGTGGGCGTGTTCGATGACGCGCTGCTGGCCGGCACGATGGAAGCGGCGCGGGAGGGCGCGATCCGCGTGTTCTGGGACGTGGACGCGCCCGCGACGCTTGCCGCGATGCGCACGGATCCGGCTCATCCGGTACGACGCGCCTTGCCTGCGTTGGATTTCGTGATGACCTATGGCGGCGGCCAGCCCGTGGTGGACGCATACACCGGCGTTCGGTGCCGCGCGGTGCGTGCCCGTCTACAACGCGCTCGATCCCGAATCGCACTTCCCGGCCGCGCCGGAGCCGCGCTTCGCCGCCGACCTGAACTTTCTCGCGAACCGGCTCCCTGATCGGGAAGCGCGCGTGGAGGCGTTCTTTCTCGAACCCGCGAACCGGCTTCCCGACCGGCGTTTTCTGCTGGGAGGCGCGGGCTGGCACGACAAGCCGATGCCCGCGAACGTGCGGGCTATCGGGCACGTGCCGACCAGCGCCCACAACGCGTTCAATTGTTCGGCGCTCGCCGTGCTGAACGTTGCGCGGGACAGCATGGCCGATACCGGGTTTTCGCCGGCGACGCGCGTGTTCGAGGCGGCTGGAGCTGGAACGTGCCTCATCACCGATGCGTGGCGCGGGATCGAGCTTTTCCTCGAACCGGACGAGGAGATCCTGGTAGCGCGCGACGGGCGCGATGTCGTCGAGCATCTCCAGATGCTGACGCCCGAGCGGGCGCGTGCCATCGGCGAACGTGCCCGGGCACGCATTCTCGCCGAGCACACCTACGCGCGGCGCGCCCGCCTGGTGGATGGCTTGCTGGGCGAGGCGCTTTGCCGCAAACGCGAAAGCGTCTCGGCATGAGTCGCGGGATGCGCATCGTCGTTCTCGGGCTCAGTCTCAGCTCGTCCTGGGGGAACGGACACGCCACCACCTATCGGGCGCTGCTGCGAGCGCTGGCGCGGCGGGGACACGACATTCTTTTCCTCGAGCGAGACAAGCCGTGGTACGCCGAGCACCGCGACCTTATAGAGCCGGATTTCTGTCGGCTGCGGTTCTACGATGACCTTGCCGGCTTGCAGACGTGGCGCGAGCGGATCGCCGCGGCCGATACCGTCGTCCTGGGATCGTATGTTCCCGACGGCCTCAGCGTAGCACGGCTCGTTCAAGAGACCGCGCGCGGCATCACCGCGTTCTACGATATCGACACGCCGGTTACGCTGGCCAAGCTTGCCGCGGGGGAAGAGGAGTATCTTTCCGCCGCACTGATTCCGAGCTTCGATCTCTATCTCTCGTTCACCGGCGGAAGCACCCTGCCGCGTCTGGAAAGCATGTATGGGGCGCGGGCGGCCCGAGCTTTGTACTGCTCCGTCGATCCGGACCTGTACCAGCCCACAGGCGCGCCGACGCGCTGGGATCTCGGCTATCTCGGAACCTACAGCGCGGATCGGCAACCGGCGCTCGAACGGGTGCTGATCGGTCCGGCGCGACAGAGGCCCGATTTGCGCTTCGTGGTGGCAGGCCCGCAGTACCCGGTGGAAATAGCGTGGCCGGATAACGTCGAACGGATCGAGCATCTCTCGCCTGCCGAACACGCCCAATTCTATTCGAGCGTTCGCTGGACGCTAAACGTCACCCGCGCCGACATGGTCGCGGCGGGCTTCAGCCCGAGCGTTCGTCTGTTCGAGGCCGCCGCCTGCGGCGCCCCCATCCTTTCCGACCCATGGCCAGGGCTGGAGACAATTCTCCGCCCCGGCAGCGAGGTGGCCGTGGTGCGCACGGAGGCGGATGTTCTCGCCATGCTGGACCGGCCTGAACGTGAGAGGCTGGCGATCGCCAAAGCAGCCCGGCGCCGCGTGCTGGCCGAACACACGGCCGCGCATCGAGCACGAGAGTTGGAAGGGTATATCCGGGAGGCCGCCGCCAGGCGGTCGGGCCTCGCTGCTCAAAGGGTCGCGACCGTCGCCGCATGAGCGAGTTGCGAGCGAACTCGCCCTGAAGCCAAGGCGTTTTGTGCTGGGCCGCAAAGAGGCGGCCGCTCTCCCGGAGGCTGCCGATGAAGAAAATCCGCCGAGACCTGCGCAGCCGCGCGGCCGGATTCCTAAGGGACTGGTCGCTCCCCCGGCAGCTCGCCGGACAGAGTCCGATGGCGGAGGCCGCGAAGAGCAGCCTCTCGAAATCGCTGCGGCCGAGACTCGAGGAAGCGGACACGGTCGGGACCAGCATCTGCCCGTTCTGCGCCGTCGGATGCTCCCAGCTCGTCTACGCGCGCAACGGCAAGCCATTGCATATCGAGGGCGATCCTCGCAGCCCGATCAACCAAGGGACGCTCTGCCCCAAGGGCGCGGCGACGCTCGGACTGCTCACGAGCCCCTTGCGCGTGAACGAAGTACTGTATCGAGCGCCCTACTCGGATAAATGGGAGTCGAAGCCGCTCGGCTGGGCGATGGATCGGATCGCCGACCGGGTGAAGCAGACGCGTGACGAGACCTTCGTCGAGAGCCTGCCCGACGGGACCGTGGTGAATCACACGCTCGGCATTGCTTCGCTCGGCGGTGCGACGCTCGACAACGAAGAGAACTATCTCATCAAGAAGCTCTTCAATGGTGGGCTTGGCGTCGTCTCGATCGAGAACCAGGCGCGCATCTGACACTCTTCCTCGGTGCCCAGTCTGGGCTCATCTTTCGGTCGTGGCGCTGCCACGATGTCGCTGTGGAATCTCGCCAACGCGGACTGCATCCTCGTGATGGGGTCCAACATGGCGGAGAATCATCCCGTCGGCTTCCGCTTCGTGCTCGAGGCGAAGGACCGGGGTGCGACCATCATCCATGTCGATCCGCGCTTCACCCGCACCTCGGCGCTCGCCGACATCTACGCGCCGATCCGCTCGGGCTCCGACATCGCATTCCTCGGCGGAATCATCCGCTACATATTGGAGAACAATCTCTGGTTCCGCGACTTCGCCCTGAACTACACCAATTTGCCGACCATCATCGACGAGCAATTCAAGGACACCGAGGAACTGGACGGCATCTTCTCCGGCTGGAGCGAGGAGAGCCACGCGTACAAGAATGACACCTGGCAATACGAGGGCGAGCAAATGGACTCGCCGCTCGCGGAGCATCACGTCAACACCACCGAGCCGCTCTGGGGCAGCATGGGCCGGGCGAAGAAGGCGCCGGAACCGCAGGATCTCACGCTCCAGCATCCGAACTGTGTCTATCAGATCATGCGGCGCCATTACGCGCGCTACACGCCCGAGATGGTGGAGCAAGCGACCGGCTGTCCGCGCGAGGTCTTCCTGAAGGTCTGCGACGCGCTGGCGCGCAATTCGGGACGCGAGCGAACGGGCGCCATTTGCTACGCGGTGGGATGGACGCATCACAGCACGGGCGTACAGATCATTCGCGCCGCGACGATCATCCAGGGTCTGCTCGGGAATGTTGGCCGGCCGGGCGGCGGCATCCTGGCGTTGCGTGGTCATTGCAGCATTCAGGGCAGCACGGATATCCCGACCCTCTACAACATGCTGCCCACCTATCTGCCGCAGCCGAATGCGCACAAGCCGCATCATTCCCTCAAGGAGTTCCTGAAGGCGGAAACGGTGCCGACCGGCTGGTGGCACAACGTGCCCAAGTACATGGTGAGCTTGCTACGTGCCTGGTACGGAGAGGCGGGCAACAAAGGTAACGAATGGGGCTACGGCTTCATCCCGAAGCTGACCGGCGACCATTCGCAGCAACCCACTACCTTGGCAATGGCGGACGGCGTGGTGAAGGGCCTGTTCGTGCTCGGGCAAAATCCGGTGGTCGGCGCGGTCAATACCGAGCTGGTCCAGCGCGGGATGGCCAAGCTCGATTGGCTGGTCGTGCGCGACTTCGCGATGACCGAGACGGCGACGTTCTGGAAATCCGGGCACCTCGTCCGCAAGGGCGAGATGCGGCCCGAAGACATCGGGACTGAAGTGTTCTTCTTGCCGAGCGCGATGGCGGCCGAGAAGGACGGCACCATGACCAACACGAATCGTCTGGTGCAATGGCACGATAAGGTGTGCGAACCCGCGGGCGATTGCCGCTCCGACACATGGTTCCTCTACCATCTCGGCCGGCGGCTCAAGGCCCTGTACGCGACCAGCAAGGAGCCGAAGGACGCGCCAATTCAAGCCGTGACGTGGGACTATCCGGTACGCGGCGAAAAGGAGGAGCCGGATCCGGCCGCGGTGCTGAAGGAGATCAATGGCTACACTTGGCCGGAGCGCAAGCAGATCGGCACCTACAAGGAGCTGAAGGACGACGGCAGCACGGCATGTGGCGGATGGTTGTATACCGGCGTCTATCCGGACGAGGACCATAATCAGGCGCGCTCGCGCGTGCCCGATCCGCCGGACGGGCCGCAGACGCATCTCGGATGGGCGTTCGCCTGGCCTTCCAACCGGCGCGAACTCTACAACCGCGCTTCGGCCGACCCGGAAGGGCGTCCGTGGTCCGAACAGAAGCGGCTCGTGTGGTGGGACGCGGCGAAGGAGAAGTGGACCGGCTACGACGTGCCCGATTTCGAGGAGGACAAGCGGCCGGACTATCGCCCGGATTGGAGCAAGCGCCCGGCCGGCATGGAAGCGCTGGGCGGAGCGGATCCGTTCATCATGATACCGGACGGGAAGTGCCTGCTCTTCGTGCCGTCCGGGCTTAAGGACGGGCCGTTGCCGACACATTACGAGCCGCTGGAATCGCTCGTGCGGAATCCGCTCTATGGCCGCCAGATCAATCCAGCGGCGAAGCTCTGGCCGCGACCGGGGAATGAGTATCACGAAGTCGATGACCCTCGCTTCCCGTACATCTTTACGACCTATCGTGTCACGGAGCTGCACTGTGGCGGGGTGGCCACGCGCGCGATGCCGCATACGGCGGAGCTGCAACCGGAAGCGTTCGTGGAGATCCCGCCCGAATTGGCGAAGGAACACGGCATCCGCTCGACGGACTGGGTGGTGCTGTCCACCGCGCGCGGCGAGGTCGAGGCGAAGGCGCTGGTTACGGACCGGCTGCGACCGTTCGTCGTGAACGGCAAGCGCGTCTATCAGATCGGCATGCCGTGGGTGTACGGCTGGGAGGGGTACGCGCGGGGCGATATAGCGAACCGGCTGCTCAGCATGTACGGCGACGCCAATACCTCGATTCACAGCACCAAGGCTCTGACCTGTGCGCTGCGCAAAGGGCGGCGGCAACGGGCGGAGGCCGGACAATGAACGGGCTTGAGGAGAGGCAGCAAGCCGCGCAGAACGCGATGCGGATGCTTGACAAGATCGTGGCCGAAAAGCCGGAGAAGAACGGCCACGACTTCTCCGAGGCGACGCGTTGCCTCACAGCGTTTCGCGAGCATCTGCTCGCCGAGCGGCGCGCCGAAGGGGCTCCGCCCGAGGCGCACCGTCGGCTCGGTAAGCTGAACGCCGTCATCAGCGGCGTGGTCGGCGGTCATTTTCCCATCGGCGCGGTCCCGTGGAAACACGTCGAAGCGGCGCGCGAGAGCTTCGCCCAGCTCCTGGACGAAATGGCATTGCGGTGAGAGAGATGACGAGGACCACGGAAGGAACCGTGCTCTACGTGCAAGAGGGCCGGTTCGAGCTGGAGGACGATGCTGGCGTATCGCAACTGTTCGTCCTCTCCCATCGCGCGTCAATGGAGCCGCAGCAACTGCTCGCATTGCAGCGGGCGCAGGCGCGTGTCCGCGTGAGCTACGAGAACGGTGAAAAGAGCATGTCAGCGATCGCCCACACAGTCGAAGCGGCCGATGATGCGGTGGCGCTCGCGGCGGAGCGGGTGTGATGCAGGTACACGCACGAGCCCAACAGCACACGGAATCGCAGTTCGGCCGGATGATCCCGGATAAATCGGAGCTGACGGCCGGCGTGAAGATCGAGCCGGGCAGGTCCTACGGCTTCTTCACCGACACAACGCGCTGCATCGGCTGCAAGGCTTGTGAGGTCGCATGCAAGGAATGGAACGCGTTGCCTGCCGACCACGTAGGCCTCACCGGCATGAGCTACGATAACACGGGGGGACTGTCGGCCAATACCTGGCGGCACGTCGCCTTCATCGAGAAGATCGGCGAGGGAGAGAACCGGGCGACCGAGATGCAGCCGTATCAGAGCCATTGGCTCATGATGAGCGATGTCTGCAAGCACTGCCACAACGCGCCGTGCCTGGAAGCCTGCCCCACCGGCGCCCTGTTCAAGACCGAGTTCGACACGGTCGTCGTGCAACAGGACATTTGCAACGGCTGCGGTTACTGTGTGCCAGCCTGCCCGTTTGGCGTGGTGGATCTCAATCCGGTCGATGGCAAGGCGCATAAATGCACGCTTTGCTACGACCGGCTGAAGGGTGGGCTGGAGCCGGCCTGCGCCAAGTCGTGCCCGACAAACTCGATTCAATTCGGCGAATTGAATGAGCTTCAGGCACGCGCACAGCGGCGGGTAGAAGACCTCCACGACATTGGAGTGACATCCGCCTACCTCTACGGAACCCCCGGTGCTCCCGGAGCGACGGGAGGCCTGGAGCACCTCAATGCGTTTTTCCTGCTGACCGATGAGCCGGAAGTCTACAACTTGCCGCGCGCCCCGACACGGCCGGCCCGCCGGGTGGCCCCGAGTCTGATCTCCGGACTCGCGACGATGGCCGGGCTTGCCTTCGCCGCGATCGCTCTGCTCGCGCAACGGGAGTAGCCGCCATGCCGGATGATTCAGGTTTCGCCATACCGGCCGGGGGCGAGCCTCGCGGACCGACCTACTACGGTCAGCCGCAACTCAAGCCGAGCCCGTTCGGCTGGAAAGTTTCACTCTATATCTGGCTGGCCGGGCTGTCCGGCTCGTCGCAGCTGCTCGCGACGGTGGCCGACCTGTTCGGCGCGCGTCGGACGCGCGGCATGGTGCGGCGCGGCCGTTATCTGGCAATGGTTGGCGCGATTCTCGGGCCGATCCTGTTGATCGCGGATCTGCTCACGCCGCAGCGTTTCTACAACATGCTGCGGATTTTCAAGCCGACTTCGCCGATGTCGATCGGAGCCTACATCCTGTCGGCTTTCAGCATCTTCAGCGGCGTCACCGCAGGAGCGCAATTCCTGGCCGACCGCGTGCTACGCGCTCCGCTGCATTGGCTTCGCACCCTCGCCCGCGCGACGCAAATTCCGGCGGCGCTGACCGGCAGCGGAATGAGCGTGTACACCGCGGCGCTTCAATCCGCCACCAGCACGCCGGTCTGGGCCGCGTCGCCCCGCTCGCTTGCGATACGCTACGGCAGTTCGTCCGTCGCTTCCGCCGCCGCTGCGTTGTCCTTGGCCGAGCGCGCCTGGGGCAATTCACGCACCGCGCGGCGGCTCGACGAGGTTGCCGCCGTCGCGCTTGTCGTCGAGCTTGGCGCAACCCTCGCCGCCGCGCGCGAATACAAAGAAAAAGGCGTGGCGGAAGTGCTGGACTCCGGCGCGATCGGCGCGGCGGAGAGTTTCGGGGTCGTGGGATTGGGCACCGTGCTGCCGCTCGGACTTTACGCCGCGTCGCTCCTGTGGGGACGGGGCGCTCGGCCGCTGTCGGGATCGGCATCGCTCGCCACGCTTGCGGGCGGGCTTGCTCTGCGGCACGTCACGATGGTCGCCGGGAACGAATCGGCGCGGCGGCCCGAGATCGGCTTCGCCCACGCCCAGCCGAGAAACCTGCCGAGGATTTGAGTTCAGGCGGCCTCGGCGCGCGCGATCAGACCGGTTGCCGCCGCGAGCGCGTCCTCGACGGCCAGATCTTCCATTCGATCGCTGCGCGACAGGGAAACCGCCGTCCATCGGCCGGCGGGTGCATACTCGTCGGCCGGCGTAGGGCCGAACAGACCCAGGGTCGGCGCACCGGCCGCGGCCGCCAAATGCATCAGGCCGGAATCGTTTCCGACATAGAGGGCGGCGCGGGCGAGACAGGCGGCTACCTCGGGGAGCGACAGCGTCCCGCATAGGTCAATCGCCCCGGGCAGAAGGCGAAGCAGCGGCGCCGCCATCGCGCGCTCCTCCGGGCCGGAGCCCGCGAATACCACCGGGACCGCGCCCGGCAAGCGGACCCGCGGCCAGCGCCCGGAAAAGGGCGGCGAACCGCTCCGCCGGCCAGACCTTAGGCGGCCAGTTGGCCGTGGGACCAAGCGCGATGACCGGCCGCCCGGGCGGGAGCAAGGCGGCGGCCCGGGCGCGGTCCTCTGGCGCGGTCCAAGCGATCGGCAGCGGCGGCGGATCAAGCCCGAGAATCGCCCCAAGCTCCTCGGTCTTGTGGCCCGAGCGGCGGCGCCATATCGCGCGACTTCGCGTGGGCACGAGGAACGAAAGGCCGGTTCCCCTTATGTCGACGACCAAGTCCCAAACCGTACGCACGGTCGTAGCCCAGAGCGGAAGCCAGTGCAGGCCATACGGCCGCTTGTCCAGGATGATCGTCCGATCGCGGTTGGGCATCCGTGCGAACACGCCTTCGGCAACCCGGCCGCATACCACTGTGATCCGCGCATCGGGATGCACACGGATGAGGTGGTCGAGCAGGCCCGTCGACAGGACGGCGTCGCCGACCCGGTTGGAGGTCACGAACAGGATTCGCATCGTGGCCGCCCATAGCACGTCCGGACCCGCCGGGCGCAACGGGGGCGCTAGGCAGGGCGGCTTGGAGCCTGGGAGCGGGTTTTCGTGACCGGTTCCCTTCGCCCATAATGCACCAAAGAACCGCGCGGCGACGTGCGGGCAAAGGTCCGGAGGTCATCGTGGCGAAGCTCGAGCGCGACGCGAAACGAGCCGCCCTGCTGGGCAGCCCCATCTTCCAGGCCATGCAACCCGAGGAGTTGGACGGAATCCTGCGACTCTCCTCCGAACGCCATGCTTCACGCGGGACCGTGATATTCCAGAAAGGGGACGCGGGCTCGAGCCTCATGGCCGTGCTGAGGGGGCGGGTGCGGGTCAGCTCGATCTCTTCCGAGGGCAGGGAAGTGACGCTGAACGTCATCAGCCCGGGCGAGATCTTCGGTGAAATCGCCCTCTTGGACGCCAAACCCCGCAGCGCCGACGCGACCGCGATCGAAGACACGCTGCTCCTGATCGTGGAGCGCAGGCAGTTTCTGCCGTTCCTGCGGCAGAACGATGATCTCTATCTGCGGCTGCTCTCGATGCTCTGCGACCGGCTGCGCCGGACCAGCCTGGCGCTCGAGGAGCTGGCCATGTTCGATCTTCCGGCGCGGATGGCGCGGCTATTGATCAAGCTCGCCGCCGATTACGGCCGACCCGGCCCAAAGGGCCTGCGCATCGATCTCAAGCTCTCGCAGCGCGATATCAGCACCCTCGTCGCCTCGTCGCGCGAGAGCGTGAACAAGCAGCTCCGAGCCTGGCGAGAGACCGGCGTCGTGGACGTGGAATCCGGTTATATCGTGCTCCGCCAGCCCGAACAGTTGAAACTACTGGTCGAGTCTTAGTGCCAAAACCGGCTAGAAGCCCGCCTCCTCGTTCCAGAAGACATAGTACGCCTTGCTGGACCTTAGCAGGAGCGGATGACCCGGCACGGGTTTCCGGCCGCGACGACGTTAGCGGGAAGGCTGCGAGTGACGACGCTGCCCGCCCCGACCACGGTGTTCTCCCCGATGGTTACGCCTGGGCAGATGATCGTCCCACCCCCAAGCCAAGCTCCGGCGCCAATCACGACCGGGAGGGCGTATTCCAGTCCCGACCGGCGGGTCATAGCATCAACCGGGTGTGTTGCCGTGTAGATGTGGACGCCGGGCGCGATCTGGACCTCCTCACCAATGATTATCCGATTGCAGTCAAGAAGAACGCTGTCGTAGTTGACGAAGGTCCGCGCGCCGATCGAGATGTTGTAACCGTAGTCGCAGCGGAGAGTCGGTTTCACCACCGCCTCTTCGCCGAAATGGCCGAACAATTCGGTCAGGAGTTCCCAGCGAAAAGCAGCTTCGTCTGCTCGCGACGCATTGAACCTCGCCAGGATGGCTTGAGCTCGCAGATGATCGGCGGTGAGTAGCGGATCGCTCGCGAGATATAAGTCCCCTGCGAGCATCTTGGCCTTTTGGCCGCTTGGCGGCGGTGCGGTCAAATCCGGGAACTCCTCTGTTCGCCATATACGGGCAGCATTGATGATCGGTGTGCTGACCGAAGGTTTGTGGGCGCCCGGCCGCGGTTCGGAAGCTTTTCGTCAGGGCAGGGTTGAGTATGCGCCCATTCCCTCCTGTGTCTCGTTCAGCTTAGCTGGCCGTGTCGGACGCCGCACGCGCAGTCCGCCGGCGTTCCAACGACCTTACGGAAGGATGATGACGACCATCGAGAAGCCGCCCGTTGCCCCGCAGGCCTTCACGCACCAACAGATCCTGCGCGTCATCTTCGGAATCCTCCTCTGCATTCTGCTGGCAGCGCTGGACCAGACGGTAGTGATACCGGCGGTCCCGGCCATCGCGGCGGAATTGCAAGGGTTCGGTCATCTCTCCTGGATCGTCTCGGCCTATCTGCTCACCTCGACGGCCGCCACCCCGATCTACGGCAAGCTGAGCGACATCTACGGGCGGCGGGCCCTGCTTCTGCCCGCGCTGGCGCTATTCGCCGTGGCCTCGGTGCTATGCGCGATCGCCCAGACGCTCGCACAGCTCATCCTGTTTCGGGCACTACAGGGCATCGGCGGAGCGGGCCTGATGGCGATGGCCCAGGCGGCGATCGCGGACGTGGTCTCCCCACGCGAGCGGGGGCGATATCAAGGATACATGGCGTCCGTCTGGGGGCTCGCCAGTATCGCGGGGCCGGTCGTCGGCGGCTACGTCACCGACCATCTTTCGTGGCGCTGGATATTCTGGATCAATCTGCCGATCGCCATCGTGGCGATGGTCCTCTGCAATCGGGCGCTTAAGCTGCTGCACGTCAGGCCAGCCCGCGTTCGCATCGATTACCTGGGAGCGGCGCTGCTGACGGCCGCTGTCGCTGCCTGGCTCGTAATGCTGAGTTCCGGCGGAACCGGGACGGCATGGCACTCCCCGCTTATCCTCGGCCTGTTCGTTGCCGGCTTGCTTCTCGTACTGCTTTTGGCGGTACACGAGCGGCGTGCTCCGGACCCGCTCCTGCCACCTCGCCTGTTCGCGAACGGCATCCTCGTTCGGGGCATCGCGATCGGGTTCTTCGCCGCCTTGGCGATGTTCGGAGGCATTTTTCTGTTGCCGCTGTTTTTCCAGCTCGTTCGCGGGGCGGATGCGGCCGCTTCCGGGATGCTGGTCGTGCCATTTCTCGGTTCGACGGTCGTCGGCGCCTATATGGCGGGACGCCTCGCGCGGCGGCATGGCAAGGTCAAGGGCCTGCTCGTGCTTGGCCTGTTCGGCTGCATCGCCGGCTTCCTCGGCCTCGCGACGATCGGTCCGGACACATCCGCCGTGCTGCTCGTCCTGTTTCAGTTCGTGCTCGGGATCAGCCTCGGCCTGATCATGCCCAGCAGTCTTGTGATGGTGCAGAATGCGGCCGAGCGTCGCGACGTGGGCGTCGCGACCGGGTGCCTGCTTTTCATCCGCTCGATGGGCGGGGCATTCGGCAGCACTTTCGCCGGCGCCTTATTGGCGGCGCGCTTTGCCCACAGCGTGGAGGCGATGGGTCTGCACCTCTCGCTCGATCTGGGCGAAGCACACGGACACGCCTCCGGCTTCGAGGGATTGACGCCCGCCGTGCGGCAGGCCGTGCAGGCCGCTCTGACGGGCGGGTTTCACCTCGCCTTCCTGGCCTGCGGCATTTTGCTGCTCGTGGCGCTGGTGATCGCCCTGGGGGTGCGGGATGTCCCGCTCCGCAGCTCGAACGCAGCAGAGCCGGCCCCTCTGGCGCACTGATTGGCGCACGGAACTTCGGTTGACAGGCGGGGGAAGGTGCCGCCCATTCGTTCCATGACATGCGACTCGGGACGCCGGTTCGGGCGGCTGATAACGGGCCTGGTGCTATCACTTGGATTGGCGTTCATCGTCCGGTCGGCCGGGGCGCAAGACATGAGCCGTGCGCAAAGCCGATTTTTCGTCAGCAGTGACGGCGTGCGCCTGCATTACCTGGAGGCCGGCCCGGCTCGAAGCCATACGATCGTTCTCGTGCCGGGCTGGACCATGCCGGCCTGGATCTGGGGGCCGCAAATCGCGGCCCTGTCTCGCTCCTATCACGTCATCGCCTTCGACCCGCGCGGCCAGGGCGACTCCGAAGTCGCGCCTACGGGTTACGAGCCCGGGCGTCGCGGACAGGACATAGCGGAGCTGATCGCGGCCGTCAGCTCGCGACCTGTGCTGCTGGTCGGCTGGTCCCTCGGCGTTCTGGACACGCTCGCCTATATCCACGCGCACGGGGATGCGCGGATCGCCGGCCTCGTGCTGGTGGACAATTCGGTGGGCGAGGAGCCGGCGCCGCTTCCGGCTCGAATCCGGCCGCGGCGGGGACCGCGTCCGCCGCACGAGGAATATATGCGGGAGTTCGTGCGGAGCATGTTCCGCAAGCCGCAGAGTGAATCGTATCTCGAAATGCTGACGGACGCGACACTGCGAACACCGGAATATGCCTGCACGGCACTCCTCTCCTACCCGGTGCCGCGCAGCTACTGGCGCGAAGCCGTGTATGCGACCGCCAAGCCGCTTTTGTACGCGGTGCGGCCGGGGTTCGGTGGGCAGGCGCTCAATTTGCAGCGGTTTCGGCCCGGCACCGAGATCGCGATTTTTCCCGACGCCGGCCATGCCTTGTTCGTGGACGACGCTTTCCGCTTCAACGCGCTGGTACAAGATTTTGTCCAGCGCAGGATTTGGCCTTGATCGCGGCCAGAGCCCCCGTGCGAGCGGCGCTGTTGCCGCTGTTCTTCGTTTCCCTCTCCGCGGTCGGGTACGAGATTGCGCTCACCCGCTATTTCGCGGTCGCCAAGTGGTCGGAATACGGATACTGGGTCATCTCGATCGTGATGGTCGGGTTCGCGCTCAGCGGCGTGATTATGGCCCTGTTCCGCGATGCTTTCGTGCGCAACGCCGCCTGGCTCATGGCCGCTCTGCCGGCCCTGCTGATCCTGGCTGCGGCGATCGGCTTTCATCTGACCACGACGAATCCCTTCAATCCCCTGCAATTGCAGAATCCGGCGACGTGGATCCCGCAACTCTGGAATATCGCCGGCTATTACGCCTGTCTGCTGCCGTTCTTCTTCCTGACCGGCATTTTCGTCAGCCTCAGCTTCGTGCTGAACGCCCGCGAGATCGGGCGCGTCTATGGCTACGACCTGACGGGAGCGGGCTTTGGCGCACTGCTGGCGCTCGGGCTCATGTTCGTCGTGCATCCGTTCGTGCTGGTCCCGTGCCTGCTGGCGCCGCTGGCCGTCGCGGCCTTGTGGACGCGTGGGCGGTGGGGCTGGACCGGGGCAGCCGCGGCACTCGCTGCGCTGCTGTGCGGCGAGGCGCTGCTGCTGCTCGACAACGAGGCTGCGTTCAATGATTTCAAGGCGATCTACGCCCCGCTCCATACGCCGGACAGCCGCGTCACGGCGGAAGTCCGCTCCCCCCGCGGCTATTACCTCCTGCTCGACGATTTCACGGAGCGGGTCGATACCGACGTTTCCAACAACGCCGGGATGCTCGGATTTTCCGGGCCGCCGCAGACCTTCGGCCTCTATCGGGACGGCAATCGGATCGCCTCGCTGCCGAAGCCGGGGCCGGTTGACGCGGGGTATGCGGGCGCCGCTCTCGACTCCCTGCCCTACCAACTGATCCCGCACGCCCGCGTCATGCTCGCGGGCATCTCCGGCGGGTTCCGGATCGCCGAGGTGCTCGCGCTCGGTGCGACGCATGTGGACGCGCTCGAGCCCGAACCGGTCCTGCGGGAGGCCGCACGGAACGGGCTCGGTCCATCGCCGTCGTTCTCGGACGAGCCGCGCATGCGGCTGCTCGGCGTAAGCCCGCTCGTCGCGGCTGCCGAGGACGGCCCGTACGATGTCGTCGACCTGTCCGCCGATTTTCTGGAACTCGGCGGAAACCAATGCGTCGGCGCTTTCCGTCGAGGCGATCGCCCGTTATCTCCAGGCCCTGACGCCCGGCGGGATCGTCTCGATCCCCGTCTCGATCCGAGATTTCCCCGTCTACGCGCTGCGGATGCTGGCCACGGCGCGAGCCGCGCTCATCGAAGCGGGGATCGCCGATCCGGCCTCCCATGTCGTCGTGTACCGCTCGGCCTGGAGCGTCCGCATCCTGCTGTCCAACCGTGCGTGGGATGCCGGTCGCATCGCAGCCGTGAGGACGTTCTGCGACGATCGTTCGTTCGACGTGTCGTACTATCCCGGCATGGATGTCGCAGCGGCGCGGCAGGGTATCTATAACGACCTGCCCGCGGTGTCGTTCGAGGCCGGAGAGGTCGAGTCCGGCGGTCCAGACGACGCCATCGCGGACGAGGCGCGCGCGGTTCTCGCCGGCGAGGCGAGTCCCTCGCAGGAGGCGTTCAGTCTTTCGCCCGTCACGCTGGAGCGGCCCTTCTTCTATGCGGTGCTCCGGCTCGGAAAGCTCGACGTGTTGCTGAACCGGCTCGAGATCCTGCCGCAAGCCGAGATCGGTGCGTTGGTCAATTTGGCGGTTCTGGTGCAGGCGATCGTCATCGCGGCCTTCGTTATTCTGTTGCCGCTGTTCGCGCCTCGGAGAGTGCGTCCGGAGGGTGAGGCCGGAACGGGGGGGCTGCTGCGGGCGACGATCTACTTTCCGGTTCTCGGCCTCGGCTTCCTCTTTCTCGAGATCTTTCTGATCGAGAAGGCGTCGTTCTATCTCAACGATCGAACCAGCGGCTTCGCCCTGGTTCTGACCGGGATGCTGATCTTCTCGGGTTTGGGCAGCATGGCCGCCCCGCGTTTCGCCGCCGACCCGCGCCGGGGAATCGCCCTCGCTTCGGGGGTCGTGCTGGTGTGGTGCATCATCGCAGGGCTCGGGTTGCAGCCGCTCCTGCTCGCATCGCTCGGGCTGCCCTGGCCGGTGCGGATGATTTCGCTGATACTGCTCATCGCACCGGTTTCGCTCGCTTTGGGCCTGCCGTTTCCCTTGGGACTCGAACGTGCCGGGCACAGCGGCTTTCTGCCTTGGGCCTGGGCGCTCAACGGCGCGTTTTCCGTCGTCGCCACGCCGCTTGCGAACCTCATTTCGCGCGAAGCAGGTTTCAGCATTGTTCTGATCGGCGCCGCTTTGCTGTATGGTGTGGCGTTTGTTGCATTTCCCTCAACGAGAAAGAGCTTGAAGTGGCAGGACCTACCGGCACCATCACGCGTCGCGGACTGATCGCCTCCGCGGCCGCGCTGTCCGTGATCCGTCCCGGTCTCGCCGCGAGCGCGGCCTGGACTCGCTCTTCCTACGAAGAGGCGATGCAGCGATCCGGGCGGCCCGTAAGCCTGACGGATGCTCAATTCCAGGCGATTCAGAGCCGCAAGCCGGCGGTCATGAAGCGGATCGAGGCATACCTGCAAGCGCACTTGGGCGCCGCCGATCCGAAGGTCATGGCGGCCTTCGAGGCCGTGCCGCGCGAATATTTCCACTATCTCTATTCGGAGCACCGGGCGACCCCTGGTGATGCCTACGAGGACACGCCCAAGCCCTGGGCACTCGGCTATGGGTCCGCGCTGTCCGATTATCTGGGGCAAGCCTACATGACCCAGATCGCCAAGCCTGGGCCGGACGACGTGACCCTGGAGATCGGCACGGGCAGCGGGTTCCAGAGCGCGTTGCTCTCGCGCATCGTGAAGCAGGCTTATTCCATCGAGATCATCGAGCCCCTAGGAAAGGCGGTGGGCCGGATCTTCGCTCCGCTCGGCTACACCAACATTCATACCCGCGTCGGCGACGGGTATTATGGCTGGCCCGAGGTGCAGGGCGGCTTCGATATCGTGATCGTCACCTGTGCCGCCCAGTACGCGCCGCCCGATCTGTTCAAGCAGATGAAGCCCGGCGGGCGAATGATCATTCCCATCGGCCAGCCGTTCAAGCGCGGGCAAGTGCTGTACGTCTACACCAAGGATGCGGAGGGGAAGATCCACTCCCGCCGGGACATGGGCGTTTTCTTCATCCCGATGACCGGGGCGATGATGAAGAACCCGCCGCCGCAGGCATCCGCCGTGATATCGGCTTCGTCGCCAGCGCCCTCCGGCGCGGTAAAGGGCAGCCACGAGGCGGAGAAGGCGTCGGAATAGCCTAGCGTTCGGGGCGCTCCGGCTCGGCGATCCCATCAAACGAGCCGAGGCTCCGCCAAGCCTGCCGGCCTTCGACGATCTGCCAGGTGAGCAGCCCGGGTATCCCGATCGCGAAATCGCGTGCGCGGCGCAGCAAGGAGAGGGCCAGTGCGATCTCAGGCCCCACCCCGAACAGGCCGCATAGCATCACGTAGGCGCCTTCCTGCACACCGATCGCGTTGGGCACGACGAAAGCGAACCCACGGATCGCCACGAGCAGGCTGTCGATGACGATGGCCGCGCCCAGCCCGAGCCGCACATCCATGAACCAGAGAGGCAGCCAGACTTCGACGCCGCTCAGCACCCATGTGAGAAAATGCACGAGTAGGCTGCACGCGACATCGCCCCGACGGGCGTAAATGCCGTGGATCGTCTCGCGCATGCCCTCCCCGGGGGTGGCGCGTCCGCCTGACCAGCGATCCGCGATACGATCGGTCAGACGTTCGATCAGCTCCGCACCACGCGCCTGAACCGCGAGGAACAGGCCCGCAAGGGCGGCGAGGAGCAGCGTTCCGCCGAGGATCGGCCAGATCAGATGGTGGCCCGGACGGACCCAAGTGAGGATCGCGAGACCGACCAGCATGTAGGGCAGCTTCGCTACGAGTTCGACAGTGAGGTCGACGACCGTGCTTGCCGCCGCCAGCCCGCCGGGTACGCCGCAGAGCGTGGCGGCGCGAGCGCCGAGGACGAATCCGCCGAGTTGCGAGAAAGGCAGCGCCTCGCCGCCCGCGTCCCGGATCAGACGGCCCCAGATGAAGCAGCGAGGACGAGTAAAAGCCTTTCGCCGCACCAACTGCCACCAGGCGAGCCCCATCAGCATGATCAGTCCGAGGTGCAGCCCGATCGTCGCCAAGAAGCCGGTCCAGCCAAGCGTGATGATCGCTGAGCCGATCGGCCTGATACCGAAGTGCAAAATCAGCAGGGTGAACCCGGCCGCGCCGGCAACCAGCGCCAGGAACGTCCAGCGCGTCATGCCGTCGCAACGGGCGTGCCCTGGCCCCGCGATCGCGCCCCGGTATCGATACCGAAGAAGGCCGTATAGGCCCGGAAACGAGCGGCGAGATCGTCGGCTTGCAGTCCGAAATCGGCCAGACGGTATTCGTTCTGCCCATAACCGCCGTGTGGCCGCGCGGCGATGAAAGCCTTGATCCGGTCCGAGGCGGCGGGGCGGAAATCCAGGCCGAAATGCCGGTACACCGAGGCGACGGTGCCGATTGGGTCGGCAACGAGCCCTTCATAGCGGACATGAAAGATCCGGTCGGCCGGGATTCCGCCGACACCGCTTGCTTGCGTGATGCACGCCGCGCCGTCCACCCATCGGTCGGCGACCTGCCGGCCGATTGCGAGCCGGTCGATGGAGCGGGTGAAGGGCGCGCGCAGGATCTCGGTCAGGCGCGCGACGGAGGCGAGAATGTGCAGCGGGTCGCGGTGCACGAACACGAAGCACGCATCGGGATAGATCGTGCCGATCTCCCCGAGTGCGAACACATGATCGGGGCATTTCAGCACCCATTTCCCAGGGCCGAACTGGCTCTGGAGATGCTGTAGAAAGCGCCTGTGAAAGCGGTAGGCTTCGAGATGGCCGGTCCTGTCCAGCCACGCCGTGTACGAGGCGACGTCGTGCGTGGTATCGAAGCGGAGACTGCGGAACACGTGGGCGTTGATCTCGCTGCACTCCTGGGGAATGTCGGCGTCGAGCGGATGGACGTTGAGGAGTTCCGGTGCGAGCCGGGCGAAGGTCCGGAGCTGGCGGTTGACGAGACGCCGGCGGCGGGTCGTGTCGGTTGGAGCCTCGCCGGCTAGCGGGTAAGGATAGATCGTCTGCCAGCAGCGCGGCGCCAAGTTCGCCGGATCCTCGGCGAGAAGGCTGTGCAGGAAAGTCGTGCCGCTCCGGGGCAGACCCGTGATGAAGATCGGCCGGGTCACAGGAATCTGGAGAATGGCCGGGTTCTTTCGTTCCTCTTCGCGGAGCCGCAGCAGGTTTCCGAGCAGCCTCAGCACGTCCCAACGGGCGCTGATCCGTCCGAAACTGCTGAGCCGAGCCTCGTGCGCATAGGCGTCGAGCAATACGCCCAGCGGCTCCCGAAACACGTCGGTACCGAAATCCGAAGAAGCGGCGCTGCGCTCCGCCTTTTGGATCAGCTTCGCCGCCTGAAAAGGACGATCGAGGAGGCCGAGCCGCCCCGCTACCTTGTCCGCGGCGCGAAAGAGGAGAGTTGGAGCGAGCAAGGGCGGATCTCCTGGGTCAGGGCAGGGTCTGCTGCATCGCTCCCGCCGGTTGGCGCGGTAGCGCGGATGGCCGTGCGAGAAAAGCCCACCAGAGACCACAAACCGGCACACCAGCCCACGTTCCTGCGAGGGCAATGATGTGGGCGGCTGGCGGAGGTCCGTTTCTGTTTGTTGCAATCCCGCCTCGCCTTTACAACACAGTCTCAGAAGTTCAGCCCAGGGAGCCGTCCATGATGTCCTCCATCGTTCACCCCTCGAGTGTCTGCTCTTGTTGCGGGTGCAGCCCGAGCGGGCTTCGGCGGCGTGGCTTTCTCGGCTTCTTGGCTGCTACGGCGGCCGCCGGGTCACTCGGAGGCCATCACGCGCAGGCGGCTGATCCGGGTGTCTCGTATGACGCCATGCTCCTCTCCTGTATCGACCCGCGCATGGTGCAACCCGTCTTCGACTACATGGCCCATCAGGGCCTGACCGGGAAATACAGCCAAGTGGTTCTCGCCGGCGCGGCTGTCGCGGTCGTGGCGCCGACTTTCGAGTCTTGGGAGCCGGCGTTTTGGGGCAACCTCGCCGCGACCATCGAGCTGCACCGCATTCGGCGGCTCGTCGCGATCGACCACCGGGATTGTGGCGCGGCCCGGATCGCTTATGGCGAGAACGCCATTGCGACGCCCCAGGCCGAAACGGCGACCCATCGCCGGGTTTTCGCGGATTTCCGCGAGCAGGTAGCGAAACGTCATCCGCAGCTCGCGGTCGAGACAGGGCTGATGGCGCTCGACGGAACGATGGAGAAGATGAGCTAGCCGCGCTCACGGCTCCTCTCCCACCGCCGCGACCAAGGAGGCTGATGTGACTGGCCGCGCCTGCTTGCGAGCACGGTCGGGGCGCCCGATGTTGACCGGATGGGTACGGATGCTTTCGACGTAGTCGTGATCGGCGCCGGAATCGCGGGCGCGTCCGCCGTTGCGGCCCTGGCGCACACGCATCGCGTGGCCATGGTCGAGGCGGAGGACGCGCCCGGCTATCACACGACCGGCCGGTCTGCGGCGATGTGGATCCTGAACTACGGCCCGGCGGACGTTCGCGTGCTGACTGGCCTTTCTCGCTCCTTTTTCGAGCGTCCACCCGCGGGATTCACTGATGCGCCGTTGATGCGCCGGCGGCCGATGGTGTTCCTCGGTCCGCCCGAGCAACAGACGGAACTGGAGAGCCTGCTGGCCAGAGGAGAGGGGCTCCGGCCCATCTCGCCGGATCAGGTTCGGACGATGGTTCCCGCGTTGCGGCCAGGCTTTGCCGATGCCGCCGCCATCGAGGAGGACGCGTTCGATATCGACGTCGCGGCCCTCCACCAAGGCTTCTTGCGACAGGTTCGTGCTCAGGGAGGCGTCCTGGCCCTTCGCTGCCGCACCGAACGGATCGAGCGGCGGGCTGGGATGTGGCACGTGTGGACCAGGTCCAGGCGCGACCATCCAAGCACCCGTGGTGGTCAACGCCGCCGGCGCGTGGGGCGACGAAGTGGCGCGACAGGCTGGCGTCCCGCCGCTTGGGTTGACGGCCTGCCGCCGGACGGGCGTGATCATCGACCCCGCTCCATGGGAGGTGCGGGATTGGCCGTTGCTCGGCGATGTCGGTCACACTTGGTATGTGCGGCCCGAAGCGAGAACGCGGCTGATGGTAACGCCCTGCGACGAAACGCCCATGCCGCCGCACGACGTCCAGCCGGACGAACTCGACGTCGCCGTAGCGATCGACCGGATGCAGCGCGCGCTCGCCATCGAGGTACGGCGCGTGGAGCGGAGCTGGGCGGGGCTGCGCACCTTCACCCCGGACCGTAGCCTTGCGTTCGGGTGGGACCCGCACGCTGAGGGATTCTTCTGGTGCGTCGGCCAGGGCGGTTACGGAATCCAGACTTCCCCGGCGGCGGGACGGCTGGTTGCGGACCTCGTGAGTGGGCGAGATCCCGGAACGGCCGGAAGCATCTTGCCTCAGATCGATCCGCGGCGGTTCTCGTCAACCTGAAGCGCCTTGGAGGCCCGCTTGCCAACGGAGCAGCCGAGCCTGCATGCGGCGGACATGACCTCCTGGCCAGTAAACCCGACCGCACGCCGGACAGGCACGCACGGGACCGCCTGCCAGACGCGAGTCGGGCGGCACCGAGGCGGCTTGGACCGGACCAGCGGGCGCGAGCGGGGTGTTGTCGATGAGGCAGCGGGTAAAGGGAGCAAGTTGCCAGTCGAGCGATAGATCCCGCCCTATCGAGCGGGCCAAGGCGTCGACCTCCTCCCCTCGCGCCAGGACCACATGCACCCCTTCGGGCGCCACGGAGGCGAGATGCCGGTCTTTGGTGATCAGTACCCGGTTCTCCGCCAGGCATCGCGCGATTACCTTCCGGTCAGCCTCGCCCCGAGTGACTTCGGTGTCGTAGCCGGCCGCCCTAAGCCAGCGCGCAAAATCCTGGAGCATCTCGTCGCACAGCAGGCGCAATAGCGGCCCCCCTCGCGACAGAACACCGCCTTCGTGATCGGAACCGCATCCGACCGGCTGCCTTAGACTTGTTTTGAACTGATTGTGAGCGGCTGTGCCAACCCCCGTTGGCCCAAGACCAGTCTAGCAGAGAACAAGCAGCGCAGGAGGCAAGCGTGATCGACACCACCGAGATCAGGAACGACATGGACGTGGTCGGCTCCGATGGCCAGCACGTCGGCAGCGTGGATCACATGGAGGGCGGTACGCGCATCAAGCTGAGGAAGAACGACCCCGCTGCGCAAGGTCAGCACCACTACATCCCGGTGGAATGGGTCCAATCCGTCGAGGGCCGCACCGTCCGGCTCAGCAAATCAAGTGAAGAGGCGCGGCGCGAATGGGACCGCGACCCGGCCGCGAGCGGCAAGCCCTCATAGACTGGGGAGCTCGCGCGCGGAGGTCCGTCGCAACCTCCGCGACCAGCCTCAGAATGCCGCTTCGTCGAGTGCCATCATCGACTTCTTGCCGGCCTTGATGCCGAGATAAAGCGCGCCCGCCTGCGGCAGAATGCGCTCCATGTAGAATTGCGCGGTCGTCAGCTTCGCCTGGTAGAATGCTGCGTCGCCGTCCGCCGAAGGCGCCTTCGCCGTGGCCACCTCGGCCATGCGCGCCCACATGTAGCCGAGCGCCACTAGACCGAACAGGCGCAGATATTCGGTGGCCGCCGCACCCGCCTCCTCCGGGTCGCGCATGCCCGCTTGCGCGATATGCGCCGTCGCGAGCTGGAGCGCCCCAAAAGCCTTCGCGAGCGGCTGCACAAGAGGGCCGATACGGGGATCGTCCTTGTGCGCCTCGATATACGCCGCGACGGGATGGAAGAAGGTGCGAAGGTTCCGGCCCGCGTGAGCCGGCAGCTTGCGGCCGACGAGATCCAGCGCCTGGATTCCGTTCGTCCCCTCGTAGATCATCGCGATCCGTGCATCGCGGACATACTGCTCCATGCCGTGGTCGCGGATATAGCCGTGCCCGCCATAGACCTGCACGCCGATGCTCGTCGCCTCGAAGCCGAGATCGGTGAATAGCGCCTTCACGATCGGCGTCATCAGTGCGGTGAAATCCTCGGCGTGCTTGCGCGCCTCCGCGTCGTTGCTCCGCTCCATGATATCGAGCGCATGCGCGACCCAGCCGCCGAGCGCGCGGCAGCCCTCGGTATAGGCGCGGATCGTCATCAGCATCCGGCGCACGTCCGGATGCACGATGATCGGATCGGCTGGTTTGTCCCGATGCTTCGCGCCGGAGAGCGAGCGGCCTTGCAAGCGCTCCTTCGCGTACACCACGGCGCCCTGATATGCCGCCTCGGCGATGCCGAGTCCCTGCGTGCCGACGGAAAGGCGCTCGCTGTTCATCATCGTGAACATCGCGCGCATCCCTTTGTGCTTCTCCCCGACCAGCCAGCCGGTTGCGTCTTCCAACGTGAGCTGGCACGTCGCGGAAGCCTTGATGCCCATCTTGTGCTCGATCGCCGTGCAGACGACGCCGTTGCGCGCACCCGGCGCGCCATCCTCGGTGGGCAGAAACTTCGGGACGACGAACAGGCTGATACCCTTGATGCCCGAAGGCGCGTCCGGCAGACGCGCCAGCACCAAATGGACGATGTTGTCGGTGAGATCGTGCTCCCCGGCGGAGATAAAGATCTTATTGCCGCTGATACGATAGCTGCCGTCGGCCTGCGGCGTCGCGCGGGTGCGAACCATGCCGAGATCGGTGCCGCATTGTGCCTCCGTCAGGCACATCGTCCCGGACCAGGTGCCATCGACCAGCTTCGGCAGGTAGCGTTGCTTCTGTTCTTCCGTCCCGTGGCTGGCAATCGCGCGATAAGCGCCATAACTGAGGCCCGGATAGAGCCCGAACGAGACGTTGGCGGAGCAGATCATCTCCTCGACCAACTTGTTCACGCTCTCCGGCAAACCCTGCCCGCCGAATTCCGGATCGCAGGCGATCGCCGTCCAGCCGCCCTCCCGGAAGGTCTTGTACGCTTCCCTGAACCCCTTCGGCGTGCGCACGACCCCGTTCTCGAGCCGGCAGCCCTCCTCGTCGCCGCTCATATTGAGCGGCAGCAGCACGCCCTCCACGACCTTCGCCGCTTCCTCGAGCACGCTGTCATAGAGATCGGGTGACATCTCCTCGAAGCCCGTCAGGCCGCTTAGGCTTTCGCTCTCGTGCAGCTCGTGCAGAACGAATCGCATGTCGCGAAGCGGTGCCTTGTATACTTGCATGGTCGTCGCCTCAGTTTCGAAGGGGCTTGCCGGTTTCGAGCGTGTGCTCCACGCGGGCCAGAGTGTTATTCTGGCGTACCAGGGCCATGAAGCTCTTGCGTTCCAGATCGAGCAATTGCTGCTCGTTCACGGTATCAATGATATCTGTGTCGCCGCCCGAGAGCACGTCGGCCAAAGCGCCGGCCACCACGAGGTCGTATGGAGTGGCGAGGCCGCGGCGCGCGAAGCCTTCCGCCGCCATCTGCATCGCGACCTTGCCGCTCGGCCCCGGCAAGGTCAGTTCGACCGGCTCGGGCGGCTCGTAATCCGCGGCCATAGCGAGCGCCCGCGCCTTCGCGTCGGCGAGCAGCCGATCGCAATTCATCGTGATGCCGTCGTCGGGCCGCAGGAACAGCAGCTCTTTCCCCTCCGCCGCGGATTTCGAAACGGTTGCGGTGCTGACGGTCTCGAACACCTTGGCGGGCGCCGGCATCGGTCCCTTCGGGAGTTTGCCGAGCGTGCTCCAGCGGGTCAGCATCTCCTTGCAGCCGCCCCAGCCCGGCACCAACCCAACGCCGCACTCGACGAGTCCCGTGTAGGTTTCCGCGTGCGCCTGCACCGCGTCGCTATGCAGCAGGATTTCGCATCCGCCGCCGAGCGCCATCCCGGCCGGCGCAGCCACGACGGGAAACGGCGCGTATTTCAGCGCGCGGTACGTCTGCTGCCCGGCCGCGATCAGCTTGTCGATCTCGCTCCAGGCGGCGATGTTGGCGGCGAACAGCGCGAGACCGAGATTCGCGCCGACGGAAAAGTTCTGGCCCTCGTTGTAGATGACGAGCGCCTTGAAGCGCTCGCGCACGATCTCGATCGTCTTGCCCAACAGGGCAATGATCTGGTCGTCCAGCGAATTGCTCTTGCTGGTGAACTCGAAGCAAGCAACGCCATCCCCGATATCCCACAACGCGGCGGAGGCATTCTTCAGTACGGGCTTGGAGCGGAGCTTCACATCTTGCAGAAGCAGCACGCCCTCCGGCCGGACGATGTCGCGATAGGCGCCCTCCAGATCGAGGAATTGGCGCCTGCCTTCATGCACGCGGTAGAACGGCCGGTCGCCCGCGCGCGCAAGCAGCGGCGGAACCTCCATCCCTTCGCGGTGCAAGCGTTCCGCGAGCCATGCCGCGCCGAGCTTGTCGATCAGCTCGAATGGACCCCATTTCCAGTTGTAGCCGAGCCGCATCGCCGCATCGACCGAGGCGATGTCATCCGCCGCCTCCGGCACGAGCGACGCCGCGTAGGCGAGCGTCGGGCCGAGCACGCGCCAGGCGTAGCGGCCGATCTTCCCCGGCGCATCGAGCAGGCGGCGCAGATCCTTGCTCCCCGCGGCGACTTCCGGGAGATCCGGCTTGCCGGCCGGCCGGTATTCGCCGCTGCGGAGGTCGATCGCTTCCTTCACGCGCGCGCCGTTGGCGCGGCTCATGCGATAGAAGCCGCCCTTCCCTTTCCTGCCGGTATATCCCTCCGCGATCATGCGCTGGATCAACGGCACCGGCCGGTTCGCCGCATGGAATGCGTCGGATTTCGGCAGAGCGTGCGCCATGCTGGCGTTCACGTGCGGCATCAGGTCGAGACCGACGAGGTCGAGCAGGCCGAAGATGCCGGTTTTCGGAATGCCCATCGGCCGGCCGATCACCGCGTCCGCTTCTTCGACGTCAAGACCGCCCTCGGCGGCCTCGACGACGCCGAGCTGCATCCAATACGTGCCCAGCCGATTGGCGATGAATCCGGGCGTGTCCTTGCAGTTCACGATGGTCTTGCCCATCGCGACATCGGCGAAACGGCTTACCGCTTCGACCAGCGCCGGATCAGTCCGTGGCCCGGCGACGATCTCCAAAAGCCGCATGTAGCGCGGCGGATTGAAGAAATGCGTGATGAGGAAGTCGCGCGCGAAACTCTCCGACATGCCTTCGATCAGCATGCGGAGCGGGATCGTCGATGTGTTGGAGGAGACGGCGGTGCCAGGACGCCGTGCCTCATCGATCCGCCGGTAAAGCGCCTGCTTAACCTCCAGCCGCTCCACCACGGCCTCGATGATCCAGTCGCATTCGGCGACGCGACCGAGATCATCTTCGGTGTTGCCGGTGCTCACGAGCCTGGCCGCGCGCTTCGACATGAACGCCGCCGGTTCGGCCTTCAGCAGCTTGGCCACCGCACCTTCGGCGATGGCGTTGCGGTTCGCCGCGCCCTTCGGGACGATGTCGAGCAACAGGACCGGCACGCCCGCATTCGCGACCTGCGCCGCGATGCCCGCGCCCATCACGCCGGCGCCGATGACGCAGACCTTGCCGATCTTCTGCATCAGACCCGCTCCAGCACCGTGGCGATACCCTGGCCGCCGCCGATGCACTGCGTTGCGAGCGCATACCGTCCGCCCTCACGCTTGAGCAAGCTCGCGGCCTTGCCGACGATGCGCGCCCCGGTCGCACCGAGCGGATGGCCGAGCGCGATCGCGCCGCCGTCGATGTTCAACGCCTCGGCCGGGAGATTCAAATCCCGCGCGCAAGCAATCGCCTGGCTGGCAAAAGCCTCGTTCAGCTCCACGACGTCCAGCTCATCCGCCCTGATATCCGCCCGATCGAGCGCCTTGCGGGATGCCGCGACCGGACCCATGCCCATGATTTCCGGCGCGCAGCCCGCGACCGCGACGCTCTTCACCCGCGCGATCGGCTCGAGCCCGGCGCGATCAGCGTATTCTTCGGTGCACACCAGCACCGCGGCGGCCCCGTCCGTCAGCGGCGAGGACGTGCCGGCTGTAACCGTACCATCCTTGTCGAAGGCCGGCTTAAGACTGGCGAGGCCTTCGGCCGTCGTATCGCCGCGGATGCATTCGTCGCGCTCCAAGGTCACGCCATTGGTTTTGATCGCGACGATCTCCTCCGAGAACCGGCCATCGGCCTGGGCCGCCGCGGCCTTTTGCTGGCTTTGCAGCGCGAACGCCTCCTGATCGCGGCGCGGGATCTGCCACTGGCGCGCGACATTCTCGGCGGTCTCTCCCATGCCCATATAGGCGCCCGGCCTCTTCGCGTACAGCGCCGGGTTCGGGAGCGGGTTGAAGCCCATGATCGGCACGCGCGACATGCTCTCGACACCCGCGCAGATGAACGCCTCGCCCGCGCCGAGCTGGATTTGCCCGGCCGCCACATGCACCGACTGCATGGAAGAGCCGCAGAAACGGTTGATGGTCATGCCACCGACCGAGAGCGGCAGATCCGACAAGAGGCCGATTAGCCGCGCGACGTTCAGGCCTTGCTCCGCTTCGGGAAAAGCGCAGCCGACGATGAGATCCTCGATGTCCTCGGGCTTTATGTTGGTGCGCTCGAGCAGGCCGCGGATCACCTGCGCCGCCAATTCGTCCGGACGCACGCGCGTAAGCCCGCCTTTGCGCGCCGGGGTGAAAGGCGAGCGGGCGTATCCCGCGATCACGACATTCTTCATAGGCTTCACTCCTGTCTCGATCGAGCTCGCGCTTACCCCGTCCAAGCCGGCGCGGCCGCTTTCCGGCGGTGCGGGACCTTGCCGCGCAGCGCGGCAAGCGCCTGGGATTCGATCCCCTTCAGTTCCGTCATGGTCTGTTCGAGCGCGGTGCGCTGCTCTTCAAGCCGGCCAATCCGCGCCTGCACCGCCTTCAGCAGCAACCTGAGCTGCTCGCCTTGCGTCACGTCCGCGCCATAGAGATCGAGATACTCCTTGATCTCCCGGAGCGTGAACCCGAGGCGCTTGCCGCGCAGGATCAGGATCATCCTGGCCCTATCGCGAACCGTGTAAACTCGCGTGCTGCCGGCCCGCTGGGGCGCGATCAGCCCCTTGTCCTCGTAAAAGCGGATGGTCCGGGCGGTGATGCCCAGATCGCGCGCCAACTCGGTCACGGTGAAAAGCCCGTCCCTCTCCTCGGCCCCGACCTCTGCGCGCCGCATCGCTTCCATGGAGGTTAACCTATACGTAAACCATCTCACGTTCAAGTAGGTCCTGGTCCCCTACGAGAACAGGGCCGGTTTATCGAGCGCCGTTGGGCGGGCGGCTCAACTCCTCCTCGAGCAACTCCTTCTTCGAGAGCTTGCCCACCATCGTCTTGGGAAGCACCGCCCGGATTTCCACTTCGCGCGGCAGCTCGATCTTCGAGACATACCCGGTCAGAGAATTCACGCAGTTCGTCCGGGGTCGCCTGCTTGCCCTCGCGCAGGGTAACGAAAGCCTTGGGCGCCTGGCCCCGGTACAGCGTCAGGGACGCCGACCACCACCGCCTCGGCCACGGCCGGATGCTGATAGAGGGCCTCTTCCAGCACGCGCGGATAGACGTTGTAGCCGCCGCACAGGATCACGTCCTTGATGCGATCGACCAGGAACAGATAGCCCTCCTCGTCGAGATAGCCGATGTCGCCGGTCCGCAGCGCGCCGTCCACGAACACGGCTTTGGTGTCCGCCGGCCGCCCCCGGTAGCCGAGCATCACCTGCGGCCCGCGCACGCAGACCTCGCCTTTCTCGTGCGGCCCCAGAATGCGCGACGGATCGACCGGATCGCGGATCTCGATGCGGGTTCCGAGCACGGGAACCCCGACGGAGCCGTCCTTCACGCGCCCGTCCGGCGGATTGCAGGCGACAACGGGAGACGCCTCGCTCAGCCCGTAACCCTCCACCAACTTGCACCCGGTGAGCGCCTCGAAACGCACGCGCGTCTCCGCCGGCAGCGGCGCACCGCCGCAGATGCACAGCTTGATGGAGGTCAGATTGCGCCGGCTCCGCCCGGACGCGGCGTTGATCGCGCCGTAGATCGTGGGCACCGCGGGAAAGATCGTGATCTTGTGCCGCTCGATCGTCCGGAGAACCTGCTTCAGCTCGAAACGAGGCAGCAGCACCATCTCCGACCCGGTCTCGATCGCGTAATTCAGCACCGAGGTCATCGCGAACACGTGGAACAGCGGCAGCACCCCGAGCACGCGCTCCTGCGACGCGCTCAGGCTCGGCATGTGCGCGATCATCTGCCGCGTATTCGCCGTCAGGTTCGCGTGCGAAAGCATCGCGCCCTTGGGCGTGCCGGTGGTGCCGCCGGTGTACTGCAGGACGGCCACGTCCTCCTGCGGCGAGACCTGTACGGGACTGGGCGGCTCGCGTCGCGCGATCACCTGCATGTAAGGCACATGCAGCGCGTCGGGCACAAAGCGCGCCCGCTCCTTCCGTTTGAGCAGCGTGAACAGCGCCGCCTTGGCCGGCGGAAGGATGGCCGCCATCGGACAAATGATGACCTTGCGCAATCCGGTCTCCGCCGCCACCGCGTCGACCTTGCGGCAGATCATCGCCAGATCGGGAACCACCATGACCGTGGTGCCGGAATCGGCGATTTGCTGCTTCAGCTCCCGCTCCACGTAGAGCGGATTGAAGTTCACCACCGTCCCGCCCGCCTTGAGGGCAGCGTAATAGAAGATCACCGAATAGGGCGTGTTCGGCAGGCAGAGACCGACCTGGACGCCCTTGCCGACGCCGAGATCCTGCAATCCGCGGGCGGCGCGGCTGACCAGATCGCCAAGCTGGCCGAAGGTCCAGCGGCGGCCGAGGAAGTCGATCGCGGGACGGGATGCGAATCGCGCGACGGAGTTGTCGAACATCGCGGGAAGCGACCGCAACTCGATCGGAGCGCCGGACTGCTCGAACCCGGCCATGGTCCCTCCTTCGCCCGGCCCATTCGGACCGAGCGTTCGTGCCCGCCTAGAACTTCACCGTGGCCCCCAGGCTGAACGTGTCGGCGCTGCTATGGTAGCTTCCGATGAGCACGCCCGACGTGGCCGACGCCGCGTTGTTGATGCTGGCGCTGGCGAAGAAAGCATGGAGATAGGCGGCCTGCAGATTGATTCCAGGCAGCAAGGTGTAGGTCGCCCCGACGCCAAGCTCATAGCGGTTGCTATCCGGGATTCGAACTCGTGCGATTGCTGTTCGTGACGGGAGATTCGTCGAAGGCGAATCCGGCCTGCAGCAGGAGCTTCTCGATCGGGCGGTAGCTCGCACCGATCGAGCCGAACCAGGTGCTGCGCCAGTTCTCGGGCAGAACCGTCGTCGGTCCGCCGTTCGACGGGACCACGACGAGGCTCTTCAGCAGCGACCAGTGCGTCCACTGTGCATCCGCCATTACCGCCCATTGCGGGTTTATCTGGTGATAGAAGCCGAGCGTCACGCTATCCGGCAGCGTGACCTGGGCCGAAGCGGACGAGCTCAGGAAAGCCAGCCGGGCCGCGGTGCCGGGGCTCGCGAGCGCCAAGCAGCTGCGGCACCGAGACATACTGGCTGCCGTTGATGCTGTGGGTTATGCGGGAGCGGTAGTCGAGCCCGACCCGGGTATCGTCATTGAACTGGTACAACCCGCCGACATTGAAACCCGCGGACACATCCTCGCCGTGCAGGTCCGCGACCGGATCGCCGACGAGCTGATTGACCCCGATATTGAGCGCCTGCGTGAGCCGCACGTTGAAATAGTCGATCACCGGTCCCGCGCCCACCGAGATATGCTCATTGATCCGGTAGGCGGCGGAGATCGTGAGGTTCACGTCGGTGATGCTGGAGACGAGGCTCTGATAGCGTCCGACGAAATCCGTGGGGTTGGAGATTCGCTGTCCGAAGGGCGAGGTGATCGCGAAGCCGAACTTCAGATCCGGCGAGTAGCTCCAGACCCCGAACGTGGCGCCGGTGGCGGCGGCCTGGATCAGATTGCCTCCCTGGGTCCCGGGCGTGGTCTGAGTGGGACCGACGAAATTCGCCCCGCTGAAGTTTATCGTCGGGAAAATCCCGTTCACCGAGGCGTCGAATTCGCTCTGGTTCAGCCTGACCATGCCGGCGGGGTTGGTGAAGACGGTGCTGGCGTCGTACGCCTTCGCCGTCTCGCCGGCGAACGCGTTGCCCATCCAGTCGGCGCTTCCCTCGCGCAGGGCGAAGCCCGATGCGTGCGCGGCAGTCGCTCCGGCCGCGACACAAGCCGCGGCAATCGCCGATCCGAGAACCAAACGCGATCCACGTCCGACCATCCCGTTCTCCCCCATCAACCAGGGCGCCGGCGCGCTCCTTGGCGGCTACGTCACCTTACGGTCACTTTTTCCCCAATACGTGAAGGCCGGCTTGCCAACAAGTCCCCTCGCGCGAACGATGCAGCGAGGGTCGAATGGTTTCCTGTGAATGGGAGTCGGCCGTGACCGCCATACCGGCGCCATTCGTTTTGCACTTCCACGAGTCGATCGGATCGACGAGCGATGAGGCCAAGGCGCTGGCCGTTGCCGGTGCGCCACATGGAACCGTCGTGGTCGCCCGAGAGCAGACCGAGGGACGCGGGCGGTTACAGCGCCGTTGGCTCAGTCCGAAGGGCAATCTCCACCTTTCGGTGGTGCTGCGGCCGGAAGTGGAAGCGGCACGCGCGACCGAGTTGGGATTCATGGCGACGCTTGCGGTCGCCGAGGCGGTCGAAGCCTTCCTTCCGCCTGGGATGCGAGCCAAGCTGAAATGGCCGAACGACGTGCTCGTGAACGGCGCGAAAATCGCCGGCATCCTGCCGGAAACCGAGCTTTCGGGAAGCGGGATCGCCTGGGTCGTGCTGGGGGCGGGCATCAACGTCGCGCATCGACCGCTCGATACGCCGTATCCCGCGACATCGCTGGTCGAAGCCGGTTCGAACGTACCGAGTCCCGATCCGATCGTACCCATTCTGCTCACGCGGATCGCGAGTTGGTGGGATGTCTGGACGCAATACGGATTCGCCGCCGTGCGACAGGCGTGGCTGGAGCGCGCGCATCGGCTGGGCGAATTGATCGAAGTGCGGATAGGCGACTCTCCCGTTCGAGCCCGGTTTGCCGGACTGGATCGGGACGGCGCCTTGCTGCTTGACACGCCCGGAGGGCGCCGCCGGATCACCGCGGGCGAGGTCGCGTTCGGCGCCGGAGCACGGAACGCTTCCAACTCTTAAGCTTGCGGGATGCTGGCCCGGACCTCGTAGTGCTGCGAGCGTGTATCGAAGCGGCTGAGGAGCGCGATCATCATCACCTCAGTACCCCACGAGGCCGCTCGCGTGGAGACGGCCGGCAGGGCTCCTCTCAGGCCGCCGCCAGGGTTCGCAACTGCCGCCCGGCGACGATCAGCATCGCGAGATCCGGCTGCGGGGCACGCCGCATCTCGCCCAGCATCTCCTGCAGCTTGCCTATCGGCTCCGCGCGATGATCCACCCACCGGTCCAGCCGCTCCTCTGCCGGCCCGTCGCCTTCGGCGAGAACCCGCTGCACGATGTCGCGCTGAAGCGTGGTGAAGTCGTCGGCCAGGGCTCCCGTCGCCATGCGCTGCCACGGGGTCGTCGCCGGCACCTCGGCCGCCAATCGGCGCAAGGCCAGCAGTCCCAGCCGGGCGCCCGCATCGAAATACAGACGCCCGACGCCGACGATATCCGTGCCGCCGCGCCCGTCCATTCCGACCACGTCCAACGCCGTGCCGAGGCTTTCGAGAGCCACAACGCGGGCAGCCAGATCCGGGCTGGCGCCCTCCTGCATAAACGTCCCGCGTCTCCGTTCGTGCGCCTCGCGCTCCGCCGCTGGCAGCAACTCGTCCAAATGCGCGCCGAGTGCCGCGAAACCCGGCGCGAACTCCGCCGTACGGGCCTGGATATCGAGACGCAGCCCGGATTGCAGGAACCATCGGATGGCCTGCTCCGCCACGTGCTGCACAGCGAGAAACAGCGCCGTCTGCGTGCTCGCCGGGATGCGGTTGTCGAGCGCCTCGATCTCCCGCCATAACGGCGGCAGCGCCAGCGCCTCCCGCACGATGCGCCAGGCCCGCGCGATGTCCGCCGCGCCGCGGCCCGTGCGCGCCTGCATATCCGAGATGAAACTCGGTCCCATCCGGTTGATGATCGCGTTGGCGACAATGGTGGCGATGATCTCGCGACGCAGCCTGTGCGCTTTCAGATCCTCCGGCGAGAGCGTCGACATAACTGGCGGGAAGTAACCGAGCAGTTCCGTCTCGAGCACCGGCTCATCCGGGAAATTCGAGCCGAGCAGGTCGTCGTAGAGCGTCATCTTGGCGTAGGCCAGGATCACGGCCAGCTCCGGCCGCGTGAGGCCGAGCCGGAGCGACGAACGTTGCCCGAGCGCCTCATCGTCGGGCAGGAACTCGACGGCCCGGTCCAGCCTGCCTTGCCGCTCCAGCGACCGCATCATGCGCACGTGCTGATCGAGCAGTTGGGCCGATTCCGCTTCGACCAGACTGAGCGCCAAGGTTTGCAGGTAGTTGTGCTCCAACACGAGTCCTGCGATCGCGTCGGTCATCGAAGCGAGGAACTCCGGACGCTTCTCAGCCGCGAGCCGGCCGGAGGCGATCAGATTGCCGACCCCGATCTTGATGTTCACTTCATGGTCGGAGGTATCGACCCCGGCGGAGTTGTCTATCGCGTCCGTGTTGATCCGGCCGCCGCGCAGCGCGTATTCGATTCGCCCGCGCTGCGTCACGGCGAGGTTTGCCCCCTCCCCCACGACCTTCGCACGCAGCTCCGCGCCGTTCAGCCGTACGGCATCATTGGCGCGGTCCCCGGCTTCGGCTTGGCTCTCCGTGGCCGCCTTGACGTAAGTGCCGATGCCGCCAAAGAAGAGCAGATCGGCGGAGGCGCGCAGCAGCTCCCGGATGAGCCCGGCCGGCGTGTGGGTCGCACGCTCAAGCCCGAGGCAGGCCTGCGCTTCCGGCGAGAGCGTGATCGACTTTGCGCTCCGCTCGTAAATCGCACCGCCTTTCGAGAGCAGCTTCGTATCGTAGTCGTTCCAGCCAGAGCGCGGTAGATCGAACAGCCGCTTGCGCTCGTTCCAGGTCGTGGCCGGGTCGGGATCGGGGTCGATGAAAATGTGCAGATGGTTGAACGCGGCGATCAGCTTCGTGTGCTTCGACAGAAGCATTCCGTTGCCGAACACGTCGCCGGACATGTCGCCGACGCCGACGCAGGTAAAGGCCGTGCTTTGGATATCGCGGCCAAGCTCGCGGAAATGCCGCTTCACAGCCTCCCACGCACCGCGGGACGTAATGCCCATCGCCTTATGGTCGTAGCCGACCGATCCGCCCGATGCGAAGGCGTCCCCGAGCCAGAACCCATAATCCAAGGCGACTCCGTTCGCGATGTCGGAGAACGTGGCCGTGCCCTTGTCCGCCGCCACCACGAGGTAGGGATCGTCGCCGTCACGCCGTACGACCTCCGGCGGTGGAACGATCGCGTTGCCTTGGATGTTGTCGGTGATATCGAGCAGTCCGAAGATCAACATGCGGTAACAGGCGACGACTTCTTTCATCAACGCATCGCGACCACCTTCCGTCGGCGGCCGCTTCACCACGAATCCGCCTTTCGACCCCACGGGCACGATCACGGCGTTCTTCACCATCTGCGCCTTCATCAGCCCGAGGATTTCGGTACGGAAATCCTCCTTGCGGTCCGACCAGCGCAGGCCGCCGCGCGCGACACGGCCGCCGCGAAGGTGGCAGCCTTCCATGCGCGGACTGTAGACGAATACCTCCACCAAGGGCCGGGGCAGCGGCAGCAGCTCGATCTCCCGGCTGGCCAGCTTGATCGACAGATAAGGCTTCGGGTCGCCATCCGCCCCGAGCTGATAGTAGTTCGTGCGCAGGGAGTTGCGGATCAGCAGTAGATAGCTGCGCAGGATCCGGTCCTCGTCCAGATTGGACACCGCTTCCAGCGCCGCTTCGATCCCGGCCGCCGTGCCCTGGGCGGCCGCATCACGGTCCGCTCCGGTCCAAGCCGGGTCGAACTGCACCTCGAATAACTGGAATAACTGGCGCGCGAGAGCCGGATGCGCCGCCAGCGTGTCCTCCATATACGCCTGACTGAAAGCAGATCCCGCCTGGCGCAGAATCTTGCAGTAGGTGCGAAGCACGACGACTTGCCTGGCCGAGAGCCCGGTCAGGACGACCAGGCGATTGAAGCCGTCATTCTCGATCTCGCCCGACCAGATGCGGGCAAATCCTCCCTCGAAATGCGCGACCGCAGCGGGATCGGCCGCAATCTCTCCAGTCGCCCGCAGCTCGAAATCCTGTACCCAAAGCGGGCGCGGCGCGCCTTGCGGACGAGTCTCGAACGGGATTTCCGTGATGACACGGAACCCGAAATTCTCGAGCATCGGTAGGACGTCGCTCAGGGTCAGAGGTTCGCCGCTGTGAAACGTGCGAAGGCGGAGCGCGCCGGCCGTGCCTACTTCCATCGAAAGGCCGACTGGTTGACCGGCGAGCACCGCCTCCATCCGGGCGATGTCACGGACCGCCGCGGCGGCGCCCGTTCGTTCGGCGTAGTTGCTCGGGAACGCCTCGCCGTAGCGGCGCAGCAGCCTATCTGCAATGTGCGGATCGTGCGCGTGCGACAAGGCCTCGCCGAGCCGGTCGGCCCAGCTTCGCCCGGCTTCGACCAGCCGCTGCTCGAGCGCCGCATGGTCCACCTCGGGAACGCTGCCCGGCGTGGTGCCAATAATGAAGTGGATGCGCGCCAGCACGGACTCGTCCAAATGGGTCGCCTCGGAAACGAGCGTCCCGGCGAACGCCTCCGTCAAAATCGCGCCCATCCTACGGCGGACCGCCGTGCTGTAGCGGTCGCGCGGCACGTAGACGAGGCAGCTTACAAAGCGGCCGAATTGATCGGAGCGCAAGAATAGCGCGATGCGCTGCCGCTCCTGGAGATTGAGGATGCCGACCGCCGTGGCAAGAAGCTCGTTCTCATCGAACTGGAACAGCTCGTCACGCGGGAAGCTGTCCAGGATATGCTGGAGCTCCTTCGCATCGTGGCCCTCTGGCGTGAACCCCGAGCGATCGATGACATGCTTCACCTTGCGCCGCAGAATGGGAACGGATTGCAGGGGACGCATGTAGGACTGCGACGTGAACAGGCCGAGAAACAGCTTCTGCCCGACCACCGAGCCCGCATCGTTGAAGATTTTGATGCTGATCGTGTCCATCTGTGCCCGGCGATGCACGGTGGACTGCCGGGTGGACTTGGAGACCGTCAGGACCTCTTGTGAACTCCATGAACGGCTTGAGCCCCGGCGACATCGCCGCCAGATTGCGCAGGCCATCGAATACCAGGTACTCCTCGTCTCGCAGCAGACCGAGGCCGGAACCTGGAAGGATCGACAATACCTCGTTCTCGATCCGGTATTCGCGATAGCCGAGGAATGTGAAGTTGCGGTCCGCAAGCCAGCTCAGGAAGGCGGAGACTTCGGCAGCTTGGGCGGCGCCCACCGGCGAGCGGGCGATGTCCTGCGCGATCCGCTCAGCCTTGGCCTTCATCAGCTCGTAGTCGACCACCGTCGCCCGGACATCGGCGAGCACCGCTTCGAGATCGTCGGCAATCGCCCAACGGGTCGCCTCGTCGACCACTCCGGCGATCTCGACTTGCATCACCGACTCCCGCGCACCGTCCCCGCCCTGGGGCACAAGGCGCAGGAGCTTGCCGGATGGCGCGCGCTCCACGGTCAGGACGGGATGAATCACGAGATTGACCACGAGATTCCGCGCGTTCAGCGCCAAGGTGACGCTGTCCACCAAAAAAGGCATGTCGTCATTTACGATCTGCACTACGGTCCGGCCGGCGCACCAAGCATGGCCGTGCTGCTGTGGGTCGAGCACGCGCAGCTTCGGCCGCCCGGGACGGCGTTCCTGCAACAGCTCCCACAAAGAGGCAGCCGCGTGCAGCAGATCATCCTGGCTGCGGGGCAGCAAATCCTCCGGGGGCACGTTCCGATACAGTGCCCGGACGAAGCCGCTATCGGTCTTGCGCGGGGTGCCCGCGGCGACCCCGGCGATCGCATCAATCAAGGTCAGCTTGTCGCTTTCCGTGTGCGGACGCACAAGAACCTCCCGTTCGCGCATTCGGCCGGACTTAAGCCGCCGGCGCCTCATTTGTCGGCTTACTGGCCGAGGCTATGGACTTGGCGCCGCGAACGATCGCAGCGCCGCCAAGGGCCAGCGCTCCCGGAGCGTACAGGACAGAAAGGGTCCGCGCAAAGACTCCCTGCTGGTTTTTTTTGCAAATCGGGATCCCGGGTGTATCGTTCTGGCTAAAGGCTCGGTCACTCGGGCCGGGGGAGGAACCGTCATGCGCGCGCAGAGGCTTACGACCATCATCCTGATTGGTATGGTGCTCGGAATCATTGTCGGAGCTATTTGCCATCAGGTCTGGCCTGATCCGGCCACCAACACGGCAATCGCCGGCTACATCTCGCTCCTGAGCGACATATTTCTGCGTCTGGTTAAGATGATCATTGCCCCGCTGGTGTTCACGACGCTGGTCGCGGGAATAGCCCATATGGGAGACACGGGTGCGGTCGGACGCATCGGCCTCAAGGCCATGCTCTGGTTCGTGACCGCATCGTTGGTCTCCTTGCTGCTCGGTCTCCTGCTGGCGCACGTCCTGGCCCCGGGCTCCAATCTGAACCTCCCCATCCCGGACGCGAACGCCGCGACCAACCTGAAGGTCGCGTCCCTGTCGCTCAAGGATTTCGTGACGCATCTTGTGCCGCGCTCGATATTCGAGGCGATGGCGAACAACGAGATCCTGCAGATCGTCATTTTCTCGCTGTTTACCGGCATCGCTTGCGCGGCGCTCGGGGAGAAGGCGAAAGGCTTCGTGCACCTAATCGAGGAAGGCGTTCACGTCATCCTCCGGATCACCGACTACGTCATGAAGATGGCGCCCATCGCGGTGTTTGCTTCGATGGCGGCCATCGTGACGACTCAGGGTCTCGGCATCCTGCTGACCTACGGCAAGTTCGTCGGCTCGTTCTATTTCGGTCTGGTCGCCCTCTGGTGTCTTCTGGTCCTGGTCGGTTTCCTTATCCTTGGTCCCCGGGTCAGGCAGCTTCTGCGGTTGGTGCGCGAGCCGTTCCTCATTGCCTTCAGCACCGCAAGCAGCGAAGCCGCGTATCCGAGGCTGCTTGAGAGGCTGGAGGAATTCGGCATCTCGGAGAAGATCATCAGCTTCGTGCTGCCGCTGGGTTATTCGTTCAATCTCGACGGCTCGATGATGTACTCCACGTTTGCCGTTCTCTTCATCGCACAGGCCTACAACGTCGACCTCTCGCTCGCCCAGCAAATCACCATGCTGCTGATGCTGATGGTCACCAGCAAGGGAATGGCCGGCGTTCCGCGTGCCTCGCTCGTGGTTATCGCGGCCACGCTGAGCATGTTCAATCTTCCCGAAGCGGGGCTGCTGCTGATCATCGGCGTCGACCAGTTCCTCGACATGGGTCGGTCCGCCACCAACGTGATCGGCAACTCGCTGGCGACGGCGGTGGTCGCGAAATGGGAGGGCGAAAGGATGGAGACGCCCGAGCTGGAGACGGAGCTCAGACCGCAACCGGTTTGAGGTACCGGAGCATGCCACGCTCAATTGCGCCTCGCCCCTGGGTGATGCTTTTGGCGGCAGCGCTGATCGTCTTCATGCCGGGAGCTCACGCACAGGAGCAGGAACAGGCAGCCGGCGCGCTCACCGGCACCCTCAAGGAGATCCACGATCGCGGAGCCATCATACTGGGCTATCGCGAGAGCTCGCTTCCCTTCTCCTACCTGAACCGTCTCCAGCAACCGATCGGTTACTCGCTCGATCTCTGCGGCGAGATCGTCGACGATGTCTCCGCGGCGCTGGACCGGATGCCCGTAAAGATCATCTACAAGCCAGTCACCGCGGACAACCGCATCGACCTGGTCCGCTCCGGTGCCATAGATCTGGAGTGCGGCTCGACCACGAGCAATTATGATCGCCGGAAGCAGGTGGGGTTCTCGCCGATCTTCTTCGTGGCCGGGACCAAACTTCTGGTACGTCGCAATTCCCCGGTCCACTCCTATCGAGACCTCGCGGGCCGCACCGTCGTCGTAACGGCGGGCACGACCAACGCGGCGGCGATCCGCGCATTATCGGACAAGCAGAACCTCGGGATTCGCATCGTTACGACGCCCGACCACGCGCAATCCTTCGATCTGCTCGCGGCCGGGAAGGCGGACGCGTTCGCCACCGACGACGTACTGCTGTACGGCATAATCGCCGCCGCGAAGAACGGCCGCGACTTTCATGTGGTCGGGGATTACCTGTCGTACGATCCCTACGGCCTGATGTATCGCAAGGACGACCCTGCCTTTGCCGCGGTCGTCGAGCACACCTTCGCCCGGCTCGCCGCAGACCGCCAGCTCACCGACCTCTACAACAAGTGGTTCCTCAAGCGCCTGCCCACTGGAGAAACCCTGAACCTGCCCATGAGCCCGCAGCTGCAGGAAATTTTTCGGGTGCTCGGCGAACCCGAATAGTATCCTACGCGCGCTCAATGCAGTCTCCGGGGCGGTTCCGGTTTGACGGCGAACCAGTGCTAAGATCGGCGAACAAGATCAGGGAAACCAGCCGACATGCCTCCCGCGCCGACCCCACACGCACCTCTTGCCCGGTCCGCGATGGCCTACGTCCTCGCCGGGGGACGCGGCAGCCGGCTTCTGGAGCTGACCGACAAACGCGCCAAGCCAGCGGTCTTTTTTGGCGGAACGGCGCGCATCATCGACTTCGCTCTGTCCAATGCGCTCAATTCCGGCATCCGCCGGATCGGGGTCGCGACGCAGTACAAGGCGCACAGCCTGATCCGCCATCTCCAGCGCGGCTGGACGTTTCTCCGGCCGGAGCGTAACGAAAGCTTCGACATCCTGCCGGCCAGCCAGCGCGTATCGGAGACCGCGTGGTACGCGGGAACGGCAGACGCCGTATTCCAGAACATCGACATCATCGAAAGCTACGACCCGCAGTACATCGTGTTGCTGGCGGGCGATCATGTCTACAAGATGGATTACGAGCCGATGCTGCAGCAGCACGTCGACGCAAGCGCCGACGTGACGGTCGGCTGCATCGAGGTGCCGCGCGCCGAGGCGACTGGCTTCGGCGTGATGCACGTGGACGAGCAGGACAGGTTGATTTCATTTCTCGAAAAACCCGCCGACCCGCCGGGGATGCCGGACAAGCCGGACATGGCGCTCGCCAGCATGGGCATCTATGTCTTCGAAACGCGTTTCCTCTTCGACCAGCTTCGTCGCGATGCCGCCGATCCCACTTCCAGCCGCGATTTCGGCAAGGATCTCATCCCCTACATCGTGCGGAATGGCAAGGCGGTGGCGCACCGGTTCTCTCGCTCTTGCGTAAGGACCAACGAGGAAGCGGAGGCGTATTGGCGCGATGTGGGGACGGTGGACGCCTACTGGGAGGCGAACATCGATCTGACCGACATCTTGCCCGCATTGGATCTCTACGACCATGACTGGCCGATCTGGACCGACCCGGGCGTCGTGCCGCCCGCGAAATTCGTTCACGACGAGAGTTTCCGGCGGGGATCGGCGATCGGTTCGATGATCGCCGGCGGCTGCATCGTCTCGGGCACCTCGGTACACCGCTCGATGCTGTTCACCGGCGTGCGCGTCCATTCCTACGGGCGCATCGAAAACGCGGTGATTTTGCCAGACGCGAAGATCGGCTCCTTCGCGCGATTGGCGAACGTGGTGATCGATCGTGGCGTGCGCATCCCCGAGCGGCTTGTCGTCGGAGAGGACCCGGAGCTGGACCAGAGGCGTTTCCGGCGCACTGCCCGGGGCATTTGCCTCATCACACAGCCGATGATCGACGCACTCTAGGCGGAGTAGCGTGACCCGCGTTCTCTCGGTCGCGTCGGAGCTCTATCCGCTCGTGAAAACGGGGGGGCTCGCCGATGTCGCCGGCGCGCTGCCCGCGGCTTTGGCCGCGGAAGGCGTCGCGATCCGCTCACTTCTTCCCGGTTATCCGGCGGTGATGAACGCGCTACGCGCGCCGGATCAGGTGCACGAGTTCCGGGATTCTGTTTGGCGGTCCCGCGCGGCTGCTCGCCGGACACGCGGCGGGTCTCGACCTCTTCATCATCGACGCGCCGCACCTTTTCGCACGGCCCGGCAGCCCCTATGCCGGTCCGGACGGGACGGATTGGCCGGACAACGCCTTCCGCTTCGCCGCCCTCGGTCGCGTGGCGGCCGAGATCGGGCGCGGGCTCGTGAGCGGCTTCGTGCCCGACGTCGTGCACGCGCACGACTGGCAGGCGGGATTGGCGCCCGCTTATCTGCATTACGGCAGCGGTGAGCGGCCCGGCACGGTGATGACCGTGCATAATCTGGCTTTCCAGGGCAAGTTTCCCGCGGCCCTCCTCGAGAATCTCGGCTTGCCGCGGGCCGCCTACTCGATCGAGGGCGTCGAGTATTATGGTACGATCGGGTTCCTGAAAGCCGGGCTACGCCTCGCCGACCGCATCACGACGGTATCTCCGACCTACGCGGCCGAGATCCGGACCGATGCAGGCGGGATGGGACTCGCGGGCTTGTTGCGCGCGCGCGGCTCCGCCCTTTCGGGCGTGCTCAACGGTATCGACGAAACCACCTGGAACCCCACCACAGACCCGCATCTGCAGGCGGCTTTCGACGCCGAGCGCATCGAGGCCCGTGGTGTGAACAAGGCCGCGCTGCAAAAGCGGCTCGGCCTCACCCCTGATCCGGAAGTCTTGCTCCTCGGCGTGATTACCCGGCTGACCTGGCAGAAGGGCATGGATGTGCTGCTCCAGGCGGTTCCGGCGATAACCGCTGTAGGCGCGCAACTCGCGCATCCTCGGCTCCGGCGAGCCCGCCCTGGAGCACGGATTTGCCGCGGCCGTTTCCGGCTACCCGGGCCGGATCGGTGTCAGGCTCGGCTACGACGAGCCGCTCGCGCACCTGATCCAGGGCGGGTGCGATGCTCTGGTGGTACCCTCCCGGTTCGAGCCATGCGGGCTCACCCAGTTATGCGCCCTCCGTTACGGTGCGCTGCCCATCGTCGCGCGTGTGGGCGGCTTGAACGACACCGTGATCGACGCGAACGAGATGGCGCTGGCCGCGGGCGTGGCGACCGGGTTTCAGTTCGCGCCCGTCGACTCCGACTCGCTCGCGCTGGCGGTCGCGCGAACGGACGCGGTCTGGCGCGATCGAGCCCTTTGGCGGCGGCTTCAGCGCAACGCCATGAGCGCGCCGGTGGGGTGGGCGCGTCCGAGCCGGCAATATGCCGCTCTGTATCGCAGTCTAGCCCGCTAAGGCGGCCACCCGCAGCTCCGGACCCGCCGGCAACGTGTATTCGGTCCCGCCACGCGGCGTCAGCAGCACGCAATCGATCTCCGCGACGGAGCCTTCGCCGTCGCGCGTCAAATACCCGATCACCTCGGCGCCTCGTACAAGACCGGTTGCGGCCGCAGCAAGCTCCCGTGGGCTCGAAACCCCGATCCGATCGTGCGCCTTGTCCCATCGCTGGCCCATGCCGGGCCGCAGCGACTCGCGGTCGGTGGCGGTCAGTTGCGTCCAGTGGTCTTCCGCCAATCCGTCCACCATCGCTTCCACGGTGGCCCGGCCTGAACCCTGGGCGATGACAACGGTTCGGTTGGACTTCCAGATCGCCTCGTAATCCCGTTCGAGCCGCGAAGCGAAGTGCAACTGGCCCCCGATTCCCTTCCAAAGCCGGAGCGCGACCAGGACGGGAACGCCGGTCGCGGGACAGCACATGCCGACAGTGAGGAACAGATCCGAGGCCCTCCGCCAGTCGCGCGACAGGGCGCCGATCACGGCCCGGCCGCACAAATCGGGCGCGTGCCGGAGCGCCTCGGCGACGGACGGCTTGGTCACGAGTTCCGGAAGCCCCGGCGCCCGCTCCCGCCACACGGCTCTACCAAACGCCTCGGCCCGTTCGCCGCCGCGGCAATGAGGCGCACGCTCCAACTCAGCAAGCAGCGATTCGAGGCCTATCCCGGAGCCCGAATTCAAGTCTAGCGCGGATTCCAGAACATCATCGGCGACCTCGGCCAGAACCGCGGCGTCCGCTTCGGGGAGGCCATCGGTTCCGGGTGTGGTCAACGGCTGGTCGAGCGCGCTCAAGACCGCTTCGGCCAGAGCTTCCGGGCTGCCTTCGGCCGCGACGGATTCCAGGGCGCGCTCGAGCCGGAGGGAAAGGCGGGAGACGGGAATGCCGAACACGGCGAACGGCCCGGAGGCCATCATGGCGGCGGGAACCGTTCCGCGCAGCCGGAGGAGCTTGACCTCTTGTCCCGTCGAGCGCGCTTCGCCGCCGCGAAAAACGTGGCGGTCGCTGGCCAGGGCCAAGGCGTAGCTATTCCCGATCGCGACCTGGATTGTCATCGGAGACCAGATTGCATTTCCTCACGTATATGTGAGGTTAATACACAGGTCTTTGCTCACAAGCCAGCCAGATTTTTGCAGTGCACAATCGAGAAAGGGAGCCGGAAAGGGAACGCGAACGGCCTCTAGATGGATTCCTTCAGTTCCTTGGCTGCTCGGAATGCCACCTTCTTGCTGGCCTTGATCTTGATCGCTTCCCCGGTCGCAGGATTGCGTCCCATGCGCGCGGCACGCTTCTTCACTTGAAGGATGCCAAGGCCGCCGATCCGGATGCGGTCGCCCTTCCGCAGATGCTTGACCACCAAGTCGATCATGTTGCTCAGGATCGCATCCGCCTGCCGCTTCGGCATTTCGTGGTCTTCAGCGATCTGGGCCGCGATATGCCGCAACGTGACCGTGGACGCGGTGGCCGCTCCCTTCGTGGAGGCCGCCCCTTTTGCCGCCGGCTTGGCTGCTGCGGCCCGAGGGCTCTTGCTTGCGCCGGTGGACGCCTTTTTTGCTGCCATAACTTGCCGACTCGCTGTTCGGAGGTTCCGGGTCGTGGCAACAGAATCACGGTTCCCAGGAGAGAACAAGAGATTCCGTCGCGAACAGGCCGGTTTTCGCTACCGGGCGGGACAATCCGCGCGCTTGGCGCGACCCGAGCGCGCCGCGGACTTCGCCAACGGCTCGACTGCCTAACCCTTGCTGCTGGGCGGAGGACCGAAGGGGGGTGCGAAAAAGCGCGCGAATGCCTCCCGGAATTGCTCCGGATTCTGCGGAATGAACGGGGACCACAGCTTGAGAATGGCTTCAGGAGACATGCTCGTCGCGGCATCCAGCACTTGTTTCTCGATTCTGGCCATGACCGCCTCCTGCATCGGTTTCACATTGGGGAGGCCGAAGAAGTTGCGCGCTTCTTCGGGTGTGCAGTCCACTTCGATCTTGATTTTCACGGACCGGTTGCTCCTGGCTAATCCAGGCGGAGCTGGCCGCCTGGCGCGACTACACTTTCAGCCGCGACCAGCCGGCAAACGCAAGGGCGCAATTCGAGTGCCGCGCCAAGCTTGCCGTCAGCTCTCGGAGGGGCCCATCGACTTGAGCAAATCGAACACACGCTTGCGGAGCATCGGGTCGATAATCCGGTAATAGGCGCGCACCAATTCCAGCGTCTCGCGGCGGTCCGCCGCTTCACCGGATCCCGTTGGGTCGGACTTGAGCGGCCGGGCACGGGCCGGGGACAGCATGTGCTCGCCCATGAGGCCGTCCGGCATGCCGTCGAAGAAGAAGCTGATCGGGACATCCAGAGCCCGGGAAAGGTCGAAGAGGCGGGATGCACCCACCCGGTTCAGCCCTCGCTCGTATTTCTGGACTTGCTGGAATGTCAGGCCAAGCGCCTCGCCGAGGCGCTCCTGGGACATGCCCAGCAGGGTTCTGCGCAGCCGGATTCGGCTCCCGACATGGGAATCGACGGGCTTGGGAAGTCGGTCCGACTCCGATCGAATGTGCTCGCGCAGCTCTTGTTGCATCCCGGACGACTCCGAATCTCAATAGGAAGACTTTGGTTCAAAAGTGCAACATCTGCATAGACGAAGCGCTTGGCGCTTGCAACCATGAATATTCAAAGATCAAAGATTTCTGAGCGTTGGCTGCCCTCGCCCAAGCCACGGCTCACTTTCCGAGGGCGACGCCCCCGAACGGCTGGGGGCCGAGAAAGTGCGGCCTGAACCCTTCAACGTTCCTGCGGATCGCCACGTAAGCCCTGACGTTCGCGAGGGGAACGAGGGGTGTTTCGTCGTGCATGGCCGCTTGGGCCCGCCGATACAGCGTGGCGCGCTCGCCCTGGTCCGCGATGACATTTGCCTCGTGCACGGCCCGGTCATAGGTCGCATCGCAGAAGCGCGGCTCATTCGCCGGGGCGCCACACACGAATTCGAGCATGACCTCGCTCGGATCCGGGTAGTCCCATACGTCCCCGAGCATGCCGATGTCCGCCTCCCCGGCGCGAATGCGTTTGAGGTACTCGCCCCACTCGAAGCTGACGATGTTGGCCCGGACCCCGATCTTCTCCCAGTCCGACTGGATCATCTCGGCGGCGCGACGCCCGTTGGGCATGTAGACGCGTACGACGGGAATCGCCCATAGCTCGGTTGCGAACCCGTTCGGATAACCCGCCTCGGCCAGCAGTTGCTTCGCCGCTTCCGGATCGTACGGATAGGGCTTCAGCGACGCATCGTGGCCCCATAACGACGGCGGAACAAGGGCCGTGGCTCGCGTGCCGCCGCCCTGGAACACGGCACCGACAAGATGATCGAGGTCGATCGCCATCGCCAAGGCGAGCCGCACGCGCCTGTCGTTGAATGGCGCTCGGCTGTTGTTGAAAAAGACATAGTTGACCGCCGCGATCTCCGTTTCCTGCACCTTGAGATCCGGGTCGGCCCGCATCGACGGGAGGTCGGCGGGGTTGGGATAGCGCGCGATCTGACACTCGTTGGCGCGCAGCTTGGCGTAGCGTACGGCCGGATCGGGGGTGATCGCGAACACCAGATTCTCGACTCTGGCTGTCCTGTCCGGGCGATTTCCGAGCGTGCCCCAGAAATCCGGGAAGGCGCGGAAACGAACCGACGTGTCCTTCTGGTACTGAACGAAGCTGAACGGACCGGTACCGATCAGGTCCCGATCCAGGCTTTCGAGCTTGCCAGACTTCTCAAGGGTTCCCGCATACTCCGCCGAGATGATCGAGAACGCCTGCATCGAGAGCATCGAGACGAGAGGCGCGAGCGGGGCTTTCAGGGTGAACACGACCGTTTCGTCGTCGGTCCGCTCGACCAACTCAAGGCTCGGCTCGATCAGCTCCGCGAACTCGGGAAAGTTGCCGTTGGCACTTTTGAAGAACGGGTTCGACCGGTCGAACATTCGCTTGAAGCTGAAAACCACGTCGTCGGCGTTCATCTCGCGCGTGGGCTTGAATTTCGCGTTCGCTTGCCACTTCACCCCGCGCCGAAGCTTGAACGTATAGGTCCGCCCATCGGGCGAGATGGTCCAGGACTCGGCGAGACCGGGGACGAGCTCGCTCGTGCCAGGTTTCAGCTCAACGAGGCGGTCGAACACCTGCTCGCTCACGTCGAAGCTCGTCGTGCTCAGTTGCGCGTTCAGAAAATCGGGGCTCGCCTCGGTGCACACCACGAGGGTGTCGGCATGGCTGACAGCAGGAGGCAACACCGCGGTCAGCGTGAGGGCAACTTGCAATCCGATCCAGCCGCCTCCGCGCACGTTCTAAGTCCTTGCCGGAAGGGAGGTATTGTTCTGGCTTCCGTCAGTGGGGTCAACTTCTCCATGCATGATCGTTGACGCCAGGCTCTCCGCCTCGGCCGGCAAAGCGCTCCGACAGGGCGGCGCTGAGGAGGACGGGTCAGGACCGTTATGCGGCTCGGTTCAGTGTGATTCCGGAAGGTCGGAGGTGCTGCATGTCCGACCTAGTATCACTTTCGCGGGCGCAGATGCCTCGCATTGAGTCGTTCTCTCGACGTCCTCGCGGCGTGCCACAGTGTGGATGACCGGCGGGTGCGAGCGGGATCATCCAGCTGATCCGGCATAGCCTGTAATGGAAGGACGCATCACGTGCCTACGGCCCGCCTAAAAGGCTCTAGAACCGGTTCATCGGCTGGAGTCGCCGTGGCGTGTTCGCTCGCATTTTCGCGGCTCGTTTCGGGACTGGTGCGCCGAGGCGACCGGACACGCGGGCGAGGTCGCCGAGTTGGCGCTGGCGCACACCGTACACGATAAGGCGGAAGCGGCCCACATGCGGGGCGATCTGATGGAAAAGCGGCGGCGGCTCATGGAGGACTGGGCAGGTCACTGCGAGAGTCCGCTGCTCCCGCCCCGGTTGGTTCCGTTCCGCAGTGCTAACTGATCGGGTGTGGTCGCATGCCCACCTTTCGGGAGAACAACCTGGCGCCGATCGTCCGGATGAGACGACGATCGTCTTCCGCGGTGGCTGCCAGGTCGACAACCACAATGTCGTCCGGACGCAGTGTCGGCAGCAGCACCTTCTCGACGTACAGCCGGAAGCGCTCGCCATTGATTGGCCCGTCGATCAGCCACGGCGCTTCGACACGATCCAGGCCGCAGCGATTCGCATTCCGTCACTCATAGCGCGTAGAGAGAGAATTCCCGCAGCTTGGAAGTTCAAGTCACAGAGCCCACGCCGAGGGAATCACTTCTATAGTTTCGTGACCTGAGAACCCAGGGTTGCCACACTTTTCTGAAATGCGATTTCGATGAAGTGACCTCACCGGCGCTGATTTGGTCTGCCTCGACGGGCTCCTCTGGGGCCAACCCGGCATACAACTCCTCGTAAAGCCGCCTGATGCGATCTTGGTGATAGAGGTTCGGGATGCGCTGCTGCATGACGCGACCCATATCCGCACGCATTTCGTCATCGAGCAGGATGGCGGCGAGCGCCTGAGCCGTGGCCTTGGGGTTGCAAGCCTCGACCACGATCCCGCCGCGACCAATAACCAAATCACCGTCGAATCCCTCTATAATCTCTCGGCAGGATCCAACATCTGTCGTGACCGCAGGCAGCCCTGTGGCTGCCGCCTCCAACAGGGCGATAGGCTGCGCCTCGCTGATGCTCGTCAAGGCGAGCACATCGGCTCGCCCGAGATATTCCATCACGTCCGGAACCCGCCCGAGCATTTGCACGGTCAACTCGAGCCCTAGCTGAGCCACGAGCGCGCGGCAGCCCGCGGCATATGAAGGATCCTCTTCCTCCGGGCCAATAAGCATTGCCACGACATCCGGCACCAAGTCCTTCAGCAGGGAAATTGCCATGATGAAGGTCCGGGTGTCTTTGATGGGCACTATGCGGCCGATCATAAGAACCGTCGGCGGCCGCGGCTCAGTGCTACGGCGAACCCCGGAGTACAGATCGACGTCGATCCCGTTCGGGATCAGGCGGAGCTTGTGATCCGGTGCCCCATCGACACGTTGGTAATCCTGGTTGGCGCGATATTGGGTGGTGATGACATCCGAGAGCGCATAGGAGATCCGCGAAAAACTGGCGAAGGCAGTGAGCCAGATGTCACGCAATTGGGTCGGCTTTTCTCCGACACTGAAACCGCTAGCGCCAGAATCGAAAATCCAGTCCGCAACGCTGAGCTCGATCCGTCGCTCATTGGTGTAGATGCCGTGCTCCGTCACGACGTAGGGGCGCTTGGTGACATGCTTGGCATAGGCTCCGATAATCCCGGCATATCCCGTGGACACGGCGTGGAACACGCGGACGTTGGGCAGGGGCGTGCTGATGACCGCCAGCAAGCTCCGAGCCAGGAAGCGCCATGACCAGAAAAAGTCGATAAGCGGCCCATCCTGCAGAAGCTCCTGGTACACACGCTCCATCGCAGTCCACGCCGGCTTCGAATCAAGCAGGGCGGCCTGACCGAAGCCCGTTTGACGAACGAGCTCGATGAGCTCCTCAAAGCTTGTTCCCGGGTCGCCACTGAGCGCGGTCTGCATCAGCCGCACGCCATGGTCTACACGCTGCTCATCCTTTACCGCCGGAGTGCGCCCTGCAGGGCAGACGTCGAGGATGACGTCGGTGACGCCCACGACATTATCGGGGATGACATACTTCCTAATTCGCGGCTGAGACGCGATGCTAATTGTAATGATGTGGAATTTGAGCGCGGCGGATGCGCGGATGAGCGCGTCCATCCACGACCCAACCCCTCCGAGCATATACGGATAGCCCCCCTCGACGATAAGGCAGACGTCAGCCTCAGGGATCATGAGGTGTGACTCAGCACTCATCGCCGTTGAGCAGATCGTGGACTGCGAGGGTCTGTTGCCCACGCAGAGCAGCAACATCGAGCCGAGCCTGCACTACGGCGGCGGCGGCAGGATAAAGCGCGGCAGCACGACTCAGATGGGCAAGCGCATATCTTACCTCCGCCTCAGCCCGCGATGTTTCCAGCAGTCCGCTCTCGGAATAATCCAAATGGGCTTGCCCAAGCTCTTTCCAATGATTCGAAGTTTCGGGGGCCTCCCGGGCAATAGCCTGAAGCACACCGATGCGTTTGGTGAAAGCATCGTGCTGCTGGGCCATAACGGTGGACGCAAGCACCCGGACGGAGCCATCTCTATCCCTTAAGGCGGCCCTCAGGGCGGGGGCCAGAGCCGGCGCATAACGCTTGGAGATGACGCTGAGAGCGTCGAATTTCTCGATTTGCGTCCCGTCGATGATAACATCCAGCAAGGGACGGATGGCGTGCGCGCGCTCAACTCGTAGGCGTCGGTCGAGCAAGGAGCCGTGCAGAAGCTCCAGGCGCGTCAGCTCAGAATGCTGGCCGGTCGTGGCCTCGATATGAGTTGCCCCGGCGCTCCGGGGCACGAGTAGCGCGATGGCAATCAAGGTGCCGAAAGGTCCCGCGAGGATGGCCCAAGCCACTACTTGAAGGACCATTGCTGTTTTATCGTTAACGCGCTCAGCGGCTGAAGGAGCCCTAAAGCACCAGCCCCCAAACATGGCCGTTATCGCACACACGCCGAGATGAAAGCTGATATACAAGCCCATATCGAGATGGTCGGCGGCGAACGCCAGAAACAGCGCCGACTGCAGGCAAAGCGAGCCGAGGAGGAGCAACAGCGGTCTTGAGGTCCGCAGGCGACCCCAATCTTCAGCGCCCCTTGCCAAAGCCGATGCGGCTGGCGTCTTGCCATCCGCCTCCAACGCCAGGGCCTGGCTATGTTCCGCCATATCGGGATGCTCCGGAGACGGTCTCGGGACACGCTGAGAGGAAGACTGCCAGCACATCGCACACCTCCTTGAGCCGACGGACTGCAACCGCAGGGTCCTGCGAGGGCTGCAGGCGATGACAGACCACGATGCCGACCGAATCGGTGGCACCTGCCCCGCGAATCAGTGCCCAGGGCGGCGTACGGGCCAAGCAATCACTGCCCATCATGGCCGGCGCAGCGCCTGTCGCCCCGCCTCCACAGCGGATTTGTTGGAGCAGAGGGGGCGCGAGCGGCGCGATCGCGGCAGGCTTGACCCGCGAGCCGTCCTCGACGCCGAGGCACGGCTCCAGCCCATTCGCGCCCTTGAGATAGATTGCAAAGCTTGTCGCGCCGACACCGTAGCGAATAGTGTCGGCGATGCTGGCAAGCAGGGACGCACGGTCGCTTAACTCGATCTTTGCCAGAGAGTGGAGGAAGCTCGCCAGCGTACTGGAGTCGCCCGCGATACGCTGCTCCAGCCGCTCTATCTCGCTGATCGCGCGCTCCAGTCCATCGGCCAGATCCTCTGCCGCCAGCCCGGTCTGATCGAGCCGTTCTTGAAGCTCGGTCTGGTGATGGATGTGCAGGCTGCGCAGACCGCCTAATATAAGTGCTGTTCCGAACCAGGCGCACGGCTGGGCGGCGACTATGCCTGCGTACGCGTAAAAATCCTGAGTAGCGGATTGCACAGGGAGTCCGCTGACAAAAAACAACGCAGTCGCCGCCAGAGTAGCGAACAGGCCGCCCATAATCCCATACTGGCTGGACATGAGCAGGACCGGAATCCAGAAGGGATGGGGCATACTGCCGAGAGAACCGCCGGGTAGCACAGCCCGAATGACCAAGATAACAACGAGAAGTCCGACCGACTCAGGAACGAACCTGCACCAGTCGGAGAGCGACATCATCTCGACCAAAGACGGCTCGCGTGCCGGATTGGACCGCTGAATTGGGCTGTCACTGGACGTGAACGCCAGTGCCTTTTTCCAGAGCGGTTTCGGCTGGGAGAGGCTACTAGCTGTCATGACGAGCCCAGCGCCTCTCGGCGTCTTGCCACACGCGAGCGATGACGTCCGCGTGATTCGTATGCGGCGGGGCGGCGCCAAGACTAGCAAGGAGGGCCGTGCTCCCTACCACGACGCTGACTTCGCCGGGGCGCAGACGCGAGGGTATCGTCTCAATCGTGATATTCTTACCCGACCCATCGATCAAAAGCTCGACCAGCATGCTCAGCTCCGTGGCCTGGCCACTGCAGATATTCACCACTCCACGCGCATCAGGATTTTGCGCCAGGACCCATAATGCCTTCGTAACGTGCTCGATGTCGATGAAATCCGGAACGGAATACATGAATGTTTCCGGTTCGCAACACACCGCTCGAGGCATGCAGCCGAGCAATCTGCCGGGCGAAATCGCCTAGTGCTAGATACGTTGGCATGCCCGGACCGATCGGGTTGAAGATTCGAGCGACCAACACGGGTGTACCTGTGCTTTCCGCGAAGGCCAGGGCGGCGCTCGTTTGTGCGAGCTTGGTGGCCCCGTAGACACCGAGCGGGGCACACTTCGCCGTCTCGCAGACCGGAACTCCGTCAACAATGGCGGAGCCATACTCTGCAGCGCTACCGCAGCAAACCAGGAGCGGGCGCACCTGGACTTCCCGGAGGGCCTGCATCAGACCCAGCGCCATGCTCACATTCAGCTGCTGAAGCTCGGCGTGGGATCCGACTACGCCACCGGCCAAGTGGAAGATCGCATCCGGCTCGGCTGTCTCGATAATCCTGGCGAGCCGTGTCGGGCACCAGGGCGCATCTCCCATCGCGATATATGAGTCATCACGCTTGGGCTGGCGCCCCAACGCAATGACATGCATGTACTCCTTGCTGCCGCAGGTGGTGCACGAGATGACACCCGAGAAGCCCCGCTGCACCGGTAACGAGCACCCGTTTCACTCGCTCATTCTCCCAGGAATAGGGTCCGCTTGTGCTCAAACATACTCTGCGCGAGGGCAAAGTCGTCGGGGCGCCCGATGTCAAGCCACATGCAATCCTCATGGTAGCAACGGACGTCAGCATTGGCCGCGCTCATCTTCAGCAGCAAAGATGGCATGTCCTGGTAGTGGCCCTTGGTGATACAAGGACGAACGGCCTCGCGCTGGAGGATATAGATCCCCATGCTGACGTAGTAGACGCTCGTTGGCTTCTCATGGTAGGCGCGAAGACGCTTTTCGGAGTCGAATTCAATCAAGCCAAAATCGATTTTGTTCTCGCGCTCGGAAACGCCTATGGAAGCATCGCACCGGGTTTCCAGGTGCCGCTGGGCCATCGCCACCATATTTAGGGTGGTTAAAAGATCTCCGTTAGAGACCAGGAACGTCTCATCGAGATCGTCGATCATATTGCCTAGAGCGCCTGCGGTCCCGAGCGGCTGATCCTCGTTGCAGTAGCGGATACGCAGGCCGAGCCTGGAGCCGTCGCCGAAGAAGGCCTGAATGAGGTGGCCCAGGTGATTCACCGCAAGAATGACGTCGGTGAATCCCGCTTTCCTCAAGCGACGCAACAGCTGCTCAAGAATCGGCATGTCTCCGAGCGGCATCAGGGGCTTTGGGAATAGCGCAGAATAGGGGTGCAATCGCGTCCCTTTGCCACCTGCCATGATGACCGCTTGTGTCACGGTTCCAACAGGCTCTGGCCGAGATAGGCTTTGAGCAGGTGCAGGATGCGGCAGTCCGGAAAAAGTCATCTTCAACCTCCATCAATTCTGTAAGGGTTGGGCGTTCTCAGCCATCGGGGCTTCGAACCGATTGTCGGCATTGACCTGAACAACGTCGCCGGGAAGGAGCGAGGTCATTGCTGTAGCGGGAATGACGGTGAAGCCATCCGCTAGTCGACGCGTAATTCTGAGGCTCGGATTGGTTGCCGCGGATCCTCCTACGGTCTGGGGGAGGCTGTTGCGCAGAACCTGGGTTACTGCCTGCATAGATGTGATTGCCAGAGAGCAATCGTCGATATCCTGCTTCGTCGCTGCAAGCTCCTTCTCGAGCCCGACGGAATGATCAAGCTCTATCTTGGCTTGCGCCATCTCCGCCTCGGCTAGGCGACGTTCGGCCTGCGCCAATGCAACATGCAGATCCTCTTGCCGTGCGACGAGTTCGGAAATATCCACGTTCATGTCCATCACCTTGTAGCGCGAGACGCTCCCACGAGCCGCGATCTCTTCCAGCTCGCGAAGCCTGCTCACTTTCTTAGCGAACAGCGTCTTAAGCTGGTCGGCGCGCAGGTTTTGGGCTTCGATTTCAACTCGTGCAATGCTGACCTGCCGCCCTGCAAGGGACAGCTGCTGCTGGTAGCTCTTGCGCTCAGCGCTCAAGATCGCATTCGCTTCAGCAACGAGTGCATTCAACCGGTCCTGCGGTACCGTCTCTGATAGGCGGGACTGGATGCTAACCGGCACCATGATGGCATCCGAGTTCTCTCGTTGAGCGATGAGCCTAGCCTGCTTCAGGATGAGGCGGTCGAGCTTCTCCTGCTCCTGACGCAAGCGCTCGGTCTCGCGGATGCTCTCGATCGCCTTGGATGTGTCGGCCATGCCGTTGTCGATACCGCCGGCATCGGCCAGAGCCTGCAGAACGATCATGCCCGGCGTATGCTTGAAAGTGCCGGCATTCCGAACCGCGCCCAAGACGTAGATTGGCTGGCGGTCCACGATGGCAATCTGCACATCACTCGTTCTGCCGATCGCGCGCTTGAAGGCATCGGCTAGCTTGGACTGCAGAGCCGTCAGGGTCAGGCCAACCGTCCTGAATTCCCCGAGCTTCGGGATGTTTATGCTTCCGCTTTCGTCAACTGCATATTCTGCGGACAGGTCCATGCGAGGAAAGACGGTGGCGACGACATGCTCCTGGGTGGAGCCGCTGTGATCGAGCGCGACGCCGAGGCTCTCAAAGAATGTTATTTTCAGCCGGTCGCCATAAGCGATGGCGCCGTGCTCCGTGGCATCTATAACGGCTAGCGGAGGCCCGGGTCTCTCGGCCGCATCTCTCCTCTTCGCATCGGCACCCAGTGATGGCGATGAACCAGAGTGCGAGAACGTGCTTGCCAGCAGACGTGTCCACCTATCGGAGAAGGTCCGAAGACTGTCTCCAATTCGTTCTTCGGAGAGAGTCGTTGCGATGGCATAGCAAGCGGGTGCGAGCAGGAGCAGAACGCAGATCGCGAGCGATAGCCGGAGTGCTCGCGATAGGGCCTGCTGGATGCCGGACCGCCCGCCATGACTTACCGAATTGTTAATTAATCTCGCCATTTCTGATCCTATGTCATAACAATGAGACTAACGCAACCAAAATCCGATACGGAACACGCGTAACGAGCGGTGAAGCGAATCTCTGAATAACCGAGTGCAGAGGCGTGCGCTGGCGCGAGCGCGACAGACCAGCTCCTACACTGGCGTGACTGCTGGCCCGATGGCGATTAGACGGGTTGCTATCGTGTGATACTTAGGAAGTTTCCAATTCCCGGCGAGGACTCATCAGCCCCGACCGACATCCATCGCGTTTGCCGCGGAAACGCCGGCGGGCTCGGTGACGAGACGAGCGAGGCGGCCTTGTGGGATGCCTATTGCGTGCTACCCGGAAATCCCGTGCGGGTCTCGCGTACACGTACGCGGACGCCGGGGACGCGAAGGTCACCCGATCGGCTCGGCGGATTGCGAATGGTTGTTGCGCGGCTCGTGATGAGACGGGCAGTTGCAGACGGACGCAATGCAAGCCCGCCGGATCGAGCCAGCGCCCGTCAGGCAGTCAGCCGCAGTTCCAACTGCGTGCGGCCCTCCACAGCACTCGCAAGATGCTCGCTGGCGAGCTCGAACCGCATCCGCCGGCTCATCTAGTTAGGCCCGTGCGCCGGTTGGGGCGCAGCTCACACCGGATCGGGGTTCCTTGCCCGCCGAGCCGCGGACGGCAAATCGTTCGTCAGAAACCGTGGGGCCTGCGCTCTCATCCGGGCGCGCAAGATCGGCCGCATGGATTTGAAGGAGCGGCCGACATGCGTGCAGACGCTATCGCTCGCGCATCGGCCCGCCGAGCCGGCGAAGAGTTCGCCGAACCCTCGTGTCAGGCCAGTGCATGCAAGTCGGGCGTTCCCCCGACGACATAGGCTTTCAGGCTGTCCACCTCATGCTCCTGCTGCATGATGCGCGCCTTCACCACGTCGCCGATGCTGACCAGACCGATCAGAGCGCCGTTCTCCACCACGGGAACGTGGCGGAAACGCCCTTCCGTCATCATGGCCATGGCCTCGGGGACGGTGGTTTGCGGTCTAGCAGTCTGGAGGTTGCGGGTCATCAGCTGACCGGCCGTCATATCGAGGACACGCGATCCATGCGCGGCGAGAGCCTTGACGATATCGCGCTCGCTGACGATCCCGAGAAGCTGCCGCGCCAAATCCATCACCAGCACGGCGCCGATCCGTTTGGCCGCCAGCAACTGCGCCACATCGGCGATCGTCTGGGTCGGATCCACACTGGCGATCTCATGGCCTTTATGCTTCAAAATCGCGGCTATAGTCATCGAACTTCTCCCAATGGCTAACCGGACCAGCAAATCCATCCGCCTTGGTGTAGGCTCAAGGACCCGCATTCCGGCGCGGCCGCGCATCGGCAGCGCGGCTCAGCTGAAGGGATCCATGATGCACCTGCTCTGACGAGGGACGCAAATAGCAGGTGTGCAGTGCACAACCGCTATTCGGCGGCTTTTGCCTGCGGGGCGGCTGCCAGTTGTGTCGCCACCAGGTCAGCGAAGCGGCCGCGCTGCGCGACCAGGGCGTCGAATGACCCACGCTCCGCGATGCGCCCGCCTTCGAACACCAAGATCACGTCCGCATCTCGAACGGTCGAAAGCCGGTGCGCGATGATGAAGGTGGTGCGGCCCTGCATCAGCGCCTTCAGAGCCCGGCTCACGCGGGCTTCCGTTGCCGCGTCGAGTGCGCTCGTGGCCTCGTCCAGGATGAGGATCGGCGGGTCCTTCAGGAGCGCGCGGGCGATCGCGAGCCGCTGGCGCTGGCCGCCGGAGAGCGTGGTGCCGCGCTCGCCCACCATCGTCCCATAGCCCTGCGGCTGGCGCATGATGAAATCGTGGGCGTCGGCCAGCTTGCAGGCGCGCTCCAGATCCGCATCCGTGGCCCCGGGCCGGCCCATGCGCAAATTATCGCGGATGGAGCGATTGAACAGCATGGCTTCCTGAAACACGACGCCGATCGCCGCCCGCAGGCTCTCGAGGGTCACGTCCCGCAGATCCTGTCCATCGATCTTCACGCTGCCCTCGACCGGGTCCCAGAGCCGCTGGAGCAGGTTCATCGCGGTCGATTTGCCGGCGCCCGTCTGGCCGACCAGCGCGACCGACATACCGGGACTCGCGACGAAGGAAACGTCGGCGAGGATCTTCGGGCCGCCCGGATAGGCGAAGGCGACGTGGTCGAACGTGACCTCGCCCCTCTTTGCGACGAGCTGCTTCGCGTCCGGCTTCTCGGGCACCGAGCTTTTTGCGTCGATGACGGCAAGAAAGTCCTCAAGCGCGGGCATGCGAAAGAACAAGGAGGATGCGAAGGAAACGGCGGATTCCATCCGGCCGATGAGGAGCGTTGCGAAGCCCATGAATGAGACGATCTCGCCGACGCTCGCCTGCCCATGAACATGCAGGATCGTGCCGATCACGACGAGCGAGATGATTGCCATCGTGCTCGACGCGCGAGTCGAGACGTTGACCAGCGCCCACCAATTCAGCACCGGAAACTGCGTCTCGATCACTTGATTGATGATGTCGCCGAACAACCGCGTCTCGGCCCTGAGTCGCGTAAACGACTGCACCACCATGACGTTCGCCAGCGCATCCTGCGCGGTGCCGGCCAAGGTGGAGTTGTACTCCTCCACCTGGCGCTGGCCCTCCTCCGTGTGCCGCATCACGAGCGCCGTCATCGTCGAGAAGATCACGACCAACACGATCAGGGTGACGGCCAGTTTCCAGTTCAGCAACATCGTGAGCGGAAGCAGCACAACAACCGAGATCAGAGTGATGAACTGCTCACGGAAGAAACCGAGCCAGATCGCGAACATGCCGTCGGAGCCCGCGATCATGATTTTCATGAGCCGGCCGGAATGGGTGTCGCCGTGAAAGGAGAGCGGCATGTTCAAGACATGCGAGTAGAATCGGCTCATGATCTGGAGCCGATTGCGGTGGGCGAGCCGTTCGCTGTACAGGGCGACCGCCATATTCGCAACGATTCCTGCGGCGCCGATCGCAGCCCAGATGCCAAGCAGATAAGTGGCCCGGCGCCAAAGCTCCGTCTCCGGCATCGTGTCGGAACCGGCGAGCAACTGGATCACCCGTCCGAACAGGACGGGGTCAAGGAATGAAAGGGCCGCGACGATGAGATTGGCCACACAAAGCAGGGCGGCAACGCGCGCGTCCTTGCCTAAGAGGCCGAACACGCGGCCATAGACCTTCAGGAAGTGCATGAGCTGCCCGCCCCTTTTCTTCCATTCGTCCGCGACCGGACGATGGCTCCGAACTGCCTTGGTGACCAGCCCCGATTTTCCCGCCGGTTGTGGCAGGAACAGGGCAGAACCCACCGGGTCAACAGGCGAGGCTTGGGAACCGGATCGACGGGCGGACAAACTCCTCCTGCGCGGCGACGGTCACCAACTCACGCGACCCAGCCTCGGCGGTGCGCCGCAACAGCCCGAAGATCGAAGAACCGGCAGCCTCCAGCGCCGCATGAGCCGTTCCGGTGCGAAGCCGGTGGAACAGGAAGAGCGCCGCGAGGGCATCCCCTGCCCCGTTCACCGCGACCGGGAGTAGAGGCGTCCGCATAAGGTGGAACTGTCCCGCTTCGGCCGCGAGGAGATCGATCGAGCCGGGCGGCGTTGCTTCGGTGCGGAGGCTGGTAAGCAACACGGCCCGAGGCCCGGAGGGACGCATCCTCTGCTGCAATCGCGCGACCGCCGCCTTCGCCTGATCGAGCGTCAGGCAGGGAAGGCCCGTCAAATGCGTGAGCTCGAAGGCATTCGGCGTGGCGAGATCGGCGAGCGGCAACGCCCGATCGCGTAACAACTCCGGAATGCCGGCGCGGACATAGACCCCTCGCCCCTCATCGCCGATCACCGGGTCGCAGCAATAAAACGCTCCCGGATTGGCGGCGCGAACGCGGGCGAGCGCGTCGAGGATCGCCTCGCCTATGCCGCTGTCCCCCATGTAGCCGGACAGCACAGCGTCACACCGCCCCAGTACGCCGCGAGCCGCAATCCCGTCCACCAACTCCCGCACCGCTTGGCCAGTGAACACCTGTCCGGTCCAGGCGCCGTAGCCGGTGTGGTTCGAGAACTGGACGGTGTTGATCGCCCAGACCTCCGCGCCAAGCCGTTGCAGCGGAAAGATGGCGCTCGCATTGCCCACATGGCCGTAGGCAACCCAGGACTGGATCGAGAGGACGTTCACCAACCGTGACGCACGTCAGACAGTACGCCCCCCGTCCACGGGCAGCAGGATACCTGTGATGAAGCTCGAGCGATCCTCGGCGAGCCAGAGGCAGGCATTGGCGATGTCTTCGGGTGCGCTGAGTCGTCGGAGCGGAATGGTGGCGAGGAATTTCTCCCGGTTCTCGGGCGTATCGGTCGCGCCCATGAAGTCTTCCAGAAGCCCGGTGGCGCCCATGACGGGACAGACCGAATTAACCCGGATGTTGTCGGGGGCGAGCTCGACCGCCATGCATTTCGTTATGATGTTCACAGCACCCTTGGTGCCGTTGTACCAGACGAGACCCGGACGTGGGCGGATCCCGGCTGTACTGCCAATGTTGATGATCGAGCCGCCGCGCCCCTGCTCGCGCAGGACCGGAACCGCGGCCTGCGCCATCCAGTAGATCGACTTCACATTGACGGCGTAGACGCGGTCGAAGGTAGCCTCGTCCACCTCCAGCATCGGCCGATTGCGATGCGTCGTGCCGGCGTTGTTGACCACGATATCAAGTCCGCCGAAGGCGCTTACGGCCGCGTCGACCATGCGCCGCACATCTGGACCCCGGCTGACATCGCCGGCGACCGCCACCCCGTTCGCGCCAAGCTCTCGCGTGACGTGCTCGGCCGCCGGAAGGTTCATGTCGGCGACCACCACCCGTGCGCCCTCCTCGGCGAAACGGCGCGCGATCCCCTCACCGAAACCGCCCCCCGCTCCCGTGACGAGCGCGATCTTGCCGCCGAGCCGCATCGCCTCTCTCCCTTCTTTGGCGCGACGCCAGGGGTGTCACCAGCCCACTGCTTGAGCGCAATCCCGAGCCGCCGCAGAGTAGCGGGGCCGAACCAAAAGGGGCCAGTTCATGAGCGATCTCGTTGTTATCGCCTTTCCGTCGGAGGAGAAAGCGGAGGAGGTGCGGCAGAAGCTGCTAGACCTCCAGAACGAGTACCTGATCGAGCTCGGCGACGCGGTCGTCGCCGTCAAGCAGGCAAACGGGCGCATCAAGCTCAACCAGCTCTTCCACACCACCGCGGCCGGAGCCGTGTCCGGCACCTTCTGGGGGTCGCTCGTCGGCCTCATCTTCCTGATGCCGCTCGTCGGGGCGGCGATTGGCGCCGCCTCGGGTGCGCTTGGGGGCGCCCTCACCGATGTCGGCATCAACGACGATTTCATGAAGCAAGCCGCGCAGGTGCTACAGCCCGGAACCGCCGCCCTGTTCCTGCTCATCCGAAAGATGACCACGGACAAGGTGCTTGCGGCACTGCAAGGCGAAGGTGGCACGGTGTTGCGGACCTCGCTTGACCATACGAACGAGCAGGCGCTCCGCGACGCTCTCGCCGCAGCGCGCAGTGTCGCGGCCCCCGCGCCGGCGTAGGCCGCCACCGGCGGGCGAGGCCCCAGTCAAGAAAACTTAAGTCAAGAAAACTTACAATTCCGGCGCCAGTCCCGCCGCAATCCCGGCGAGACTGGGCGGGCGGCAACGGGCGTGCGGCCACGCTTGCTCGTTCGTGCCAAAGCTTAGTCGAGACACGGAGACCCTGAATGAAGCCGTTCCCGCTTTCCCGCGTACTGCCCGCGCTGCTCGCGGCCTCGCTTGCCCTTTCCGCCTCCGCCTTCGCGCAAGCCGCGCCGGGCGCGAACCCCGCCGATATGAACGCCAACCCCGCCGCGCCGGCCAACCCGCAGGCGAGCCGGGCCACGACACACGGCCAGCCCGGCCAAAGCATGGAGGAACGGGTCGAGCGCCGCATCACCAATCTGCACGCACGGCTGCATATCACCCAGGCGCAGGAGCCCCAGTGGCAGCAATTCGCGCAGATCATGCGAGACAACGCGCGCGATATGGACCGAACCTTCGAGCAGCGTTCAAAGAAGCTCGCGTCCATGAGTGCCGCTGACAATATGCAATCGTACGCGGAAATCTCGGAGCAGCACGCCCAGGACGTACAGAAGCTCGTCCCCGCGTTCCAGACGCTCTACAATTCCATGTCGGATCAGCAGAAGCAGACGGCCGACCAGTTGTTCCGCAGCTATGCGGAACGCTCGGCCCAGCGCCATGGCCATCACGGGTGAACGCCAGCGACACCTCTTCCCGGTCCGATGGGTTACCCCCGATCCAGGGTTGAGCCGCGGCGCGGGGGCGAGTATAGGCCTGCCCTCGCGCCGCCGGTCGGGATCGGTGACGCCTTGCGGAGCATCGCCATGAAGCCGGGCATTCACCCCGAGTATCACGAGATCACCGTCGTCATGACCGACGGGACCCAGTTCAAGACCCGGTCCTGCTACGGCAAGCCGGGCGACACGCTGCGGCTCGACATCGACCCGAAATCGCATCCCGCCTGGACGGGGCAGCAGCGGATCATGGACAGCGGCGGCCAGGTCGCGAAGTTCAATAAGAAGTTCGCCGGCATCGGCCTGAAAAAGTAGTCTTCGCTCCCGGCCCGCCGCAGCGAGAGCCGGGACTGCTCCGCGATCCCGCTTCAGGTCTTGGCGGTAGCGGCTGGGGGCGGGACCACGCGGATCGTCGCTTGCGGAGCCCCGTATACGTCGGCCGCGCGCTTGAGAAACGCGTTCACCATGCGTCGCACCGCCTCGTTGAACACGACGCCAATCGCCCGTTGCAGGATGCGGCTGCGGAACTCGAAGTCGACGAAGAAATCCACGCAGCAGCCGCGAGGATCCGGGGTGAAATCCCACTCGTTGTTGAGGTAACGGAAGGGGCCGTTCTCGTAGCGCACCCGAACGCGCTGCGGGCGTTCCAATCCGACGCGGCTCGTGAAGCTCTCCCGGAAGGGGCCGAAGCCGATCGTCAAGTCCGCCACCAACTCAGTCTCGGAACGGCTGCAAATCCGCGCGCCGACGCACCACGGCAGAAACCGCGGATATTTCTCCACGTCGGCCACCAGATCGAACATCTGGTCGGGCTGGTACGGGACGATTCTTTTCTCGGCGTGAGTCGGCATCGGTCAGGCGGGAGCGGCTCGCAACTTCGCCTCGCGCGCCGCGCGCAACAGGGCGAAGTCGGCATCGGCGTGATACGAGCTGCGGGTAAGCGGGGTCGCCGAGACCAGGAGGAACCCCTTCGCCCGCGCCAGCCCCGCATAGTCCGCGAATTCGTCCGGTGTCACGAATCGGTCCACCGCAGCGTGCTTCACGGTGGGCTGAAGGTACTGACCGAGGGTGAGAAAATCCACATCCGCGATCCGCAGGTCGTCCATCACCTGCATGATCTCCGCGCGCTCCTCCCCGAGGCCGACCATCAGGCCGGATTTGGTGAAGATGGCAGGTGCGAGGCGCTTCACCGTGTCCAGCAGGCGAAGCGACTGATAGTAGCGCGCACCTGGGCGGATCGTCGGGTACAGCCGCGGCACCGTTTCGAGATTGTGGTTGAACACGTCCGGCCGAGCCTCGGCCACGATCTCGGCGCCCCCCGGCTTTCGCAGGAAATCCGGCGTGAGGACCTCGATGGTGGTATTCGGCGCGCCGCCGCGGATGGCGCGGATCACGGCCGCGAAGTGCCCAGCCCCGCCATCCGGCAGGTCGTCGCGGTCGACCGAGGTGATCACGATATGAGCGAGACCCAGCCGGGCGACGGCATCGGCCACACGGGCCGGCTCGTCCGCATCCAGAGCGGCCGGCTGACCCGTGCGCACGTTGCAGAAAGAGCAGGCGCGGGTACAGGTGTCGCCCATGATCATCATGGTGGCGTGACGCTGCGACCAGCACTCGCCGATATTCGGGCAGGCGGCCTCCTCGCAAACCGTGACCAGCCGGTTCTCCCGCATGAGGGCGCGGGTCTCGTGATAAATCGGGTGGGTGGGCGCCTTCACCCGGATCCAGGCGGGCTTGCGCTGGATCGGGTTATCGGGCCGGTGCGCCTTCTCGGGATGGCGCAGGACCGGGGGAACGCCCAGCCGATGGTCGATCAGAATGCGCGTGGGCATGAACCATCCGCGAAAAGCGCGGCAGGCTCGCCGCGCGAGAGCCTTAAGAAGTGGATGGCCTTTCGAGACCCGTCAAGCACGCGTGATCCCAGCGGCATTTTCCGGCAGGTTCCTATTGCAACTCACTCGCATTCGCCGTTAGCCTCCGGCTCCGTAGAACAGGAGGATCACCGGCATGCTTAGACGTCACGGTCTTGGCGCCTCTACCCTGGCCGCATGGATGGCCGCCGATCGCGCCCCGGTTCCGGAGCCGGCACAGCCGGGGTTGCTCGACCGCCCCAATGTTCGAGAGGCGGCCGGGCCTGGGTGCTGCCCGGACGCAAGATCGCCCGCCATCGACGACACCGGTCGACGCGGAACGAAGCGCCCTGGTGCCAAGCCGCTTCACCTGATGCTGGCCGGGGCTGTCACTCTGATGCTGACCCATGGCGCGAGCGCCCGAGAGTACTTCATCGGCGGTCCGGTGCATGAGCACGATATGGAGATCGTGGCCAATTATCTGATCGGTATCGAGATGGCGCCGATGCTGCCGAGCATGGCGCATGGGCCGGACGTCATTCATGTGGAAGCCGACGTGCACGCGACCGCCGACAACGTCTACGGCTACCCGGATGGAGCGTGGGTGCCTTATCTCACGATCGATTACCGGCTCGACAAACTGGGCACCGATTGGCACGCCGAAGGCGCCCTGCGGCCCATGACCGCCAAGGACGGGCCGCACTACGCTGAGAACGTGCGTATGGATGGACCGGGCAAGTACAAGCTGACATACCGCTTCCATCCCCCCGCGGGGAGCGACTTCTTCCGTCACGTCGATCAGGAGACCGGGGTGCCAGAGTGGTGGCAGCCGTTCACTGAGGAGTTCACGTTCGACTACCCGCAGCAGTAGTCCCGCGTTCGATTTCAGAGTCACGGCGGAAAACCGCGAGAACCCCGTTCCCAAATTATGGCCGATCCGAGCTTTTTCGATCCGATCCGGATCCCTGCCCAGACGCTCACGGCTCTGGACTGGCGACCCTATCACTTCATGCTTCAGCCGTGGCATTATCTGGTCCGCATCGCCCACATCGTGTCCGTGGCGGCCTTCTACGGCGGCATCGGCCTACTTGATTTTCGCCTCATGGGGGTGCGGGGAACGGTGCCGCTCAAGGCCTTCGCGCAGCATGTGCTCCCTTGGCTGTTCGCTACTTTCGGCATCGCCGTGGTGACTGGTGTCGCGCTGTTCTTCTACGACCCCCTGCACGCCGGCTCGCGGGCATACTGGTCGCCTAAGCTGATCGCGATCGCTCTCGGCCTCGCGAACGCCGCCCTGTTTCACCGCAGGAGCTACGTCGCCGCACTCGCCGCGGAGCGCAATGTGCCGGCATCGGCGCGCGTTGCGGGTGCGCTCTCACTCGGGTGCTGGACGGCGGCTCTCATCTTCGCCTGCCTCAACACCGAGGCGGCACCGAAAGTGCTGCTCAGGTGATCGCTGCTCATCACAGGATCACCCGGGGATGCGCGGAGATGCGCGAATCAAGTCCGCGCATGACGGAGTGAACTGCGCTCCGTGAGCCGAGGAGCCGCAATCAAAAGTGGATCGCGCGTCCATAAGCGTCCAGCACCGCTTCGTGCATGGTCTCGCTCACGGTCGGGTGCGGGAAGATGGTATTTATGAGCTCGGCTTCGGTGCTCTCCAAAGTACGGGCGATGGTGTAGCCTTGAATCATCTCCGTTACCTCCGCGCCGACCATGTGCGCACCGAGCAGCTCCCCGGTCTTCGCGTCGAACACCGTCTTGACCATGCCTTCCGGCTCGCCCATCGCGATCGCCTTGCCGTTGGCGATAAACGGGAAGTGCCCTACCTTCACCTCGCGCCCGTCGCTCTTGGCACGCGCTTCCGTGAGCCCCACGGACGCGACCTGCGGGCGGCAGTAGGTACAGGCCGGGATGTTGCTGAGATCCATCGGATGCACGTCGTTGCGTCCGGCGATCTTCTCGACGCAGAGCACGCCCTCGTGGCTTGCCTTGTGCGCGAGCCAGGGCGGCCCGGCGAGGTCGCCGATCGCGTAAAGTCCAGGCTCACCCGTTTGGCAGTATTCGTCGATCACCACGTGCGTGCGTTCGACCTTCACGCCCGTTTCCTCGATGCCGATGTTCTCGACATTGCCCACGATGCCAATCGCGGAGATGACCCGATCGACCGTGATCTCCTCGGTGTTCCCGTTCGCCTCGAACGATACGGTAATGGTGTCACTATTCTTCTTCGCCCCCTTTACCGCGGCCGATGTGCGAATTTTCATGCCCTGTTTTTCGAATGCCTTGCGTGCGAAGGCGCTGATCTCTTCGTCCTCGACGGGCAGGACGCGGTCGAGCACTTCCACCACTGTCACCTCAGCGCCCATGTTCCGGTAGAAGCTCGCGAACTCGATGCCGATCGCGCCGGATCCGATCACGAGCAGCGATTTCGGCATCGCGGGAGGGACCATCGCCTCCTTGTACGTCCAGATCAGCTTACCGTCCGCCTCGAGCCCCGGAAGCTCGCGGGCACGCGCTCCGGTCGCGAGGATGATGTGCGGTGATTTGAGCGTGGCGACCGGCTTTCCGTCCTTTTCGACCGCGAGCGTCTGCTTGCCCGCGAGCTTTCCCTGTCCGTCGAACACCGTCACCTTGTTCTTCTTGAGCAGATGAGCAACGCCGGATGAGAGCTGCTTCGCCACGGCACGCGAACGCTTCACCACTTTGTCGAGATCGAAGCGCGGATTGTCGGCGGCGAACCCGAATTCACCGAGATGGTGCAGAAGATGGTTGATCTCGGACGTGCGCAACAGCGCCTTGGTTGGAATGCAACCCCAGTTCAGACAGATGCCGCCCAAGTGCTCCCGCTCCACGACGGCGGTTTTCATTCCAAGTTGCGCCGCCCGGATCGCCGCGACATACCCGCCGGGCCCGCCCCCGAGGACGATAAGATCAAAACCTTGGTCGGACATGTCGGGATTCCCTTTTATTGATTAAGACCCGCTGAACCGAATGGACTGGATCGAGCGCATGGTGTCCTCGTCGATTCCGGTCAGGCCTTGGGTATCGACTACAATGGAACGTTTGCCGTTGCTCAGGACCACCCAGAGGCACTCCCCAATGCCAGCATGAAAGCCGTTCTTGTCCGAAATCCCACAATCGACCGTGGCCTTGAGGCCCTCCCAACCGGGTCCCGCCAGCCGTTCCACCGTATGCTCGGCAGAGCGCCCCTTGGCGGTCCAGTGCTGCCCGCTCTCCTGGAAGATCGTGTGCTCCTCCGCGACCTGACGGAGGCCGCCGTCGAATACCTCGAACGCGACAATGTAGTCATCCGGAGATGAGGCCCCGCTCGTAAGCGCGACACAGTGTTTGCTCCCATGGCAGCCGATAATTACCCGTCGGCTGCTGGGATAGGAAAACTCAAAGCCGAGATCAGGATCACGGAAGCTCGACCATCTGACCGTCCTTCCAGACCCTAGCTGCGCCAATCTGTCCCGATAGACGCCCTTGAGACATGTCTCGTTTTGACACTTGTCTCTTACTTCCCGCAGCCATTTCCGCTGCTGCTCCCGGACCGCCTCAGAATTGCCACTCGACAACGTCACTGAGCGATAGGCAGCCGCGAGTTGCTCGTCCAAGGTGGAAAGCTCTTTGCTGGAGCAAATCATGTTCTCGACGATTGTCCCGGCCTTCCTGCAATCGAAACTAGATCCGGCAACAACCCGCGGCATAGCCGCCATTGCAACGATCAGGGCGATTACCGCCTTTCTACCGGCGCCAGACTTGCCCGATGTGGGCGTTTCGATGGCGCGCGGAATCTCCTGGCTAATTGTTCTGGCCTCCATCGTCGCGACCTCGCTGCACCGGACCTCCGGGGGAGGATGCTGACCTTCAAGGATTGCGAGATCAAGGGTGTGAGCCTTGTCACAGCGATGCTATTAGAGGGTTGGATAGGTAGGCAGCGATCGCTAGAAGGGGCAGGGCCTATGACAAGTGCAATCGTCGACGCCGTCATTCGCGTCGCCCCACATGCGCAGGCCAACTACCTTGACGCCATCCGCCAGGGGGACCAGCTGTTCCAGCGGAACGGAATCACGACGCCGCTGCGAATAGCGCATTTTTTCGCGCAAGCCCTTCACGAGACGGGCGGTTTCACGATTTTGCGCGAGAACATGAACTACTCGGCGCCGCGGCTGCTCGAAATATTCGGGGTTAATCGGCACTCGGCGGCGATAACCCCACCCGAGGCGACGGTGCTCGCCAATCACCCGGAAGCGATCGCCGAGCGCGTGTACGGCTTGGGCAACCCTCACAAGGCGCAAGAGCTTGGCAACACGCAGCCAGGTGACGGGTTCCGGTATCGCGGGAACGGGGTATTGCAGATGACCGGGAGGGGAGCTCACCGGAAAACCGGCCTGGCCTGCGGCGTGGATTTCGAAGGCAATCCCGACTTGGCGACCGCACCGGAACACGCTCTGAAACCCGCCCTTCAAGAGTGGACCGAAAACGGGCTCAACGCATTTGCCGACAAGAACGACATCCGCACGATAACGCTGAAGATCAACGGCGGCTTCAACGGTTTCGCAGAACGCCAGGCACTCTTCAACCAGCTATTCCCACTGCTTCGGGACGATGCCTCGCCCCTCGAGCCGTCTCAAGCTGCAGATGCGGACCAGGAAATAAAGTGGCTTCAGCAGACCCTCAATACCCTCGGCGCCCAACCCAGGCTTGAGATCGACGGCCGCTTTGATACGGCTACACGGCAAGCTGTTGTGGAATTCCAACTTGCTTCCAGGATTCAGGTCGACGGTATTCCAGGCCCCGTCACCGTTTCCGCGATCAAGCTGGCACTTGGGAAACTCCGGTGAAACCGACCGTGATCAGCGCATAGGGGACAGAGGCGCGCCTCACAGCATCAGACTCAACGGGTCCTCGACGATTGCCTTGAACGCGGCCAGCCACTCCGCGCCGAGCGCGCCGTCCACCACGCGATGATCGACGCTGAGCGTGCAGGTCATCATCGTGGCGATCGCGAGCGCGCCATCTTTCACGACAGGGCGTTGCTGACCCGCGGCGACGGCGAGGATCGCAGCCTGGGGCGGGTTTATGATGGCGCCAAACTCCGAGACGCCGTACATGCCCATGTTGGAAATCGAGAAACCGCCCCCCTGGAACTCCTCGGGCTTCAGCTTGCCCACTTTGGCCCGCTCGATCAGATCCTTCATCTCGTTGCTGATGACTGCGAGACCCTTTTGGTCGGCGTGGCGGACGATCGGCGTGATGAGCCCGTCCGGGATCGAGACGGCGACGCTGATATCCACGTCGTCGTAGAGCACGATCGCGTCCTCGGTCCACGAGGCGTTCACCTTCGGCACGCGCCGCAGCGCGACCGCCGCCGCCTTGATGAGCATATCGTTGACCGATAGCTTGAACGCGCCCGGCCCCTCCTTCGCACTCCTCGCGTTCAGCTCCCCGCGGAGCTTGAGCAGTGTGTCGAGTTCGACATCGGCCGACACGTAGAAGTGCGGAATCGTCTGCTTCGCTTCGGTGAGCCGCCGCGCGATCACCTTCCGCACGGTACTGTTCGGGACCAACGTGTGCGGCGCGGTGATCGGAGCCGCGGGCCGCGCTGCGGGGACAGGTGCGGCCGGCGCCGGTGCGGGCGCGGCTGGCTGCGACGTCGGAGGCGCACCCTTCTGCGCGGCCTCGATGTCGGCCTTCACGATCCGCCCGCTTGGCCCGGAGCCCTTCAACGCCGAGAGATCGATGCCGGCCTGCTTGGCCATGCGCCGAGCGAGTGGGGAGACGAAAATCCTTTCCCCCCCAGTATCCTGGCCATTGCCCGACCGGTGCGGCGAAGGTGCTGCCGCGGGCTTAGCGGATGCCGACGCTGCGTCCGGCACGGCGGCGGGCGCGCCCGTCTCTCCGGCTTCCTGCTTCGGCGCTTTCTGCTCGGGCGACGGCTTCGGCTGCTCCGCTTTCCGCTGCTCGGCGGGCTTGGTGGCCGGAGCCCCCGCCGGCACCTCCTCGCCCTCTTCGACCAGGATGGCAATCGGTTCGTTTACCTTCACGCCGGCAGTACCGTCGCCGACCAGGATCTTGCCGAGCACGCCCTCGTCCACCGCCTCCACTTCCATCGTCGCCTTGTCGGTCTCGATCTCGGCTATGACGTCACCGGCGTGGACCGGCTCGCCCTCTTTTTTCAGCCAGCGCGCGAGCGTGCCCTCGGTCATCGTCGGGCTGAGTGCGGGCATCAGGATGTTGGTGGGCATCAGTTCCTCTTTTCACGCTCGCGCGGCACTCGCGCCGCTGCCGCTTGCTGCACTCCCGCTCAGACGATCTTCTTGACCGCGTCCACCACCCATTCGGGCTGCGGCAGCGCGAGCTTCTCAAGGTTGGCGGCATACGGCAGCGGTACATCGACGCCATGCACGCGAACCGGTGGGGCGTCGAGCCAGTCGAAGCAGTTCTCGATCACCTGCATGGCGATCTCGGCGCCGATGCCGGCAAAGGGCCAGCCCTCCTCAACCGACACGACACGATTAGTCTTCTTCACGCTCTGCACGATACAGGCCGTGTCGAGCGGACGCAGCGAGCGCAGGTTGATGACCTCCGCGCCGATCCCCTGCTCCGCCAATGCCTCGGCCGCCTTCATCGCCACGCTCACCATCATGCTGAACGCGACGATCGTGACGTGCTCGCCTTCGCGTTCGATCTTGGCTCGGCCAATCGGCAGGGTGAACTCGTCGTCCGTCGGACACTCGAAGCTGTGCCCGTATAGAATCTCGTTCTCCAGCACGATCACGGGATTCGGGTCGCGAATCGCGCTGCGCAGCAATCCCTTGGCGTCGGCGGACGACCACGGCGCGACCACCTTCAGCCCCGGACAGTGGGCGTACCACGAGGCGTAGCATTGACTGTGCTGCGCGGCGACGCGCGAGGCAGCGCCGTTCGGACCACGGAACACGATCGGGCAACCCATTTGCCCGCCGGACATGTACAACGTCTTGGACGCGGAGTTGATGATCTGATCGATCGCCTGCATGGCGAAGTTGAAGGTCATGAACTCGACGATCGGCCGGAGTCCGCTCATCGCCGCGCCGACCGCCATGCCGGTGAAACCGTGCTCGGTGATCGGCGTGTCGATGATGCGCTTGGGGCCGAACTCGTCGAGCAGGCCCTGGCTGATCTTGTACGCGCCCTGATACTGTGCGACCTCCTCGCCCATCAGGAATACGGTCTCGTCGCGCCGCAACTCGGCGGCCAGCGCCTCACGCAAGGCCTCCCGCACGGTGATCGGCTTGGTCGGACCCCAATCCGGCTCCGGCGCGGGCGCGGGCTCCGCGGCGGGCGTTGGTGCGCGATGCTGCGTCCCGCGATCGGCGACGGCCTTCTCGTCCTCTCCGTCGGCTGCCGCCTTTGCGGGCGCTGCCGGCTCTTTGGGCGCCAACTCTTTCGCCGCGGGAGGAGCGGCCTCCGCATCGGCCGCCTGCTCGCCCTCACCGGCGAGTTCAGCGATGGGCGTGTTCACCGCGACGCCTTCGGTGCCTTCATCGACGAGGATACGGGCCAGCTTGCCTTCCTCGACCGCTTCGACCTCCATCGTCGCCTTGTCCGTTTCGATTTCCGCGATCACGTCGCCGGGCCGGACGTCCTCGCCGACCTTCTTGACCCAGCGTGCGAGCTTGCCCTCGGTCATGGTCGGCGACAGCGCCGGCATGAGAATCTGTGTCGACATCGGCTCAGGCTTTCAGCAGCACGTCGGTATACAGTTCCGACGGGTCGGGCTCGGGGCTCTCCTGCGCGAAATCGACGGCTTCCTGCACCGCGCGCTTCACCTCCTCATCGATGCGCTTGATCTCGGCCTCCTCGACCCCCAGCTCGCCGAGCTTATGCCGCGCGCCCTCGATGCAGTCCCGCTCCGTGCGGATTTTCTGGATCTCCTCGCGCGTGCGGTATTTGCCGGGATCCGACATCGAATGTCCCCGGTAGCGGTAGGTCCGCATTTCCATGAGATACGGGCCGTTGCCGGCGCGGCAGTGCTCGACCGCCTTCTCTCCGGCCTCCTTCACCGCCAGAACGTCCATCCCATCGACCTGCACGCCCGGGATGCCCCAAGGCGCGCCGTTCTGCGAAAGATCGTGGGAGGCCGAGGCGCGCTCGATGCTCGTGCCCATTCCGTACCGGTTGTTCTCGATGACATAGACGACCGGCAGTTTCATGAGAGCGGCGAGATTGAAGCTCTCGTACACTTGGCCCTGATTCGATGCTCCCTCGCCGAAATACGTAATGCAAACCCGATCGTTGCCACGATACCAGTTGCTGAAGCCGAGCCCGGTCCCGATGCTTACCTGCGCGCCGACGATGCCGTGTCCGCCGAAGAAGTACTTTTCCTTGCTGAACATGTGCATCGAGCCGCCTTTGCCCTTCGAGTAGCCCGTGGCACGTCCCGTCAGCTCCGCCATTACGCCCTTTGGATCCATGCCGGTGGCCAGCATGTGGCCGTGATCGCGATAGGAGGTGATCACCTCGTCGCCCTCGGAGAGCGTCATTTGCATTCCGACCACCACGGCCTCCTGCCCGATATACAGGTGACAGAAGCCTCCGATGAGCCCCATGCCGTAGAGCTGACCCGCCCTTTCCTCGAACCTGCGAATGAGCAGCATGTCGTGATACGCTTTCAGCAACAGGTCCTTGGGCACGGACTGCTCGCGCGCCTTGCCGCGTGTCTGTGTTTTGGCGGCTTGCGCCATCATTTCCTCCCGCTTCGCTCGAACCGCGCTCAATTGGCCGACAGCTAAGCCGCCCCGCCCGTCGCCAGCAAGCCGGGCGTGAAAACGCCCACCCCGACAACGCCCGAGACCGCCCAAACCTCTCGTCACAGCACGAAACTTGACTCGGGACGATGCGGGCCGAAGAAAGCCCGAACGGATAAAGAACCATGCCGGTCGATGCATCGCGCCCGCCCCCCGCCCGCATGAAGCGGGCCTTTGCCACCACCGGCCCGGCGCTCCCCTGGGGGCTGGCCAAGCCGCGACGACGCCGGCTCGGGCGCATGCTCGCAGGCTCGGCGCTGCTTCATCTGCTGCTGGTTGCGCTGTTGCTGCCTTGGGTCCGGGAGGAACTGCCCGCCGAGCCTACACCGCCCCCGGCCGTTGCCATGGTGTTCGAGTCCGGGAGCCCCGCCGGGCCCTCCGTTCCCGAGCCGACCCCTGAAGCCTCACTTCCCGCGCCTCCCGTCCCGCCAGCCGCGGTCCCGTCCCCGCCAGTGCCCGCCCTGCCCCCGGTCCCGCGGGCGGCGCCCGCGCCGGAGCCGCCGCCGCTTCCCCCGCTTCCGCCGAAGCCGCCGGCGGTGTCGCTCGCCGTGCCGCCCACCCCGCCCGCCGCATCGCTGGACTTGCCCCCACCGCCCCCGGTACCGGTTCCGCCCACCCCGGAGACCATACCGCCGCCGCCAAAGGTCGCCGCACTGCCGGCGCCTTTGCCGCGCCCGCCCCAACCATCTCGCGGCTCCCCCGCGGAACGCGCGCAGCCCCGCTTCCCGGCCCCGCTCAACTACTCCCTCGGCCCGAGCGCACCCTCCCTGGCCACGCCGAAGCAGAACGGATCGGCCAGTTACGCAATGGGACCGGCGGCGCGTGGAGCGACGGCGTTCGGCCAATTCGCACGCGTGACGAAGGGGAAGGTGGACGCGGACTGGCTAAGCGACCTGCATCTCTGGTGGCTGCAGCATCGCTACTATCCGCAGCAGGCCGCGATGGCCGGAGAAGACGGGACGGTCGTGATCCAGGTCGTCGTGGACCGCTACGGGCGCGTCCACGCGGTCGATCTGGAGAGCCGATCCGGATCGCAATGGCTCGACATGGCGGCCCAGGCGGTATTCCGCGGCGCGAACCTGCCCCCCTTTCCGCCAGGGACACCGAATGATGAGGTCACGCTGGACCTCCGGATCAACTATATGTTGGTGCGGCGCTGACAAGGATCGAAGCGATGCCGCCCGCCGATCACGGGACCGAAAGCCAAGGCTCCCCGCGCGCCGTTCTCGGGCGAAGCGTCCTGTTCGCCGGAGCGGACCCGGCGACACTCGATTGCGCGCTGGCATCGGCGACGCAACGGAAACTGCCGGCCGGCGCGGTGCTGTTCCGGCAAGGTGACGCCCCGACCCATTTGTTCGTGCTCACGAGCGGCCGGGTCAAGGTAGGGCAGGTTAGCGGTGCCGGTAGTCCGTTGACGATCGGTTTCATGGGACCTGGCGACCCGGTGGGCTGCGTCGCCGTATTCCGACAGGTGCCTTATCCGGCCACCGCGATGGCGGTCACGGATATCGCCGCGCTCGCATGGCCCGCCTCGGCGGTCGCCAGCCTATTGGAACGCATTCCGCAAATCTCCGCCAATGCGCTCAACATGGTTGGCGCTCGCACCGAGGAGATGGTGAATCGCCTTCGCGAAATGGCGACCGAGCGGGTGGAGATGCGGATCGCCAAGACGCTGCTCCGGCTTGGCGAGACGAGCGGGAACGTGGCCGAATCGGGACTGGAGATCGGGTTCTTGATCTCGCGGCAGGACGTCGCGGAGATGGCGGGGACCGATCTCTACAATGTCAGCCGCGTGCTGAGCCGGTGGAAGCGGGAAGGCCTTATCGACAGCCGCCGGCAACGCATCACCATCCGCCACCCATCCGGTCTGAGCCGAATCGCAAGCGGGACGGAATGATCAGGTCAGAGACTCTGATTCCTAAATCCTACTTGCGGTGAAGTGTGTAGTGCCAAACACACCCCTCGCCGACACTCTGATCGAACTCGAGAACCCCGTCGGCAACGCGCCCTTGTATCGCGCTTTTGCCTTGTTGGTCCGAAAAAGAACCATCCGGCTAGATCTCGGCGCGAAGAACTGTACCAATGCTTTGTACATGCACCACGCGCTGAATGACGCCGTTTCTGATCCGCGCGGTGGCTTCACCGGAAGCCGGCGTGCAGCTCCTGCTAGCCTGGCGAGTTAGGCTGCGGGCGCCCTGGTATCCCCGTCGAAGGTCGCAGTCCCGGCAGCATTTGCCGGCGCGGCATCGAGCGTTGCAAAAACGACTGAAAAGGCAAAGACGACACATCCCACCCGCATAGCCTTCCCCCATTTCCATTCCAAAGTCGGAGGGCCGGTGTGGCTAGAAGAGCCGCTCTTTCGGCCCGTACGGTACGATAATGTCCGATGGCTCGGCGAGGTTAAGAATGGCCCGGGCGCGTTCGTCGAGCGTGTCCCGGTCGAGATGGTTCCCGCGCAAACCGGCAACCCGACGTTCCCACATGGCGCGCTCGGCTTCGGCGCGGGCGAGGTCGGAGCGGGCCTGCTTCAGCAACTCCTGCCGCTGCGCATAGGCGACCAGTCCCCGGTCCCCTTGCACGGCGTTCCAGCCGAAATAGGCCACAAGAGAGAGGAATAAGAGCGGAGGCACCGTCGCCCGCGCCCTACGCTTCAGTTCACGCCCAAGTGCCATGTCCCGCTCCGAATCATCGACGCGCGATCATACACAAAGCTCATACGGCCGTGAACGTATTGCCTGAAAGCTGCCCGGTTTGCGCCACGTTCGCTGCGTTCCATCCCCTGTGAAGGCGGTATTCGACCCGCCGCAGATGGAGGCAAGGATGAGAGGACTTCGGATCGGTTTGGCAGCAGCCGCTGCGCTCGTCGACTTTGAGCGCCGCCGCCCCAGCGCGGGCCGATTGGGATGATTGGCGCTGGCGGCGTCACGAATGGCGCGAGCACGCCTGGCGCGAACACGAGTGGCGCGAGCATCACTGGCGTCATCCAGGGTATGTCTACGCTCCGCCGCCGGTCATCTATCGCGCGCCGCCCGCCTATCACGCACCGCCGCCCGTTTACTACCGCTGATTCGCCGGGGTCGCCCCGGAGTCACGCTCGGGTGTCGGCGCTTATCGATTTGCTCAACGCATCGTAGCGTCGGAGCTGGTCGAGAAGCGCCGGCATCTCCCGGAGCGGGATCATGTTCGGCCCGTCGCTTGGCGCCCGATCCGGATCGGGGTGGGTCTCGATGAATACGGCCGCGACACCCACCGCCAGCGCGGCGCGCGCCAGCACCGGGGCGAACTCGCGCTGACCGCCGGACGAGGTACCCTGGCCACCAGGCTGCTGCACGGAATGGGTCGCGTCGAACACCACCGGATAACCGGTGCGGGCCATGATCGGCAAGGAGCGGAAATCCGTGACCAGCGTGTTGTAACCGAAGCTGGCGCCGCGTTCGCAGAGCAGGATGTTTTCGTTCCCCGTAGCCGCGATCTTGGCGGCCACATTCACCATGTCCCACGGGGCGAGGAACTGCCCTTTCTTCACGTTGATCGCGCGGCCGGTCTCTCCGGCGGCGAGCAGCAGGTCGGTTTGCCGGCATAAAAACGCGGGGATTTGCAGCACATCCACCGCCTCGGCCGCCGGCCGGCACTGTTCCGGGAGATGAACGTCGGTAAGGACCGGAAGACCGATCTGTTCGCGAACGGTCGCCAGAATTTGCAGCCCCTGCGCCATGCCGACGCCGCGGGCGGCGGTAGCGCTGGTGCGGTTCGCTTTGTCGAAACTGCTCTTGTAGATCAGCTTGACGCCTGCCCCGCGGGTGATCTCGGCCAAGCCGTGCGCCACCTCCAGCGCGTGCGCCCGCGACTCGATCTGGCACGGGCCGGCGATCAGCACGAATGGCAGATGATTGGCCACGGCCACATCGCCCAAACGGATGGTTTTCATGGGGCGCGACCTTCGGCGAGCGCCGTCCGCCCCTTCTGCGTAAGTGTCACGCGTCCTTCGGCCAAACTGACCCCGTTAGCGCGCTCCACCTGAACAAGGCCCTCATCGAGAGAGTCCTCCCAGACGGGAAACCGGGGACAGGAGCTGCGCCAAGCCTCCATCGTTTCTCCATAAGTACGCGACCGGCTGTCGACCCAGGCGAGAAATTGCTGCGTCAACGTGCTCATCGTCTCACACCAGCCGCGCTTGCCGCACGGCTGCTCCTATGAAGCCCGCGAAGATCGGATGCGGATCGAACGGCTTGGATTTCAGCTCGGGATGATACTGCACGCCCACGAACCACGGATGGCGCGGTATCTCGATGATCTCCGGCAGGATGCCGTCCGGCGACATGCCGGAGAACCGCATACCCGTCTCCTCCAGGATCTCCTTGAAATGCACGTTCACCTCGTAGCGATGCCGATGCCGCTCCTGGATGCTCGGAGCCCCGCCGTAGATGGCGCGCGCCAGCGTGCCGGGGCCGAGCACCGCGGGATAGGCCCCGAGGCGCATCGTGCCGCCGAGATCGCCCCCCTGCATACGGCGCTCGATTTCGTTGCCTCGCGCCCACTCGGTCAGCAGGCCGATGACGGGCGTGTCGCACGGCCCGAACTCCGTCGATGACGCCTCCGGCATTCCGGCGAGATTGCGGGCGGTTTCGATCACCGCCATCTGCATTCCGAAGCAGATGCCGAGGAACGGTACCTGGCGCTCGCGGGCGAAGCGCACGGCCGCGATCTTGCCTTTGCTGCCGCGCTCCCCGAAGCCGCCGGGCACGAGAATGCCGTGCACCTCTTCGAGCCTTGCGGCCGCGTCGATCTGCTCGAACACCTGGCTGTCCACCCAATCCATCCGCACTTTCACCCGGTGCGCGATGCCGCCATGCGTCATGGCTTCGGCGAGTGATTTGTAGCTGTCGAGCAGGTTCGTGTACTTGCCGACGATGGCGATGCGCACCTCGCCTTCCGGCGCGCGGATCGCATCGACGATGCGCTCCCAGCGCGCGAGGTCGGGCTCCGAGTCGAAAGGCAGGCCGAAATGGCGCAGCACCTCGCGGTCCATGCCTTCGTCGTGGTACCTGATCGGCACCGCGTAGATCGTATCCACGTCGAGCGCCGGGATAACGGCTTCCGCTCGCACGTTGCAGAATAGCGCGATCTTGCGCCGCTCGTTTTCGGGAATGGGCCGGTCGCTGCGGCAGAGCAGCATCTGCGGCTGAATGCCCACGTTCAGCAGCTCCTTCACGGAGTGCTGCGTCGGCTTGGTTTTCAGCTCACCGGCCGAGGGGATATACGGCACGAGCGTCAGATGCACGAACATCGCGCCTTTGGCCCCAAGCTCGTTGCCGAGCTGGCGGATCGCTTCGAGGAAGGGCAGACTTTCGATGTCGCCGACGGTCCCGCCGATCTCGACCAGCACGAAGTCGAGCCCGTCCGTATCGCGCGTGATCGTCTCCTTGATCGCATCGGTGATGTGCGGGATCACCTGCACCGTCGCGCCGAGATAGTCGCCACGCCGCTCCTTCGCGATCACCTCGGCATAGATGGCGCCCGTGGTGGCATTGTCCGCCTTCGTCGCATGGACGCCCGTGAACCGCTCGTAGTGACCGAGGTCGAGATCGGTTTCCGCGCCGTCATCGGTGACGAATACCTCCCCGTGCTGGTACGGGCTCATCGTCCCCGGATCAACGTTCAGATAGGGATCGAGCTTGCGCAGGCGAACCGAGTAGCCGCGGGCCTGGAGCAGCGCCCCGAGGGCCGCGGAGGCAAGGCCTTTTCCGAGCGAGGAGACCACGCCGCCGGTGATGAAGACGAACCGCGTCATGGGCGGCCAGTATACCGGCCCGAATCGCCGAGCGGGAAGTCCGGCGCGGTGGCGTCACGCATTCGGAAAACGCGCGACGTCGTGTCCGCCGTCAGTTGGTGGGGACCGATGGACCGGCCGGGGACGACGGAGCCGGCGCCGGGGCCGGGGTGCTCGGGGCTGGGCCGCTCTCCGGGCCGGAAGGTCCCGGCGTGGTTGGGCTCTGACCCGAAGGCACGAACGGGGCGGAGGGGCCGGGCGGCGGCTCGGCCAGCAGCGAACGCCCGACCCCCGCCGTACCGTGGTTCAGGAGCGCCAGGACAAGCGAAAGCAGCATGAACAGAGTGGCCAAGACGGCGGTCGTGCGCGTGAGCAGGTTCGCGGTGCCCCGCCCGGACATGAACGCGCCCATGCCTTGCGAGCTGCCGATGCCGAGGCCGCCCCCCTCGCTGCGCTGGATCAGCACGACGCCGATCAGCGCCAGGGTCACGAACAAATGGACGATCAGCAGAACCGCAGACATTAGCCTTCCTCTCGGGGGATCGCGGCTTCTAGACCTGGAGAGGGGCAAATGGGAAGCTCGGAGAGGCGGCTCCGGGTCGCTCGCGACCAGTGAAGCTCCAGTGCGGGTTTCCGGGCATTCGATCCAAGGCGTCGCCGCGACTACCGGCGCGATGCGCGACGAGCGCGGATCGGCTGGAAACGAGCGAGCCAATCTTTCGAATCCGGAACGTTATCGGCGCAAGTTGGCGGTCGCGCTCAGGCCCTCGCAAAAAAGCTCGGCGGGTCCACGAGCGAGCCGGCCGCCGCGATGAACAGCGAGCGGACCGCGACGGCAAAAGACGGCTGAAGCGGCGATGGGTCCCGTCGAACGCGTCCGGTGGGGTCCCGATGCGGCGGCCTCGCACGCGGCGCGGCGGCGCGGCCGGAAGGAAGAGTGTCGGCACAGCCGAGAGAGAGTGTGGCGTCCGGGCAGGAAGCAAGCGCAACGGCGGGGCCGTTAGCGGCAGCGGCGGGGGAAGACGAAGCCCCGCGCCGGGGCGAACCGAGCGCCGGCGCGGCCTGACCGCCAGTCTCCGGCTGCGCGGGATGAGACGGCGGCGGGGTTGCAACGGCAGCGCCGGCAGCGCCGCCCATCTCCAGGCCGCCGAACAGCCAATCCTGCACCTGCCTGTCAAACGCGGCCGTCCCCGGCACCAGCCGGAGCAGCCAGCCGAACCCGCGGCGAAGGAGGTGCGGCGGCCGGGCCGGCGTCTGAGGCGAGACCGGGAATTCGGGAGCCCTGCGGGTCGCCTCCGGCTCCGGGGCAAGCAGGCCGGCGCGGAAATCCTCGATCAGCGCCGCGAACCAGACGGCCACACGGCGAAGCTGCGTCAAGACCAGACGCTTGACCGGCGAAGCGGGCCGCTCCTCACACGCGGTGGCGATCGCATCGCACAGCCCCTCGACAATGCGGGCCAGACTCTCGGCCGACGCAGTTGTGGGTTGAGGGGCTGTGCGGGACATTTCACGTCATAGTTGCATACATCGTAGGATTGGTCAAGCCACGGGGATTGCATGCGATCTTCGTCGCAGCGAATGCCCCTGCCTCGGTCTGCTAGCCCGACGCGAGTTGCGGGATGCTGATGACCTCGACGCGTACCTCGAGGAGGCCCTTCTCGCCGGCTCCGAGTTCCCTGGCCGCTGCTTCGCTCAGATCCATAATGCGCCCCTTCACGTAAGGGCCGCGGTCGTTCACCTCCAACTCGACGTTTTTCCCCGTCGCGAGGTCGGTCACTTTGACGAGGGACCCCAAAGGCAGGGTTCGATGCGCGCAGGTCATGGCCTGCGGGTTGAAGCGTTCACCACTCGCCGTCAGGCGACCCGCGTGCCATCGACCATACCAAGACGCCTTCCCGGTTTGGAGGGTCATATGCGTGCGCTGCGATAAATCAATGTGCTTCTTATGAGCAGGACCAGCCAAGGCCGGCGTTGTACTTACCAGGCCAAGCAATATCGTAAGGATGTAGAAGCTCCGCATATCTCTAAGCCCTTTTCTGTTCAAACCCCCTATGTTCTGCCGCAGCCGTCAGCAATGCTAAGATCAGCTGGCTGTTCTTACTATGCTGTGCTGCAACAAGCTCAGGTATAGTTATCGGTAAGCTCAGGGTCAACCCGAAATGCTGCAATGCAGCATGGCAGGCCTGGGCAACCCAGACGCAGCAGCCCGGGAAGCCGGGTAACTACGGTCTGCCTGCGCGCAACGGGGTGTTCGGCTACGGCCTGCCCCAAAGGTGACGGCCAGTTCCTCCGCGCTTTCGTCGGGCGCTATGGATTTGGCCGCCATGCGTGTTCAAAGGGCCGCGGCAGCGTAAAATGCGTCACGGTGACAGCGTAAGCCGACCACCAGTCATCCCGTGCTCCAACGCTGGCGACCTATGCAATGGAACGACGCTGTTCCAACTCACCATCTCTGCGAAACGGAGAAATCTGATGGCATCAACGACCGCCGAAAAGCGCGCTCGCTTTCGCGACTTGCACGAAGAGGGCTGTTTCGTGCTGCCGAACCCTTGGGACGCAGGAAGCGCCCGCATGTTCCAGCATCTCGGATTCGAAGCGTTGGCTTCAACCAGCAGCGGTTATGCCTGGACGACGGGCCGGCCCGACTATGCCGTCGCGCGCGATGACGTGCTAAGCCACCTCTCGACTTTGTGCGCTGCTGTCGATGTGCCGATCAATGCGGATTTCGAGTCCGGCTTCGCGACGGACCCCGATGGCATTGTGACGAGTGTTCGCCTGGCGATCGACACAGGCGTCGCGGGCCTGTCGATTGAAGACCGCGATCTTGAGAACGCGCGCCTCTACGATCAAGCGATGGCCGTTGAGCGGCTGCGCGCCGCTCGTCGCGCGATCGATCAGTCAGGCGAAAACGTCCTGCTCGTGGCCCGCACGGAAATCCTGCTCGACGAGCCCGATGCACTCTCGGTAGCCATCGACAAGCTGGTGGCGTTTGCCGGTGCTGGCGCGGACTGCCTTTACGCACCCGGTGTCAGGAGAAGGGACGACATTCGGGCCATGGTGCAGGCCGTGGCGCCCAAGCCTCTGAATGTCCTCGTCATGGACCCCGCCATGCCGCTCGCGGAGCTGGCCGGGCTGGGCGTGCGGCGGGTCAGTGTCGGTGGCTCGCTCGCCAGGGTCGGCTGGGCCGCCACCGTCGCCGCCGCCAAAGGAATCAAGGGTGGATCGTTCGAGACTCTCACCGGCGCTATGCCCGGCAGCGAGCTGAACAGAATCTTTGGTGCGTTCCCGGAAGCGGTCCGGTCGTAAATAATCTCCAGGAGGGCCGCATTCACCGGAGGGGGGTTCCGAACGGAGCAGCAACATCTCGAAAGGCCCGGAAGCTGCGCCGGTCGGTGACTTGCCTGACCGTCTCGGGATCGGCACAGTTTCAGCGCGTTATCTGCCAATCGACTTTCTTGCTCTCCTGAGTAGGGCGGCCTCTCGGCAATAGAGCGCTGCGGGCCAAAGGAGAGCCGAACCAACCGGGGAGAGGTTCATGCAGCGCCGGATACTTGTCTCGCTTGCTGCCGCCGCGGCTGCCTCAGCCGTCACCGGCGTCGCACTGGCGCAGGACAGAGGCGGCGACAACGATCAGCAGCAAGCCGGAGGCGACCTCGGCGCGGCGCTCAGGCGCTACCTCGCCCTGCCGGGGACCAAGAGCTACCTGATCCACGCCGGCCAAGGCGGCTCGCTCGGCCGCATCGCGCACCGACCGAACCTCTCCCTCTTCACCGCCAGCGCCTACAAGACTTTCGTGCTCGGCCAATATCTGCGGGACGTCGAGGCGGGCCGGCTGTCCCTGGATGAGCAGCTGGTCATCGACGACAGCGTTCGCATGTTCAGCAGCCCGGTGTTCATGAACCTCGCCGGTAGCACCCAGGCGCGCTCGGTGCTGGACGCAATGATCGCCTACAGCGACAACACCGCCACCGACCTCGCCACAGGCAAAGTCGGCGCCGACCGGGTGCGCGCGCTCATCGCCCAGGCCGGTCTCTCCTCGATCCGCATTCCGAACTCCACGCGCATCTTCTTCTCCTACATCATCGGCGCGGCCCCCGGCGCGGATTTCGGCTGGCCGGGGATTGTGCAAGCGGTCGAGAACCCACCTGGCCCCCTGCGCCAGCCGCTTAACGACGTGATCACGCTGGCGGGCAACGCGCGCGACTTCGTGTCCTGGTACGAGCAGGCCCTGGCGGGGGCGTTCTTCGCCAAGCCGGAGACCCTGACCGAGTTCAAACGCATCCAGGCCACGTCCGTGCAGATCCCACCGACGGTGCCGCCCGACACGCCCGCCTACGCCAAGGGCGGGGAGTTTTCGCCAGTGACGGGGTTGGGGTACACGCTCAACGCCAAGAGCTTCGCCGGGCAGATGGTGGTCGGTGGCGACAAGCCAACGCCGGTGACGTTCTGCTTCATCGTGAACTGGGACGGCCCGGCGAGCGAGTTCCCAGCGATCGAGGCCGAGTTCTTCGCAGCTATCAAGGGCATTCTGACGGTCATGAAACAAGAATTGCAGTGACCGGCACGTCCGCTGCCGCTGGGCGCTGATGGGACGCGACATTTCTGCCGACGGGTCCTCCTAGCCCGGCAGAGTTTGCCGGGATGATTTAGGAAAATGTGGGCCGATCAACGTGGTTGAAGGCGGCACGTCTCTTGCGTCGCTGGTCCGAGATCCACTCGGAACAGAGCGTCAGCAGGAGAAAAATCATGTCGGTTGCAATGGTAACGCAAAATAGTGCGGCCCCGAGTATTTGGGCTTCAGGCGCAACAGCGGCAACGACGCCGACATCCGACGCAACGAGCTTCTCGGCCGCAACCCAATCCGGATCGAGCAGCAGCAACACCGCCGCGCCATCCGGCGTCACCATCCCTTTTCAGCAACTTGCCAACGATCTCCAGGCGATGCTGGTACAATTGCAACAGACGGAAACGGGAACTGCCGCGAACGGCGGAACCAGCACGACCGCGACCGGCACGACCGGGACCAGCGACGCGACGACGAGCGGGACCGATGCCTCTTCGGCGCGGCCGCACCACCATCATCACCACCATTCCGACACCCAGGCGACCGGTCCTGGCAAGTTGCAGGCCGATGCGGCCAGATTGCTCAGCGATCTCAACGGCGGCACAAGCCCGAGCGGGAGCGCGGCTTCGCTCACAGCGCCCGCTGGCTCGGCGGCAGCGCCGGCCTCGGCGGCCAACGATGGCTCGGCCAATTCTCTCGCCGCCATCCAGGCTTATACGAGCGCCGCGGCGCAATCCGCATCCCTGCCGGCAGGCGGCACGGTCTGACGGTTTCGTCCGGGCCAGCCCTCGAATAAGGACCGGCCTTTCACCGACCCGGTTCATCTCTTAGATAACCGGGCGTGGAAAGAACATTGCCGGAACCTTTCGCGGGCTGGTTCGCCGCACGGGGCTGGACGCCGCGTCCGCATCAGCTCGCGATGCTCGGCGCGGCCCGGGCGAACGAGTCTGTCCTGCTCATCGCCCCCACTGGTGGGGGCAAGACGCTCGCCGGCTTTCTTCCCAGCCTGATCGAGCTGCACGAGCGGCCGCGCGAGGGCATCCATACCCTCTACGTGAGCCCGCTGAAGGCGCTCGCGACCGATATCGCTCGCAATCTGACGGGACCCGTCGAGCAGATGGGGCTCGGGGTCACGATCGAAACGCGTACCGGCGATACGCCGGCGGACCGGCGCCGCCGGCAGCGAGAGCGTCCGCCCAATATCCTGCTCACCACGCCGGAAAGCCTCGCTCTGCTGCTCTCGTTCGCGGACGCACCTTCGCTGTTTCGCGGGCTCTCCAGCGTCGTCGTGGACGAAACCCACGCGCTGGCCGGCACGAAGCGAGGGGACCAGCTCGCACTCTGCCTGGCCCGTCTCGCCTCGCTCGCGCCTGGCTCGCGCCGGGTCGGCCTGTCCGCCACCGTCGCACACCCGAAGGCGCTGCTCGCCTATGTGGGCGCAGAGCGATTGATCGAGGAGGCGGACGGCGCCCGCCCTGCCCTCTCGGTGGTGCTGCCGGAAGGCCGCCTGCCGTGGTCCGGGCATATGGCACTCGACAGCGCGCCAGAGGTGATGGAGCGCATCCGCGCGGCGACCACGACGATCGTGTTCGTCAACACGCGGGCGCAGGCGGAGATGATGTTCCAGGCGCTGTGGAGACTGAACGCGGACACGCTGCCGATCGCGTTGCATCACGGCAGTCTCGACATCGCACAGCGGAGACGGGTCGAAGCCGCGATGGCGGAGGGGCGCCTGCGAGCGGTGGTCGCCACCTCGTCGCTCGATCTCGGCATCGACTGGGCCGGGGTCGATCAGGTGATCCAGGTCGGCGCGCCCAAGGGCGTCTCGCGCCTGCTGCAACGGGTAGGCCGCGCCAACCACCGGATGGACGAGGCGTCGCGGGCGATCCTCGTGCCCGCCAATCGCTTCGAGGTGCTGGAGTGCGAAGCCGCCGTGCTCGGCGTCGCAGCGCGCGAACTGGACGGCGATCCGCCGCGGCCGGGCGGGCTCGACGTGCTGGCGCAGCATATCCTGCTCACCGCTTGCAGCGCACCGTTCGACCCGGACGCGCTCTATCGCGAGATCGCAAGCGCGGCGCCGTACGCGGGGCTCGCGCGCCGGGATTTCGACGACGTGCTCGGCTTCGTCGAGAATGGCGGCTACGCGCTCGCGGCGTACGAACGACACCGCAAGCTGTTTCGCGACAGCGAGGGGCGCGTGCATGTCCGCTCCGAACGAGTCGCGCGCCAGGCGCGCATGAACATCGGCACGATCGTCGAAGCTCCGATGCTGCGAATCCGGCTGGTCGGCAAGGGTCGCCACGGTCCGATGCTCGGCGAAGTGGAGGAGGCTTTCGTCAACATGCTGCGGCCCGGCGACACGTTCATGTTCGCCGGGCGCCTGCTGAGATTTGTCCGCCTGCACGAGACCGTGGTGGAGGCGGCCGAGGGCGGCGCGGGCGAGCCGATGGTGCCGGCCTATGCCGGCGCCCGAATGCCGCTCACCACCAATCTCGCCGATCGGGTCCGGGCGATGTTGCAGGATGCGGCGAGCTGGCATTGGTTCCCCGAGCCCGTGCAGGAATGGCTGCGGCTGCAAAAGGCGCGCTCCCGCCTGCCTGGGCGCTCCGATCTGCTGGTCGAAACGTTCCCGCGGGGCGATCGCTGGTACCTGGTCGCGTACTGCTTCGAGGGACGCCAGGCGCACCAGACGCTCGGAATGCTGCTCACCCGCCGGATGGAACGGTTCGGCATGGCGCCGCTCGGCTTCGTCGCGACCGACTACGTCTTGGGCGCATGGTGCGCCAATCAGCCGACGGATGTGGCGCGGCTGTTCGAGCAGGACATGCTGGGCGACGATTTGGAAGCCTGGATGGCCGACAGCTCCATGCTCCGCCGCACCTTCCGCAATGTCGCGGTGATCGCCGGGCTTATCGAGCGAAACCATCCGGGCGCCGAGAAGACGCGCAGGCAGGTGACGGTGAACAGCGACCTGATCTACGACGTTCTGCGCCGGCATCAGCCGGATCACGTCCTACTGCGCGCGACCCGTGCCGATGCGTCCGGAGGGTTGACGGATCTCGGCCGCATCGCGGGAATGCTCGCGCGCATCGACGGGCGGATCACGCACATGGCCCTTTCGCGCGTCTCGCCGCTCGCGATCCCGGTGCTGCTCGATATCGGGCGAGAAAGCGTGCGCAGCGGCGAGGATGAAGATGCGCTGCTCGCCGAGGCGGAGGCCGCGCTCGTGGCAGAAGCGATGGGAGAAGCGGAGCCGCCGCCACGCCGCGAGAGCCGGCCCCGGATTCCCGTCGTGCATCGCGCCAACGTCGCGCGCCGCTCGCCCCGGCCGGTGCAAGCGTCACTGTTCGGCCGCATCTCGTGAGTGCCGCGCCGATCCACCTCGCGGGCGAGCGGCTTATGCTCGATCCTTCCGGCGCCCTGTTCTGGCCGGCCACGCGCACACTCGCCGTATCCGACCTGCACATGGAGAAGGGCTCGTCCTTCGCCCGCAGAGGAATGTTGCTGCCGCCGTGGGACAGCAAGGTGACGCTCGACCGCCTGGCCCTGATGCTGCGGCACTGGCGCCCGCGCATCGTGGTCGCGCTCGGTGACAGCTTCCACGACGCGCAAGGGGCGGCGCGGCTCGGGGCGAGCGAGGCCGCACGGCTGGAAGTCGATGACGGCGGCTTTCGAGTTCGTCTGGGTACTGGGCAACCACGATCCGAAACCATCGGCGAAGATCGGCGGGCGGTTCGTGGAGGCGCACACGGCGGGGCCGCTCGTGTTTCGCCACCAAGGGACGCGGGGCGCGAGCAGCGAAATTTGCGGTCATCACCACCCGAAAGCGGCAATCCCCGCCCGCGGCTGCGACGTGAGCCGCCCCTGCTTCGTCGCGGACTCGCGGCGGCTGATGCTGCCGGCCTTCGGTGCGTATACCGGCGGGCTCGACGTTCGCCACCCCGCGATCACGGCGCTGTTTCCGCGCGGCGGCCGCGTGTTCCTGCTCGGGCGCGAGCGGCTGTTCAGCTTCCCGCTGAGCGTCCGCTAAGCACGCTATTCCACCGCCGCGTTGTTCGCGCGCAGGAAAAGCAGAATGAGTATTTTGCAATAACGCAATAGAGGCGGAACCTTTCGGTGCGAAGTCACCCGATGGTGATCCTGCAATATCGGTCATGAGACTAGAACTCTGAAATGGGCAGGAACATCATCCGGACAAGGCGTTGACAGCAGCCTTGAGGAGGAACGCATGACCGAGAAACGACAGCCCGATTGGGATCCGAGATCGCAGGCCGTGCTTGACGATCAAATCGCTGCTTATGATCACATGCGCGCCCGCTGTCCTGTGGCATATAGCGATTACCTGCACTGGTCCCTATTCCGGCATGCCGACATAATGCATGTCCTGAACGATCACGACACCTTCAGCAACGCCGTGTCGAGCCATCTTTCCGTGCCCAATAATATGGATCCGCCCGAGCACACCGAGTACCGAAAGATTATCGAACCCTATTTCGGACCGGAGCGAATGCAACTTTTCGAGCCGGTGTGCCGGGAGATTGCCGCCGGTCTGGCGAGCCGGTTGGCGGCCGGTGGCGAAATCGAGCTGATGGGCGAGTTCGCCCAGAACTTTGCCTTGCGGGTCCAGTGTGCGTTCATGGGCTGGCCGGAGACAATGCATGAGCCCTTGCGTCAGTGGATTCTCAAGAACCAGGCCGCCACCCTGGGCGGCCACCGGGCCGCGGCTGCGGCCGTCGCGCTCGAGTTCGATGTCTATATCCGGGAGCTGCTGGACGCGCGCCGCGGAGCAGGCAACGAGTCGCCCGACAACACCGCCAGTCTCCTGAAAGAGCGGGTCGGAGACAGGTTCCTCAACGATGAAGAGATCGTCAGTATCGTGCGCAACTGGACAGTTGGCGAGCTGGGCACCATTTCTGCTTCTGTCGGGATTCTCGCACAATATCTGGCCGAGCGAACGGAATTGCAGCAGCGACTTCGGACGGATCCATCGCTGTTGCCCGCCGCCATCGATGAGATCCTACGCATCCATGCACCGCTCATTACCAATCGTCGGATCGCCGCCAAAGCGGTGGAAATCGGGAACCGGAACATTGCCGCCGGCGAGCGCATTACGCTGATTTGGGCGTCCGCCAATCGCGACGAGGCCACCTTTGGCGATCCTGATGAATTCCGGCTCGACCGGGATCCGTCCCAGAACCTGCTATACGGCGCCGGTATTCATGTCTGCCCCGGGGCGCCATTGGCCAGGCTGGAGCTGCGCGTCCTTATAGAGGAGTTACTAGCGCGAACCCGCCAGATCGCCCTCGTGCCGGGCAAGCCACCCGTAAGAGCGGTGTATCCGGCTAGCGGATTTTCATCGCTCCCACTTTGGGTACACTGACGGATCGCGATTCACGATACCTAACCCGGGTTCAAGCCCCGGAACAAAAAAGCGGCAGTGCGGTTCGAAGGCCGCCGGATCAGTGTTGCAGCTTCTGCGGATTCTTGTCTGGCTGCCGCTCTCCGGCCTGTGGGGCGATGCATGATGAACGCCGGGTCGTGCCTACGCGGCCGTCGCGGAAGCGGCCGGCCGCACCCCGAGAATATGGGCGATGGCGTAGGTGAGATCGGGGCGGTTCAACGTGTAGAAGTGGAATTCGTCGACGCCGTTCGCCTGCAATAACCTTACCTGCTCGGCGGCCACCACCGCCGCGACCATCCGGCGGGTTTCCGGGTCCTTCTCGGTTCCCTCGAACAGGCGACCAAGCCAGTCGGGCACGCTCGCGCCGCACATCGCGCTGAACCGGGCCGCTTGCGTGAAGTTCGAGACGGGCATGATGCCGGGAACGACGGGTGCCTTGATCCCCGCTGCCAGACACCGGTCAAGAAAATCGAGGAACACCGAGGTATCGAAAAAATACTGCGTGATAGCGCGGGTCGCCCCCGCGTCCAGCTTGCGCTTCAGGTTATCCAAATCCAATTCACGGCTGAGCGCGTGGGGGTGTGTCTCGGGGAAAGCCGCGACCGAAATCTCGAAATCCGCGACCCGCTTGAGGCCGGCGACGAGGTCGGCGGCATACTGATAGCCCTCGGGATGCGGCTCGAAAGCGGCGCCGGGCGGGGGGTCGCCGCGCAAGGCTACGATATGGCGGACGCCCGCCTCCCAGTAGGCCCGCGCCACCGCGTCGACCTGCTCACGACTTGCGCCGACGCAGGTGAGGTGCGCCGCGGGGACGAGCGAGGTCTCCTTGACGATCCGGGCCACGGTCGCGTGCGTGCGCTCCTGAGTGGACCCGCCCGCGCCGTAGGTTACGGAAACGAAGCGCGGCCGAAGCGGCTCGAGGCGGCGGATGCAGGCCCAGAGCTGCTGCTCCAGCGCCTCGGTCTTGGGCGGGAAGAACTCGAAGGACAGCTCCGGCGGCGGCTGGCCGGCACCGCGGACGGGAAGACCCGCGAACCGCGGCGCCGTCATCCACCGCTCGAGGGTGGGCGATGACGGATCGGCGGAGGAAAGGCGGGCAGCTGCGTGGTTCATGGCGTCTTCCATTCCCGAATCGGACTGTGAAGGCAAGGCGAAAGGCGGCAGGCAAAGGCCGGGGCAACTTGTTTTCCGGTCTCACGTTGCGCTGCGGGTTATGCGTGATAGAGTTTGGTTAACCGATCCTTGCTCCACTCCAAGCGGGGGGGCGCATCCCCAGTCCCTCCGGGCGGGTTCCGTGCCTTAGCCCGTTCGTCCGTTCGACCCGAGGAAGATGATGCGCATCGTCCCCCGCAATCCGGTTCTGCTGACCGCTGCCCTGAGCCTCGTCATGATTCTGGCTGGCTGCGCGACCCGGCCGCCGGCCAGCGATCCCGAGGCGCTCGCGGAATACAACGAGACGAATGATCCGCTGGAGCCGACCAACCGCGTATTCTACACGATCAACAACGGCATCGACACGGTCGTGCTGAAGCCCGCCGCCCAGGCTTATCGCTACGTGGTGCCCGAGCGGGTCCGTACCGGCGTTCACAACGTGCTGTCCAATCTCAGTACGCCCGTCGTGCTGAGCAACGACATGATGCAAGGCAAGCCGCGCCGCGCCGGCGACACCACGATGCGCTTCCTCATCAACACGACCGTCGGGGTGGTGGGGGTCTTCGATTTCGCCAAGAACTGGGGCTACCCCGCCCACGACACGGATTTCGGCGTGACCCTGGCGCTGTGGGGCGTGCCCACGGGTCCGTTCCTGTTCCTGCCGGTGCTGGGGCCGAGCGACCCGCGGGATGCGGTGGGCTTCGGCATGAACATCGTACTCGACCCCTTCACCTGGGTCGGGCAGGGGGCCGCGGTCACTGCGTTGAATTGGGCGCGATTTTCCTTCAATGCGATGGACCAGCGCGAGCGGGTGCTGGACGCGGTCGACAATATCAAGAAGACGGCGCTCGACCCGTACGCCACCTTCCGCAGCCTTTACCGCCAGCACCGCGAGTCGCAGATTCAGGAAACCCGCGACGACAATCGGGCGACCGTCCCCGTATGGTTCCCCCAGCCCGCCGCACCGCCCGCCTCCACGGCGGCCCGCTGACCGGAGTAAGACCAGCCCATGCTTACACGCCGCCACTTCCTAATCGTGACCGCAGCCGCCCTGGTGATGCGTCCGGGCCTCCGGGCATTCGCCGATTCGGCGGCCGAGCGCGCCTCCGCGTTCGTGAGGACGACCGGGGACCAACTGGTCGGAATCGTGAACGGCCCCGGCAGCACCGAGGAGAAGCGGGGGCGGCTGCAGCAGGTCATCAACAATGCGGTCGACGTGGACTCGGTCGGGCGGTTCTGCCTCGGCCGCTACTGGCGTAGCGCCACGCCCGACCAGCAGAAGGAATACATCGCACTGTTTCACGAGGTGCTGCTGAACAATATCAGCGGCAAGCTGGGCGAATATCAGGGCGTACGCCTGACGTATGGCCGAACCCAGAGCCGGGAGGACTACCAGGTCGTCACCACGACTGTCGAGCGGCCGAACAGCCCGCCGACGCAAGTGGAGTGGATCATCAGCGAGGCGACCGGCAGCCCGAAGATCGTGGATGTGGTCGCCGAAGGGACCAGTCTCCGCCTGACCCAGCGCAGCGACTACGCCGCGTTTCTCGCGCGCAACAACAACAACGTGCAGGCTCTGATCGACGCCATGCGTCATCAGATCTCCCAGACGGGATAGCTGCTAGGGATCGCGCGACTGAGCCCGGCTTTCGTAGAGCACCATCGCGAAGCCGCCCTGCGCGAAAGTGTCGCATTCCACCATGCCGATCGCGCCGAGCACCATGCGGGAGGCGAAGTTGGTCTCGCGCGCAACCGCGACGATACGCCGCAGCCCGGCGCGGTCATGGCCGAAGCGCAGTCCTGCCGCGGCCGCCTCCCGGGCGAGACCGCGACCCTGGGCTCGAAGCCAGAAGGCAAACCGCAGCGCGATCCCGCGTCCGTCCGGCCGTTCCATCAGCCCCGTGACGCCCTGAAGGCCGCCGCTCCTGCGATCGCGCACCGCCCACAACCCGTATCCGCGCGCCCCCCAAAGTGTCACGTCCCGGGCCAAATCCGCGGCGACCTGAACGGGGCTGCGAACACCGCCGAGCATCATCCCGAACGCAAAGGGATCGGCCTTGATCGCTCGCAGGTCGGGCAGATCGTTCCACCCGACCGGAGTCATCACGAGCCGCGCGGTCTGGACGACCCAGGCGGGGTTGATGTGCAACGTGGCAGCCGGCGCGGCTAACGCGCGAGCGGACGGTATTTGATGCGGTGCGGCTCGGTGGCATCCGCGCCCAAGCGGCGCCGCTTGTCCTCCTCGTAAGCTTGGAAATTGCCCTCGAACCATTCCACGTGACTCTCGCCCTCGAAGGCGAGGATGTGCGTCGCCAGCCGGTCGAGGAACCAGCGATCGTGGCTGATGATGACGGCGCAGCCGGCGAACTCCGCGAGCGCCTCCTCGAGAGCGCGCAGCGTATCGACGTCGAGATCGTTGGTCGGCTCGTCGAGCAAGATCACGTTGTGCTCGGTCTTCAGCATCTTGGCGAGATGCACGCGGTTGCGCTCGCCGCCCGAGAGAATGCCGACCTTCTTCTGCTGATCGGAGCCTTTGAAGTTGAATGCTCCGACATAGGCGCGCGACGGCACCGCACGCTTGCCGAGGTAGATCACGTCGGTACCGCCGCTGATTTCCTCCCAGACGCTCTTGTCGGGATTGAGACTCTCGCGCGACTGGTCCACGTAGCCGAGCTTCACCGTCTCGCCGACCCGCAAGGTCCCGTTATCGGGCTTCTCCTGACCCGTAATCATCCGGAACAGCGTCGTCTTGCCGGCGCCGTTCGGCCCGATCACGCCGACGATGCCGCCGGGCGGCAGCTTGAAGTTCAAATCCTCGATCAGCAGGTTGTTGCCGTAACCCTTGCGCACATCCTCCGCTTCGATGACGGTGCCGCCCAGGCGCGGACCGGGCGGGATGACGATGTCCGCGGGCCCGCCTGCCAACTCCTGCGACTTGGCCAGCATTTCCTCATATTTCTGGATGCGCGCCTTGCTCTTGGTCTGGCGCGCACGCGGCGAAGAGGCAATCCATTCCTGCTCCGCGGCGAGTGCGCGCTGACGGGCGCTCTCCTCCTTCTCCTCCTGTTGCAGGCGCTTGCGCTTCTGCTCGAGCCAGGACGAGTAGTTGCCCTCGAACGGATAGCCGCGCCCGCGCTCGATCTCGAGGATCCAGTTCGTCACGTTGTCGAGGAAGTAGCGATCGTGCGTGACGATCATGACCGTCCCGGCATAGTCGTGCAGCGTGCGCTCGAGCCAAGCGACGCTTTCGGCGTCCAGATGGTTGGTCGGCTCGTCGAGCAGCAGGAGATCGGGTTTCTCGAGCAGCAGACGGCACAGCGCGACGCGGCGTTTCTCGCCGCCCGAGAGCTGGGTGACGCTGGCCTCCGCCGGCGGGCAGCGCAAGGCGTCGAGTGCGATCTCGACGCGCCGGTCGAGCTCCCAGCCTTCTTCGGCCTCGATCTTCTCCTGCAACTCGGCCTGTTCGGCGAGCAGCGCGTTCATCTCCTCATCCGACATCGGCTCGGCGAATTTCATGGAGATCTCGTTGAAACGGTTGAGTGCGGCCTTCAACGGGCCGAACGCCTCTTCGACGTTCTCGCCGACGGTCTTGGAAGGATCGAGCTGCGGCTCTTGCTCCAGATAACCGACGCGCACGCCCTCCGCCGCCCAGGCCTCGCCGCCGTATTCCTTTTCGATCCCCGCCATGATCTTGAGCAGGGTGGACTTGCCGGCGCCGTTCACGCCGAGCACGCCGATCTTCACGCCGGGGAGGAAGGAGAGCGTGATGCCCTTGAAGACCTCCCGCCCGCCCGGAAAGGACTTCGTCAGGTTCTTCATCACGTAGACGTACTGGTAGCTGGCCAAGACCGGGCTCCTGAAGCTGCGGGTGTGGGGATGCTCTTTAAGTATGCGCGCCGGAGCGGGCAACCAAGGGGCCGGCGATGCGCCCGGCAGGACTCGAACCTGCAACCAAGCCGTTATGAGCGGCCCGCTCTGACCAGTTGAGCTACGGGCGCCGGCGCGGGCGGGATCTGACGCAAGCGGGGAGGGAGCGCAAGGCTTGACCCCCAGCCGGGCTCACTTCAAATGGCGGTGGATCAATCGGAGGCTTGGTATGGACGTCGCGAAAATCCCGACCGGCCATGAGCCGCCCTCCGACATCAACGTGGTGATCGAGATCCCGCAAGGCTCCGGGGTCAAATACGAGGTGGACAAGCAGTCGGGCGCCCTGGTGGTGGATCGCTTCCTGTTCACCCCTATGGCCTATCCGGCCGCCTATGGTTTTATCCCCGGAACCCTGGCGGATGACGGCGACCCCGCGGACGCGCTGGTGCTGGTCCCTGCCCCGGTCATTCCCGGCGCCGTCGTCCGGGCGCGTCCGATCGGCATGCTCCGGATGGAGGACGAGGCCGGGCTCGACGAAAAGATCATCTGTGTCCCGCATGATCGCGTGCATCCCCAATACAGCATGATCGAAAGCGTGGATGACCTGCCGGAGATCACGCGCGCCGCCATCGAGCATTTCTTCGAGCGCTACAAGGATCTCGAGAAGGACAAGTGGGTGAAAGTGACTGGCTGGGGCGACAAGGCCGAAGCCGAGGCAGCGATCCGGCGGGCCGCCTGGAAGATCTCGGTGGTGCTCGACAAGGCGGCCGAGTAGCCCCCTCCCCGCCCTGCCGCGAAGGCTGGCACGCGTTGACAGGAGGGGAGGCGCTGCGCATGGTCCGCCGCCCCAGACCAGGATCCGCCTTCTATGACGAGTCACCCGTTGCAGCAGCCGATCGAGGCGTTGTGGGAGCGGCGCGAGACGCTCTCGGCGGCGACGATCGGCGAGCCGCGCGAGGCGGTGGCAGCCGCGCTCGACGCCCTTGATTCGGGCGAAGTGCGGGTAGCCGAGCCGACCGGGACCGGTTGGCGCGTGAATCAATGGCTGAAAAAGGCGGTGCTGCTGTCGTTCCGGCTACAGGATTCCGCGCCCATGCCGGGCGCGGGCGGCGCGCCCGTGTTCGACAAGGTGCCCGTGAAATTCGAGGGCTGGGGCGCGAGCCGCTTCCGCGAGGCCGGATTTCGCGCGGTGCCCGGCGCGGTGGTCCGCCGCTCCGCTTATATCGCTCCCGGCGTCGTGCTGATGCCCTGTTTCGTGAACGTCGGCGCGTACGTCGACAGCGGCACGATGATCGACACCTGGTCCACGGTCGGAAGCTGCGCGCAAGTCGGAAAAAACTGCCACATCAGCGGCGGCGTGGGTCTCGGCGGTGTGCTCGAACCGCTCCAGGCAGACCCCGTCGTCATAGAGGATGATTGCTTCATCGGCGCGCGCTCGGAAGTCGCCGAAGGCGTCGATCGTCGAGCGCGGCAGCGTGCTCTCGATGGGCTGCTTCATCGGCGCTTCGACCAAGATCGTCGACCGGACGAACGGCGAGGTTTTCATGGGCCGCGTCCCCGCCTACTCGGTCGTGATTCCGGGATCGCTTCCGGGCAAGCCGCTGCCGGACGGCTCCCCCGGCCCTTCGCTCGCCTGCGTGGTGATCGTCAAACGGGTGGATGAGCGGACCCGGGCCAAGACCTCGATCAACGAGTTGTTGCGCGATTGAGCGGGCTCCCCGATCCGCTGCCGCTGGCCCAGGCGCTCATCCGTTGCCCCTCCGTCACCCCTGAGGATGCCGGGGCGCAGGACGCGCTCGCCACGGCTTTGGAGCGGCTCGGCTTTACGGTGACGCGGCTCCCCTTCGGGGGGATCGCGAACCTGTTCGCACGCATCGGCGCCGAAGGCCCGCATTTCTGCTTCGCCGGCCATACGGACGTGGTCCCGCCGGGGGACGCGGCGTGGACCGCTTCTCCTTTCGGCGGCGAGGTGCGTGAGGATGCGCTGTACGGTCGCGGCGCCTGCGACATGAAAGGGGCGATCGCCGCCTTCGTGGCCGCGGCCGCGGAACATCTGGAGCAGGGGCTGCCGCACGGATCGATCAGCCTGCTCATTACCGGCGACGAGGAAGGTGCGGCGGTGAATGGCACGGTCCGCGTGCTGGAATGGATGGCCGCGAACGGGCAGGTGCCGGATTTCTGCCTGGTCGGCGAGCCGACCAATCCGGGGCACCTCGGGGAAGTCATCAAGATCGGGCGGCGCGGCAGCCTGAACGCCCGCCTAGCGATCCAAGGCACGCAGGGCCATGTCGCGTATCCGCATCGGGCGGACAATCCCGTTCATCGGCTGCTGCGCGCGCTCGCGGCCATCGTCGCCGAGCCGCTGGATGCCGGAACCGCTTGGTTCGAACCATCCTCGGTGCAGATCACCAGCATCGACGTGGGCAATCCGGCGACGAACGTGATCCCGGCGGAAGCCCGCGCCGCGCTCAACGTCCGCTTCAACGACCTCCATAGGGGCGCGTCGATCGAGGCGTGGTTGCGCGCCGTCATCGCGCGCCACGCCGAACGGTTCGATCTGAAGGTCGCGATCAGCGGCGAGGCCTTCCTGACCCAACCAGGTGCGGCCGTCGAGACGCTGCGCCGTGCGGTCGAGGCCTCGGTCGGAGAAGCGCCGCGTCTGGATACGGGCGGGGGCACCTCGGATGCGAGGTTCATCGCCCGGTATTGCCCGGTCGCGGAATTCGGCCTGGTCGGGGCGACGATGCACCAAGCGGACGAGCGGGTCCCGTTGGCCGAGTTGCGGCAGTTGGCGCGCGTCTACCGGGCGGTGCTCGCCGCCTTCCTGCCGTGAATGGGCGCTCGCCGCCGGGGAGCCAGAATGCGCCGAATGTCCTCCTCGGCGTCGCCCGTTTGGCTTGCGGCCGAGGCGATGGGCTGAATTTGTTTGGCGACACCCCGCAAGCGTTTCTCAACAGCATGGCGCCGCTCGTCGCCTTTCCGCTGGTGGGCGGCGGCCTGGCGCTCGCGCGCGGCGGCGGGCTTGCCGCTATAGGCGAGATGCTGGCCACGTTCTGCGCATTGCTCGCGCCGCCGGTGCTGTCGCACGTCTTCGCGCGCTGGTGGGGCAAGGAGGCGCTGTGGCTGCGGTTTGCCACCGCGTTCAACTGGTGTCAGTGGGCCATTCCGATCGCGGGAGCCGCGCTGCTGCTGGTGCTCGGGGTCCTGATGCAGCTGGGAATGCCCAACATGCTCGCGGGCGGAGCGGCCGCGGTCGGGCTTGTGGGCTACGGACTATGGCTGCACTGGTTCATCGCCCGGCACGCTCTGGCGCTTTCCGGGCTGCGCGCCGCGATCATGGTCCTCGCCGTCAATTTTGGCACCGCGTTGCTGGTCGCGGGACCGGGGCTTCTGGCGCTCGGGGTTCGCTCTGCGATAGAGAGCGGCGCATGAATGTCACAAGCTCCGTCGCGAACGGATTGCAGGCCGCGCTCCTGCTCGCGCGCGGCCGGCCGGACGGGCTGCGTTTCGTGGAGGCCGACATGGCCGGCGCGGCGCGCAGCTTCTGGGCCGCCGCGCTCTGCCTGCCCGCCTTCGTCTGTCTCCGGCTCATGGCCTGGACCGAATCCGGTCTTCCGCCCGAGCCGGGGCACGCCTTCGGGATCGACCTGCTATTCTACATCATCGGCTGGGCCGGCTTCGCCGTGCTGTCCCGCCCGGTGGTGGCCGGGCTCGGACGCGGCGGACGTTGGCCGCGCTACATCGCCACCTGGAACTGGTGCAACGTCGTTCAATACTCGCTGCTGGTCGCGGCCGGGATTCCGGGGTTGCTGGGCGCTCCGGATTGGATGGATCAGACCTGCCAACTCATCGCTCTTGGCTGGGCGCTGTGGCTCGAATGGTTCGCGGCGCGGCTCGCTTTGGAGCTACCCTGGCTTCCTGCGGCCGGGCTGGTCGCGCTGGATGTCGCGCTCGGGCTGGCGCTGGTGGCACTCACCGGACCGACGACGATTAGCTAAGGACGGGGGTTGCGGGGACAGGATTTGAACCTGTGACCTTCAGGTTATGAGCCTGACGAGCTACCGGGCTGCTCCACCCCGCGTTGGTGTGTGTGGGGGATAGGCTTGAGGACCTGGCGGCGACCTACTCTCCCGCGTCTTGGGACGCAGTACCATGGGCGCTGGGGGTTTTCACGGCCGAGTTCGGGATGGGATCGGGTGCGGACACCCCGCCATGGCCACCAGGTCGTCAAGCCTATCCAGTCGCCAGTCTTCGGTCGTCAGTCGTCGGACCGAAGACTGATCAGGTTCTGGTAGTTGTGTGTGCTGCGAGTGGGCCTGCGCTGCTTGTCTGACGACTGACGACTGTCAGCCGATGACTGGATCGATGATTGCTGCGCATGGTGGCTCCCTTGCGGGAGATGAGATCGAGCCGATCGGGCGATTAGGACCGGTCAGCTCAGTGCGTTGCCGCACGTATACACCCGGCCTATCGACGTGATGGTCTATCACGGCCCTCCTGGGAGTTACCCCTGGGAGACCTGGTTTCGAGGTGGGTTTCCCGCTTAGATGCTTTCAGCGGTTATCCCGTCCGCACATAGCTACCCGGCGGTGCCGCTGGCGCGACAACCGGTGCACCAGAGGTGCGTCCATCCCGGTCCTCTCGTACTAGGGACAGATCCTCTCAAGTCTCCTTCACCCACGGCAGATAGGGACCGAACTGTCTCACGACGTTCTAAACCCAGCTCACGTACCACTTTAATCGGCGAACAGCCGAACCCTTGGGACCTGCTCCAGCCCCGGGATGTGATGAGCCGACATCGAGGTGCCAAACCTCCCCGTCGATGTGGACTCTTGGGGGAGATCAGCCTGTTATCCCTAGAGTACCTTTTATCCGTTGAGCGATGGCCCTTCCACGCGGGACCACCGGATCACTATGGCCGACTTTCGTCTCTGCTCGAGCTGTCACTCTCGCAGTCAGGCGGGCTTATGCCATTGCACTCAGCAGCCGATGTCCGACCGGCCTGAGCCCACCATCGCGCGCCTCCGTTATGCTTTGGGAGGCGACCGCCCCAGTCAAACTGCCCGCCATGCAGGGTCCCGGACCGGGCTGACCGGTCGCGGTTAGACATCAGAAGCGCCCAGGGTGGTATTTCAAGGATGGCTCCACCAGAGCTGGCGCCCCGGCTTCCAAGCCTCCCACCTATCCTACACAGTGCTCCCCTGATGCCACTGCAAAGCTGCAGTAAAGGTTCATAGGGTCTTTCCGTCTGACCGCGGGTACCCCGCATCTTCACGGGGAATTCAATTTCGCTGAGCCGATGCCGGAGACAGTGGGGAAGTCGTTACGCCATTCGTGCAGGTCGGAACTTACCCGACAAGGAATTTCGCTACCTTAGGACCGTTATAGTTACGGCCGCCGTTTACCGGGGCTTCGGTTCGGAGCTTGCACTCCTCCCCTTAACCTTCCGGCACCGGGCAGGCGTCAGACCCTATACGTCGTCTCTCGACTTCGCAGAGCCCTGTGTTTTTACTAAACAGTCGCCACCCCCTGCTCTGTGCCACCCCCCGATGGTTGCCCAACGAGAGGTCTCGCTTATCCCGAAGTTACGCGAGCAATTTGCCTAGTTCCTTCGGCATCGTTCTCTCAAGCGCCTTGGTATGCTCTACCAGTCCACCTGTGTCGGTTTCGGGTACGGTCCATACGCTGGAGCTGTTTCCTGGGACGCGCGCAAAGCCGGGACAATCCGTTAAGCCCCGACAACAGCTTGCGTCCGTCACTTCCAGCGGGCCCAGGAATATTCGCCTGGTTGCCATCGACTACGGCTTTCGCCCTCGCCTTAGGGGCCGGCTCACCCTGCGCGGATTAACCTTGCGCAGGAACCCTTGGACTTTCGGCGACAGAGTTTCTCACTCTGTTTGTCGCTACTCATGTCAGCATTCGCACTTCCGATATCTCCAGGACCCCTCACAGGCATCCCTTCACAGACTTACGGAACGCTCCGCTACCGATCAGTTCATCAGTCGTCAGCGGTCAGTCGTCAGACAACGACAAGCGTTTGAGGAGGCCCTGCAACATGCGGGCGACCTCCTTATAGCCGCCTTGCCATGCAGCGGCCTGGGCTTCGGTCACCAAGCCCAAATCGCGGGCGTAGCAACACCAGAGCTTCACCTCCTCGGCCGAACCGAGCGCCATCCGCGCAAAGCGGCGGAACTCGGGATCCGAGCCGACCTGCCGCCCCGCGCCCTCCGCAAGAAGGGCACAGACCGACTTGGACGACCGCCGCAACTGATCGGCAATGCCGCCAAATTGCTCGGTTCGAGGAAATGCCTGGCTCGCACGATGCAATTCCAAGGACAATGCATAGGCCCGCCGGAACACGTCCAGCGCCCAAACATCCTTGCTCATCGCTCGCTTGCTCTCTGTCTGACGACTGACGACTGACGACTGCAAACTGATCCCGCAGCTTCGGTACGTGGCTTGAGCCCCGTTACATTTTCGGCGCAGGATTTCTGTTAGACCAGTGAGCTATTACGCTTTCTTTAAAGGATGGCTGCTTCTAAGCCAACCTCCTGGTTGTTTTGGAATTCCCACATCCTTTCCCACTTAGCCACGATTTGGGGACCTTAGCTGGCGGTCTGGGCTGTTTCCCTCTCGACGACGGACCTTAGCACCCGCCGTCTGTCTGCCACGCTATACTCTCGGGTATTCGGAGTTTGGTTAGGTTTGGTAAGTCTTTGGGACCCCCTAGCCCATCCAGTGCTCTACCCCCCGAGGTAAACACATGACGATCTACCTCAATAGATTTCGCGGAGAACCAGCTATTTCCGAGTTTGATTGGCCTTTCACCCCTAGCCACAGCTCATCCCCGACTTTTTCAACAGGCGTGGGTCCGGCCCTCCAGTGGGTGTTACCCC
>CAWEHU010000029.1:215000-321631 GCA_963808965.1 uncultured Alphaproteobacteria bacterium
AGCATCGCCGCGGAAATATCCCCGGTGTGCGCGCCTTCCCTCTCATAGTGACAATCCTGGCCCCCGACCGCCACGGGCGAGCCAGCGAGGATGCGCGCCACAGCCCCGATCTGGGTGAAAGGCGGACAAACCAGGAGGTCGCAGCTGAGATTCGACGCGCCGGCCCGAACCGATTCGGCCAGCGCCGCCGATTGCTCGGTCCAGCCGTTCATCTTCCAGTTGCCGGCGATCAGCGGCCGCATGGCCCTCTCCTTCTGGATCGGCGCGTGCTCCTAGCCCAAACGCCCGGTCTGGCAAAGCCGCCCCGCCGCAACTAAGGTGCGGCCCCGCTTCGGACTGGACATGCGATGATCTCTACCTTCCGCCGCTATCTGGGCACCTGGGCGGTGCGCCTGCTCTTTGTGGTGCTGGTCATTTCGTTCGGCGTCTGGGGCGTGGGCGACGTGATCCGGATGGTGGGTCACGATACCTGGGCGGCGCGCGTCGGCGACCGGACGATCGAGGCGCCCGAGCTCCAGGAAGCCTATCAGCGCCAGCTCGCCCAGGTGACGCGCATGATGCGCGGGCAGGCGGAGCCGACGCCGGAGGTCAAGCACACCGTTCTGAACCAGGCGTTGGATCGAATGATTCTCGAAGCGGCGGTCGCCCGAGAGGAGCGGCGGCTCGGGATCGCGGTGACGGACGACGCGTTGCGGCTCGCCGTCTACGAAGTGCCGGCGTTCCGGGGCTCTAACGGTCAATTCGAGATGAACACGTTTCAGGCGGCGCTCCGCAACGCCGGGCTGAGCGAGGCGCGCTTTCTCGACATGATGCGCGCGGATCTCGCTAACCGGCAACTCATGGGAGCCGTGCGCGCAGGAGCGGCTGCTCCTCAGGTGCTCACCCGCGCGGTGTTCGATTTCCAGAACGAGAAACGCTCGGCGGATATGGTCGAGCTGCCTTTCGCGAACGCGCCGGCGCCGGCGCACCCCACCGACGAGCAATTGCAGCGCTGGTGGGAGAACCATCCCGACCTCTACAGCAGCCCGGAATATCGCCGGATCAAGGCCGTGATTCTCTCCGCCCCAGACACTCGCGAACGAAGTGCAGGTGAGCGACGAGGAACTGAAGGCCGCGTACGCGCAGCACCGATCGGAATACGTCACCGCCGAGAAACGCTCCGCGCAGGTTGTCACTGCGCCGGACGAAGCGCGCGCGAAGGCGCTGGCCGAGGCTTGGCGGGGAGGCGCGGACTGGGCTCGGATGCAGCAGATGGCCGGAGCTGACGGCGGCGCGGCAGTGGAGCTCGACGACGCGACCCGCCAGGAGTTTCCCTCGCCGGAATTGGGCACGGCCGTTTTCGCGGCGGCCCCCGAGACGATTTCCGAACCGGTGCACGGCGCATTCGGATGGAACGTCGTGCGAGTGCTGAAAGTGACCCCCGGCAACGAGCGCAGCTTTGACGACGTGAAGGACGAGTTGCGCGACCGCATCGTCGCGGAGAAGGCCGCGGACCTGATCTATGATCGCGCCAACAAGCTCGACAATCTGCTTGCGAGCGGCAACACGCTCGACCAGTTGCCCGACAATCTCGGCCTGGCGGCGGTCACCGGAACGTTGGATGCGCAGGGTCATGCACTGAGCGGGCAAGCGGCACCGATTCCGGGACCGCCGGAGTTGAAGGACGCGGTTGTGCAGACCGCGTTTCAGACGCCGAAGGGTGAACCTCCGCATCTGACGGAAGTGCAGACCCCATCTTCCGGCGGTTCCGCTTATTTCGCGGAGACGGTGGAAGATATCGTTCCAGCGGCACAGAAGCCGTTCGACGAGGTAAAGGATCAGGTGCTCGCCGATTGGACCCGGGACGCGATCCGCAGGGAGCAGGAGGAAGCGGCGGCGAAGCTGCTGGCCGCCGTCAAGGGCGGGCAGACGCTGGAGGACGCGGCGACCGTGGCCGGACTCACGGTGCGCCGCACGCAACCGACCGGGCGGGCGCAAGCGGCCGAAGGCGTGCCGGAACAACTGATCGGTCCGCTGTTCAGTCTGAAGCCGGGCGAGCCGACCATGGTTGAGACGCCGGACGGATTTATCGTTGCGGTTGCCGCCGATATACAGGAGCCAGACCCGAAAGCCGATCCGGTCGGCTACGGCCAGGCACAAGAGGCGCTCGCGCGCGCGCTCGGGAACGACACGGAGCTGCTGTTCGTGAGCGCACTGAGGGACCGCGCGCGCCCGCGGGTCAATCAGCGCGTGTTGGACACGATCATCCAGCCCTGAGGAGCTCTCGGCATGAATGCCGCCGTTCCCCCCGGCTTCGCCGCTTTCCATGCCGCGTACGCCGCTGGACGCGGAACCCTGGCGTGGCGACGCGGGGTCGCCGATCTGGAAACGCCGGTCGCCGCTTTTCTGAAACTGGCGCATGGCCGGCCGAACGCCTTCCTGCTGGAAAGCGTGGAGGGTGGCGCCACACGCGGGCGCTACTCCATCATCGGCATGGAGCCGGATCTGATTTGGCGTTGTCGTAACGGACGCGCGGAGATCAACCGGCACGCCCGTTCCGCACCGCACGCTTTCGCCGCCGACAGCCGGACGGCGCTCGAGAGCTTGCGCGCCCTGATCGACGAGATGCGCCTCGAGGTTCCGGAGAGCCTTCCGCCGATGTCGGGCGGGCTGGTCGGCTATCTCGGCTACGACATGGTTCGCCTCATGGAGCGCCTCCCCGAGAAGAACGCGGCCGATATCGGCGTGCCCGAGGCCGTGCTGCTGCGCCCGACGCTGTTCGCCATCTTCGATAACGTGAAAGACGAGCTTGTGCTGGTCGCGCCCATCTACCCGCGCGAGGGGGTAACGGCCGAGCAAGCCTGGGAGGAAGCAGAGGCCACCCTGGCGGCGGGCCAGGCCGCGCTGGACCGGCCCCTCCCCCACGCCGCACCGCCGGTCTCGCTCCCGCCTCTGCCCGCACCTTCCTCCAATTTCACGAGGGAAACGTTCGTGGACGCGGTGCGGCGCGCGAAGGAGTACATCGCCGCCGGCGACGCCTTCCAGATCGTCCCGAGCCAACGCTTCTCCGTGCCGTTCGCGCTGCCCCCGTTCGCGCTGTATCGCGCCTTGCGTCGGATCAACCCGGCGCCCTTCCTGTTTTTTCTCGATTTCGGCGGTTTCGCCGTCGTGGGCGGCAGTCCTGAAATCCTGGTGCGTCTCCGCGACGGGATCGTGACGATCCGGCCGCTCGCCGGAACCCGCCCGCGGGGCGCGACCCACGAGGAGGATATGGCGCTGGAGCGGGAGCTGCTCGATGATCCGAAGGAGCGGGCGGAGCACCTGATGTTGCTTGATCTCGGGCGCAACGATGTGGGCCGGGTCGCCGAGCTGGGCACCGTGCGCGTCACGGAGAGCTTTGCGGTGGAGCGGTTCAGCCACGTGATGCACATCATGTCGGAGGTGCAAGGCAAGCTGCGGGAAGGGCTGAGCGCGGTAGACGCGCTGGTGGCCGGCTTTCCAGCGGGCACGCTGACCGGGGCGCCCAAGGTGCGCGCGATGGAGATCATCGAGGAGCTGGAGCCCGTCCAGCGCGGCATCTACGCGGGCTGCATCGGCTATTTCGCCGCTAATGGCACGATGGACACCTGCATCGGCCTGCGTACGGCTCTCGTCAAAGATGGCACGATGTATGTCCAGGCCGGCGCCGGGGTTGTGGCGGACTCCGATCCGCAGGCGGAATACGAGGAGACGCGGCAGAAGGCCCGCGCTCTCTTCCGCGCCGCGGAAGAGGCCGTGCGTTTCGCGGCCGGAGACGCGCGGTAGACCGGAACCGGAATAGATGCTTCATTCCAATCTCGACCAGAAAGCGGGAGAAAGGCGAGCTTATGCTAGCGGTGCGATCGGGCCGGCCTCAGAATTGGCGCTCTTACAGGGCAGGCCTTCCACCGGCGCTGCTGCTGCTCACCTGCCTCTGCGCGGCTCTGCCGCTTAAAGCGGCGCCTCCCCCTGACTCAGGTGCCGAAGCACCCGACACAAAAGGGGTGGTCGAGATCGAGACGGAAGGATCGGCCGGCGGGTCGGTGCGGGTCGCTGAGGATCTGGCCAGTATTGTGGATGACGGAGCTACGAGGCGCGTCCTCCCGGTTGTCGGGAAGAGCGCGCAGCAGAACGTTATCGATCTCGCACGTCTGCATGGAATCGACCTGGCCGTGTTGCAGGTGGACGTTGTGGAATCGATGCGCCAGCAGGGAACGTTCTCTTACATCACTCAACTTTACAATCAGGAGTTTCATCTTCTTGCCCGGCCAGAGATCAAGACCCTTGCCGATCTTGCGAATCAGAAGGTAAACGTCGATCAGCGCGGTACGGGAACGGGTTTGACGGCCGCTCGGCTGTTCAGCCTTCTCAAAGTCGCGACAGTCCCGACCAACTACGATCAGGGCACGGCGCTCGACAAGCTCCGCAAGGGCGAGATCGCAGCTCTGGCCTTCGTCGCCGGCAAACCCGCGCCGCTGTTCCAGACGGTCAAGCCGGAGGAGGGGCTCCATTTCCTCGCGATCCCGGTCGATACGGCCGTGATCAATACCTACGTTCCCAGTTCGCTCACGGCATCGGATTACCCTAACCTCGTTCCCCAGTCTCAGCGGGTCGACACGGTCGCCGTCGGGACCGTACTCGCCGTCGCCAATTTTCCGACGTCTTCCCCCCGCTATCACAATGTCGCCAATTTCGTCGACGTGTTCTTTACGGGATTTCCCTCGCTGCTCCAGCCCGGCCATCATCCGAAGTGGCACGACATAAATCTCGCCGCGGTTCTTCCAGGTTGGAACAGGTTCCCTCCCGCTCAGCAATGGCTCGATCGCAATGCCAATGTGGCCACGCGGCAGAATGAGGAAGACCTGAAGACTCAGTTCTCCCGGTTTATCGATACGCGCCAGCGAGTCATCGGGGGCACTGCAATGACACCGCAGCAGAAACAGCAGCTGTTCGATCAATTCGAGCATTGGCGGTCTGGGCAGGCCCGCTAACGGCGATTTCGGCGCACTTCTTCGGGAGCAGATGGCGATGAGGCAGCGCATGGCTGCGTGGGCGCTTGCGGCGGCTTTCGCGGCTCTCGCTCAAAACTCGGCTTTGGCGGCACCGGAACCAAAGCACGGCGGCACTCTCGTATTCGCCGTCGATGCCGAGCCCGCGAACTACGATTGCCACGCCAACGTCTCGTTCGCCTTTCTGCATCCGGTCGCGCCGCATTATTCCACGCTGCTGAAATTCGACACCGCCAATTACCCGCAGGTCGTCGGCGATCTCGTGCAGACATGGAGCGTTTCGCCAGACAAGCTTACCTACACGTTCAAGCTCCGCCCTAACGTGCTGTTTCATGACGGCGCGAAGCTGACTTCGGAGGACGTGAAAGCGAGCTATGAACGGATCGCGCATCCGCCGCCCGGCGTGGTCTCGGCGAGACAGGTGGACTACGTGTCCATCGCGAGCATCGAGACGCCGGATCCACTGACCGTCGTGTTCCATCTCCAATGGCCCGACGCGACGATGCTCGCAAACTTCGCCTCGCCCTGGAATTGCATTTACGAGGCGGCGAAATTGCGAGAGGATCCGCAGTTTCCCAGAACGCACGTGCTAGGCACGGGAGCGTTCGTTTTTAGCGAGCATGAAAAGGGCCATCACTGGACCGGCAGGCGGTGGGAGCACTACTTCGCCGAAGGCAAGCCGTATCTCGACGGCTACGAAGCGGACTTCATGACCGGCAACGCCGTGGTCAAGGGGATCGAGAGCGGCCGCGTGATGGCCGAGTTTCGCAGCGTCACGCCGATGGAACGCGACGAACTCGTCCGCACCATGGGCGATCGCATCACCGTATACGAGAGCCCCTGGCTGATCGACCTGCTGCTCGTATTCAACACGAAGCATCCGCCTTTCGATGACGCACGGGTGAGACGCGCATTATCGCTCGCGATCGACCGCTGGCACATGGCGGAGAGCTTGGGGGGCACGACGTTCCTGAAGTTCGTCGGAGGCCTGATGCGGCCCGGTGCGACCATGGCCGCGCCCGAGACGGACCTTGCCTCGATCCCAGGCTTTACACACGACATCGCCGGCTCGCGTGCGGAAGCAAAGCGGCTGCTCGCGGAAGCCGGAGTGCCCGATCTTCACTTCACGCTCACGAACCGCGACATTCCGATGCCCTATGGGCCTGGGGCGGATGCCGTGATCGCCGCGTGGAAGGAGATCGGCGTAACCGCCACGCAGGAGAAGCTCAATACCAAGGATTGGCAATCCGCTCTGGAAAGCGGGCGGTTCGCCGTGGGCTTCGACTTCGGGGGCGACTACTTTGACGATCCGACCTTGCAGTTCGCGAAATACGTGTCGCGCGATCTGTCACCCGCCGATTACGCTAACTCGACCGATCGTTTCCTGGATGCGCTCTATATCGGGCAAGCGCTCAGCGTCGACCCGCAGCAGCGCGCGAAGATCGTCCGCGACTTCGAGCGGCACGCGCTCACCGAAGCCAACACCGCCCCGATCCTGTGGTGGAACAGGATCGTGGTCACGTCAGCCGACGTGAAGGGCTGGTATATGACCCCGAGCCACTATATCGGGCAGGATCTGACCGATGTGTGGCTTGATAAGTAGGGAGCGGCGGACGCGTTCATCGGTTGTAGACTAGGTCTGGCAACCAGAGAGCGATTGCCGGAAAGGCCGAGAGAATCACCACCGCTACCGTCATCAGCCCGACGAAGGGCAGGGTTCCGCGGATGATAGGACCGAGCCCGATATCCGGCGCGATCCGGTTGATGACGAAGATGTTGAGACCGACCGGGGGGTGGATCAGGCCCATTTCCATCACGACGGACATCACCACACCAAACCAGATCAGGTCGAAACCGGCCGACCTCAGTGGCGGAAGGATGATCGGCGCCGTCATGAGGATGATCGAGACCGGCGGCAAGAAGAAGCCGAGCACCACGACGAGAAGAAGGATCGCCGTGAGCAGCAGCCATTTGGAAAGATGCAGCGAGACTATCCATTGCGCCGCGCCCTGGCTGATGTGCAGGTAGCTCATCACGTAGCTGTAGAGCAGGCTCATGCCGATGATCATCAGCAGCATCCCGCTCTCGCCGAGCGTGCCCGCGAAGATGGGTTTGAGGTCATCGAGCCGCCAGGCGCCATAGACGGCCGCGATGAGCAGCAGCGCCAGAACCGCACCCAGCCCGGCCGTCTCGGAGGGGGTCGCGATACCGCCGTAAAGCGCGACCATCACGCCGGTCAGCAGGATCAGGAACGGCAGCACACGCGGGAGCGCCGAAAGCCGTTCGCGCATGGTGAAATGCTCGGCGCGGAGGATCTCGCTCGGTGCGTGTCCCGCAGCCACGGCCGCGGCCGCCATTGCATATTCCTTTCGCCAGCGCATCACGGCATAGGCCGCGAAAAGCGCGATGAGCAGCACGCCGGGACCAAGCCCTGCGAGGAACAGGCGTCCGAGCGACTGCTCCGCGGCGACCGCGTACAAGATCAGCACGATCGAAGGCGGGAGCAGAATCCCGAGCGTCCCGCCGGCCGCGACCAGCCCCGCCGAAAACCCGGGCGAATAGCCACGCCGGCGCATCTCCGGAATGCCGGAGCTGCCGATCGCCGAACAGGTGGCGGGGCTCGACCCGGCCATGGCTGCGAACAGGCCGCAGGCCAGCACCACCGCCACCCCAAGCCCGCCCGGCACCCGGTGCAGCCATGTGTGCAAGGCGTCGTATAGAATCCTTGCCGGCACGCGACTTGCCGATCGCCGCCCCCTTCAGAATGAAGAGCGGGATCGTCAACAAAGTGATGCTGGCCAATTCCTCGTACACGTTCTGAGCGACCGTATCGAGCGAAGCGAGGGGCATGAAGGCCAGCATGAAAACCGTCGCGACGCCGCCGAGCGCAAAAGCTATCGGAACACCAAAGAACAGCACGCCGAAGGTAGCCAGTGCATAGAGGCCGCCGAGCTGTAGCGTGCTCATACGGAGTAGGTGCCCAGATTTCGCCTCGGATGTCCGGCCAGGACTTGCAGCAGCAGTTGCAACGAGAGCACCGCCATCCCTGCCGTCATGCACCCATAGGGAATCCAGAGCGGGGCTCCCCAGGCGGAAGGGGTGGTTTGCCCGTCCTCCCAAGCCACGACCAGCAACTCCCAGCTCTTCCAGGTGAAGAAGACGCAGAAGAGCAGCGCCGCGATGTCCGCCAGCACACGTCGCGCGTGCTCAAGGCTCGGCGGGAGCAGGTGAGAAAGCGCGTCGATCGCCACGTGTCCACGGCGCGCCTGGATCCATCCCGCCGACGCGAAGGTCGCGCCCACGAGTAGAAACACCGACAACTCGTCCTGCCAGTCGCTTGGAATCGAGAGAAAGTAGCGCCCGATCACCTCCCATGTCAGCACGCAACCGGCGACGCCGAGGGCGATCCCCGACAGCGCCGCGAGCATCGAATGGATGCCATTTAGAAGGCGCTGAACGGTTCCGAGCGCGCCGGCGCATGGTACCTCCAGGGCGATGTCTTCGTTGGGCAGGAACTCCTGGCTCAAGCAACGGCCTCGGCCATCTTGAGCAGCGAGGCGCAATTCGCGTTGCGACTGGCAAAATCTTTCCAGGCGGTATCCTGGGCGATTGCCTTCCATTTTGCGAGCGCCGCGGGGCTGAAGTCACGCACGCCCACCCCGGCCTCCTGATAGATTTGCGCCAGTTGCTTGTCGTCCGACTTGGCCGCCTCCAGGGCGAACGGCTCGAGGCTCAGGCCAACCTGGGTGACGGCCCGCTGCTGGTCAGGAGTCAGGCTTTCGAATATCTGCTGCGACATCAGCAGCGGCTCGAACATGAACCAGAAACTACCGTCGAGCCCGGTCGTGACATTCTTCGAGATCTCTTGCAGCCGGAAGCTGATGAGGCTGGTGGAAGAGGTCACGGCGGCGTCCAATGAGCCGGTCTGCATCGCCGCGTAGATCTCGTTCGACGGCACCGACGAGATGATTCCGCCGGCGGCCTTGAGCATCAGATCCATCTCACGGGAGCCGCCCCGGAACTTCAGTCCTTTCGTGTCCTCGGGATTTACGACTGCCCCGGCACGCGACGCGATGCCGCCGGCCTGCCAGATCCAGGTAATGATTCTCACGCCACGCTTTTCAAGGAGCGCGGTCAGTTCCTTGCCGATATGCGCCTTCTTCCAGTCGAGACCCTGCTGATAGCTCATGACCAGACATGGCATCAGCCCGATATTGACTTCCGGCACCTCGCCGCCGGCGTAAGCGAGCGGATAGACCGAGAGATCGAGCGCACCCCGGCGAAGCGCCGCGAACTGCGCCACTGTTTTCATCAGTGACGACCCCGGATAGATCTCGAACTTGAGGCTTCCGTTGGTTCTCGCCTCCACCTCGGTTGCGAAGCGGCGCACCAAACGATCCCGGAAATCGCCCTCCTGGGCACTTCCGCCAGGAAATTGGTGGCTGATTTTCAGCACGCGGGCGTCGGCGCGGGAGGGCCGGCCGGCCAATACGGCAGGTGCCGCCAACAGGGTTCCGAGCGCTACGCGGCGGGTGAATGGCATTCCGGTCTCCTCGTATCAGTCAGTTTTGGGCGGTGCTGACACGGAACCACCCCAATACCACAAAGAGCCCGCAAAAATCCCTACGCGGGTTGGGAAGTCAACCACCCCCGTCTACAACCAAATAGTGAAGTCAACTCAGGGGCGCTTTTTCCTAACCGGGAAAACGCGATTGCGTGACAGGCGGGAGCAGGCCGGCCGATCGGCGTACGAGCGTCAGCCCGCCATGACGACCCGAGACGAGGCGTCGGGAAGCTTTGTTCCACCTTCGCTTTTCTGCTCGGGCTTGCCACGTAGTTTCGCAAGCAACTGTGCCTCTTGCGCCTTGGCGTGCTCGGTATGGCGTTTGCGGATCGGTCCATAACCACGTATCGCATCGGGAATCGAAGCGAGCTCCACCACGGTGGCGTGATTGTTGGGATCGAGCGCAGCCGTCACCTCGTCGATCAGCCGCTCGTACTCGGCGATCAGCCGGCGGTCGGCTTTGCGGTCCTCCGAGTAGCGGAACGGATCAAGGATGCTGCCGCGAACGGACCGCATCCGCGCCAGGGTACGGAAAGCCCGCAACATGCGCTGGCCGCTATAGGCCCGCTTGCGCGGCTCGCCCGTGACCGAATTGGGCTTGGTCCAGAGGGGAGGCGCCAGATGGAAGACAAGCTTGTAGTCGCCTTCGAACATCGCACCGATCCGTTCGATGAATCCTGTCTTGGTGAACAGTCGTGCGACTTCGTACTCGTCCTTGTACGCGAGCAGCTTGTAGTAGCAGCGCGCGACCGCTTCGGTCAGTTCCGTATGCCCCGGCGCGCGCTCGGCTTCCACCTCGCGAACCCGCCGGACCAGTGCGGCGTAGCGGCGCGCGTACCGGGCACTCTGATAGGAGGTCAGGTCCGCGACCCGACGCTCGATCCTCTCGTCCAGGGTCGACGATAGGCGGCGCGACTCCGATACCGCGTCCGGGGGAGTCGCGGCGGTTGCCACTGCGGCGAGGTCGAGGGCAGCACGCCGCCCCCAGAGGAAACTTCCCTTGTTCATCTCGACCGCGACGCCGTTCATCTCGATCGCCTTGAAAATGGATTCGGCCGAAACGGGAAGCAACCCCTTCTGATACGCGTAGCCGATCATGAATAGGTTTGTCGCGATGGAGTCACCCATGAGCGACGTCGCGAGCCTGGTGCCCGGAACGAAATCGGCCCGTTGAGATCCGGCGGCCTCGGCGATGAGCTCTTCCATATCGCTGAGGGGAAACTGCGGATCCCGCACATGCACCGTATCTCCCGTCCTGGCCTGAGCGGCGAAGGTGCGAACGAAATCGCTCGTGACCGAAAAGTCGCTGTTGATGACGGCGCGCGTGAATCCAGCACGCATCTTCTGGAGCGACTCCTCCGCGGCCGCGACCACGATGTCGCATCCGACAACCAGGTTCGCGTCCCCCGCCGCGATGCGCGATGCGTAGAGTTGCTCCTGCCGCGCGGCGATGCGGATATGCGACCAGACGGGGCCACCTTTCTGCGCGAGGCCGGCCATGTCGAGGACCGAAACGCCCTTGCCCTCGAACGTCGCCGCGACGCCGAGCAACGCTCCGATGGTCACCACACCCGTTCCGCCGACGCCGGTGACGAGAATGCCGTAGGGTTCATCGACCGGAGCGATGGGCGGCTCCGGCAATTCCTGGGGCGCCGGCCCGCCGATAGAGGCGCCCTGCTTGGTCGAGCCCGGCGCCTCGGCAACGGCGAGACCCCCGACGGACCCCAATCCGCCGACGGATCCCATTCCGCCCGCCGGTTCGAGTGCGCGACCTTTGCGCAACTTGCCCCCCTCCACGGTCACGAAGCTGGGGCAGAACCCTTCCACGCAGGAATAGTCTTTATTGCATGAGGACTGATCAATCTCCCGCTTGCGGCCGAACTCAGTTTCAATCGGAACCACCGACATGCAGTTCGACTTCGCGCTGCAATCGCCGCAACCCTCGCACACGCGATCGTTGATGACGACGCGCTTCGCCGGGTCGGGATAGGTTCCCCGCTTGCGCCGACGCCGCTTTTCCGCGGCGCAGGTCTGATCATAGACCAGGACGGAAACGCCGGCATATTGCCGCAGCTCGCGTTGGGTCGCGTCCAGCTCCCGGCGATGCCGGACCGGAACGCCGGAAGGCAGCCCGGTCTCGCCCCGATACTTGTCGGGATCGTCCGTCACCACGACGATGCGCTCGACCCCTTCGGCGGAGACTTGGCGCACGATCTGCGGCACGGTCAACGTCCCGTCGACCTGCTGCCCGCCGGTCATCGCCACGGCGTCGTTGAAAAGGATCTTGTAGGTGATCGGCACTTTGGCAGCCACCGCCTGACGGATCGCGAGGAGGCCGGAATGGGCGTAAGTGCCATCGCCAAGATTGGCGAACACGTGAGGCGTCGTCGTGAACGGCGCCTGGCCGATCCAGGCAACACCCTCGCCGCCCATCTGACTGAAAGTCTGCGTGGCGTTCGGATAGATCCAAAGGGCCATGTAATGGCAGCCGATGCCGGCGAGCGCGCGGCTGCCTTCGGGCACTTTGGTCGAGGTATTGTGCGGACAACCGGAACAGTAATGCGGCAGCCGCAGAATGCTCGTGTGGTGCCGTCTGAGCAATTCCTCCTTGGCCGCCAGAAACTCCAGCTCCTGCCGGATGCGCTCGCTCGTGTGGAAGCGCGCGATGCGCTTGGCGATGACCCGCGCGATGATCGCCGGGTTTAGCTCGCCGGCCGCGGGCAGTTGCCAATCGTGCACGGGTAGTTCCCACTCGCCTTTGTCGTCGTACTTCCCGATGACGCGCGGGCGAACGTCTTCGCGCCAATTGTAAAGTTGCTCTTTCAACTGGTACTCAAGAAACTGCCGCTTCTCCTCGACGACCAGGATCTCCTCCAGTCCCTCCGCGAAATGGCGCACACCTTCCGCGTCGAGCGGCCAGGTCATTCCAATCTTGTAGACCCGAAGCCCGATCTCGGCCGCACGCCCCTCGTCGATGCCGAGCGCGTCCAGAGCCTGCCGGACGTCGAGATAGGATTTGCCCGTGGCGACGATACCAAGCCGCGCCTTCGGACTGTCGATCACCACGCGGTTGAGTTGGTTCGCGCGCGCATAAGCCATCGCGGCATAGGCTTTGTACCGCTGAAGCCGGAGCTCTTGATCCAGCGGCTGATCCGGCCAGCGGATGCTGAGTCCTCCGGGCGGCATCTCGAAATCGGTGGGCAGCCGTGTCTCGACCCGGTGCGGATCGACGATGACGGAAGCCGAGGTCTCGACCGTGTCGGCGATCGCCTTCATCGCCACCCAAGAGCCCGAGAAGCGCGACATCGCCCAGCCGTGCAGGCCGAGATCGAGAAATTCCTGAACGCCCGCCGGATTCAGCACCGGGATCATCGCCGCGCTGAAGATGTGATCGCTTTGATGTGGCAGCGTGGACGATTTCGCGCCGTGGTCGTCGCCTACCACGACCAACACGCCGCCCCGGGACGAGGTGCCGGCGGCGTTGGCGTGCTTGAACACGTCGAGACTCCGGTCCGCGCCCGGCCCCTTGCCGTACCACATGGCGAAGACGCCGTCGTATTTCGCGCCTTGGAACAGGTTGACCTGTTGCGAGCCCCAGACGGCCGTCGCCGCGAGTTCCTCGTTCACGCCCGGCTGGAACTCGACGCAGCTTTCGGCGAGGCGCTTCTTCGCCTTCCAGAGCGATTGATCGAGACTGCCCAGAGGCGAGCCTCGATAGCCGGAGACGAAACCGGCCGTGTTGAGGCCCGCCTCCTGATCGCGCAGCTTCTGCAACATCAGAAGCTCGACCAGGGCCTGAATGCCGGACAGGTATACCCGGGAGGAGCGAGGCGGCTTCGCGGGCCACGGACCCGGGAGTGGACCACCCGATCCATTGTCGCCAGGAGCGCCCGAGACGGGCTGAGTGACATCCAGCATGAGAACCACCGACGATGATGCCGGCACCACGCCCACGAACCCTACCGAGTATCGCGAACGGCGCCGCTAAGAGAGCTTATCCCGGGCCAGGCGACCGACAAGGCCCCATCGTGCTGGTCAGAGGTGTCGCGAATGGCGGCTCAGCCTTACGGTGCCCATCCCGCGACAAACGTCGCTTCCACTTCCCGCCCTCTCTCTCCATGATGCCGCACCACGCCAAGCGATCCGGGGAGAAGGCTCATGGCGGACGGCAGCGCCGAACAGCGCACCGCGCGGGTGTCGGCCGAGGAGGCGCTTGCGCTGCATTCCAGCGGGCGGCCCGGGAAGCTCGAGATCCGGATCAGCAAGCCGCTCACGACCGCACGCGACCTTTCGCTCGCCTACTCGCCGGGGGTGGCGGAACCTTGTCTGCACATCCATCGCGACACGTCACTCGCCTACGACTACACGACCAAGGGCAACATGGTCGCGGTCATTTCAAACGGTACGGCCGTGCTCGGGCTCGGCAATCTCGGCGCCGTGGCGAGCAAGCCCGTGATGGAAGGCAAGGTCGCGCTGTTCAAGCGCTTCGCCGACGTGGACGGAATCGACCTCGAGATCGGCACGGAAGACGTGGACGCATTCGTCGCGAGCGTGCGCTATCTTGGTCCGGGCTTCGGCGGCATCAATCTCGAAGACATCAAGGCGCCGGAGTGTTTCATCATCGAGCAGCGATTGCGCGAGCTGATGGACATACCGGTCTTTCACGACGACCAGCACGGCACCGCGATCGTCGCGGCAGCGGGTCTCATCAATGCGTGCCACCTCACCGGACGGCAACTGCGGGACACGAAGCTCGTCGTGAACGGCGCGGGAGCGGCAGCGATAGCCTGCGTCGAACTCTTGAAGGCGATGGGCGTGCGGCCGGAGCACGTCATCCTCTGTGATACCAAGGGCGTTGTGTATCAGGGCCGCCGTGAGGGCATGAATCAGTGGAAATCCGCCCACGCGGTCGGGACCAAGGCGCGGACGCTCGCGGACGCGGTCGAGGGCGCGGACGTGTTTTTCGGGCTCTCCATCAAGGGCGCGCTCAGCCAAGCCATGGTCCGCAGCATGGCGAACCAGCCGATCATCTTCGCCATGGCAAATCCCGATCCGGAAATCACGCCCGAGGACGCACGCGCCGTCAGCCGCGATGCGATCATCGCCACGGGCCGCAGCGATTACCCGAACCAGGTCAATAACGTGCTCGGCTTTCCGTATATTTTTCGCGGCGCGCTGGATGTCCGTGCCAGCACGATCAATGAAGCGATGAAGATCGCCGCGGCCGAGGCATTGGCGAAACTCGCGCGGGAAGACGTGCCGGACGAGGTGCACCACGCATCGGCGGGCAGCAAGCTTAGTTTCGGACCGGACTACATCATCCCGAACGCCTTCGATCCGAGGCTGATTGCCTGGGTACCGCCCGCCGTCGCAAAGGCGGCGATGGACAGCGGGGTTGCGCGCAAGCCGCTCGCCGATTTGCGGCGCTATGCGCGGGATCTGTCGGGGCGGCTCGATCCCACGGCGAACGCGCTCGACGCCATCATGGAGAGCGTGCGGGAGGCGCCGAAGCGTGTGGTGTTCGCGGAAGGCGAAGAAGAAAAGGTGGTGCGTGCGGCTGTCGCCTTCCGCAACGCGGGCTACGGAACACCGGTCCTGATCGGACGCGAGGAGCGGGTGAAAGCTCCGATGGCAAGCCTCGGCCTCGGACTCGCCGAAGGCATCGAGATCCACAACGCGCGCATCTCCAGCGCCAACCGGCGATACGCGGATTATCTCTACGAGCGCTTGCAGCGCCGCGGATATCTCTTCCGCGATTGCCAGCGCATGGTGAACCAGAACCGCAACGTGTTCGCGGCCTGCATGGTGGCGACGGGCGACGCCGACGCGATGGTGACGGGGCTGACGCGCGGCGCGGCCGTGTGCCTGGCCGACATCGGCCTTGCGATCGACCCGATCGCGGCCGGGATCGCCTTCGGTCTTTCGTTGATGGTCGGAATGCGAGGCCGGACGATCTTTATCGCCGACACGCTGATGCACTTCCGTCCGAACGCGGAGGAGATGGCGGATATCGCGATCGGCGCGGCACGGGCCGCGCGAGGACTGGGACACGAACCCCGCGTCGCCTTGCTGTCCCACTCGACATTCGGCAACCCGATGCACGCCGGCGCGGAGGTGATGCGGCGGGCAGTGGCGATCCTCAACTCGCGCAAGGTGGATTTCGAGTACCGACGGGGAGATGAGCCCGGACGTCGCACTGGAGCCGAGCTTGCGCGCGCTTTATCCGTTTTGCCGGCTCACCGGCCCGGCCAACATTCTCGTGATGCCGGGCCTGCACTCGGCGCACATCACGTCCCGCCTCGCGCCGCGTCTCGGCGGCGGGACGACGATCGGGCCGCTGCTGATCGGGCTTACGAAGGCGGCGCAGATCGTCCCGATGGACGCATCGGTCAGCCAGATGGTGGACGTGGCCTGCCTGGCCGCCCACCAGGTCGTCGCCGGATAAGAGGGAACCAGGCAGACCTGGCGTCGCTTCCCGTTCCTGACGACCGGCTCAGGAGGACTCGATGGCAGAACAGCTCCCGCTCGACCCGCAGGCGGTCGCCGGGCACGCGGCTGCGGGCGACCCGACCCAGGAGGTGGCCCCTGACCTCGCCTATCGGCGACTCGGCATCGTGAACGTCGTGTTCTTCGGAGTTCCCGGTGCGGGGGACCGGAACTGGGTGCTGATTGACGCGGGCGTTGTAGGGACGGGTTCGCTGATCGTCTCCGCCGCCGCGCAGCGCTTCGGCGAGGGCGCACGTCCGGCGGCCATCGTCATGACCCATGCGCATTTCGATCATGTCGGCGCGCTCGTGGATCTCGCCGCGCAATGGGATGCGCCGGTATACGCGCACGTGCTGGAGCGCCCCTATCTGGATGGAAGCGCCTCCTACCCGCCTCCCGATCCGCGCGTGGGCGGCGGCCTGATGTCGCTCCTCTCGCCCCTCTACCCTCGGGGGCCGGTAAACGTCGGGGAGCGGCTCCGCACCTTGCCAGACGACGGAAGCGTGCCGGGAATGCCGGGCTGGCGCTGGCTGCACACACCGGGTCACAGCGTCGGCCATATCTCGCTTTGGCGGGAGGCGGACCGCACCATCGTCGCCGGAGACGCTTTCATCAGCACAAGGCAGGAATCGGCGTATGCGGTGGCGGCGCAGAGCCCCGAGCTGCACGGGCCGCCGAAATACTACACGAGCGACTGGGAAAAGGCGGGCGAGTCAGTGCGGAAGCTGGCGGCGCTCGAGCCGGAACTCGCCGTAACCGGGCACGGCCCGGCTTTGCGGGGGGCGATCATGCGCAAGGCGCTGCACGCGCTCGCTGACGATTTCGACCGGATCGCCGTTCCGGAGCAGGGCCGCTATGTCGAGCACCCCGCCCGCGCCGAAGATGGTAGCGCCTACCAGCGGTCTTGAACTCTCCGGCAATTCGTCCTGTTGAAGCGACGGCGTTCATCGCGGGCTTCTGCGCCAGCACGAAGTCACGCTGCGGTCGCAAGCAGCCGGAACTCGCGACTCGCAGCGTTACCGGAATTTAGCCAACCGGTTCGGGAACGCGCGCCGGCTCCGGCTTCGGTGCTGTGCCGCTCTCGGTGATCATCTCGATCTTGCCGGTGATCTGGCCGCCATCCTCGACTTGCAGGCGCTTGCACCGCGCGGTGCCGAGCACGCGTCCCGAAGCGCGGACAAGCAGACTGTTCCGTGCAGTCAGCGTGCCATCGATCACACCTGCGATTTCCGCGTCCTCGACCTGCACCTCACCCTTGAATACGCCGCCATGGGAAATCGCGAGCTCGGTCGCGTGGATCATCGAGGCTTCGACGGTGCCCTCCACGACGAGCCGTTCGGCATCCTGCACGGTCCCTTGGACGCTGATGCCGCGCCCGACGACCAATGTCCGGCGTTCGGACGGGTCCCGGACCGGCGGCCGGGCTGGCAGCGAAGCGGGACGAGGTCCCGCCGGTGGTGTCGGCGTCGGTTGGAGGTCGCGTGCTGGCAGGCTCGGGCTGGTCGGGTTGGTCGCGAAAGGTGTACGGGCCATGTTTGGCGCCTCTTTCAGAGGGGCGGGACGGAAGGGGGGTACGCCGAGACCGGTATCCGCGGATCCCGCGAGCGAACCGAACCGGCCGGCAGGACCGTTCGGAGAGCCGGTCGCACCCACGTTCCCGAGCTGCGAATCTCCGAACAAATCATTGGTAACGGCGGCTGCGGGAGAGGCATCTGGCTCGGCAACCTGCAAATCGTCGTGCTTGCGTCGTTTGAACACGTGCTACCACCTGATCTGTGACACGCTCACATCGTATCGGCGGTTCGCCTAACACGGGCCGGCAATTCCAAACAACCGGGCACGCGGGCTTATCCCCAGGTTTCAGCATACGCACACCGTGCGTTGCTCACGCGCGCAAATCATGAACGGCGCGTCCCGTTGCCGCGCGCGAGGGCGCGATCGAGCACATGCACCATCGCCGCCGTGCCGATCACGGGAATCAATAGGTTGAGCAGCGGCAAATATCCCGCGAGCGCCAGGATTCCGCCCTGGGCGAGCACCACGCCGCGCTCGCGACGATACAGCCCCTCGGCTTCCGGCCGGCTCATCCGGCGCATCGCGACCGCGACGAAGAGGCCCCGCCCGATTGCGAACGCGCCGATCGCCCAGGCCAGCAAGAGCCCGATTCCGGGAATGAGCAACGCCAGGACGAGCGCGAGCAGATTGAGCAGAAGAATCCGCGCCCCCACCACGAGTTCATCCCAGAGCTGGATCGCGACCGGGGCGCCGCTTGCATCAGGAAGCGACGGATAAAAGCGATACTCGACCGCCCGCGCGATGCGCTCCATGAACAGCGTCCCGATGACCGCGGCGACGGGCAGGAATAGCCAAAAGGCGAGCAGCGCGGCGCCGATCCCCCCGAGAAGATCCGCCGCCCACGCCCACCATCCATGCAGCGCCAGAAGGCGATGGACCGACCAGATCGCTCCGGCCAGCAGCAGCAGAAAGCTGGCCGCGGACCAAACGACGCTGCGCCAGACGACGCCCAGGAACACGGGGTCTTCGAGTTGGGCCACGGCACGGCCGATCGGGACGAAAAGAGCGTTCATCGCGGGTTCTCCCGGAGATGCTGTTGCCGGAGCACAATCGGCAATGTTAGGCGGGGTGGACCCGACTGGAGTTCCGCCGTGACCGCTTCCCGCTTCGACATTCTCGGAATAGGCAACGCCATCGTCGATGTCGTGGCGCAGGCAAACGACGCATTCCTGTCGAAGCACGACATGCGCAAAGGGGCGATGACGCTGATCGACGCCGAGACCGCCGAATCGCTCTATGCGGCGATGCCGCCGGGCCAGGAAAGCAGCGGCGGTTCGGTCGCCAACACCTGCGCCGTGGCCGCCGGGCTTGGAGCGCGAGCGGCCTTCCTCGGCAAGGTGGCGGAGGACCAGCTCGGTCGCGTTTTCCGTCACGACATCGAGGCCGCCGGCGTCCATTTCCCTACCGTGCCGCTCCGCGACGGCACGCCGACGGCGCGTTGCCTGATCCTGGTCACACCCGAGGGTCAGCGTACGATGAACACCTATCTCGGCGCTTGCATCGCGTTCGGGGAGAGCGATGTGGATGCCGCTCTCGTCGCCGATGCCGCGATCGTCTACCTGGAGGGCTATCTTTTCGATCCGCCCGCCGCTCAGGCGGCGTTCCGTCGCGCCGCGGAGGTCGCCCATTCGGCCGGCCGGCGGGTTGCCCTTTCGCTGTCCGACGCCTTCTGCGTGGATCGGCACCGGGCCGCATTTCGCGACCTGGTGGGCGGTCACGTCGACATCCTGTTCGCCAACGAGGCCGAAATCTGCAGTCTCTACGAGGAAAACGAGTTCGCGGATGCGGCCGAGCGGGCCCGGCGAGATGTGGCGCTCGCAGCGTTGACGAGGAGCGAGGCGGGCAGCCTTATCCTGCACGGCGAGAAGACTATCCGGATCGCGGCCGAACCGGCGCGCGTCGTGGACACGACAGGGGCGGGGGACGCGTATGCCGCCGGATTCCTGACCGGCCTCACTGGGGGGCGCACGCTACAGGTCTGCGGCCGTCTCGGCAGCCTGGCGGCGGCGGCCGTCATCGGACAGTACGGCGCCCGGCCTCCGCTGGATTTGCGGGGGCTGATCTCGGTGGCAACGCCGAGCTAGAAGACGGGTCTCCTCACCCGGTTGTGAGCACTCCGGGGTCGAAACCGTGGGTTGGACAAACGTTTGAGTTTAGTGCCTCGCGGGCCGCGAGCGCGCAAACCGTACCTAATTGCCAGAGGAGAAAAGACCGATGCGCAAGACGCTGCTGATGTCAGCGGCCCTGTTCGGGGTGGCCGTCGCCGCGCCGGCTTTCGCCCAGACGACGAGCCCGATGCAATCGACACAGACTCCGCCGTCCAGCCAGAGCGGCCAGCAAGCCCCGCAACCCGCCAACAGCATGCCTGCCGGCGCGGCCGGCCAAGGTGGAACTCGCCTCAACCAGACAGGCGGGAGTTCAGACTTATCAGGGCAATGTCTCGACAGGCGCTCCCACCAACACGGGCGCAACACCCTCGCAGTATGGGACGCCCGCAGGGCAATCCACGACCTCCGGCTCGACCGGGACTTCGGAGAGCGGCACGGCCAGCACCCAGCATGAGGGCACGGCGCATCATCGCCGGCATGATCATACCGGCACGACTGCGATGGGAACCCGCCCCGGCCATGAGCCCGGTGTTGGCGAGTCCGAGCCCTCGTCGACGCGAGCCAGCAATATCAACCGGCGCGACACCCACTCGGACGTCGCCCCAAGATTGCCGACGCCGCGTGGCGGCGAGAACGCCTCGCCTGATACCTACCTGCGGGATGCGCAGCGTGCTCTCGGCCAGCACCGGACGGGCGCCGCGCAAGAGGCGCTCGAGCGCGCCGAGACCGCATTCCTGAATAACCCATCCAACCCGGCCGAGCCGGGCGGTGCCGTAAGCAATCCGCAGCAGCAGGCGACGGAGCAGGCTCGCCAGGCACTCGGGCGCGGCGATACGGCCGGGGCGCTGCAGCTCGTCAACCAGGCTCTCTCCCAAACCGCGAGCGGCGGGTCGCCGGGCGGCGGCTCGATGGGCGGTCCGCAGGGCGGTGGCTCGATGGGTGGTCCGCAGGGCGGTGGAGCTCCGCGCGGCTCCAACATGTAGAATCCGGGCGGGGATTCCCCGCCCCCGTCCGAACAAGCAGCCCGCTTCGCGCGCCCGCGGAGCGGGCTTGCCGTTTTGGGGCTCGTATGTGGCGCGCCGGCGGATTATGTGTGCGCCGCAACACCGGGCCGACCGACCCGCGGCCGACCCCGAGGGGCCTCATGGAAATCCGCAATATCGCCATCATCGCCCATGTCGACCACGGCAAGACAACCCTGGTCGACCAGTTCCTTCGCCAATCGGGCGCCTTCCGCGAACACCAGCAAGTCGCCGAGCGCGCGCTCGATCGCAGTGATCTCGAGCGCGAGCGCGGGATTACCATCCTGGCCAAATGCACGAGCGTGGTGTGGAAGGGCGCCCGCATCAACATCGTGGATACGCCGGGCCACGCCGACTTCGGCGGCGAGGTGGAGCGGATCCTGAACATGGTGGATGGTGCCCTCGTGCTGGTGGATGCCGCAGAGGGCGTGCTGCCGCAAACCAAGTTTGTGGTCGGGAAAGCGCTCGCCCGCGGGCTGCATCCGATCGTCGTGCTCAACAAAGTGGACCGCGCGGACGCCCGCCCTGATGAGGTGCACAACGAGGTCTTCGACTTATTCGCGGCGCTAGGCGCGACGGATCAGCAGCTCGATTTTCCGATGCTCTACGCCTCGGGCCGGCAGGGGTGGGCGGATACGGCGCTGGACGGGCCGCGCAACGATCTCTCGGCATTGTTCGACCTGGTCCTTCGCCACGTGCCTGCGCCCACGGTGAAGGCGGGAGCGCCGTTCGCCATGGTCGCGACGATCCTGGAGTACGACAACTATCTCGGCCGCGTGCTAACCGGGCGGGTGGAGCAGGGACAGGCTCGCATCAACATGCCGGTGCGAGTTCTGCGAAATGACGGCTCGGTCGTGGAAAGCGGACGCTTGACCAAGCTGCTGTCTTTCCGCGGCCTCGATCGCGTACCCGTGGAGGAGGCTGAAGCGGGCGACATCATCGCGGTCGCCGGCCTCACCGACGCGACGGTGCCCGATACGATCGGCGCATTGGAACTGTCAGCACCCCTCCCCGCCATTCCCGTCGACCCGCCCACCCTGGCGATGACCTTCCGCATCAACGACGGCCCGCTCGGCGGGCGGGAGGGCAAGAAGGTCACATCGCGCCAGATCCGGGAACGCCTGTTCCGCGAGGCCGAGGGCAATGTCGCGATAAAAGTAACGGACAGCCAGGAGTTCGAGGCGTTCGAGGTGGCTGGCCGCGGCGAGTTGCAGCTCGGTGTTCTGATCGAGACGATGCGACGCGAAGGATTCGAGCTGACGATCGGCCGCCCTCGCGTGCTGACCCGCGTCAATCCGGAGACGGGAGACCGCGAGGAGCCATTGGAGGAGGTGCTGGTCGATGTGGACGAGCCCTACTCCGGTGTGGTGGTAGAGAAGATCAGCCGGCGCAAGGGCGAGTTGCGCGACATGCGGCCGTCCGGCGGCGGCAAGGTGCGTCTCACGTTCCTCATGCCGAGCCGCGGACTGATCGGCTATCACGGCGAGTTCCTGACCGACACGCGCGGGACCGGCATCATGAACCGGTTGTTCGCCGGTTATGGAGCGTGGAGAGGTCCGATCGAGGGGCGTCGCAGCGGCTCGCTGATCTCCAACGCCGATGGGGCGGCGGTGCACTACGCCCTGTTTTATCTCCAGGAACGCGGCGCCCTTTTCGTGAGCCCGGGCGAGAAGGTGTACGCGGGGATGATCCTCGGGGAGCACAATCGCGGAACCGATCTGGACGTCAATCCGATCAAGGAAAAGAAGCTCACCAATATCCGCGCGGCCGGCAAGGACGACGCCATGCTGTTGATCCCGCCCCGGAAAATGAGTTTGGAGCAGGCGATCGCCTACGTGGAGGACGACGAGCTCGTCGAGGTCACGCCGAGCGCGATTCGCCTGCGTAAACGCCATCTCGACCCGCACGAGCGCAAACGCGCCGACCGGAAGGCCGCTACGGAAGCGGCGTGAGCCGCCGTCGGGCTCCTCGCCGGTCCTCTGGATTCCGCTCTCGCCGCCGGTTAGGCTCGCCGCGTTGCGGGGAGCTGACCATGAACATCATCCGGTTTCCAACAACCGTGACGGCTCTTTGCGTGGCGATCATCGCCGCGCTCGGAACCCCGTTCGCCAGTGCGTCGCCCTACCCAGCCATCTACGCCTTCGGGGATAGTCTCTCCGATGCGGGAAATTTCTCCGCATCCACCCTCGGAGCAGTTCCGGCTCCGCCCTATTCGGGCGGCCGGTTCTCCAATGGTCCGGTTTGGGTTCAGTTCCTCGGTGCGCTGCTGGGCAGCGGTCCGGTTGACCCAAGTCTTCGGGGCGGGACTGATTTTGCCTGGGGACTGGCCGAAACTGGCAGCACGCCGGTCCATCAATTAAGCCCGCGCGACCTCCCGGCCCAATTCTCGCAGTTCGTGTCCCAAGTTCCCGTGCCGCAGCCCGGCGCTCTCTACACGGTGTGGGCCGGCGCGAACGATCTTCTGAATATCCTGAGCACGCCCAATCTCACACCCGCGGCCGCTGCAACCGCCGTGCTTTATGCCGTCGCCAATGTCGATGCGTTCGTGAGCAATCTGGCCGGCCGTGGGGCACAAAACCTCCTGGTGCTGAACGTGCCCAATCTCGGCCTGACACCCTCGGTGTTGCGGGAAGGACCGGGACCATCACAGGAAGCCACGCTTCTGAGCCAGTGGTTCAATGGCTGGCTTACATCCTCGCTCGAAAACCTCGCGTCGACCGATGCTCTGAACCTTCACATGGTGGATACGTACTCCTTGCTGGACTCGGCGATCGGCAATCCTGGTGCGTTCGGATTTGCGAACGTTACTGATCCTTGCTGGACTGGCACCTATTTCGGTTCGGGCGGTTCGGTCTGCTCGCCAACCGAGGCTGGGCAAGACACCTATCTGTTCTGGGACGGCCTGCATCCGACAGAACGCGGCCACGCCTATGTGGCGCTGACCGCAGAGGCGGCACTTTCTCCGCCGGCGGTTTCAGCACCGAATGCTGCTCTACAGGCGAGCGCGCCTGATCCGATTCCCGACCCAATTCCCGAACCGGCGACGTTGAGTCTGCTCGGTATCGGTATCGTCGGAATGGCGCTGCTCCGTCGCACGGCGGAGTTGGTCGATTCCCTCCCGCGCAAGCCCGCTTCCTGACTACTGGGTCAGACCGTCCCTGTTCGCGAGGGAGGCGGCCATGAATGCGTCCAGATCGCCGTCCAGCACCGCCGCCGGGTTGCCTTTCACAACTCCAGTGCGGAGATCCTTAACCTGCTGATAGGGCGCGAGCACGTAGCTGCGGATCTGATGCCCCCAGCCGATATCCGTCTTGGCCGCCTCGGTCTCCGCCGCCGCGGCCTCGCGCTTCTGTAGCTCCTGTTCGTAAAGGCGGGCTTTCAGCATTCCCATCGCGGTCGCACGATTGCGGTGCTGGCTGCGGTCGGTCTGGCAGGCCACGACGATCCCGCTCGGCAAATGCGTGATGCGGATCGCGCTTTCGGTCTTGTTCACGTGCTGACCGCCGGCCCCCGAGGCGCGGAAGGTGTCCACCTTCAGGTCCGCGTCGTTGATCTCGATCTCGATGGCATCGTCCACCACCGGATAAACCCAGACGCTCGCGAAACTGGTATGCCGTCGCGCGTTCGCATCGAATGGGCTGATACGAACCAGCCGGTGCACACCTGCCTCGGTCTTGAGCCAGCCATACGCGTTCGGTCCCGAAACCTGCAGCGTGACGGATTTGATGCCGGCCTGCTCGCCCTCCGATTCCTCGAGCAACTGCACCTTGTAGCCGTGCTGCTCGGCCCAGCGCGTATACATGCGCATCAGCATCTCGGCCCAGTCTTGCGCTTCAGTGCCGCCAGCGCCGGCGTTGATCTCAACGTAGCAATCGTTCGCGTCCGCTTCGCCCGAGAGCAGACTTTCGATCTCGCGCCGCTTCGCCTCCTCCGCGAGCCCGCGCAGCATCGCGATGCCGTCTGCGACCATCGCCTCATCGCGCTCGGCCTCGGCGAGTGCGATCAGCTCGAGCGTATCGGCGACGTCGGTTTCGAGCTTGCGTACGCCCTCGATCTGACCGGCGAGCTGATTGCGCTCGCGCATCGCCTTCTGAGCCGCGGCCGCGTCGTTCCAGAGGCCAGGCTCCTCGGCCCGGGCGTTCAGTTCCGCGAGGCGGTGCTGTGCGGCATCCCAGTCAAAGATGCCTCCTCAGCAGCGCGAGCGACTGCTGGATCTGTTCATTCAAAAGATCGGATTCGGCTGACATCTTCGTCCATCAAGCTCGTCGCGCGGCGGGTGCCGGTCAATACAGCCCGCCCATGCTGCTGTCGACCCCGCCGACCGGCGCGGGCGCGCTGGTGGATTCACCGCTACTTTCGGCAGAGGCGGTCGCGCCGCCCGCTCCCCAGGCGCCGGGTATCTGGCCGGCCTTGAACGCATCCAGCGCGGTCCCGCTGCCGCTATCCCATTTCGCGAGTGTCACGCCTGGCGGCTGAGGAAAACTCAGCACAGGGCGGCCCTTCAACGCGAAGCTCATGTAGTTGCGCCAGATCGGCGCCGCGATCGTGCCGCCGGTTTCGTTCTCACCCAGACTGGCCGGCAAATCGTAGCCGACCCACACGGCCGTCACGAGATCGGCCGTGAAGCCGACGAACCATGCGTCGTTGAAGTCCTGGGTGGTGCCGGTCTTGCCCGCGATCGGGTGGTTGAGCCCCTTGCCGGCCTCGTAGCCGGTCCCGTGTTGGACCACGCTCTCCATCATCGTCACGATCTGGAACACACTTTCCGGGTCGGCGATCTCCTTCCGATTGTCAGAGAGAGCGGGCGGCTGCGACGGCTCCGAGCAGTCGTCACAGCTCCGCCCCGGGTCGCGCCAGACGACGTGGCCGTCCCGGTCCTGCACGCTGTCGATCAGGCTCGGAATCACCTCCTTGCCGCCCTCGGCAAGCGAGGCGTACGCACCCGCCATGCGCAGCACGGTCGTGTCCACGGCACCCAGCGCGGCGGGCAGGACGCGCGGCATGTTGTCCACCACGTGGAAGGCAATCGCGGTCTGCGCGACAGCCTCCATCCCCACCCGTTGGGCGACGCGAAGCGTGACCAAGTTCAACGACTTCTGCAACGCGACGTGAAGCGAGGTCGGGCCGTTGAAGTTCATCGAGTAATTGTTCGGCCGCCAGTCGCCGATCACGAGCGGCGCGTCGAGGAAGCGGTAGCTGGGCGAGATGCCCTGTTCCAGCGCGGTCAGATAGACCATCGGCTTGAAACTTGAGCCGGGCTGGCGGATCGCCTGGGTGGCGCGGTTGAATTGGCTCTGCTCGAAGCTCCAGCCGCCGACCATGGCGAGCACGCGCCCGGTGGCCGGTTCGAGCGAGACGAGCGCACCCTAAATCACCGGGATCTGGCGCAAGTGGACGCGCTCGGATAGCGCCGCACGGCTCTTTTCCGGTGCGGACGCGGCGGCAGCCGGCTCGATCATCACGAGATCGCCGGGCTGGGCGACATCGGCCATGCGACGCGGGGAACCGCCCATCCTGCCGTCCCGGATGGGACGCGCCCAAGCGAGATCGGACAGGGCCAGCGTTCCCGTACGCGGCTGCGGCGCTGCCTGCGGGTGGTTTTCGGGCCTCTCGAGCCAGCCGATCCGTGCCTCCCGGTCGGTCTCCTCGAGCACGACGCCGAGCCGCCACTCCGGCAGCATTCCTGGCGGCTTTGCCGCCTGAGCGAGTTGCGTCGCCCATCCGCTGCGCAGCGCCGGCCCGGCGAGGTCGAGACGTCCGGCGGGGCCGCGCCAGCCCCCCAGCTTGCGATCGTAGCTCATCAACCCGTCGCGCAGAGCTTTATCGGCGGCGGCCTGGAGCGATGGGTCGAGGCTCGTGCGCACCATGAGCCCGCCCTGCGTCGTCGTATCCGCACCGAAGCGATCCACGAGACGCCGGCGCACCTCTTCGGCGAACCAGTCGGCGCCGGGCACCGGGTCGGGGCGATGGAATTGCGCCGGGAGGATGGGGGTCGCCTTGGCCGCGGCCGCCTCCGCCGCGGTGATGACGTGATCGTCCGCCATGCGGTCGATCACCCAGTCGCGACGGGCCTTCGCGGCATCGGGAAAGCGGAACGGATTGTAATTGTTCGGTGCTTTCGGCAAGGCGGCCAGAAACGCCGCTTCGGGAATGGTCAGCTCGTCCAGCGATTTGTTGAAATAGGCCTGCGCTGCGGCGGCAACGCCGTAGGATTGCAGCCCCAGATAGATCTCGTTCAAGTACAGCTCGAGAATCCGCTCTTTGCTGAGCGACTCCTCGATGCGCATCGCGAGGATCGCCTCCTTGGCTTTGCGGGCGAACGAGAGCTGGCTGTCCAGCAGCATGTTCTTCGCCACCTGCTGGGTGATCGTCGACGCCCCGACCGGACGTTTGCCCCGGCCTATCTGGTTGAGATCGGTGAAAGCGGCGCGGGCTATGGCAAGCGGATCGACGCCGCGGTGAATCCAGAAATTCTGGTCCTCCGCGGAGATGAAGGCTTGCTTCACCAGGTCGGGAATCGCGGCGTACGGGACGAAGATCCGCCGCTCGGTCGCCAATTCGGATATGAGCCTGGCGTCCCCGGCAAAGACGCGGCTCATCACGCGCGGTGCGTAGCTGCGCAGTCCCGCCACGTCCGGCAGATCCGCGGCGAAATGGCGATACGCGCCATACCCGACCAGGCCCGCGAGCAGAGCGGCAACGACGACGAGGCCGAGGGCGGCCGCGAGTGCGCGAGCGGCCCAGCGAAGCGGCGAGAAGCGTCGCTTGCGCGGCGGCTCGGCCCCCGATCGGGGCACCTCGCGCTGCGCATGATCAGCCCCGGGCGTCGGCGTCAGGCGGTCGCCCGCTGTCAGAGGACGGGTCATGGCCTCCGTTTATACTCTCTTCGCCGGATAGCCAGCGCCGAAACGCTAACCAGCCATCCTTGTGACGTGGTCGGCAGCGGCGAAGTAGGCCTCGACCGCCCGCTTCATGGCGGTCGCCACGCGCGCGCGGTGGGCCGGGCGACGTAAGGCCGCTTCGTCCTGCGGATTGGACATGAACCCCATTTCGACCAGCACACTCGGGATGTCGGCAGCCTTCAGCACCACGAATCCCGCATGTCGCGCCGGGTTGGGCAGCATCGGCAGGTCCTGGTCCAACTGCGCCGACCACGCTCCGCGCCATGCGGGCGGATGCAAGCCGAGTCTCCTGCCGAACGAGGCTCGCCAGGATCTGCGCGACCTCCGGGGTGGTACCGCGGAATTGCGGGCCAGCGAAGCGGTCCGCACTGTTCTCGCGGCGCGCCAACGCTGCTGTCTGTGCGTCGGACGCGGTTGTCGCCAGGGTGTAGACGCTCGCCCCTCGGACCGCGTGATCGCTCAGTGCGTCAGCGTGCATGGAGACGAACAGCGAGGCTCCGCGGCCCTGGGCGTGGGCGACCCGACCGTCGAGCGGGATGAACACGTCGCTGCTACGGGTCATGGCGACCCGATAGCGGCCTGTGGCTTCGAGCTGGCGCTTGAGTTCCTGGGCGGTCGCGAGCGCCACATGCTTCTCGTAGGTCCCGGAATAGCCGATCGCCCCCGGATCCTTTCCGCCGTGACCCGGGTCCAGCATGACGAGCGGGAGGGCGGGGGCCGGAACCGAGCGCGGGCGGACCGGCGAGCGGGAAACCGTCGGGGCCTGCGGCGACCCGGCTTGAGCGGCGCGGGCCTGAAACCACGCAGGTAAGAGGACCGTACCGGCCGCACCGTGTCCCAACAGCAGGCGACGCGTGAGTGGGAGAAACGACGACATGGGCAATTCTCTTAACAGGAAAGATGCACGCCTGCACTCTTCCTCTTGATTAAGGCTGGTTCATGTCGATTTTTGAGATAGCCAGCAATGCTGCGGGCGAGTAGCTTGCGGCCGCTTGCGACAAGGGCGGGTTTGCTTCATGGTCGCGAAGTCCCGGTGGTGCGACCGAGGAATGCGGCGATCCGCTGTTCCTCGCCCGCTCGGGCGAATGCGGCCGGCCTGGCGCCTGCCCGTGGAGACACCCCCGGGAGATGCCGCCAAGTGGGTCCGCGTCCGCTCGCCGCATCGCTGCCGTGCCGCCGCGCTCTGCGCGCAGGGGCCGGCCCTGCCAGCGATCCTTTAAGACGGGTCAAGGGCACGGTCCCGGCTGGATGAACGTTTCAACCGGGCTGCGTTCCGCTTGCGGAATGCCTAGTCCGAACAGGGACCAATGATGGCCGCGATGCGATCCCGAGCGGACCTTTCCTTGACGGTTCGCACCAGCATCGGCGGCGCACCGGCGTCCTTCCCTGGGCGGATCGATCAGCCCAATTTTTCACGCCTATTCCGCCCGCCGCCGGCGCCGATCCATTCGAGGACAGCCGCGCAGGACCGGGCGTTCCAGCGGAGTTCACGACTAAATGGCCAAACGTATGCTGATCGACGCCACGCACGGGGAAGAAACCCGTGTGGTGGTCCTGGACGGTAATCGCCTCGAAGACTTCGACGTCGAGACCTCGACGAAACGGCAACTCAAGGGAAACATCTATCTCGCCAAGGTCGTCCGGGTAGAGCCCAGTTTGCAGGCCGCCTTCGTCGAATACGGCGGCAACCGGCACGGCTTTCTCGCTTTCGGTGAGATCCACCCCGACTACTATCAAATCCCCGTCGCCGACCGGCAGCGTCTGCTCGACATGCAGGAAGAAGAGGCACGCCGGGAGGAGGAGGCGGAAGATCGCGCCGCCGAGGCCGAAGCCGCCCGCGACGCGGCCGAGGCGGAGGCGTCGGCGGGAGACCCCGAGCAACTCCAGTCTCTGACGGCGCAGCCCGCGACCATCGAGCACGAGACGATCAGGGCACCTTTCGCGGATCCGGACACGCCCGCAACGCCCGCCGAAGCGCCGGAGCCACAGCCAGGCGAAGAAGGGATTGCGGTGCTCGCCGTCACGCCCGCAGCCGCATCGCTCGAATTCGCCGCGGAGCCGGTATTACACGGACTTGCGGAAACCGAGGCGCCGGAACGCGAGCCGGCGGAGTCGCCCGAGCCGGAGTCGGAGCCGGAGCCGGAAGCCTCGGAGCCGCAATCGGCGTCAGGCGAACCGGACGAAGACCACCCGACCACCGCCGAGCCCAGCGATCCGTTCACGTCCGCTCCGGGAGAGACCGCGGCGGCGCCGGCCGATGACCTTCTCCCCGCTGAAACCGAGTTCCGAGAGCCGGAGTCCACCGCCTCGGAACGCGCGGCCGAGGCCGCCGAGAACGCGGAACTGCTTACTGAGCAGCCGGCCCCGCTGCCTCCGCCCGAGATCGTCGGCGGGGATGCGGACGGCGCGGACGAGGCGCAGGACCGGCGCATCCCACCCCGTTTCCTACGGAACTACCGCATCCAGGAGGTGATCCGCCGGCGCCAAATCCTGCTGGTGCAAGTGGTGAAGGAGGAGCGGGGCACGAAGGGCGCGGCGCTCACCACGTATCTGTCGCTCGCCGGACGTTACTGCGTGTTGATGCCGAACTCGCCGCGCGGCGGCGGCATTTCGCGGAAGATCACCTCGGCCGCCGACCGTCGGCGGCTGAAGGAGATCATGGCGGAGCTGGACATCCCGAAAGGGATGGGACTGATCGTACGCACGGCGGGTGCGAACCGGCCGAAGCCCGAGATCAAGCGCGATTGCGAATATCTGATGCGGCTCTGGGACGACATCCGCGAGCACACGCTTCGCTCCGTCGCCCCCGCGCTCATCTACGAGGAAGCGAGCCTAATCAAGCGCGCGATTCGCGACGTCTACTCGCGCGACATCGACGAGGTGCTGGTCGATGGCGAAGAGGGTTGGAAAGCGGCGCGCGACTTCATGCGCATGCTTATGCCGAGCCACGCCAAAAAGGTGCAGATCTGGCGCGATGGGGGAATGCCGCTGTTCGCCAAGAATCAGGTGGACGCGCAGCTCGACGCCATGCTGGTGCCGACGGTGCAGCTCCGGTCCGGGGGCTACCTCGTCATCAATCAGACCGAGGCGCTGGTCGCGATCGACGTTAATTCCGGCCGCTCCACGCGCGAGCGCAACATCGAGGAGACCGCGCTCCGCACCAACCTCGAAGCGGCGGACGAGGTGGCGCGACAGCTCAGATTGCGGGACCTCGCCGGGCTCATCGTGATCGACTTCATCGACATGGAGAGCCGCAAACACAACGCGATGGTGGAGCGGCGGCTCAAGGAGGCACTGAAGAACGACCGGGCGCGCATCCAGGTCGGGCACATCAGCCATTTCGGCTTGCTCGAAATGAGCCGACAGCGGCTGCGACCAAGCCTGGCGGAGACGAGCTTGATCGTCTGCCCGCATTGCGGCGGCACCGGCCACGTGCGCAGCACCGAAAGCGCGGCGATCCACGTCTTGCGCCACATCGACGAGGAAGGCGCGAAACGGCGCGCGGCGGAGATAGTGGTGCACGTCGCCGCGCCGATCGCGATGTACATCCTCAATCATAAGCGCGAGCGGCTGCGCGAGATCGAACTGCGCTACGCCATGCACGTCATCTTCCAAGGCGACAACTCGCTCATGGCGCCCGAGTTCCGCATCGACCGCGTGCGCCCGCAGGTGGCGGGCGAAGCCCCCGCGGCGATCACGCCCGACATAGCTCCATCTCCGCCGCCCGCGGAGGCGGAACCCCAGGAGATCGAGGAGGACGACGAGGAGGACGAGAGCGACGAGGAGGAGGCCGAGGCTGCTGAGCCTTCGGCCGAGGGCGCCGAGGACGCGGAGCGCCGCCGGCGGCGGCGGCGGCGGCGGCGGCGGGGTGGCCGGCGCGATGAAGCGGTGCCACAGCCTGAGCCCGTCGCGGCGCAGACCGGAGCCGGCACCGAAGCCGAAGTCGCCGATGCCGAAGAGACGGGTGACGAGGAGCAAGCCGAGGGGGCGTCCGAGACCGCCGAAGAGGGCGAGGCCACGGGCGACGAGGAGGGTGCGGGCCGAGGCCGCCGCCGCGGACGCCGGGGCGGTCGCCGCCGCCGTCGCGAGGGTGCCGACCAGGCATTGTCCGCCGTTGCCGAACCGGGTGCCGATCAACCCGATCTCCCGCCCGTCTACCAGGGTCCGACACCGGCCAATCCGTTCGGCGGCCAGGCCTTCGACATCTTCGAGGTCATGGAGCGGGCCGAAGAGCAATCGGAATTCTCGACACCGCTGCGCGAGACGAGCGAGCCGGCGGCGCCCGCCCAGACAGCGGAACCGGAACCGGAACCGGCCGCAACGCCCGCCGAACCGGACCCGGTCGCTTCCCCGGCGGAGCCGGAACCGGTGGCATCCTCACCGGAGGCCGCCCTGGCGCTGGCCGAGCCTGCCAACTTGCCGCAACCGACGGCAGACGACAGCGCGGCAAATCAACACGAAGCCACGGTCGAGCCCACGGAAAGCAAAGTTGCCGAGACGGTTGGTCTCGTGGAGTCGATCGAGATGGCGGAAGCCGCCCCCACTCCCACCGAGGTCGCGCCCGAGCCCGTTATCAAGCCCATCGTCATAGGAAGCGAGGGGGAGCCGGTCCCGACCAAGAAACGAGGTTGGTGGCGACGGTAGCCGCGGAATGGCACGCTCCGGCACGGCACTGCGGAGACCAGCGTGGACCTGGTCCAGATTCGATATTTCCTGGCCCTGACCCGCTCGCTGAACTTCACGCGGGCGGCGGAGCAGTGCAACGTCACGCAGCCGGCGCTCACCCGCGCCATCCAGCGACTCGAGGACGAACTGGGCGGCCCGCTCCTTCTGCGCGAGCGTAACCTAACCCAGCTCACCGAGCTGGGTCGCGCGATGCTGCCCCTGCTGGAACGGAGCTATGCCGCCTCGGAGGAGGCCCGCGCGAAGGCTGCGAGCCTGCGCAGGCAAGACGCGGCGCCGCTGCGGGTCGGGCTCTGCACGCTGGTCCCGACGGTCGTGCTCGTCCCGGTGCTCAAGGAAATCGCCGCCCGCTTCGCATCGCTCGAGCTGACGCTCACGCAAGGCGCGAGCGCCCGATTGAGCGAGATGCTGCTGCACGGCGAGCTTGATGTCGCGTTGCTGCCGGAGACGGAGATCGAGATCGAGCGCTTAAATCGCTGGCCCCTTTTCGAGGATGGCCTAATGGTTCTCGCGCCCCCGGCGCACCGCTTCGCGGCGCTGGACGCCGTTCCCATCGCTGCGCTCGACGGCGAAGTGATGTTGGTCCGGATGGAGGAGGGCTGCGCCCTGCGCCGCGCCCTCCACCGCCTGAGCGCCGAGGCGGCCGTCGAGCCGCGGCTGCGACACCGGACGTCGAGCGAGGACAGCATCGCGCACCTGGTCGGCGCCGGTCTCGGCATAGCTCTCGCGCCGGGGCGCCAACTCCCCATGGCAGGCGTGATCCGCCGGCCGCTGCTCGCCGAACCGGAAGCGGCGGCGCGGCATCGCATCATGCTGGCGGCGGTCGCGGGCCGTCCGGCCGCGGGCGCGGTGGACGCCTTCATCAAGCTCGCCCGGGCGCGGGACTGGGCCGAGGGCGGGGCCGCGTAGATGCCCGGCAAGCATCGAACCTATGCCCGGCCGGCTTTCGACGGGACGTCCGGCCGGCTGCTACTTTGCGCTGTTCGAGGAGTATCAGCGTGACGACCTTGATGGAGCGGCTCGACGCGGCGCGCAGCGTGCGCGCGAACATGGCCGATGTGCATGCCGCCTATCAGGCCATGCTCGCCGAGCTGCGGCGCACGCCTTTCCTGGAACATGCGTTGCGCGTGGGCGACGCCTTCCCCGATTTCCTGCTGCCGAACGCCGAAGGGCGGCTGGTAGCGCGGCACGATCTCCTGGCGCGCGGACCGGTCGTCGCCACCTTCTTCCGGGGCACCTGGTGCCCGTATTGCGCGATCCAGCTCGCGGCGCTGGAAGAGGCACTGCCGCAGATCGCCGCTGCCGGGGCGAGCCTCGCCGCGATCACGCCCGAGACGGGCGGGCGGGCCGCCGAGGCGAAGGCACGCCATGACGCGCATTACGAAATCCTCGCCGACGTGGACCAGGGGCTCGGCATGGCGTGCGGCGTCGTGTTCCGCGCGCCCGAGCCCTACCGGCGCTTGCTGCTGAGCCGCGGCGTCGACCTAGCCGAGCGCCAGGGGCATGCGGGGTGGTTCCTGCCCGTGCCGGCCACCTTCGTCCTGGACCGGCGCGGCATCGTGCGCTGGGCCTTCCTGGATGTGGATTTCACGCGCCGGGCCGAGCCCGACGACATCCTCGCCGCCCTCACCGGCCTCTGAGCCGAGCCGCCGCCCTGCGAAGGCCGCGCGCATCGAAATCATAACGCGTCGGCATTTCCGCCCGGCTTCACGGCGGCTCACCTTCCGCCTGCGCCGTCGTGGCTGCGAACTCAAATGCGGAGACTGCCGATGGCCAAGAACCGGACCCGCGCCGCTCGCCCTCTGGTCGTGCGAATTACGCATTGGGTGAACGCTTTTGCGATGATCTGCATGATTCTGAGCGGCTGGCGCATTTACGATGCGTCGCCGCTGTTCGGGTTCACCTTCCCGCCCTGGGCCACGCTCGGCGGATGGCTCGCGGGCGCGATCGCGTGGCATTTCGCGGCCATGTGGCTCCTGGTCGCCAACGGGCTCATCTATCTCGGGTATGGCTTCCTCTCCGGCTACTTCCGGAGGACTCTGCTGCCCATTGCGCCGCGCCAGATCTGGCAGGATTTACTCGATGCGCTGAGGTTCCGCCTCGAGCACCGGTCGGATGCGTATAACGCCGTCCAGAAGCTGCTTTACATCATCGTGCTCCTGCTCGGGGCCGCGGCCGTCCTGTCCGGACTCGCGATCTGGAAGCCGGTGCAGTTCTCGCCGGTGACCGCGTTGCTCGGAGGCTACGACACGGCGCGGTTCGTGCATTTTCTGGCGATGGCCGGCATCGTCGGTTTCATTGGCATCCATCTGATTCTGGTCGTTCTCGTGCCGAGGACGCTGCTCTCGATGATCTCCGGGGCGACGCTCGCGCGAGGTCATGCACACGAGACGGAGGCACGCGACATGAGCACGTTCTCGAGCGGGATCAAACCCGAGACAATCAGGCCACGACGCAAGGATCACGCACCCGGTCTCGCGCGCCTGGAGCGTCGTCTGATGCTGCGGCAAGGGCTCTCGCTCGGCGCGCTGACCCTGCTCAGCGGGTGCAACCTCGGCGACGGCGATGCCGTTGACCGCGTGCTCTGGGCGATGTCGCGCTGGAACGATAGGGTACAGGCCGCCCTTTTCAGCCCGAACCGACTGGCTCCCACTTATCCCGAGAGCGCGATCACGAAGCCGTTTCCGTTCAACGCCTATTACGACGAGTCGAGGGTGCGGACGGTGGACACGGCCGCGTGGCGGTTGGAGCTATCCGGGCTCGTCGCCGACAAGCGCCCGTGGTCGCTCGATCAGCTTCGCGCCCTGCCGCAGGCAAGCCAAATCACCCGCCATGTCTGTGTCGAAGGCTGGAGCGCCATCGGCCAGTGGCGGGGCGTCCCGTTCCGCACCTTTCTCGAGCGCGTGGGTGCGGACACGCGCGCGCGTTATGTCGGGTTCCGGTGTTTTGACGGCTACTACTCCAGCATAGACATGGCGACTGCGTTGCATCCGCAGACGATTCTCGCCCTGGATTACGGTCAACGCACCGCTGCCGCCGAAATACGGCTCGCCTCTGAAGCTGCGGGTGCCGACCAAGCTCGGCTTCAAAAACCCGAAATACATCGCCGCCCTTTATGTCACGAACGACTACCCCGGCGGCTACTGGGAAGACCAGGGCTACAACTGGTTCAGCGGGTCCTGACGCGCGGCCGCTCCGGAACTTGAGGCGGCACGGATCAGGGCGGCGGAAGCCACACCTCGATCGTTCCGGGCGACGGCTTGGGGCGGAAGGAGGTGAAATCCCGCACTGTCCAGGTCACCTCCGGGCCGCCGAGATTGTGCGCCAGCGCTTGCGCCGCGTCCTTATCCTCCACCCAGAAGTAGCGGAGCGTTGCGATCCGCGGGACATCCGTCACGGGGCGGGTCGTGGCGGACCCCAAATTCGGCGGCAGGGACGCCGCCAGCCAGTTGGCCTCCGACTCCGCTGTTCTGGAATGCGCGAGGAAGTGGATCACCACCCGATGGCCGGGCGAGGCCGGATTGCCCACCTCGGCCGAGGCTTGGGACTGCGAGCCGGGTGGCACAGGGGCCGCCCCGGCGGGCCGGGGATGACGTGCCGCATACTGCTCGAATAACGCCTGCCGCTGTGCGTCGGTCAGCAAAGCGAGGTCCCCGCCCGAGCGGTCGAGAAAGGCATCGAAGTCACGCCGCAAACGCTGGCTTCCGAGCGTCTCGGCGGGCGCGGTTGCCGGGCGGCGTCCCGTGCCGGAGCTCGGATTTGCCGACGCGAGGGCGTCCGGTTGGGGCTCGCCTTGGGCTGGTGGCGTCGGCCTCGCGCCCGCCTCGAGAGGCGCGCCTGTCGTGACCGGGCTGGACTGCGGCGGGCCTGCCTCTGGTTGGTTCGCCGCTTGTCCGGCCGCGCCCACGTGGGGTCTGGAGCTCGCGAGAGACCAGGGAAATATCCGGTAGAAAGGGTACTGGCGACTGCGGCCGCCACAAGCACGCCCCCGAGGCTGACGAGGACACCCACACTCAGCCCAAATCGTCTGGTTCCGAAGCCGGTCGAGGCCGACGGGGCCGCGAGCTGCGGAGGCGGCGGTAACGGCTGCTGCTCCGGCTGCGGCGCCGCGACCTCGCCCGGAGACGTGGCAAGGCCGCCCTTCGCGACGCTTTCCCCTCCGGGGGCAGCCTCGCGGACCGTGATCGATGGTTTCTCCGCTCCAGTCAGGGCGAGGCCCACCCTGCCGAATTCCGTCCCGAGAGCATCCGCGGGCTGGCGAGCGCGATCGAGAAGCGCGTTGATCCGCAACGGGATGCCTCCGCCGTCCCGAACCACATCCGCGATCGCGCGATCGCTCAAAGCGCGCGAGCCCGCGGGATCCTCGCGCTCAAGGCGGTACACAATGTAGCTTTTGGCTTCCTCGGGGGAGAAAGGCTCGACCGCGGCGCGGACCGTAATCCGCTCCCGCAACTCCCGAAATTCCGCCGGTTCCAGCAGGCCCCAGAAGCTGGGGCGGCCCACGAACAGCATCTGCAAGAGCGGCGAATCCGGCTCGGAAATCCGGGTCAGCAGTTGGAGAAACGAGAGCGCCTGCGGTCGCAGCGTGTCGGCTTCTTCGACGACAAGCACCACTTGCTCTTCGCTGCCCTGCCGTGCTCGGAGCGCGATGAGGGCGCGTTTCTCGTCGTTTTCGTCGGGATCTCCGTGCCCGCTATTCGCGATCTGGATGAGCATTCTGCCGAGCGTCAGGGGCGTCGCCAGCGGATTGCCGACCCGGATGAACCGCACCGGCTGCTCGGCCAGCCTGGCGATCGCCGCCTCCAGCACGGTCGTCTTGCCGACGCCTTTGTTCCCGGTCATCGCGATGAACGGGACCCGCTCTAGGATCGCGCCCGCGACCAGATCGAGGGCGCGGCGGTGCGATTCGGCCGGGAACATCGCGGCCCCGTCCGGCACCGACTGCGCCGAATCCTGCACGAGAGACGGATTGGCCGAGTGCGAGTTCATTGGGATGACGGGTGACACGCCGAGCGGCGAAGACGGGACGATTATCCGCGAGCTGCATATTGGCGATCTGTCCCGGTCCGCGCTCTTCCCACTCGTCGAAGCGCCGGAACAACTCGTCTTTTCGCGCCTCTGACCAGGAGCGGGGATCGGCTGACTCGCACGTGTTCTGCTCGCCCTTGCGGGTGGCAACGCGCGGAAGTGGGTTGAGCTTGCCGTGATAGGGGGGGCGCGGCTCGGCGGTCGCTTGCCGATGAGCGTGCGGACTTGCGCAGCCATCAAGCGCGACGCCTGCGCTGAGGAGCACCCCTGCAACGTTAAGCCAGGACCCGAGGCCCATGTTCCGCCCTGTCTCGCCAACCGGCAATACGCTCCAGCGGGCCGGGCCGTTCCCGGAAGGGAGGTGGGGCTAAAGGACCGAGCCGCTCAAACCGCCACGCCTAGCGTTGCGAGGAGAGCGTGCCCGTGCGTTCCGAGCCAGGAGCCGAGGGCGACGAGGCGCGGCTGCGATTTTGGCGGCATGCTCGCCGAAATCATCAGCCGCCTTGGCGTATTTGACGACCCGTCCGAGCGAGCCCGCGACCTCCTCCTTGTCGGGCTTGGGCTTCGCGGCTTCCTCGCTGACATCCTCCAAGGCACGGTCGAGCTTGCCGCGTTCGGGCACGTTCAGCTTGGCGAGCAGATCCCGGATCGCAGCTAACTCCGCCTTCACGTCGACCGTCTCCGGCGCCGGGGTGTGTTGAGTCGTCCTCGTCGAGACCGTGTTGTTGTCCCCGGTAACGACACTGCTGCCCGTGATATTGCCGCCTGCCGTAACGGATCGATTGTCGCCGTTGCTCATTGTGTACTCTCCCCTGGGCTTCACCTCGGCAAGCGCCGCGGCGACAGGCGCGAGCAGCGCCTCTTCCGGCTCGCGCCCGATCGTCTCGCACAACGAAGTATAACTCCCGCAAATTCCGACCATCACGTCCCGGAACGCAAGCGGCAGCGCCACGAAGGCCGGAGTTAGAGCAACGATGCCCTCTCGCAACGCCGCCATTCCTCGTCGTAATCTCCTGTCTCCGCATAGAGATCACCCGCCACCCAGAGCGAGCGAGCGAATTCCAGACGTGAAGGCGTCCGGCCGCGTCTCGGCCAGGGCGCGACGGAGCCGCACCGCCTCCTCCGCCGCCGCCAGCGCCGCCTCCCGACGGCCGAGAGCGCTCAGCATCGTTGGCGAGGTTGTTGAGCGACCCGGCGAGGTTGGGGGTGAAGGCGTCCGGCCGCGTCTCGGCCAGGGCGCGACGGAGCCGCACCGCCTCCTCCGCCGCGGCCAGCGCCGCCTCCCGACGGCCGAGATCGCTCAGCATGTTGGCGAGGTTGTTGAGCGACATGGCCAGGTCGGGGGTGAAGGCGTCCGGCCGCGTCTCGGCCAGGGCGCGGCGGAGCCGCACCGCCTCCTCCGCCGCCAGCGCCGCCTCCCGCCGGCCGAGATCGCTCAGCATGTTGGCGAGGTTGTTGAGCGACATGGCCAGGTCGGGGGTGAAGGCGTCCGGCCGCGTCTCGGCCAGAGCGCGGTAGAGCCGCACCGCCTCCTCCGCCGCCGCCAGCGCCGCCTCCCGACGGCCGAGAGCGCTCAGCCTGTTGGCGAGGTTGTTGAGCGACATGGCCAGGTCGGGGGTGAAGGCGTCCGGCCGCGTCTCGGCCAGGGCGCGGTAGAGCCGCACCGCCTCCTCCGCCGCCGCCAGCGCCGCCTCCCGACGGCCGAGAGCGCTCAGCTGGGGCGAGGTTGTTGAGCGACATGGCCAGGTCGGGGGTGAAGGCGTCCGGCCGCGTCTCGGCCAGCGCGCGGTAGAGCCGCGCCTCCTCCGCCGCCGCCAGCGCCGCCTCCCGACGGCCGAGAGCGCTCAGCCTGTTGGCGAGAGCGCTGAGCGACCACGCGGCTCTTGAAGGGTCCCAGGATCGCTGCCACTCTCTAGTTTAGCAAAGAAACAACTGCGCCAACCGATCAGTCAGCTCGGCTGCCTGCTCTCGAAGGATGAGCGTCTCCAGGGGCAATGCGGCGACGAGAGGGATCAAGTCCGAAGGATCGGTCATGTCCCTCGCAAGCGTCTGGAACCAGCCGAGCACCCTCTTACCGGTCTTCCTCTCCTCCTGCGTGGCGGCGGGGTCCTCGGCCGCGAAGCCGAAATCCTGGACCAGCCGAAACAGCGCCCGCGCCGCTCGATCCCGACCGAGGGCGTACGCGCGGCGAACGACAACCGGCGCCTCGGCTTGCCGTGTCGCTCGGCCGGAGAAGTGCTCGACAGTCGCCGCCTCGCCGATCAGGTCCGGCTGGATGGTGCGAAGATGCGGCTCTGCCGTCGCCGTATCCTCGGCCCGGGGCGGCAGTTCCTGTTCGAGTAGGTCCAGGAGCGGGTCGAGCTTGGCCGATCGTCGAGCCGCCTCAAGTTCGGCGTCCACCGCCTCCCGCAAACCGGCTACCGGCAAGCCGCCGGCGAGACCGTTGAAGACGACCAGATGACGCATCGCATCGCCGTCGCCCCCGGAGCCTTTTGCCATCTCCTCGAAACGATCCAGCTCACGCTCGCCGAAATATCGCGCGGCATCCAGTCGGCGGACAGCGAGCCCGCCTTCCGGCCCGCGTTCGAGCGCGATCACTCCGGCCATGACGACCGAGAGTGGGTTGCCAAACTGAGCAGCCGAAAGCCGGCTGTCGAAATGCGGGTTTTCGCCCTTGGCGGGGATGTCCGGGCCGAGTGCCGCTTGGGGCCGCAGGGCGCGGGCAGCCGCAAGCGCGGCCGACATAAGCCTGCGTCGTTCCTCCAAATCCGCAAGGTCGGGCAAAGCTTGCGGACGAGCCGTATGGAATAACTCGCTGCGATCATGCTTGCTCTGCTCGCCGGGCGAGGTCAGTTCGTGCCACCACCCGAAATCCCTCGGGGCTTCGCGCTCCAGCAGAAGAATGCGGAGCTTGGCTTGTTCGAGCTGCGTCGCGGCCAGCCGGTCCAGCCAGCGAGCAAGAGCCCCGTAACGCCGCGCCGCGTAGTCGATGACGAGAAGCGTGTTCCGCTCCCAGTCGAAGCGGTGGGTCGCGGATACCTCAACGATGGCCGGCAGGTCGTCGGCCGAGAGAAACCCCGCGATCCATTCGCCCTTGGCCGTGCGCTCGCCGTCCATCTCGCCGCAGAGTGCGATCGCAAGCCGGGTCTTTCCGGTCCCGGCGGCCGCGGTGAGGGCGTGGACGGAGATGTCCGTTTCGTGCGCGAGCCATGCCCGAAGCTCGGCCAGCAGGTCCTCGCGACCGATAAACGGCAGCTTGCCGGAGTCGGGCATTAGGATCACCCGCTCGGGGAACTTCTCGTCGCGCGATTGCAGGCTTGCGGCGTTCGGGCCGGACGATCTGTGGCCGCCGCAAGGACAGGGCAATCCCAGTGGTTCCGAACACGAGCGAGACCGTGTTGCCGTCACCAGTAACGACAACACTCTGGCTTATTCCGCCCGCATGAACCGACCTGTCGCCCATCACTCTATCGCAACCGTTGCGGGCAGCTAACGTAGCTGCATACGGATGTGCGCGGGCAAGTTGAAGCTGGGCTACCGCCAGCGCGCCAGCCGTTCCGCCGCGTCGCGCATGTCGGCCTCCGGTCCGCAATAGCTGAAGCGCAGGAACCGATTGCCGCGCGTGCGGTCGAAATCCACACCCGGCGTCGCCGCGATCCCTGCCTCGGCGAGCATCCGCGCGCAGAACGCGGCGCTGTCATTCGTGCGATCGGCGATGTCGGCGAACAGATAGAAGGCCCCCTCGGCAGGGCTCAAGCCGCGTGAAGCCGGCAGCCGGCAGCGTGCGCAGCAGGTGGTCGCGCGAGCGGCGGTAGCGCGCGACATTGGCTTGCAGTTCGTCGTGACAATCGAACGCAGCCTCGGCGGCGATCTGCGCGATGTGCGGCGCGCTGATGAACAAGTTTTGCGCCAACCGCTCGACCGGCCGCACGAGATCATCGGGCAGCACGAGCCAGCCGATGCGCCAGCCCGTCATGCTGAAATACTTGGAGAAGCTGTTCACCACGACGGCGTTCGCGCTAAGCGCGGCGGCGGTGGCGAGCGGGCTATCGTAGTTCAGGCCGTGATAGATTTCGTCGCTAATGAGCCGCACGCCTTCCCGATCGCACCAGCCAGCAATGGCGGCGAGCTCGTCCGGGTGCAGCATCGTGCCGACCGGATTACAGGGACTGGCGACGATCAGCCCATCCGGCCGGGGGTCCAGCCGATCCAGCATCGCGACCGAGGGCTGAAACCGCGTCTCCGGCCCGGCCTCCAGAATGATCGGCTCCATGCCGAGCGCCGTTAGAATGTTGACGTACGGCGGATAGAACGGGGCGGCGAGCGCCACCCGATCCCCGGATCGAAGGCGGCGAGGAAGGCGAGCGGGAATGCGCCGGAAGCGCCGACCGTGACGGCGACGCGGGCGGGCGCGAGATCGAGCCCGTACCAGTCCCGGTAATGCGCCGCGATCCGCTCCCGCAGGCTCGGCCGCCCGAACGCCTCGGTGTAGCCCATCGGATCACCCGACCGCAGCGCCCTCTCAGCGGCAGCGACCGCGCCGGCGGGCGCGCCGGTCCCCGGCTGGCCCACCTCCATGCGGATCACGCGCGGCGCGCCCGGCGGTAGCGCGATCTGCCGCGCATTGGCCTCGGCGATCACGTCCATGACGATGAAGGGGGGCGCCGACGCCCCGCGTCCGACCTTAAGACTTCACTCGGTCGATCCGAGGGCGAGGCCGAACCCACGCGGATCAGTGGCCCAGCCGCAGGAGCGTTCGCTACCCGGAAGATAGCGGCTGCAAGCGATCACATTCGCCCGCCCTGGCTCGGGCACCGGGACCGGCATCGGCTGGTCGCCGCGGAGCGTGTTCATCATCGCCTGCGCCGCCGCGAGCCCCGCGCCCTCCTGGCCGGAGCCGCCGGTCTCCGCGCGGAAAGCGTGGATGTTCTGGTTCCAGGCGATCGCCGCGGCGAGGAGCGGCACCGGCGCGACCGCGGGCGAGGCGGCGAGCAGGAACCCCATGCCGGGGACGACACGGCCCGTCCCGAACAAATTGTCCATCGTGAGCGCACAAGCCACCGCGTTGCCCTCCCGGTCCAGGGTAAGGAACGTGGTGGAGGCCGGGAGCGCCGGCGCGGGCGCGGGCGGCACGTCGGCGGCGAGCAGGGACTGCGGGTCGCCACCGCCCGCGCGCCACCGAGCCACGACGGCGAGCGCCCGCCCCTGCGCCGCATCGGAGGCGTTCGGGTCTCTCTGCAGGACCATGAAGGCGGCCGCGGCGGCCAGCCCACCATCGGCGGGCGGCGGCAGGAAGGAGACGTTGTCGCGGCCGTTCCGGATCGTGAGCGCGGGCGATAAATCCGGCAGCGACGCCCGCAGGTCGGCGACGGATACCGGGCCGCCGGCCAGGGGCGAGGCCTGTTGGATGCGCCGGGCAAGCGCGCCTTGGTAGAAGTCGCCCACGCCTGATACGCGAATCTGCGCGAGTGTCGACCCGAGGTCCGGCTGCAACAGCCGGTCCCCTTCGGTGAGCGGCGCGCCGTTCTGGGCGAACACAGCCCGGGCGTTGGGGTCCGCGAGCAGCGGCCCGGCGACCACCTGGAGATCGCGCACGAAAGCGCGGGATACGGGGATCCCGAAACGGGCCATCTGTTCGGCCGGCGCGATCAAGGTCTCGAACGGCCGGCGCCCGTAGCGGGCGTGCAGCGCGAATAGGCCACGCGGCAGCATCGGCACCGCGGCGGGCCGGTCGGCGTTCCCCGCGACATTCGCTGGCGCACGCGGCGTGAACAGCACCGCCTCGGGCACGCCGGCGTTCACCGAATCTCGGGCCGGACTGTATGCGAGGCACGCGCCGCCGCCGCCGAGCCCGGCACGGGACGGAAGCGTGACCGAGAGGGCGAAGCCGAGCGCGACCGCCGCGTCGGCCGCGTTACCGCCGCTCGACAGGACTTCGCGCGCGGCCAGGGCGGCGCGAGGCTCGTCCGCTACCACGCCGCCCAGGAACCCGCTCACATGCCCCGGACTCCCCTCGGCCGGCGAGCCGCCGAGAAAATCGCTGCCGAGCGAACCGACGGTGCTGCACCCTCCGAGCGCGAGCGCGAGCGCGACTGAAGCAAGCCTCATGCCTCTAACCGGGCTGCCGGCTCCGCACCCGTCAGGGCCGCCTCTGCCCCTTGTCCCTGCCAAGCCGCTGCCCTGCACCACCGCACGTCCTTCGTTCCGAGCGGCCGGCCTGGATTCCGCCCGAGCCCGCATCATTTTTCGAGGGATCGTGCCATAACCGCCTTCGCCAACACCGGCAAGGCAGGCCCCCCTGGGGCGACCCGGAGATCGTGATGAGACGAACCCTCGCCGCCTCCCTTTTCGTGCTATGCGCGACTGGGACTGCGCTCGCCCAGCAATTCACGCCGGCGCAGCGCGACGAGATCGTCCAGATCGTCCGCGACGCGCTGAAACGCGATCCCAGCATCCTGCGCCAAGCCGTCGAGAGTCTCCAGGCAGATGAAGGCCGCGAACGAGAGGCGGCATCCCGCGCCGCCATCGCGGCATCCGGGAAGGCCCTGATCGACCCGGCGGACCCGGTGGCGGGCAACCCCGCCGGAGACGTGACCATCGTCGAGTTCTTCGACGCTCGTTGTCCGTACTGCAAGCGTCTGGAGCCCACGATGGCGGACCTCCTGCGCGGCGATGCCGGCGTGCGGCTGGTCTACAAGGATCTGCCCATCCTCGGCCCGGCAAGCCTGCTCGGCTCTCGTGCCCTGCTCGCCGCCCAGCGGCAGGGCGGCTATGAAAAGCTGCGCGATGCCCTGATGCGCGGCGGGGCGGACATCACCCGGGAATCGATCGGCGGCGAAGCCCAGCGGCTCGGGCTCGACTGGCCGCAGCTCCAGCGCGATATGGAGGACCCCGCGATCAAGCACCGGCTGGACGCCAACATCCAGCTCGCCCACGCACTCGGCATCCAGGGCACGCCCGCCCTGGTGATCGGCGAGGACCTCATACCAGGGGCGGTCGAATTGCCCGAACTGCAGAAAGCCGTGGCGGCGGCCCGCACTGCGAAGCAGTGAGTCGCCCCCTTCAGACGGGCCGTGAGACCCGGTGATAGGCACGCCCGTAGTAGATGAGGCCCTCATGGAGGGAGCCGGTACGGATCGCCTCCACCGCGCAGAAGAACACATCGTGTGTCCCGATCGCGACGATCTGCATCACCCGGCAGTCGAAGGATACGGCGGCGCCGACGAGGGATGGGGCGCCGGTCACGATCGTGTCCCAGGCACCGGAATCGAAGCGCTGCTCCAGTTCGCAATCTGTCATCCCCGCGAACACCGGCGAGAGGTGCTGCTGCTTGTGCGTGAGCACGTTCACGCACACCGCGCCGTTGCGCTTCATCGTGATATGGGAGTTGTTGGTGCGGTTCACGCAGACGAGCAGGGTGGGCGGATCGTCCGTCACGCTGCACACGGCCGAGGCGGTGAACCCGCTCCGTCCGGCCGGGCCGTCGGTCGTCACCACGTTCACGGCGGCACCGAGCCTCGCCATCGCCTCCCGGTACGCCTGCTTGCTTACAGCCACGGTGTTCCGCTCCCGGTGGTCCGCCCGATGCGCGGCTAATATGGTCTTGCTCTCGACAGGCCGCGAGGGGCGCCCTGAGCCGGGACCGCCAGCATTAAATCGGCGTTAATATTGTCCCTGGTTCGCTGCCTGGCCGGGATTAAATCGAACTCACAAGTAACAATTTCAACATAATTTGAAACGCGATACTTTGGTTGACTTGCGGGATTGCCCCTCTAGAATGGTGCAGTGCACGCAGAAGAGCAAATGCACAACTCCAGATAGTTGTCTGGACGATCATACTAACCTAATCGGAGAATGGAATGGCGACGGATCCCAAAAAGACTGAGCATGTCCGCGATATCGCGGGGACGGGAGAGCGCGATTCCCGGCCGGGCGAGGCGTTCGAGCGGGCAGGCCAGCAAGCACGGGAGAATATCGCTCAGGGTGGCCAAACCGCGGAGCGGGGAACGAATGCCGCCCGCGAGGCGGTGAACCAGGCTGGGGCGACCGCGGAGCGCGCAAGCGCCGAGGCGCGCACGGTGGCTGGCCAGGCGGGCGAAGTTGCTAGGGACGCTTCCGGCCGCGCGCGCGAGGCAGCGGAACGCATCACCGAGCAAACCAAGGAAACGACCGAGCAGGCCGCACGGCAGGCGCGTGAGATCAGCGAGAACTTCGCGGACTCGCTCGCACGCACGACGGATCTGGCTGTCAACACGACCGAGCGTGCGGCCGAGCAGGGACGTGAGGCTGTTTGGCAGGGCGTGCGGGCCGCGGCAGGCATGCAGGCGCGACTGGCGGACGTGGGCTATGGTCGCGGTCACCGCCTGATCGGATCGTCGGCGCGGATGATCGAGCTCTATCGCGAGGCCTCGGAAAACACGGCGGAGACCGTGCAAGCTCTGGTCAAGAGCTATGTGCATCTCGGGCGCGGGATGCAGGAGATGCAGCGGGCCTATCTCGATCTTCTCGACCGGGCGGTGGAGCGGTCCACCCGCAAGCCGCAAGACTTGCTGCGTTGCAGGTCTCTCGAGGAGTTCGCGGGCGTTCAGCGTGACATCTATGTGGACGCTGTGAACCACGCCGTCGAGGCAACCAGCACGCTGCTGGATCTCGCCAGCCGTGCGGCGCAGGACGCGCTCGAGCCGCTGCAGAACAAGGGCCGGTTCGCCCGGGCCTGAGACTCTACTCTTCGCAGACACCTCCTCCCCTCGCGGGGAGGAGGTTGCGAGAGATCGGAAACCCGCCTCACTCCCTTCGTTCGAAGCGTGCGCGGTCGCCGGGCAGCAGGCGAACGGTAACGCGGATCGCCAATTCTTCGTCCTGCCGCTGCACCACCTCGCCGTGCTGGTAAAGCCAGGCAAGCCGGGCGCCATCGGCTGGGCTTATTTCGTAGTCGGCCAGCTCCATTTCCGCGGCGATGCGTGCGTCGATCGCAGCGAGCAGCGTCGCAATACCCTCATGCGTGATTGCAGAGACTGCGACCGCCCCGGGACGGGCCGGTACTGCGGCGATGCCGCCGAGCAGATCCGCCTTGTTCAATACCTCGATCGTGCGCGATGGCCAACCGGCATCGAGTGTGCCCTCGCGTGCCATGGTTTCGAGCACCGCGACGACGTCGGCCCGTTGCGCGGCGGTGTCGGGATGCGCCGCGTCGCGTACGTGCAGGATCACGTCTGCCTCCGCCACCTCCTCGAGCGTTGCCCGGAAGGCGGCGACCAGTTCGGTCGGAAGGTCGCTGATGAACCCGACCGTGTCGGACAGGATCGCTCGCCGGCCGGATGGGAGCCGAAGCCCGCGCATAGTAGGGTCAAGTGTCGCGAAGAGCTGGTCGCGCGCCGTCACATGCGCGCCGGTCAGCGTGTTGAACAAGGTGGACTTTCCGGCATTGGTATAGCCGACCAGCGCGATCACCGGGAACGGCACCCGCCGGCGCGCAGTGCGGTGCAGGCCGCGCGTGCGGCGTACTTGTTCCAGTTCCTTCTTGAGCCGCACGATGCGGTCGCCGATCAAGCGGCGGTCGGCCTCGATCTGCGTCTCGCCCGGACCACCGAGGAAACCGAAGCCGCCGCGCTGACGCTCGAGATGCGTCCAGGACCGCACCAGCCGGCTGCGCTGATACTCGAGATGCGCAAGTTCGACTTGTAACGTGCCTTCGCGCGTCGCCGCCCGCTCGCCGAAAATGTCGAGGATCAGCCCGGTGCGGTCGATCACCTTGCAGGACCAGGCGCGCTCCAGGTTGCGCTGCTGCACCGGACTGAGTGTCGCGTCGACAACGGCAACGGCAACCTGCTGGGCGGCGATCGCCTGACCCTGGGCCGCGACCTGTCCTTCTCCGAGCAACGTAGAGGGACGGCGCGCGCGGAGCGGCAGGATGGCGGAATGCACGACCACGAGGCCGATCGAGGCAGCGAGGCCGATCGCCTCGGCGAGCCGGGCCTCGGCCGCCCGCGTCTGGTCGATCGGCGCGGCGTCGCCATTCGGCCGATCCGGCCTCTCCCATGGCAGAATAACCGCCGCTCGCGTGGGCCCGTGGGCCATCGGACCCGGGACGCGTCCGGTCGCGTCACCCGCTGGCGGCAGGTGCGGTCTCCCGGGCGGAAGCTGTGCTTTCCGTTTTGGCCGCGTCGAACAACTGGATCGGCGCGCCGGGCATTACGGTGCTGATCGCATGTTTGTACACGAGCTGCGTATGTCCGTCGCGACGAAGCAGGACGGAGAAATTGTCGAACCAGGTGATGATTCCCTGGAGCTTGACTCCGTTGACCAAAAATACCGTCACGGGCGTCTTGTTTTTTCGCACATGATTCAGGAACACGTCCTGAACGTTCTGCGATTTCTCGTTGGCCACGGCTGTATCCTTCTTTGTCTTGCTCGTGGTGCACGTTGCGTTCGCGCCAACCCCGTGGCACGGCAACTGGCGCCGGGTCAGTCTAGCAGCCGAGCCCTCTCACGCAAGCGCGCGAAGATGGGTGGCCAGCTGGTGGGCGTCGGGGAAGTGGAGATCGGGAGCGGCGCGGTCAATGCCGCCGTCGTGCGCGGCGTCACCCACCAGCACACCGGTAATCCCAGCAGCACGTGCTGCTTGCATGTCGGTCGCAGTGTCGCCGAGATACCACACCGAGCGGTCCGGCGCGGCGCCGAGTTCCTTCAACGCGAGAAGGATCGGCGCGGGGTCGGGTTTGTCGGCCTTCGCATCGCCCGCGCCGACGATCGCGGCGAAAAACGGCTTCCAGCCGATATGGTCGATCTCGGCGCGTAAATAGCGGCCGGATTTGTTGGAAACGACGCCCTGCGGCCACGGAGCGCCCGCGTGCAATGCGTCGATGGCGCCCGGCATGGGGCGCACGTGATCAAGATGCTGTTCGAGCATCGTCGCGTGAAAAACGTGACGCGCGCGATGCCAGTCGTCACCGAACATGACGGGAAAGCTATCGCGCATGGAAATGCGAGCGCGCTGCTTCGTATGCTCGATTGTCCAAGGCGGCATGGCGAAAGCGGCGAGCGCCGCATTCATCGCGGCCGTGATGCCGGCCCACGCGTCGACCAGCGTGTTGTCCCAATCGTACAGAAGAACGGTGGGAGATGTACTGCACGACGCACCAATTTGACTCTCTCTCAAGAGACGCAATATGCGCGCACCCGATTTGCGGCGAACATTCGCTTCAAGAGTCGTGGCCTGCCGCTCGCACGTAAATCGCGAACACCTCGAACAGCCGACGCGTCACCGGTCCTGGCGTTCCATCCCCGACGACCGCATTGTCGACGCGCAGAATAGGCTTCACGAAACTGCTGGCGCTGGTCAGGAACACCTCCCGCGCGCGGCGCAACGCCTGCTCGCTGAACGCACCTTCTTCGAAGGGCACCCCCGTCTCGCGCATGAGGCCAATCAGCGCGGCGCGCGTACAGCCCGGCAAGATGGCATGACCCAGCTGACGGGTGCGCAGCACGCCCGCCTCGTCCACGATCCATACGTTGGTAGAGCCGCCTTCCGTAACCATGCCGTCCGCACCGATCAGGATTGCCTCGTAGGCCCCCGCCTCCCGCGCGGCCTGTTTGGCAAGAACGTTTGGCAACAATGCGGTGCTTTTGATGTCGCAGCGAGCCCAGCGGAGGTCAGGGTGGGTGATCGCAGCCCCGGCCCAGAGAGTCGGATCTACGGGGAAGGGCGGCGCCCGCCGGATCGTCACGACTAGGGAGGGCGGGACCGGTCGAGTTGGAAACGCGTGCTCCCGCCGGGCGACTCCACGCGTCACCTGCATGTAGAGCATCCCTTCGGGGACCCGGTTCCGGCGCACCACCTCGCGTAACACTTGCTGCAACGCCGCCCGGCTCATAGGCGGCCGTATCCGGATTTCGCCCAACGACCGGTCGAGCCGGTCGAGATGAAGCCTCTCGTCGACGAAACGCCCAGCGTAGAGCTGCACAACCTCATAGACCCCGTCGGCGAACTGGTAGCCGCGATCCTCCACGTTTACGCTGGCGTGTCGCTGCGGCACGTAACGTCCGTTGACGTAAGCGATGCGGGACATCAGGCGTTACGGCGCATGGCGGGCGGAAGCTCCTAGCTATCGACGAACGATGAAGCACATAAGCTTGTCAGCCGCCCACTCGCTCATCGGAGTTCACGCCAAGCTGCTTCAGTTTCCGATGCAACGCGCTGCGCTCCATGCCGACGAACTGAGCGGTGCGGCTGATATTACCGCCGAAGCGGAGGAGTTGGGCGTGGAGATATTGCGTCTCGAACAGATCCCGCGCCTCGCGCAAGGGCAGCGCCATGATGTCGGCACTCGGATCGATCGTGAGCAGCGCCGGCGCGTTGGAGCCGACCTCCGGCGGTAGCATGTCCGCGCGGATCGGCTCGGCGGCGCCGCCGGGAGCCATGATGAGCAGCCAGTCCATCAGATTGCGGAGCTGGCGCACATTTCCCGGCCAGTCGTAAGCCTGCAGCGCGGCGAGCGCGTCGGCCGACAGCTCGCGCGCCGGCATGCCGGAGGTCTCGGCCGAGCGATGGATGAAGTACTGCGCAAGCGCGGGCACATCCTCCCGCCGTTCCTTCAGGCTCGGCATTTTCAGCGGCACGACGGCGAGCCGGTAGTAGAGGTCCTCCCGGAACCGGCCGGCGCCAATGGCCGCGTGCAGGTCCTTGTTGGTCGTGGCGAGCACCCGCACGTCCACCTTCACGCGGAGCGAGCCGCCGAGCCGCTCGAAAGTCTGGTCCTGTAACGCGCGGACGATCTTGCCCTGGGTCTCGAGCGGCATGTCGGAGACCTCGTCGAGCAGCAGGGTGCCGCCGTGCGCGCGTTCGAGCACCCCGGCGCGGCGCGGTTGGCCGGCCGGGTCGGCCCCGGCCTCCGTGCCGAACAACTCCTCCTCGAACCGGGCGGGCGCCAAGGTCGCACAATTCAGGACGACGAACGGCCCGTCGGCGCGCCGCGACCGGGCATGGATCATCCGCGCCGCCACCTCCTTCCCCGAGCCGGCCGGGCCGTGAATCAGGACGCGCGAGCCGGTCGGGGCCACGCGCTCGATCCCCGCGCGGACGACGGCGATAGCCGGGCTCTCGCCGGTAAGCGTGGTGTCCGGGCCCGCCCGCAGGCGTAACTCGGCGTTCTCGCGGGCGAGATGGGCCGCTTCCAGCGCCCGGCGAAGCACGAGCAAGAGGCGGTCGGACTTGAAGGGTTTTTCGATGAAGTCGTAGGCGCCTTGTTGGATCGCCGCGACCGCCATCTCGATCGTGCCGTGGCCGGAAATCATCACGACCGGAACCTGCGGCTCCTCGCGGTGCAGGTTCTGCAGGATGCCGAGCCCGTCCAGCCGGGAGCCCTGGAGCCAAACGTCGAGGATGACGAGCGCCGGCCGGCGCGCCCGGAAGGCGGCGATGGCGGCATCGGAATCCGCGGCTTGGCGGGTCTCGTAACCCTCATCGCGCAGGATGCCGTCGATCAGCAGCCGGATATCCGGCTCGTCGTCGACGATCAGGATCTCATGCGCCATCCGGCATCCTCAGCGGCAATATGAGCGTGGCGACGGCGCCCGGGCCATCGGGCCGGTCATCCAACCCGATTCGCCCGCCATGGTCCTCCATGATCTTCTTCACGATCGCAAGACCGAGCCCGGTTCCCTTCGGCTTGTGGGTGACATAGGGCTCCGTGAGCTGCGCGCGGTCTCCTTGCGGCAGACCGATGCCGTCATCCTTGACCGAGATGTGCACCTCGTTCTCTGTCGCGGCGACCGCCAGCTCGATGTGGCCGCCGGCCCCGCGCATGGCCACCGCATCCGCCGCGTTTTGCAGAAGATTGGTCAGCGCCTGCCCGAGCAGCCGGCGATCGCACGGCGCCACGGGCCCCTGCTCGGGGATCTCGGTGCGCCAGTCGATCTCCGGCCTCGCGGTCCTCTGGAGAATGAGCGCCTCGCGCGCGACGCGGCCCACATCTTCCGGCCGAATCACCGGGTGAGGCATCCGGGCGAAGGCCGAGAACTCGTCCACCATGCGGCCGATGTCGCCTACATGCCGGACGATGGTGTCGGCGCACTGGGCGAAGGTGTCTGGGTCCGAGGTGATCTCCTTCGTGAAGCGGCGCTTCAGTCGCTCTGCCGAGAGCTGGATCGGCGTCAGCGGGTTCTTGATCTCGTGCGCGATGCGGCGCGCCACATCCGCCCAGGCAGCCTTGCGCTGCGCCGATTGCAGCTCGGTGATGTCGTCGAAGGTGACCACGAACCCGTCGGTACGCCCGCCCTTGAGGTCGGCGACGATCCGCACCAGCAAGGTGCGCGGCTTTGTTGGCGGCCCGATCTGTACCTCCGCCGTGCGCGGACGCTCCGGGTGCTCCTGGGCCGCGTGGATCAAAGCCTCGAACTCGGGCACGAGTTCCGCGAGATCCTGGCCGATACCCGCCATCAGATCGGTTTGGAGCAGTTCGGCGGCGGCGCGGTTGGGCAATTCCACCCGGCCCTTCGCGTCCAGTCCGATCACGCCCGCGGAAACGCCGGAGAGCACCGTCTCGGTGAAGCGTCGCCGTTCGTCGATCTGGCTGTACGCGTCCATCAGCTCGGTCCGCTGCGCCGCGAGCTGGCCCGTCATGCGATTGAAGGCGCGGGAGAGGCCGGCGATCTCGTCGGCGGTCTGCGCCTCGGGCACCCGGACGGCGAGGTCCCCGCCGCGCACGCGTTCAGCGGCCTGGATCAGCCGGCCTATAGGCCGCGCGATCTGATTGGCTATCATGAGGCCGATCAGCACCGCGGCGAGCAGCACCAGCAGGGCCACAAGCGCGAAGATCCAGGCGAAGGCGATCTGCAGCCAGGACCGGTTCTGGTCCAGCCGCTCGTACTCGGCGACCGCATTCTCCGTCCGCACCATGTGATCCAGGATCTGCGGGTCGATCGGCCGGCCGATCATCAGCATCATCGGCGGCGTGGACTCGAGCTGCACGACCGCGCGCACCCTGGTATGGTCCGCCCCCGGCACGACGGCGACATCCCCGGTGCGGGCGCGCTCGGTTGCCCATTGCGGCGGCGGCTCGATGCCGAGCCCGGCGAACAGGCCGGCGGAAGCCATCACCTGGCCAGTGACCGGCTCGTAGATGACCGCCTCGGTCAATCCGCGCAGCGCGGTTTGGGTCGCTAGGATCTCGGCGAAGGCGTCCGGATCCACCGAGAGCACGCGGCCGGCGCGCGCCAGATCGTTGGCCATCTCGAGCGCCACCGAACGGATGTTGTTCTGGTGTTCCTCGAGATAGCCGCGCGAGGCCTGCAGCGACTCGTTGAGCGCGGCGCGCACGGGATCGTTGAACCAGGCCTGGATGCCGTAATGGAAGAAGGCGGTCGCGAACACCGCGACCACGATCGTGGGCGCGATCGCGACGACGCTGAACAGCAAGACGAGCCGAACGTGCAGTCGAGAACCGGCCGAGCCGCGCCGTCGCTCGACCCAGACTTGCGTGACCCTTCCGGCGAGAACCGCCCCGAGGGCCAGGAGCACGGAAAGGTTGGCCAGCACGGTGCCGACGCCGATCCCCGGTCCCACTCCGAACGGGGAGCCGCGGGCGTGGAGCATGAATGTCGCAATTCCGAGGCCAACCGCGAGCGCCGCCAGAAACAGCGTGACGAATTTGCCGAGGAGGATGTCCGCAATTCGGCGCAGGACCGAGCGCGGCTCTTCCTCGGGCGGGACCGGGGGCGCCGGGGAGAGCGCCGAAGGAGCGGGCGAGACGTTCAAGCCGCCGGTCCCGTCCGCCCGGGCGTAACCTTCGCGCGGACCTGCCTCATACGATCCCTCGCACGACGGGTATCTCGAGTTCGCGGATCTTCTTGCGCAAGGTATTGCGGTTGAGGCCGAGCATCGCGGCCGCCTTGATCTGGTTTCCCCGCGTCGCGGCGAGCGTCATGCGGATCAGCGGACGCTCCACTTCGGCGATCACCCGATCGTAGATATCGGACGGCATCAGCCCATCGTCATGCGCGGCCAGGAAATGGCGAATGTGGCGCTCCACCGCTTGCGACAATGGCTCCGGGCCGCTGGGGGCGGACGCCGGGGTGTCCTCGGGTGCTGCCTCCGCCAACTCGGCGCCGATGACCTCGGCGGTGATGGTCTCCTCCGGATAGAGCGCGGCCAGCCGTCGCATGAGGTTTTCGAGCTCGCGCACATTACCCGGCCAGCGATGCGCCTTCAGACGATCGAGCGCGCTCTGGTTTAGAGTCTTACCGGGAAGCCCGTCCTGCCGCGCACGCTCCAGAAAATGCCGGGCGAGCGGCGGGATATCTTCGGCCCGCTCGCGTAGCGGCGGGAGCCGGATCGGCACGACATTGAGGCGATAGAAGAGATCCTCGCGGAATAGTCCCTGGCGGATCGCCTGCCGCAGATCGCGGTGCGTCGCGGCGACGATGCGCACATTGGCCTTGATCGGCTGCCGCCCGCCGACGCTCGTGAACTCGCCTTCCTGCAAAACCCGCAATAGGCGTGTTTGAGCTTCGGGGGGCATGTCGCCGATCTCGTCGAGGAACAGCGTGCCCCCATTGGCCTGCTCGAAACGGCCTTGCGATCGCGCCGTCGCGCCCGTGAAGGCGCCGCGCTCGTGGCCGAACAGCTCGCTTTCGATCAGCTCGCGCGGGATCGCGGCCATGTTGATCGCGACGAACGGACCCGCGCGCCGACGGCCGTAATCATGCAGCGCGCGGGCGACCAGTTCCTTACCCGTGCCCGATTCCCCGCTGATCATGACCGTGAGGTCGGCCGTCGTGAGCCGGGCGATGCTGCGGTAAATTTCCTGCATCGCCGGACTGCGGCCGATGAGCGGCAACCGCTCGTCCGCATCGCGCGCCTCGGCGGAATGGCTCGACAGCTCTTCCGGCGGGGCTGCCAGAGCACGGCCGACGACCGCAAGAAGTTCCTGCAAATCGAATGGCTTGGGCAGATATTCGAAAGCGCCGCGTTGGGCCGCTTTCACGGCAGTCATAAGGGTGGACTGCGCACTCATCACCACGACCCGGAGATCGGGCCGCACCCGCTTGATGCGCGGTATCAAATCAAGGCCATTCTCGTCCGGCATCACGACGTCGGTGATGACCAGATCCCCCTCGCCGTCCTCGACCCACCGCCAAAGGGTAGCGGCGGTCCCAGTGCTCCGCACCTGATAGCCGGACCGACCCAGGGCCTGGGTCAGCACCGTGCGGATCGAGCGGTCGTCGTCGGCGATCAGGACGGTCGGCAGAGTCATCACGCTTCCTTCCGCCATGGCGGGCGAGGGCCTGATTTCAGGTCCCGGGCTCCCTGTCTTCGTCGTTCAGCACAGGAAGGTGCAGCCGGAATTCGGTCCGGCCCGGCCGACTGTCGACCTCGATCAGTCCGCCGTGATCGCCGACGATCTTCGCGACCAGGGCGAGCCCGAGCCCGCTCCCTGTCGGCTTGGAGCTAACGAACGGCTCGAACAAATGCGGGCGGATGTCCTCTGGGATTCCGGGACCGTTATCGCGCACGGTGACACACAGCGGCAGATCGACTCGCACGGCGGAGCCGGGAATGGCGAGCCGCACCCCATGCTGGAAGCTGCTGCCGAGGGTGATCTCGCCGTGTGCTTGATCCGCATCGGTGATCGCCTCGGCCGCGTTCTTGACCAGGTTCAGCAGCACCTGGACCAGCTGGTCGCGATCGCCCCAGATGGGCGGAAGCGAGGGGTCGTACACCTCGGCGAAACGGATATGCGCGGCGAAACCGCTTTGCGCGAGCCGGCGCACATGTTCGAGCGCGCGATGGATGTTCACCGCGGTGCGGCCGATCGGTTTCTCCCCGAATATCTCCATCCGGTCGACCAGCGCCCGGATGCGGTCCGCCTCGTCGCGGATTAGCACGGTCAGCTCGCGATCCGGCTCCTGGACGCTGGCTTCGAGGAGCTGGGCGGCCCCGCGGATGCCCGAAAGCGGGTTTTTCACTTCATGCGCCAGGATAGCGGCCATCCCGGTCACGCTCCGCGCGGCGCTACGGAACGCGAGCTGCCGATCCAGCGCCCGCGCGGCCGATGCATCCTGGAATACGAGCAGCACGGCACCGGGCTCCTCGGCCAGCGGCGTCCCCTGGACGGTGATCCCGAGCTTGCGCAGCCGGGGGCTTTCGAGCGTGAGATCGTGGTCGGAGACCGTCACCTCGTTTTCCCGGACCTGGGTGATCAGCAGGAAAATCGGGTTGTCGGGCGGCAACAGGTCGGGAAGCCGGTGATGGGCCAGCTGCGAGGTCGAGATGCCGAGGAACTGCTCGGCCGCGTGGTTCACATAACGAAACCGGTCTTCGGCATCGAGCAGCACGACCGGGACCGGGAGAGCGCCGAGGATCGTCGCCGCTTCGGGCGATCGCTGCCGGTCGGCCCCGCGCCCGACGGCGGCGAGCACCCGTCGCGTGACGGCATTCGTCATGCTGCCTCGGCCTGCATCATGTGGCCGTCGATCGCTCGCTCCCGGACTATGCCACGCGCGATCAGCCGGTCGTAGAAACCATGGATCAGCCGGAGCACCGCCTCGGCCTCGGCGAGCCGATTGACCGCCGCGCGAAACTCCGCCGAACCGGGCAGCCCGCGCGAGTACCATGAGATGTGCTTGCGGGCGAGCCGGACGCCCGCGTCGATCCCGAAATGGGAGAGCATCGAGCGGTAATGGCCGAGCAGCACGTCTTTTTGGCTCGCGAGCGGCGGCTCCGGCACGGCCGCGCCGGTGTCGAGGAAACCCGCCACTTGCGCCGGAAACCAGGGCCTGCCGTAGCATCCGCGCCCGAGCATGATGCCGTCCGCGCCCGACCGGCGGAGTGCCTCAGCCGCGTCCTGCTCGGTGGTTATGTCCCCGTTGGCGATGACCGGGATCGCGACCGCGTTTTTCACGTTCGCGATGAAATCCCAGTCGGCGCGGCCGGTGTAGAATTGCTGCCGCGTTCGCCCATGCACCGTTATCATGCGGATGCCGCAGTCCTCCGCGATGCGGGCCAGCCGGGGCGCGTTCAGGTTGGCGTGGTCCCATCCCATCCGCATCTTGAGCGTCACGGGTACCGGGACGGCGCGTACGGTCGCGGCCAGGAGACGGGCGGCGGTGAGCTCATCACGCATCAGGGCGGAGCCGGCCTGCTGCCCGAGCGCCACTTTCTTGACCGGGCAGCCGAAGTTGATGTCGACGAGGTCGGCGCCCCGGTCCACGGCGAGGCGCGCGGCCTCCGCCATCGCGTCCGGCTCACACCCGGCGAGCTGAACCGCGCTCACCCCGCCGCATCCGTCGACCTCGGCCATGCGCAGGGTATTCCGATTCTCCCGGATCATCGCCCAGGAGGCGATCATCTCGGAGACCACCATCCCGGCCCCTTGCTCCTTCGCCAGCCGCCGAAACGGCAGGTCGGTGACGCCCGACATCGGCGCCAGGATCACTGGCGTTCCGATCCGCACGCCCCCGCCGAGATCGATAGGCCGGAGCCGGGGCCGATCGCCAACACACCGTGAATTGCACATGATTTGGGCAGTTTACCGGCCCCGGTCTTGTTGTGCAATGCTTTCAGCCACCCACTGCGCCCACGCAGGCAAGAGATCAGCCGGTCTGAGTGAATCCTGAAAGGGCTCCGCGCAGATCGAGTTGACGCAAACCCTTCGGCCGCTGAGTGTCGCCTCCATGCGAGTAGCAGCTCTTCTGGTCGCCGGCGGTTCGGGTAGCCGGTTCGGCGGCGGAACGCCAAAACAGTTCCTCCTCGTCGCAGGAAAGCCGGTCATCCGGCACGCGGCCGAGGCTCTTCTGGACCACGTCACGCTTCTGCAACCGGTCGGCGAACCAGGCGCGGTGGGGGCGGCGCTCGATGGGCTCCCTCACCTCGCGCCGGTGCCGGGGGGTGCAGCGCGCCAGGATAGCGTGCGCGCCGGGCTAGAGGCTTTGGCGCCGCAAGCACCCGATATCGTGCTGGTCCATGACGCCGCCCGCCCGATCGTTCCGGCCCAAACGGTTCCGGACCTGCTCTCGGCGCTCCGCGACGCGCCGGGCGCGATACCGGCCGTCCCGATCGGGGACACGCTGAAGCGAGCCGAGGCCGGCCGGATAACAAACACGGTCTCGCGCGAGGGTCTCTATCGCGCACAGACGCCGCAGGCTTTCCGTTTCGCCTTGCTGTTTGCGCTGCACCGGGCCGGTTCCGACCAACCAAGGACCGACGACGCGGCGCTGCTGGAGGGGGCCGGTCACGAGGTCCGGCTCGTTCCTGGCTCGGAGGACAATTTGAAGATCACCTATCCCGAGGACCTCGTGCGAGCGGAACGCGCGCTCGTCGGGTCTCTCGCCCCCCGTGTCGGTATGGGCTTCGACGTACACGTCCTCGAACCCGGACGCCGGCTGGTTTTGTGCGGCGTGACGATCCCGTACGAGAAGGGGCTCGGCGGGCATTCCGACGCGGACGTCGGTATTCACGCGCTCTGCGACGCGATCTACGGCGCGCTGGCCGAGGGCGACATCGGCCGGCACTTTCCACCGAGCGAAGCGCGCTGGAAGGATGCGGACAGCGCGCGTTTTCTGCGCCACGCGGCGGAGCGCATCGCGGCTCGGGGAGGTCGGCTCGCCAACGCCGACATCACGCTGATCTGCGAGCATCCCAAAATCGCCCCGCACGCTGCGGTGATGGTCGCCCGCCTGGCCGAGCTTCTCGGCGTGGAGCGGGAGCGCATTTCAGTGAAGGCCACAACCACAGAGGGACTCGGATTTCCGGGCCGCAGCGAGGGTATCGCGGCGCAAGCGGTTGCAACGGTGTTGTTGCCCAAATAGGCAGTTCCTTCGGAGCGTTGCCACAACCGATCAAGAACCAACCTGTACTTGCCCACCTCGTCCTATTTGGGTATGAAAGGTTGCGTCCTTCGCATCCACTCCCGCCGCCGTTCCCCTACCCGTCTACATGCCCCAAAAAGGGAGCCCCCCGTGACCGAGCTCAAGATGTTCACCCGCTGCGCATCGGCCGCTGCCGCCGCGCTTGGCGTCCTCTCCTTGGCCTCCCCGCCGGCGTCAGCCACGATCTGGACCGATTGGACCAGCGCAACAGCAGGCAGCCCCGGATCAGCGACGGGCACGCTGAACGGCGTTGCCGTCCGTTATACCGGGCAAGTCCTCAACACCACCGTCACCAACGGCACCGCGACGAACTGGGCTCCCAACAGCTCCTTCGTCGGTGGCACCGTCACGAGCTCTCCGAGCACGGTCGGCGACATCATCGACCTAAATGGCTTCAATTTTTCGGGGCCAAACACCGTCACTTTCGCCTCTCCCATCGTGAACCCCATCCTAGCTCTCTGGAGCCTCGGTTCCTTCGCTTCTCTAGCGTCGTTCACCTTCGTCCAGACGCCTACCTTTGAAGCAGGAGGACCGAATTCTCAGTACGGCGGCGGCCCCATCACGGTGTCCGGCAATGTCGTCTCCGGGAGAGAGGGGAATGGCGTCGTTCAGTTTGCCGGCACCTTCAGCTCGATTTCCTGGACCGACACGTTTGAGAACTTCTACGGCTTCACGGTAGGAGCGGCTGGCACGGGCATTCCCGAGCCCGTAAGCATGAGCCTGCTCGGTGTCGGCGTCGCCGGTCTCGGGTTCCTTCGCCGCCGCGGAGGACCGGCTTCCTCGCACCCCTAGGACGCTGAAGTCCCCTCTCCCGCATTTTGGCAGCGGGAGAGGGCTTCATTTCTCCTCGCCCACGCAATGGGCGATCCATTCGAGATATTCCGTGAGCCCTGCATCCGGCGACCACGCCACGATGCAGGGAAGGGTGTAGCTGTGCAGCCCCCTCACGCGGGATTCCAGGGCCGGATATGCAGCGCGGGTGGTCTTGGCCAGCATCCCGACCTCCGGCCCCTGCTCGATCCTTCCCTCCCAGCGGTAGATCGTTTCATGCGCGCGGATGTTGACGCACGCGGCCAGTCGCTCCTCGACCAGGGCACGGCCGATCCTGCGGGCCTCTTCGAGGTCGGCGCAGGTGATATAAAGGAATAGGATCTCGGGCATTGGCACCGGAGAATGGACAGGGCCTGCTGCCCGGGCAATCCTCCGCTCCGACCGGCTTCCAGGCGGCTCGCTTTCCGGGAGGCCGGCGCAAAGCCTTGGAGGTCAGATGAACGAACGCCAACTCGCCTGGCTCATGGGCGCGCTCCTCGCCCTCTCCGCTTGCACGGTCTATACGGCGAGCCCCTATCCACCGATTCCCCCGGCGACCGTCGAAACCGTGCCCAATCCTCCGGTTTCGGCGACTCCCTTGGTCTGGCAGCCGGGGCACTGGAACTGGACCGGGACGGGCTATGTGTGGGAGCCCGGCCAGTACGTCGCGCGGGAGGGGCACAGCACCATGTGGATGCCCGGTTATTGGGCGCGAACCCCCTCCGGCGGCTGGGCTTGGCAGCCCGCGCACTGGATGTAGCTGCTGTTCAAGGGCCGGCTAAGTGCCAACAGCCCTGCATGCCCGCCACTTGCGGGGCAGGGAGCCCTGTGGTGTTACTGCGCGCCCTAATGGCGCAGGCAGCCTTCGTTGGGCGTCCTGCGAGTTTCGTGCTGCAAAAGGCTGCCCTGATATGTCGTCCACCTTCGATACCGTCGCCGGAATCATTTCGGAGACCTGCGACATTCCGCGGGAGAAGATCACGCCCGAGAGCCACGCCATCAAGGACCTCGGCATCGACAGCCTCGACTTCCTGGACGTCGCCTTCGCGATCGACAAGGCATTCGGCATCAAGATGCCGCTCGAGCAGTGGACGCAGGAGGTCAACGAGGGGAAGGTCTCTTCCGACCGCTACTTCGTCATGAAGGACCTCTGCGCCAATATCGAGACCCTGACAGCGGCGAAGCCGGCGTAATCTAGCCCGGATGCGACTCGAATACTTCCAGATGGTGGACCGGATCAGCTCGCTTGATCCGGAAGCGCGCACGATTCGCGCCGAATGCGCCGTGCCCGAGGCGAGCCCGGTGTTCGAGGGCCATTTCCCCGGACACCCGATCCTTCCCGGCGTGTTGATGATCGAGGCGATGGCGCAGACGGGCGGCTGGCTCATCATGGCGCTGTCCGGGTTTCAGCGCATCGCGTTCCTCGCGCAGGTGAAGCTCGCGAAGATGCGTGCCTTCGTGACCCCCGGCCAGGCGCTCACGGCCGAGGCGAGCCTCCTGCATGACGGCTCCGGCTACGCGGTCGCTTCCGGGCGGCTGATGCGGGGCGATCAGGGCATCGCCGAGGCGGAGATCACGTATCGCGCCATGCCGTTCCCGAACGAGATCACCCGCGGGCAGATGCTCGAAGCGGCGCGGCGGGTGCGGATACCCCCGGAGCTGATCGCATGAAGGAAACCTCACAGCGCGGGCGCCGCGACGCCCTCATCACCGGGATCGGCCTGGTCTCCTGTCTCGGCGAGGGGCCGGACGCGCATTGGCAGGCGCTGGATGCCCCGGGAGGCTTTCAGCCGGTGGTGGACACCGAGCGGTTCTCGCCCTGGCTGGTCCACCCCATCGTGCCGATCGAGTTCGATAGGCAGATCCCGAAGCGCGGCGACCAGCGGCAGATGGAGGCGTGGCAGCGGATCGGAACCTACGCGGCGGGGCTCGCGCTCGAGTCGGCCGGGATAAAGGGGAACACGGCGCTGCTCGGCCGGACGGACATGATCGTGGCGGCCGGCGGAGGCGAGCGGGACAGAGCCGTGGATGAGGCCATCCTCTCCGCCCTCCCCTCCGCGCCCGAAGCGGGCGTGCTCCTCAATGAGCGGCTGATGAGCGATCTCCGGCCGACCCTGTTTCTCGCCCAGCTCTCGAATCTACTCGCCGGCAACATTTCGATCGTGCATGGCGTCGTCGGGTCCTCGCGCACTTTCATGGGGGAGGAAGCAGCCGGCGTGGATGCGGTACGGATCGCCTGCGCACGGATCGCGGCCGGACAGGGCGAGATATTCCTCGTGGGCGGCTCGTATAACGCCGAGCGGCCGGAAGTCCTGCTTCAGTACGAACTCGGCCGCACTTTGCTGAAGCAACCCTTCGCAGGCGTGTGGGAGCGGCAGGACCGCGGCGGCGGGATGGTTCCGGCCTCCATCGGCTGCTTCTTGGTGATCGAAAGCCGGGCCCATGCAGCCGGCCGCGGGGCGACGGCGCACGCCCATATCGCCGCGATCGCCTCTGACCGATGCCGTCGCGCGCCCGGCGAGGCGGCGGCGAACGCATCGCGCCAGTTCGAGGCGATGCGCCAGCACATTGATCCCGCAGCGAGCGCCGTTATCTCCGGCGCGACCGGCGTCGCCGCCCCCACGCAAGAGGAACGCGCGTTCCTCCGGGACCTGCGCCTCCCGATACGCGCCAGCGGCACGGCGATCGGGCACTCGCTGGAGCCCTCCTTCCCCGCAAATCTGGCGCTGGCCGCCGTGGCCGTCTCGCGAGGGCGCCTTTTCGGCCCGCTCGAGCCGGAGGAGGAGCCGATGTCCAGCCCGCTCCGCTCCGTGCTCGTCACCGGCTGGGGACATTGGCGGGGCGAAGGAATGGCCGTCGTGGAGGCAACATGAAAGATAGCCAAGGCCGGCCGGTCGTCGTCGTCACTGGCCTCGGCGTGCTCAGCTCGCTCGGCCAGGGGAAAGAGGATAACTGGCGCGCGCTCACCGGCGGGGTTTCCGGCATCCGCCGGATTTCCCGCTTCCCGGTCGCGGGGCTGCGCACGACCATCGCGGGAACGGTCGACTTCGTGCCCGTGGAGGAACCATCCGCCGCCGCGCTCGCCGAGCGCCTGGCCGAACTCGTGATCGAAGAGGCGGTTGAGGAAGCCGGTATCGGCAAAAAGGGTGACTTCCCCGGCCCGCTCTTCCTCGCCCTTCCGCCCATCGAAATGGATTGGCCGCAGCGGCGGGGGCTCGCCGAGGCGGCCGGTGCGAAGGAAAAAGCCGGCTATGGCGATATGCTGCGCGCCGCCTCGACCGGCGACTTCGCCCGCTACTACCGGCGCTTCCTGTTCGGCTCGGTCGCGGAACGCCTCGCGGACACGTTCGGCTTCAAGGGCTCCCCGATCGCGACCTCCACCGCCTGCGCATCCGGCGCGACCGCGATCCAACTCGGCGTCGAGGCGATACGGCGCGGCGAAACCGGGGTCGCGATGTGCGCGGGCACCGACGCTTCGATCACCCCGGAGTCGCTGATCCGCTTCTCCCTTCTTTCCGCGCTCTCGACCCGCAACGACCCGCCGCAAGCCGCCGCGCGGCCGTTCAGCAAGGATCGCGACGGTTTCGTGATGGCGGAAGGTGCCGGAGCCTTGGTGCTGGAGAGTCTCGAACACGCGCGAGGACGCGGCGCGCGTATCCTTGGCGTGATCGAGGGTTTGGGCGAAATGGCGGACAGCTTCCACCGCACCCGCTCGAGCCCGGACGGCAAGCCCATCATCGGAACGGTCCGCAATGCATTGGAGGACGCCGGGGTAGCGCCGGACACCGTGCAATACATCAACGCGCACGGCACCGGCACGCCCGAGAACGACAAAATGGAGTGGCTCGGCGTCTCGGCCGTTTTCGGCGAGCGCGCGCCCGCGATCCCGATCTCTTCGAACAAATCCATGATCGGCCACACGCTGACGGCGGCCGGGGCCATCGAAGCGGTGTTCACGTTCTTGACGATGCAGCGGGGACGCATCCCGCCGACGATCAACTACGACACGCCCGACCCGGCATTGCCCGTGGATTGCGTGCCGAACGTGGCGCGCGATGCGAGCGTAACGCGCGCGATCTCCAACTCTTTCGGCTTCGGCGGCCAGAACGTTTGCTTGGTGCTGGGCGCGGAACCCTCCTGAATGCCGGAACGGCGTCGCGCGCTGGTGATCGGCGGCCGGCGCGGGATCGGCGCGGCGGTGGTAAGGGCGCTCGCGGAGGCAGACGTGGAGGTACTCCACACCTATCGTTCGGCTCCCGTTGAACCCGACGGACATACGGCGCGGCAGCTTGACCTCGCCGATCGCGACGCCGTGGAAGCGTTCGCGCGCGGCCTCGAGGAAGCGCCGGGCTTTGACGTTCTCGTGCAAGTCGGCGGCACCACGTACGACACGCTCGCCGCGATGATGGACCAGGATGCGGCCGAGCGAGCCATGCAGGTGAATTTCTGGTCCTTCACCCGCATCGCTCGCGCGGTCGTGCGGCCGATGACCCGCGCTCGCTATGGCCGCATCGTCGCGATCGGCTCGGTGGTCGGCTTGCAGGCGAGCCAAGGCAACGCCGCTTATGCCGCGACGAAAGCCGCGCTGCTCGGCTACGTACGCACGCTCGCGATCGAAACCGCAAAGCGCGGGGTCACGGTCAACTACGTGGCGCCCGGCTTCGTCGATACCGAGATGATGGCACCGTTCGCTGCCTACCGCGGCGCGACCGAGGCGCGCATTCCCGCCGGGCGCTACGCGAGTGCCGAGGAGGTCGCCGCGGTGGTCGGCTTTCTGGCCTCTCCAGCCGCCTCCTACATCACAGGCGCAGTCATTCCAGTGGATGGCGGCCTGACCGCCTCCATCGGCGTCCAGCGCGCCTGATACGGAACATTCCCGCCATGTCGACAATTCGCGCGCTGCAACTGCTCGCCGACCGCGAGGTCGCCCTTGTCTCGCGGGAGCCGCCGCCGCCGCCGGGTCCCGGCGAGGTGCAGATCCGTATCAAGGCCGTCGGACTCAATCACATCGACGTCTGGGGTTATCGCGGTATGGCGTTCGCCAAGCGCGAACTGCCCCTCACGGTCGGGGCCGAAGCGGCCGGAGAGATCGCCGCACTCGGCCCGGACGTAACCGGATTCTCGGTCGGGCAGCATGTGATTCCGTACTCCGGCCTGACCTGCGGGACTTGCCGCGCCTGCCGCCAAGGCCGGGAGAATCTGTGCGAGAACGTCGCCGGCATTCGCGGCTTCCACGTGGACGGGTTCACGCAGGATCTGGTGAACCATCCCGCACGCCTCGTTTTGCCCGTGCCGGACGGCGTGCATCTCGTGGATGCAGCCTGCGTGCCGATCGCCTACTCGACCGTCGAGCACATGCTGTTCGACAACGCCCATCTGGAGCCTGGCGAGTGGGTTCTGGTGCATGCCGGCGGTTCCGGCATCGGCACCATCGCGATCAAGATCGCCAAGTCGATCGGCTGCACCGTCATCACTACCGTCGGAACCGATGCGAAGGCCGAGCGGGCGCGCGCATTGGGCGCCGACCACGTCATCAACTACCGCACCGACCGGTTCGAGGGCGTGGTGCGGAAGTTGACCGCCAAGAAGGGCGTGGACGTGGTGTTCGAGCACGTCGGCGCCGACACGTGGAGCGGTTCGCTGCTTTCGTTGAAGCGCGGCGGCCGGCTGGTAACGTGCGGGGCCACATCAGGGCCGGCCGGCAGCCTCAATCTGATGCAGCTTTTTCAGCAGCAATACCGCATCACGGGGTCATTCGGCTCGCCGCTGAGCGGCCTGGCGCGTGGCCTCGGCCGGATCGCCGCTGGGGTGCGTCCGGTGATCGATACGGTATACGGGCTCGAAGATTTCCGCAGCGGGCTCGACCGGCTCGAGCGGCGGGACGTATTCGGCAAGATCGTTGTCACCTTATGAAGCTGTGCTCATCCGTTTGGACGCCCTCTCATGCAGGGCTAGTCGAGGACTTGCGCGATCCCCTCGAGCGGGCCATCGTGGTGTTGCGCGACGATCACACTGCTCACAGCGTGAAAGGCTCACCAGCATGCAATTCCTCGGATATCTGGTCTTTGCGCTCACCGCCGCGATTGCGCTCAACAACGGCGCGGCTCTCGCGAACACCTGCCAAGCTGAAAACTTGACCTGCCCCACCACGATGCCCGTTGGTGGTTATTGCGAGTGTACTTCCCGCGGCGCCACGCAGGGCGGCACCGTGGTCGAAAGGCCCGCGCCCCGCACCCGGCAAAATTCGACGGCGGGCGGATGCGGCGCACATCCGAACGAGCCGGGCTGCCGCTGAAGCGAGCGCCGCGAACCCCCTCCCGCAAGCGGAGCGGACTCACGTCTCCCCCTCCCCTAGTGGGAGGGGGCAGGGCGAAGGGCTCAGCAACATAAATGCTGGACTGGCTCCTCGGCCACCTCGTTTCCACTCAATTCGCCCTTCTCCGCCGCGCCGATCCGGATCGGGCGTCGGACCTGTGCGGGGCGGTGGCACGGCGGATCGGGCCGACGCTGCCAGTGCATCGCCTCGGCCGCGCCAATCTGCGGGCCGCGTTCCCGGATAAGGACCGTGCCTGGATCGAGGACACGCTCCGCGGCGCTTGGGAGAATCTTGGCCGGGTCGCGGGGGAATACGTCCATCTGGGACGGCTCTGGGATTACGACCCGGCGCATCCAAATTCGGGGCGCATCGTCACCGACGATGCCCCGCTCTTCTACGCCTTGCGCGACGATGGCGAGCCCGCGCTCTGCTTCGCCGCCCATCTCGCCAACTGGGAGCTTCCGGCGCTTGCCGCCGCGAAGCACGGCATGGCATCCGCCGTCGTCTACCGGATGCCCAACAACAAGGGCGTCGCGGCGGAGATCGCGCGCATCCGCGAGGGCCTCATGGGGCGGCTCATTCGCAGCCGTTCCGAAGCGGCGTTCGAGATGGCGACGGCGCTGAATGCCGGCGAGCACCTCGGCATGTTGGTGGACCAGCACTGGTCGCGCGGCGTGGATGTGACGTTCTTCGGCCGGCGCTGCAAAGCGAACCCGACGCTCGCCCGCCTGGCCCGGCAATACGATTGTCCCGTTGTCGGCGTGCGCGTGATCCGGCTACCCGGCCATCGTTTTCGCATCGCATCCAGCGGCCGCGTCGAACTGCCCCGGAGCGAGGACGGCAGGGTTGACGTCGCGGCTGCGACACAACTGATCACCGGCATCGTCGAAGGCTGGATCCGCGAGCACCCGGAGCAGTGGCTGTGGTTTCACAGGCGTTGGCGCTGATTTTGGATGACCAGCGCCGGCGCGTAAGCGATCGATTTTAGTAACAAGGCGGATATGGGTAGTACCCGCATGGAGGTGGGGCAACCACGACGGGCGGCGCGTAATACGCAGGCGGCCGATAGGCGGATGCAGCCGCCGCGCCGACAGCTACGCCCACCGCAGCGCCCGTGGCGGCCGCCGCACCTGGATAGTACGTGGGAGGAGGAACACCGCGGTAATAGTAGGCGCCCGATGGCGGCGCTCGATACGCCGTGGCGCCCCCCGGACCCCTCACGGCAGCACCGCCGTATGGACCGCGGGCGGCAGCACCGCCATTGGGGCCGCGTACCGCCGCCCCGCCCCACGGGCCGCGATAGGCAGCGCCGCCGTATGCGCCATGAACCGAGCCCCACGCGAATGCCTCCGACGCGACCGATACGGCAAAAACCGCGCCGAGACTGACGAGGATTAGCCGATTCATGGGCGGGCTCCCTTCGGTTTGGCCGACGCAGCCTTGTTGGCCGGCTTCATTTCGATTTGCGTCGCGCCTTCGGGGGGCTGGAAAGTAAATTCCGCATCGGATGGATGGACCGAGAAATTCCAGTCGAACAGCTCGGCGATATAGCTCGGCTGTCCGGGCACGGCGCGATAGGTCGCGACGAGGCGCCGCGGCAGGGCCTTGTCATTTTTTTCTGTCCAAAGTTCGAGTTCGATCCCGGGCGGCTGGAAGAACAGCAAATGACGGCAAGGTACGCCGTCGATCGTCACTGTGTTGACTTCCTTGCCCGATTTGACGCCGGACAGAAATGACTTATCCGGCGCGTCTGTCAGAAAATCGGCCAACGGAAAGTCGACGCCAAGCTTGCCCATCACCGTCTCCAGCATACCCTGGATCGTATTCGGCACCGGAATGGTCGAGTATTTCTTGGTCTCGACTCCGAACAGTGTCACGGTCTTGCCGTCATAAAACAGCTTGCTCGATCCGTCGTCGCCGGCGACGCTGATCATGAGCCGGTCTGGCCGCCGGACCAGAACGCTAATCGTGTGAGCAATGTGTAGCTGTTGCCCGCTCTGATCTACGTAAGCCCGTCAAAGTGCGCGCCTGAAACGAGAATTGATCCGCCAGCAGACTCTTGCCCATTTGGGCGAGTGCGGCCCTTACATCCTCACTGATCCCCGGCTTTGGTGGACTGGCGGCAAATGCCGCCGGGGCCATCCGCGGAATCACGCCGACCATCGCCGCGATACTCAATCCGGCAACGATCAAAACCGTCCTCAGTGACGTCCAAGCCCACATTGCAAATTTCCCACTATGTCGGTCGCTCGTAACATATCCGGTCCAAATCATCACGCTCCGCCTTCTCGCGAATTCACTTCGCGCCTATGCAGAGCGTGACATGTATCCATGACTCCCCCGCTGAGGGGCCTATCTGCCAGTTCAGAGTTCAACTATGCGCCAATCCGCGGGTGCCGCAACATCCCGGGTTGACGGGCGCCCCCGCCAGAGCCCTCGATAACGCCTCGGCGCTCATTGCACCCAAGGACTCTGGATCGTGCCGTCCGCGGGCTATGCTGCCGTGACGACGAAACAACGACATGCAGGACAACGGAGGAGATCCGGCCATGCGCTCACTCGGGCTGTCCCTCATCGCCGCGCTCGGGCTGATGACGACCACCGCGGTGGCTCAGAATTATCTACCGGGAAATTATCCGCCCCCGCCTGAAACACAACCGGGCACGCCACCCGGCACTAATCCCGCAACCGGTGCACGCCCCGGCAACGTGATCGGCACAGGCAGCTCGCTGCCGAGGTCGAACCGGGCCAGCAATATCACTCCCTCCGATACACGCTCGTCGGTCGCGCCCAATCTGCCGTCTCCGCCAATTGGCGAGAATGCGTCGCCCCGCGCCTATCTCATCGCCGCTCGCGGGGCGCTCGCGGCCGGTCGTACCGGGGAGGCGCAACAATCGCTCGAAATGGCCCAGACCCGCCTGCTCGACCGCTCGGTCCCGCTGTTCCAGACGAACACCCCGCCCGCGACCCCGCCGTCGATCAGATCTCGGCGGCTCTGCAGGCCCTTGGTGCGGGAGATCGGGCGCGCGCGATGCAGATCATCGACGCGACCATTCCGCAGGTGGCGGATATCGGCCCAGCGCAGTGAGAATCACGGCGGGGTCTCGATAGGAGCGACGGTGGCCTTTCAACGGGGCCGTGTGGGCTGTAATGATTCCGGCGGGCAACTCGTCCCTGCGATGCCGGGCCTTACCCCGCAGCCGCCCGGGCGTCGGCTTGGCTGCTCAGCAAATGGTCCGCGCCGCGGACGCAATCGGAGGATTTCCATGAAACGCCTGCTGCTCCTCGGCTTCGTCCTGAGCGTCGCGGCCTGCAATAACCCAAATAGACCGACGGATACCGGCTCGATGGCGTTCCCCCCTCCCGCGCCCGGCAGTTCGGTCGCGGTGCCCGGCAATCAGGTTCCCCCTCCTACCGGCGGCATGGCAATTCAGCAGCCGGGATCGACGATGACCCGTCAAGGTCCTACGCAAACGGATACCGGCTCGATGACCATCCCACCCGCAAGCGGAGGGACCACGCGACAAGCGTACCTGATACGGGCCGCCTCAGTGGCTATGCGCGGATCAAGTCCGCGCATGACGACTGGGTGAAACGCTCCAAATCAACAAGCGTCCCCTTTTCCTCGTCATCGCCGGGCTTGACCCGGCGATCCACGTCTTTTCCGCCCAAGTGGAGCGCGCGCCAGAGCCCCACGGGGTCCAGGCCGCGCCGCAGCAGTTTGCCCGCGACCATGCATACGATCCGTGCGATGTCGGCGACCGGCCGAAAATGGCTCTCCCGCTGCAACGTCTCCCCATAGATCGCGGGAATATCGACGGCCACCGTCAGCACGCCCGCGCGCCCCGCCTCGATCAGGATCTCGCTCTCGAACGCGAAGCCGCGTGCCATCCGGCGCTCTCCGATGCGACGCAGAACAGAGGCGGGATAGACGCGGAAACCCGACTGGCTGTCCTCCACCCGGTGATGTGCGGCCCAGGAGACCCAGAAATCCGCGACCCGGTTGGCGATGAACTCGCGCCCGCGGCGCGGCGGCCTTTCCCCCCCGGCGGGAGCCGATGACGATCGCCCCCGGACACATCAAGCTGCGGGCGAGCAGCGCCGGGATGTCCGCGGGCCGGTGCTGGCCGTCCCCGTCGAGCGTCACGATCAATTCCGCGCCTTCGGCCAGAGCCGCCTGCATCCCCCGCCAGAGGCTCGCGCCCTTCCCGAGGTTTCCGACGTTCCGCAGCACCGTCGCGCCGCTCGCGGCGGCGATCTCCGCGGTCCGGTCCGAGGAACCATCGTCCACCACGATCGGCCCGAAGCCGAAGTCGCGGCATGCCGCCACAATCTGCCCGATCGTCCCCCCCTCGTTGTAGGCGGGGATGACGATCCAGGTCGCCAGTCTTCCGGTCATTGCGCGCGACGATTATGGTGCGCCGCTTTTAGCCGCAGGAGAGAACGAGCGTGACGGTGATAGCCGAGGCTTGCGATGTGCTGGTGATCGGCGGCGGCCCGGCGGGCTCGACCGCGGCGGCGCTTTTGGCCGAGCGGGGCAAGGATGTCGTGCTGCTGGAAAAAGATGCGCATCCGCGATTCCATATCGGCGAGTCGCTTCTCCCGCGCAACCTCGCCGTCTTCGACCGGCTGGGCCTGCGCGACGCCCTGCACGAGATCGGCGTCCTTAAACCGGGCGCGGAGTTCGTCTGCGATGCGACTGGCCGAAGCGTCAATTTCGAGTTCTCGCGCGGCATCGATCGCGCCTACACCTATGCCTACCAGGTACGCCGCGATCAGATGGACGCGCTGCTGTTCGATAACGCTCGGCGGAAGGGTGCCCGCGCCTTCGAGCGCACGCGCGTGATCGACGCCGCCTTTGCCCCGCACGGCCCCGCCCGCGTCACCGCTCGGCGGGAAGACGGCGCGATGCTCGAATACGAGCCTCGCTTCGTGCTCGACGCCTCCGGACGTGACACGTTTCTCGCCGGTCGGATGCGGCTCAAGGAATCGGACAAGCAGAACAACACCGCCGCCGCCTTCGCGCATTTCCGCGGGGTCGAGCGCAGCAGCAGCGAACGCGAGGGGTGCATCACCGTGCATCTCGCGGAGGATGGTTGGTTCTGGTTCATCCCGTTGCCCGACGAAGTGATGAGCGTCGGTTTCGTCGGCAACCAGAAGGCCTTCAAAGGACGCGGCGGCTCGGTCCACGACTTCCTGATGCAGCGGTTCCGGAACAGCCCGATGGTGAGCGGACGTATGCAGGGGGCTGAGCTGATCTCGGAAGTAATGAGCGCCGGCAACTACTCCTACCGCGCCCGCACGGCTTGGGGCGAGGGCTATCTCATGATCGGCGATGCGTTCGGCTTCGTCGATCCGGTGTTCTCGAGCGGCGTGCTGTTCGCGATGCAGGCCGGCGAGATGGGCGCGGACGCGGCGGCGGCCTGGCTCGACAACCCAGCGCTTGGACGCAAGCTCGCCCGGCGTACCGAGCGGCGTCTCCGCACCGCGATGGACCGCTTCGCTTGGATGATTTACCGCATCAACGACCCGGTGATGCGACATTTGTTCCTGGCACCGCGGGACACGCTTGGGATGCGTGCGGGCGTGGTCTCGCTGCTCGCGGGCAATCTCGACAACAGGGCGGCGATCCGCTTGCCCGTGCTGGCCTTCAAATCGGTCTACTACGCGATGACCTGCGCGAACCGGCTCGGTCTCCGGCAGGTCGCTTCGGGCTAGGATGACGGCCGACGAGAGGGCCAGCATCGCGAACCCGTCGGCGCCGATCACCACCGGGTCCAGCCCCTCCACCGCCGCGAGCCGCCTCATGGAGTCCGATGCTATCCTGTTGAGGCGGGTCACGGAACGTTACCGGGCCTGCGGGCGGGCGACCGAGGGCTATATCAGGGGCAAGCTGCGCCGCGATCCAGTGCTCCGCGCCGTTCTGGCGCTGCCCTACGATTTCGGGGACGTGCTCGACCTTGGCTGCGGACGCGGCCAGTTCGGCATCGCGCTCCTGGAAGCGGGCCGGGCCCAGTCGGTTCAGGGGCTCGACCGCAATGCCCGGCACCTCGGGGAGGCGGAGCGCGCCGCGGCGGGCCTCGTCACGCGACCCTCTCTGGCGTTTCGCGCGCTCTGCCGCGATCTTGCGGATGGCGCCGATATCGCCCGCGCCGATACGGTCATGATGGTGGACGTGCTCTATCAACTCGAGACCGAAGCTCAGCTCGCGCTCCTTCGTGCCGCCGCCCAAGCCGCTCGCGAGCGGCTGCTGATCCGTACGCTGGATCCCGATCGCGGAGTGCGGAGCGCCCTCACCCTGGCGGCTGAACGGCTTGTCCGGCGCATCTCGCCGCATTCGGGCGCGCGTGTGAACCCGCTCCCGATCCCGCTGCTCGCCGGAGTGGTGAAGCGCGAGGGTTTCGCCGTGAACGTCTTGCCCTGCTGGCAGGGCACGCCGTTCGCCAACGTCCTGCTGTCAGCCCGCCGCCTGCTCCCGCAGCGCGTCGATCAGGGCGGCGATGTTGTTGTCGTGCCGCGCGAGGAAGGCGTTGTAATCGCTCCGCACGGTGAGGCGGAGACTGGTGCCCTCGGCGATCACGTCCACGATCCGTAGGCTCGCGCCGTCGTCCTGCACCACCCAGACGACATGCGCTGGCGGCGTACCCTCCCGCTCGAGGGTCGTGGGCACATACACCTCTCCCTCGCGCACCTCCGGCCGGCCGATGACAACCGCCACCTTCGTTTGCCGGTAGTCGCCCATATGCGCAATGATATTGTTCATCAGCACGCGGTGGAACAGGGCTGTGTAGGTCCGCTGCTGCTCAGGCGTCGCCTGCCGCCAAAATCGCCCGAGGCAGAACCGGGCAACTCCCTCGACGTCCACCACGCGGTCAATGAAGGGTTGGAGCCGACGTCGCTTCTCCTCCGGCGTGCTCGCATCCCCTACCGTCGCGGCAAGCTCGAGGCCGGCCTCTTTGATGAAGGAGGCGGCCCGCGCCGGGTCGGGCGCGGCGCGCACGCCCGCCAATGGGAAGAGCGCCAGGGCGAGTGCGATGAGCAGAAGGGCGGTGCGGCGGCCCGGCATGGTTCCTTCCCGTGCGCGAATCGTGCCAAGATTTCTAGGCCATGTTCGGCCGAATCGGCGCAAGGGGAATCGCATGAACCGACGTGTCACCGCCCGGATCTTCGTCATTTGCCTCGCCGGGGCCGCAGCCTGCAACACGGCGACCCCGCTTCCCCCCGTCGTGCAGGGCGGCTGGGTCCATTACACCACCTCCCGCACCACACAGAACATTCCGTGCGGCGATATGCCCATCCAGCTCGAGGGCAACCACACCGATCTGACGCTGACGGGTTATTGCCGTTACGTCCGGATCACCGGCGAGCACAACGATATCCGCATACAAATCGCGCCCGGGGGCACGATCGAGATCGCGGGTCAGCACAACGATGTCTGGTGGCAACAGGTCGGGCCAGGTCCACGGCCCAATCTTGTCAATAGCGGCAGCAGCAACACCTTCCACCGCGAGCAGGGTTAGCAGACTGACGAACAGCTGACTGGGACTCATGATCGCGGTTGACCCGCTCACCGACATTCTCGGCGTGGTGGACGTGCAGCCCACCTTCATGCCGGGTGGTGAGCTGCCCGTTGCCGACGGGAACCTCGTGGTTCCGGCGATCAACCGCCTGCTGGCCGGTCCGTTCGCGCATGCCTTCGCGACGCAGGACTGGCATCCGCGCGGCCATTCGAGCTTCGCGAGCGCGCACCAAGGCCGCCAGCCTTTCGAGACAATCGCGATGCCGTATGGCCAGCAGGTGCTCTGGCCGGATCATGCTCTGCAGAACAGCGTCAACGCCGCGTTTCACCCCCGGCTCGATCAGACGAAGCTGGAAGTGATCGTGCGCAAGGGATTCCACCCGGCGATCGACAGCTACTCGACCTTTTTCGAGAATGACCGCCGGACGGCTACGGGGCTGGACGGCTGGCTGCGCGCACGTGGGTTCACGCGCGTCTTCCTCGCGGGTCTGGCCACGGATTTCTGCGTCGCGTGGTCGGCCGAGGATGCCGTGCGACTCGGCTATTCGGTGATCGTGATCGAGGATGCCTGCCGCGCGATCGCCCTGCCGTTGCCGGAAGGCGGAACGACGTTGGAGGCGGCACGGTCCCGGCTCGCCGCGCTCGGGGTAGGCTTCACCCGATCCGAGGAAATCGCCGGGCTCTGATCTCGTCAGCCCGCTAATGTGCGGCGAAACGAGCCTCCCAGTCCGACAGAACATCGCGGAGCGTCGTTTCCCACGGGATGCGCGGCTCCCAGGCGAGCAGCGCCCGCGCGCGGCCCGCGTTTCCGACGGCGACCGGAATATCGGCGGGACGAAGCAGGCCGGCCTCGGTCTCGATGCTGGCTTCCAGACCGGCGAGCGCCAGCAAGGTTTCGAGGACGTCGCCGACGCGGCGTGGCGTGCCGGACGCGATGTTGAGGATCGTGCCCGGCGCAATCGTATCGGCCCGGGCGAGACAGGCGACGTACGCGGCGCAGATATCGCGCACGTCGAGGAAGTCGCGCCGGGGATCGAGCGCGCCCGTGCGGATGACCGGTTCCTGCGTCCCCGCCCGGATGCCGGCGATCTGGCGTGCGAAGGCTGGGACCGCGAAGTCCGGCGATTGACCCGCTCCGGTGTGATTGAAGGGGCGCAGCCGGATCGCGCGCAGCCCCTCTGCCGCCAACGCGCCGACCGCGAGATCGGCCGCCGCCTTGGTGGCGGCGTAGGCGTTGAGCGGCGCGGGCAGCGCCGCCTCATCGAGCGGCGCGCCCGTGCGGAAAGAGGCGCCGTAAATGTCGGCGCTGGAGATGAACAGAAACGTGCAGTCCGGCGCGGCCTCAAGCAGCGCGCGCGCAAGTGTGACGGTTCCGTGCAGGTTCACATGCCACGCGAGTTCCGGATCACGGCGTGCGGCGGCAATGGCTGCGATCGCGGCCAGATGGATGCAGGCATCCGGGCGATTCTCCCGCACCAGCGCTCTAACTGCCGCTGCGTCCCTGATATCGAGCGCGCGAAAGCCGTGCGTGGGCTCATGCGCGGTCGGCGTTATCTCACTTTCAGGAAAGGCAGCCTGCAACGCGGGCAGGAGATGCGAGCCGACGAAGCCACCGGCGCCCGTGACCAGGATGCGGCGCGGCTGCATTAGTCAGCTACCGGTCGCGCATTCGCGCCCGGTGCCGCGCGAGATCGGCCTCCACCATCTCGGCCAGCATGTCCTCAAGCGCGATGGAGGGCGACCAGCCCAGCTTCTCTCGCGCCTTCGAGGCGTCCCCCTGCAGCATATTCACTTCCGCCGGGCGCAGGAGATCCTCTCGAAGCGTGACGTGGTCCTCCATATGCAGCCCGGCACATGCGAAAGCGGTTTGCACCATGTCGCGGATCGTGACGCTCCGTCCGGTCGCGATGACATAGTCGTCCGGCTCCCCCTTTTGCAACATGAGCCACATCGCGCGGACGTAATCCCGCGCATGCCCCCAATCACGTTGCGCATCCAGGTTGCCGAGCGGCAGCTCGCGAGCGAGCCCAAGCTTGATCCGCGCCACCCCGTCGGTCACTTTGCGGGTTACGAACTCGATGCCGCGCAGCGGGCTTTCGTGGTTGAACAGGATGCCCGACGAGGCGTGCAGGCCGAAACTCTCGCGATAGTTCACCGTCATCCAGTGCGCGTACAGCTTGGCGACGGCGTACGGACTTCGCGGGTAGAAAGGTGTGCGTTCGTCTTGCGGCGTTGCCTGTGCCTTGCCGAACATTTCCGAGGAAGAGGCCTGATAGAAGCGTGTCTCCGGATGGCCGATGCGCACCGCCTCCAGAACATTCGCGGCGCCGAGGCCGGTCACGCTGCCAGTCAGCAGGGGCTGGTTCCAGGAAGCGGCGACGAAACTCTGCGCGGCGAGGTTGTACACTTCATCGGGCCGGACCGATTGCATGATACGAATGAGGCTGGAGAGATCCGTCAGATTGCCTTCGATCAGGCGAACACGATCCAGAATCCCGAGCCAACGCAGCCGCTCTCCGATCACGTCCGAGGAGGCGGACCGGCGCATCATGCCGACGACCTCGTAGCCCTTTTCGAGCAGCAGCTGGGCCAAATAGGCGCCGTCCTGGCCGGTGACGCCGGTAATAAGAGCTGTGGGCATCGGGGCTGGTTAGACGATCGCAACCGGTGCGTCCACCGGGACGGTTTCGAACTCTCACCCGATCGTCATCAAGCTAACATTTCCGCCTGCGGCGGAAGGGCGCGGGGCGAACGGGGTCAGCGGACCGCGCGCAGCGGGTGGGTCTCGGCCGGCGCGAAGCCGTCCTTCGACGAGCGGGCTGCTTCACGCATCACGGCTCGCAAGCTGCGCACATAGGCCGCACCGGAGGAGGTTCGCTGAATCAGCACGCTTCGCCGGTCCATCGGATCCGTCTTTCGCCGTACCAGCTCGAATTCCGACAGCCGGTCCAGCGCGCGGGTTATCGCGGGCTTAGAGACTTCCAGTTGCGCGGCAAGGCCTCGCACGGTTTGCGGTTCGGCCTCGGTATAACAGGTCAACATCACCCCGAGTTGGCGCGCTGTCAGGTCCGGCCCTTCGCGGCGGACCAGTTCGACGATCGAGTCTCGCAGAAGGCCGATCATTTGGTCGGGATTTTCTGGGGCTGGCATGTGGCTTTTTCTCCCGAGGGGCGGCTCTTCCGCCGTAAGCGGGCCACTTCCTAGCGGATAAGGTTGCGCTAATCAATTCTGTCTCGCGTTTCGGTTGCCGGTTAAGGGGTTTTGCAACGAAGAAGCTGCACCATAGTGTGAAGGCATCTCTGCCTTCCCTCTGGCCGACTTGAACCTTCCGCATGAGCCTGTTATTGCTGCGGTGCAGCATAGCTGCCGGGCATCTGACCCTCGAACCCGGATCATCAGAGTGAAGCGCCTCGGCGCGGCCCCGGGCCAGCGAAAGGAACACGGGTGTTGTGATTTAGGTCACAGACCGCTGCGCTTGGTACGGCTACGTCGTTTTCAGCAAAGGAGAAGTCCGATGAGAAAAGTCATCGTGGTGGCGTTTGCCCAAGCTGCTATTTTGGCAGTCGCCGCAGTCGTCCTCTTCGGGATGGGCGCATACGTGTAGGTGCGTGTGCATCTCGGCACATCAACTTAGAAGGCCGGCAGAGGTATAGGGCGAGAGCTACATCACCGGCAAATTCGGCCCGATCAAGCTGAACCGCAGACGCTCACTCCGCGGCCTCTGGAACCTCCAGTGCCCGCGCTACCCGTGCCGCGCAGAACTTGAATTCCGGGATCTTGCCCCACGGATCGAGCGCCGGGTTGGTCAGCAGATTGGCGGCCGCCTCGGCGTAACAGAACGGCATGAACACCATCCCATCCGGGACCTCGCGGTCCGCGCGGACCATCGCCTCCACCGCGCCGCGCCGCGTCTCGATGCGGATCGCCGTGCCCGCGTTCAGGCCCATGCGGTCGAGATCCCAAGGCGACATGAAGGCGACGGCTTCCGGTTCGATCGCGTCGAGAACTTCGGCGCGCCGGGTCATGGCGCCGGTGTGCCAGTGCTCCAGCACGCGCCCAGTTGAGAGCACCATCGGATAGGCCTCATCGGGCAGCTCGTCTGGCGGTTGAACGTGCGCGGGAACAATCCGGCCGCGGCCGGTCTTCGTCGGGAAACCCGCCGCGAAGATGATCTCGTTCCCAGGCTTGTCCGGCGCCTCGCAGGGATACGTCACCGAACGCTCGCGCTCCAGTCGCTCCCAGCTGATATTGACGAGATTCGGGGATAAGCTGGCCAGCTCGGCGTACACATCCGCCGGACCCTGATAGCGCCAATCGAGCCCCATCCGCCGCGCGATCTCCTGGATGATCCACCAATCCTGCCGCGCATCGCCCGGGAGATCGAGAATGGGCTGAGCGATTTGCACGCGACGATCGGTGTTCGTGAACGTGCCGCTCTTCTCTGCGAAAGCCGAGGCGGGCAGCACAACGTCGGCATGGAACGCGGTCTCGGTCAGAAACAAATCCTGCACGACGAGATGCTCAAGCTTCGCCAACGCTTCGCGCGCATGGTTAAGGTCGGGATCGGACATCGCCGGATTCTCGCCCTCGACGTACATGCCGCGAATCGTCCCGGCATGGATCGCGTCCATGATTTCCACAACCGTCAGTCCGATCTCGGGATCGAGTGGCGTTTTCCACGCTTGCTCGAACAAGCTGCGAATTGCCGGGTCGTCCACCGCCTGATAATCCGGGAACACCATCGGGATCAGCCCGGCATCGCTCGCACCCTGCACGTTATTCTGACCGCGCAGCGGATGCAGCCCGGTGCCAGGCCGGCCGATCTGTCCCGTGATGAGCGCGAGCGAGATCAGACAGCGCGCGTTGTCCGTCCCATGCACGTGCTGGCTGATGCCCATGCCCCAGAAGACGATGGCCGTGCGCGCCCGGGCATAGAGCCGCGCCACCTCGCGCAAGGTGTTCGCCGGAATCCCGCACACTTCCGCCATGCGCTCGGGCGGGAAATCCTTGATGCGTTCGCGTAGGGCGTCGAACCCCTCGGTCCAGGTCTCGACGTATTGCTGGTCCGTCAGGCCTTCGTCGACGATCGTGTAAAGCAGTGCGTTCAGCAGCGCGACGTCCGTGCCGGGCTTGAAGGCGAGATGGTGCAATGCGTGGCGCGAAAGCATCTGCCTGCGCGGGTCGATCACGATCAGCTTGGCGCCGCGCTGTTTCACGGCGTTCTTGATGAAGGTCGCCGCGACCGGATGGTTCACGGTCGGATTGGCGCCGATAACGACGATCACCTCGGCTTCCATGGCCGCCGAGAACGGGGCCGAGACGGCGCCCGAATGCAGGCATTCCGAAAGCGCCGCAACCGAGGACGCGTGGCACAGCCGGGTGCAATGATCGACGTTGTTGGAGCCGAACCCGGTGCGTACCAGCTTCTGGAACAGATAGGCTTCCTCGTTCGACCCCTTGGCCGATCCGAACCCCGCGAGCGCGCGTCCGCCGTGTGCGTCGCGGATACGCGCGAGGCCCGCCGCAGCCAGATCGAGCGCCTCCTCCCAGCTCGCCTCCCGGAAATGCGTGAACGGGTTGGCCGGGTCGACCTGATCGTTCGCGTCCTTCGCCGCGTGCGGCAGCCGCACCAGCGGCTTCGTCAGCCGGTGCGGGTGGTGGATGTAGTCGAACCCGAAACGCCCCTTCACGCATAGCCGCTGCCGGTTCGCCGGGCCGTCGATTCCCTCGGCGTAGACGAGATGCTCGTCCTTGACGTGATACCGCACCTGGCAGCCGACGCCGCAATAGGGGCAGAGCGAATCGACGCTGCGCTCCGGCCACACCACACGGCGCTCTGCATCATCGAGATAGGCGGCCGGCATGAGCGCGCCCGTCGGGCAAGCCTGCACGCACTCGCCACAGGCCACGCAGGTCGACTCGCCCATGGGGTCGTCGAAGTCGAACACCACCTTGGCCGCGGCATTCCGATGCGCCATGCCGATCACGTCATTCACCTGCACCTCGCGGCACGCGCGCACGCAAAGCGAACAGTGGATGCAAGCGTCGAGATTGACGCGCATCGCCGGATGGCTCGGGTCGGGTCCCCAACGCCGCGCCGCCGGGAACCGGCTCGCGGTCACGCCCATGCGCTCCGCCTTGCCCCAGAACTTCGAGCGTCGGATCATGGGACGTCTCGCGCGCCGGCTGGTCGGCGACCAGCAGCTCCATCACCATCTTGCGCGCCGCCTTGGCGCGTTCGGTAGCGGTATGGACGCGCATGCCCGAAGCCGGGCGGCGGACGCAAGATGCGGCCAGCACTCGCTCGCCCTCGATCTCCACCATGCAGGCGCGGCAGTTCCCGTCGATCCGGTAACCCGGCCGCGGGACGTAGCAGATATGGGGAATGTTTGTGCCGAGACGCTTCGCCACTTGCCATATGGTTTCGCCGGCAAGTGCCTCGACACGCTTTCCGTCGAGCTCGAACAAAACGGACTTGAGTTCCTTCGATCATTCTGTCTCGAACGCCTCCGGGAAATAGCGCATCACCGAGAGCAGCGGGTTCGGCGCCGCCTGCCCAAGGCCGCAGATCGAGGCATCGCGCATGACTTGCGATAGCTCAGTCAGCAACGCCTGGTCCCACACCTCGCCTTCCATCAGCATCCGCGCCTTCTGCGTGCCGATGCGGCAGGGCGTGCACTGGCCGCAGCTCTCGTCCTCGAAGAACCGCATCAGGTTGCGCGCGGCTTCCTTCACGTCGTCCTGGTCGGAGAGGATCACGACGGCCGCCGAACCGATGAAGCACCCGTGCTTTTCCAAGGTGCCGAAATCGAGCGGGATGTCGGCCATGCTCGCGGGAAGGATGCCTCCCGACGCGCCGCCCGGGAGGTAGGCCGCGAATACGTGCCCGTCCTGCATTCCGCCGCAAAACTCGTCCACCAATTCGCGCGCGGTTATGCCAGCCGGCGCGATTTTCGGGCCAGGATCCTTGACTCGCCCCGAGACGGAATAAGCGCGCAATCCCTTGCCGCCGTTGCGGCCTTGCGCGCTCCACCAGTCGGCGCCGCGCTCCAGAATGTCGCGGACCCAGTAAAGCGTCTCCACGTTGTTGATGAGCGTCGGACGGCCGAACAGCCCGACCTGGAATGGATAGGGCGGCTTGTGCCGCGGCAGCCCGCGCTTGCCCTCGAGGCTCTCTAGAAGCGAGGATTCCTCCCCGCAGATATACGCGCCGGCTCCTCGCCGGAGATGCACGACGGGACCGCCCGGCGGCAAGCGCGGGATCTCGCGACCGAGAATTGTGCGGGCGACCGGGTATTCGTCACGAAGATAGATGTAGACCTCGGCCGCGCCGACCACGTGCGCACCGATCAGCATCCCTTCCAGGAACCGGTGCGGATCGGTGTTGAGGAAGTGGCGGTCCTTGAACGTGCCGGGCTCGCCCTCGTCGGCGTTCACCGCCATCAATCGCGGCCCGGCCTCGCCCCGCACGGCGCGCCATTTGCGCCCGGCCGGGAACCCCGCGCCCCCGAGGCCGCGTAGCCCGCCATCATCGAGTTTCGCGAGCACCTCGTCCGCTGTCAGCTCGCCGGAGCGAAGTCTTGCCAGTAGCTTGTATCCCCCGTCCGCGAGGTAGCGATCGAAGCCGATGTAGTCGGGGATGTGCGGATGGATGTCGCCCCGCGCGATGGCGTCCAGAGTCGCGTTCGCGTCGGCTTGATGCAGGAAATGATGCCCGACCTCGACGACCGGCGCTTGGTCGCAGAGGCCGACGCAGGGTGCGCGCACGACCCGCACCTCCGGTCCGGCGCGGGTGGAAAGCTCCGCGATCAGCCTGTCGGGATCGTGCAGAGCGCAGGCGATGCTGTCGCACACGCGGACGGTGAGCGGGGGAATTTCGGGATCGCCCTCCTTCACCACGTCGAAATGCGCGTAGAAGGTGGCGACCTCGTACACCTCCGCCATCGCCATTCCCAGCAGGTCGGCAAGCGCCGCGAGGTGCGGGGCTGAAATCTGGTGATAGCGATCCTGGATCAGATGCAGATGCTCGATCAGCAGATCCCGCCGGAGTGGCCGCTCCCCGAGCAGCGCCTCGATCTCGCGCCGGGCTCGGGGGTCGATGACACGCCCCTTCGGCGCGGGTTTCGCGCGATTCCGTCCGGCGCCGGGATGCCGGAACTGGCGAACTTCCGAGGTAGAGCTCATGGCGTTCCTGGCGCATCCTGCGGCGGCGGCCGAAACAGGACAAGGGCGTTGCCGTGGAGCACGCGACGGCCCGCGACTGAGCTGCCCGGAGGGGAAGCCGCCCGGCTTAAGGAAGATGCACCGACATGCGAGTGATCGGGTTCGCGGGCTGGAGCGGGGCGGGAAAGACAACCCTGCTCTGTCGTCTTCTGCCGCTCCTTGTCGCGCGTGGCTTGCGGGTCTCCACGGTAAAGCACGCGCATCACCGCTTCGACGTGGACCAGCCTGGTAAAGACTCTTGGGAACACCGTCATGCCGGCGCGACCGAGGTGCTCGTGGCCTCGGCCGCACGCTGGGCGCTGATGCACGAATTGCGGGGCGCGAACGAGCCGGACTTGCCCGCCTTGCTCGCCCGCATGAGCGAAGTCGATCTCGTGCTGGTGGAGGGCTTCAAGCGCGACTCGCACCCCAAAATCGAGGTCTTCCGCGCTGCGAACGGCAAGCCTCCTTTGCATCCGGAAGACCCGAGCATCGTCGCGATCGCCTCGGACATGCCGTTTCCCGAGGCACGGCTATCCGTGCTGGATTTGGACGACGCTGCGGGCATCGCCGATGCGGTGCTGCGCGAGGCGGTGCCGCTGGACCACGTTTGCTGGCATGCTGCACCCCCGCCTCGGCCCGTCGCCCCCTCCTCCCCTGGCGGGAGGAGGTCGGGAACCGGGGGCGCCTGATGGCCCAACTCTCGAACGATTGCTTCGCCTTTGGCGGCACGCTGCTCCCGATCGAGGATGCGCTGCGTATCATCGCCGCGAATGTGTCGGCGGTGGTGGGAACGGAACGGGTCACGCTCGGGGAGGCCGACGGGCGCGTGCTGGCCGAGGACGTGATCGCGCCGATCGATCTGCCGCCCTTCGCGAACGCCGCCGTGGATGGCTACGCCGTGCGCGCCGCCGATCTGGCCGGCGAGACCGTGCTGCCGGTCGAGGGCCGGCTCGCGGCAGGAGCAAGCATGACCGGGGCGCTGCGGCCCGGCGTTGCGTGCCGGATTTTTACCGGCGCGCCGCTGCCCGAAGGGGCGGACACCGTGTTCATGCAAGAGGACGTGCACCTCGACGAGGCCGGACGCGTCCACCTCCCGGCGGGATTGCGACCGGGCGCGAACACGCGACGGCGCGGGGAGGACATCGCAGCGGGCACGCTCGCCCTGCCCGTCGGCCGAAGGCTTCGCCCGCAGGACCTCGCCCTCGCCGCCGCGCTGGGACTCGTCACGCTTCCCGTCGCGCGGCCGATCCGGGTCGCGCTGTTCTCGACGGGAAACGAGCTCGTCAAGCCGGGAGCGCCTCTCGGTCCCGGCAAGCTGTACGACAGCAACCGGGTCCTGCTGGCGGCGCTGGCTCGCCGGGCGGGCGCGAGCGTGTCCGATCTCGGAACCCTGCCCGACGACCGCGCGCGGATTGGGTCGACGATCCGGCAGGCGGCGGACCACCACGACCTCGTTCTTGCATCTGGGGGAGTGTCGACGGGGGAGGAAGATCACGTCCGCAGCGCGCTCGAAATGGAGGGGCGGCTCGTGTTCTGGCGACTGGCGATCAAGCCGGGCCGGCCGGTCGCGATGGGGATCGTGGGCGGGGTGCCACTGGTCGGGCTCCCCGGCAATCCGGTCGCCGCTTACGTGACCTTCGCCCATATCGCCCGGCCGCTGATCTTCGCTCTGAGCGGCGCAACGCTCGTGCCTGCTCCCGCCTTCCCGGTGCGCGCCGCGTTCGCCTACCGCAAGAAGAGCGGCCGCAGGGAATATGTGCGGGTGCGGTTGGAGCGAGACACGAACGGTACCCTTGAGGCGCATAAGCACCCGCGCGACGGGGCCGGGATCATAACTTCCCTGACCGAGACGGATGGCCTCGCCGAAATCGCCGAGCCGGTCACGGCGATTGCGCCGGGGGATGCGGTTGGCTTTCTGCCGTACTCGGCCCTGATGTAGCCGCACCCTGCCCCGCCACGGAGGCCGGCTCGGGCGCAGGCGGCGCGAGCGAGGTCGGAGGCTTGCCGGCCGCCTCGCCGCCAGGCGGGGGCGTCTGGGTCGACGCGGGGGGCGGATTGGCCGGCGCTTCCGCCGGCTTCTCGGTTCCCGCCACCTTCCCCTTCCCGAAGCGGCGGGGGCGGCCGGCTCGGTCGCGACCGTATAATCCGGCACCACGCGGGCCTGATTGCCGGTAATGACAAGCACTTTTTGCCCCAGAACGAGCGGGGTGACATCGCGCTGGGTCACCGACAGAAGATCGCCGTTGGATTTTCTCACGATATACTCGTAGGCGGTGGTGTCGCCTGTCGTGTGCTCGACCGCCGTGCCGACCAGTCCGCCCATCAGCCCGCCGCCGATCGTGCCGAGCGCCCCACCGACATTGCCCGGCGTCTGCGATCCGAGCAGGCCGCCTGCGGCGGCTCCGCTGGCGGCACCGATCGTACCCTTCGGCCGTGACGCCCACATTACGAACGCCGACCACGACACCTTGCTCCACCTTGTTCGCCTGCTGCACGGCACGGGTCGCGTAGGTATCGGGCGAGTAATCCGGGCTACACGCCGAAACCGCGGCGAGAACAAAGCCGAGAAGGAGCGGAGCCCGGATCCGATCCCGCCGACGGTCGATCCACCAGCCGGGCCGAGATCGGGTAAGATCAGCGAGGGTCATCGATGCAGCCCGTAGAAGGGAGAGAAATCCGACGATCCGCTTCAACGCGGGCCACGGCGGATCATGCCTACAGCCTCGTCGTTGGCTTCGCCAACACCCCGACGGTCGCGCCTGCAACTTACCTGGCCCGAATCGGTTTCCCTACCGATGAAAGCCCGATACCACTCACGGGGGATATGCCGTGCCCGCCATCAAACCCCCACCCCTCCTCTCCCGGCTCCCCACCTTCGATCCCGAAACCGGGGAGCTTACGGCGGTGATCGAGACGCCGAAGGGCAGTCCGAACAAATACGATTATGACGAGACCTGCGGCGCGTTCCGGCTTGCGGGAGTGATGCCGGAGGGGACGGCATTTCCCTACGATTTCGGCTTCATTCCTTCGACCCTCGGCGAAGACGGCGACCCGCTCGATCTGCTTATGTTCCTCGACAGTCCCGCTGTGGTCGGGTGCGTGGTGAACGTGCGGCTGATCGGGGTGATCGAAGCGCGGCAACGCGAGAAGAGCGGAAGCTGGGTCCGAAATGACCGCTTGCTCGGGGTCGCGACTCATGCCCATACGCACGAGCACGTGCAGACCCTCGACGATCTGCGTCCGCATATGCTGGATGAGATCGAGGCCTTCTTTCGCAACTACAACAAGTCGAAGGGGAAGGAGTTCGAACCTCTCGGCCGAGGCGGGCCGAAGAAGGCCGCCAAACTGGTCGAGGAGGGTGAGGACTCCGCCAAGAAGAAGCAGGCGCGCGAAACCGACAGCGAATGAGTTGAGGCCCGGCACTCGCGCGGATGCTGCCGTCGATCGAAGCGAGACTGAAAGATGTGCTGGATGAGACCCGTCTTGCCATGCTGGGAACGCAGCTTCTGATGGGCATCCAGTTCCACCTCGCCTTCGCCCAGACCTTCGAGCAGCTTCCGGCGGCTTTCAGATGGCTGGACGGTGTGGCGCTTCTCCTCATTCTCGCCGCCGCCGCGATCCTACTCGCGACACCATCCTTCCATCAGATCTCGGAACGGGGCCATGCCACGACGCGGATTCTGAACCGCGCCTCGCTGGGGCTCAGATGCGCCCTGCTGCCGCTTTCGCTCGCCCTCGGCGCCGATGTCGCCATCGGATTGGCGACCAATGCGCGGGGCCATGTTCGCGGCACTCGCCGGAGCCGCTTTCGCGGGGGCGGCGCTATTCCTCTGGTACGCGCTGCCGCTGTTCACGGCGGCGCGACACAGGCCGCGGGAGGAGCGAATGGAGGACAAGCAGCCATCACTCGAGGCATGCATCACCGAGGCGCTGACGGAACTTCGTGTGATCCTGCCAGGCGCGCAGGCCTTGTTCGGGTTTCAGCTCACCGCGGTACTGACCGAGAGTTTCGCACGGCTCTCCGAGGTCTCGCGGATCGTTCACCTCGCGAGCCTCGGCCTGGTCGCCGTCGCGATCGTCATGCTCATCGCGCCGGCGGCGTATCACCGAATCGCCGCCGGGGGGAACGCCGAGGAGGGCGTTCTCCGCTATGCCGTTCGCATGATGCTTCCCGCGGTGGGGCTCCTCGCGCTCGGGCTCGTCGGGAACGCTTACGTGACCGTCCGTTGGATAACCAAGAGCGACACGTTGGCGCTCGCCATCGGAGGCGGCGCTGCGGTCGCCTTCGCGACCTTGCTCTACGGCCTGCCTCTGGCCAGCCGATACCGCAACCGCCATCCCTCTCCCGCGGTCGGCGCCAGGTCATGAGCGGGGTGGATCTCGCACACAGGGCACCGGCCCGGACCCATAGGGCGTAACAGATATGCTCCTCCGGCTTTTCCGATCCTTGATGCCAAGAGACGAAAGTTTCATCGAGCGGTTCTGCGACCATTGCCGGAATGTCGTTCTCGCAGCGGAAGCGTTCCACGACATGATCGCCGGCACAGCGACCGTGGAAGCGAGCTATCTCACGATATGCCGCTACGAGGAGGCGGCGGACACCATCACACGTGAGACCATTCGCGCCATTCACCGCACCTTCGTCACCCCGTTCGATCGTTCGCAAATCCTCGACCTGATTACCGCTCTCGATGACACCATCGATCTCATGAAAGACGCCGGCCGGCGTATACGGCTCTACAACCTGCCTTTCACACCCGAGATGCAAGGCATGGCCGATTGCATCGTCCGGGCCACCGTGGAGATCCGTGACGCGATGCCGATGCTGGGCACGATCAACCAGAGCGTCGAGCGGTTGAGCACGATGTCGGTCAACGTGGCCCGAATCGAGAGCGAGGCCGACGATCTCCTGGAGCGCGGAATGGCGGTGCTCTTCCAAGGGAAAGGATCTCCCGGCTACAAGCTGACGATGGAGAAGATCTACGATCTGATCGAATCGATCGTCGATCGCTGCGAGGACGTGACCGACGTGATCGACGGGATCGTCATCGAACAGGTCTGACAAGTTCCCGCAACGTCTCGACCGCTGGATGCCCCGCCGATGCTGGTATTCCTCATAGCCGTGGCGCTGCTGTTCGATTTCCTCAATGGCCTGCACGATTCGGCGAATTCCATCGCCACGATCGTATCGACGCGCGTGCTTCGGCCGCTGACAGCCGTGTTCTGGGCCGCCTTCTTCAATTTCATCGCCTTCCTGGTGTTTGGTTTGCACGTTGCGAACACGATGGGAAGCGGCGTGATAAAGGCGGACTTCATCGACGAGCTGGTTGTGTTCGGCGCCCTGACCGGCGCAATCGTCTGGAACGTCCTCACCTGGATGCTCGGCATTCCCTCGAGCAGCAGTCACGCTCTCGTCGGCGGTTTGGTCGGAGCGGGGATCGCCAAGGCCGGGACCGGTGCTGTCGTCTGGAGCGGCGTGGCGACGATCGGTTCGGCGATCGTGCTCTCGCCGACGATCGGACTCGTGCTGGCGATGCTTCTCGTGCTGGCGACCTCGTGGCTCGCCTTCCGCTCGACGCCGTTCGCGGTCGATTCCAAATTTCGCGTCTTGCAGATCGCCTCGTCGTCCCTGCTCAGCCTCGGCCATGGCGGCAACGACGCGCAGAAGACGATGGGCATCATCACCGTCCTACTCTACTCCCGAGGGATTCTCTCGGGCGAGTTTCACGTCCCGTTCTGGGTGGTTCTCGCCTGCCAGGGAGCGATGGCGGGCGGCACGCTGTGCGGCGGCTGGCGAATCGTGCGCACCGTGGGCTCCCGCATCACCCACCTGACGCCCATGCAGGGATTTTGCGCCGAGACGGGGGGTGCCGTGGCGCTGTTCGGTGCGACATGGCTTGGCGTCCCCGTATCCACGACCCACACCATCACCGGCTCCATCGTCGGCGTCGGCTCGGCCCGCCGGGTTTCGGCGGTGCGCTGGGGTGTTGCGCGCCGTATCGTCGTGGCCTGGGTCGTCACCCTGCCCGCGGCCGGCATCGTCGGCGCTGCGAGTTATTGGGTGGCCCGGCTGATATCCGGTTGACGCCGGGGGCGGTACGTTTCGTTCTGCGAACGTTTTAGCCGTGCGTCCGCCACCCCCGGCTCAGGCCGGCGCCGGGACAGGCTGATCGGTGCGCGTGGTGGCGTCCAGGGCGTCGGACAGATATAAGAACATAGCAAGAACAAGAAAGTCAATAGAATTGTGCCGACGCCCGGTTGCGGGTGTGCTTGTCCGGTCAGGACAGCCTGATGATGCCCCCTTCGGCCGCCGCCTTCTTAACGGCCAGCGTCGTCTCGAGCGTCCGCGTACCGCCCCGGCCGTCCAGCACCGGCATCGCCTCGCCCCGGATCACTTCGCAGAAATGGCGCATTTGCATGGTGAGCGGATCTTGCTCCGGCACGATGCTCCGCTCGGTGTTCATCGGCGTCCACCAGCCGTCACCCTGATGACGCCAGAAATCGAGGCGGGGTATCGTGACCGAGCCTTCCATCCCGGAGACCAGGTAGCAGAACTGGTCCGTGTACGGGTACGCCTTGTTCTCGCCTGAGGTCAGTTCCCAGCTCCAGGGTGCGTTCGCCGCATCCGAGATCGTCAATGTGCCGAGCGCGCCGCTGGCGAAGTGCAGGATCATCGCGGCGGTATCCTCGACCGCGAAGCCGCGTGCCGCATTCGATTCCGCCGCCTGGATGGCGATGATGTCGCCGCAGATGTTGCGCAGGTCGTCGATGACGTGGATGAGATTGATGAGCACCACGCCGCCGCCGGGCTCGCGACGCCAGCCGCTCTTGCCCTCGAAATAGTCCTTCGGCTTGCGAAAAAGGCAGAGGCCGTTGACCGCGGTGATCTTACCGAGGCGGCCGGAGCCGACGATCTCCTTCGCGCGCTGGATCAGCGGACTGTGACGGCGATGGTGCCCGACCAGGATCGGCACATTGGCCGCCTCGGCGGCGTTGACGAGCTCCATCGCGCTTTCGACGTCGCCGGAAACCGGCTTTTCCAGCAGCATCGGCACACCCGCCCTGACGGCGCTCAAACCGTTGGCGACGTGGAGTTGGTTCGGCGTCGCGATCACCACTCCATCCGGCTTTTCCGACCGGAGGGCTTCGTCGAGGTCCGCGTAGATCGGGACCCTTAGCTTCGCCGCCTGCTCCTTCGCGTTCGGAGATGGGTCGATGATGGCGGCCAACTCGGCCTGCGGCTCCTCAAGAACGCGCTTGATATGGGCCTGTCCGATCATGCCCGCGCCGGCGATGGCGATGCGGACGGGTTGGGCCATATGTTCCTCTCCCTCGTGTGATTATCGATTCACTTGGTGCCTCAGCCGGATTGCTCGGTCGCCAGACGATCCGCTTCAGCCAGATCCTCCGGTGTGTTCACGTTGAAAAACGGATCCACTCGGCCGATCGGCCACTCGACGATCGCCCGCGGATAGCGAACGGTGAACCGGCCCATTTGGCGGACGCCCTCTTGTGTGAGCGCCCGCCGCAGTTCCGTCCGCAAGGCCACGGGCCAAAGACCTACGACGTGATGCGTCCGCCCCCCCGACGCGGCGCTTGCGAGTATGGCTCCAGCCTCGCGCCTGCCCGCGTGCAGGCGCGGCACCAAATCCGGAGGGATGAACGGCGCATCACCCGGAACAGTCACGACCCACTCGGCCGCTCCGCGCGCGGCGGTCCACTCGAGGGCCGTCAACACCCCCGCCAGCGGCCCGACATAGCCTTCTACGCCGTCGCCGACGACCGGCAAGCCGTACGCGGCGAAACGCTCCGGATCGGCGTTCGCGTTCAGGAGCAACGCCGAGACTTGCGGGTGTAACCGGTCCAGGAGGCGGGCGAGCACGGTCCGACCCCCGACCAGACGGGCGGCCTTGTCGCCGCCGCCCATGCGGCGGGCCAGGCCGCCTGCGAGAATCGCGCCAACCGTCGGTGGGATGTCCGGCCTTGACGATTTCTGGTCCATCACCGCCTCCTTCGGGAACGGGATGTGAGATTAGGCGCCCTCGGCCCGCTAGGGTGAAATGCGGCCTCGGGCAACCGCCGACGGGGTCAATCGTTCTGAGGTCGTCCTATGCCGTTCGCGCCGTACGCCGGTCACTCGAACGATCCCGCCGCCCAAGCTCGGCGAGCCACCGTAATACTCGCGCTCCCGGTGCTTGCAGGCGCAACCAGCCCTTGGGTGGTCTGGGCGATGGCGGGCCGCATCGGGGCCACTGGACTCACAATCGCATCGCTTCTGATGCTGGGCGCCTATATCGCGTCCGTTTGGTGGCTCGGCGATCGCGAGGCGGAGCTCCGCAAACGGCTCGGTCGGCGATATACCCCACCGTCGGCCGATCTCGCTTTCGCCGTCCATATGGGTTTGGCGGCCTCGATACTCGCACCCGGCCTGTCCACGCTGTTGCTTGTGAACCTGATTGGATTGCCGCGCGCCGCCGGGCTGGTCGATGAATACGACCCGCAGGCGCTCGGCGTCACCGGCGCAACGATCGATCTCTCTCAGGCCATACCCGGCCGCGCCGCGCTCGATGTCATCCCTGGCGGGATCGCGCGAATCGTGGTGCCCCGCTTCGGCAATCCGACCGCGTTCGCCCTATCGTGGCAGGCAACCGAACACGCATTCTGCATCGCTCCCGATCACTGCCTCATGGTGAACCGCCGATCCGGGCGCGTTTCGGTTCAGGAGGAAGAGGTCGGCCGCGTGACGTCGATCGGCGCCGGCGCGAATACGGCCGGCGCCGAGTTCTCAGGACCACCGTGGGAAATCCTCAATTTGTTCCGCTGCTGCCGTGAGGATCTCTTGGGATCACCTCAGAAACGTCCGGCGAGCAACCCGAACGGAGCCTAATCCTCGTAGCCAGAGGCTTCCTCGGCGCCGCGCTCCGGCTTACGTGACCGGGAAGCGGTCCTGCGCGTCGGCTTTGCCTGCCGGGCCGATCTCGATCCGGTCCGCTCTTTCTGCGCACGCGCCTTTTCGCGCACAGCCTTGAGGTCTTCGCGGATCTTGGTCAAGGCGGCCCGCGCGGCCTGGGTTCGGTTGCCCTCGGGGACCGAGCCAAGCGCGTCGTGAAAAGCCTTGACGATCTGGCGTGTGCCCCTTGGCGCTCTTGTCGGTGCTTGAGCCATCAGGTCCGTTCTCCTCCCGGTCGAAATCCGTTTTGATCAGTCAGCGAACTCTTCGGCGTGGCCGGGCAGACGCTCCACGGAACACATCAGGCCGGAGATGAGCTTGCACCCGCCGAACGCCAGACTTACCGCGTTTCGTTCGAGACTGCCACAAGCGAGCGACGCGAACGAACGAATCGTTCTCTTTTCCCGAGGTCAGCCGAAGAACGAGCGGGCGCTTCCGAAAACCTGATGCGCGTAAACGAGCGCGAGAAGCAGACCGTTCGGCCCGGAGAATACTTTCCGGGCTTCCACCGAAGCCTGCCTTTCGGGCGGTGCTTCGACTACCCATCCGGAACCCGCCTCAGCATAAACTTTGGCCGGCTCTCGCCAGAGAGACGGTACGCTATCGAACGAAAGAGTCAACAGTTGATCCCGGAAGGAGAGCGTCTGACTGGGCCATGCTGCGGTGCAGCGTAGCAGGCGTTTTGGCCACATTCAAACCTTTTTTACGGGACGATGAACACGAACACGCCAACCCGGCGTTGACCGATGCGCGGGCCGCTGGTTTCAGTCGGTCCACTGTCGTAAATACGCGGTGAGTGAACGACTTCTTCCGCGGATGGAGAATCGCATGATGACCGGAGGCGATTACGTGGAGACCAGGGCCATCGGCTGTCTGCCCACCGCCAATATTGAAATCGTGCATCGCCGCGCCCGGGACGGCCAGGAGGAGCAGATGTCGATTACGCTCCGAGCGATCCCCTCGTTTGAGGCGTTCGGCAGGTTCGTCGAGAATGCGAACCCCTTTTTCTTCTGGACGCAGATGATGCAGGCGGCCTGGGCGCCGTGGGTCAGTGGTCTGATGGGCTCGGCTTTACCTGACCACCACGCGCGCAAGCACTGGCTCTGATCACGACTTTCCGCGCCGGTATACATTTAGCCAAGCCAGTCCATCTTCGGTGCGGCCTCTGGGACGGTACTCGCACCCGACCCACCCATCGTATCCAAGCTCGTCGAGCACAGTCATCAGATAGGCGTTATTCAGCTCGCCTTCATCCGGCTCGTGCCGGTCCGGCACGCCGGCGATTTGCACATGGCCGACATCGGCGAAGTAACGGCGAAGCTTCATAGCAACATCGCCCTCGACGATCTGGACATGGTAGAAATCCATCTGAATCTTGACGTTGCTCTCGCCCACCTCCTCGCGGATCGCGTGCGCCTCAGCCTGGGTGTTGATGAAATAGCCGGGGATGTCGCGGGTATTGATCGGCTCGAGGACGAGCGTGAGACCCTCGCCCGCTAGCCGCCGGGCGGCGTGTCGAATGTTTTCCACGTAAACCGCCCGATGCCGTTCGCGGTCGGCATTCCGCGGCAGCAGCCCGGCCATCAGATGCAGCCGCGGCGTTCCGAGCGCCCGCGCGTACGTCAACGCGGTCTCGACACTGGCGCGGAACTCCGTCTCCCGGCCGGGCAACGAGGCCATGCCCCGCTCCCCTTGGGCCCAATCGCCGGGCGGCATATTGAAGAGCACGTTCTTGAGCTGGTGCTCCTTGAGCCAGCGCGCCACATCCTCCGGCGCATGATCGTACGGGAACAGGAATTCCACCGCGTCGAACCCGGCTCTGGCCGCCGCAGCGAAGCGGTCCGGAAACGGAACCTCGGTGAACATCATGCTTACATTGGCGGCGAATTGCGGCATCGGGATCTCCTTAGTTCAGAGCGCGACGGCTGCGGTTTAACCCCCCGCGGGTCCGAAAACGGAATGCAGCTCTTCGATCTGTTGCTCGTCGAGCGGGCGCGTCGGCGTATTGCGCAACAAAAGAAACAGCTTGGCCGTCTCTTCCAACTCCTCGATCGCATACGCCGCCGCTTCCAGCGTCTTACCGGACACAACCGGCCCGTGATTGGCGAGAAGCACCGCGCTGTGCTTGCCCGCATAGCCCCGGATCGCGCTCGCCAGAACTCGGATCACCAGGACGAAAATACGGGATCAAGGGAAGTTTCCCGATCTTCATGACGTAGTACGCGGTGAGCGGGGGAATGCAGTTCTCGCGATCAAGCCCGCTCATGCACGAGACGGCCGCCGAATGGGTCGAGTGCAGATGCACGATGGCGCGGGCACCGCCCCGTTCCTCGTACATCGCGCGATGCAGGAACGCCTCCTTGGAAGGCGGATCGCCTGAGACGTGCGCCCCGCTTTCGTCGAGCTTGGAGAGGCGCGCCGGATCGAGCCGTCCAAGGGAGGCGTTGGTTGGCGTGAACAGCCAACCATCCTCGATCCGCACACTGATATTGCCGCTGCTGCCCGCGGTCAGCCCCCGCTCGAAGATGGAGCGGCCCAGCTCGCAGATTTGCGCCCGGAGCCGGCTCTCCTCCGGCCGGGTCTGCAACGCGGCGCTCACGTCAGGCGCTCCCATGCTTTCAGGAAGAAGTCGGGCGTCCCGAAATTGCCCGATTTCAGTGCGAGCGCGAGCGGCTGCTGCTCTCGCTCTTGCAAGGCGGCCGTCCAAGGAACCCCCGGATCGATCTCCGGCCCGATGCGCAAGCCCTTCACGCCCAGCGCTTTCACCACCGCTCCCGACGTCTCGCCGCCCGCAACGATCAGCCGTCCGACCCCGAGCTCCACCAGCCCCCGGGCGATGGCGGCTAACGCATTCTCGACCAGAGCACCCGCCGCTTCCGTGCCAAGCTCCGCCTGGGCTGCCTTTACTTCCTCGGGCGGAGCCGTCGCGTAGATCAGGACCGGTCCCTCAGCGATATGCCGCCGCGCCCAATCGAGCGCCTGGCCCGCAACGTCGGTGCCCCGCGCAAGCTCGGCGGGCGCGATGTTGAAGGACGGATGACGCTCGCGCATCGCCGCGACCTGCCCCTGTGTCGCGATCGAACAGCTGCCCGCTATCACCGCGCGGAGACCGCCGGTGGCCGGCAGCGAATCGGCTGCGACGTCGCCGCCGAGCAATCCGTGGCGGCGAAAATTCTGCGGGAGGCCCACCGCCAATCCCGACCCCGCGGTGACGAGCGGCAGATCGGCGCAGGCCGCTCCTAGCTCGACGAGGTCGTCATCCGTCACGGCATCGACGACCGCGAAACCGCAACCACCGGCACGCAGCGCGGCGAACCGATCCGCGATCGCCTGCGCACCCTGAGACACCGCCACATAATCCACGAGCCCGACCGGCCGCTTCGTCTGGGATTGCAACACACGCACAAGATTGGCGTCGGTCATGGGGGTCAGTGGATGATCGCGCATGCCGCTCTCGTTCAGAGGCACGTCTCCCACAAAGAGGTAGCCCTTGTAGATGGTGCGCTGGTTTGCCGGAAACGCCGGGCAGGCGATCGTGAAGTCAACGCCGAGCGCGTCCATAAGGGCCTCCGCGACCGGGCCGATATTGCCGCGCGGAGTCGAGTCGAAGGTGGAGCAATATTTGAAATAGAACTGCCGGCAGCCCTCCCCTTGCAGATAGCGCAGCGCCGCGAGGGATTCCGCGACGGCTTCGCCGACCGGATTGGTTCGCGATTTGAGCGCGATCACCACGGCGTCGATATCGGTGGGCAACGGTCCGCTCGGCACGCCGATCATCTGGACGGTGCGCATGCCGTGCTTCACCAGCATTCCGGCGAGATCGGTGCCCCCGGTGAAGTCGTCCGCAATGCACCCCAACAGTACCGCCATCGGTGCCTCCTTCGCCTTCAATTCTTACACGGAAACCAAGCCAAGCTCCGCGGTCCAGCCCGCGGCGGCCATGTCCCGCTCGATCCGGTGCAACAGGCGGCATGCGACCGGATCTCCCCGGCCGCGCAGGCGAGCGAGGTGGGACGGCAGGGCGCTCGCGGCGAGACCCGCTTCGACCAACACATTCTCCGACACAACGGCTTCGCAGCCCAGGTCCTTGCTCAAATCCTGCAAGCGGGAGGTTACGTTGAGCGGATCGCCGATGGCGGTGAACGTGACGTGGTCCTGGAACCCGATCTCGCCGACAACAGCCCGGCCACAATGCAACCCCATGCCGAATCGGATCGGGCCGTCCAACTGATCGCGCAGAACCCCGTTCAGCCAACGGACATTCCGCGCGATACCCTGCAACGCGGCCAGCCCCTGACGGCAGGCAACCCGCCCGTTCGTGTCGAGGCCGAAAATCGCGAGCACGCCATCGCCCAGGAACTGGTTCGGCAAGCCGCCCGCCTGAACCAATCCCGAGGACACGGCGCTGATGAACCGGCCGAGCACGAAAACACTGTCGTACGGCAGTCGGGTAGCGGCAAGGGTTGTCGAGTCCCGCATATCGACGATCAGGAAAACGACAAAGCGTTCTTCCGACACGACCCGGCGCTGTCGCCGATGCAGGAAGGCAAGTTGGGCATTGGCGGGCACCAGAAGAAAAACGGCGATGTCGTGCGTCGGACGCAACTGACAAGCAAGACGAACAGTCGAAGGATTGGCGCCCAGCTGCGCAAGTACCCGTTGCTCGCTTTCTTCCGGCGGCGGCAAAGGGCCGCCTCCGAGGACACGCACCCGGCAGAGCGAGCACCGCCCGCGTCCCCCGCACAAGCCGGCGTGGGGTATGCCGGCAAGGCGGCTCGCCTCCAACACCGTGAACCCCAACGGGATCCATTGCTGTCGCCCATCCGGGTAGGTGACGCGAACTCGTCCCTTGTACCGGTCGTGCAGCGAGCGAACAAGTCGCGCGATCAGGATCAGCACGAGCGCGGTTCCATCGAACAGCAGGAAGGCGTTGCGGAGATTGGCGAGCCACAAATTCTCGACCGGCGTGCCGGTGATCGCCGGTGCGGTCGCCGCGGCCCGCCACGCCGGATCGCGAGCGAGTGCCACGACCTCGCGCCCGCCCTGCAAGTAACCGAGCAGGGCAAGCGTCGGCACGAGCACGGCGGCCGCCAGCAGCCAGCTTCGGCAGCGGTCGAACCAGGGCTTGAGCCGGAGCCAGAAATACAATCCGAGACAGCCGTGGGTCCAGGCGACGATCAGAAGCGTGAGCTGAATGCGCCCGAACCCCGGAGACGCGATCCAGAAGGAATACAGCACCTGCGCGTACCCCTTGTTGAGCCCGAACTGCGCGAAGGCGACACGCGTCCCAGCCAAGTGATTGGCCAAGAGTGGCGGCACGCAGAGACCGAGCAGCAGTTGCGCGAACTCGGCGGGGGTCCAGTGCAGCCGCCGGGAATACAGGGCGGACAGTCCCAGAATGAAATGCAACGTCAGCGCCGTGTAGAGCGCGAAGGTGCCGATCACACCCTGCCAGATGAACTTGTGCACGAGCAGGCCGCGCTCCATCCACCCCAAAGAAATGTTGCCCAAGGAGTGGTTCAGCAGATGGAGCGAGACGTAGGTGAAGAGCACGAGACCGCTGCACAGGCGCACGGCACGCGCGTCCGGGAGCCGTATCGTGCGCCAGCGTTTCCCGGCGATCATGGCGACGCATCGGCCAGCGCATCCGGCCTGCGGATGACCAGATAGCCGTTTTCCGTCGCGACGACGCCATCCTGTTCCCAGAGCCGAAGCTGCCGGTTCACCTTCTCGCGCGAACCCGCGATCAACGTGCTCAGGTCTTTCTGCGAAAGCTTGAGGTCGATGCGAAAGCCACCGCCCACGCGCGTCCCGAAATTCTGCCCGAGCCGGAGCAGCAGCCGTCCGAGCCGGGCGGATAGGTCCAGGGTGGCGATCTCCTCCACGGACAGGTTCGAGCGGCGGAGCCGGGCGCACAAGACCTCGATCAGCCGCAGGCAGAGATTGGCGTTCCCCTGAAGCAGCGGCAGGAAGTGGCTGCGCTGGATCGTGAGGACGACGCACTCGTCGACCGCGCATACATCCGCGCTGCGGGTGCCGCCATCGAGCAGGGCCATCTCGCCCACCACTTCGCCCGGGCCGAGCACGCCCAGCGAGACTTCCTGCCCTTCCGGCGACAGCACGCTGATCCGCACGCGCCCCTGCAAAACCACCAACATTCCCGAGCCTTGGTCGCCCCGGCGGAAAATTACCGCGTTGCGCGGAAATCGCTGGGTGAGCGATCGGGTCAGCACCGCCTCCTGCTCATCTTGTGTGAGCACACGAAAGAACTCGGTGGCTCGCAGAGCCTCCCGTTTCGCAAGCAAGTCGGCTGCCGGTGACTGTCGGACTGGCATTCGCATCCCTCGGGCGGCGCCGGGACGGGCACCACACGCTGTACCGGCCGCAGTTCTCCGTCCAGAGTCGATTTACCCCGAAAACCGCAGACCGCCTTTGGAACCGATCTCGCCGCAAATCTGTTCCCTCGCGAGAAACAGGAACCGGTCCGCTCCCGGCGCCGGTATCGCGAAGGAGAGCGCGGATGCGTTACATGACGGTAATGACCTGGGCAGGCTTGGCGATCGGTTTTGCCTCGGGGCTGCCGGCAGTCGCGCAACAGACGCATACTGGGGCGCCTGCTGCACCGTTGACGAACAGGCCGGAAAACGGCGGCACCACCACCCAGAGCGGTGTGGGGTCGGCCACCCAGGGCGGCATGAACGCCCTCAGCCAATCCGGCTCAGGATCGAGCGGCGCCAACATGGGAACCGGCATGGGTCCCGGCGTATCCTCGCCGGCCAGCAACACGGGCGCGACCCAGCCTCCGCCGAATGGCTCGGCGGGCACGGCAGGCGGGGCCAACGCAGGCAAGCCGGCAGCGCATTGAAGCAGCACTATCGCGCGGAGGCGCCGATCACCTCCTTCCGCCAACGCTGGGTCCATGCCTCGCTCAGCCGCGCCATCTCCCGCCAGTCCACCGGAACGACCTTGGCCATGTTGAAGGGGGACGCAGCGGTCCGCTCCTCGGCCTCCGCGTCCACGTGGGCCATCGGATTGGTAGGCGCGTAGAACATCCGCTCGGAAAAAGCCTTTTGCGCGGGTGGCGCGAGAGCGGAAGCGAGGAGAGCAAACCCCTGGTCCCGGTGCGGCGCGTTCCGGACCACGTTGATGGTGTTGATCTGGAAGACCGTCCCCTCGTCGGGCAGCATCACCCCGAGGCGACCGGCGGAGTGATCACGATAAAGCTGCGCGCGTGCGTTCCAGCCCGTGGCGAAAGTGACCGTGCCGTTCAGGACGAGCGTGTATCCGTCGGGTTGCGGGTCGAAAGTCTTGACCGAGGGCGCCAATTCCCGGAGTTCTCGAAAGGCGGCATCCGCTTGCCGCCAGTCGGCGCTATCGGCATTGGCCAGCAGGGCGGTCAAGGCCAGGCCTTGAATGTTGGGGGGCGCCGATATGGCGATCCGCCCCCGCCAGGCCGGGTTCCAGAGCGCCCGCAGCGAAACCGGGGGAGGCGTGACCTTCGCGGAATCGTAAACGATCACCAGATGATCGAACGTCACCCCAGGTCCGCACGCCCCGCCCGCCGCCTGTGCCGAATCGTAGAGGTCCTTCAGAACAGGCAAAATGCGCGGGTTGACCGGCTCGACCAGCCCCTCGGCGCAGGCGGTCGCCGCCGCGCTGCTGTCCATGATGACGACGTCGATCTGGGGATGATCCTTCTCCGCCCGAAGCCGGTCGAGCATGGAGACGCTGGTATCGCCAGGGACGAACTCTACCGGGATCCCACGGGATGCCGTGAAAGGCTTGAGCACCACGTCGGTGTAATTTTCCTGGAACACATCCCCGTAACTCAGGAGCCGGAGCGGCCCGTCTCGCTGGTCGCCGCGTGGCCGCTCGCCCGGTTTTTGGGCACTCGCGGCGACGGTCCCGGCAAGGAGGAAGGCGGCCGCGAGCAGCAAGGCCCTTGTGCGCATTCTCCGGCTCCCTCAAGCGAAGCCCCTCTGTGCAATGCCCCGGCAACCGTGTCTAGAATCCCTCCCGACCCACGCGAGAATCCCTGCTCGGGTCCGGCAAGCGCAGCACTGTGGCGCGGTCCTCCGGGTCAGGTGCTACAACCGTTGCGGCCGGCCGCCGGCCATAGTTCGCCCATTCTTCGAGTATGCTGAGGCATCCCAATGATCGAAGCCCCGCTGGGTCTGCCGCCGACCGGAACACGGCCGTGACGGCCTCCAATCAGTCCCCCGCATGAGCGTCACCACCACCGCCGCGCATCAGCGGAAGGCGGCCCCGGCTTTGGGCGTGCTCCTCGGCGTCTTGGGCGTCGTGTACGGCGATATCGGAACGAGCCCGCTTTACGCGTTCAAGAGCGCCTTGCAGCTGTTCGGAGATGCTCGGGTCACGAGCGTGGAGGTCATGGGCATATTGTCGCTGATCTTCTGGTCGCTCATTCTGATCGTGACCATCAAATACGTGATGCTCATCATGCGCGCGGACAATCGGGGCGAAGGCGGAATACTGGCCCTGATGGCGCTGGCGCAGCGCGTGTCGGTTGGCACTCACACCCGGCGCGGGCTCGCCATCGTCGGTATCGCGGGAGCCTGCTTATTCTTCGGCGACGGAGTGATCACCCCGGCGATCTCGGTGCTTTCGGCTGTCGAAGGCCTCGAAGTGGCCGCACCCGAGTTGAAGCAATACGTGCTGCCGATCTCGGCGGTGGTCATCATCGCACTGTTCGCGGTGCAATGGCGCGGCACCGGCAGCGTCGGCCGGATGTTCGGCCCGGTGATGGCGGTCTGGTTTCTTGCCTTGGGCGTCCTCGGGATTATCGAAATCGTCGATCATCCCTACGTCCTGCTCTCCGTATCACCCAGCTACGCGGTCGCCCTTTGCATCCAATACAAGGCGCTCGCCTTCGTGGTCCTCGGCGCCGTCGTCCTCTGCGTCACCGGGGCGGAGGCCCTGTATGCTGATATGGGCCATTTCGGCGCGCAGCCGAATTCGGCTGGTTTGGACCATCTTCGTGCTGCCCTGCCTGGTGCTGAATTACTTCGGCCAGGGGGCGCTCGTACTCAGCAATATAGCGACAGTCGAGAACCCGTTCTTTCTGCTCGGGCCGGACTGGATCCGGCTACCGCTCGTGATCTTGGCGACCCTCGCGACGGTCATCGCGAGCCAGGCGCTGATCTCCGGCGCGTACTCCGTCACCCGGCAGTGCATGCAGCTCGGCTTCCTGCCGCGGATGACGGTGCGTCATACGAGCAGCATGGAGGAAGGCCAGATCTACGTGCCGCAGGTGAACGCGGCGCTCGCGGTCGGCGTTCTGATCCTGGTCGCCGCGTTCAGGAGCAGCGACAATTTGGCCGCGGCGTATGGGATCGCGGTCACGGGCACATTCCTTTGCACCTGCGTTTTGGCGATGGTCGTGTTCCGGCGGCAGTTCAAGTGGTCGCGCTTCTCGGCCATCCTCGTATTCGGCTTTTTCTTCCTGATCGATCTCGTGTTCTTTTCCGCGAACGCACTAAAGATTCCAGAAGGCGGCTGGGTCCCGCTCATCATGGGTCTGGCGCTCATGGCGTTGATGACGTCGTGGAAACGAGGCCGCGACCTGCTGCTCAATCGATGGAAGCAGGATAGCTTGCCGCTCGCTTCCTTTCTTGCCCGCTTGCCGCAATCGCGCACCATCCGTGTGCCCGGCCTTGCGGTCTTTCTCACCGGCAACCCGGAATATGTACCAGGCTCGCTGCTGCATAACCTCAAGCACAACAAGGTGCTGCACGAGCGCGTGCTGTTCGTGACCATCGTGAACGTCGATGTGCCGGAGGTCGAACAGGCGAATCGCACCTCCGTCGAAGAGCTCGCACGCGGCATCCACCGCGTCACGCTGCGCTACGGGTTCATGGAGAGCCCGAACATTCCGCGCGATCTGGAGGAGCTCGGCAACCAAGGCGTCGCCTTTGACCCGATGCAGGCGAGTTACTTCCTGGGTCGGGAGGTGATCGTCCCCGCGATGGTGCCCAGGCTGCCGCTCTGGCGCCTGTGGCTGTTCCTCGTGATGGCCCGCAACGCGGTGCCCGCCACCGAATTCTTCCGCATCCCGAGCGATCGGGTCGTCGAGCTCGGGGTCCGCATCGCGATCTGAATTGTCCGAAACCCGGCCGCGCGGTTACGCTGCCGGGTCTGAAGGAGCGACTGAAAGGGACCCGCCGACATGGCAAAACTGACGATGCTGCTGGCGCAGGGTCCTGGGAAACCGGACGGAGACGTGCAGCAGGGCCTGGAGTTGCGCGCCTGCCTGACGAAGAACGGACATATCGACGTCGCGGCTTACGAAGCCGACCCCCTCCCGTGGCGGGCGCGGCGATTCTGGCCGGATCACGAGGATTGGTTCGGGCACCTGATCCTCATCGACGAGGGTCAATGGGGCTTGCTGAGCGAGCGGGGGGACAACGACCCGGTCTGGGATCTCGAGGGCAAGGTGTTTCGGCCCGGAGAGTACGTGACCCTGCGCCGCCCGGATCACGGCGAGCTGATCTTCCGCATCGTGAATGTCGAGCAAGACTGAGGCAGCCGCCTTGCACGCCGGGTGATCGCCGGTTAAAAGCTGGATCGAGCATCTATCTTTGAGCTGGGCCATGAATCCAGAACGCTTTTCCACGTTTACCGAGAGTGCGATCGGCGCTCTCGTCGACCGCTTCTACGCGAAGGTCCGCCGGGACCCGGCCCTTGGCCCGGTGTTCGAGGAAGCGATAGCGGAGGAGGACTGGCCCGAACACCTGGCGACGATGCGCCGGTTCTGGTCCACGGTGATGCTCGTCTCCCGCCAGTATTCGGGCGATCCGGTTGGGGTACATCGCGCCGTGCGTGGCATTGACCGCTCACTGTTTCCTCGCTGGCTCGCGCTGTTCGAGGCGACTGCGGCGGAGGTCTTCACCGACGAACCGGCCTCCCAGCTGATCGAGCGAGCACATCGCATCGCGGCCAGCCTGCAATTGGCCGTATTTCACCGTCTCGGGACACCCCCGGAGGGGCTTGCGCGCCGGCATTCCGCGGCGTGAGGCCGGGATGCGGCTGACCCACTATTCCGACTGCGCGCTCCGGATGCTGATGTATTTGGGCGCCGACCCTGCCCGGCAGGCGACCACGGCGGAGATCGCCCGGGCATGCGGGATCGCCGAGGATCATCTCACCAAGATCGTGCATCAGCTCGGCCGTGCGGGATATGTCGAGACGACCCGCGGCCGTAAGGGCGGGCTTCGGCTCGGCAAACCACCCGGCGACATCAATCTCGGTGCGGTCCTGCGCAGCACCGAACCCGATTTCGCGCTGGTGCCTTGTTTCGCCGGGACTGCCTGCATCATCGCTCCAGGTTGCGCACTCGGTAGCGCGTTGGCCGAGGCCCTGGGCGCATTCCTGGCCGTGCTCGACCGCTACACGCTCGCGGATTTGGTCGCCGGTTCCCGGCCGAGCGCGGAGTGGCGAGAATCAGAGAATGGGCTGACGGTCGCGAGCGACGCCGCGCATTGATGCAGCAGATCCGCGGCATGTGACGTCCGCGCCGCATGTCTCGATTTTCATTCCAGTTGCTGCCGATGAGGCTTGCGCCGAAGCTGCAAGCCGACTAAATCCCGTGATGGTGGTAGGCGAAGTGCGTCTTCGGTTTGCCGCTCGTTCGGCTCGCGAGAGTTGAGCGGTGTCAACAACGATCAAGGATCACATGAACCCGCGATCTAGTAGCGAAGCCATCGAGCCGTACAGTCCGCGCTTTCCGCGCGCTGCCGTCCCGGTGGTGCTGATCGCCCGGGAGTTTCGTGTGACCGTTTCCAAGCGGACAGCGATCTGCTGACCCGCTGAACGGTCTCCGCCTCCTGGGCCAGGGCCAACCCTGACTGCCGAAGGAGGTGTCGCAATGACCGCCCTTTCCGCTCTTGCGCCTGCCCACGACATCGAGCGCCCGCGCGTTCGTTATCGCACGATGGACACCGAGACGCTGCTCGCGCGTTTCGGGCTATCGCCGCATCTCGTTTGCCGTTGGACGGAGGACGAGGAAGGCCGGCTTGCATGTGCGTGGGACGAAAAGATTGTGCCGCACCGTCCGCTGCTAGCCCGGCTCGCGCGACAGGAGTTGCGTGATGGATGAGGGACCCTCTCGACAACGGCCACGACCTCGTTGCCGGGCCTGCCGCTCTCGAGAGCGGGGGTCCGGTTCAAGGCTGAATCTCGGCCGGGACTGAGACGCGGCGGAAGCACACCGTCGGTCTCGCCCGGTCCCGACGGGACGGAAAGAGCGACGCGGATGTCTTTCGCAGCCCACCCTACCCCGGTTACCGGCCGTCGCCCGCGCTGGCGGCAACGCATCCTGCACTTCCTGGTCGTTGCCGGCCCGGGCCTCATCGTGATGGTCGCTGATAACGACGCGGGTGCCGTCTCCACCTACACTCAAGCGGGCGCGCAGTACGGCACGAGCCTGCTCTGGGTGCTGCTGCTGCTCTTGCCGGTCACGTATTTCGTGCAGGAGATGGTCGCGCGCCTCGGCATCGCGACCGGCCAGGGCCACGCGGCCATGATCTATCGCCGCTTCGGCAAGTGGTGGGGGCGCTTCTCACTGGCCGATCTGCTCATCGTGAACTTCCTTACCCTGGTGACGGAATTCGCCGCCATCACGCTTGCGGCGCGTCACCTCGGCGTCTCGCCCGTGATAGCGGTTCCGGCGGCTGCGATCGGGCTGGTCCTCCTCGTCGGCACCGGCAGCTACCGCCGCTGGGAACGCATGACCCTCGGGCTCTGCGGCCTCAATCTCGCCTGGCTGTTTCTTGCTTGGTATGTCGGCCCCGAGGCACGGGCTATCATCCGTGACAGCTTCGTACCTTCGGTGCCGCCGGGCGGCATCACCGGCGATCTCGTGTTTCTGGTCATCGCCATCGTCGGGACGACGATCGCGCCGTGGCAGCTCTTCTTCCAGCAGAGCTGCGTTGCCGACAAGCGGCTTCGTTTCGCGGATCTACGCTGGGCGCGCCTCGACACGTTGGCGGGCGCCTTCGCGGTCGTCGTATTCGCCGGCTGCATGATGCTGGTCGGCGACGCGCTCCGGCGCGCGGGCGGCTCCTATCAGGACCCGGCCCAGATGGCGATCGCGCTGCGCGGCGAGATCGGCGGCGTCGGTTCCACGCTGATACTGCTGATGATGGTGAACGCGGCGCTGCTCGGCGCGACGGCGATCTCACTCTCCTCGGCCTGGGCGTGGGGCGAGGTCATGGGCGTACGCAACACCTTGCAGGCCCGGATCAGCGAGGCCCCGGCGTTCTATGCCGCCTACGCCGTGTGTGTCGCTCTCGCGGCCGGGCTCGTGCTGATACCCGGCGCGCCGTTGCAGGCGATCATTCTCAGCGTGCAGGTACTGGCCGGCGTGATGCTGCCATCGGCCATCGTCTTTCTCCAGCTTCTGCTGAACGACCGGGAGATGCTGGGCGACCGTTTCGTCAATCGCGCGTGGAACAACTGGGTGAACTGGACGGTGATCGCGGTGTTGTTCGCGCTGTCGCTCGCCCTGGCCGTCCAGGTGATCGTATTCGGAACTACCCCGTAGCGGGATGCGAGGGAGAATCACCATGTCCGACCTGACCTTCGATCCAGGTTCCCGTGTGGTTCATCCACTGGATGACGCGCCGGAGCCGAAGCTCTATCACGACGACCTTGGCCGTATGCGGATGACGCGCACGGTCAAGCTCTCGCTCATGCTGCTCCAGGCGCATATCGGGCTGATGCTGCTCCTGCTCGGCTGGCGGGCGCTGACGCTGAGCGGGGTGGTTTAAGCGTCTGGCATCCGCGCCGGGCCGGCCTAGGAACTTTAGCGGCCTGCTAGTCCGGGCGCGGCACCCATGAAACGCTCTCCGCAGAGATCCTCCTTTATGGCGTCACGTCGATGTTGGTCTGCGACGTCCAATCCCCGTACGGGTCGCGGTGGGCGTCGCACACTTGGCAATTCGGACCGAAGAAGTACCTGACCTGCTGTCGCAGTTCCATTCAACAAGTAGTCGAGCCAGTTGACAGCCAGCCTTTCCGCCTCGGTCAGGATGAAGGTGTTACCCACACCGTTCACAATCCCGAACCACAGGCCGGAATGCCCTGCGTTCGCGTTCGACGCCAAGTAGGCCGCCGTGCCCTGCGCCACCAGGATGTTATAGTTGTCGATGGAGTTCTGATAAGCGACATCGGTCGTGCCCCGTTAACGATGAGCACCGGCACGTGCAGATTTTGGAGCTGCTCTCTGCCGATGCCATTCGGGTAGCCATTCGCAGGCGTAGGAGTGGAAAAGAATCCAGTGTTGAACGCCATCACCGTCTTGACGCGGGGGTCCGCGCCGGCGACGAGAGCCTCAAGCCCGCCGCAGGACTGACCTGCAACAGCGATCTTGTTGAGATCAAGTCGGTCGCGGAATTGAGTGCGGGCGTTACCCCCTGCGTCGTCCTGCACTGCATAGTTTCCACTTGCCCAATTCATCGCATCGGTCAACAAGCTTGGCGTGGCAGTCCCGTTTGCGGGCTCAGCATTGTACGCACCGTTGGCGACCACAACAAAACCATGGGCGGCCAGGATAGTCGACAGGAACGTGTACCCGAAGTTGCTTGGACTGCATGCCCCATTCGCCCAAAAAACAACGGGCAGCGACTTGCGGGGGAACTCATTCAGTTTCTCCGGGCGAAACACGGTGTGGTCAGGCAAGCCTGCTGCGGGCTCCCGCACAACCGAGTAGAAATGGCTCATTCCGGAAACTGCATTCGCGCGGTCGGAGACGCCAGCGACTGCCGCGGTAAAGTCTTGGGCAATGGCTGGTGGGGCTGACAGCATCGCGGTAAGAGCCGTCGCCGTCAGCAACATAGATGGGAGATGCCTCATTCTTCGCTTCCTCTATCTGCGGGGATGGCTATTCGTGATCATTGGTTCTGTTCCTGCGCCCTATTGCCCAACCCCGTCGCTCCCTGACGATGTTGTGCTGCCTCGCTCGCTCTGCGCCGCACAGACGAAATTCGCCGCGTCCTCGATGCTGCCGTTGCCGCTATAGCGCGCTTGGCTCGGATAGAGGCAGAGCGGTCGCGTGCGCCCCGGCCAGGGCGTGCTCGCGCCCGCGCTCGCGACCAGCCGCTCTGGGGCGATCCCCTTCTCGACCCAACTCACCAGAGCCGTGAACGGCGAGAAGGAGTTGGTCGCCACCCCGCCTCCGCAATGTCCCATGCCGGGGACCAGGAACAGACGCACGAAATCCTGTGCGTGGCCCATCCGGCGGTCCATGGCATTGTACCAGCGGATCGTGTCCAACGGAGAAAACACGCCATCGGAGAGGCCGTGATAGATGATCATCTTGCCGCCGTTCTGCAGGAACGCGGTGCGGTCGGGCGAGCGCGCGGTCATGAACTGAATTGATGATTCGGTGTAAACGGACGTTCGCGCGTAAATCTTGGGCGCATCGACATCGAAGTTGAAGCCAAAGATGTACCGCGGCCAGTTGGTTCACCGGAACCGGAACCGGCGGTGTGATAAAGACCAGCGGTAGCGATCCGCCCCCGAGCGTCATGTTTAGCGCGTTGTTTACAAGCGGCTGGCCGGGCTGCGCCGGCATCCCAAGGCTCCATTGCGCATGGAGGCCGTGCCAGTGATCCCCGCGTCCCACGGGAACCGTGTGTAGAGGGCCTCACCTTCGGAGTTGCGCGCGCCTTCGGCGAAAATTCGGAGCAGCGCATTCACCTGCCCGCCGCTGAGGCAGCTTGCGTCCTTCGCACCAGCGCATTGCACGGCTTGCAATTGCGGCAGGACGCGGCGCGTGGTGCATGCGCTGTAGTCGTCGATGATGCCGTCCTTGAGCCCGTCCAGCCCGTCGCAGGCCGCCAGCACCGCATTAGCGGCGAGCTGCAAGTCGAAGTCGGAGAAGGTGTCGGGAAGATAGGGCTGGCTGTTCACGTCGGTCCGGGTCGCGAGCGGTTCAAGCGCCTGTTCGTTCCAGGCTTCGGCGACCGCCGCCTTGGGCAGATCGAACCCAGGCGACCCCGCGACGATGCCGTCGAAGTAGTTGGGGAAACGCTGGGATGCGACCATGGCTTGCCGGCCGCCGTTCGAGCAGCCGTCGAAATACGAATATTGCGGTGCCCGACCGTAGTAGCTGGTCACGATGCTCTTGCCGGTCAGCGTCGTGCGATCAACCGCGTTGTAGCCGTAGTCGGTCCTGGCCTGCGGATCGAGCCCGAACGCTGCCGTGCCGCCCGCATTAGGATCGTTGTCGAACGTATTATCGTGGCCGCCATCGGTGGAAATGACCGCATAGCCGAGCGGCAACACCTGCGGCTCGCCGGGCGGTGAGCCGTTGCCAAGCGAGTTCGGCAGCGTGCCATCCGTGCCGCCGCCGCCCTGGAAATAGAACCGCCCGTTCCAGTCATCGGGCATTCGCAAATGGAACCCGATGCTAAACGGGAGGTTGTCCGCGCCGATGCGCTGATTGATCCGGCCGATCACCTCACAATGCGCCGGCAGACCGTTCGCGGCGGGATTCTCCTGCGCCGTGGTGATGACCGTATCGGGCAGTGCGTAGTTCGCGACGTCGGCGCAGCTATCTGCCGCTCTCGCCG
>CAWEHU010000030.1:0-209035 GCA_963808965.1 uncultured Alphaproteobacteria bacterium
CCGAGATGGCCATCAAGAACGCCCGTGACGTCTATACGCGGCGGAATGAGGGCGTGAGCATCTGGGCCGTCAAGTCGATCGACATCGCGGCGAGCTCGCCTGGCGACAAAGGGCCTATGTTCGAACCGGCGAACAGCAAGGTCTATCGCCATCCGACCTTCTTCAAAATTCCCGAGAGCCTGGGGCATATGTGATGCCGGAGCCCAATCCCCTGTTCGAGTACGTGCTACGGCTCGGCGACAACTGCCTGATCCTCGGTCATCGGGTCTCGGAGTGGTGCGGCCACGGGCCGATATTGGAGGAGGATCTGGCGCTCGCGAACGTGGCGCTCGACCTGATCGGGCAGGCGAAGCTCTGGCTGAGTCTGGCCGGCGAGATCGAGGGCGCGGGCCGTGACGCCGACAAGCTCGCCTATCTGCGCGACGCCCGTGAATTCCGCAATTTGCTGCTTCTCGAACAAAAGAACGGCGATTTCGGATTCACCATGGCGCGGCAGTTTCTGTTCGACGCCTGGCACTATCTTCTCTTGCGCGAGCTGCACCGGTCGACGGACACCCGCATCGCGGAGATCGCGGACAAGGCGGTCAAGGAGGTCGCCTACCACCTGGAGCGCAGCGGCGACTGGGTCGTGCGGCTCGGCGACGGCACCGAGGAGAGCCATCGCCGCATGCAGAAAGCCGTCAACATTCTCTGGCCGTATACTGGCGAACTGTTCGAGATGGACGAGGTGGACACCGCGTTGCTCCGGACAGGAGTCGGCGCCGACCTCGCCCTCTTGCGCCAGCCTTGGCTTGAGCATGTGGGCTCGATCTTCGAGGAGGCGACATTGGAGCAGCCCGCATCGGGCTGGGCGCAGCGCGGCGGCAAGCGCGGCCTCCATAGCGAGCATCTCGGCTACCTGCTCGCGGAGATGCAGTTCCTGCAACGCGCCTATCCGGGGGCTGCGTGGTGAGCGGAGGCGGAGCAGCCGGAGGTGATGCAAGCGACGCTGACACGACCAACGGTCGAAGAGGTCTGGGACTGGCTTCGCGAAGTTCCCGATCCCGAAATCCCGGTGATCTCAGTCGTCGATCTCGGCATCGTGCGTGATGTGTGCTGGCAAGAGCGGGACGGGCGCGAGGAGCTGGTCGTGACGATCACGCCCACCTATTCCGGCTGTCCCGCTACCAGCGTCATCGCGCTCGCGATCGAGAGCGCACTGCGCGCCAAGGGCGTCGAGGATTTCCGGCTCGAGCGGCGCATCTCGCCGCCGTGGACGACGGACTGGATCTCGGCGGAGGGGCGACAGCGGCTCAAGGAGTATGGCGTCGCCCCGCCGCCCGAGAAGGCCGGAATGGTGTCGCCGCTGAGCCGCCTCGGACGCAGGACCGCGACGGTCGAATGCCCTCGCTGCGGTTCAGTGAACACGGCGCGGGTCAGCGAGTTCGGCTCGACGCCGTGCAAGGCCCAATACCGGTGCCAGGACTGCTTGGAGCCGTTCGACTATTTCAAGTGCATTTAGCGGAGACAACTGACCGAACCGGCGAACTATCCAACTTTTCCGTTAATTCCCGCGAGAGCGGGAACCCAGGCCTTCCAGGGCAGGAGGCGCATCGTGGCTAAGATCGACGGTCGTTTGACTTTGGTGAGCCTGGATCCGCTTTCGCGGGGACCGTCGAGGAAGCTGGTTCCATTCAGAACAAATGGCTAGCGGAAAGCATCATGGCGGCGTTTCATCCTCTCACGGTGACCGACGTGCGTCGCGAGACCCGGGACTCCGTCGTGCTGTCGCTCGCCGTTCCCGAGGAGCACAACGAGACATTCCGCTTCACCCAAGGGCAGTATCTCACCTTTCGCGCTTCGATCGACGGCGAGGAGGTGCGCCGCTCTTATTCGATCTGCGCCGGCGCGCACGAGCCGGTGCTCCGCGTCGGGATCAAGAAGGTCGCGGACGGACTGTTCTCGACCTGGGCCAACGAGTCGTTGCGGGCCGGGCAGCAGCTTGAAGCCATGCCGCCGATGGGCAACTTCTTCGCGCCGCTCGACCCGGCGAACCGCAAGCACTACGCCGGTTTCGCATCGGGAAGCGGCATCACCCCGCTGCTCAGCATCATGAAAACGACCCTGGTGACCGAGCCGCATAGCAGTTTCTCGCTTTTCTACGGCAATCGGGCCTCCAGCACGATCATGTTCCGCGAGGAGCTGGAGGAACTCAAGAACGAGCATCTTCAGCGCGTGAGCCTGACCCATATTCTCAGCCGCGAGCATCAGGACGTGGATTTGTTCAACGGCCGCATCGGCAAGGAGAAGTGCCGGCAGCTCTTCCAGCACTGGCTCGATGTCAGGACCGTGGACACGGCGTTCATCTGCGGGCCGCAAGACATGATGTTGCAGGTCTCCGAAGCTCTGCAGGAACACGGCCTCGACAAGCGCCAGATCAAGTTCGAGTTGTTCGCCACCGCCGATGCCGGGCGGCGCAAGCGCCCTCCGCGCACCGAGTCAGCGGCCCGCGCCGATCTGTGCCAGGCGACCGTGGTGATCGATGGTCGGGCGCGAAGCTTCGAATTCGAGAAGAACACGATCACCATTCTCGACGCGGCCGCGCGGGAGGGCATGGAATTGCCTTACGCGTGCAAGGCCGGGGTCTGCTCGACGTGCCGGGCCATGCTGGTCGAGGGACAGGCCGACATGGACGCCAACTACGCGCTGGAGGACTACGAGACCGCCCGCGGTTACATCCTGACCTGCCAGGCTTACCCGGTCAGCGACAAGATCGTGGTCGATTTCGACAAGTAAGCGGGAGAGGCCTTCGAGATGATCAGTGACGACGACCTCACGTATCTGGCGGGTGGCGGCAAGCTGAGCGCGCCGGACAACGCGACCCCGCGCTACCGCGGCGAGGTGATGCGGCTCATGGCCGTGCTCATCGATTCCCTGATGGCGGGTGCCGCCGGATTTGCCGATTGCATCAATCTCGCGCCCGGTCTCAAGGAGCGAATCACGGCCGCCCGGATCGTGCTTGAGAAATTCGGGCACGCAGAAAAGATCCTGGGCCTGATGGACCAGTTCGGCGCCAACACGGCACAGTATGTGAGCGCGCATCCCTGGGCGGCCCGACGCGACCGGAGTGTCTACCTGGGAACTCGTCGGATCGAAGGCGACATGCGGCTTAACGTGTTCCATTATCCGATCTATGGCTGGGTCGACGCCGTAGTCCTGAACCTCCTGATGGGGCGGGCGACGGTGATCCAGCTAGGCGAGCTCACCCGTTGCTCCTACGGACCGCTGGCCGACACGATCACGGAAATCCTGCCTAGTGAGACGCGTCACGCCGAGCTGGGCGAGGAGGGCCTGCGCATCGCGCTATCCCGCCGTCGTGACAAGACCGACGCGCAGGCTTCCGTCAATTACTGGTATCCGCGGGTTGCGGATACGTTCGGCCGGGCCGAATCCGCACATTTGGAGACGTACCGCAAATACGGGTTGCGCAATCGCTCCAACCAGGATCTGCTCGAACAGTGGCGGACCGACATCGATCCGAGGCTCGAGGCGCTCGGACTGCGTGTGCCGGAGAGCCTTTCCGTCGAAGAGTAACCCCGCGTTTCGCGACCGCTGACCGTATTGGAGGTCTCATGCGCCTCAAGAGCTATGCTGAAGGCCAATGGGTCGAAGGAACTGGCCGGGCAGCCATTCTGGCCAACGCGATCAGCGGCGAGCCCGTCGCCGAGATCGACAGCACGGGCGTCGATTTCGCCGGCATGTTGGATTATGCGCGCCGTGTTGGCGGCCCCGCTTTGCGCAAGCTCACGTTCCATCAGCGGGCGCTCAGGCTCAAGGCGCTTGCCACCTAGCTGATGGAGCGCAAGGAGGAGTTCTACGAGCTCTCAAAAGCAACCGGCGCTACTCGCACCGATTCCTGGATCGATGTAGAGGGCGGCATCGGCACGCTTTTCGCCTATGCGAGCAAAGGCAGGCGCGAGCTGCCCAACAGCACATTTTATCTCGATGGTCCGCCCGAGATACTGTCCCGGGGCGGCAGCTTCGTGGGCCAGCACATCTGCGTGCCGCTGGAGGGCGCCGCGGTTCATATCAATGCCTTCAACTTTCCGGGCTGGGGCATGTTCGAGAAGATCGCCCCGACTCTGCTCGCCGGGATGCCGGCCATCATCAAGCCGGCGAGCCAAACAGCGTACGTCACCGAGCTGATGTTCCGCCGGATGATCGAGTCCGGCGTGTTTCCCGAGGGTTCGCTGCAACTGATCTGCGGGAGCACCGGCGACCTCTTCGAGTACCTGACGGGGCAGGATGTCGTTACCTTTACCGGCTCGGCGGTCACCGGCCGGCGGCTGAAGCAGCATCCGAGCATCATCAACAACGCGGTCCGTTTCACGATGGAGGCGGACTCGCTCAACTTCTCGCTCCTCGGCCCTGATGCGGCGCCGGGCAGCCCGGAGTTCGACCTCTTCGTCAAGGAGGTCGCGCGCGAGATGACGGTGAAGGCCGGGCAGAAATGCACCGCGATCCGTCGCGCCTTGGTGCCGCGCGACCGGGTGGGGGCGGTGAGTGACGCACTCCGCGATCGGCTCGCTAAGACCGTCGTGGGCGACCCGTCGAACGAGAAGGTCCGCATGGGGGCTCTCGCCAGCCTGGCGCAGCGCGAGGAGGTCCGGGCGCGCGTGCGGGATCTCGCTGCCGTGGGTGAAATCGTTGCTGGCAGCCTCGATAAGGTCGATGTTGTGGGGGCCGATCCCGAAAAGGGCGCGTTTCTGAACCCGATCCTGCTCTACTGTGACCAGCCGACGCGCCATGCCGAGGTGCACGAGATCGAAGCGTTCGGTCCGGTCAGCACCTTAATGCCATACGACACGACGGAGGAGGCCATCGAGCTCGCCAAGCGCGGCGAAGGCAGCCTGGTTGGTTCGATCTTCACCTATGACGACGGCTTCGCCCGCGAGATGGTGATGGGCACGGCCGCCTATCACGGGCGGCTGCTGCTCGCCAATCGCGACTGCGCCAAGGAGTCGACGGGTCACGGCTCGCCGTTGCCGGCCCTCGTCCATGGCGGTCCCGGCCGCGCCGGCGGGGGCGAGGAGATGGGCGGCGTACACGGCGTTTTGCACTTCATGCAGCGCACGGCCTTGCAGGGTTCGCCGACGACGCTGACCGATGTTGCCGACCGCTGGATACCGGGCGCGGCACGGCACGTCACCGAAATCCACCCGTTCCGCAAGCATCTCGAGGAGCTCGAACTCGGCGATGCCGTGCTTACCGGCAAGCGCACGGTGACGCTCGAGGATATCGAGCACTTCGCCAAGTTCACGGGCGACATCTTCTACGCCCACATGGACGAAGCAGCGGCCAAAGCGAACCCGTTCTTCGATGGTCGCGTCGCGCACGGCTATCTCATCGTTTCGATCGCCGCCGGCCTGTTCGTCGAACCTAGTCCAGGCCCGGTGCTCGCCAATTACGGCGTCGACAACCTACGCTTCATGACCCCGGTCTATCCTGGCGATACTCTGCAGGTGGCGCTGACATGCAAGCAGAAGACCGCGCGCGAAACCGAGAACTACGGCGAGGTGCGCTGGGATTGCACCGTCACCAACCAGGACGGCCGGGTCGTAGCGCAGTATGACGTGCTGACGATGGTTGCGAAGAAGCCCTCTTGAATTAGACCAGCGCGGAGGAGGTGGCTTGATGGCAAATGTCTACGCCATCGACGGGATTGTGCCGGTCGTGGACCCGAGCGCCTTCGTCCATCCGACGGCGGTGCTGATCGGCGATGTGATCGTCGGCCCGCGCTGCTATGTCGGCCCGCTGGCGTCACTGCGCGGCGATTTCGGCCGACTGATGCTTGGCGAGGGCGCCAACATCCAGGACACTTGCGTGATGCACGGCTTTCCTAACTCCGACACGGTGGTCGAGGAGAATGGTCATGTCGGCCACGGCGCGGTGCTCCACGGCTGCCGCATCGGGCGCAACGTGCTTGTCGGCATGAACGCGGTCGTTATGGACGGGGCGGAGATCGGCGAGAACAGCATCGTCGCAGCAGTGGCTTTCGTGAAAGCCAAAACGACCATCCCGCCCAGAAGCCTGGCGGCGGGAATTCCCGCGCAAGTCGTCCGTGCGCTGACCGACGACGAGATAGCTTGGAAATCGCAAGGTACGGCCACGTATCAGGAGCTTGCCGTACGCAGCCTCAAGACGTTGAAGGCGGTCGAGCCGCTTACGGCAGTCGAACCAGCCCGGCGGCGGATCGACGCCGCACAATTCGAGCCTCTCTACGAGGCGCGGCGCAAGTTTGGCGATTGATGACGTGCTTGGCATTCATCGAAGGAGAGTCGGATGAGCGGCAATCGCGATAGCCAGTCGGTTGCTGGTGGTGCAAACGAGCGCAGAAACCCGGGGGATGAAGCATCGCCGGGGGCGCCCCAGACGGCCGAGAACATTTGCCGCACATGCCACGGCACCGGTCGCCTGGACGATAAGCCCTGTCCAGACTGTGGCGGCAGCGGCAAGATCATCGAAACGGTGGGTGATGCCTGAGGGACGGCTGGGATGAAGGAGCGGGCGGGCTTTGTCTTTCGCCAGAAAGACGGTCAGCTCATGGAGGATATCATGCGTGCAGCGGTCGTTGCGTTCGCGCCAAATGGGATCGGTGCTCCGCCACAAATCCAAGTCCGGCTTCCGTTTCGAGCACAGCCGGCGCTTCCCGTGCCGCCGAGTCCTCCGGGCATGCCGCCGGTCCCACCTGCGCCAGGTCCCGAGATCCCGCCGCCTCGGCGTGACCCGAGTAGGCCGAAACCCTCGCCCCAGCCGGACCCGCCGCTCGAAACGGACGAGTGAGTGCGGCCCCTCATCATAAGGGGTAAGTGATGTGCAGTCTCGACGACCTTTCGCCAATAACCGCGCCTGGGCGGCTCAACGCGTCGCTGAGGACCCGACCTTCTTCACGCGGCTGGCCGGGCAGCAGGCTCCGCGCTATCTGTGGATAGGCTGCTCGGACAGCCGTGTGCCGGCAAACGAAATCATCGGACTGCAGCCGGGCGAGGTGTTCGTACACCGTAACGTTGCCAATCTGGTCGTGCACTCGGACCTGAATTGCCTCTCTGTGCTGCAATACGCCGTCGAGGCGCTGAAGATCGAGCACATCATGGTTGTCGGGCACTACGGCTGCGGCGGCGTTCAGGCCGTGACCGAGAAGCGCTCGACCGGCCTGGCCGATAATTGGCTACGTCATATCGAGGACATCGCACAAAAACACGCAGGCCGGCTTGACCCGTTGACCAACGACGAAGAACGCGGCGCACGGCTCGCCGAGTTGAACGTGATCGAACAGGTGGCCAACGTGTGCCGCACCACAATTCTGCGGCGTGCTTGGTATCGGGGCCAGCGCATCGAGGTGCACGGCCTCATCTACGGTCTGCGCGATGGTCTGCTACGTCAGCTGGGCCTGAGCGTCAAGAATGGCCAGTCATGGCGGGAGTGCTACGAGGCTTCGTTGCAGAAGCTGGCGCGCTAACGGGCAATTCTAAGCAGGCCGCGTCGGTGGACGGCACGAGTGCCCATGCCGAGAATGGAGTGAGTGATGGAATTCAGTCTCACTTCCGAGCAGCAGGAGCTTGTGGACGCGGCCAGCCGGTTCGCGAAGGATCGCTTGGCCCCAAGCTACCGGGCACGCGAGGCGGCGCTTTGCATCGAGCGGGGGTTGGTCCGCGAAATGGGGGAGTTGGGATTTCTCGGGCCGGAACTCCCCAAATCTTTCGGCGGCTTGGGCGTCGATTGCGTAACCAGCGGATTGCTGCTGGAGCAAATCGCGTACGGCGACTTCAACGTGGCTTACGTCAATCTTCTTGTATCGCTCTGCGGGCAGATCGTCGCTCGCTATGCTCAGCCAAGCGTGGGGGAGCAATGGCTCAAGGCGGTCATCGCCGGAGAGAAACTGATCGCGATCGCGCTCACCGAGCCGAGCGCCGGATCCGATGCCGCCCGGCTCAAACTCCGGGCAGCGCGTGAGGGCAACGACTTCATCCTGAGCGGCGAAAAAGCCTCGATTTCGCTCGCCACCCAGGCGGACGTCGCCGTGGTATTTGCCCGGACCGGCGAGCAGGCTGATGGCGCCCGGGGGATCAGCGCGTTTCTTGTGCCGATGGATTCTCCCGGGCGTCTCGCGCACGGCATACGAAGACTTGGGAACTCGCCCAGTTGGCCGCGGCTCGATCTTCTTCGATGCTGTCCGAGTGTCCCGTGACCTGATGCTGGGTGAAGAAGGGCAGGGGTTCATTCAGGTCATGCAGGGGTTCGACTACAGCCGCGCCCTGATCGGTCTGCAGTGTCTGGCCGTGGCGCGCGCGTCTCTGGACGAGACCTGGGTCTATGTCCAGCAGCGGGAAGCGTTCGGCAAGCAAATCGCCGAGTTCCAGGGCGTGAGCTTCCCTCTTGCCGAGGCCGAAACGCAATACCAAGCCGCTCGTTGGCTGTGCCTCCGAACGCTTTGGCTGAAGGACCAAGGACTTCCCGCATACCGCCGAGGCGGCGATGTGCAAATGGTGGGGTCCGAAACTGTCCTGCGAAATCATCCAGCAATGCCTGCTGTCGCACGGGCATGGCGGGTACGGCAGCGACTATCCGTTCGCCCAGCGCTACCGCGACGTGTTCGGCCTGCAGATCGGCGATGGCACGGCGCAGATCATGAAGCTGATCATTGCCCGCCAGATGACCGCCGGCCGCGAGGGATAGCGAGGCGCAACATCCCGCGCGACAGCAGACCGACCTTTGTGCGTGTGTAGGAGAAGGCGAGATGAGGGGGCTTCGGGGCAAGGTCGTCGTTGTGACGGGCGGCGCCGGCGGGATTGGGTCGGCGATTTGCCGCCGCTTCGCCGATGAAGGCGCCTCGGTCGCGGTGTTCGACATCAACAAGGACGCGGGCGAGAAGGTCGTCGAAGCGATCCGCTCCGGGGGCGCCACGCACCGTGCGTATGCCGTCGACCTGACGAGCCAGCAATCGGTCACGGAAGCGGTGGCGCAGGCCGAGCGTGAGCTGGGCCCTGTCGATGTGCTCGTCAACAACGCCGGATGGGACCGGGCGGGAAATTTCCTGAATACCGATAAGAAGCTTTGGGATCAGATCGTCGCGGTCAATTTGTACGGCGCCCTTTTCATGCACTACGCCGTGCTCAAGGGAATGTCGGAGCGGGGTTCGGGCCGCGTCGTGAACATCGCCTCGGATGCGGCTCGGGTCGGATCGACCGGCGAGGCCGTCTATGCCTTCTGCAAGGGCGGGCTGATTGCCTTTTCGAAGACCCTGGCCCGGGAGCTGGCAAGGAAGCAGATCAGCATCAATGTCGTCTGTCCCGGCCCAACCGATACGCCGCTGTTGCGGGATGTTTTCGGTGAAGGCGAACGCGCCGACAAGATGCGGACCGCGCTGACGCGGGCCATCCCGTTCGGCCGCCTCGGTCGACCGGACGATCTGCCCGGCATCGTCGCATTCCTCGCGAGCGACGATGCGGCGTTCATTACCGGGCAGGTGGTGAGCGTGTCGGGCGGCCTCACGATGGTCGGATAATACGCGTTGCCGATCCGCCCGCTCGTCAACCAAGGGAAGGAACCGCCTAATGGAATATCAAGACATTCTGTATGAAAAGGGAGATGGGATCGCGACGGTCACGATCAATCGTCCACAAGTCTACAACGCGTTCCGAGCGAACACGGTCGAAGAATTGATCCACGCCTTCAAGGATACGGACGCCGATAAGTCGGTCAGCGTGGTCGTGCTCACCGGCGCGGGCGATAAGGCCTTTTGCACGGGCGGGGATCAGGCGTCGCACGAGGAGGGCGGCGGCTACGGAGGCCGCGGCATCATCGGACTGCCGGTCGAGGAATTGCAAAGTGCGATCCGTGACACGTCTAAGCCGGTGATCGCCAGGGTCAATGGTTACGCGATCGGCGGTGGCAACGTGCTGGTGACGATGTGCGATCTGGCGATCGCCTCCGATCGCGCGCAGCTAGGCCAGGCCGGCCCGCGGGTGGGCTCAGTTGATCCAGGATTCGGAACGGCCCTGCTCGCGCGGGTCGTGGGTGAAAAGAAGGCGCGGGAAATCTGGTACCTGTGCCGCCGGTATTCGGCGCAGGAAGCCTTGCAAATGGGCCTTGTCAACGCGGTCGTTCCGCATGATCAACTCGATGCCGAAGTCCGCAAGTGGTGCGAGGAGATCGTGGAAAAGAGCCCCACGGCGATCGCTCTCGCCAAGCGCTCGTTCAATGTCGACACGGAAATGATCCGTGGCATGGGCATGCTAGCGATGCACGCGTTGAAGCTCTATTACGAGACCGCCGAATTGGCGGAGGGCGGCAACGCGTTCCGGGAGAAGCGGAAGCCGGATTTCCGCAAATTCGTCAAGTAGCGGGGAGTCGCTATCAAGGAGCCCTGCGGTGGCCACCCAGTGAAGGAGCGAGCCCGCCGTGAGCATGACAACCCACCCGCTCAGCCGCCACCCGGATGGATCTCGTCAGCCCAGACCTTGAAACCGGCGAGCCTATTCGGCCCAAACGTCGTGGCGATCGCGACATCCGCTGCGTCCCGGCCGCGGCCGATCAGCACCCGGCCGATTCGCGGCGTGTTGAAGCGGGCATCGAATACGTGCCAGTGGCCGCCGAGATACGCCTCGAACCAGCCGGAAAAATCCATCGGCGCGTCCATCGCGGGCACGCCGATATCGCCGAGATAGCCGGTGCAGTAGCGCGCCGGAATGTTCACGCAACGGCAGAACGCCACCGCCAAATGCGCGAAGTCCCGGCATACGCCAGCGCCCTCGTTATATGCTTCCCAGGCGGTCTTGGTCGGACGCGCGTGCTCGTAGCCGAACTTGATGTGGTTGTGGACGAAATCGCAGATGGCCTGCACGCGCGCCCACCCTGGCGGCGTGTTGCCGAACAGGCTCCAGGCGGTCTCCGACAGGCGATCCGTTTCGCAGTACCGGCTGCCGAGCAGAAACAGCAGGGTTTCCTCCGGGAGATCCTCGACCGCGTGCTGGATCGCATCCGGCCAGACTGGATCGGGATTGCCGCTATCGTTGACGACGGCATTGCCGGAAAGACGGATCTGTCCGGCGGGGGCTACGATCCGGCTGATCCAGTTGCCGAACGAGTCTCGATAGCCCGCGACCGGGACCGGCGGATCGGTCATCAGATTGTCGGGCAGCACGATGTCGGAAGCACGGGAGTAGTGGATATGCACCGTCAGCAGCAGCGGCGTCGGCTGCGGCAGGTCGTAGACGATCTCGTAGCCGACGCGGATCTGCATCATCGGCCCAATGCCTCCGTCTTTCATGCGTTCGTCGCGAACAGTCGCGCGACGGCGGTCAAATGCAGACCGGCGGCGATCAGGACCATCGCGTGCCAAAGGGCGTTGTGGAACGGCAGGCGGCTGAGCGTGTGGACGAGAGAGCCGAGCGAGTAGACGACGCCGCCCGCCAGAAGCAGCAAAAGCACCTCGCCTGGCAACGCGGCGATGAGAGAGCGAATGACCAGCAGCAGCAGCCATCCCATCCCGAGATAGAGGGCGAGGGAAACGCGCCTGAAGCGGCTGAACGAAGCGAGTTGCAGCCCGATCCCGACGGCCGCCACGCTCCAGACGGCGATGCAGAGCGGGATACCCAGTGAGGGACCAAGGGCGTTCAGGGCGAACGGCGTATAGCTGCCCGCGATCATGACGAAGATCATCGCGTGATCGATCCGCCGGAGCAGCGCCTTGGCACGGCCGGGCCGGCTCAGATTGTAGGCGGCGGAGGCAACCAGCATCCCGACCAAGCCGAAGCTGTAGATCAGCAATGTCGCGGTCTGCTTCGTGGTCGCGAGCGGGCCGATACTGGCTATCAGCCAGCCGATCGAGATCACGGCGGCGGGTATTCCGACCAGGTGGACGATGGCGTCAGCGGTGGCTTCGGGACGGGTATAACGGGGAAAGGCGGCGGCGTCCGATGCGGCGCCGTTGTCCAGGCTCAGGCCGAGATCGGCAGGCCGCCAAGTTCGTGCCCGCCCAGACCCCGGCTGCCGGGAGCGGTGAGCGAAAAGCTTGGCACGGGGCATCGGAGCCTCTGTCCCAGGGCCGGAAGACTGTTCCATCGCACCAGCTTATAACGGATCAGCGCGCAGGCCGACCGTTTCTCACATGGCTCGAAGCTGGTCCTCGTCCAGGACCCGCTCGTGGTTATCTTGAGCGTTCTTGACCCTGTACTGGCAGCCCTGGCTCGTTACCGGCATCCGGCGGACGATCGTGTAGATGCCTCGCCTCACATTGGTGTCGAACCGGCCTGGCTGAAACGCGACGCGGTCGCCGACGGCAAACTTGTGCGAGCTCATTGGGGTCCTCCGTGGGCGGCGCGGGAAGCGCCGCCCGGATCGTCAGCTGGCCTGAAGGTTGGCGGCGGAAGTCTTGCCTTGCTGGCCGCGCTCCAGGTCATAGGTGAGCTTCTGGCCCTCATTGAGGGTGACGAGGCCGGCGCGCTCGACGGCGGAAATGTGGACGAATACATCCTTCGAGCCGTCACTCGGCTGGATGAAGCCGAAGCCCTTCTGGGCGTTGAACCATTTGACAGTACCCTGTCGACATCGCGTGTCTCCACTACGGGCCCAGTCCCGCGGAAGTGCGGAACATTCTACTTTTCAATGGGGGCGACCGGTGCCACGCGAAAACGCGGAGCAGAAATCGGGATCTTTCCCCGGCTGAAAAGTTCAGCCGTGGGCGGACGCTATACCCATCACGAGAGAATAGCACGCTATTTATTTCAGCGGCCCGGAGAAACCCCGGCCTATTCTGCCGAAGCGGCTCTGATTTGTCGGCAGGGATCTCCAGGACTTCCTGGTGGGAAGCCGGGTTCGAAACCGAGAGCGGCCGGCGGGAAGAAGCCATCATCACTAAGTCGGCCACCTTGCGTTACTTCATTAGCGAGGCTCGATTGATCGAATATTTGCGGATGTGAGCTTCTTTACTCCACAGCCATTCTGCGGAACCCATGGCTCGCGATTGTTCAAGCATCTCGCTCGCTCCGCTTGGCGAGCATGGGAGAGGGCGTATTTTCCTAGGTGATCTCTACCTCTGATTGTGCTAAGGGGTCTTACTAACGTATGTAGATGAGTTCCCACATGCCTGACAGGATAGCTGATTGGCTGTTCGACCCCGCCGGGCTCACTCCACACGGGTTCTGCCTGCTTTGGGAGCCCTGGCTCGTTTGGACCCAGGCGGCCGCCGATATCGGCGTCGGAATTAGCTACTTCACTATCCCGCTGGCGCTCGCCCTATTCGCGAAGCGACGCCGAGACCTCGCTTTCCGCCCCGTCTTCTGGCTGTTCGCGGCCTTTATCCTCCTTTGCGGGACGGGGCACTGGATCGACCTGGCGACCCTTTGGGCGCCGGTTTACAACCTACAAGCCGTGGTCAAGGCGGCGACCGCCGCCGTTTCGATCGTTACGGCGGCGGCGCTATGGCCGCTGATGCCGAAGGCTCTCGCCCTACCGTCGCCCACACAAATGCGGATCGCGAACGAAGCCCTGCGGGAGCGCGAGGCACGACACCGCGCCAATTTCATGCGGGCGCCCATGGCGATGCACACGCTCGACGCTCAGGGCAGGATCACAAAAGTCTCCGATCGCTGGCTCGAGTTGCTCGGCTACACGCGCGACGAGGCGATCGGGCGGCACTTCAGCGAGTTCCACGAACCCACGTCAGCCACGCCGACCGTGGACGTGTGGAGCGAGCTCATGGAGCGCGGCGAGGTCCGCGACATCGAGCGGCGGTTCGTTCGCCGTGATGGTGGAGTGCTCGACGTGCTCGTCTCAGGAACGGTCGAACACGCGCCGGGAAGCGGCGAAATACGGGTCATCTGCGCGCTCGTCGACGTCACCAAGCGGAAGCGTGCCGAGGCGGCTTTGCGGGCCAGCGAGGAGCGGCTGCACCAGTCGCAGAAGATGGAGGCGATCGGCCAGCTCACGGGGGGTATCGCGCACGATTTCAACAACGTGCTCCAGGCGGTGGTCGGCAATCTCCAGCTCATTCATCGGCAGCTTCGCGACGAGCGCCCGGACATAACGCGGCTCGCGGACAACGCTTTGGATGCGAGCGGCAAGGCCGCCCGTCTGACGGGGCAGCTGCTCTCTTTCGCGCGCCAGCAGCGACTCGATCCGCGACCGCTAAACCCGGTCGAGGTCGTCAGTAATCTTCGGGGTCTGCTGGCCCGCACGACGGGGGAGCGCATCGCTTTTCGGGTGGAAGCCGCGGAAGGGATTGGGTTCTGCCTTGCCGATCGAAACCAGCTCGAGTCCGCGCTGCTCAACCTCGTGATCAATGCCCGTGATGCGATCGCTGGGTCGACGGGAACCGTAACCGTTTCGCTTCGGGCCGAGCGGGTGACATCTCAGGTCAACGGTGGCCCTCCCGCCGGCGACTACATCCGCATTGCGGTCGCGGATGATGGGCCTGGCATGTCCGACGAAGCTCGCCGCCGCGCCTTCGAGCCATTCTTCACGACCAAGCCCCCTGGCAAGGGGACCGGCCTCGGCCTCGCTCAAATTTACGGCTTTGCCTATCAATCGGGCGGCTCGGCAACTATCGAGAGCGCCCCCGGCGAGGGGACCGAAGTGGCGATTCTGCTTCCGAGGAGCAGTCGTCACGACCGCCGAAACGCGCGTGTACGGCGACCCGTGGGGGTCGGCGGAAGACGATCCGGCTCCGCCCGAGTGCAGGCGAGACCGTGCTCATCGTCGAGGATGACGCGCCTGTGCGCGGCGTTCTGGCGGAGTTGCTGCGTGATCTCGGCTATCAGACGGTGGAGGCGGAAGATGCGGACCGCGGCCTCGCCGAACTGGAGGCCGGCACCGCGATCGACGTCGTCCTCACCGACTTGGCCATGCCGGGCAGCATGGATGGGCTGGAATTCGCCGAGCTTATACGCGCGCGCCATCCCGGAATGCCCGTGCTGCTCACCACAGGCCACCTTGATCCTTTCCGCGGCGGGCGGCTGCCGGGGGGAGTGATGTTCGTTCAGAAGCCCTACTTGAGGGGCCAGATCGCGGCCGTTCTCCGGCAAGCACTCCGCCCGACAGCGGAGGCCGCCGCCGCGTAACTGCATCCTTAGCGAAGACCGAACACGGCTGGCCGCCAGGCTGAATCGGTTCAGGCCGTTCTTACGACCGAAACGCGCCCTTCCTCCAGCGTCCACAGCGGGCGTTTGTGCCGGGCGGACGCCTCGGGAGGCCTGATTACGCCCACCCGCGCCACCTCCCGTCCCGATATCGGTGCGTGATGGCGGCCGATTCCCAGATCGCCAAGGATGGCGCTGCCGCCGAGCGCGACAACCCCGCAGAACAGTATGCCGACGGTCGCGCGAAAGGCCTCGAAGCGTCGCTCCCCGCTCTCCGTTACGAGTCCCGGGTTATCCTGTAAGTCGAACATCGCTGACGCCCTTTGCCCTGAGCCGAAGCCCATCCGTCCATCTGGCTTGGAACCAATCATGAACGTCACGGGTTAAGCGAAGGCTACGAGGACGGCCGAGGTGCGGCATCGCCCCGAAGAGCCAGGTGCGGGAATTTTTGCGATGGCTCGAACAGGCCATGCGGCCGCGTTCGCCGCCTCCGGGCGGTCAGAGAACGCCGTGCTTGGAGGCCCAGCTGACGGCCGCCGCTCGTGTCGGCAAATCCAGTTTCAGGAGAATATTGGCGACGTGGCGTTTGACCGTGTGCTCGCTCAGATCGAGTGCCGCCGCGATCCTCGCGTTGCTAAGTCCCTGCGCGATCAAGGACAGCACGCCTCGTTCCCGGTCGGTCAGTCCGCCCGCCCGGCTCGCCGGCGGATCGGGCCTGTGCTGGCCGGCCGCCAGCCCGGCGGCGCGTTCGAGCGCGCGCCGGTATCGGTCCGCAAGGGCCGGGACCGCGAAGTAGGTCCTGCCTTCCAAGCGGCTCTCCAGGAGTCCCGGCGTGAGTCGCCTGATTTCCTCGACGGCCGCCCGCGCCTCCTCCAGCGCGGCATTCTCGGCCAGACATGCCGCCACGAGGAGGTAATAGCCGGTGAACTGGCGATTGAGCGCGATCGCTTTCTTGGCGTGCGTGATGCAGCCCGCGCAGTCCCCGGCGACGAAGGCGGCCAAGGCCAGCGTCCAGTAACTCGCATCAATCAGGCGATCCCGTGGGCTCAGTCGAATCGACAGCTCGGCGTGCTCCCTGGCGTCGTCCGCCAGTCCCCAGTTCGATTCCTCCCATGAGAGCCATCGAAGGGTCGTCACATCGTTCGGATTCAGGTCATGGGCGCGGCGCAGATTCGCAAGCGCTTCCTCGTGCCGCAGCCGGCGCATGCCGATATGCCCGAGAATCGCGTAGGCGGCATGATTGCTCTCGTCCAGCTCCCGCAGCCGCAGCGCGGCCGCGTCGGCGTGATCGAGATCCCCGTACGGCTGCGGACCGATGCCGCCGATCACCCCGCGCCGGCAATAGGCCCATGAAAGGGCGTAGTGGGCGCGATGACAGAGCGGATCGAACGCGATCGCTTCCTGCGCCAGCGCGATCGCTTCCGACAGAAGTGTCCGATCCGGGGGATTGATGCCGCGTGCGATCAGCGCGCTCGCTTTCAGGGCGAGATCGTAGGCCTGCACACTGGCGATCGGGAGACGCTCGGCCCGGCGCAGCTCCGGCATGCTGAATCTCGGGGACGATGCTGCCGGCGATCTGGGCGGCGATCGCGGTTTGCAACTCAAGGATATCGTCCAGACTTCCGTCGTGACGGTCCGCCCATATCTGGTCGCCGCCGCGTGAATCGATGAGCTGCCCGGTGATGCGGAGCCGGTTCCCGGCGCGCCGGATGCTCCCTTCCAGAAGATAGCGGACGCCTAGCTCTTGCCCGACCCGGCTGGTGTCGTGGGCGAAAGCCTCACATGCGAAGCTGGAGCCGCGGCCGATCACCAGCAGTTCGCGGAAGCGCGAAAGCTCGGTGATGATGTCCTCGGTGATGCCGTCGCTGAAGTAGCGTTGGTCCGGGTCGGCCCCGAGATTGGCGAAGGGAAGAACGGCGATCGAGGGACGATCTCCGGCCAGCGTCCCCGCTCGCGATGTCCGGCTAACCTTCTCCAATAGCTCAACCGCCCGCGTCCAGTTCAAGGCATAGATTAGCTCCGAAACGCTTGCTCCGAAAGGCGGCTCGCCAGGCGCGGGGTGGGCCGCGAAATGCGCTTGCGCCCGGCCGGGCGCGACCCGAAGCTGCACGCTCCGGCGAGCGCCGGTAAACCAAAGCGGAGGAGTGTCCCGGATGGCTGGCCTCTATTTCGAGGATTTCACTCCCGAACTGGTCATCGACGCCGAGTGGACGCGCACGATCACCGAAACCGACAATCTGCTGTTTACCAGCATGACGATGAACGTCGCTCGGCTCCACCTCGACGCCGAGTACATGAAATCCACCGAATTCGGCCGGCCGCTCGTGAACTCGCTGTTCACCCTCGGGCTGATGATCGGGATGAGCGTGCACAACACGACGCTCGGCACTACCGTCGCCAACCTCGGCATGAACGACGTGCGGTTCCCCGCGCCGGTGTTCGTCGGCGACACGATCCGGGTAACGACGAAGGTGTTGAGCGCACGCGCGAGCCGCAGCCGGGCGGATGCCGGCATCGTCAATTTCCGGCACGAGGCGTTCAATCAGAAGGGCGAGCTTGTCGCGACCTGCGAGCGCGCCGGGCTCATGCTGAAGCGCCCAAAGGAACAATCCGTATGAAACTGCGCACGCTCCTGTTTGCGCCGGGTGATTCCGAGCGGAAGGCCGAGAAGGCCCTCGCCTCCGAGGCCGACGGCGTGATCCTCGATCTCGAGGATTCGGTTGCTCCCGGGACGAAAGACGCCGCGCGGGCGGCAACGGCTGTGATGCTGCCGCAGCTCTCGCGTCCCGGCGTTGTGGTCAGGGTGAATCCAATCGGCACGCCTTGGTACTTGGCGGACCTTGCCGCGGTCGTGCGCGGCAAGCCGGCGGCGATCATGTTGCCCAAATGCACCGGTCCCGGCGACCTCCAGACGCTCGATCATCATTTGGACGTTTTGGAGACGGCCGCCGGCCTGCCGGTGGGCGCGATCCAGGTTCTGCCGCTGGTCACGGAGACCGCGGCCTCCTTGCGGGACCTGGCTTATGCCGGCGTGTCATCGCGGCTAGCGGCGCTTTGTTTCGGTTCGGAGGATCTCTCGGCGGATCTGGGCATCGCGCCGCGGGCGCCGGATGGGACCTACCCGGCCCCCGTCGGACTGGCACGGGCAGCGACGTTGATCGCGGCGGGGACGGCTGGGGTCCCGGCGCTGGATACGCCCTATCCGGACCCGCGCGACCCCGAGGGGCTGGCGCGTGAGGCGGCAGGGGCGGCGGCGGATGGTTTCGCCGGCAAGCTCTGCATCCATCCGGCCCAGATCGCGGCGGTGAACGCGGCTTTCACGCCCTCCCCGGAGCGCGTGCGTTGGGCGGAGACGGTGCGCGCCGCCTTCGCCGCCAATCCGGGCGCGGGTGTGCTGGCTTTGGAGGGGAAGATGATCGACCGCCCGCATCTGAAGCTCGCCGAGCGCATCCTGACGATGGTCGAATGAGGCGGCAATTTCGCAACGGGCCTAGCGAAGATAGAAGAAGGCGACGATCATCGGGGGCAGCAATACCAGTCCAGCGGCGGCCGCCACGAGGAGCGGCAGGGTGCAAACGGCCCGCAGCGCGAGCCCACCCGGTACCTTGAATTGCGGAATCGCCAATGCCAGCAACGGGAGTATGGGCAGCCAATAGCGGCCCTGGGGACCATCAATCCGAGCCGAACCAACATTGGTCCAGACGAGATACTGCGAGAGGTAGACCCCGAGAACGCATGCAGAGGCGGCGAGGAGGAGCAGGACCGTCTCGGGCCATCGCGGGGGAAGGCGCGCTCGATCCGCGGTGAACGCGCCGGAGAGGCAGGCGGCGGCCACCGCGCCTTTCCACAGGGCGTAGAACGCAGCGGGAAAGACCAGGGCCAGCCACCCGAACACACCGATCGCCGTCGTGATGATCCACGGATCGTGCGTTATGGTGTTCCAAGGAAGGGTGACGAGCCGCGTAGGGTCGGCCAGGAGCACGGATAGCTGGGCCACCGGATTCGTGCCGACGAAGATGGCGCTGGGATCACCGGGCCAGAGCGGCCCCGGATGGTAAAGGGCACGGGTTGACGGAGCGGAGACGTATCGCAGCGCGACCGCGGCCCACACCAGCCCGGGCAGAACTGCGAGGGCAATGATACCGGCTCGACGAATGAAAATTCCGGCGTGAGCCGTCCAGGCGCTGAGCCGAGGGAGCGGAAGCATCAGCATCGCGCACAGCGGAACATATGGCGGCTTCACCGCTACGATGCAGCCGATCAGAACCGCCGCCCACCCATAAGACCCCCGCGCCCCAGGTTCTTCGGCGCGCGTCAACAGCGCAGCCGCAAGCACGCTCGCACCGATGATGAGCCCGTCCTGATTGAAGGAAGCGGCGAGCGAGAGCGTCATCGGGAAACACAGGATGCAGAAAAGCAGGCCGAGACCCCGACGCGCCGAAAACAGGGCCGCGATCGCCATCGCCGCGAACGCAAGCACGCTTGCGAGCCGTCCTGCGAGGAACGCGGCCATCGGCCCAGCGCCGGCAAGCTTCGCGACCCCTAGTCCGAATGCCGCTGGCAGGTAGAACACCGGGGCGTAGATCGCGATGGGCGAGAGCTCGTAGAAAACGCGGGTGCCGCTCCATTGCAGCGACCAGGCCCGCTCCAGTATCGTTCTGTCGAGCTTCGGGTCCGGCCTGACGAGGAGATTGCTGAGCGCGCCGAGTGCCGCGTCCACCTCCACACCGGCCCCGGGTCGCGAAATCCCGTCCTCGGAATGCAGATCGGTCACGCGATGGCCGATGATCTGCCCGTGCAGCAGCGCGTAGGCGCGCATCGAGTGCGCGGGCTCGTCGGCGACTTGCCCGGGCGGTGTCAGCAACGCGAGCAGGATGCAGAGCGGCAACGCGAAACTCAGGAAGGCGATGGTCAGGACGGCTCGCTGGGAGGGAAGCGAGGGGTTGACCCGGACGTAGCGCGCGAATCGGCGTGCCCGGGACAGCGCCGGGTCGGCGTAAGTGCGGGCGGGCGAGAGTCCGGTTTCCATCCAGCGAGATCCGGCGAGGGACAAGGCCGCGCTGCTCTAGCCCGGATCGCCGGGCGCGGCCAGCCGAGGACGCTCCCTCCGTTCCGACCGACTACTCGGGAATAAAGCGCCCTAGCAAGCCGCGCGGATGTGGCGCGGCGGAGCCGCTTCGGGCGCGTGATGGTCTCGGTGCTCAAGCCAGCACCGCCCGCCCCAGCTCCACCAACCGGGGCGAGCTAGGTGGGCTGCCGCCTCGGTCGCGCGCCCCGCGTCACCGAACAGCCCGAAGCAGGTTGCGCCGGAGCCGCTCATGCGCGCGAGCAGGCAATCGGGCGCAGCCCGGAGCGCGCGTAGCACCTCGCCGATCGCTGGAGAAAGCGCGACGGCGGGGGCCTCCAGATCATTCGAGAGCGCGGCCAAATCGCGTGCCATCGTGGCCGCGTCCGGCCATGCCGAGGGCAGCTGCGCGGGGGCCGAAAAAGGCCCGTTTCGCGTACGGAAGACCTCGGCGGTGGCGACCTCCGTGCCGGGATTGAGGAGGGCGATTCCGAATTCCGGCAACACAGGCGGCGGACCCAGCCTCTCACCCACCCCTCGCATCCGCCGTGGGCGCGTGGAGAGGCAGACCGGAACGTCAGCACCCAGCCGGGCTGCAATCGGCGCAAGGTCGAACTCGCACGGCAGATCCCAAAGCTTCGCGAGGAGGCGCAGCGCGGCCGCGGCGTCGGCGGAGCCGCCGCCTATGCCGGACGCGACGGGGAGATGCTTGTGAAGGACCAGCCGCGCCTGCGGCCGCACCCCCGCAGCGTCCGCCAGAAGCCGGGCGGCCCGGAGCACGAGATTGTCCGGCTCCGTCTCCAGCGCCCGCCCGAAGGGACCGCGCAGCGCGAGCGAGAGATCCTTCGCCGCGTAAGCCTCCAGCCCGTCCGCCGCTCCGGCGAAGACGGCGAGACTGTCGAGCTCATGATAGCCATCCGGCCGCCGCCCCAGGACATGCAGGAAGAGATTGACCTTGGCCGGTGCGGCTTCGGTCAGGGCCAGGGGCACGGGAAATTACTGAACGCGATGCTCCGCGGTCGCCGGCGCCTCGGTTTGGTTGGCGTAGTCGCGGAGCTTCGTCTCGAGCTTCGCCGCCTCGTCCGGCTCCGGGTTGAGGATCAGCGCTCGCCGCCACTGAAATTGCGCTTCCCGCTTGCGCCCGCTTGCCCAATAAGCATCGCCCAGGTGGCCGTTGATGGTCGCGTCCTCCGGCATCAGCTCGACCGCGCGCTCCAGCGATTTTATCGCCCCCTTGATGTCGCCCTCCCGCAGCAGCACCCAGCCGAAGCTGTCGATGATCGAGCCGTCGTTGGGACGCAACTCGACGGCGCGGGTCAGCATCTGGCGCGCGCGTTGCAGATTCTGGCCCTGATCGGCCCAGGAGTAGCCGAGATAGTTGAGGACGTAAGGCTGGTCGGGCGCGAGCTCCAGGGCGCGTTCGAGGTCCGCCTGAGCGTGCGGCCAGTCATGTGCGCGCTCCTCGGAAATCCCGCGTGCGTAGAACAAGGGCCAGGCGCTGCGCTGAGGCGCGCGTACCCGCGCCAGCGCGCCGCTATAGGCCGCAACAGCATCGGGAAAGCGGTTTTTCGCCCGGAGCATGTCGCCTTCCTGGGCGAGCGGCAGCGGGCTGTCCGGGTAGTCGTGCGCGATCCCGTCGAGTTCCCGTGCCGCATCCTCGGTATTGCCAAGCCGGTCGGCGAGACTTCGCGCGGCGCAGCCGGACAACCGCGATCAGCGGGTCCGTCGCCCCGACGGCTGCGAGCGTGCGCAGAGCACGGCCTGGATCGCCGTTCGACTCCTCGACCTCCGCCAGGAGAAGCCGGGCCGGGGTGAGATCCGGGCGAAGATTGAGGGCGAGCCGCAGCAGCATGAGCGAGAATTCGGAGGAATCCTGCTGTCGAAGCGCGGCCGCGAGGGCGAGATAGGCCTCGGCAATCCCGTCCGTCGCGCGCGATACGGGACGCGCGGCGAGGGAGGCGGTCATGGCCGGGACTGCGATCGACATTTCCTCCGCCGCATCGGCCAGCGCCCGAAGGGTCTGCTGGGCCTCCGCGGGATGCCCCTGCCGCGCCTGCCAGCTAGCTAGAACCTGCGCCAGCCGAAGGTTCATCCCACCGTACTCGGCCTGGGCGATCCGGTATAGCCGGGCGGCGTCGCCGGTCCGGCCCGCGAGATCGGCGATCATGGCTGCATGCAGGGCGTACACGGCCCGGAACCGCTGGCCTTCGACATAGGGTCGCAGGGTCCCCAGTGCCGCATCGGTATGGCCACCGCCCTGTTGCGCCCAGGCCACGAGGAGCGGTTGCAGCAGCTGCGTCATGCCCTGGCGCGGCAGCGAATGAAACCGCTGTTCGGCCGAATCCCAGTTGCCCGCCCGCGCCTCGACATCGCCAAGCAGCAGCTGGGCCGCCTGGCTGTCCGGAAGTTCCTTCGCGAGCCGGACGGCTTCGGGTCGGCCGCTCATGAGGCAAGCCAGAAATGTTTGCTGGGCGATTTCCAAATTGCCCGGATTGGCGGCCAGCGCCCGCAAAAACTGATCGGCCGCGTACTCGGGATCAGATTGGCCGATGGCGAAGCGTCCGGCCAGGTATTCGCCGAACGCTCCTGTCGCCACGACTTTCGCGGCTCGCCGGCCGCTCGCGGATTGTGACCCGGCGGGCGTGGCTTCGGCGGCGGCGCACGCCGAAACCAGCGTGAGGGCGAGAAGGAACGCACGGCGACAATAACGAATATGCTGCATCAGCGCAGAATACCAGCGAAGCCGCCACCCTGTCATGCACAGATCGAATGTCGGCAGGCGCCGCACCCTGAGATCTTCCAGGTGCGAGCGGCGGCGTCAGTCCGCCGGGCAATGGCCGTGGCTCTGAAGCTGGGCGTCGATGCCGCGCGCGAGCGAGTCGGCGCCGGGGTTGCCGGCGGCGAGGCGGCGCCCGGATGCGACCAGGTCACAGGCTTCGCGCAGCCGCGCGATGTCAGCCTCCGTCAGCCTATCCGCGCCAGCTTGCGCGCTGAGCATCTGGGCGAGATTGAAGTAGGGATAGTCGAGGCCGAAGGACGGATTGTAGGGCGGACGAGGATCGAGCGCGATCGACCGCCGGTATTCGGCGATCGCCTCCTCCGCCTTGTGCTGCTCGCGCAGCACGTCGCCGATGTTATTGTGGATGCGTGCGTTCTCGGGACCGATCTCCGCCGCACGCCTCAGCTCCGCCATCGCCTCGTCGAGCTTCCCTTGCTGGCTCAACGCTTTACCCAGGCCGTTTCGGGCGACGGAATTGCCGGGATCGAGTGCCATTACCCGGCGATACTCCACAATCGCTTCATCCAGCTTGTGCAGGCTGTAGAGGATGTCGGCGAGACGGTGGTGGTGGTCGGATTTGTTGGGATCGAGCGCGATGGCCTGGCGGAATTCCACGGCCGCCTCGTCCAGCTTGCGCTGATCGTAAAGCGCGTTCCCTAGCCCATCGTGGTAATCGACATCATGAGGATCGAGCGCGATTGCAGTGCGGTATTGGGCCACCGCATCGTCCAGCTTCCCCTGGTGCCGGAGGGTGTTGCTCAGGTTGAAGTGGAGGACCGCGTTGGCGGGCTCGCGCTCGATTGCCTCCCGATACTCGGCGTTCGCTTCATCCAGCTTTTGCTCATAGTAGAGCGCGTTGGCCAGAAGATTGTGCGTTCCGGCATTGCCCGGATCGAGCCTGACTGCGATGCGGTATTCGGCGACCGCTTCGTCCAGCTTGCGCTGGTCCCGGAGGGTGTTGCCCAGATTGGAGTGGAAGACCGCGTTGGCGGGCTCGCGCTCGATGGCCTGGCGATACTCGGCGGCCGCCTCGTCCAGCTTGCGCTGATCGTAAAGCAGGTTACCCAAATTATTGTAGGCCTGGGCGTCCCGCGGATCGAGTTCAACCGCACGGCGCAACTCGGCGCTTGCTTCGTCGAACCGCCTCTGGTTTTGCAGAAGGGAGCCCAGATTGCCGTGGACCAGTGCAGCGGCCGGTTCAAGTTCGATCGCACGACGGAATTCGCTCACGGCATCGTCGGGCTTTCCTTGGTCCTGGAGTATTATCGCCAGATTGTTGTGGGCCAAGGCCAGCCCAGCATCGAGCTTGATCGCGCGACGCTCTTCCTCCGCCGCTTGGTCGAGCTTCCGCTGAGCGAGTAGTGCGGCACCGAGATTGCTGTGCGGCTGGGCGAGCCCGGGATCGAGTTCTATAGCGTGGTTATACTCGAGCATCGCCTCATCGAGCTTGTGCTGGTCCTGGAGCGCCTGGCCGAGATTGTTGTGAGGCTGGGCGAGGGCCGGGTCGAGCTCTATCGCGCGGCGGTATTCGACAATCGCTTCTTCGAGTTTCTTTTGGCCATACAGAAGATAGCCGAGATTGCTGTGGCCCAGGGACAAGCGCGGGTCAAGTTCGAGGGCGCGCCGGATTTCGGTCATCGCCTCGTCCAGCCTCTTCGAGTTGTACAGCGCCATGCCCAAATTGTTGTGGGCCAAGGCCAGCCGCGGGTCGAGCTTGACGGCGTGGCGGGTTTCCGCGATGGCCTCATCCAGCCTGTGCTGCTCTCGAAGAACCTCCCCTAGATTGCTGTGCCCCACGGCAAGGCGCGGATCGAGTTCGACGGCTCGGCGCAGCTCGGTGGCCGCTTCATCTGGCCGGTGCTCCTGGTACAGCGCGTAACCCAGATTGTTGTGCGCGAACCGGTTGCCGGGATCGGCCCTGATCGCCTCGCGGTAGACTTTTTCTGCTTCGAGCCGCTGATTCCGCGCCAGAAGGATATTGCCGGTGAGGACGTACGCCCAGATCACGTCCGGACTGCTTTCAGGAAGCTCCTGCACGATGCGCGCGGAGAGAGCGAGCGCGCGGTCTGGATCGGAGGCGGCGAACCACGTCGCGACCAGGGAGGGGCTCGTGGCGCCAAGCACCGCGAGGGCCGCGGTCTGCATCGCCGCGTCCGGGTTGTCCGCCTCTACGCTGTCGGGCGCTGAGTAGAAGTCCCGCCCGTTGATCCGCAGGCGCAGCCAGAGGCGCCCGTCGCGCTCCACGAACTCGCCGGACACGCTGCGCCATCGGCGCGCCCCGAACAGCGTGCGGCCGGCCCCGGCGATCGCCTCGAGCGGGATGCCGAGCCTGGGAACGACGATCTCAGGTGCTTCCGCGTGCAACAGGATGTCGGACCGGAACTGCTGCTCGTAGGCGCGGGCGATCACGGCACGGATCGCGTCGCGCAGACGGGCGGCGGCGACCCGATCGGTATAGCCGTGCTCGGCCAGCGTCTTGGGGACCGAGATCGGCTCGATGCTGACGGTCCGCCGCAGCAGCTCCTGGCCGAGGAGGACGAGCAGGGCGCCGAGCAGAAGGACGCCGCCGAGGGTCAATGCGAAAGCCGAGGCCGCCTTCCAGGCCGCCGTGGCGCGCCCCCACAAGTGCCGCCTCCCGGCGGCTTCGGGAGCGGCGCGCCGATCGGGACCGGTGGCGTGGCCCGGTTCAGACGGCCGCCCGTCGGCCGCGAGCTGCAACTCGCGGCTCAGTCTCGCGACGGCGTCGCGCGGCGATTCGGGCATCGGAAGGCCAGCCTACACAAAGCCTCCCTACGGTAGTACGCGAAATGGGCGAGACGAGCAACAATTCCATCTCCGTCCCGACGCTGGGGCGCTTGCGTCAGGCGGCGCACCGGCACGCCGCTTCGGCCGGAGCGGGCGAGGATTTCGATGGCGGGATTGGCCTTCCGCGCCTGCTACACGATCTAGCCGGTCTCGAACGCACCGGGCGCCACGCCCTCGAGTCCCGCGGCTGAAGCGCGCAGCCTACATCCCGCTCGGATAATTCGGCCCGCCGCCGCCCTCGGGCGTCACCCAGTCGATGTTCTGCGTCGGGTCCTTGATGTCGCATGTTTTGCAATGCACGCAGTTCTGCGCGTTGATTTGCAGCCGCGGCGTGCCTTCCTGGGCGTCCACGATCTCATACACGGCGGCCGGGCAGTAGCGCGTTTCCGGACTGCGATACTCGTTCCAGTTCACCTCGATCGCCTTGGCCGGGTCGCGCAGCTTGAGATGGGCGGGCTGGTTCTCCTCGTGATTTGTGTTGCTGATGAACACCGAGGAGAGCCGGTCGAAGGTCAGTACGCCGTCCGGTTTCGGGTATTCAATGCGCGGGGCGGCGTCCGCCCGCAACAAGGTCTCGTTGTCAGGATGCGGGATGTGCAGGGTCCAGGGCTTGCCGCGCAGGGCGTAGGTGTCCATGGCGGCGTAGGCGAGCCCGCCCCACAACCCATACTTGGCGAAGGCCGGCCGGATGTTGCGCACGAGGTTCAGCTCATCCCAGAGCCAGCTCGCCCTGAGCTTTTCCGGGTAGGACGCAAGCTCGGGGGGCCGGCCGGCCCCGAGCGCCTCCGCCGCCGCCTCGGCCGCCAGCATTCCCGACTTCATCGCCGTGTGGGTGCCCTTGATCTTCGGCACGTTGAGGAATCCCGCCGTGTCGCCGATCAATGCGCCGCCCGGAAAGATCAGGCGGGGTATTGACTGGAACCCGCCTTCGCTGAGGGCACGCGCGCCGTAGCTGATTCGTCTCCCGCCCTCGAAATGCTTGCGCATCGCGGGATGCGTCTTGAACCGCTGCATCTCGTCGAAGGGCGACAGCCACGGATTGCGATAGTCGAGGCCGACCACGAAACCGTACGAAATCAGGTTGTCTCCAAAATGATAGAGGAACGACCCGCCATAGGTCCTGGCGTCGAGCGGCCAGCCGACCGTGTGCTCGATCAGACCCGCGCTGTGATTTGCCGCCGGCACCTCCCACAATTCCTTCACGCCGATCGCGTAGGTTTGCGGATCGCATCCGTCGCGGAGGCCGAACCGGGCCATGAGCTGCTTCGCGAGCGAGCCCCGGCAGCCTTCGGCGAACAGGGTGTAGGCCGCCCGCAGTTCCATGCCGCGCTGGTACGTGTCGGTCGGTTGTCCGTCTTTTCCAATCCCCATGTCGCCGGTAGCGACACCGACGATGCGCCCGTCCTCCTCCAGCAGTTCGGCGGCGGCAAATCCGGGGTAGATTTCGACCCCTAGCGCCTCCGCCTGCTGCGCGAGCCAGCGGCACACGTCGCCCAACGAGACAATATAATTGCCCTTGTTGTGCATCTGCGGCGGGGTCGGCAATTTGTAGGCACGTTTCGCCGTGAGATAGAGGAAACGGTCCTGGGCGGCCGAGGTGTTGAGAGGCGCGCCGCGCTCCTGCCAGTCCGGTAACAGCTCGTTCAGCGCCCGCGGTTCCAGCACAGCGCCGGAGAGAATGTGCGCGCCGACCTCGCTTCCCTTTTCGACGACGCAGACGCTGGCGTCAGGCGCGCACTGCTTGAACCGGATCGCGGCGGCGAGACCGGCCGGACCGGCGCCAACCACCACGAGATCAAACTCCATCGCCTCGCGGCTCGGCGTCTCGTCAGCCATCCGGGGCCTCCCGCACTGTGGGCATCCGGCAGGTTAGGCAGAGCGTGCACGTTGCGCAAAGTCGACCGGCGGGGCAGGACTCTTGCGCATGGATCTCCTGGCGGCGTTGCGGTTGCAGATCGAATGGGGGGCGGACGAGGCCCTGGCCGACGAGCCGCTCGACCGCCTAAATCTCCTGGAGTTGCAATCGCCTGGAAGCGAAAGCCCTCTCCGGGTGCGGGAAGAGATCGGCCCGAGACCGGCATCGCAACCCGGTCCGCCAGTTTCGGCGCGGTCGTTCCCGGCCGTTTCCAGCCAGGCCACGCCGCCCGCGCGAGCTGCGGCGCTCGCGGACGCAGCCGGGACCGTGGAGGAGCTGCGGGCGGCGCTCGCCGGATTCGACGGCTGCGGTTTGCGCGACACAGCGACCAACCTGGTGTTCGCCGACGGTAATCCCGACGCCCGACTGATGCTGATCGGGGATGCGCCCGGACCCGATGAGGACCGCAGCGGACGTCCCTTCACCGGGCGGGCCGGCGCTTATCTGGACCGGATGCTCGCCAGCATCGGGCTCGACAGGACCGAGGTGTTGCTCACCATGCTCATCCCCTGGCGTCCCCCCGGCAATCGCCCTCCAACCGATACCGAAATCGCAGCCTGTCTGCCGTTTCTGATGCGGCACATCGTTCTGATCCGCCCCCAACGCCTCGTCCTTCTGGGCGCACTCCCCGCCAAGGTCCTGCTCGGATCTAGAGGGTCCCGCGGAAAGCCAGGCGGCGATGTCACGTGGGCGGAGGCCGCCATCCCCGGAATCGGTTCCCTCCCAGCCTTGGTCATGCCGTCCCCGAGAGTAGCGATGGGAACCCCGGCCGCCCGCAAGCAATCCTGGACGGCCCTCCGCCTGCTGCATCGCACAATAAAATAGGCGGTCTCACGCGATAGTGAGTGGCTGTAAAAGCCAGGGATACTGCCGGAAGCGCGGCATCTTATCTCTAAAAGGAGATTCGTCTCGGCGCTAGGGGTTGCCCGACTTCGGGTTCGGCGGGTAGGCCCCGCCGCATGCGAGGGATCGGTAAAACGCTCTCCCGCCTTCCCGCTGCCCGGGCATGGATCGCCGGGGCGGCGATCCTCGCCGGGGCAGCCGCCTCGGTCGCGCACGCGCAATCGACGGGATCAGGGAATGGCGATGAAACCGCGATGGCGATTCCACGCCTCGCGTCACCCGGCGACGTCAGCGGAGTGGCTTTGCCACAGCCGCTCGCGCCGAGCGACGCCGCGCGCGTGAGGCGCATCTTCGCTCTGCAATCGCGCGGCAACATGGCCGAGGCCGCGGAGGAGACGTCGCAGCTCACCGATCCGACGTTGCTCGGTCCGATCTTGGCCAACCGCTATCTCGGCCGTTTTCACCGGGCCACGCCCGACGAACTCATTGTTTGGCTCGAACGCCACGCCGACGAACCGGACGCGCCCGCGATTTATGCCTTGCTGACCAGACGCGCCCCGAAGGGCATGGTCATTCCTCCGCTGCCGAACGCGGACCGAGTCACCGAGGCCGCCACACCGGCACCCGCACCCGAGGACGCCGATCCGCGTGATCGGACGATTGCGCGGAATCCCCTGCTGGACCGCACGGTCGCGGCGCGGGCAGCCTCGGGCAACGATCGCTCCGCACTGCGACTGATCGCCATGACCAAGGGCCTCAGCGCCTCCTACACCGCCTTGCTGCGCGGTGAGGTGGCGCAGGCGCTGTTCACGCAGAACCGCGACGATGACGCCCTGGAGGTCGCTTCGAGCGCAATTCATCACACGCCTGATGACGAACAGGTAGGGCTTCCCGGCTACATCGCGGGACTCGCTGCTTGGCGAATGGAGCGGATGAACCTGGCACTGTCCTCGTTCGAACGTGCTTGGCGCGCGCCGGTGGCCCCGAGCGCGATGCGCGCGGCGGCGGCCTTCTGGGCGGCTCGCGCAAGTCTGCACACGCGCGACATCCCGGGTTATGTCATGTGGATGAAGCGCGCGTCCGTCGAGCCGCGCACATTCTACGGCCTTCTGGCACGTCAGGCGCTCGGGCTCGGATTCGGCTTCCAGGGGATACGCGAGACGCTGGCCGAAGCGGATGTGAATGCCCTCGCCGCGACTTCCGAAGGCGTGCGTGCCTTTGCCTTGTTGCAAGTCGGCGAGCAGGATCGGGCGGAAGCCGAGCTTCGTCAGTTATGGTCTCGGGCCAAGGACGAATTCGTCATTGATGCGATCGGTGCTGCTGGTCGCCAGCCAGGCCGGACTGATCGATCTTGCCGCGCAGCTCGCCGACGTCGTGCAAACCGCCGACGGACGGCCGCGCGACAATCTTCGTTTCCCGGTGCCGCGGTTGAACCCGCGTGGCGGAATTCAAGGTCGACCCGGCGCTGATTTACGGGCTTGCCCGCGTCGAGTCGAATTTCAACGCCTCCGCCGTCTCTCCGGTGGGCGCGCGCGGACTGATGCAGATCATGCCAGTCACGGCCGGCTACATCGCGAACGATCCATCCGTTGCGCGGCGTTTGCACGACCCGGCGCTCAATCTCGATCTAGGACAGCGATACGTCGCCTATCTGGCCGACCACGACGCGATCGACGGCGATCTGATCCGGGTGTTAGCGAGCTACAATGCTGGCCCCGGCAGTTTCGCGCGCTGGAGCGCCGACATTCGCGACGGCGGCGATCCGCTGCTGTTCATCGAGGCGATTCCGATCACGGAGACGCGCAATTTCGTTCAGCACGTTCTTGCCTATACGTGGATCTACGCGGCGCGCCTGCATCTGCCCGCACCGAGTCTGGAGGCGCTGGCCGCCGGTGCATTTCCCCGGTTCACAGTTCTGGACCGGCCCGCGTCCATCACGACGATCGCCGCGCGGCTGCACTGATCTGCTGGGTGTTTCGCCGGCGGACGCCCGCGATTCACAATTTCGGTTTCAAGGCGAAATCCTTACTGAAGGGATCACGGATTGTGAGGCGTCCGTCGATTACGCGGCCGTCTTGCATATCCTCGGATAACAGAGTGGAACAACTCTGATTCCACCGCCGAGGCGATGATAAGGGCGTCGTAGAAGCTCAATCCGTCCCGTTCGGCGATCTCCAGCGCGGCTTCGTGCGTTGCAACCGTAATCGGCAGCGGTTCCGGGCACAGGATGCGGAATGCCGTCAGCGCCGTGGCCACTTCCGGCCAGGAGCGCTGTAGCTTCCGTCGCGCAACATTCGCGAACTCATTGAGCACCTGCACGCTGATCACGCCGCCTTGCGCCAGCAAAGTGATCGCCGCGGGGTTTCGAAGATCATCCTTGACCACCGCATAAACGAGAACGTTGGTGTCAAAAAATGTCTCACCGTTCATTCGCGTCATCGCGGCTGAACCGGAAGCCGGGCGGCGGCGTCCATTGGAGCGCCTTGAGCCGGGCAAGAGCGCGTTCCCGGCTACCGTCCCGGCTCACCTTGAACGCGCGCTCTCCGGCGATCTCGATCTCGATCTCGTCGCCCTCCTTGAGGCCAAGCGCCTCAACGACCGATGCAGGCAGGCGCACCGCAAGACTATTGCCCCACTTCCCAAGTTGCACGTCTCGGCCCTTTCTTGGATATCCGGGCCAAATTTATACCAAATCCCGGGGTCGAGCCCAGCGCGACCGGAGAGCTAAGCCGCCGCGGCGGACGTTGCTTGGGGCGCGGCTGTGCGGCGGACGCGGACGCGGCGGATGCGGCGGGCGTCGGCATCGAGCACGCGAAACTCGATCCCGGACGGGTGGCTGATCACCTCCCCGCGTGCCGGCACCCGGCCCGCGAGGGTGAAAACGAGGCCGCCCACCGTGTCGATGTCGGCCTGGCGTTCATCGTCCGTAAGCACGGGACCGATGCGCTGCTCGAACTCCTCGACCGGCAGGCGCGCATTCACGTCGAGCGCGCCGTCGGGTCGTTCCGAGACCATGGGACTGACGACCTCGTCGTGTTCGTCGGCGATGTCACCAACAATCGTCTCCACCAGATCTTCAATCGTGACCAGGCCATCGATACCGCCGTACTCGTCCACCACGAGCGCGAGGTGCATCCGCGCCTGCCGCATCTGCAACAGGAGATCGAGCACCGGAATTTGAGGCGCCACCATCAGCGGCCGGCGAAGGATTGCCTGGAGCGAGAATGCCTCCTTGCGTCCGACATAGGCGAAGACGTCCTTGATGTGGATCATCCCCGCGACGTCATCGAGTTGTTCGCGATAGACCGGCAGGCGGGAATGACCGTCCACCCGGATCTGATCGAGCGCCTGCTCGAGCGTCACGTCCAGCCGCATCGCGACGATGTCGGCGCGCGGGACCATCACGTCATCGGCGGTCGTCTCTCGCAAGCGGAGCACGTTGGCGATGAGCGCCCGCTCCTGCCGGTCCAACTCGGGCGTCACACCTGGGGTTTGCGGAGCGGCGGCCGCTTCCTGCACCAGTTCCGCGATCAACTCGCGGACGCTGTGCTCGAGCGCGCGCCGTCGCAGGCGCTGGCGAATGCGCGCCAGTAGCGGAAATCGCCCCGAGCCGCTCATGCCCGCTTCCACGGATTGGGCACCCGAAGCCGGCGTAGGATGCGGGCTTCGGCCATCTCCATACGACGGGCCTCCCCGGCTCCCTGGTGATCATGGCCCGAGAGGTGCAAGGCGCCATGCACGATCAGATGCGCCAGGTGATGGGCGGGCCGGCGAGATGCCGCGGCCGCTTCGCGCCGGAGCGTCCCGAGCGCAAGAATCACCTCGCCGGCCGCCTCTTCGCCCGCCGGCTCGAAGGTGAGCACGTTGGTGGGCTTGTTCCGTCCCCGAAAGCGCGCGTTCAGCCGCTTCACGGTGCGGTCATCCGCGAGCACGACCGCGCCCACGCCCCCCGCCGCTAGGGCCGCGCGGGCTGCAAGAGCATCTGGGCCGCGAATGAGGCGTCTCCAGGCGGGCTCTGTCACGGTCACCGGGATCCCCGCTCGCGCGGGGCTACGACTTCGTCCGGACTCCATCCTATGTGCCGATCGCCTCTCCGGGACGTGCGGCCTCCCGCGAACGCCGCGTCTCCCGGCGCTTCTCGCCCTCCGCCGCGTCGCGCTGTTCGTAGGCGCCCACGATCGCCGCGACAAGCGGATGCCGCACCACGTCGCGTCGATCGAACCGGACGACGGTAATCCCCGGCAGGCCCTCAAGCGTATCCAGCGCATCGCGGAGGCCGGACTGCGTGCCGGGGGGCAGGTCCACCTGGCTCAGATCGCCGGTGATCACCATGCGCGTTCCCTCGCCCATGCGGGTCAAAAACATTTTCATCTGCACAGGCGTGGTGTTCTGGGCTTCGTCCAGGATCACGAAGGAGTGGGCCAAGGTTCGTCCACGCATGAAAGCCAGTGGGGCGACCTCGATTTCTCCGCTCCCGAGTCGACGGATCACTTGCTCGGCGGGCATCATATCGTGGAGCGCGTCGTATAGCGGGCGGAGATAGGGGTCCACCTTCTCCTTCATGTCGCCGGGCAGGAAGCCGAGCCGCTCTCCAGCTTCGACGGCGGGACGTGACAGCACGATCCGATCGACCTTCCCGGCCTGCAACATGGCGACGGCTTGCGCCACGGCGAGATAGGTTTTGCCGGTTCCGGCCGGTCCGACCCCGAATACCATCTCCTGGCCGGCAAGCGCCTCCATGTACGCGGCCTGGCCCGGGCTACGCGGCCCGACTGCCCCGCGCCGCGTTCGGATTGCCGGGAAATCCGATAGCGGCAACCGCGGATCCGCCTCGCTGTCTGATAGCCGGATCGCCGCCTCCACCTCCGGCCGTCCGACACTCTCGCCACGTTCCAGGCGGCGCCACAGGCCCTGCAACGTAGACTGGGCGGCATCTACCCGCGCCGGGTCCCCGGCGATCGCCACCCGGTTACCCCGGCACGACATACGTACCCCGAGCGCCTGCTCGATGCGGACCAGATGGCGGTCATGGTCGCCAAGAAGCAGAGGCAGAAGCGTGTTGTCGCTGAATTGGAGGGTGACGGCTTTGCCGCCGGACTGGCCTGGCGACGGCGCGAGAGGGGTCGGTGAGGGCGGGGAGAGGTGTGTCAAGCGCAGGCAAGCTCCTTCCGTTGGGTTTCGAGCACTCCGGACAGGGAGTTGGGGAGAGCGGCGAGCGATCTTCACGGGAATTTCCGCGCCGATCAGATCTGCGGAACCGGAAACATGGACGGGCTGAAGAAAGGGCGAGCGGCCGGCTATCTGTCCCGGATGCCGGCCCCGTCCCGTGAACAGCACCGGCAGCGTACAGGTTCACGCACGCCCGATTGAACGCGGCCTGCTGCGACCGGAGAAGGCTCTGAAGAGCCTGCAACCGTCGGTCCTTCTCCTTCTCCGCGACGTGACCGGGCGCGGTCGCGGCGGGCGTGCCGGGCCGGGGAGAGTATTTGAAGCTGAAAGCCTGCGCGAAACCGATAGCGCGCACGAGATCGAGCGTCGCGGCGAAGTCGGCTTCGGTCTCGCCTGGGTGGCCGACGATGAAATCCGACGAGAGGGCGATTTCCGGCTGAGCTGACCGCAGTTTCTCGACCGTGCCGCGATAATCCGCGGCGCGATGCCTCCGGTTCATCGCCGCAAGCATCCGGTCGGACCCGGACTGTACGGGCAGGTGAAGGAAAGGCATGAGTGTCGGCAGCTCGCGGTGCGCGGCGATAAGGTCGTCGTCCATATCGCGGGGATGCGATGTTGTGTAGCGCAGCCGCAGCAGTCCGGGGATCTCGGCCAGCTCGCGGATCAGCCGGCCGAGGCGCCAATCGGTCCCGTTCAGGCCCTCGCCGTGCCAGGCATTCACGTTCTGCCCCAGAAGCGTGATCTCCTTCGCACCTTGCGCCACCAGCCGGCGCGCCTCCGCGATCACCGCCGCCGCTGGACGGCTGGCCTCGGCGCCGCGCGTATACGGCACAACGCAGAACGAGCAGAATTTGTCGCAACCCTCCTGGATCGTGAGGAAGGCGGTCAGGCCCGGCGGTGAGGCCGCGTCGGGCAGGAAGTCGAACTTATCCTCGGCCGGGAAGTCCGTCTCGATGACGGTTCCGGCCGCCCGTGTGGCCCGCGCCACCATCTCGGGCAGGCGATGATAGGTTTGCGGACCGAGCACGATATCGACGAAGGGCGCGCGCGCGAGAATCTCCGCCCCTTCCGCCTGCGCCACGCAGCCGGCGACGGCGAGGATCATCCGGTTCCCGGTCGCCTCGCGCTCCTCCTTCAGCACGCGCAGGCGGCCGAGTTCGGAAAAGACCTTTTCCGCCGCCTTGTCGCGGATGTGGCAGGTGTTGAGGATCACCATGTCCGCCTGATCCGGGGCAGTGATCGGCGCGTACCCAAGCGGAGCCAGGACGTCCGCCATCCGGGCGCTGTCATAGACGTTCATCTGACAGCCCCAGGTGATGAGGTGCAGCCGTTTCCGCTTGGCGGGTCCGGTCCCTTCCTCGCCTGCCTGGTACGTCCCGGTCATGGGAAGCTCTCCGCCTTGCCCGCCGGATAGGCCCGGCTGGAAAAGGCGGGAGGAATCGGTTGCTCGTGCGGCCGGGTCAAGCGTCCGGCCCGCGCAATTCGGATCCCGTGATTGCCTCCGTCACAGCCGCAATGTGGCAGAAAATTTCGCGGCAGTGTCAACTGCTCCACGCATGAGGCTTACGCGAACACCGCAGGGCTGCCCTCCGCGATCCCGGCTTGGTCTCCCGCGGCTGCCGGCCGGACGGGGCGGTTCTGTCGCAACGTCGCCGCGCCGTCGGCCGCGGCAGACCAGACCGCGGCCGCGAGCGCCTTCCGGTGGGGAAAATCCACGGGGTCCAGCGGTGGGTGGAGCATCACGCTGGCGCGCAGCCCGCGATGCTGGACGAGGCGCCAGAAATGCGAGGCGATATCCATATCGCCGTACCACGCGAACAGGGGCCGATTGGCGCGCCCGGTCGGAAGGCCGGCGAGACGGTCGTAGACGACCGAAACGGGCTGGATCAGCGGTGGATTCTCGCCCTCTGCCACGGCGAAAAACGAGGAGCGGAACGGCAGCACGCGCGAGCCGTCCGAGGTGGTCCCTTCCGGGAAGAGGACCAGATTGTCCCCGGCTTCCAGGCGTTCCTGGATGGCATCGCGCTCCCGCCCGGGTACTGAGGCGCTGACGGCTGACGAACACCGTCCGGCCCAGTTTCGCGACGGTGCTGACCAATGGCCAGCGGGCCACGTCTTCCTTCGATATGAAACACGTTTCGAGCTTGCCCCCCAGCACCGGCACGTCCACCCACGAGGAGTGGTTGGAGACGAACACGACCGGACGGCCGCCCGGATGATTTGCGGGCGCGCCGATCAGGCGCACGCGCATCCCGAGCAGGCGCGTGAACACGGCCCAGTAGAAGCGCGGGAATAATACCTTCGCGCGGCCGGGCAGCAGCAGACAGATTGCCTGAACCGTGACTGCCAGCACTGTCCAGACCACGATGAGCGCCGCGCGGCAAACAGCGCGCGAGGCGCGAAACACGCATCGGCCGATCCCGCCGTGAAACGGGAACGTCTCGTTCGCCGGGCTGCGTTCCCCGGTATGGCGCAAGGGCCAGGCCATACGGCGCAGGCGACTTGGGCTTTCCTGCATACGCTGGAGATATGCCCCCGCTTGTGTCGAAACAATGATGGTGGTCTCCCCGATCCCCTTCCCAGAAGGGGAGGGACTTGAGTGCGCCTCCCTCCGGTGCGGGACGGCAGCGGTTTCTTTTCCCCTCCCGTTCCGGGACAGGGCAGGGGAGGGGAAACACGCCGACGCGTACCTTCCCCAAGGCGATCGCGAATCGGGCTACGCTCGCCCGGATGCGCCGTTTCCCGTTTCTCCCGCCCCTGTTCCGCGGCACGTTCCTCATACTGGCCATAGCAGCCTTGGGGCTCCGGGGTCCGGCGACGCGGGCTGCCGATCCGCAGCCCTATACCGTCGCGATCGAGAAGACCGGCAACGCGCCGCTCGATCAGGCGCTGAACAACTCCTCGACGCTGGTCAGCCTGCGGGAGAACGCGCCGGTCGGGCCGTTCGCCCTTATCGTGCGGGCGCAGCAGGATACGGGCCGGTTCGAGACGGCGCTCCATAGCTTCGGCTACTACAAAGGGGCCGTATCGCTGACCATCGCCGGGCACGCGGTGGATGATCCGAACCTGCCCGACCTGCTCAACCGCGCGCCCGCGAATCCGCCGGTCGAAGTGCATGTTACGGTCACTCCCGGCCCTCTGTTCCATCTGCGCAAGGTCGCGATCGAGGGCGCGGTCCCGGAGTCGGCTCGAGCGAAACTCGACCTTGCGCCGGGCGCCCCCGCCGTCGCCTCGGATGTGCTCGCCGCTCGAGACCGGCTGCTAAACGCGCTCCGCAACGAGGGATACGCGCTCGCCAAGGTGGACGAACCTGTTGCAATCCTCGAGCCGAGGGCGGACGCGCTGGACGTGACGTTCAAGGCCGATAGCGGGCCGCGCGTCGATCTAGGGGCGATCACCGTGGCCGGATTGCAGGACGTGAACGGGTCATTCGTCCGCCGCCGGCTGCTGGTGCATCCGGGCGAGCAGTTCAGCCCGGACGCGCTTGAAAAGGCGCGGCAGGATCTGCTCGCGACGGGGGTGTTCTCCTCCGTGCGGCTAGTTCCTGCGGAGCAGCTCGATCCGCAAGGGCGACTTCCGATCCTCTTCCAGGTGACGGAGCGGCCGCGTCACGCCGTCACGTTCGGAGCAGCGTACTCGACCGATCTCGGCGCCTACGTCACCGCGACCTGGTCGCACCGCAATTTGTTCGGCAACGCCGAGCAGCTCAATCTGACGGCCGGTTTCCTGGGCGGCGGCTCGGCGCAGAAACGGCCCGGCTACAATGTCGGTGCGCAGTTCATCAAGCCGGACTTTCTGATGCGCGATCTCTCGCTTCAGGTCGATCTCGGTGCGGTGAAACAGAGTCTGCAAGCCTACGACCAGAAAGCGGTGACCGGCGACGTGCTGCTGAACCGCAAATTCTCCGAGCATTGGAGCGGCAGCGTCGGGCTCGCGGCCGAAGCGGAGCGGATCACCCAAGAGGGGGTGACACGCGACTACACGCTGCTCGGTGTGCCGATTGGCGTCAAATACGACAGCACCGATAGCCTGTTCAATCCGACGCACGGCATTCGCGCCGCCGTCTCTGTAACGCCTACGCAGGCTTTCGGTCATGGCAACCCGACTTTCGTGCTGATGCAGGTCGCCGGCTCCACCTATATCGATATGCCCTTCCTGGGCGGCGCGCCGGGGCGGAGCGTGCTGGCGTTGCGCGGGCTGATCGGCAGCGCGGAAGGGGCGAGTCAGTTCGATCTGCCGCCCGACAAGCGGTTCTACGCCGGCGGCAGCGCCACCGTGCGCGGCTACAAATATCAGTCGGTCGGGCCGCAATTCCCCGACCGCAATCCGCAGGGTGGCACGGCCGTTACGGCGGGCACGGTCGAGTTCCGGCAGCGCATCCTCGGCAATTACGGCGTTGCCGTGTTCGCCGACGCCGGACAGGTGACGGCGAACGGCCCCCCGTTCGCGGGTAGCTGGCACGTGGGCGTGGGCGCGGGAGCGCGCTATTACACCCCGATCGGGCCGATCCGGCTGGACGTGGCCTTCCCGTTGAACCGGCAGCCGGGCGGCAACTCATTCGAGCTCTATATCGGGATCGGACAAGCATTCTGATGCGACGCGCGCTGAAGTGGATCGGCTGGATCGTCGCGGTCCTGATCGGGCTGCCGCTCGCTTTGCTCGTCGCCGTCCTCGTGTTCGCCAATACGGATCCCGGCCGCGGCTTCATCGAGCGGCTGGTTCCCAAGGTCACTGGCGGCGAAGTGGCGATCACGGGACTCTCCGGACGTTTCCCCGACGCGCTCCGCCTCGCGCACGTGGAGGTGCGCGACAAGGACGGGACCTGGCTGACGATCGAGGATCTCGCGGTGGACTGGCGGCCGCTGCGGCTGCTCGCGCGTGAAGCCGACTTCCAGCGGATCGCGGCGGAACGCGTCGCGGTCGCGCGGCAGCCGGCCTCGGCAGCGGCGACGCCAGCCAAACCCGGTTCGAGCACGTCATCCGGCCTGCCCGTCGCCGTCAACGTTGAGACGCTGCATGTCGGGCGGCTGGAGGTGGCGGCCCCGGTCGCGGGCACGCCCGCTTCGGTGTCTGCGGACGGTTCGGCGCATCTCGCCTCGCTGGAGCAGGGCGACGTGACGCTGGCCTTGCGCCGGCTGGACGGACCCGGAAATTACGACCTGAATGGCCGGATCACTCCGGCTGCGTTGCAGGTGCAGCTGACGGCCGAGGAGCCCGCGCACGGGCTGATCTCGGCCGTCGCGGGCCTGCCGGAGCTGGGCCCGCTCTCCATCCACGCCGCGCTGGACGGGCCGCGTGACGCGGTAGGGACCAAGCTCTCCGTCGATGCCGGACCGCTGCGAGCCCGCGCGGACGGCACGCTCGATCTGGTGCATCAGGCCGCCGATCTGACTGTGAGCGCCAACGCGCCCGCAATAAGTCCGCGTCCGGACCTTTCCTGGCAATCCGTCGCGCTGAACGCGCGGGTGCAAGGTCCCTTCGCGAAACCGGAAGCCGCGGGGACTTTGAACATCGACGCGCTGAGCGCCGCGGGGGCGGGGATCAGCCGGCTCGCAGCGCAGGTGCAGGGCGATGCGGGGGCCGTCAAGCTGCACGCCGAGGCGGACGAAGTGCGCGTGCCCGGCCCCCGGCCGGACCTGCTCGCCGCCGCGCCGCTCGTGATCGATGCGGCGGTTCGGCTGGACGCGCCAGACCGGCCCGCGACTTTCGCGATCAATCATCCCCTCATCTCCGCCGAAGGAAAGGCGCAGACCGCTGGGACGGTCCGGGCCGAGATGACGCTCGATTTGCCCGACCTCGCCCCATTCGCCGCGGCCGGGGGTGCGGACATCCGGGGCCACACCGCGCTGACGCTGAACGCGACCCAAGCGGACGGCGCGACCACGGTCAAGGCGGACGGGACGGTCGCCATTACCGGCGGCATGGCCCCGCTGCCCGCTCTCATCGGTGACGCCGCGAAGCTCGGCGTGACGGCCGCAATGCGGGGGCAGGACGTCACGCTCTCTCGTCTGCAACTCGACGGCAAGACGTTGGCCGTTGCCGCCGATGGCGGGGTGAGCGGCAATGCCGTGGACCTCAACTGGAAAGTCGCGCTCTCGGATCTCCACGCGCTCGCATCCACCGTCGCGGGCCGGTTATCGGCGCAGGGTCACGTCGCCGGGCCGCAAGACGACCTGTCCGTGACCGCCGATCTCGCGGGCGAGGTGGCGACGCAGGGAATGCCCCGCGGACCATTGAAAGCGCGGCTGGAGGCGCAGCATCTCCCGAACGCGCCGACTGGCAAACTCACCGCGGAAGGCACGCTGGAAGGAGCGCCGCTCACCCTCGCGGTCGCCGTGCAGCAGGACGCAGCGGGCGCCATGCATCTCGATATCGACCGGGCCGACTGGAAGAGCGCGCACGCGAACGGCGCGTTGACCTTGCCGAAAGGCGCGACGCTGCCAGTGGGCAAGCTTGACCTGCGTATGGCGCGGCTGGACGATCTCCGCGCGCTCACCGGGCAAGCGCTCGCGGGCTCCGTGTCCGCCACGCTGGAGACCACGGAGCAAGGCGGACGGCAGACCGCCCGGTTGCAGGCCGAGGCGCGCAATGCCGGTCTCGCGGGCACGGCCTCGGTCGGGCGCGCAACGCTCAACGCCACCGTCGCCGATCCTACGGCGAAGCCGGTCGTGGACGCGAAACTCGCGGTGGATGACGTCGCCGCGAGCGGAATCCGGGGCAACGCGAAACTCGACGTCGCGGGGCCGCAGGACGCGCTGTCGCTCCGTCTCTCGGCCGCGGTCCAAAACCTCCAGGGCGCGCCGCTCACTCTGACCAGTGCCGCGACACTGAATGCAACGCGCAAGGAAACAACGCTCTCGGCCATGCAGGCCAACTGGAAGGGCGAGACGTTGCGCCTGCTCGCCCCCGCCCGGATCGGCTTCGGCAACGCGATCACGGTGGACCGCCTGGCCCTCGGGATGCGGCAGGCCACGGTGGAAGTGGCGGGCCGCGCCAGCCCCACGCTCGATCTGACCGTCGCCGTGCGGAACGTGACGCCGGATCTCGCGAAGATCGTCGATCCCAACATCTCGGCCGACGGCACCCTTCGCGCGGATGCGAAGCTGACGGGCACGACGGCACGGCCGGTCGGCACGATCCGGGTCGAGGCGGCGGGTCTGCGGATGCGCACCGGCCCGGGCCGTTCGCTCCCGCCCGCGAACCTGACCGCGACCGCGGATCTCGCGGGCGACAGCGCGCGGATCGACACGCGCCTCTCCGCGGGGCGGCTCACGACCCTGACCGTGACGGGGCGCGCGCCGTTGCAACCCGCTGCGGGCGGGCTCGATCTGCGCGCCAACGGCTCGCTCGATCTCGCGATGCTCGATCCGATCCTGGCCGCGAACGGGCGGCGGGTGCGGGGCCAGGTGACGCTCAATCTCGGCGTCGCGGGCTCGCTCTCCGCGCCGCGCGTCACCGGCACCGTGCAACTCGCGGGCGGCGAGGTGCAGGACTTCGCGCAGGGTGCGCACGTTACCAACATGACGGCGCTCATCCAGGCGGAAGGCGACACGATCCGCATCGTGCGGTTCACCGGCCGCGCCGGTCAGGGAACGATCAGCCTGACCGGAACCGTCGGTGTGACAGCGCCGGGGATGCCGGTCGATCTCCACCTGGTCGCCGACAACGCCAAGCCGCTGGCGAGCGACCGGCTGCAAGTGACGCTCAGCGCGGATCTGACGGTGCGCGGCGAGGCGGCGGGCCAGCTTCAGGCGGCGGGCACGATCCGCATCGCCCGGGCCGAGATCCACATCCCCGAACACATGCCGGCGAGCGTCGCGGTGCTGAACGTGCGCAATATCGGTACCCCGCCGCCTCCGCCGCCCGCGCCGGGGCCGGATGTCACGCTCAACCTGACCATCTCCGCCCCACGCGAGATTTTTGTGCGCGGCCGGGGCGTGTTCGCCGAGCTCGGCGGCGAAATCCATGTGCGCGGCACAGCGGCGAAGCCCATTCCGGACGGCAGTTTCCAGATGATCCGCGGCACGCTCAGCATCGCCGGCCAGTCCCTCACTTTCAGCAAGGGCGAGGTCAGCTTCAGCGGCGGCGGGCTGACCGATCCCTCGATCGACTTCGTCGCGACTTCGAGCACCAGCACCATCACCGCCAATCTCGAGGTCTCGGGTTACGCCAGCGATCCGAAAATCCGGCTCTACAGCACACCGGAACTGCCGCAGGACGAGGTCCTGGCCTGGCTGATCTTCAAGCGTAGCTCATCGAGCCTCAGCCCGTTCGAGCTGGCGCAGATCGCCGCTGCACTGGCGCAGCTCACCGGGGTGGGCGGCGGTTTCAGCGATCCGCTCGAGGCGATCCGGAAAGGCCTCGGGCTCGACACACTTTCAGTGGGCGGCGGCAGCGGGAACAGCGGCCCCACCTTGCAGGCGGGCCGTTACGTTGCACCGGGGGTGTTCGTCGGCGCGCGACAAGGCACGAGCGGCACCAGCACGCAAGGGCTTGTCCAGGTGGACATTACGAAAGGACTGAAGCTTGAGGGCACGGTGGGAACCGGCAGCAACACCAACCCCGGTGCCACCCCGGAGGATTCCGGCGGCAGCAGCCTCGGGCTCAAGTATCAATTCGAGTATTGACGCGCGAGCTGATGGTCTTGCTGGTCGGCGCAACCCCTGAGATGCGCGGGTCAAGCCCGCGCATGACGAAAGAAAGGTCCTTTTTTGCCATCGCCGGGCTTGACCCGGCGATCTGGGCCGGAACCCAATTGCGGCGCACCCTGTTCTGCCCGGCGGATGCATGGGATTGCGTTGCAGGAGACTGAGGATGCCGCAGAAAAAGACCGAAGTCACAGCCCGACCCCCACGAGCAGGCCCGCGAACTGGCCGAGAAGGCGCTCGAAGAATACGCGAAGGGCGACAAGAAGAAGGGGGACGAGCTGGCCGAGAAAGCGGCGCAAATTGACCGCTCGGCCGTCGAAGAGGTCGTTCAGGAACTGGACGAGGACGCAGGGTCCGACCCCGACGCGGCAAACCGGGCCGGGTAGGTCGCTCGCGATGAGCGGCGCCGCGCCCGATCTCGACGTCGTGGTGATCGGCGCGGGCGTCGCCGGGCTCGCGGCATCTCGCACCCTCCGAGAAGCTGGGCGCAGCCATGTCGTGCTGGAAGCCGCTGGCCGCGTCGGGGGGCGAGCCTGGACCGGCCGGCCGGAGGCGCTCGGCGGCGAAGTGTTCGACTATGGCGCCATCTGGCTGCACGCGGCGGAGCGGAACCCGCTCGTCGCCATTGCCGAAGAGGCCGGCGAACACCTGCTCGATGCCGACCCGCTGCGCACGCGGCGAACCTTCGTTGATGCCAGGCTGGCGACCGAGGCGGAGCTTCGGGACTACGAACTGGCGTGGGACCGCTTCGAGGCGGAAGCTGCCCGGCTGACCGCGCCGGGATTGCCGGATGTTTCACTTGCCGAGGTCGCGCGCCGCTTGCCCGACGATCCCTGGGCGTTGACGGTGGAGACCTGGGAGGGCCCGATCATCGCCGCGGCGGATGCCGAAGCCCTCAGCCTGCGGGACTGGCAAAACAACCTACTCTCCGGGCGCAATCTCATACCCGAGAGCGGGCTCGGCGACTTCGTCGCGCGCCGGCTCGCGACGGATGTGCCGGTTCGGCTGAACACGCCGGCTACGCGCGTTCGCTGGAAGGGGCAGGGCGGACGCGTGACGATCGAGACGGGGGCGGGCGCAGTCACGGCCTCGGCGTGTATCGTCACGGTCTCGACCGGCGTGCTGGCTTCCGGCGCGCTCCGGTTCGACCCGCCCCTGCCCTCCCGCACGCAGGCGTGCATCGACGCATTGCCGATGGGTCTCGCGACCAAGGTGGCGCTGCGCGCCTCCTCGCCCGACCGGCTCGATTTGCCGGACTCCTGCGCCGTGGACCGGCGCGTGGCTCGAAGCGGAGAGCCCCTGATGATCTTCCAGTTCTGGCCATTCGGCCGGAATCACGTCGTCGGCTGGATCGGCGGCGGCCCCGCCTGGGCGCTGCTGCGGGAGGGAAAAGCGGCTGCGGTCGATTTCGCCCGTTCGGAGCTGCGCAATCTGTTTGGCGCACGCGCCGATCGGGCGTTCGCGGACGGGGGCTCGGTCGTGACGGGTTGGGGTGAGGACCCGCGAGTGCGGGGAGCCTATGCGTACGCGCCGCCGGGTTCGGCCCCGGCGCGCGCCGGATTGGCCGAGCCGCTGGCCGACGGGCATCTGCTGTTCGCGGGCGAAGCCTGTCAGGAGGGGCTGGCGGGCACGGTTGGGGGCGCGTACCTCTCCGGTGCGGCAGCCGCCCGCCAGGCGGCGACGATTGCGAGCCGCGGCTGCGGCCAATATCGGTGACACGCGACCCTCGTATCGGGAGCTCAATGCTCGAAAGATTGCTGTTCTGGCGTCGCAAGCGCATCGGCGTGATCGAGCTGCATGGCACGATCGCCAGCCGCCAAGGCGCGCTCAACGTCAAGGCTTTGGGGCCGCTGATCGAGCGGGCCTTCGGCGCCGCGGGGCGCACCGACGGACACGTGATCCTGGACATCGACTGTCCCGGTGGCTCGCCGGTGCAGTCGGATTTGATCGCCGCGCTGATCCGGCGCAAAGCCGAGAAGACCGGCGCGCGTGTCCACGCGGTCGTGCAGGATGTGGGCGCGTCGGGCGGCTATTGGATCGCCTGCGCCGCTGACGAAATTCTTGCCAATCCGATGAGCGTGGTCGGCTCGATCGGCGTGGTCGGCGGCGGTTTCGGTTTCACGGGCGTGCTGGCGCGCACCGGCATCGAGCGGCGCCTTTACACGGCGGGGCGTCACAAAGCGCGGCTCGATCCGTTCAGCCCCGAGCGCCCCGAGGATGTCGCCTTCGTCCGCAGTTTGATGGACGATTTGCACGAACGTTTCAAAGCCTGGGTGCGCGCCCGGCGCGGCGGACGGCTCAAAGGCGAGGACGAGACGCTGTTCGACGGCAGCTATTTCCTTGGCGAGAAGGCGCTCGCGCTCGGCCTCATCGACCGCTTCGGCGATGTGGACGCGCTGGTGCGCGAATTAGGCGGTGATCGCGCCCGTCCACGCGTGTTCCGTCATCGCCGTCCCTTCCTGCTGCGCCGGCTGCCGCGCATCGCGGTGGACGCCGTGCTGGACGCGCTCGAGGAGCGCGCGATTCGGCTGCGCTTGTAACCGCAGCGAACTGGAGGTCAGCCTCATGGACAACGTGATCGGCACGCCCGATTGGTCAAAGCTCCCGGCACCACAGGACGACGGGGCCGCGAGGCACCTTGCAGGCAGCAAGCTGCCCTCCGTTGCTCTTCCGGCGACGAACGGCGCCGCCGTCGATCTTTCCGCACTCCGCGGCCGCACCGTGGTTTACGCCTATCCGCGAACCGGCAGGCCCGGAACCGAGAATCCGGACGGGTGGGACATGATCCCCGGCGCGCGGGGTTGTTCCCCGCAATCCTGTGCCTTCCGGGACCATTTCAAGGAGCTGAAGGATCTCGGCGTCGATCACCTGTTCGGGCTTTCGACGCAGGATACGGCCTACCAGCGGGAAGCGGCGGAGCGCCTGCACTTGCCCTTTCCGCTTCTGTCGGACGAGCACCTGACGCTCGCGGGCGCGATGAGGCTTCCGACCTTCGAGACGGGCGGCATGACCCTGCTGAAGCGGCTCACGCTGCTCATCGAGAACGGGACGATCGCCCACGTCTTTTATCCAGTGTTTCCGCCGGACCGGAACGCGGAGGACGTGATCGCATTTCTGTCCGCCAATCCGCGCCAGTGACCGAGCATTCCCGAACGACATGCGGCCGAAGCGGCGATTCAAGATCGCCAGTTTCAATATCAACAACGTCAATCGCCGATTGCCGAACTTGCTAGCCTGGCTCGCGGCAGGCGGAGCCGGACGTCGTTTGCTTGCAGGAGCTGAAGGCGACCGAGGCCGCGTTTCCAACTGCGGCAATCGAGGCGGCCGGATATGGTTCTGTGGTGCAGGGCCAAGCCAGCTGGAACGGCGTGGCGATCCTCGCGCGAGGCGCCGAACCCGTGCTGACCAGACGGAGGCTGCCCGGCGATCCCGGCGACGTGCAGAGCCGCTATATCGAAGCCGCCGTGAATGGTGTGCTGGTCGCCTCGATCTACGCGCCCAATGGCAATCCGCAGCCCGGCCCAAAATTCGACTACAAGCTGGCATGGCTGGAGCGACTCATCGCGCACGCGGCGGAGCTGTACGCAACCGGGCTGCCGGTCGTGCTGGCGGGCGATTACAACGTGGTGCCGACGGATGCGGACATTTATCCGTCCAAGTCCTGGGCGAAGGACGCGCTGCTGCAACCGGAGAGCCGGGCGGCGTTCCGGCGCCTCTTGGAACAGGGATGGGTTGATGCGCTGCGGACGCGGCATCCGTCCGAGCCGGTCTATACCTTCTGGGACTACAAGCGCGACCGCTGGTCCCGCGACGCCGGCCTCAGGATCGACCACCTGCTCCTAAGTGCGCCGAGTGGCCGAGCGGCTGGAGGACGCGGGGGTGGACAAGGCAGTGCGCGGCGAAGATGGCGCGAGCGACCATGCCCCGGTGTGGATTACGCTTCGTGTTGACGGGAGGAGATCGCGCTCATGACCCAATTCGTCGCGGAGTTGACGCTGATCGGCGGCCCAACCCTCCTGATCGAGATCGGCGGGTTCCGCCTGCTCACGGACCCGACCTTCGACGGGCCGGGGACGTATCAGTTGCCGCATGTCACGCTGGAGAAGCTGGCTGGGCCGGCCTTGCCAGCGGAGGCGCTCGGCCGGATCGACGCCGTCTTGCTCAGCCATGACCAGCATTCCGACAATCTCGACCATGCGGGCCGGGCGTTGCTCGGGAAGGTGCCGGCGGTTTTCACGACCCGCATCGGGGCTGAACGGCTCGGCGGCGCGGCGCGCGGGCTTGCGCCGTGGGAGAGCGTTGGGATCACCGGGGCGAACGGCCGCCAGCTGCACCTGACCGCCACGCCGGCCCGTCATGGCCCCGCCGGGATCGAGCCGCTTGCGGGCGACGTCATCGGCTTTCTGATCGGACTCGATGAACCGGGAGACGCGATCTACGTCACCGGCGATACCGTCTGGTACGAGGGCGTCGCGGAAGTCGCGCGTCGCTACCGGCCGCGCCTCGTGATCCTGTTCGCAGGAGCCGCCAAGACGCGCGGCCCGTTCCACCTGACCATGGACAACAACGACGCGATCGAGACCGCGCACGCATTCCCGGAGGCGCAGATCGTTGCGGTTCACAACGACAGCTGGGCGCACTTCACCGAAAGCCGCGAGGACCTGGAGCGCGCCTTCGCGGCACTCGGCTTAGCGGACCGGCTCCGGCCCTTGGAGCCCGGCACAGCGGTCAGGCTGGAACTCTGATCTACCCGGTCAGCCGCCGCTGATCGCGGTCATCACGATCATCTCCGCTCCAGGCGCGAGGCGAGTATCGAGGGTCGCGCGTTCGCCATCGACGAACACGTTGATGTGCCGCCGGATGCGCGGCGTCGAGTCGCAAATACGGTCGCGCATCCCGGGCCAGCGCGAGTCCAGCACGTCGATCGCATCGCCGACCGTGGACGCGGATAGTTCGACACGCCCGACAGAGCCTGGGAACAGATTTATCAGCACGGCCGGAAGCGTGACCACGACAGGCGGCGAGATAAACGGAGCGTTCTCGTTCGGCATGATAGAGCCGGGTGGGCCGCCTACGTCTCCGCCACCAGGGTCTCCACGGAGAGGATCGCGGGCAGGTGTTGCGCGATGCAACTCCAGCTTTCGCCCTCGTCGGGACTGGCGAACAGCGTGCCGGTATTGGTGCCGAAATAAACTCCGGCCGGTTCGAGCCGGTCGGTCGCCATCGCTTGGCGCAACACGCCGAAATAGGTGTTTTCCTGGGGCAGGCCCTGACGCAGCGCCTCCCAGCTCTCGCCGCGATCGCGGGTTCGCCAGACGGCCGCCTTGCCATCGGGCACGTATCTGCCCGCCGTGTCACCGTTGAGCGGCAGCAAGAAGAGCGTCGCCGGATCGGTCGGATGCACCGCCGCGGGAAAGCCGAAGGTCGAAGGCAGGCCCGCCTCGATGCTCTCCCACTGCCGGCCCCCGTCCTCGCTGCGATACATGCCGCAGTGATTCTGCTGGTAGAGGCGATCGGGCATCCCGGGCGCCATCACGATGCAATGCACGCACTGGCCGTATTCCGGGTATTTCTGCCCTTCCGGCATGAAGTCGGCCCGGGTTCCCCGGTTACGGGCTTCCCACGTCTCGCCGCCATCAGCCGTATGGAATACGCCCGCGGCCGAAATGCCGACCCATAGCTGGTTCGCGTCGTTCGGGTGCGGCAGCAGGGAATGCAGGATGAGCCCGCCGCCGCCGGGTTGCCAATGCGGCCGCGAGGGGTGCTTTCGAAGTCCGGCGACATGCTGCCATGACTGGCCGCCATCATCGCTCCGGAACAACCCGGCCGGCTCGACGCCCGCGTAAAGACTGCCGACAGCCGGGGCCAGGCTCCAGACCGACTTGATCGGGTCCTCTCCCGCCTGGTACGCCAAGCCGTCGCTCGAATGGGTCCAGGTCGCGCCTAGATCGGTCGACTTCCAGACGGCGGGGCCGAACCATTCATTGCCGCCGCCCCCGTAGATCGTGCCGGTCGCCGGATCCGCGATGACATGGTTCATCGGCCATGTTTCGCAAAACGGCCCGCGAAGCTCCCACGAGCCTCGGTCGGCGCCGCTTTCGAGGATGAACGCACCCTTCTTTGTTCCGATCAGGACAAGAACCTTCTTCGCCATTACGCCTCCGCGGGCAGTGTCAGTGCGTTGTCATTTAACCGCTTGATGCTCCACTCACGCGGAGGCCGCTGCTCATCCCCTTCCGACGAACGGCATTTTCGTCGCCATGACGGTGACGAACAGCGCGTTCGCGTCCGGCTTCAGCGTCGCCATGTAGACGATCGTGCGCCCGACATTCTCGGAATCCATGGTCGGCTCGATCTCCATTGAGCCGTTCGCCTGCGGGACGCCGCGGGCCATTCGCGCCGTCATCGGCGTCGCGGCGTTGCCGATGTCGATCTGGCCGCAGGCGATGTCGAACTTGCGCCCGTCCAGTGCGATCGACTTGGTGAGGCCCGTGACGGCGTGCTTGGTCGCGGTGTAGGCGGCCGATCCGGGGCGCGGCGCGTGCGCAGAAATCGAGCCGTTATTGATGATCCGTCCGCCCTGCGGACTCTGGTCCCGCATGAGGCGGAACGCCGCGTTGGCGCAGAGGAACATGCCGTTGAGGTTGACGGCGACGACCGAACTCCACTGCTCCCAGGTGAAATCGCCGAAATTGGTCGAAGGCACGTTGGTTCCGGCGTTGTTGAAGAGAAGGTCCACGCGGCCGAACTGCTGCTTCACCTCGCGGAACAAATTCTCGACCGAGGCTGGGTCGCTGACATCGGCAGGCACCACGAGCGGCTTGCCGCCGCCTCGCGCCATGCCAGCCGTTTCCTCAAGCGGCTCCTTGCGCCTCCCTGCGAGGGCGACACTGAATCCCTCGCCGAGCAGCGCGAGCGCTGCCGCCCGGCCTACTCCGGTCCCTGCGCCGGTGACGACGGCGATGCGGTCCGCCATGTGCTTTTCCTCCCGATGTGCGGGCACCATTCTGGCCCGAGGCGGCCGGGTGGTCCACCGCGCAAGCAGGCGATGGTCCGGTCATTGTGGGCGCGTCAAATGGTTCCGGTCTCCCATCAGCCGGGCGAGCGTTGGCTCGATCGACTCGGCCATCCGTTCCTGCCCTTGAGCCGTCGGATGCAGCGGGGGTTCGGGGGGCGTGAGAAGCGGGTCGAAGAACAGATCGCGGTCAAGCCTTCCGTCCCGCATGAAGAGCGGGCTCAGGTCAAGATAGGCGACGTCGCTCGCGGCGCCGTAGCGCTCGGCGAGGGCGGCGTTGATGGTCCGCGTGGTCGCGCTTGCCCAGGCGGAACGCTCGCTTGGCAGCACGCCGAGCAGCAGAATCCGCGTCTGCGGCAGCCGCCGCCGCAGTTCGTTGATGATCGCATCGATTCCAGCGACGGTGTCGGACGCGGACCAGTGAACCCGGCCGAGATTGTTCGCGCCGATCAAGACGATCGCGACCTTCGGGCTGATGCCGTCCACCTCGCCGTTGCGGATGCGCCAAAGCAGGCTCGCGGTGGTATCGCCGACGAAACCCATGTTGACGGCGTTGCGGTCGCCGTAGAAGCGGGTCCAGATCGGCTGGAAGTCCATCCACGCCGGCGGTCCGTGACGCTCCCAATCCTGCGTGATGGAGTTGCCGAGGAAGATGAGATCGGTCCGCCCCCGATGAATTCGCTCCAGCACGGCCTCGTGCCGCTGCCGCCACCAGGGCAGGTCCATGCGCGAGATCGGCGTCGCGGCGAGCACGACGTGCTGAACCGGGCGGGAGGCGGGCGCCGCGCCGGCGAGCAGCAGCACGATCAATGCCGTAAGGAAGGCTTGTTTGCGAAACGTGATCACTGGCGACCCGTCACGGAAACCAGTCTCCGATCACCTGCTCTTCACCGTACGAGATGGCATCGAGCGCCGTTAGCGGTTGCTCGCCGTGATCTTCCAATGCGGAGCGGACCATCTGCCGGCTCCGGCCCAGGTTCTTCGCGAGAAGCGGAGCGACCTCGCGGCGCAAGCTGGGACTGCTCTCCAGCAAATCCTCGATCGCCGCCCGGGCGCGTCGGACGCTATCCCTCCATCCGCGCCTGGGATCCGTAGCGAAGGACGTTTGCAGTTTGAGCAGATGCTCGATGATGATCCTTAAATTGCTGGACAGGGCCGCGCGCTGGGAAGCTCCCACGCTCTCGATCTCCTCGGCCACGTTTTCCCAGTCGATCGGCAGGTTCGTGCCCGAACCGCTTGCCGCTCGCAACGCCTGCGCCTGCTCCCGGCTCCAGAGGACGATGTCTTCGTCGTACAGGTTTGGCATGTCGGTTCGCGTCCTGGCCTTCGACCTTCGGTCATGCCGCCATGTAAAGCAGCCCAAGACTCCCCAGCCCCACCACGAGGCAGTAATAGGCGAACGGGTTCAGCGCCAAGGCGTCGTGCTGGCGGAAGTAGCGCATCAGGAAAGCGGTGCTGAGAAAGGCGGTGACGCCCGCGATGACGGCGGCAATCGCCGAAAGGCTGAACACCCCTGGCGGAATATCCGCGTGTAGCAGCTTCGGTACTTCCAGCACCGTTGCGCCGAGAATGATGGGTGTCGCGATCAGGAACGAGAAATGCGCCGAACCCTCGTGATCCACCCCGCGTGTGAGGCCGCCCACGATCGTCGCTCCGGAGCGTGAGATGCCCGGGATCAGCGCCGCGCACTGCCAAACGCCGATGATGAGTGCGTCGATTAGGGTGAGGCTCGAGAGCGGGCGGTGGCCCCTTGCTCGCAATCGTTCGCCGACCAGCAGCAGGATGCCGTTCACCACCAAGAACCCGGCCGCGACGACCGGCGAGCCGAAAAGGGAGCGGAAGAATTTCTCGAGCAGAAAGCCGAGGATCATCGCCGGGATCGTGGCGACGACGATCAGCAGGAGCACCCGGCGGCTTTCGGCGCCCTGATGCTTCGAGTTGAGGCCGAGCACGCCGGTCGCGAGGTTCCACCAGTCCCGCCAGAAATACAGCAGCAGCGCCGCAGCGGTCCCGAGATGCAGCATCACCAGAAAGGGCAGAAAGGAGGACGCGTGCTGGTCGACGTCCCAGTGCAGGAGCGCGGGGAGAACGACGGCGTGACCCAGGCTGCTGACGGGAAACAGTTCGGTCGCGCCTTGCAGGACGGCGATGGCAATGGCCTGAAGCGCATTCATGCCGGCCTGCCCTCCGGCTGGCTGGATGCCGGAGTCCGGTCGGTAGTCATGGAGTCGGTTCCTTCACGAGACGCGATGGGGGCCGTTCCTGACGGAAACCGGGCCGGTTGGCAACAGTGGTCGCACGTGTCATCGATCTACGAGAAAGCGGGAGGTCATGAACGAAGGCGATGGCGGCGCGATGAGGTTGTCGGTCCTGATCCCGGCTCTTTTGCTGCTGTCGAGCGCTCCCGCCAGCGCCGGCTCGCTCGTTCTCGCGAATCCCGCCCCGGAACGGCTGGGAACGGTTGCCGGCGTTTATCGCATGGACGAGCGTGCAGGCTCGTCGAGCTTCTTGGAACTCGAATGGACGGACGAAGCGGGCCGAATCGTCCAGCACCTCCGGGTGAAGGTCGAAGCGAACAGCGTCGAGGTGCCCTTCGCGCTCGACATGCGGCGGGCCGTCGCGACCCGGAACCATCTTTCCGCGCGGCTGGGCGATGATGCTTCTGCGGCCACACTGGACTTCATCGCACGGCCCCCGGCGGATGCCTGGTCCGACTACCAGATCATCATGTGGCCGAAGCGGTCCCCCGAGCAGCTCCGGGCGCTGAAGGCGATGGGGATCACGGCCGGGCTGGTGCAAGCCAACCGCACCGGCGCGCCGCGCTTGGATCCGAACCAGATGGATCCGTTGCTTCGGCAGGATCTCCGCTTCTATGTCGAAAACATCGCGACGGACTTCTTCTCCGCGTACCATCGCTGGTTTCCGGACCGGCCGGTCAACGCCCTGTTTTTGGAGACGCAGCGACGGCTGAAGAACCATCCCAATGATCCGAGCGCGTTCGTGCGCGACCCCGGCCTCTCCGACCCCGGCTGGCTCGCCCGCATCGCTACGCGCCTCGATGGCGTCGTGCAGCTCTACAAACCGTATCGTCCGCTCTATTACGACCTCGGCGATGAGACCGGGATCGCGGATCTTTCGGCCTTTTGGGATTTCGACCTGTCGGACAGCTCGCTCGCAGGAATGCGCGACTGGCTGCGGCAGCAATACGGAAGCCTCGCCGCCCTGAATGCCGAATGGGGGACGGCCTTCGCGCGCTGGGAGGACGTGACTCCGACGACGACCACCGCTGCGATGCGGCGGACGGATGGCAATTTCGCGTCCTGGGCGGATTTCAAGGCGTGGATGGATGTCGCCTTCGCGCGGGCGCTGCGGTCGGGCACGGACGCGGTGCATAAGGCCGATCCGCAGGCCCTCGCGGCGATCGAGGGGGCGCAGATGCCGGGCTGGGGCGGCTACGATTACACGCAGCTCGCGACCGCCGTCGACCTGATGGAAATCTACGATTCCGGCGAGAACGTCGAGATCGCGCGCTCGCTTAACCCTTCGCTGCGGATGCTGACAACGTCGTTCGAGGATCCGCTGGAATTGCACGATCTCTGGCGCGCCCTATTGCGCGGAACGCGGGGACTGATCCTGTGGGATCAGGACGGTGGCTTCGTCGGGCCGGACGGCGCGCCGGGTCCGCGGGGACGTGCCCTCGGTCCCAGCTTCGCCCTATTACGCGGCGGTCTTGGCGCGCTGCTGCTCAACAGCGAGAGGCAGTTCGCTCCGATCGGCATCCTCTATTCGCCGGCGAGCTTCCGCACGCAATGGATGCTGGACCATGCGCCGGAAGGCGAGGCTTGGTCCCGGCGACATGCGGAAGCGGAGAATGAGGACAATTCAATTCGCCGCTCGACAGCATTCTTCACCCGCCTGGATGAGCATCTCGGCCTGCAACACCGGTTCCTGTCCCCGGCGATGATTGCCGAGGGCGCTCTGCAAGCGGGCTCCTTCCGCGTGCTGATGCTGCCGCACGTGATCGCGCTCTCACCGGCCGAGGCCGACGGGATTCGCGCTTTCGTGCGAGAGGGCGGAGTGGTGATCGCCGATGGCGAGCCGGGCGTCTTCGATGAGCATAGCCGCCGGCTCGCCCGTCCCGCGCTCGCCGACCTGTTCCCGACCGATAGGGCGACCGGCACGAGCAGCGGGGGAAACGGTGGCGCTCGAAGAAGGCGCGCGGAACCGCTCCCAGCGGGTGCAGAGCGCGCTGCGATCGGCCGGGATCGAGCCAACGTTGCAGATCAGCGGGCCGGCGGTCGAGGCGTATCTGTTCCGCAACGGCCCGGCGACCATCGTGGCGCTCCAGCGCGATCCGCCGAAAGATCCGGCCCGTCCAGGTGCCGACCAAATGATTTCGCTGGACTTCCCGCACCCCGTTTTCGCCTACGACCTGCGTGCCCGACGGCGCTTCGGGCCGGCACAGCGGTTCACGCTTCCCATTAGCCCCCTGGAGCCCCTGCTCTTGGCCGTCGCCGAGCAGGAGATCGCGCCGCCGAGCATCGAGGCCCCGCCCTCGGCGCGGCTCGGGGAAACGGTGGAACTGCGGATGCGGGCCGCCTCCCTCGACGGGGCCGGGGAACCAGTTCTGCACTTGGATGTCATCGACCCGACCGGCCAGACCGTGCCGCACTATTCGGGCAACCTGGTGCTCCCCGGCGGGCGCGTGGCTTGGACGCTGCCCATCGCCCTCAACGACCGCGTGGGACATTGGACGATCCGGGCGACCGATCCGCGCAGCGGAGCGGTGACGGCGACGGACCTCGAGGTGACCGGCGCGCTCAGTCCGCCAGCGGATACGCAGCCATGAGCTGCTTCTGCAACCGCCACAGGCGATAGATCGTGCGGAGGCCGGTCGGGCGATGTCCGCGCGCTCGGTTCGCCGCGCCGATGCGGAACGCCATTCCGTAGTGGAAGAATTGGACACGCCAGGCCTCGGGCAGCGTCGTCGCCGGATCCCAGATATGCGTCGCCTCCGACCCGGCCCCGTTGATCTCGATGATGCGAAAGCCCTCGCCTCGCCTGAGCGCATTCAGTGACGCGAACCGCACGTCGATGCGGCCGAAATAGAAGTCGGGCAGATCCTGCGCGATGCGGTCGATGCAGGCCGTCAGCGCCGGCGTCACCTCGCCGGTTCCGTTCCGGAAAACCGAGCCCTGACAGTGGTTGCCGACGAAAACGAGGCGCACACGGGCGCCCTTCGGCGGCACCTCATGGAGCCGATGTGCCAGCCTCGGCAGGAACAGATGCGGCACCCGTCCGGCGCGCGGGTCGGCTAGGATCAGTTGCTCCAAGCTGGAGTGCCCGTCGCCAAGCACGAAAGGCGGGTATTTGAGCGTGACCGAGGTGATGCGGCCCTGCCTTTCACCGGGCTCGCGCATATAGAAAATGCCGGCCTCGCCCTCCTCCGGCACGAGCGCCTGCAACATTACGCGCCGGCCGCGCGGGAAGGCGCTGAAGTAGCGCAGTAAATCGTGGCGGTCGGCAATCACCCGCACGCCCTTGCCGTTACAGCCGATGTCGGGCTTGGCGATGCAAGGGTAGGCGATTCCGGCCCGCTCCAGCGCAGCCTCGGCCGCCGCCCTGTCCGCCTCCGGATTCCAGCGATGAGTCTCGATGCGCGTGTAAGGGGCGATCAGCGCCGCGGGCGAACGGCCCGGCCTGGTCGAGAATGTCGGTCTTGGATTCCCCGCAAAGCCCGCCCGCTTCGATGCGCGGGTTGGCGGCGGTCGGCAGCAGCATGTCCCGGTAGCGGAGACCAAGCGCGATCCAGTGAACGACGACGGGCGTGTAGAACAGCCAAGCGGGCCAGAACTCGAAGAAGGAGACCGGGCTCTGCTGCTCGGCCCGGAACGGGGTCGCTCGCTGGGAGGCGCGGAGGACTGCGTCAAGCTTCATCGCGTGGCGCCCTGAAGCCGAGCCGCGACCCGGCCGATGAGTATCAGGCTGAGCGCAAACCCGGCGGCACCGGCCCAGCGCCAGGCGCCAAGATGGTCGATCAGGAACTGGCCGACCCTGAGGCTGAGACCGAACAGCAGCGACGTCCAGGCGAGCGTCGCAACGATGGCCGCTACCGTGAACTGACGGAGGTCGGCCCCGAGAAAGCCGCAGGCCGTATAGGTGGGCAGGCGCATCCCAGGCAGGAACCGGCTCACCAGTACCACCTTGAACACCCGTCCACGCCCGCGGAGCCACGCCCCCGCGGCCAGCGACCGCTCCGGGGGAACCAGGCGCGCGATCCAGCCGACGCGAGCCGAGAGCCGGCCCATGCCGTACAGCCAGAGGTCCCCGAGAACGATGCCGGCGTAAAGCGAGCCGAGCGCGAGCGGGATGGAGATCCCTCCCTCCTCCGCACGCATCGCGGCCAGAACGGTGGCCGCGTCCTCAAGGATGAACGTCCCGGCGATGATCGCCAGGGCCTGCAACACGGGCTGTTGGCCGGCCAGGGCGAGAATGGCGAGGACGGAATCGCCGACCATGACGTAAGTGCCGACCCTCCGACCACGCGTTGGCTGCTCCGAAGCAGCTGATTACCCCTTGTAAGCGTTCCGGGAACCACGGGTTGAGCGTCGTACATCATGAAGCCGTGAGGCCGGGTGACAGACCCGCCTGACACACGCCGGCCGCTCCGGTAGGCTCCGGGATCGGGCGGCCGAAAGGAGCTGGATGCACGACCACCATCACGGTCATTCGCACGGAGATGATCACGGGCTGAGTCCAGCCGGCTCGCATGATCGCGCCTTCGCCATCGGCGCGGCGCTGAACACCGCGTTCGTGGCGGCCGAGATCGTGTTCGGGCTCGCCGCCAATTCGGTGGCGCTGCTGGCCGACGCCGCCCACAACCTTGGCGACGTGCTGGGCCTGCTTCTAGCCTGGGCCGCGGCATGGCTTGGGCGCCGCCCTCCGACGCGGCACCGTACCTACGGCTGGGGCCGGAGCTCGATCCTGGCGGCGCTCGCGAACGCGGTGGTTCTCCTGCTGAGCGTCGGCGCGATCGCGCTGGAGGCGGTGCAGCGGCTCTTCAATCCCCAGCCAGTCGGCGAGAACACGGTGATGGCCGTGGCCGCGGCGGGAATCGTGGTGAATGGGGCCACGGCGTGGCTGTTCATGCGCGGCCGCGAGCACGATCTCAACATCCGGGCGGCCTTCCTGCATATGGTTGGCGATGCGGCGGTCTCGCTCGGTGTGGTGCTTGCCGCGCTCGCGATCAGCCTCACCGGATGGCTGTGGCTCGACCCGGTCGCAAGTCTTGCGATCGTCGGCATCATCATCGCCGGAACCTGGGGACTGCTCAGGGACTCGATGAACCTGGCATTGGATGCCGTCCCCGGGGACATCACGCACGAGTTGGTGCGCGGTTACCTGCTCGAACTTCCCGGCGTGGTGGAGGTGCACGACCTGCATATCTGGGCGCTCAGCACGACGGAGACGGCGATGACGGCGCATCTGGTCTGCGTCCGCGAGGAACGTGGATGCCCGCTGCTTCAGCGGGCCTCTGCCGGGCTGCGCGAACGGTTCGGGATCGGCCACTCGACCTTTCAGATCGAGACGAGGGAAGAGGCGGCATTGTGCGGCCTGAGGTCGGACGACGTCGTCTGAGTGAACGGCGCCCGCGTGCGGGAAAGCGGGGCGACAGGTCTGGGTGGCCGCCGTATACCAGGTTAGCGGTAGGCCCACGGTTCGGGAGGGAGATCGTGGCGGACGACACGGCGATGATGGGGGCGGGGTCTCGTCCGGTCCGCCCTATAGTCCGCCCGATCAGGATCGCGGATTTATCCGATGCATTGGCCCGCGGCTTCGAGGATTTCAGGGCGAACCCAGCCCAGGCGATGGGGCTTTGCCTCATCTTTCCCGTGGTCGGTCTTGTCATTGGCAGCCTCGCCTACGGCTATGGAATGCTGGCGCGGCTCTTCCCGCTGGCGGCCGGCTTCGCGTTGATCGGCCCGTTCGCGGTTATCGGACTCTATGAGCTGAGCCGGCGGCGTGAGCAGGGTCTCGGCTTCACGTGGCGCAATGCCTTCGACGTGCGCCGGTCCAATTCGGTTGGCGCCATCGTGCTGCTCGGGTTGATACTCGCGGCTATCTTCCTGATCTGGATCAAGCTCGCGCAGGCTCTGTACGACTGGATGCTCGGCGACATCCCGCCCTCTCTCGGCGACCTCATTCGCGAGGTCTTCACCACTTCCGGCGGCTTCGCGCTGCTTTTCGTCGGCAACTTCATCGGTTTTCTGTTCGCGATCGTGGTGCTGACGTTGAGCGTGGTATCCTTTCCGCTTCTGGTCGACAGGAATGTCGGCGCGACGACGTCGGAACGACTTTCGGTCGCCGTAGGGACTTCGGCGCGGGCGGTCCTGATGAACCCGAGCCCGATGGCGGTCTGGGGACTCATCATCGCCGTGAGCCTCGCGATCGGCACGGTGCCGTTCTTTCTCGGGCTCATCGTCGTCGTGCCGTGGCTTGGCTATGCAACCTGGCACTTGTACCGCAAGGTCGTCGCCACCGGAGACTGAGACATGAACGAGGCCGCGAAAATGCAGGTGCTGGAAGAGCGGGATGGCGGCGTTCTGGTTCTCACCATGGATTATCCCGCGCGGCGCAATGCGCTGGCGATGGAGTTGCGCCTCGTCATCATCGACGCACTGGAACGGGCACAGTCCGACATGTCTGTACGGGCCATCGTGCTGACCGGCAGCGGCGGGCATTTCTGTTCCGGTGGCGATGTCTCCACCATGGATGTGAAGTCGGCGGCGGCCGGGCGGGATCGCATGCGCCGGTCGCATCAGCTCATCCGGCTCATGGTCATGGGGCGCGTGCCCCTGATCGCTGCGATCGAGGGCTATTGCGTCGGAGCCGGCCTGTCACTGGCGTGCGCCTGCGACACGATCGTCGCTGCGGAGGATGCGCGGCTTGGCGCCGGCTTCGGCCGGATCGGGCTGATGGCGGATTTGGGACTGCCGCACACCTTGCCGGCGCGGGTAGGCCCGGGGCGCGCACGGCAGATCCTGCTTTACCACGAGCAAATGACGGCGGCTGAGGCGGAGCGCATCGGCTTGGTGGACCAGATCGTAGCGAAGGGCGGGGCGCTCGCGGCGGCGTTGAACAAGGCGCGCTTCCTGGCGGAGCAGGCGCCGGGGCCTATGGAGTTGACGAAGCAGATCCTGGGCGAGGGGCTGGATCGCGCGCTGGAGCAGGAGCGCCATTTCCAGGCGAGTCTCTTCATGACCGAGGATTTCCGGGAAGGCCGCTCCGCCTTCCTCGGCAAGCGTCAGCCTGTTTTCAGGGGTGACTAACGCCCAAGTCTGTCTGAACCTACTGTGCCACTGGACTCAGCGCAGAGGAGACGCTTGGCACGAGGGCCGCTCGTCTGTGTTGCTCCGTGTGCCATCGGCCATCGTACCGGTGCCTGATTCGCCGGACATGAATGTGATCGTTAGTAAAGTTTACAGCGGTGCGGGCGCCGTAACGAGCCGCAGCATTGTCCACTGGTCCAGCAAGACTGGGGCCAGTTCGCCCTGCGCGGCGTGTTCCGTCCGCAAATCGAGCTGAACAACACGGGCGCGATCGTGCCGAGCGCGGCATTCTCCCGGAGCACGACCGGCTGGGGCATCGGCGCGACTGGCAATCTCGACCTGTTCGCCAATCGCGTGATCCTGATGGCGACCGTCAATTACGGCGACGGGATCGGCCGCTATCTCGACGCGACATCAAACGGCTTCAGTGCCGTGTCCAATGCGGGCTTGCCCGGCGTTCCGGCGTCGGCCACGTCGCTCGATACGGTGCGCGTGGCGGCCGGACTGGTCGGGCTGCAACTGAACTACACGCCGAGCCTGCGCAGCAACGCCTCGCTGTTCGGCGCGCGCCTCGACTATCCGAGCTATGTCAGCCAGTTCGCGAGCTGCTTCGGCGTCGGCGGCATCGGCACCTGCGGGCTCACGAACCGCTCTCTCTGGGGCGGCTCGGTCAACTTGATCTGGAGCCCGGTGCGGATGGTCGACGTCGGTGTCGAGTACCAGCACGTCGAACGATCGTTGCAGACGACCAACGCGACCGGAAACAATGGGGGCAAGGCCGACCGCGTGCAGATTTCGGGCATCGCCCGGTTCTGAAAAAGCGAGGGCTGCCTGCACGCTAACAATAAGTCGAACCGGCACCAACAGCCGGCCGACTGGCCGTCACGGTCCGCCGGAATGCGCCCGCTCGAATTCCAGCTCGTAGAAATTGCGGTTGAACTGGGCGTAGTTCTGCGGCGTGCCTGAATAGACGCAGCGGCAGCCGGACGGGTCGTAATAGAGCACGGTCTCGACCCCGTTCACGGAACGATGTGCGAATAGGTACGGCGGAAGTAAATCCGAGGCTATGGCCTGCCGCGCCATCTCGGGCTGCATGCGCGTAAAGCCCGCCTGGATGAGCGGAGTGTCTTCCGCCCTCGCCCAAGGCGCGCACCCGGCAAGGCTCGTCGCCGCGGCGACAATGATGAATGAGGCTGGGCTTGCTCCGTGCCGCCTACCAGATTGACGCCGCATCGCCGCCGCGCGGTGAAAGCGGAGAAAAGGAGTCGCTTCGCGCTTCGTCGCCATATCGCTTATTCCGGCTTCCCGGGAAGGATGCGAAATCACACCGAATCCATGGTGCGGATGCGGCGGAGTCGTGTCACGCCGAATATACCGGGGGCCGCGAAGATCAGCGATAATCATCCTCGCCTTCGTATGAATTGCGGTATCGTCACGGTGGACAGACCCCTGGGGAGGGACGCCGGATGAGCACGATCGAGAAGGTTCTCGCCCGTATCGACGCCGAGGCGGCGGATGCCGAGCGGCGCTGGATCGATTGGCTCCGCATTCCCTCGATCAGCGCGCAGCCGGCACACGCCGCCGATTGCCGGGCCGCAGCTGAGTTCTGCCGTGCGGAGCTGGCCGAAATGGGCTTCGACGCGCGCCTCGCGGAGACCGCGGGGCATCCGGTCACGCTGGCCCATTACCCCGGTCCGGGCGGAAGCGCGCCGCACCTGCTCTACTACGGGCATTACGACGTGCAGCCGGCCGATCCGCTCGATCTCTGGACCAGCCCGCCGTTCGAGCCGGTGGTGGCGGAGGGGCCGCATGGAGGGCGCGTGGTCGCGCGCGGAGCAGTGGACGACAAGGGCCAAGTAAGCATGTGGCTCAGCGCGTTCCGCGCCTGGCATCGCGAGACCGGGTCGCTGCCATGCCGCATCACCGCGCTGATCGAGGGCGAGGAAGAGGTCGGCAGCGTTAATCTCAAGCCCTTCATTGCCGTGCACCGCGATGCGCTCGCATCCGACATCGTCGTGATCTCCGACACCAACATGTGGGATATCGACACGCCGGCACTCACGATCGGTTTGCGCGGGATGCTGAATGTGCAGGTCGATCTGCGCGCGGCCAGCCGCGATCTGCACTCGGGCCTGTACGGCGGCTCGGCGCTCAACCCAATCAACGCGCTGACGACCGCGCTGGGGCAGCTCAAGGACGCGCAAGGGCGCATTCAGGTGCCCGGCTTCTATGACGGCGTTCGCGAGGTCTCGCCGCAGCAGGCGAGGCAATGGGCCACGCTTGGCTTCGACGAGGACAAATTCCTTGGCGGAGTCGGTTTATCGGTGCCGTCCGGCGAGGCGGGGCGCGGCTCGCTCGATCGCCTATGGGCGCGCCCCACCGCCGACCTGAACGGGATTTGGGGCGGCTACCAGGGGACGGGCGCGAAAACCGTGATCCCTGCCGAGGCGGGTGCGAAGGTGAGCTTCCGCCTGGTGCCAGGCCAAAATCCCGAGCGCGTGCTAGAGGGCTTCAAGGACTTCATGCAGGCCCGAATCCCGGCGGATGCGAAGCTCGAAATTACCCTGTTCAGCGCCGGACCAGGCATCGAGATTCCGGCCGACAGCCGCTTCGTGCGCGAAGCTGCGGCGGCGCTGGCTGAGGAGTACGGGCGCGAGGCGGCGATGATCGGCTCGGGCGCCTCGATTCCCGTCGTGGAGACGTTCAAGACCGAGCTCGGCCTTGATTCGCTGCTGATGGGATTCGGCCTCGAGGACGATCAGGTCCATAGCCCGAACGAGAAGTTCGAGCTGCGCTGCTTCCACAAGGGCACGCGCAGCCACGCACGCCTGCTCGGCCGGTTGGCCGTTTAGAGGGAGATGGCTCGCGCCGTCGCCGCCGGTCAGAGACGCCAGACCAGCGGGACGTAGAAGGTCGCCACCACGAAGAACCACAGCATCAGGGGAAGGCCGAGCTTCCAGTAATCCCCGAAGCGGTACCCCGCCGGCCCCATCACCATGAGGTTCACCGGGGTCGCGACGGGAGTGAGGAACGATGCCGCCGCGGCCACGGTGACGCTCATCAGCACCGGCCGCGGCGACAGGCCGAGGTCGCCGGCGGCGCTCACGGCGATCGGAATGATGATGAGCGCGGTCGCGGTGTTGCTGATCAGCTGCCCGAGAACGGCAGTCAGCACGAAGAGCCCCCCAAGCAGGGCGTACGGGCCCGCGTCGCCGACCAGTCGCACGAGTCCGTCGGCCAGCAACTTCGCCGCGCCCGTCTCCGACATCGCCGTCGAGAGCGGGATCATCGCTCCGACCAGGATCACGGTGGTCCAGTTGATCGAGCGATACGCCTGCTCGACGGTCAGCACGCCCGAGCAACACCATCGCGCAGGCTGCAACGAGCCCAGCGATGACGGCCGGTACCGCACCGGTCGCGAGGACGATCACCATGCCGAGCAGCACGGCGATGGCCTGCTTCGCCCCCGCTCCCATGGGAACGGCCTGGCGGCGCACGAGCTCCGGCGAATCGACCACCAGCACGTTGGGATCGTCGAGGCGCTCGTCGAGCGCCTTCCAGGTTCCCTGGAGCAGCAGCATATCGCCGGCTTCGAGCACCGTCTCGTCGGGGCCCTGGTCCTCGCCTCGGCGTTGCACGGCCAGGATGACAAGATCGCCGCTGGGCGTGACCATTCCCGGAAAGACTGATTCCCCCAGGAAGGCGGATCGGGGAGGGATGACGACCTCGGCCAGGCCGGACATGCGATTGAACAGCGTGTCGGAGGCGGCCCCTTCCTCGCGGAACGCAGCGAGCTTGTCTGCCGCGAAAGCACCGGCCGTCTCCGCTTCGCCGCGCACGATGAGAATGTCTCCCTCGGCGAGTGCCGGCCTCCGCAACGGGCCGCCCTGCACGCCGTCCTGCACCGCGACCAAGGCGAGGCCCGGATAATCCTTCAGGTCGATCGCGCTCTGCACCATTCCGGCCAGAGGCGAACGCGCGCGAACGCGAAGTTGAAACAGCCCGTCGTCGAGTCTGTACTGCTCCACCAAGGTTCGGGCGTGCTTGCTGAGATCGGACGGAATCGTCCGTCCGGCGCGATTCGGCAGCAGCCGGTGGCCGAACAGCACGACGATGGCGATCGTGCCGAGCACCAGCGGCACGCCCGCGATGGCGAACTCGAAATAGCCGAACGGCGCCAGCCCAGCATCCGCCGACGCCTCGGAGACCAGCACGTTCACCGGCGTTCCGGTGAGCGCAAGCAGGGATCCGGCATGGGACCCGAACACCAGCGGCATGAGGAGCTGCGAGGGAGGACGGCCGAGCCGGACTGCCATGACGACAACGACGGGCAGCAGCGCGGCGACCGCCCCGTTTATGCTGATGAGCGCCCCCAGGCACGCGACGAGCAGCATCGTGAAAATCAGCAATCGCGCGCGGCTCGTCCCCGCCTTTGCGATCAGGAGCTGGCCCGCCCATGCCGTCACGCCCGTGGCGTCGAGCCCCTCACTGACCACGAACAGCGACGCGATGAAGATGACCGCGGAGTCGCCGAGACCCGCCAGCGCATCCTTCAGATTGAGAACGCCGGTCGCGTAGAGCGACAGCGCCGTCCCGAGCGCGACAATCACCACCGGAACACGGTTCCACACGAAGAGAACCACGACGGCGGCGATGATCGCGAAGGTGATGGTTATGTTGCTCAGGGCGCTTGTCCTTCCTTGTATCCCGCAGCGCAGTTCCGGGAACGGAACCGTCGGTCGCAGCGGGCGGCCGCTGTTCGATAGGCAAAGCGGTTACGGTCTTTCCGACGCGGCCGGCAAACTCCAAATCGCGTGCTTCAGCTCGTTGCCGCCATTAGCCCTTCGCCATCATCGCCGCGTACAGCGCGACGGCGAGCGCCAGTAGCGACAAGCCCGCGATGGGCCACCGCCGCAAGAACTCGTCGGCCCGCTCGGTTGCATTGCCGCATGCGCGAGCCGCGCGCCAGCCGAAACGGCCCAGAACGACGATGTCGCCCTCGGGAACGCGCGGCAACGCTCCTTCCCAGCGGGCCAACCCCGCCGCCAGCACCACGCCGACCAGCACCGGCCACAACGCCTTCCAGAGCGAGGCGGAAGCGAACGCCTCGGTGAGACTACCAAGGCCCAGCGCCGGATAAAGCACCCACGGGATCGCGACAGAGGCGAAGGCCAGCACGAGCCATGGCACCGTCAGACTGGCCGTCGTCGCGCCATTCGGCGCGGCCGGGGCCACGGTCGCGAGGCGGCGCAGGAAGTACAGCATCAGCACCGTGCTCGCTACAGCCGAAGCCGTTGCGAGCGCCCCGACCGCACCACCCTCAAGCGGCGCTTTCACGGCGAGCTTGGCGAGGCCGCCGCCGGTGAACGGCAAACCGCCGAAGCCCAGGGCGACAACGGCCGCAGGTAGCAGGACCAGCCAGAGCCGGCGCGCACCGCCCCGAGCGGCTACGCCCACGGCGAGGAACAGCGACCCTTTCGCCAGCACGTGATGGCCCGCGTAGAAGGCGACGGGCAAGAGCGCGCCCGCGCTCCCGGCCGAAAGCGCCCGGCCCAGCACCGCCGCGATGAACCCCATCTGGCTGATACTGGAATAGGCCAGCACGGTCTTCGGGTTGGCCTGCGTGACTCCGACCGCCACACCGTAAAAGGCCGCGAACAGGCCAATGCCGGTCAGCGCGCCGCCCCAGTGCGGAAGCCCGGCCATGACCGGCAGGAACCGGATCAGGCCGATTATCCCAGCTTTGCTGATTGCCCCGCTGATGACGGCCGCGGCCGGGATCGGAGCGGCGGAGTAGGCCAGCGGGAGCCAGACATGCAGCGGCACCAGCCCCGCCTTGAGCCCGAATCCCGCGATCAGGCAGATGAGCGTGACGGTGCGCGTCGCCGAACCCGGCAGCGCGGCCACCGCGTCTCCGATGAGCAGACTCTCGCCGGGGATCGCGGCTGCCAGGAGCACGAACCCGGCGAGCAGCAAGGCTTCTCCCAGGACGGCGAAATTGACGTAGATGAGAGCCGCGCGTCGTGCCCGTGGCGTTCCGTCGTGTGCAATCAGTCCGTACGGCGCGAGGCTGGCGAGGGCGAACAGCACGTAGAAGCTCACCAGGTCGGCGGCGAAGAACACGCCGAGACTGCCCGCCAGCGCCAACAGCCAGAATTCCGCGAACCTTGTGCTGTGCGGCTGCCCGCGCTGATGCGCAGCGGCATAGACGCCCGCCCCGATCCAGAGCAGCGCTGCGGTTCCGAGCAGCACCGCGCCGGGCAAGTCGAGAGCCAGCGTCAGCCGCAGCCGGGGCAGCGTCCAGCTAATGGACGGCGCACCGGCGGCGAGCAGGGCGGCGGCGAGGCCCGGAACCGGCGCGAGCGGCAGCAGATCCAAGACGCGGGCCCGCACCGGCCGGAAGGCGCAAGCCGCCAGCAGCAGCAGCGGAGTGGCCAGCGCGGCGACGAGCAGGCCGGACCAGGCGCCCGTCATGGCAGCCGCACGACCGCCGCATCCGGACGGCCGATCTGGAGCACCCCGAAGGCGCCGAGGGGCACCAAGCCGAGCGCCACGGACCAGATCGCCAGCGCGAGCACCACGGCCTCGCGCCCACGCGCGACGGACGCCCGCAGAACCGGCGCGCGCCCTGCTGGATCGGCGAGCGCCGAGGCCAACACACGGAACACGTAGCCTCCGGCGAACAGCCCGCCCGCAAGCATAACCAGACCCCACCACCACTGGCCGCTGGCGAGGGCGGCTCGCAGCAGCATCAGCTTCGCCGCGAACCCGCCGCTCGGCGGCACGCCCATCAGCGACAATCCGCCGAGCCCGAAAGCCAGCACCGTCATCGGCAGCGCCCGGGCTATCCCGCCGAGCTCGGCGATACGGTCATGGCCGAGCGCCTCGGCAATCAGCCCCGCCGCCATGAACATGGCCGCCTTCGCGAAAGCGTGCGACGCCGCTTGCAGGATGCCGCCTTCGAGCGCGCCGCTGCTCCACGGCGCATCCGGGATGGCGGCGAGCGGGAAAATGAGGAACAGGTAGCCGAGCTGGGCCACGGTCGAGTAGGCCACCAGCATCTTCAGCCGCGCCACGCGCAGCGCAAGCACGCTGCCGACCAGGATCGCCGCCGCCCCCAGCGCCGCCAGCACCTGCCCCGCCGTGACACCGGGTACGCCCGGCATCACATCGAACCAGAGCCGCAGCACGAGGAAGAACGACCCCTTCACGACGAGGGCCGAGAGCATGGCGCTTGCCGCCGGCGGCGCGCCGGCATGGGCGGGCGGCAGCCACAGATGTAGCGGGAACAGCGCCGTCTTGGCCATCAGTCCCGCGGTGATGAGGGCCGCCGGGACGTAGGCCGCCGCCTCGGGCCGGACACGCGCCGATAGCAGGGCGATGTCGAGTGTGCCGTACGCGCCGTAAAGCAAGACGATGCCGAGCAGGTAGAGCAACGAGCCGAGCAGCGCGAACAGCATGTAGCGCAGCGCCGCCGCGATCACCTCCGCCCGCCCGTCCAGGCACACAAGCGGCACGGCGCTGAAGGTCAGCATCTCCAGCGCGACATAGAGATTGAACAAGTCGCCGCCGAGGAACACGAGGTTCAGCGACGACCACAGCGCCAGCAGCAGAATCCAGAATACCGTGCGCTGGCGGCCCGGCGCGAAGACGCCGCGGGCAAACAGCGCGACGGCGCCGATCACGACGGCGGCGGTCAGGATCATCGCCGCCGAGAAGCCGTCCGCGCGCAGCACGATGCCGAGCGGCGGCGCCCAGCCACCGAGCGCGTAGGATAGCGCGTGTTGCGCGCGCAGCACGCCCACGAGAATGGCGATGGCGATCCCGGCCCCGGCCGCGATCGGCACGAGGCTCACCCGCTCGGCATGGCGCTCATCGACGGCCAGGAGCAGCAGGACTCCGATGAGCGGGACGACAATCGAGAGCACGAGCAGGAACCCGCCCCGGGTCGCACCGCCGGATATGAAATCTGCCGCTTGCATCAATGCGCCGTCACTGCGCCTCGCCGGGCTTTCGCGCTTCCGCCGCGCCGGGGCTTAGGGTCGCGCGTCCCGTCAGCTGGAACAGGCGAAGCAGCAGCGTGACCGCGAGCGCCGTCGCCGCGAAGGCAACGACGATGCCGGTAATGACGAGCGCCTGTGGCACCGGATCGGCCGCCAAGCCCGCCGCCGCGCCGCGCCGCGCGATGGCGCCGAAGATCAGGAACAGCCCGCCGCCGAGCAGATTGAGGCCGAGCACTTTGCGAAGCGGCTCCGGTTGCACGATGGCCCCGTACAGGCCCGTCCCGACCAGCGCCGCCCCGAGCAGGCCGAACAGTGTGGCGCCAGTCATGGCCGTGGCGGTGCCTGCGGCGGGCCGGCCACCATCATCGCGAGCATCGCCGCGATCGAGAGCGTGAGCGGCACCTCGATCGCCACGATCAGCGGCTTGGCGATGGATGGGGGAAAACCGAGAAACACCCCCGGCCAGACGAAACCAGCGAGTCCGGCCGCCAGGAACACCAGAGGGCCGGCCAGCACCATCCCCAGCAGCCACGCGCTGTCGGTCCGCGGCGGGGTCCGCAGCCCGGCGAGCATCACTAGCAGCCACATGGATGCCAGCACCGAGGCGCCCGGGAAGGCGCCGCCCGGTCGGTCCGCCCCGGCCCAGAACAGGTAGATGCCCACGATTACGCCGACAGGCGGCAGCACCCGGGCAAGAAAGACGAGCGGTCCCTCGGCTTGCGCCCGTCCGAGCGGGGGCGGCGCGCGGCCCCAGGCGCGATCGGGCGCCAGCGACCACACGCCGATCACGGCGAGCAGCAGCACGATCTTCTCGAGCAACGTGTCGAAGGCGCGGTAGCCGAGCAGCACCGCCGTTACCGGATTGCCGAGCTGCGTCGCGCCCAGGTTCGCTACGGCCTCGGGGGCCAGGCTGGGCGCGGGCTCGGGGAGCGACAAGACGATCGATCCCGAGCCCGGCGACAACGCAGAGGCACAGCGCCAGCGCGAGCAGCTGCACCGCCGGTCCAGTCCGTTCGGCCGTGGCGGTGGCTCCGGGAACGCGCAGCTGCGCCGCCGCCCGGAACAGGAACACGCCGGTAACGCCGCTGCCGATCGCCGCCTCCGTCAACGCCACGTCCACCGCCTCCAGGCGGACCCAGATCAGCGCCAGCAGGAGCCCGTACACGACGAAGCCGATGACCGCGGCTGCGGAGTCGCGCGCGGCCAGCATCCACCCCGCCGCGCCCAGCACGAGCACGGCGATCATTACGTCCAGCGCCGTCCCCAAACTCACTGCGGCACTCCGTCGCGGCCGGACGCGACGGGCGATGAGCTGGCTCACCGTTGCGCCGGCAAGCTGGGCGAGCAGCCACAGGCAGATCAGCTTGAGCCCGCCGAACGCGTCCGGGGCACGCGGCAGCAATCCGAGCACGATCAGTCCGAGGCCCAGATTGTCGGCCTTCGTCAGCGCATGCAGCCGGGTGAGCGAGTCCGGGAAGCGCAGCAGCCCGACGGTTCCCGCGAGGAACATGAAGCCGCCGGCCGACACGGCAACGACTGTCACGACGTCCAGGACGATTCTCATGGCGGAGGCTGTGTGTCGGCTTCGCGCGTCGGCCGAGCCGGTTGTGGCGAATGCGGCTGCGATGAAGGCCGCGAGGAGAGCCAGGACCAGCGCGACATCGACCACGGCCGGTGTGTGGGTCGCCGCCGCGATCAGCGCCAGCACCGCCATCCCGCCCGTGCCGAGCAACTGCGCCGCCATCAGCCGGTCGGCATCCGAGGGGCCGTACAGCACGCGCACCAGGCCGAGGGCGACCGCGCCCAGCACGATCAGAGCGGCGGCGAGCAGGAAGTCAGTCATCCGCGACGCCGAGCACCCGGCAGAGCAGCGCCTCTTCTTCCCGCATTTGCGCCGTGACCGGCTGGGCGACGTCGAGGCAATGGACGAGCAGGGAGCCTTCTGGATCGGTTCCGAACGGCACCGTGCCCGGCACGAGGCTGGTGAGCGCGGCGAAGGCGCTTTGCGCCGGACCCGGCGGCAGACGCGTCTTGCAGGTGACGGTGCCGAGGTTCAGCGGCATCCGCGGATCGAGCGCGCGGCGCGCCACGTCAAGACCGGCGGAGGCGGACTGACGGAGGAAACGAAGCGCCAGGACGAAGAGCGCCGGAGCCGAGGGGCGGCCAACCCCCGCCGGCAGCAGGGTGAGGCTGGTCCAGGTCGCGGCCGCGGACGCGACCACGCCGGCTGCCAGGGAGCCGGCACCGGCCCCGAGCAGCACCAGCCAGAGCAGCAAGAACCCTGTCCATCGCAGCGTCGCAGCGCGCACCGTCAGCGTACCGGCTCTCCGCCGACCCACCCTCGGGCTCAGGCGGTCGCGGCTGCCGTCGAGCCTGTCAGGGCCGCTTGCAGCGCCTCCTCCTTGGTGTCGTCAAACGAGGTCTGCATGATCTTGCCGCCGACGCCTTGCAGGGCGGCCAGCACCTTGTCCGCGGTCATTTTGCGGATCAGCAGGAACAATCCGGCAGTGCCGGGCTCGAGCGCCTGGGCGGCTTCCTTCATGAACTTGTCGCTGATGCCGATATCGGTCAGCCGCCCGCCGATCGCGCCCGACGCGGCGCCCACCGCCGCACCGAGCAGAGGATTGAGGAAGATCAGCCCAAACAGAGCGCCCCAGGTGGCGCCGGACAGGGCGCCGCGGGCGGTCATGTTGACGAGCTGGTTCAGCCCGACCCGGCCCGACCCGTCCTTGGTCGCGATGACGGCGTCACCGAGTTCGATCAGATACTCTTTCTGCATCGAGAGAATCTTGTCGCGGACCTCCTCCGCCTGCTGCTCGGTCGGGAAGGCGATGAAGACGAGATCGCTCATGGGACTGCTCCTGCGCGTATTGCGTTGCGGTTACGAACGGTCATGCCGGCCCGAACGGCAGGCCCAACAAATACCACAGCAGCAGCAACCCCGTCCAAAGGACGGTGAGCCACGCCGCGTACGGCAACATGATCGCGACGACGGTGCCGACGCCCGCGTCCTTTTGATATTTCTGCGTGAAGATCACGATCAGGCCGAAATACGCCATCAGCGGCGTGATGACGTTACCGGGCGAGTCGGCGACGCGATAGGCGGCCAGCACCGCCGCCGGCGCCAGGTTGAGCTTCATGAACAGGGGTACGAAGATCGGCGCGAGGATCGCCCATTTCGCGATCGCCGCCGGGATGATCAGGTTGAGCAGCGCCGTCACGAGCACGAACATTATCAGCAGCGGCACCGCACCGAGATTCGCGCTTTTGAGCGCATCGCCGAGCGTCACGGCGATAATGGTCGCGATGTTGCTGTAATTGAAGTACGCGAGAAACTGGCTGATGACGAGGAAGAGGAACAGCAGCCCGCCCAGGCCGGAAAACGTCTTGGTGATGGCGCCGATCGCGTCACTGGCGCTGTTGATCACCCCTGCCGCCCTGCCATACGCGAACCCCGTCACCAGAAACAGCAGCATAATGAGCACGATCAAGCTGTTCATCAGCGGCGAGTCGCCGATGATCGCGCCCGTCTGCGGGTTTCGCAACGGCGCGCCAGCGGGGGCCGTGAGCAGGCCGATGACGATCACTACACCAATGAGCGCGAACAGCGCCGCTCTCAGCCCCTTCGATTCCGCTTCCGAGACTCCCGCCGTCGCGTCGGCCGGCAGATCTTCCGCGGCGTCCTGCCGATCCCAACGCCCGAGCCGCGGCTCTACCACCCGGTCGGTGATGACCGCGCACACGATGCTCATGAGAATCGTGGAGACGACGGAGAAATAGACGTTGGCCGTGAGGTCGATCGAGTAGCCCGGATTGAGCAGATGGATGGCGTCGTTGGTGATCTCGGTCAGGACGCCGTCGAGCGGCGTGATGATGAGGTTCACCCCGAACACCGCCGAAACGCCCGCGAAGGCCGCGGCGATCCCAGCGACCGGATGCCGCCCCAGGCTGATGAAGGCGGCGGCTCCGAGCGGGATGAGAACCAGATAGCCCGCGTCGGAGGCGATGCTCGACAGCACGCCCAAGGAACACGACGATGAAGGTGATCGCGCGAGGCGGGGCGACATCGACGATCTTGCGGATCAGCGCATTGATCAGTCCGGCCTCTTCCGCCAGGCCCACGCCGATCATCGCGACCGGGATGATGCCGACCGGGCCGAAGCCGAGGAAGTTGCGAACCGCCGAGGTGAAGATGAACCGGACGCCGTCGGGCGTGAGCAGGCTATTCACGGTCGCGGTCGCTTGCTTGACCTCGTGCGTCGCGGGATCAACGACCTGGTACGAGACGCTCGCGCCCATCATATACATGAGATGCGAGAGCACGATCACCACGACCGCGAGCAGCAGGAACACCACGGCGGGGTGCGGGACCTTGTTCCCCACCACCTCGATGCCGTCCAGCAGTCGCTGCATCGGCGTCTTTGGCGCGGCGATCGCTTGTTGCATTGCTCGAGCCCTTTCACCTGCTGGTCCGGGCACGTGTGGCTAACTTGCGCGTCAGAGCCGGGCCGCAGATACTGCCAATCCGGAACAATTCGTGCCGGGTCGGGCAGGAAACATCACGTCCGAGTCAATGGACGCAGCGAAATCGTCGCGTCGGCCTCGTATGGTTGGGCGCTCTGGTCCAGCCACCCCAACACAGGGTTTTCGTCGCCGCTTCCACTGCGGCGGGTTCGTTCGGTGAAACGTTCCGGACAATATATTGCGAATATTGCAAGCTCGGCAAGGGTTAACGTGGCCGCTCCTGGCGCAAGACAGCCCAGGAGGGCTTCGCCGATCCCATTGCGGCCCGCCCTTTCTTGTACTACCGCACCGAGCCGGGCCCCTCTAGTGGCACCACATTGCCGCGCAGCACATTACCCTCGAGCATCACCGGAACCGACCCCAAATTGCGCACGAAGATGGTCTGGCGCTGGTTGTTGTTGGTGAACCCGTTATTGCGGATGACCTGCTCGCGGGAGGGATGGTTCTCCCCCTCTGCTCCGATCACGATCGCGGCGGTCCAGTTCTGTGCCTTGGGACCCTTCTCGATGGTATTGCCCTCGATCCATACATCGCCACCATTCGGCACGTCGATCTCGTAACTGGCGGTGCCGTTCGGCCCGTCCTCGATTTGGCTGTCTTTCACCACAGTGACGCGGGCGCGGGATTTAACATGATGCCCGAACCGCTGGTCGAAGAACCGAGAGTTCTCGATGTCCAATTTCTCGATCGAATTGACATATACCCCGTGCGCGCAGCCAGAAGGGTCCTCGCAGCTACCGTTGCGCTCAAAATCGCTGCCGAGGATGCGGATTGTGCTGCCGCGATTGCTTGCAGCGAGGATGCCATTCTCGTTGTCGAGGAAGCGCACGTGATCAACCGTCAGGTTGGTGCCCTCGGCGCGGATGCCCGCCCCGTTATGCGAGCTCGCCCGGGCGCGCTGCAGCGTCACGTTGCGGACGGTGATGTCGTTGCCTTGGGTGACCAGGATCGCCTTGCCGGCGCAGGTGGCGTCGGTCAGCACTACGCCGGGACTGGTGCCCTCGATGGTCACGTGGCTGCCCCTCACCACGGCGCATTCCCGATAGACCCCCGGGTCGATCCGCACGGTATCGCCGTCCCGCGCCCCGGCCATTGCGCGCCCAAGCGACGTGGTGCCGCGCGTCGGCCCGACCTCCAACACGCTCGACGCGCAGGCGGAGACACCCATGGCACAGAACAGCGCGCATGCGAGGGCGGCGGGTGCGGTTAGTCGTAGCCCAAGTCGGCGCTCATTGTGCGTTAGGCGTGGCGCAAGCGGCATTTGTCATGGTCCCCCAGATCGCTCAGCCATCACGGTGATCGCGCTACCATCCGGCTTTGCAGCACATGGGCTGCGGTCCTCGGTGTGGCGGCTCCGCGGATCGGTGTAACGTGGACACGGGTCTGGTGGGAGACAGAATCGTGATTATTCGTCGCGCGGTCGTGGCGCTGTTTATGTTCGCCCTCGCCGCCTGCCAGACCTCGCAGGTGGTGATGAACAAGCCGCTGCCGAAGGATCAGACGGGCGCTCCGGTCTATACGCCTGGCTACACGTTGACGGGACTGCTGTACGAGCCCAAAGGCCAGATCTTTCTCGCCCTGGCCTTTTCGGGCGGCGGAAAGCGATCGGCCGCCTTCGCCCACGGCGCACTGCGCGGGCTGCGGGACCTGCGCATCGTCGAGAACGGGCGGGAGCGGCCATTGCTTGACGAGGTCGCCTACATCGCCTCGGTCTCCGGCGGCAGCTTCCCCGCAATGCATTACGGCCTCTATCGCGACAAGAGCTTCGAGACCTTCCCACGCGAGTTCCTGAAGCGCGACATCAATGCGTTCATCTGGGGCATCTATCTGCTGCCCTGGAACTGGGAATGGCTGATCAACCCCTACTTCGGAACCAACGACGCGATGGCGGAGGTGTACGATCGGCTGATGTTCCACGGCGCGACCTATGCCGATCTGATGAAGCGGGGCCTGCCGATGATCTCGGTCAATGCGACCGACATCGCCGGCGGCATCGCTTTCCCGTTCAACCAGACGAGCTTCGACCTCCTGTGCTCGGATCTGTCGAGCTTCCCGGTCGCGCGCGCGGTCGCCGCCTCCAACGGCTTCCCGATCCTGTTCACGCCGATCACCCTTCGCAGCTATCGCCGCGATTGCACGCGCTACCCGCCGCCGGGCGCTCCTGCACCGGGATGGGAGAACAGCGGCGATCTGTCGCGTCGTGCGGTGCTGGCGCGACAGGTAGAGCGACAGATGGATCCGGAGCGCACGCACTACCTCCACCTGATGGATGGCGGCATCGCCGACAATCTGGCGCTTCGGTCCATGTCGAATGAACTCGTTCTCCTCGACCAGCATGAAGACGCGCTGCGCCGCCTTGCTCCGGTCACACGACGCGTGATCGTGATCAGCGTCGATGGCCAGGCGGCGAGCGATCCGACACTTGGCCAGCGGCGGGTCGTGACCGGGCTGGGGCAGGTCTTCTCGGCTGTGTCCGGTACGCAGATCGACGCCTATAATTTCGAGACATTGCTGCTGGTGGATCAGCAGGTAAAAGAGTTGACCGGCAAGATCCAAGGCATCCGCTGCCAACAAGCCGCCGTGCTGGACGGTCATCCATGCGGGGACGTCAAAGGCGCACTCATCCATATTTCGCTGTCCGGCATCGCCGATCTCGCAGAGCGGCGGCGTTTGCAGGCGATTCCAACTGGCCTGACCATTCCGGATGCCGATGTGGACACACTGGTCGCCGAGGGCGAGAAGCTGATCCGCACCGATCCAACGCTGCGCGGGCTGATCTCCGATCTCGGCGAGCCGCCCGCGGGCAACGTGGTTGCAAGCGGCGCCTCCTACACGCGGCGCGAGGCTGCGCGGGCGCGCGAGCAATAAGCCCCGCCGGGCGGAGTACATGGCCGGAGGCGCGGCGATCCGACCTCCCCCCGTTACTGGTACGGCGCGAAAGCGTCGCGTATCATCGTGGCGCCTGTTCGAAGGCTGAAGCCCAGCAGCAGGCGCGCCTTCAGTCCCGAGAGGTATCCGGCTGGGATCAGATTGCGGCCAAGCAGGTCGATTTCGGATCCGGGATAGCCGTAGGTGCGCGTGAATACCGGGCCGGTCATGGCGCGGGTCGCCAGCACTACGGGAATCTTCGCCGCGAGGTCGCCCAGCATGGGGGCCGCGTCCGCGGGCACATGGCCTGCGCCCATGCCCTCTACGACCAGGCCCGCGTAGCCGAGACCGGGTATCGCGCTCAGCAGGCGCCCGTCATCGCCCATCGCCCATTTGACCAGCGCGACCGCGGCGGGCGGCCCGTGTGCAGCCGCGAGGCCGGGCGCGCGCGACACTCGCGCATAGAAGCGTGGCCGGCCCTCCGCCACCACACCGAGCGGCCCCATGAGCGGAGAGGAGAACGCGGACGGCAGGGCGGTGTGCGATTTCTGCACAAAGCGGGCGGCATGGATGTCGTAGTTCAGCACCGCGAGCGTGCCGAGACCGCGCGCCTCGGGCGACGCCGCGACGACAGCCGCGGCCAGCAGATTGGCGGGCCCGTCCGCCCCCGGCGCATCTGCCCCGCGCATGGCTCCCGTGACCACGACCGGTTTGTCTCCGCCGACCAGCAAATCGAGGATGAAAGCCGATTCCTCGATTGTGTCCGTGCCCTGGATGACAACAGCCCCATCGAAGCCGGACGCAAAGCCTTCCTCGATCCGCCGAGCGACCTCGACCAGGTTCGCAGGTGTGAGAGATGGGCTTGGCAGGCGGAAGGGCGAGTGGGCCTCGATTTCCGCGACCTCGGCCAGCGCGGGTACCGAGGCGACCAGCTCAGCAGCCCCGAGCTTCGGCGCGATCCCGCCTGAGGAATCCGGGACCATCGTAATGGTCCCGCCAAGCGAGAGCACGAGGAGGCGTGGAAGGCGCATCATGGACTCCGGTGCAGGCTTACAACGCGCGGCGCTCGCGCTAGGCGGGCCGAACCGCGATGGCGGGTTCCGTCACGAGTTCAGGGGCGGCTTCGGCGCGTGTCGCATCTTGCGGCGCAGGTGCGGAAGGCAATTCTCCGGGACGGTACTGGGGCAGCCGGCCGGCGGGAATGATCGAGAGCAGCGCGAGCCCCGCCATGATAACGAAGCCGATCTTGAGCGCCCGCAGCCGCGCCCCGGTGTTGACGCGCATCGCCTCCGCCACCTGCTCCGGCGTCGCCGTCGTGCGCTCCATCACCGATCGCAGCCGGTCGTTGCTGACGAAAGTGATGTTGTCGAGATCGACCTGGGACTGAATAGACGCCGGCAGATAGGGGTTCTCGGCCAGGCTGCTCATTATGTTGGCGCTCAGCAAGCCGACGAGCAGCGCCCCCGCGACTGCCGTGCCCACGGCGGCCGCAAGATTGTTGGTGGTGCCGCGCAGCGAGCCGACGTCGCCCGCGAGTTCCTTGGGCGAGGCGGTGACCAGCACGTTGAACAGCAGCGTCACCAACGAACCCTGGCCGATGCCGAACACGACCAGCCCGACGAGAACGGCGAAGCTGCTCCAATCGTTGCGGACCACGAAAGCAAGCCATAGCAAGGCGACGGTGCAAAGGGCGAAACCCAAACGGCCGATCTGTCGCGGCGGCAACTTGTCGTAGAGCCGAATGATCAGCAGCGCCGAGAAGAACACCGAGAGGTTGAACGGCAGCATTGCGATCGCTGTCGCCAGCGGCGTCCGGCCCTGCACGATCTGGATATAGAGCGGCACCGCGAAGTTGAGCGCCGCCTCCAGCGCGACGACCGCGAACATGGCATAGATCGCGGCCCGCTCGGCGGGCGAGTTGATGACCTCGAGCGCGAGCAGCGGTGTTCGTCCCGCCTCTGCCCGTTTGCGCGTCCAAAGAAAGAAAGCCTGGCCGAGCGCGATGCCGACCACGATCATGGCCGGAGCGGGCGAGAGGCCGAACAGATCGAACGGCGCTCCGGGGCGCGCCACGCCAAGCCCCCACCTATTGAGATTGTTGAAGCCGAAGCTGATGAGGATGATAGCCGCCGCCGCGAGCACGACTCCCACGATGTCGATCCGCACCTCGGGCCGGCCCTCGTCCGGCTTCAGGCGGAAGCTCAGGAACAATACGATGGCCGAGAGCACGATCAGGATGCCGAACACCGGCCGCCAGCCGATGAAGGTGCCCAGCATACCGCCGATCAGGAAGGCCGCGACGCCCGCGCCGGCTCGCGCGGAGCCGAGCGCGCCCAGGGCGGTGGCCTGCTGCTTGCCGTGGTAGTTATTGGCGATCAGCGCTACCAGCGAAGGAACCAACGCCGCTCCCGCCGCGCCGGACAGGAACTGAGCCGTGAGCATGGCGGTCGCGTTGGGGCTGAACGTCATCAGCACCTGGGCGACGCCGAATAGCGCCACGACGGCGCGGAAAACGCGCAGCGATCCGTAGCGCTGGTTCAGTTTGGCGCCGAGCATCACGAAGCCGGCGACGGCGAGGGAATACATCACGATCCCAGTGGCGACCGTCGTGGGCGGAACGTTGAAGCTCGCGACCATGCCGCCGAGCGATACGGGCAAGGACGCCACGTTGAAGGACATCAGCACCTGGCCTAAGGCGATGGCGATCATCGGCACCCAGGAATTTTGCGCTGCTCTATCTACTCTGATTGCCGAAACAGTATCCCCACTCATGGTTCCGCTCCCCGCGCCAGCCCAACAATGGCCAGCGATTTGGGCCAGCTCCGAAGGATGGGCCGAGCTGGCCTTAGTGTTCGTCGGGCTTCGACGCGAACAGGTTTAGTCCTAGTCGCTCGGACAAGAACTTGGTCGCGCGTTGCCCCTTGACGCTGTTCCCGGCGCTGTCGAGCAAAGGAGCGAACTGTACCGAGCCCACCCTTGCCCGGTGAGATGGTCACAATCCCGCCGCTGACGCCGCTTTTCCCCGGCAGCCCGATCTCATACAGCCAATCGCCGGAGAGCTGGTACAGCCCCGCCGTCGCCAGAACCGCCAGCACGCGCTTGCAGTGCGAGGCGTCGATTACCTGCTCGCCGGTGATCGGGTTCACCCCTCCGTCCGCAAGAGTTCGCGCCCATCACCGCCAGATCCTTGACGGTCACGTTGAGGGAACATTGCTTTGTATAAACGTCGGTCGCCTCGAGCGCGTCGAAATACATCTGGCCGTAGCCTTCGAGCAGCTTGGCGATGCCACGGTTGCGCAGATTGGTGGCCGCCTCCGAGCGGTATACCTCCTCATCAAGCGCGAGCGGGCGGCCCGCGAAACGGGAAAGCCCCTCTTGGATGAACGCCCACTTCGCGTCCGCGGTGCGCCCCGGGACCAGGCTCGTCGTTGCGATGGCCCCGGCATTGACCATTGGGTTCATCGTCCGATCGGCGTTGAGCTCAATGGCCATGACGGAGTTGAACGGCAGCCCCGTGCCGTTCACGCCGACCCGCGCCCGCGCCGGCTCGGCGCCGATCGCCTGACAGACCAGCGCGAAGACGAAGGGTTTTGAAATGCTCTGGATCGAAAACTCGTGGTCCGCGTCGCCAGCCGAATGAATGGCGCCGTTGACCCCGACCACGCACAGACCAAACAGGTGAGAGGGCGTCCTGGCCAGGGCCGGAATGTAATCGGCCACGGCGCCCTCGTTATCCGACCTATATCGAATGTGGGCCTCGTCTACTAAATCCCTCACCAACTCGGCGGGGGGCAGATGGCCCGTCGATATACAGGAGGAGTTTTCCGGCCCTTCGAGTTCGATATGCATGTGCATATGCCTTCCCGGGTGAACCTCCCGCTTAGGTTCCGTTGATTGATCGCCGAGTATCTCGCTCTGCCGGCGCACACGAGGCTGGCCTGTGTGTTTTCGCCTCAGAGCAGCCGATCGTCAGATGCCAGGCGGTTTCTCGGTCGATGACGACGCTGTTGCGCCCTTGGGTAGCCGATCTATGGCCCCGGCCGGCATTGCTCTTTGCCAATCATGCGCATGTCTAGTTAGTGCTTGTCCAGCCGGAAATATCAGGCCGACAATCATCCGGCTTTGGACACGGATCGTGACCGCTTCATCTAGGACCCGATGAGGCGGCCTCTTTGATGTTTTGAACGGCGGAGTTGTTGCGTCGTGTGCCAGATTCCCGTTGACACCTAGCAGGCGTGCATTCGAAGCTCCGACTTAGCGTCTGCTGACCTGTCGTGGGTCAGGCAGGCGTGAACGGCAACCGCGAAAACGGAGCGCAAATTCTATGAAGGTTGAGGGAAACGTATCCAAGGCTATCGCTGTGGCGCTGACGGCTGTCTTCCTGGCCGCGCCGGTCGCACATGCACAGATGGCAACGACGCTGGAACAGGCGGAGCTAGCCGGCCTCAGCCCGCAGAAACGTGCCGATATACAGTCGCGGATGGCCAAGGGTGGCCAGACAGTGTACGAGATCCTGCAGACGGAACTGCTGAACAGCATCAAGGCGAAGTATCCGGGCAGCCGGATCGTGGCGCTCGACTTCAACCGCGGGATTGCGGTCGTTCAACCGGCCAATGGTGGAATGCAGACGGTCAACTTCGATACGACGACTCTCGCGATCAAATCATAAATCGGGCTCCGGGCTGGATGAGATCTGCGCAGGATAATGAGCCTCCCGTTCAGCCGGAATCGCCGTCCGTCAACAAGCCGAATCGCAACGGCCGCACTGACTGATCTGCTCGTGAGTTCAAATCGCGAGCAGCAGTCCAGTGCGTGATGGACAACGCTGAACTGGCAAAAACGGAGATCCGCGGCGCAGGCGAGTTGCTCTGGGCCAAATGGGGCTGGTTCCTGCTCCTTGGCGTCGTGCTGATCGCCTGCGGCGTGGCGGCCGTCATCTTGCCGGCTCTCACCACCATGGCGGCAAGAGTGGTGCTCGGCATCGCGCTGCTGATCGCCGGCTGCGCTTATATCGTGATCACGCTGGCTAACCGCCATGCCCGCCGGGCGGAAAGGCCGGCCTGAAGGAGAGTATGACAGCGCACGCCCCGCTCCCGACGACATTGTGTCTCCTCGCTGCGGTGCTCGTCGGCCCGACCGGGTGCAAGCCCGCCAGCAAGGCCGAAGTGCCCGAACCGCGCCCCGTGCGGACAGTTACCGTCGCGGAACAGGAGGCGGGCGAGAAGGTCGTTCTGACGGGCCACATCCAATCGGATGACGAGGCCGCGCTGGCCTTTCGCATTTGCGGACGGATGATCGAAAGGCCGGTCAATGTCGGCGACCGGATCGAAACCGGGCAAGAGCTGGCCAAGCTCGACCCGGAGAACGAGGTGAACGCGCTCCGGTCGGCGCAGGCCAATCTCGCCGCTGCGCCGCGCACAGCTGACCAAGGCGCGCAAGCCGCGTTCGAGCGGCAGAGGACGCTTCTGGCGCAGGGCCATACGCCCCGCGCGCAGTTCGACATGGCCAGAAGGCGCTGCAGACCGCGCAGGCCCAGGTCGACCACGCCAAGTGCAGATGCAGATCGCGGCCCGCCGGGTGAGCTATACGATACTCACGGCCGACGCCGCCGGCACGGTGACGGCGCGCGGGGCGGAGCCGGGCGAGGTGGTGCAGGCGGGGCAGATGATCGTCACCGCTGGCGCGCCAGGGCGGGCGGGACGCGGTGTTCGACGTGCCCGCGCAGGTGCTGCGCGCGGCACCGAGCGACCCGCGCATCGCGGTCACGCTGGCCGACGACCCTGCCGTGAAGACAACCGGCCGGGTGCGCGAGGTCGTCGCCGCAGGCCGACCCGGTCACCAGAACCTTCCAGGTGAAGGTCGGCTTGACGGATCCGCCGGCGGCGATGCGGCTTGGCTCGACGGTGAACGGCAGCGTCCAGCTGGAGTCGGCGCCAGTGATCTCCATTCCGGCGTCCGCGCTGACCGAGTTCAACCGGCAGCCGGCCGTCTGGATCGTCGATCCGTCGAGTCTGACGGTGGCGATGCGAAATATCGAGGTGTTGCGCTTCGACCCGGCGAGCGTCGTCGTCGCGCATGGCCTCGACGACGGGCGACATCGTCGTGACCGCCGGCGTCCAGGCGCTCCATCCCGGCCAGAAGGTCCGGCTGCTCGGGCCTGTCCGTGTAGTGGGCTTTAATCTCTCCGAATGGGCGCTCGAGCACCGCTCCTTCGTCGTCTATTGCATGATCGCCTCGATCATCGCGGGCGTGATCTCGTTCTACCGTCTCGGCAGCAACGAGGATCCCGCCTTCGTCATCAAGACGATGGTGGTGCAGGCCGCCTGGCCCGGCGCCACCCTCAACGACACGCTCGCCAGGTCACGGAGCGGCTCGAACGCACGTTGCAGGAGACGCCCGCGCCTCGACTTCCTCCGCAGCTTCACCCGCCCAGGCGTGACCACGATCTTCGTCAACCTGAAGGGCGAGACGACCGCCGCGCGAGGTGCCCGACATCTGGTACCATGTCCGCAAGAGCGTCGCCGACATGCGCCACACCTTGCCGGCGGGCGTCGTCGGGCCGGGCTTCAATGACGAGTTCGGCGACACGTTCGGCATTATCTACGCCTTCACTGCCGACGGCTTCACCCATCGCGAGCTGCGAGACCATGTCGAGGACATGCGCTCGCGGCTCTTGCAGGTGCCGGACGTTTCCAAGATCGAGATCCTCGGCGCCCAGGACGAGCGGATCTTCGTCGAGTTCTCGATGCGGCAGCTCGCGACGCTCGGGATCGACCGGTCGGCCCTGATCGCGGCGCTACAGGCGCAGAACATTGTCAGCCCGGCCGGCACGTACAGACGGGCAACGAAAAGCTGCTGCTCCGCGTTTCCGGCGCGTTCGAGTCCGAGGAGGACATCCGCGCGGTCAACTTCGTTGCGAACGGCCGCCTGATCCGGCTGCGCGACATCGCCGAGGTGCATCGCGGCTATCGCCGATCCGCCGCAGCCCCTGTTCCGGGTGAACGGCAAGCCGGCCATCGGCCTCGCCATCGCCATGCGCGAAGGCGGCGACATTCTGGCCCTTGGCCGCAACGTCGAGCGGGTGATGCACGAGGTCACGCCGACCTGCCCATCGGCATCGAGCCGGTGCTGGTGGCCGACCAGCCCCAAGTGGTCGAGCACGCCATCCACGACTTCACGAGCTCGCTGTGGCAGGCATCGCCATCATCATGGTGGTCAGCTTCATCAGCCTCGGCGTGCGTGCCGGCACCGTCGTCGCGCTGTCGATCCCGCTCGACGCATCGCCATCGTGTTCCCGATCATGGAGTTTCTCGGGATCGACCTGCAGCGCATCTCGCTCGGGGCGCTCATCATCGCGCTCGGCCTGCTGGTCGATGACGCGATGACCACGATCGATGTGATGATCTCGCGCCTGGCCGCGGGCGACAGCAAGCCCCAGGCCGCGGCCTTCGCCTACGAGAGCCTGGCCTTTCCAATGCTAACGGGTTCCTTCATCACGGCGGCGGGGTTCGTGCCCATCGGCTTCGCCCGCAGCTCGGCGGGCGAGTACACATTCTCGATCTTCGTCGTCGTCGGCGTCACCCTCATGATCTCCTGGGTCGTCGCCGTCGTCTTCGCGCCCTTGCTGGGCGTGGCGATTCTCGCCAAGCCGAAGAAGGCCGCGGCCGACAAGCCCAGCGTGGTCATTCGCGGCTTTCGCGGCTTCCTCTTGGCGGCGATGCGGATGCGATGGCTCACCATCGGCATAACGCTCGCCTGCTTCGTCGTCTCGCTGCTCGCCGTGCCGCTGGTGCCGCGGCAATTCTTCCCGCCGTCGGACCGTCCCGATCTCATGGTCGATCTCAGATTGCCGCAGAACGCCTCGATCTACGCCAGCGACGAGGTGGCGGCGCGGGTGGACAAGCTACTCGCGGGCGATCCCGACGTGGCGCACTGGACCACCTATGTCGGCCGCGGCGCGATCCGCTTCTATCTGCCGCTCGACGTGCAGCTCGCCAACGACTTCTTCGCCCAGGTGGTCGTCGTCGCCAAGGACGTGGCCGCGCGGGAGCGGCTGCATCAGCACCTCGAGGCGGCGCTCGCGGAAAACTTCCCGGGCGTGGTCAGCCGCGTCTCGCCGCTGGGCCTCGGCCCGCCCGTGGGCTGGCCGGTGCAGTATCGCGTGAGCGGCCCCGATATAAGCGAGGTGCGCGACATCGCCCTGCGGCTCGCCGGCATCGTGAGCGCCAACGAGGGTGTGCGCCGGGTCAATTTCGACTGGATGGAGCCGGCCCGGACGGTGCGGATCAGCATCGACCAGGATCAGGCACGGCTGCTCGGCCTGAGCTCGCAGGCGCTCGCCTCGGTGATGAACACCGTAGTGACGGGAGCACCCGTCACGCAGGTGCGGGACGGCATTTATCTGGTCGATCTCGTCGTGCGCGCGACCGACGAGCAGCGGGTCTCCCTTGCCACTTTGCGCTCCTTGCAGATCCCGCTGCCGAATGGACGCACGGTGCCGCTCAGCCAGGTCGCACGGTTTGAGTTCCAGCAGGAGTTCCCCTTGGTGTGGCGCCGCGACCGCGTGCCGACGCTCACCGTGCAGGCCGACGTGGCTCCCGGATCACTGCCCGAGGCCGTGGTCTCCGGTCTGGCGCCTGCGGTCGAGAAACTGAGCGCGAGCCTGCCCGCCTCGTATCACATCGCGGTAGGCGGCACCGTCGAGGAGAGCCAGAATTCGCAGGCGTCAGTGATGGCGGTGGTGCCGCTGATGCTGTTTCTCATGGTTACGTTCCTGATGATTCAGCTCCAGAGCTTCAACCTGCTGTTCATCGTGCTGAGCGTGGTGCCGATGGGGCTGATCGGCATCGTCGCCTCGCTGCTGCTGTTCAACCGACCGCTCGGGTTCGTCGCAATCCTCGGCATCCTAGCCCTTCTGGGAATGATCGCCCGCAACGCCGTGATCCTGATCGAGCAGATCGAGGCGGAGAAGGCGCAAGGGCTGGGCATATGGGATGCCGTTGTCGAGGCGAGCCTCTCGCGCTTCCGTCCCATCATGCTGACGGCGGTCTCGACGGTTCTCGGGCTGATCCCGATCGCCGTCACCATCTTCTGGGGCCCAATGGCCTTCGCCATCATGGGTGGCTTGCTGGTCGCCACGGTGCTGACGCTGATCTTCCTGCCGGCGCTGTATGTGACGTGGTTCCGGGTCCGGGAACCCGCCAGTCGCGAGCGGGTACTGGCTTCCGGTGACGGCTGAGGCGGCCCGCAGGTTCATCGCTTCGGGCCGGTTTCTCCGAGTTCCGGCTGGGCCTCCCAAGAATCGAGAGGGTCGTGCGCGAGCGGCGCCGCTTGCGGAGCCAGCACATCGAATGTCCGTGCAAGAGGGCGCGGCGCCGCGCTCGTGAGGCTGCCGCTTGCGGCCAGGAAAGCCAGGACGAGCGCCGTGCCGGCCATGAAATAGAGCACGCCGTCAATGCCGAAACCCGCCATGACGGTCGCGCCGATGAGAGGGCCGAGCACCGAGCCAATGCCGCTGACCAGGATGAGCCGGCCACTGACCGCGACCACCCGATCCTGCGGCATACGGTCGTGCGCGTGCGCGACGCAGACCGGATACAGCGTCGACATGAAGCCGCCGAGCAAAGCCGCCAACGGCAGGACGAAGGGCCGCGAATATGGCAGGAAGATCAGGGCTACGGCGGTGGCCGCGAGGCCGATGCCGAGTGCCGCCAGCACGAGACGTCGGTCGAGCCGGTCCGAAAGCCGGCCGACCGGAATCTGGAACGCCAGTCCGCCGAGCACGGCGACCAGCATGAAGAGCGCGATGGTCTCGCGTGCGATGTGTTCGCCCTGCATCCACGCCGGAACGAGCGCATAGAAGGAGCTGGTAATGACACCGCTCAGCACGCAGCCGGCGACCGCGACGGGCGCGGCGCGCGAGAGCTGGCCGTAGGGCAACCTCGCGACCACGGTCACTCGAGGCGGCTCGGCCCTCGTGGTGCTTACGAGCACCAGAGCCACGGCGAACAGGGCGACGATCGCGTTGAAAGGTGTTTCCGACTCGACCTGGACCCGACCGATGAGGAGCTGTCCCAGCGCGAGGGCCACGAAGGTGCCGACCATGTAGATCGAGAACACTCCTCCGCGCTGGGCTGGACTGGCCTTGGCGTTGAGCCAGCTCTCGGTGGTGACGAAAAGCCCGGCGCAGCCGAACCCGATGATCGCGCGCAGGATCAGCCACGGCAGCGGGCCGCTCAAAAGCGGCATGGCCGCGGTCGCGGCAGCAACCAAGCCCGCGAAGGCGGCATAGGCGCGGATATGACCAACTCGCTCGATGATCCCTCCGCAGCGGAGGGCGCTGATCGTAAAGCCAGCGAAGTAGCTGCTGAGCACGAGGCCGGCCAGTGTCGGACCGAAATCCTCGGCCGCGACACGCAGCGAAAAGAACGTGCCGAAGAAGCCGTTGGCAAGCTGAACGACGCTCGTCGCGATGATGAGCGTTCCAATCTCCGTACGCATGGACCCGCTGGATCGCATCCGTCGTTCCTTCCCCGCTGATCGGCGGAGGTGTGTCACACCCGCGCCGGCGCCGCACACTCAGGACGGTATGGACCTAATGGGCTCGGCGGCTATCGCGCCGGATTCGGACGAAGGCCGCTGGCGCGTCGAATGCACGAACGCCTCGAAGGAGCGACGCTTGGCCCTTACGCTCAATTCGTTGCACCTTGATGAGATCAAAAGCTCCCGCAGCACTCACTCCCAAAACGCTTCGACGATCGTGTTGTCCTCATCCAGAATCAAGGTGAGGCGGTTCGGATTTTCCTCGGCACCCCTAATTCCGTCGGAAGGCGTGACCACACGTACGATCTTCGGCAGCTCGTCTCGGCTGATGGCGCCAGGTGAGCCGGGCTGTCCCTGTCCCTCGAGGCCAAGCTTTCTCCCCACGCAGTCCTTGCAGTCGTTGACGTGGAGCGTGGCGTGACCGCTGCCCGGTATCTGCTTCACCGTCACTGCGTTTTCCGAGGCACGGACGCGCACGCCTTTGAACGCTTGACCCGGAGCGAGCGGAAAGATCGCATCTATCGGGACAAAGCCGCCGGCATTTTGCGACTGTTGCGGAGGAGTGGCGATCAGCTCCAGATCGAGGATGTCGTCGGCGGGCTTGCCGGCGTAGGTCGGGACCAGTTGCGGCGCGCTCCAGCCCTGGGACGCGCGCGAATCCGGTCGCGCGCACGATATCGAGCCTGGGTTCGGCAGCGGTGCGCAAAATCTCCACATCGGTGACGAACAGCACCGGGAGATCCGCCGAGGGGGCGGCTTCGGGTGCCGATTCAGATGCATCCACCTGCCCCGGGCCGGCGCCAACGTAAGCCGGCGCCGAGCTTGAGGCCGGAGGAGGAAGGTTTGTTTGGGCGATGGCGAGCCCGATCACGCTTGCCTGTATCGCGGCGCTGATCGTGAGCGAAGCTACCCCGCGCGACATTATCTTCATGCTCCACTCCCCAGTTACGGTCCTTACCCACGCGCCCCGGCCGGCTTGCGCTGCACGCCGCGCCGGCCCGAACCGTCCTGGGCCGACGCACTCAGCGCCGCGCGGTCGATCGCGTCGAGCACGAGATCGGTCGTCCGCATCTTTGTCAGCCGGCAATACATCGTCTCGGTGCTGGCGAAGCTGCCGTTCTCGGCCAGCTTGTTGACCGGCTCCCCGCCGCCGCACACGCTGAAATACTGACAGCTCTCCCGGCACATCTCCACGCCTGCTTCGATGTCGCGCAGCATGCGTGCGAGATTCGGCAAATCCGCAAGGTCGGTCAGGGCGTCGCGATTGATGTTGCCGAGCAGAAAGTCGCCGTATTCGGCGTTTTTCAGCCCGAGCAGTTCGGGCGAGAATGTCGCGATGTTTCCGCTCCAGTCCATGTTGACGGTCGCGAAGGGCTCGGTGAGCTGATTCCCGAACGGGGTATCTTCGGGGCGTATCACTTGCTCGATCGCGTGCTCGATTTCGCGAATGAAGTTGATCCGGCCAGGAGCGGCGGCGGACAGGCGCCAGAACTCGCTGAGGAACCGGTAGTAGGCGATCTCGGCGTCGGCGTGAGCGAAGGTTGCCGAGACATGGTCGCCTTCCGACTCCTCGACGTTGAAGCAGACTTCCTCGATTCCCTCCGCGAGATAGAAGCCGAACAATTCGCCAGGGCTGACCATGCTGGCTGGTGACAGAACCGAAATCACGTGGAATGGCACACCGGCCCGTCGTAGCATCCGAATCCCGGCGATGGTCTTGTCGAAAGTGCCGCCGCCCGCGCGCGTCCGGCGATGGCGGTCGTGCAAGTGCTTCGGCCCGTCGATGCTGACCCCGACACTGACGCGCTCCTCGGCGAAGAAGGCGCACCATGCCTCGTTGACCAGGGTTCCGTTGGTCTGAAAGGAATGCGTGACGGCCAGCCCGTCCGGCTTCAGCGCGTCGATGGTCCGGAAGGCGTCGCGATAGAACGAGGGGGGCAAGACCAGGGGCTCGCCGGCGTGCCAAACGACCGAAAGGCAGTCACGAACCCAGCCCGACGCGAAAACTTGAGAGAACAGGTTGACGAGGGTCTGTTTCGACACGACGGCCTTCGTGTTCCGGCCAGGAAGATAGCAGTAGGTGCAATCGATGTTGCAGAACGGGGTGGGCTGGATGACGAGCAAACCTATCCGGGGCACGGTGCCCCTCGCGGCCTGCCGAATGGAACACTCACCAGTTGCGCCAAAAGTTGTTCCACGGGGGTCGCACGTTGCGCCAGTTGTTCCACGCCGGCCGCCCCCAGCCCCAGCCGGGGCGGCGCCCCCATCCGAAATTGTTCCAGCGATTGCCCCAGGCAAGCTGGAAGTTAGGATCGCCCGGCTTGGCCGCGCCCTGCGGTCCGGTCACCGCGAACACCGCTTCACGAATGGCGGCAAGCCGTTCCGAGACTGGCGAGCCAGACGAGGCGGCCGGACGCTCGGCGGCAGCGCCCGGCAAGGACGAGCCGAGCAGCAAGGAAGCTCCGACCGCGCCCACCGGAACAACACGCGACATGATTTTGAGGTATCTTTGCCGCAGCCGCATCGAACCTTCCCCCGACATGTCTCAATTGTACGGCTAGGCGGATCAACACGTTCGACGCTAACATGCGGCGATTGTGCAGGTCAAACCGTTCCAAATTCATTGCGAGCGTCCGTGGCGTAGACCGATGACCTTTACGGCGGAAACACCCAGGGCACGAGAAGCACGCTCACGACCATGACGATGACCGCGAACGGCGCGCCGACGCGCACGAAGTCGGCAAAGGCATAGTTCCCTGGCTCCGCCACCAGCGTGTTCACGGGCGAGGAGACCGGCGTCATGAAGGCGGTAGAGGCGGCCAACGCGACGATCATCGCAAACGGGTAGCGGGACGAATGGAGATCGTCCGCGATCGCGAGGGCGACCGGTGCCATTAGCACCGCGGTTGCGGTGTTGGATATAAAAAGGCCGAGCAGGGCGGTAACGAAAAACAAGCTCGCCAGCACCGCGTGAATGCCGGTGCCTCCCGTCAGCTTCAGCAGCATGTCGGCGGCCAGGTCGACACCCCCGGTTCGCTCCAGCGCCGTGGAGAACGGCAGCATCCCGACGATCAGTATGAGAACTGGCCAGTTGATCGAGCGATATGCGCTGGCGAGGTCGATGCAGCGCAGCGCGCCCATCAGAATGCACCCGATCAGCGCGGCCTGCACATTGGGAACGACGCCGCTGACCATCAGCGCGATTACGAGCGCGAGGCAGAACAGCGCATGAGGCGCCCGTGCCGCGGCCGGGAGCACCTGTTCGAATTCGGCCGGCAAGTTGAGCAGGAGCAGATCCCGCCGCACCGACTGCACCCAGCGGATGTCGTTCCACGCGCCGACCACGAGAAGCGTGTCGCCGACCTTCAAGGGCTCGTGCAGGAAATCTCGGGCGAGCGTGGTACGGCCGCGTCGGACACCGACCACGGTGAGACCATAACTCGTGCGGAAGCGGCTTTCGATCACCGACTTGCTGACCAGCTCCGACTCTGCTGGAAGCATCAGCTCCGCCATGCCGATTTCCTGTGAGCGGTCGTTGACGTAGGCGCCCGAGAGCGGCAGTTCCTCGAGCGACAAGCGCTCCTGAAGCGCCTCGATGTTGGTTGTCGACCCGAACAGGTCGACAAACAGGACATCGCCGGCTTGCAGCTTAGTTTGCGGCAATGCGCGGACGATATCCGCCGCGAACCTGCCTTTACGTTCAATGGCCAGGATGTCAGCCCCGTGATTGCGGCGCGGGTTCAGTTCCTGAAGGGTTTTGCCGACCAGCGGCGACCGGTCCGTCACGCGAACCCGATATTCAGATCAGTGCTCATGGCCACGGTCCCCCGCCCTGCCTCTACATCTGTCTTGGGATGGACGCGCCTTTCCCTCCGGCGAAGCTAAGCTCCAGCTCCGGCAGGGTCGAGCGAGCGGCCGGGGACGACCGGCGGCATGTTCGGCATCGCCGGTCCCCGCTTACGGCCGCGAGACGGCTGATGCGTTAAAACCGAGCCTGCTCGGGCGCTTGGACCCAACGACGTCCCCTCGCCTCATAGCGCCGCGCGCCCGGGAGTACGTCGAGCCAGAAAGTCAGGACATACGAGAAGCAGGATAACGCCGGCGGTCTTCAAGCGTGCAAGATTGAGCGACCCTCTTTCGTCCCGCAGGATCGGTCTTTACTGCCAGTCGGAAGGCGGTCGCTTCCTGGCCGTAGTGGTGCCCAGGATCGTCGAGCTCACGCCTCTCGGTCACACCGTGCTGCGGGTGGTGTCTCGCCCTCGCTCCAAATCACTTGTTCCAGGGGCTCTTGTAATTGGGGTCGTCAGATTGCCGACGTGTGTCATAGGCATTTTGGCTTTGGAGGTCCTGCTGGCGCAGTTGATGCTTGTGCCATTCATGCCCGGCTATGCATCCGCCGACGGCACCCAAAACCCCGTGACCGGCCATGTGCCCGGCCACCGCACCGGCCGCGCCCCCCGATAGGCAGCCAACCGCGTGCGCTTTCGGGCTGACTGCGGCAAGGCTCAGCATGGCAAGGACGGCGAAGAATGTCGTGCGCATCTATGGGCTGCTCCTACTCCGCATACGGTTGCTTGTGAAAGGCCATCACGTCCTTTCCGGAGACGAGGCGCAAGGTCTTCCCGCCGTTTTCGAGGGTGTATTTGTCCGTCTCCACGGTGGCGCGGCCGTGCTGCGGGCTGGTTTTGGCGGTCACCGGCTTGAACACGATCGTACCGGAAGTGTCATTTGCCTTCTTCTGGTCGTAGGTCCCGGCGAGTTCGGCGACGACCTTATCGTTCTGCACGGTCTGGCTGGACCAATGCCCATCGGCCAACACATCCATCGCGATCAGGACGTTGTGGCCGAGATCAGCCTGCCATTGTCCCGATACGCTTTCATCGGCCATCGCCATCATTGGCGCGAGCGTAAGAATCGCAGCCAGGAGTGCCCCGCGCATTTTGTTTCTCCCTTACAACGCGCAGCAAACGCCGGGAAAACGGCGCGGTTCCCGTCTCACTCAGGCGAGGAGCCTCAAGCCATGACATGTCATTAACTGGGGCGCTCAAGCCATATCGCGTCATCGCTCAAAAGTCGCAAGCACCACAACCGATGTAGGACAAGCCTGGTGTAGCTGGTATGGTCGGAACGCTATATCCGACCCACGGCCGAATCGTGGCAGCGGAGCCATTGATGATGATCCCCTACCTGCTCGGGCACTCTGACGAGGAGTCGGTCCGCCTTATCGCGCAGGCCCGTTTGCTGGCACCGATCACCAAGCGTTTCTTCTTAGAGGCGGGGATTTCCCCGGGGATGCGGGTCCTCGACGTCGGCAGTGGCATGGGTGACGTCGCATTTTTGGCGTCTAAGCTGGTAGGGCCGCAAGGAGAGATTGTCGGCGTGGACCGAGCAGCCGAGGCAGTTGCGGCGGCATCGAACAGGGGGCGCGCACGGGCACAAACAAATGTCAGCTTCGTGGTCGGCGATCCGTCGGAGATGTCGTTCGAAAGGGCGTTCGATGCGGTTGTCGGTCGGTATGTCCTTATGTACCAGCCAGACCCTGGAGCGACCCTACGAGCGCTGGCGTCCAGGGTAAGGCCCGGCGGCGTAATCGCCTTCCACGAACTCGACTGGGGAGGCGCTGAGATCCTTTCCAACTGCACCCACCTTTGAGCGCTGCTTTGGATGGGTTGTGCGGGCGCTCCAATGTGGAGGGGCCGAGGCATACATGGGAAGTAAGCTCTACTCGGTGTTCGAGCAGGCCGGTCTGCCTGCGCCGGTGATGCGGCTGGAGGCAATCGTGGGCGGTCCCGGCGACCCTTCCGGTGTGGTTAGGGACCTTCTGGATACCATATTCCCGACCTCCGTCGCTCCGATGCTCGAACAGCATGGCATCGCGAATGCAGCGGACATCGATGCCAAAACGCTTCCGGACCGGATGGCCGCGGAATTGGCTGATCTCGGTAGCGTTGTTATAGGGCGGTCCGAAGTTGGAGCATGGACACGGCGGCCGTGGTGAGGCACGGATTCCTGTCGCGCCGGGAGGACATCTCAACGGATCTGCCCCCACCGGCAAACAGCATTGGCGGGAGATCTGGCACCCATTCTGATTGTTTACTCTGATACTTTATTTATTGGAAATGGCACTTTTAAATTGGATGACGACAACTACACATCCAAATTCGCCACCTTCAGCGCATTCCCTACGATGAACTCGCGGCGCGGTTCGACCACGTCGCCCATCAGCGTGCTGAACACCTGGCCAGCGTCCTCGATGTCACCAACTTTCACCTGCAACAACGTACGCACCGCCGGGTCGAGCGTCGTTTTCCAGAGCTGATCGGGATTCATCTCACCCAGGCCCTTGAACCGCTGGATCGACAGCCCTCGCCGGCCCTGCGCCAGTATTCGGTCGAAGGCGCTCGCGGGTCCGGCAACCTCCACCTCGCGCCCATCCAGCCGCAGCGTCGCAGGCGCCGCGAAACGCTGCGCCAACGCAGCCGAGCGCTCAGCCAGCCAGCGCGCCTCGGCGCTGCGCAAGGTGGCGGCATCCAGCGTATATTTCTCCGCCACACCTCGAACGGTGCGCGCCAACGTCAGCCCGTTCGCATCCGCCGCCACGATCCAACCCCGTTCCGTCGGCGACGAAATCGCATCCAGCCGGCCGGCCAAAGGCTGCGCCGCCGCGGTCGCGCGTTCCGCGTCGGGCGTCAAGGCACCGGCGATCGCGGCCTGCTCGAGCAAGGCAACCGGCGCCGCGGTCTCCAAGCGACGCAACCGGAGCGTCGCTTCCCGCAACCAATTCGCCTCGGCGGCCAACTCCGCGCCCTCAAGCACGCGGCCATCCACATAGGCAAGTCGCGCCTCGGAGAGCGCCTTGTCGAGCAGATACTCCTCAAGCGCGCGGTCATCCTTCAGGTAACGCTCGTCGTTGCCGCGCTTGGCGCGATAGAGCGGAGGTTGCGCGATGAACAGATGGCCGCGCTCGATCAGCTCCGGCATCTGCCGGAAGAAGAACGTGAGCAGCAGCGTGCGAATATGCGAACCGTCCACGTCCGCGTCGGTCATGATGACGATGCGGTGATAGCGCAGCTTGCCGACATCGAACCCGCCCTGCTCCGGCTCGCCCTTGCCGATCCCGGTGCCGAGCGCCGTGATGAGCGTGCCGATCTCCGCGCTGCCGAGCATCCGGTCAAAGCGCGCGCGCTCCACATTCAGGATTTTGCCCTTCAGAGGGAGAATCGCCTGAAACTTGCGATCACGGCCCTGCTTGGCCGAGCCGCCGGCGCTGTCGCCCTCCACGATGAAAATCTCGGCGCGTGCCGGATCGCGTTCCTGACAATCGGCGAGCTTGCCCGGCAGCGTGGAAACATCCAGCACGCCCTTGCGCCGCGTCAGCTCGCGCGCCTTACGGGCGGCCTCGCGCGCGGCGGCCGCGTCCATCACCTTTTGGATGATCGACTTCGCCTCGCGCGGATGCGTCTCGAACCAGTGCGCGATCGCGTCCGCCGTGGCCGCCTGCACCGCCGGCTGCACCTCGGAGCTGACGAGCTTGTCCTTCGTCTGCGAGGAGAATTTCGGATCGGGAACCTTGACGGACAGAACCGCCGTCATGCCTTCCCGCATATCCTCGCCGGCGAGCGCCAGATTCTCCTTCTTGCCCATCCCTTCGGCGTATTTCGTCACCACGCGCGTCAGCGCCTGGCGGAATCCCGCGAGATGCGTGCCGCCATCGCGCTGCGGGATGTTGTTCGTGAAGCAGAGCATCGTCTCATGGAAACTGTCGTTCCAGGAGAGCGCGAACTCGACGCGGATGCCCTGCTGGTCGTCCGCGGTGCGCAGGCTGATCGGCGGCGTGAACACCGGTGTCTTGGCGCGGTCCAGCCATTCGACAAACGCCACCAATCCGCCGTCGTAGCGCATCTCGCTCCGCTGCGGCGGCGCGTGCCGCTCGTCGCAGAGCACGATCGTCAGGCCGGAATTGAGGAAGGCGAGCTCCCGCAAGCGGCGCTCGAGCAGCGCGAAGTCGAACTCGGTTTTGGTGAACGTGACCGGGCTCGGTTTGAAGGTCACTTCCGTTCCGCCCGGCTTTTCGCTCGGGCCGACAACCCGAAGCGGCGCCTCGGCCTCGCCGTCGCGAAAGCGGATGAAATGCTCCTGCCCCTGCCGCCAGACGCGCACCTCCATCCATTCCGAAAGCGCGTTGACGACGGCGGCGCCGACGCCGTGCAGCCCGCCCGAGACTTTGTATGAGTTCTGGTTGAACTTGCCCCCGGCGTGCAGGCGGGTGAGCACGACCTCGGCCGCGGAGACGCCTTCCTCGACGTGGATGTCGGTCGGGATGCCACGCCCGTCGTCGCGCACGGTTACGCTGCCGTCACCGTTCAGCGTCAGCTCGACCGGGTGGCGAAGCCCGCCTGCGCCTCGTCCACGGCGTTGTCGATGATCTCGAAGGCCATGTGGTGCAGGCCGGAGCCATCGTCGGTGTCGCCGATATACATGCCTGGGCGTTTGCGCACCGCCTCCAGGCCTTTCAGGACGGAAATCGAAGAGGCGTCGTAGGCGTCGGAATCGGGTTGCGGCGCGGCGTTCTCGGACATGCCCGCGAAATGCTCCGGAAGGGTTCAGGGATACTCTAGATATATAGCCGCTACAGCGTTCCAGGCCCAGAGGGCGGCGGCGGGAAACTGGCATCCGGCGCGAGCTGTCCGCCGCCTGTGATGAGAGCCTCGGCGACTCCCTGCAACGGCCGAAAGATGTCCCTGTCGACGCCCGTGAGCAGCACCTGCGAGGGCAAGCGTGGGAGCGTGGCGAAGAGCGCGTTGCGCCGGGCGGAGTCGAGATGCACCGTCGGTTCATCGAGCAGCAGCAGCGGGCCGAAGCCGCGCACGCCGGCGATGAGAAGGGCATGGCCCAGCACCACGCCGACCAGCAGCGCCTTTTGCTGACCCGTACTGGCCAGGGCGGCGCTGGTGCCGCTCGCCAGGTCGATCAGGTCCATGTCGGCGCGGTGGGCGCCGATCGCCGCCGAACCGGCCTGTGCGTCGCGTTCGCGGCCGGCCGCGAGGGCAGCGCGCAGCCAGTCCTCGACTTCCAGGGCCGGGCAGTGCGCCAGACGCTCGGCGATCGGGCACAGGAGCGCGAGCCGCGCGGCCGGAAAGGGGGCCGCGGCCCCGCCAAGGACGGCCGCATTCAATCGTCGCACCAGGGCCGCCCGGGCCGCCGTGATGGCAACGCCATGGCGCGCCATGGCGTCTTCGAGGCCGTCGAGCCACCCGGGGTCCGCACGCCCTCGCGCCAGCAGTCTGTTGCGCTCGGCCATGGCGGTCTCGTGGGCCGCCACCTCCCGAGCGTGGAAGGGTTCCAGAGACCACGCGAGCCGGTCGAGGAAGCGCCGCCGTCCCGAGGGACCCTCCAGGAAAAGACGGTCCATCTGCGGCGTGAGCCAGACCGCCGCGACCCGGGCAGCGATTTCGGCCTGGCTGCGCGGCGCTGCCCCGTCGACCCGGAAGATTCGCCGATCGAGCGGCCCCTCGGGCGGCGTCCCCGTGCCGACGGCATGTTCTCCATCCGTGGTCGCGAACCGTCCCGCGACGGCCCAGCGCCCGGTACCCGCTGGTCCGCGTAGGGCCAGTTCGGTCGTACGCGCCCCGCGCAACCCGCGCCCCGGGGCGAGCAGCGAGACTGCCTCCAGCAGATTGGTCTTTCCGCTGCCGTTCGGCCCGTGCAGCACGCTGATTCGGGCGGCGGGGCGCCAGCTCAGCGCCTCGTAGTTGCGGAACTGATTCAGGCTCAGGCGGGTGAGGCGAAGGGCGAGCCTCTCTCCCGTCGCGACAGGGGGTTGGGAGAAGGGATCGCGTTCCAACGAGTCAGGCGTCGGGGATCACACCCGCATCGGCATCAACACGTAGAGCGCGCTCGCGTCGGCCGCGTCGCGCACGACTGTCGGCGCCGCGCCGTCGGCGAAGCGGAACTCCACCTGATCGCCGATCTGGTCGGTGATGTCATTGAGGTAGCGGGCTTGAAAGCCGATTTCCAGCGGGCTTGCCTCGTATGTCACCCGATCCGAGTCCAGCTCCTCGGTGGCGGTGCCCTGGTCGGGGCTGGCCGCCGACAGGACAAGGAGATCTCGCGCCAAGGTCAGCTTCACCGGGCGCGCCCGTTCCGAGGAGATCGCGGAGACGCGGGCCACGGCGGCGGAAAAATCATCCCTGCCGACGCGGAGCACCTTGTCGTTCTCGCGCGGAATGACCCGTTCGTATTCCGGGAACGTGCCGTCGATCAGCTTGCTGGTCAGCAGCACCGGGCCGACACGGAACTGGATTCGTGTATCCGATAGCGCGACCTCGACGTCTCCCGTCACCTCTTCCAACAGCTTGCGCAGCTCCGCGACCGTCTTGCGCGGGATGATGACGCCCGGCATCGACCCGGCGCCCTCCGGCAAGGGTTCCTCCACCCGCGCGAGCCGGTGCCCGTCGGTCGCGACCGCCCGCAACACGCGCGTGCCGTCGCTCTCGGCTGCGTGCAGGTATATGCCGTTGAGATAGTAGCGGGTCTCCTCGGTGCTGATGGCGAAGCGCGTGCGATCGATCAGGCCACGCAAATGCTGGGCGGGCAGGCTGAACCGGTGCGGCAAGGCCCCCGCTGTCATGCTCGGGAAGTCATCCGTCGGCAGGACGACCAGGCTCGTGGCGTAGCGGCCCGAGCGGAGCGCGAGCTGCGCGTCACCACCCGCATGCTCCATCTCGACTTCCGCCCCGTCCGGCAGCTTGCGCACGATCTCGTAGAGAGTCGCGGCGGGGGCGGTGCAGGCGCCGTTGCGGGCGGTGCTGGCCGCCACCTCCTCGACGATCGCGATCTCCATGTCCGTGGCGGTCATGGTGAGCCGGCCGTCCCGTACGGCGATCATGACATTCGCCAGGATCGGTATCGTGTTCCGCTTTTCCACGACGCTTTGCACATGGGCCAGCGCCTTGAGGAGGGTGGCGCGGTCCGCCTTGAACTTCATCGCATCTTTCCTCAAATGGCCCGTCATGGCGGCGGCCCCGCCCGCGATCAGGAGGCCGAAGCTGCGTCGCTCAAGCCGGCCGACCGCGTGCGGCGCCGAATCGAAAAATCATTCTAGCAACCCGGCCCGGAGCGGAAAAGCAACCGGGCGCTGCCGGCTGGCGGGAAGGATCAGGATTCGAGCATCCGGCGCAGGAGCTCGACATCCTCGGCGAAAGCCGCATCGCGCTCCATCAACTCACCCACTCGCGCCACGGCGTGCATGACGGTCGTATGGTCCCGGTTGCCGAACTTGCGGCCGATCTCGGGCAGCGACCGGCTGGTGAGTTGCTTCGCCAGATACATCGCTACCTGTCTCGGCCGGGCGACGGCGCGGGCCCGGCGGGCGGAGGACATATCCGTGAGCCGGATATTCCAGTGTTCCGCGACCCGCTTTTGGATTTCCTCGATCGTCACCCGCCGGTCGTGGGCTTTGAGGATGTCATGCAGCACCTCCTGGGTGGTTTCGAGCGTGACCGGGCGGCCGAACAGGTTGGCGTGCGCGATCAGCCGGTTCAGAGCACCTTCCAGCTCGCGGACGTTCGAGGTGATCTTGTGCGCCAGGAATTCCATGACCTTGGATGGCACGGCAACCCCGGCACGCGCGGCCTTTGCCTCGAGGATCGAGATGCGCAGCTCGAACGTGGTGGCGTGCAGATCGGCCACCATGCCGCAGTTGAGCCGCGTGCGCAGCCGGTCCTCAAGCCCGGACAGGTCGGAAGGCGACTTGTCCGAGGAGACGACGATCTGCTTGCCCGCGTCCACGAGAGCATTGAAAGTGTGGAAGAACTCTTCCTGCGTGTTGTCCTTGCCGATCAGGAATTGCAAGTCGTCGACCATCAGCATGTCCACGCTGCGGAGCTGCTCCTTGAACTCCATCGTGGACTGGCTGCGGATCGCCGCGATGAACCTGTACATGAATTTCTCGGCCGACATGTAGGCCACCGAAGCGGGCCGGCCCCCGTCGATCCCCTTGCCGACGAGCTCCCAGGCGATCGCGTGCATGAGGTGGGTCTTGCCCAGCCCGACACCGCCGTACAGGAACAGCGGGTTGAAGCCTGCGCTCGCGGGATGCTCCGAGACACGCCGGGCGCACGCGTGAGCGAACTCATTCGGCTTGCCGACCACGAAGGTCTCGAACGAAAAGCGTGGGTCGAGTGCTGCGACGATCTCTGGCCTCGGCTCCTCGGGGCGGATGGGGAGCAGCTTCGCGCTGGGCGGGCCCTGCTGCGGCGTAACGCTCAGGCTTTCGGCCAGCCCGCGCGGCTCGATGGCGCCGCTCGTCTGTGGTGCTACCCGGACGTCCACCCGCCGGATCCGGCGGTCCTCGGCCTGCCACAGCGCGTTCAGCCGGTCGCCGTAATGTTCCCGGACCCAGTCCCGCAAGAAGCGCGTCGGGAGCTGCACGGTCACTTCGTCGCCATCCGCTCCCGCGAGCATCATTTGCCGCAGCCAGGACCGATATTCGACCTGACCTACTTCGGCCTGAAGCCGACTGCGGACACGGGCCCATTGCTCCGCAAGGAGCGGTCCTGGCATGCCCGGCCGGTCGGTGGACAAGGATATTGTCTCCTGTTCCATGCCGCCGCTTACGCCTCTATGTGCCTGAAGCGGCAGAACTGCCGCACCGATCAGTGATCGTCCCAGCCGGTCGAGCGGCGAGACACGAACTGAAACGACGTCCTCCCCCGTCGCTCACAAGATTAATGCTATGTCATTTTTCCGTAATCATGCAATCGAAATCTAGGTGCGCCAAGTAAAGCGCAATAAAAGAATAAACGAGTTCTTGTTGGAAATGAATCTTGAACTGAGCGAGTTCAGGCTGCCCGTACGTCAGCACAGTGGCCCGCCGAAGGCGGGACGCTCGATCGAGGATATTGTTCTTGTCATCGCGCCCCGGCGGGCGCCATGAGCAGGCGGTTAGCCGGCAGGCAGCGCTTTGATGCGAGTCGACAAACGCGAAAGCTTGCGGGCGACGGTGTTCTTATGCACGACGCCCTTCCCGGCAGCCCGCTGCATCTCGGGCTGGGCCGCCTGCAGGGCGGCAGCGGCGGCGGCCTTGTCGCCTGTGGCGATCGCGGTCTCCACCTTCTTCACAAACGTCCTCATGCGCGACTTCCGCGCGTGATTGCGTTCGGTACGGCGTTCAATCTGCCGGATGCGCTTGCGCGCGGAAGCGGTATTAGCCATTCGATCTGTTCACAGTTGTGACTGACAGTGAGCCAGCAGAGTAGGTCGGGCGCCGGCGGAGCAGCGACTTCTATGCACCGGCCGGGACGGAGTCAAGGAACCAGGGCGTGCATGGGGCGCCCCTTTGTTCACCCGACACCGAAGGTCGGCTTGCGCTTCTCGATGAATGCGGCCATTCCCTCGCGTTGATCCGCTGTTCCAAAGAGCGGCAGAAAGAGTTGCCGCTCGGCGCGAAGACCTTCCGCCAGCGGCGTCTCGAAGGCGCGGTTCACCGCTTGTTTCGCGAGCGCCGCCGCGACCGGCGACAATGCGGCGATCCTCTCGGCGATTTTCAGCGCCTCGCCCATGAGTTGGTCGGCCGGAACCACGCGAGAAACCAGGTTTGCGCGCTCGGCTTCCGCGGCGTCCATCATGCGGCCGGTCAGCACCATGTCCATCGCCTTGTATTTGCCGATCGTGCGCGGCAGCCTTTGCGTGCCGCCCGCTCCCGGAATCACACCGAGATTGATCTCCGGCTGGCCAAACTTCGCCGAGTCCGCCGCGATGATGATGTCGCACATCATCGCGACTTCACATCCGCCGCCGAGCGCGAAGCCTGCGACCGCGGCGATCACCGGCTTCTTCACGCGAAGGATGGTCTCCCAACTTTCGAGGAAGTCGGCGTGCAGATTCGCCGGATACCGGCGGTCTTTCATCTCCTTGATGTCCGCGCCCGCGGCGAACGCCTTCTCGGAGCCCGTGAGAACGATCGCGCCGATCGCGGGATCCTGGTTGAAGGCAAGCATCTGCTCGCCCATCTCGTGCATGAGTTGGTCACAGAGCGCGTTGAGCGCCGGTGGCCGATTGAGCCGGATGAGTCCAACACGTCCGTGAGTTTCGACGAGAATGGTCTCATACGTTGCAGCCATACCGAGCCTCCTGCGGCGGAGAAATCATGCTTGCTTAGCTACCGCTGCGTGCGGCGGCAATAGAACGTGCTGCGGCCCGACTGCCTGATCCGGCTTATCCCGGCGGCACAGGCCGGTGGACCGGGGCAGCGTTCGCATGGCAGCCCTTCGCGGCCGTAAACCTTCCACGCATGCTGGAAGCTCCCCAGTCCACCATCCGGCCGTACGTGGTCGCGCAGGCTCGACCCTCCCGCCTCGATCGCCTCGGTGAGCGTTGCCTTGATCGCCGGGACGAGACGTGCCGCACGCATCCCTGGAATGGTGTGCGACGAGCGCAGCGGGGAGACGCCGGCGCGGAACAGGGCTTCACAAACGTAGATGTTGCCCAAGCCCGCCACCACGCGCTGGTCGAGCAACGCCGCTTTCACCGGGGTCTTCTTTCCCGCGAGCGAGGCGCTCAAGAGCGCCGGCGTGAACGCCTCATCCAACGGCTCGGGACCGAGATCCGCGATTAGCCTATGCCGGTTCTCCTCCGCCGTCCGAACCAGGTCGATCGACCCGAAGCGCCGCGGATCAACGAACCCGAGACGATACCCGTCGTCAGTCTCCAGCACGACATGCTCGTGCCGGAAATGCTCGCGAGCCCCGCTCTCGCCCGGTCGCAGCGGCCCGATCACCATCCGCCCGGACATTCCGAGGTGCAGCAAAACGCTGTCCCCGCCCGAGAGACGCATGAGAATGTACTTGCCCCGGCGATCGAAACTCAGAACTCGCCGGCCGGTCAGCCGCCGCTCGAGCTCTACTGGCAACGTCCAGCGAAGATCGGGGCGGTTGACGCTCGCTTTGGCGATCACGCGCCCTTCGAGGCCGGATCGTAGGCCGCGCATCACCGTCTCGACTTCGGGGAGTTCCGGCATGGGACGCGCTCACGCTATACATGGCCGCGCATGAGCGACAACCCCACCGCCGGTCCGGGTCCGGCCACCGCCGATTTCGGGTTCCGCACGGTCCCGCGCGAGGCCAAGAAGCCGCTAGTCCGCGCCGTCTTCGAGAGCGTGGCGCCCCGCTACGACCTGATGAACGATCTCATGTCGCTTGGCATCCACCGGGCCTGGAAACGCATCTTTGTGACTGCGCTCGATCCGCGGCCCAACCGGACCCTGCTCGATCTAGCCGGGGGACGGGCGACATCACCTTCGGCTGGGTGCATGGCGGAGGCGGGCCGGCGCTTCTGTCCGACGTCAATCCGGCGATGCTGCGAGTTGCGCAGGACCGCGCCTTGCAGCGCGGCCGGATCGCCGGGATCACGTTCGCGGTCGCCGACGCCGAGCGCCTGCCATTGCCCGACCGGGCAACGGATACGGTCTCGATCGCGTTCGGTCTCCGTAATTGCACGGACAAGGACGCGGTGTTGGCCGAGGCGCGGCGGGTGCTGAAGCCGGGCGGCCGCTTCCACTGCCTCGAATTCAGCCGTCTTCGGGTCGCGGCGCTCGAGCCTTTCTACGAGGCTTGGTCCTTCAAGGTGCTGCCCCGGCTCGGCCGGGCGGTCGCGAAGGATGCCGAGAGCTACCGATACCTCGCCGAGAGCATCCGCGTCTTTCCCGACCAGCAGACGCTTGCCGGGATGATGCGCAAGGCTGGGTTCGCGCGCGTGGAGGTGCGAAATCTTTCGGGCGGGATCGCCGCGATTTATTCGGGATGGCGGTTGTGAGCCTCTCCGGACGGCATGTGCTGCTGATCGTCACGGGCGGGATCGCCGCCTACAAGGCGCTGGAACTGATTCGGCTGCTTCGAGCGCAGAACTGCGCCGTGACATGCGTACTGACCCGCGCCGGTGCAGAGTTCGTGACGCCGCTCTCGTTGCAGGCTCTGAGCGAGTCGAAGGTTTACACGGACCTGTTCTCGCTGACGGACGAGAGCGAGATGGGGCACATCCAGCTCTCGCGAAGCGCGGACTTGGTGGTGGTCGCCCCGGCTTCCGCCGACATGCTTGCTAAGATGGCGACGGGCGCGGCGGACGACCTCGCTTCGACGGTTCTGCTCGCGACCGACAAGCAGGTGCTGGTCGCTCCGGCGATGAACGTGCGCATGTGGCTGCATCCGGCGACCGTCGCCAACATGGCGCTGCTGACCGCGCGCGGCGTTCGCGTCGTCGGGCCGGACGAGGGGGCGATGGCGTGTCACGAATACGGGCGGGGCCGCCTGGCAGAGCCGCCCGTCATTCTCGGCGCGATCGAGGCCGCTCTCGGTGGCCCGAAGCCGCTCGCGGGCAAGCGCGCGCTCGTGACCAGCGGGCCGACGCACGAACCGATCGATCCCGTGCGCTATATCGCCAATCGCAGCAGCGGGCGTCAGGGCCACGCGATCGCCGCCGCACTCGCCGACCTCGGCGCGAGCGTGACGCTCGTGAGCGGGCCGGTGTCAGTCCCGGACCCTCCTGGCGTCAGGATTCGCCGCGTCGAAAGCGCCGCGGAGATGCTCGCGGCATGTCGCGCGGCGTTGCCGGCCGATGTGGCGGTGTTCGCCGCAGCGGTGGCCGACTGGCGCGTCGCCAACGCGGCGCGGGGGAAGATCAAGAAAACGGCAGGTGGCGCGACCCCCGCGCTGGAGCTGGTGCCCAATCCGGACATCCTGGCGACCATCGCGCAGGCGAGCACCGGGCGACCGCCTCTCGTGATCGGCTTCGCGGCGGAAACGTCAGACGTGACCCAGAACGCGACGGCGAAGCTCGCGCGAAAAGGCTGCGACTGGATCGTCGCCAACGACGTTTCTCCCGAAACCGGGATCATGGGCGGCGGGGAGAATGCCGTGCATCTCGTGACCAAGGCGGGAATCGAGAGTTGGCCGCTTCTCTCCAAAGAGGAGGTCGCGCGCAGACTCGCGGCCCGGGTCGCCGAGACACTTGCCTCCAAAGCGGGCGGAAGAGAGGCAGTTATCGCGCATGACTGAACGCGCGGAAGGGCCTCCCGTCGAGCTAAGGATCCTTGATCCGCGCCTGCGCGAATGGGGCATGCCCGCCTATCAGAGCGAGATGGCCGCCGCGATTGATCTGCACGCCTGTATCGACGGGCCAGTCCTGCTGCATCCGGCCTCGGCGCCGGTGCTGATCTCATCCGGGATCGCCATGCACATCGCCGACCCAGGTCTCGCGGCGGTGGTTCTGCCGCGCTCCGGGCTTGGCCATCGCGAAGGCCTCGTGCTTGGAAATCTCGTCGGGCTAATCGACCCCGACTACACCGGGCCGGTGATGGTCAGCGCCTGGAACCGGAATCCGTCCGGCACGCCGCCGATTACCATCGAGCCGGGGCAGCGCTTTGCCCAGATGATGTTTTTGCCCGTGGTCCGGCCCGTCTTCCAGGTCGTGGAAACGTTTAGCGCCGCTTCAAGCCGCGGATCCGGAGGCTTCGGCTCGACCGGGCTGCGCCACACCGGTACGCCGGAAGCTCGTTGATCCTCACCCGAGCCGCACCGTGACAGTCCGGCGGGTCCTGGGGTAACACCGACGCCGCTCCCCGCAACATGGTCTCGGCATGTCCAGCACCGCCTATCCCGCTCTGGCCACGGCGCGGCGTCTGCCGAACCTGTGGGATATCGCCGCCATCCTGTGCGTGTTCGGCGCGATCGTCGCCGTCGCAAGCGTAGCGCGGAACACGCTCGTTCCGCTAAGCGCTCCGCAAGCTGTATCGATCAGCCTCGATCCCTGGAACCTGCCGAATTATGCGATGCGGACCACGCTTCGCATGTTCGCGGCGCTGGTCGCCTCGCTCCTCTTCACCTTCACTTTCGCGCCGCTCGCGGCCAAAAGCCGTCGGGCGGCGCTCGTCATGATTCCGGCACTCGACATTTTGCAATCCGTGCCGATCCTCGGCTTTCTCTCATTCACCGTCGTTTTCTTCATGGGCCTGTTTCCCGGCAAGGTGCTGGGGCTCGAACTAGCGGCCATTTTCGCGATCTTCACCAGTCAGGCCTGGAATATGGCGTTCAGCCTGTATCAGTCGCTCAAGACCGTGCCCAACGATCTGGTGGAAGCGACGCGGGGGTTCCACCTCACCGGATGGCAGCGGTTCTGGCGATTGGAAGTACCGTTCGGCGTGCCCGGCCTCGTGTGGAACATGATGATGTCCATGTCGGGCGGCTGGTTCTTCGTCGTTGCTTCCGAGGCGATCTCGGTCGGTGACAACACATGGAAGCTGCCGGGCATCGGCTCTTACGTCGCGCTCGCGCTTGAGGAGCGGGATATCGGCGCCGTCGTCTACGCAATCGCCGCCATGCTGCTCGTGATCATCGCGTACGACCAGCTCCTGTTCCGGCCTCTCGTCGCCTGGTCGTCGAAATTCCGGTTCGAGACGACGGCGGGCGCGACGGCCGAAGATCCGTGGATGCTGAAGCTGCTCCGGCGCACACGGCTGCTGCGGGTGGCCGGCGAGGAAATCGGCGATGCGATCGGAACCATCGGCGGGTTGCGGATCGCGCTTCGACCCGCCCGCCCGGATGCGCCTCGGGAGCCGTCCCGTACGATTGACGCGATCTGTATCATGCTTCTTGCGGCAGTAGCCGGATTCGCACTCTGGCGCATCGCGAGCTTCATGTCCCAGACGCTGAACTGGGGCGATGCGCTAACGGCAATCCAACTCGGCTGCATCACCATGCTGCGCGTGATCGCGCTGATGATCCTCGCCACCCTGATCTGGGTACCAATCGGTGTCTGGCTCGGACTTCGACCTGTCTGGGCGCGGCGCGTGCAACCGGTCGCGCAATTCCTCGCGGCCTTCCCGGCCAATCTGCTGTTTCCGCCCTGCGTCCTGTTCATCGTGCGTTTCGGCCTGAATGCCGACATATGGTTGACGCCTCTGATGGTGCTCGGGACTCAGTGGTACATTCTGTTCAATGTGGTGGCGGGTGCGGCGGCGTTTCCCTCCGATCTGCGCGAAGCCGCCGCGAATTTCAGCGTCGGCGGTTGGCTGTGGTGGCGGAGGGTCATCATTCCCGGTGTCTTCCCCTATTACGTGACCGGCGCGATCACCGCATCCGGCGGCTCGTGGAACGCCGCGATCGTCGCCGAGGTCGCATCTTGGGGCGACACGAAACTGACCGCGCATGGGCTAGGAGCCTATATCGCCCAGGCCACGGACAAGGGCGACATGGCAGAGGTCGTGCTCGGGGTGATCGTGATGTCCGCCTTCGTCGTTCTGTTCAACCGGCTCCTGTGGCGCCCGCTGTACGCGTACGCGAGTCGTCGCCTGACATTCGCGTAAAGGAAAGCTGAGCGTGGACACTCATCTCGCGACGCCCTGCCTGCTCGAGGTCCAGCGGTGCCGGAAGGCCTATCACAAGGACGCCACCGCCGATCTCGTTGTGCTGGATGACGTGAATCTCGTGCTTCGCGAAGGCGAGATGGTGGCGCTGCTCGGGCGCTCGGGCTCCGGAAAATCGACCCTGCTCCGCATCGTGGCGGGCCTGTTGCAGCCGACCGAGGGCGTGGTGCTCTGGCGCGGGGAAAGGTTGCGTGGGCCGGCGCACGGCGTCGCGATGGTGTTCCAGAGCTTCGCGCTTTTCCCGTGGCTGACCGTGCGGGAGAACGTGGAACTGGGCCTGGAGGCCCAAGGCGTGCCCCGACGGGAGCGCGAACAGCGAGCCGAGGCCGCGATCGACCTGATCGGCCTCGGAGGTTACGAGAGCGCCTATCCGAAGGAAATGTCCGGCGGCATGCGGCAGCGCGTTGGGCTGGCCCGCGCGTTGGTCGTGCATCCGGATTTGCTGCTGATGGACGAGCCGTTCAGCGCGCTGGATGTGCTGACGGCCGAGACGTTGCGCACCGACCTGATCGATCTGTGGTCCGAGGGCAAGCTGCCGGTCAAATCGGTGCTGATGGTGACGCATAACATCGAGGAGGCGGTGCTGATGTGCGACCGCATCCTGGTGTTCTCCTCCAACCCGGGCCGAGTCGCGACCGAGCTACGCGTTTCCTTCCCGCATCCGCGCAACCGGCTCGATCCCGCTTTTCGCAAGATGGTGGACGACATATACGCGCTGATGACGCGGCGCGCGCCGGCGCCCGCGCCCTCCGTCACGACGCCTCAGACCGCGATCTCCACGCCTTTGCAACCGGTTTCCACCAATCTCATGGCCGGACTTCTGGAGACGCTGGCGGCGGCGCCTTACGACGGCCGCGCCGATCTTCCGGCCCTGGCCGGCGCGCTGCAGCTTGAACTGGACGACCTGCTGCCGCTTGGCGAGGCGCTGCAACTGCTGCACTTCGCGATGCTCGAGGAAGGTGACATTTTGTTAACGCCGAGCGGCCGAGCTTTCGTGCAGGCCGATATCGACGAACGCAAGCGACTCTTCGCCGCCGCCCTCCGTGCGCATGTACCGCTCGTGGCCATGATAAGGCAGGTGCTCGATGAGCGATGGAACCATCGCGCGTCGGCGGTGCGCTTCCGCGACGAGCTGGAGGATCACATGTCCCCCGATTACGCCGAAGACACGCTGCGGACGGTGATCTCCTGGGGACGCTATTCCGAGCTGTACAGTTACGACGAGGAGGCAGAGCAGTTCAGCCTCGAGGATGTGGCCTGATGATCCATACCGCCGGAACCAATCGGCAGGTAAATCATTAAGACTCGTGTCGGACGCGGGAGCCGATAGGCTTGCATCGCGATGACACGAAAGGAGTCTATGACAGCCATGAAGACACCACTATTCGCCACTATGGCCCTGGTCGACGGGGCTCGCCGTAACGCCGGCATTGGCGCAGACGACAACCAATGCCCCGAGCCACAGTGGGACCGCGAGCGTGACTACCGCCAATGCGCCCTCCGACCGCAACCCGCTGCTCGCCGACAACGGCGATGTACGAATCGGCAAGCTGATCGGCACCGATGTTTACAACGACAAGGACCAGAAGCTCGGCAGTGTCGACGGCGTGCTCATGGGAAAGAACGGGCAGCCCACGGTAGTCATCTCGGCTGACAACCGGCTAATCCAGGTACCGTGGAGCAAGCTGAAATTCGGAGACGCCAAGCAGAACGGCGACAACAAGGTCATCATGTCGGGCGAGACACGAGACGCGCTCAACAAGATGCCTGAGTTCCACTACACGGCAAGGCACAGCTAAGCCGGTTCGAGTCCGAGAACGATATTTTGGTCGCATGGCCGGTGATGCCGGCCATGCCTCTGCCAGAGCGCGCAAGAGCGCGGCTCAAACGTTGAACCGAAACAGCAGCACGTCCCCGTCGCGTACCACGTAATCCTTGCCCTCAACCCGCATCTTACCAGCGTCCTTCGCGCCGACCTCGCCCTTGCAGGCCACGTAGTCGTCATAGGCGATCGTCTCGCAGGCGATGAAGCCGCGCTCGAAGTCACCATGGATAACGCCGGCCGCCTGCGGGGCCTTCGTGCCGCTCACGATCGTCCAAGCGCGGGCCTCTTTCGGACCCACGGTGAAAAACGTCACCAAATGCAGCAGATCGTAGCCGGCGCGGATCACACGATCGAGGCCGCTCTCGTGCAATCCGAGCCCTTCCAGGAACGCCGGCCGATCCTCCTCGGGCAATTGGCTTACCTCCGCCTCGATCGCGGCCGAGACAATCACAAAACCCGCGCCTTCCGCCCGGGCGCGCTCCTGCGACACGCGATGAATGCGCATTGCCGCGTCGCCGCGGAGGCTTCCTCCACGTTGCAGACGTAGAGCACCGGCTTGGAGGTCAGGAGCTGAAGCCGTTTCGCCCCCTCGATCTGGTCCCGCGGAATCGCGGTCCGCGCGGGTCGGCCTTCCTGTAGCGCGGCCGCGATCGGCTCGATCAGCGCCATCTGCGCGGCGCTCTCCTTGTCGCCGCCGCGCGCCTTCTTCAGCAATGCCGGCAGGCGCTTCTCGAGGCTTTCCAGATCGGCGAGCATCAGTTCGGTCTCGACCGTCTCTGCGTCGCGCACCGGATCGACGCTGCCTTCCACATGCGTCACATCGCTGTCCTCGAAACAGCGCAGGACGTGGATGATCGCGTCCACCTCGCGAATATTGGCGAGGAACTGGTTTCCGAGGCCCTCGCCTTTTGAGGCGCCGCGCACCAGCCCCGCGATGTCCACGAATTCGAGACTGGTCGGCACAATCTTCGCCGACTTGCCGATCGCGGCCAGCACACCGAGCCGTGGGTCGGGCACGGCGACGCGACCCACGTTCGGCTCGATCGTGCAAAACGGATAATTGGCCGCCTGCGCCGCGGCTGTGGCGGTGAGCGCGTTGAACAGCGTCGACTTGCCGACATTCGGCAGCCCGACAATGCCGCAATTGAAGCCCATTTACCGCAAATCCTGTGTCAACAACGCGACTTTCGTCATGAAATCCTCGCTCCGTCCCGCCGCGAGCAACGGGGCGGCTTGCGCCACCGCGTCGAGGACCGGGAGCAGCCAGTCCATGTCGGCCTTGGCGAAATCTCCGAGCACGTGACCCGTCACGCGCTCCTTCGAGCCCGGATGGCCGATGCCAAGCCGGACACGCCAGTACTCCGGCGTTCCCAGCATGCGGTCCATGCTGCGCAGACCGTTATGCCCCGCCGCACCACCGCCGCGCTTCACGCGCACCTTTCCGGGCGCGAGGTCAAGCTCGTCGTGGAACGCCGTGATGGCGTCCGGCGGCAGCTTGTAAAAGGCCGCCGCGGCCTGCACCAATTCGCCCGACCCGTTCACGTAGGTGAGCGGCTTCAGCGCCAGAATCTTCTGTCCGGCGATCGTGCCGTCCGCGACCACCCCTTTGAACCGCTGGCGCCACGGCGAAAATCCATGAGCGAGCGCGATCCTGTCGATCGCCATGAAGCCGATATTGTGCCGGTTCCTGAGCATTCCCGGCTCGGGATTGCCCAGGCCGGCCCAAAGCCGCATGACCGTGAACCGGTCGGGGGACTAGCCCTTCTTGCCTGAGCCCTTGGCCGGCGCCTTCGCCGGAGCGGCTTTCGGAGCAGCCGCCGGAGTGGCGGCAGGGGCGGCGCCGGGAGCCGCCGCCTCGGCGCTGACTTCCGCCATCTTGGTCGGCGGTGCGACGGTCGCCACGACGAAGTCCCGGTCGGGGATCGCCGACCGGGTGCCTTCGATCCCTTTCAGGTCGTGCCAGCGAACATTGTCGTTGATGTCCAGCGTGCTGAGGTCGACGTCGAACCGCTCCGGCAGACGGTCGGGGTCACAATAGACTTCCACCGTGTGGCGGATGATGTTGAGCACGCCGCCGCGTTTCAGGCCCGGACTCAGGCCCTCATTCTCGAAATGCACCGGCACCGAGACCCGAATCTCTTCTCCGGCGGCGAGGCGCTGGAAATCGACATGCTCCGGCTTGTCGCGTGACGGGGTGGAACTGCACGTCACGGATGAGTGCGCGCGTGGCGTCCCCGTTCACCCGGACCTCGTAGAGCCGGGACTGCCAGCCGCCGCGTTGCAACTCCCGCAGCACGGCGCGGGGCTCGAGCGCGATGAGGGTAGGGGCCTGCTTGGCGCCGTAGATCACGGCGGGCACCTTGCCCGCTCGCCGAGTCGCGCGTGCCGCCCCCTTACCGGCCCGCTCGCGCGCCTCGGCCTCGATCTGAACGATATTGGCCATCGGTTCGCTCCTTGGTTCATGGCGCGCGCCGCTCGCGGCGGCTCGGTCGCGCCAAATGGCAACGCCGGCCTCCAGGGGTGCCGGCGCGGCGGCGGTTTAGCCGAAGGAGGGGGGCTCGGGCAAGTGTGGGAGAAGACACGCTAGGGTCTCCTTCACAGCTTGCGATGCTGCCCGGTCGAGAGCCAAGAAGGAGAACCTCGTTGATCTCGTTCGCGCCTCCGATTTGATAAGCCTCTTGCTAAGGCGGCCTCAAGGGTGATTTCCGATATAAACGCGTAGCTTCCGATTGCCGCCGAGAGCATCTACCTTGCACAAGACGAGGCTAAAAAAGCGCTATCGTTTGTGAAAGAGGTCTCGCAGAGACTCGCGCGGAGGGGGATTTGAGATCTCTACCGCTGAGCAATCTCCATCGCCCACGCCCCGCCATTGGTTCCTGGCGACTTGCAGAACGTGGGCGCCGCGTTCGGCCATCGCACTTTGGGATCGAGCCCCATCGCGGACCGCAGGGCGCGGAAGAAGGAGCCGTGCGCCACCACGAGCACCGCCTCCGGCCGGGTCAGGGCACGATTGATGGCCGCCACCGCCCGCTCCCGCAAAGCCGCGAAGCTTTCGGCTTCATCCGGCGTGGAGCGACCCTCGATCCAATCCGGGAACCACGCGGTCATGGGCTGGCCTTCTTGCACGCCGAAGGCAGCCTCCCGCAAACCCTCATCCACGGCGACGGAAAGACTTAGCGTCGCCGCGACGATCTCTGCCGTGTGCCGGGCACGCGAGAGTGGCGAGGATACGATGCTCGCAACTCCCCGGTCGCGTAGCAATGACGCCGCCGTGCGGGCTTGCGCCAAACCGGTCGGGTTCAGCGGAACCTCGACATTGCCCTGTGCCAGATCGCGCGCGTTCCAGTCCGTTTCGCCATGCCGGAGAAACCAGAACGGAACGGGCGACAGCCCCGTGAGCGGGCTCAGGCGAAGCCTTCCTGCTGCAACACGCGCTGGACGGCCGGACGCGCGCGCATCCGCTCGTAATGCGCGGCGCAGTTCGGGGGCAACTCCATGCCGAGCCGCGCGGCCGCCCAGAACTCGATGTAGAAGAGTGCGGCGTCCGCGACTGAGAGCGCGCCGACGACGTACTCCTTCCCCTCCAGCACCTTGTCCATCGTCGCGAGGCCCTTCTCGAAGATCTCGCGCCCGCGCGCCTTCACCTTTTCCTCGTCCTCGGGATTCGGGCTGAAATTCGTGGGCCGGAAGATGCGGCTGAAGCCCTGCATGTGCACGGTCGCGACAACGTAATCCATCGCCTCCAGGGCGCGCGTCTCTGCTTCCAGATCGTCTGGCAGTAATTTTTTGTCGGGGTTGGCACGTGCGAGCCAATAGGCGATGGCGGGGAATTCGGTCAGGACCGAGCCGTCGTCACGCACGAGAGTCGGAACCTTGGACTTCGGATTGATGCTGGTGAATTCCGGCTTGTATTGCTCGCCCTCCTTGAAGTTGAGGGCGACGGCCTCGTACGGTTTTCCGAGCTCCTCGAGCAGCACATGAATGCCGATCGAGCACGCGCCGGGGGAGTAGTAGAACTTCATGGCGTTTCCTCGCTATGTCGCTTAGTGGCCGAGCTTGTAGGCTCCGAGCAAGAGGGCGGCGAAGGTGACCTGGGCACCGAGCGTGTAGGTAATCATTTGCCAGGTCGTGGGAAGGTTTTTGATTTGCCCACTCAGGTACTCGATCCGGCCGTTCAAGTGCTCGATCCGCCCGCTCAAGTGCTCGATCCGGGCGGTTAGGTTGGCATTAACAGCGCTGATCTCAGCGCTCAGTTCACTGAGGCGCTTGTCCATGCGCTCGAACAACGCCTCCAGCACGCGAACCCGTTCGGGCAGATCGGGCGGCATGGGCGTGTCCATCTGCTCCCCTCCAACCTCAATCGAACAGCGAGCTGACGGAGCTTTCGTCGCTGATCCGGCGCATCGCCTCGGCGAGCAACGGCGCGATCGTCACCTGGCGAATGTTGTGTGCGACGCGCACCGCCTCGGTCGCGAGAATGCTGTCGGTGACAGTCATCATCTCGATCGGGCTCGAGGCGATGCGTGCCACCGCGCCGCCGGACAGCACGCCATGCGTCACGTAGACGCTGGCGGAGCGGGCATTGTTGGCGATCAGCGCCGCCGCCGCATTGCACAGCGTACCGCCGGAATCGACGATGTCGTCCACGAGGATGCAGTCGCGCCCTTCCACGTCGCCGATCACGTTCATTACCTCCGACACGCCGGCGCGCTCGCGGCGCTTGTCGATGATCGCCAGGTCACAGTTGAGCCGGGTCGCCAGCGCTCGGGCGCGCAGCACGCCGCCGACATCGGGCGACACGATCATGACGTCGCGGCCGTTGTACTTGTCCTGAATGTCGCGGCTGAACAACGGCGCGGCGTAGAGATTGTCCACCGGGATGTCGAAGAATCCCTGAATCTGACCGGCGTGCAAATCCATCGTCAGCACGCGGTTGGCGCCCGCCTCGGTGATGAGATTCGCGACCAGCTTGGCGCTGATCGGTGTGCGAGGGCCGGATTTCCGGTCCTGCCGCGCGTAGCCGAAATACGGGATGACGGCCGTGACGCGCCGCGCGGAACCGCGACGCAGCGCATCCAGCGTAATCAGCAGCTCCATCAGATTGTCGTTGGCGGGGTAGGAGGTGGATTGGATGACGAACACGTCCTCGCCACGCACGTTCTCATGGATTTCGACGAACACTTCCATATCCGCGAAGCGGCGCACGGCGGCGCGGGTGAGCGGCAGGTTGAGCTTCGCCGCAACAGCGTCGGCGAGAGGGCGGTTGCTATTGCAGGCGACGATCTTCATGCTGGGCGGTCCCCAGAGAGGGTGTTCGTCCGGTGCCGGCCGGCTTTCGGCCGAGACCGGCAGACCGCGCGCAAGCCGCTGGCCGCGCCGCGCCTTCTAGCAACGCGACCATACTATGTCCACGAACCCCGTCCGTCACCTTCGTCCGGACTGGGTAAGGATCACATCCTTCACGCCGCCGGACGCCTCTTGAGCTACGGCGACCGCGACATCGCCCCAGTAGCCGCTGAGGGAACCAGCCGGGACCTCGTTAAGCTGGACGACCCGCCCGCGCTCCGCGCCGGTGCCGTCCTTGATGATCCACTGGATTTCCACCCGGATTTGCTTGCCGGCGATCGGCACGGTCCGAACCTGCCCCTGCACGATGAAATCCGCGCCTTTCGCGGTATCCTGCAGGACTGGTCCCAGCTTCGAGAGATGTTCGCGCATCTGGCTGGTTAGGGCCTGGTCTCCATCACCAGGCGCGCCGGTGACCGTGGCGACCTGCACCCGCGCCGGCCGGTTGTACAGACTATTCGGATCACTCTGCTGGATGGCGGCCTGAATCCGGGTCAGGAGTTGAGCGATCGAGGGCGCCGCATCGGCTGCCGCCTGCTCGAGCGTGCCCGGCGTGGCGCTGGCCCAGGTGGCCACCGGGATCGGCTTCCCCTCCGCCGTGCCCTGCGCCTCGCCGCTCGGATTCTGCACGGTATAGGTCGGGATCACCGCCCCGTTGCGCTGCTCCGCGGTCATTACGAGCCGCCAGTCGCCGGGCTGCACACGCACCGCGACGGCCGGCACCTCCTCTGCTTGCAGATCGCCGGCCATAGCCAGGGCGAAGGTACGGCTCGCCTCGTCCGACAGAAGCGCCTCGGTCGGAGCGGGAACGGCAAGGCGCGGGGGCGGCGGCTTGGCGAGCCGCATGGCCATCGCACCGGGCGCGCCTTGGAACGGCCGCGGCAAATCGCCGCAAGCAGTCAAGAGGAGAGGCAGGAGGAGGAGGAGTAGCCTAGAGAACACAACTCACCAGCAAGGTCAGGAGCGCGAGTAGCAACAGGAGGATGAGGTAGGGCATCAGCCAGCCAAGCCGATGATCGAGATTCTGATGCCCGATCGGGCCGCCTCCCGCCAGGGTGCGGCGGCGATGACTGAAGAACCGCGCTTCATCCGCCGCCGTGTCGGCCTCGATGCGTTCGATCTGTTCGACACCGGCGAGCATCAGGCGGCTCTCGCAGTAGCGGCCGAGATCGAATTGCCATCGGTCCTCGCGTTCCCCGCTCGCGAAGAAGCGGCTGTTTTCCGGCGCTCCGGCCAAAACAAGTTCGCGCAGATCCGCCGCAACCTCATACGAGGCCTGACCGATGCAGGGGCCGATCGCGGCGGCGATTCGGGCTGGGCTCGCGCCCAATCCGGCCATGGCCGCGACAGTCGCCTCCAGCACACCCATCATCGCGCCCCGCCAGCCGGCGTGCGCCGCGCCGATCACCCCCGCCTCTGGGTCGGCGAGCAGGATCGGTGCGCAGTCGGCCGTGATGATGCCGAGCGCGAGGCCGGGGCGGTCGGTCACCATCGCGTCCGCCCGCGGTCCTGTTCCGGCGACCCACGCTTCGGTCACGACGACCACTTCCGCCCCGTGCACCTGAGTTAGCCCGAGCAGGCGGTGGGGATCGGTGTCGAGCGCATGCGCGGCTCGCGCCCGGTTGTTCAGTACGGCCTCGCGCGAGTCCTGCCCCGAGAGGTTGCAGTTGAGGCTTGCGAACGGTCCGCCGGAAACGCCTCCGGCACGGGTGAAGAAGCCGTGCCGGGCCGGCAGATGCGGCGCGGTAAGGGGTTCGGGAGAGCTATTCGGCTGCATCATCGGCCGGTCGCCTCCGGCTCGAATCCGGGTGGCAAGGGTAGAGCGGGATGGCAGATGGCCAGGATCTTGAACAGCCGCCCCATGCGGTCGGGTTCGGCGAGACGGCGGGCCGCTTCGACCAGGTAGGCGGCTTCGCGGGGCGGCTTCCCGCGCGCTAGCCGATCGGTGCGTTGAAATAGGCCGAGCCGGGCGAGGAAGATTCCTTGCGGAATCGGACCGTGGACCGCAGCCCCCGCGCTACGGGCGGCAGCCGCTACGGCCTGGAAATCGACGTGGGCGGTCAAGTCGGCCGAACCCGGTTCGTCCAGCGGGTTCACGAAGCCGGCGCCACGAATGGCTTGTAAGGTATCCACAGCGCCGCTCCCCTCGTAGCCGTAATCGACGAACAGGGCAGCGCCGCCCTCGTGTGCGACCCGAGTGCCGACTGCATGAGCGAAGGTGCGAGCGGGATCACAGATTTCGAAGATGGTTCCGTCGGAAACGTCCGCGGGTTCCCCTCCCGTCTCAATTTCAACGAACTCGCCATGCTCGACGTATCGCTCCTTCCATGCGCCCCCGTGCCGGACGAATTGCCGGATCGGCAGCGCGTCCAGGAACTCGTTCGCGAGCAGCAAAAGCGGACCGTCCGGAAGCAAGTCGATCGAGTTCATGCCATACCGCATCGGGCAATTTCTCCGCCTGGAGCTGGCGCAGCCGGGGCGAGGTCTCGATCAGATGCAGCCGGAGAGCGGCGCGGAAGCCGGGGCTCACGGAACCGACCGCCCGCAGCGCGTCCGCCATTAGGGTACCCCGCCCCGGTCCGGCCTCGACGAGAAGCACCGGACGCGGCCGGCCCATTAGCTCCCAGACGACTGCCGCCCACAACCCAAGAACCTCGCCGAATACCTGGCTGATTTCCGGTGCCGTGGTGAAGTCGGCGAACGGGTCGGCCGCAGCGTAATAGGCGGCATTGGCTCGCGCCATGAACCGATCAAGCCGTTCGGGCATAGGGCTCGCTGCGCCAGATCAGCCACGCACCTACGATCAGCATCGGGATGCACAGCAACTGCCCCATGGTCGCCCCGGCATAGAGAAAGCCAAGAAAGGCGTCGGGCTGACGGAAGAACTCGCCGATGATCCGCGCTATCCCGTAGCCGATCAGGAACGCCCCGGTCAGGAAACCGAACCGCGCGCGCAGGCGCTCCCGGCGGGAAAGCGCGAACATCACGCAAAACAGCACTAATCCTTCGAGGATCGCCTGATAGAGTTGACTGGGATGGCGAGCAACCGGCCCGCCGTTCGGGAAGATCATCGCCCAGGGGAGCCATTCCGGCGCGGGCCGGCCCCAAAGCTCGCCGTTGATGAAATTGGCGACCCGGCCGAGCCCCAACCCGATCGGGGTGCAGACCGCGACACGGTCGCCGAAACCGAGTGCGGGAATGCGGTGGCGCCAGCAGAACCAGGCCGTCGCGACGATCACGCCCAACGCGCCGCCGTGAAAACTCATGCCCCCCTGCCAGACAGCGAACGCCTGCAACGGGTCGGTGAGATAGTGCGACGGCTGATAGAACAGCACGTAGCCGAGGCGGCCCCCGAGAACGACGCCGAGCGTCGCCCAGGTGAGAAAGTCATCGACTTGTAGAGGCGTGGCGACCGCCGGCTCCGCTTGGGCCAGCCGGCGCATCAGGCGCCAGCCCAGAACCAGCCCAGCGATATAGGCAAGCGCATACCAGCGAATGGCGAGCGGCCCGATCTGCACCAGGACCGGGTCGAATTGAGGGAACAGCAGGACAGGCATCAGAGATAGCGGTCCGGCTGGGTCAGGAAGTCCTGGACATACCGCCGCACCCCCTCTTCGAGAGGAGTGAACGGCCGGTCGTAGCCTGCCTGGCGCAGCTTCTCGGCCCGGGCCTCGGTGAAAGACTGATACTGGCCGCGCAGCTTCTCGGGCATGTCGATGAATTCGATGCGGGGCTCCGCGCCCGCCGCATGGCATACCGACCGCGCGAGGTCGAGATAGCTGCGGGCCTGGCCGGTTCCCACGTTGAACAATCCATTTACGCGGGGGGAGTCGAGCAGCCAGAGCATCACCTCGACCACGTCGCCGATCCAGATGAAGTCCCGGCGTTGCTCGCCATCCGCAAGTCCGGGCCGGTCCGATCGGAATAGCCGGACCGGCCCGCCTGCCGCGATTTCGTCGTGCTTCACCTTCACGACGGAAATCATCGGGCCTTTGTGGTACTCGTTCGGGCCATAGACGTTGAAGAACTTGAGTCCGGCCCATTGTGGCGGGCACGGCTCCCCGGCCTCGATCATGCGGGCGACCCGGAGATCGAAAACGTGCTTGGTCCACCCATACAGGTTCATCGGCCGCAAGCGGCTCAAGGCGGCGATCGAGCCCGAATCGTCGAAGCCCGCGCTCCCGTCGCCATACGTGGCTGCGGAGGAAGCATAGATGAAGCGCACCCCACGGGTCGCGCACCACCGCCAGAGCCGCAGCGGCAATTCGACGTTCGTGGCCCAGACCAGATCGCCGTCGCGCGCCGTCGTCTCGCTGATGGCCCCTAAATGCACGATCGCCTCGGGCTTCCGAGTCACCGCGAGGTACCCATCGAGCGCGTCGGGGTGGACGATGCCGTCCGGGGGGTGCTTGGCGAGATTGCGCCATTTGTCCTGGTCGCCGAGCCGGTCGACGATCACGGTCTGTTCGCCGCGCCGCGCGAGGGCGGCCTGCAGATTGGACCCGATGAATCCGGCGCCGCCGGTGACCATGATCATGGCGCGGGGTTATACGGTCGTGGTCTACCCGGCGAAAGCCGGGGCTCCGCCGACACCGATGCAGGAGCTTGCCTTCATGACCGAACGCCCACGCATCTTCGACGACCTGGCCGGGGTGGCCGGCGGCGCACTCTCGGCCATCGCCGGCATCCGGGAGGAGGCCGAGGCGGTCATCCGGGCGCGGGTCGACGAGACGATCCGGAAGCTCGAACTGGTGCGGCGGTCGGAAATGGAGGCCGTGCAGGAGCTGGCCGCCAATGCCCGGGCCGGGCAAGAGGCGGCCGAGGCTCGCGTGAGAGAGCTACAAGCCCGGCTCGCCGCCCTCGAAGCGCGGGTGAGTGCCCTGGAAGCGCCGCCGCCCCCCGAGCAGAACCTGCCCGGAGCGGCGCTCAAGCCGCCCGGATGAATGCAGCCGCAGGAACCGGGGCGGAAAGGGAGGCTTTTGTGACAGTCCTCACTTGCGGCGTGGCATTGCCGGTCAGTAGTTTAATTTTCGTGGTGTCCTCAATTCTGAACCCCATATCACGGGGTTCCTAACTTGGGCTTTGGCGACCGCGAAGGAGGACGGAGTTTCGCCCCAAAGACCTGCCCAAATCCCACCCCGGCCCTCCTCCAGACGGGAGATCTGCACATGACAGCCCTCAGCACCCATCAGGAACGAGCCACCAACCCGCTCGACATCATGGAGCAGATCGTCACCGCGAACGACTGGGCCTTCGACCGGCGCAGCGAATCCGAAATGGCCGCGGAAGCGCCCGGTAAGTGGTGCGACTACGGGCTCTACTTCAGCTGGTCGCACGAGATCAGCGCAATGCACTTCACCTGCGCGTTCGACCTGAAAGTGCCGGAACGCCGTCGTGCGGCACTCTATGAATTGCTGGCGCTCGCCAACGAACGCCTGTGGATCGGCCATTTCGGGATGGACAGCGATGACGGGATGCCGGTTTTTCGCCACGCCGTCCTGTTGCGCGGTGCCCCCGGCGCCTCGGCCGAAAGCCTCGAAGATATGGTCGACATCGCCATAACCGAGTGCGAGCGGTTCTTTCCCGCCTTCCAGTTCGTGCTCTGGGGCGGCAAGGCGCCCGCCGAAGCGTTGCAGGCCGCCATGCTGGAGTGCGTCGGGGAGGCGTGAACCCGCCGCTCATGCCTGGTTCCATTCCGCCCATCCTCCTGGTCGGCTGTGGCCGGATGGGCGGGGCCATGCTGGCCGGCTGGCGGGAGCGTGGCCTGGCCCCGTCGATTGTCGTCGACCCGGCGCCCGAGGCGGCCCGCTTGGCTGGACCCGACCTCCGGGTGATTGCGGATGCTGGGGCGATACCGCCCGGCTTCGCCCCGGAAGCGGTGGTGCTGGCGGTGAAGCCGCAGAGCGCCCCTGAGGCGGTCCCAGTCTATGCCCGATTCGTGGGGCGCGCCGTGTTCCTCTCGATCATGGCGGGGCAGACGGTCGGAGCTATCCGAAAGATGCTGGGCGCCGGTGCGGCCCTGGTGCGCGCGATGCCGAATACCCCGGCGGCGGTTCGGCAAGGGATCACCGTTGCCTGTGCAGGCGAGGGCGTCACGCCGGAGCAACGGGAGCTGTGCGACCGATTGTTGCAAGCGATTGGCACCGTGGCCTGGGTGGAGGACGAGAGCCTGCTCGATCCGGTCACGGCCGTCTCGGGAGGCGGCCCGGCCTATGTGTTCCTGCTCGTCGAGGTGCTGGAGAAGGCGGCAATCGAGCAGGGTATTCCTGCCGAGCTCGCGCGCATCCTGGCGAGGCAGACCGTGGCGGGCTCCGGGGCTCTGCTGGCCGCCAGCGAGGCGCATGCCTCGGAGTTGCGCCGGGCCGTCACGAGCCCGAACGGCACCACCGCAACGGGCGCTCGCGGTCCTGATGGCCGACGATGCCTGGCCGGCGCTGATGGGCCGCGCAATCGCGGCGGCGACCGCGCGATCACGGGAATTGGCGAGCTGCACTTCTGCTCCGAGTGGCGGACAGAGACTCGCAACACGCCTGCCGTTGCTTATCTTCTTTCGTATGGACGACAGCGACTTCGACAGAGCTCTGATCGCCTCCGCGTTCGATCTCGCTGGCCGCCACGGCTGGCGGCACGTGAGCGTCGCTGAGGCGGCACGCGCCGCCGGTCTGCCGCTGCCGCGTGCGCGTGCGCGTTTCCCAGGCCGCGCGGCGATCCTGCTTCGTTTCGGTGTGCTCGCCGATCAGGCGGCCGTGGATCAGTCGGCGACCGACGGCTCGATGCGCGACCGGCTCTTCGACATGCTGATGCGTCGCTTCGACGTGTTGCAGGCGCATCGGGCTGGCGTTCTTGCATTGCTCCACGCGCTTCCGGCCGAGCCGGACACCGCGCTCCTGCTCGCGCTCGCGACGCGACGCAGCATGAGATGGCTGCTCGATGCTGCGGGAATCGACACCGGCGGGATCAACGGCCGGTTGCACGCGAACGGGCTCGTCGCGGTTTGGCTATGGGCGATCCGCACCTGGCGCCATGACGAAAGTCCCGACATGTCGGCGACCATGTCGGCCTTGGACCACGCGCTCGATCGCGCCGGACAGGCTGCCCAATGGCTTCCTTCCGCGCTCCGGACAGGGACGGGCGCTCCCACGCCGGAGCCCTCGTCGGCAACGACACCACCCTCGCCGGCGGCGGAGGTGCCGATCGTTCCGAGAACCAGCACGACGGCGGAGCAGCCGCCGGAACCGCCGATCGATATGCCGCCCGAGCCGCCGCCATCACCGCCACCTGTCGTCTAGGCTTACGTGTGCAACGAGCGGGGCCGGGAGGATTGCCCCGTCAAGACCAACCCGGTAGGACTTTCGAGCTGACCTAGAGCCGCCTTCGGTTGCTCCGCTTCGAGCAGCAGTCGATCACGAGAGGAAACCGACCATGAGCGAATCAAACAAGCCAGCCAGCAGCATGTCTTGGAGCGGCGATACCGATTTCACGAAGTTCTTTTCCGAGATGAAGCTGCCGAACATGCCGGATATGGACGCCTTCCTGTCCGCGCATCGCCGCAACATGGAGACTCTGTCTGCCGCCAATCGCGTCGCGCTTGAAGGCGCTCAGGCCGTCGCGCGCCGTCACATGGAAATCATGCAGCAGACGATGGGGGAAATGAGCGAGACCCTCAAGTCGCTGGCGAGCGCCGAAGCGCCCCAGGCCAAGGCGGCCAAGCAAGCCGAGCTGCTCAAGAAGGCTTACGAGCGCGCGGTCGCCAACATGAAGGAGTTGAGCGATCTGATCCAGAAGTCGAACGGTGAGGCTCTGGGATTGCTCAACAGGCGCTTCACCGAAGCGATGGACGAGATCAAGGAGATCGTTCAAAAGGCCGGCCAGAAATCGGCCTAATCACGCTTCGAGGTATCGCCTCGCTCTGAAGTGCGTTCAGGCTATTCCACGGAGATCCCTCCCCTGCAAATCTGGGCCGCGAATCGGACCGAGTGCAGGGGAGGGGTGCGGCTCCTCCCTTACGTGGGAGGCATGGCGAAGGTGGTCGCCACCAGGGAGCCGGCGTCGAACGAAGCCAAGCGATGAAGGCTGATTCGCAGCTTGACGCCCGCTTCATGCGGCGCGCCATCGCGCTTGCGCGCGAAGGGGAGTGCAAGCCAGGCGCCAATCCGATCGGCTGCGTTATCGTGTTGGATGACCAGATCGTGGGCGAGGGGCACAACGAGGTGGACATGCGCCTCGATCCGACGGCCCACGCGGAAGTGGTGGCGATCCGTCGCGCCTGCGCGCGGCTGCAAGTTTCGGAACTGCGGGGTGCGACGCTTTATTCCACCTTGCAACCGTGCGGGATGTGCAGCATGGCGTCGATCTGGGCGAAGATCGACCGCATCGTGTACGGCGCGAGCCGGCGGCAAGTTCACGAGATGTATTTCGAGGACCGGCATCTCGATACCATGGACTTCATCACCGATGCGTTCCGCGATGACATCACGCTCAGCGGCGGCGTGCTCGATGCGGAGTGCGCGGCGCTCTACGTCGGCCCGGACGAGGACGTGCCGGAAAGCGAACAGGTGAACCGGTGACGGGCCTCAGAGCGCAGATTTGGAAGAATGGAGATTTGGCCGGATGACTCCCGCTCTGCTTCGCGCGGATGCCTCGGTGCTGCTGCTGATCGACTTTCAGGAGCGGCTAGTCCCGGCCATCGACGGCGGGCGAGGCTGCCGTCGAGCAGGCACGACGGCTTGCGCTGGCAGCGCGGCGGCTCGGCGTGCCGGTGCTGGCAACCGAGCAGCTTCCCGACCGCCTCGGCCCGGTGGTGCCAGCGCTCGCCGGGGTCGCCGAGCGAACGATTGCAAAAGCCGCGTTCGATGCTTGCCGCGATCCGCGTCTGACGGATGCCGTCATGGCGCGGCCTGGGACCGTGCTGCTGACCGGCTGCGAGGCGCATGTCTGCGTGTTGCAGACCGCGTTCGGATTATTGTCGATGGGCCGCGAGGTCGCCGTGGTGCGCGACGCGGTCGGTTCACGGCGGGCGGAGAGCAAGGAGGCGGCACTCGCACGCTTCGCCCGCGCTGGGTGCGGACATCGTGACCGCCGAGATGGCGATGTTCGAATGGCTCGGCGACGCGGACCGGCCGGAGTTCCGGGAGGTGTTGAAGCTGATTAAGTAGCACCACGGCACTGTCGACAGTCGAGCGGGCGTAACACAGAATTCGCATCGGAGTTTTGCGTCTGTACGCAATATCGAAATCGAGCCCGTGCGGGAGGAACATCAGCTACCTGGTGCTGAGCCCCTTTGTCATAAGCTTGTGCAACGTGCCATGACTTTCCCCAAGCCAAACGGGCATTCCTTTGCTCCACGGTTGGCCAGTCTCGGGAGGAAAGGTAGATCGCGAGCTGCACGTATTCCGACACCTTGGATATATGGAAAACAGAGCCTTGCGTCGGGCTGGGTCGCCGAAGCGTCCGACATAGATGGCCGCGACTGCCCGCAAGGCGTCGTGCCAATTCCCATCAGTTAGCAGGTTTGTGGCTATCCGAACCGACAAGTCTTTCGCCTTAGAGACTTGGTTGAGCGCGGCCAAGATCCACATTTTCTGCCAGTCAAAGAGGTCCCAGTCGGGCAGCAGGTTCACGAGGAAACTCTCAATGTCCTCCGTTTCGCTTACGAATTTGCCGAGATAGGCGGCGTAGATATTGAAGTCATGGATGGCCGCCTTTTGAGGGCATTCAAAACGTGGGCAACAGCGTGATCGGAATTTGCCTTCGTAAAAAGCGGGAGACAGAACCGCTCGATGCTCTCCTCATGCCCGGGGAAGCTCTTGATGGAGTCAAATAGTGACTTGGTCGCCTCAAGCTCTAGGTCCGCGTCATCCCCCTCTTCCTCGTCCCACTCCCGTTGGAAGCCGTAGCCCTCCTCGGTATCTTCTTCAGTCAATTGGTCGGCGACTTCGTCGATGGCCGCGGAGAACAGCGCCTCGAGATTCGGTCCTCTGTAAAGAGGGCGGAGGTGGGCATAATCCTGGATTCCATCTCGTTTAGCCCGAGATCGTAGGATCGAGCTCCGGAATTAAGAATCTCATTGCTCTGTCGGCGGCATCAACGCTTTCGATGAAGACGTAGATGTCATCAACATATCGCGCTGCGGCAATCTCGTTGTCGTCGAAGAAACGGTCGATCGGATGCATATAGAAAGCGCCGAACAGGTCCGATCGGGTAGATGCCTTGGAGGATGCCTTCGAGCTTCTCTGCCCGGTGTAGCTTAGAAGGAGCAACTCCAACCGGTCACACAGAGTCGGGTCAACTCCGTTACCCTTTAGCGTATTGATGAGGATGTGCTGATTGATTGATCCGAAATAATCGGCGATGTCGAGCCTCAAAATGTCCTAAATCGCCCAGATTGCACATGAGTTTTGAGCGCGTCCTGGAGATCGCTCCAGCACTTACGGTTCGACAGGAACATTGCCTCGCTATCAGACGGAGCCAGTCGGTGGCTGAAGGACCTGTCCCGGTCCGTCTTCTCCTCAATGACGAGCGCACTCTGATCAGCGAGGGCCTGGTAAAAAATTCTGTCCTTCGGAGGTAGTGCACTTGCCTGGACGCGTAAAGCTCGGCCCCAACTGCGGCGAACTGTCGCGGACTATAATCCTGAAGGATTTAGGCACCTCGATGGTGAGCGGAACTCCGGACTGAAAGTACCGGGCAACGAGCTCGGACATAATCCCGGCAATTAGCTCGCTGCCGGCGCGGTGATAGATGAACTGCATGTGGGCGCCCAGATAAAGTCGGATCGCAGGTCGTGAAGAACGCGCCTTCGGGCCAGCTCCCAGTCGATCTCGGGCGACCTGAGGAGCATCCAGCCCGAAAGAACCGTCCCTCTTCTTGGCGCTCAACTCTGATCCCTTTCAATTTGATCGCCAGAGTAGCGGAACTCATACGGCCGCCTCCATCCATGTCCGACACCCCAACGCCCCTTCACCTTCCCCTTCGCGCGCCCGTCAGATCCTCCCCAGCATCCCGCGGCATAAAGGCGCTCATCGGAGCGGCGAGCAGGGAGGCGAAGGCGACCGCGAGGAAGGCGATGCTGAAATCGGGCAGCTCCGGCTGCGCATCGCCGCGGACCCGCATCGCGATCTCGAGCGCGGCGGCGCCCGCGGCGATACCCGCCGTCATCCCGAGTTGCTGCGCGGTGCTGTAGAAACTCGTGGCCGCACTCATCTGCGGCCGCGGCACCTCGGCGTAAGCGAGCGTGTTGTAAGCGGTGAATTGCAGCGAGCGGAAGAAGCCGCCGGACAGCAGCACGAGATAAATCCAGAACGCGGGCCAGGTCGGCCGGAACGCGGCGCAAAGCCCGAGCAGCACCGCGGAGAGGACCGCGTTCCAAACCAGCGTGTCGCGAAAGCCGAGGCGGCCGAGCACGGTTTGCGCCACCGGCTTCATCACCAGCGCGCCCGCCGAGCTCGCGAACGTGACGGCGCCGCTCTGGGCGGCCGTGTCGCCGAAGCCGAGTTGCAGCATCATCGGCAAGAGGAACGGGATCGCGCCGATACCGATACGGAACAGCGTGCCCGCCCAAACCGAGACGGCAAAGGTGCGCGCGCTCATCAGGCCCAGATCCAACAGCGGCTGCGGATGCCGGCGCGCATGTCGCCAATACCCGAACGCGGAGGCGAGCCCGGTCGCGATCATCGCCACCGTCGCGAGCGGCGGAACGACACCTCGCCCGGCGGTGTCGAATCCGAACATCAACATCGAGAGCGCGACGCCGGACAAAAAGAGTCCGGCCCAATCGAAGCGGCCCGGCGCGGGTTCGCGCACGTCCTCCACGAATAGCGTCACGAGCAGCATGCCGATCACCCCGATCGGCACGTTGATGTAGAAAATCCAGCGCCAGGACGTGTAGGTGACGATCATGCCCCCGAGCGGCGGCCCGACCACCGGGCCGATCAGCGCCGGCACGGTCAGCCATGCCATCGCGGCGACCAGCTCGTGCTTAGCGACGCTCCGCAGAAGCACGAGTCGCCCGACCGGGATCATCATCGCCCCGCCGAGCCCCTGCACGATCCGCGCGGCGACCAGGAACACGAGGCCGTTCGCCATCGCGCACAGGATCGAGCCGAGCGTGAACACCGCGATCGCGGCGCGAAACACTGTGCGCGCGCCGTATCGGTCGGCGACCCAGCCGCTCGCCGGGATGAACACGGCGAGGCTCAGCATATAGGACGTGAGCGCCACGTTCATGCGCACCGGATCGGACCCGAAGGCGCGCGCCATCGTCGGCAGCGCCGTCGCGATCACGGTCGAAATCGAGGTTCTGCATGAACAGTGCGCAGGCGACGATAAGCGCGGTAAGTCGCGTGCGGGAGGAGATGGGCGCGCGCAGGCGGGGCGCTTCGGCCGCCGGCGCGGGAGCGGGGCCGGCCACGCGCGGTCAGGGGAGCAGTACGGTGCTCCCGGTCGTCTGCCGGGCTTCCAAAGCCCGATGCGCCGCCGCGGCGTCCTTCAGCGGGAAGGTCTGGTTCACCTCGATCTTCACCGCGCCACTCTGCACGACCTCGAACAGATCCCGCGCCGTCGCTTCGAGATCGGCGCGCTTCGCGGTGTAGGTCGCGAGCGTCGGCCTGGTGATGTAGAGGCTGCCCTTGGCGGAGAGGATGCCGAGGTCAAAGGGCGGCACCGCCCCCGAGGCGTTGCCGAAACTGACCATGAGCCCGAACGGGGCAAGGCAGTCGAGGCTCGCCACGAACGTGTCCTTGCCGACGCTGTCGTACACCGCGGGCACCATCGCGCCGCCCGTGAGTTTCTTGACCTCCTCCGGCAGGTGCGTATGCCCGATCACGGTGTGGGCCGCGCCGTGTGCGCGCGCGAGCTCCGCCTTCTGCTCGGTGGAAACCACGCCGATGACGCTGGCACCGAGATGCTTCGCCCACTGGCACAGGATCAGCCCGACGCCCCCCGCGGCGGCGTGGACCACGATCGTGTCGCCGGACTTTACGCGATAGGTGCGGCGGATCAGATACTGCGCGGTCATGCCTTGCAGCATCATCGCGGCGGCCGTCTTGAAGTCGATCCCGTCCGGAAGCTTCAGGAGCCGGTCGGCGGCGATCACCCGCTCCGTCGCGTAGGCGCCGATCGGTCCCATGGCGTAAGCGACACGGTCCCCGACCGCGATGTCCGCGACACCCGGTCCGACCGCCGAAACCGTGCCCGCCGCTTCCATGCCGAGCGTCGCGGGGAGGCTCGGGGCCTTGTAGAGCCCGGTGCGGAAATAGACGTCGATGTAGTTGAGGCCGACCGCCTCATGCCGGACCAATGCCTCGCCGGGTCCCGGCTCGGGCGTGGGCACATCGTCCCACTGCATCGCCTCGGGGCCGCCATAGGCGTGGATGCGGATGGCCTTGGTCATGCTGTTCTCCGTGGCGCAGGTCAGGTCGCCGCCCAAAGCGGGAGCGTGGCGCCGTAGATGGTCGGCCCTGGCCGGGTTTCGAGGGCGAGCAGGGCGCGCTTCGTCGCGAGCCCATCGGCCCCGGAGTAGCCGCCCAGCCCCGCGCGGCCGAGGACGCGATGGCACGGGATGATGATCGGGATCGGATTGGCGCCGCTCGCCTGCCCGACGGAACGCGCACTGCCGCCCACGAGCCGGGCGATGTCGGCGTAGCTACGGGTATCCCCATAACCGATCTCGCGCAGGCTCTGCCATACGCGGAGGCGGTAGGGGGTGCCCGCGGGCGCGAGCGGCAGGTCGAACCGCTCCAATTGCTGATCGAAATAGGCGTGCAGCTGATCGCGGGCGGCGGCGAGCAGCGCAGTTTCCGTCTGGTCCCGGCCCCAGCCCCAGTCGACCGCGACGATCGCGCCGTCCTCCTCCGATACGGTGAGGTCGCCAACCGGCGAGTGGAGTGATAGCTGCGGCACCCTGAACTTGCCCTTCCGAAACGGGGCCGGATGGCAGACCGGGGCGGGGCCGGTGTCAAGGGCGGGGCCGGTACGAATGGAGCGATCGATGCAGAGCGACGAGCCGCGCCTCATTCTGGCAAGCGCCTCCTCGGCCCGGCACGCGATGCTGGAAGCGGCCGGGCTCCGGTTCGAGACGCGGCCCGCGCATGTGGACGAGGCCGCGATCAAGGAGTCCGCGCACGCCGAAGGAGCGTCCGCTTCCGATACGGCCGTCTTGCTCGCCGAACTCAAGGCCGCGCGCGTCGCGATGCGGGAACCCGACGCGATGGTGATCGGCGCGGACCAGCTTCTCGTTTGCGAGGGAAACTGGTTCGATAAACCGGACAGCCTGGCGGCTGCCCGTGCTCAGCTCTCCGCGCTCCGCGGCAAGACGCATGTGCTGGTGACAGCGGTGCTTTGCCAACGCGGCGGGTCCAGGCTCTGGCATCACATCGCGGAACCCCGCCTCAGAATGCGTTCGTTCTCGGACGCCTGGCTGGAGGGGTATCTTGCGGCCGAGGGCGAGCGCGTGCTGGGCAGCGTCGGCGCGTACCGGCTGGAAGGGCCGGGCATCCAGCTGTTCGATTGCATCGAGGGCGATCACTTCTCGATCCTCGGCCTCCCGCTGCTACCCCTGCTCGGCTTCCTGCGACAGCATCGCGTTCTGGAGGTGTGAAACATTCGAGCGCGCAGGCACATCCGCGGCTCGCGTCACCTGTTGCACGAGCTGCGGATAATTCGGTGCGGCCTCCTGCAATGTGGCGTCGCTATCCGCGGGCTCGCCCTGCGCTTTCGCGATCGGCCGGTCCAGCTCAGCGGGATCGAGCTGCGGCAATTGGTAAGGCAGCGCGCCGGGTGGCCGGTGCTGCTGTTGCAGATCGCGTTGGCGAAAGGCCCGCGAGACTTTCGGCTGCATCCCGCCGGCGGCGTATCGCGGAACCCCACAATGATTTTTTTCGATCTCAAGGGGAACGTCAGCCGCGAAGCTCGCTCACAGCGGCAGATACGACACGGTTGGACTCAGGGCAAAGTCCGCGCCCATTGCGCGACAGCGCGCGCGACCGCTTCCGGCTCTTCCGGCAGAAGTGCGTGACTGGCGTGCGGGATCACCACGATCGTCACGCGGTCGCCGAATTCCTGCTTCAACTCGTCGCGGGTCGAAGGCGGCTTGAACGGATCATCCGCCGCCTGGAGATCGAGCAACGGCGCCCGGCCGGCCGACCACCACGCAGCCTGTGGCGTCCGGTCCGCCGCGACGCGCTGGCTTCGGCTCGCCGCCGGATACCAGCCGGTGAGCCAGGGCGAGGGATCATGGCCCGGTGCGAAGAAGGCCTGTTGCAGGTAGACACGCCGCTCGGCTTCCGGCGTCGCCGGATCCGCGACTTTCGTGACGGCGACACTGAGTTCGGGTGGAAAGCTTTTGGCGGCAGCCGCGGCCAGGACGACGCCGCGTACCAAATCCGGGCGGTCCACCGCCGTCATGCGCGCCACCCAATTCCCGTAGGCATGGCCGACGATGACCGCAGGTCCGTCCTTCTCCGCTTCGATCACCGCCGCGACGTCGCGGGCGAAATCATGGAGCGTGAGGTTGTCCATCGGGCCGACGCTCGCGCCGATGCCGCGCGGCTGCGGACGGAGCACGCGGAAGCCCTGTGCCGCAATCGCTGCTGCGACTTCGTCGTAATCCTCCAAGTCGCGGCCGCGCGAGGGCAGCATCACGATCAGCGGGCCATGTCCTTCAGCGATGACATCGATCCGAGCGTCGCCGGCGGGCACGAGAACGCGCGTCCTCTCGACTCCGGCGGCGTGACCCGGCGAGCCGCTCAGCAAGCTCATGGCGACAATGATCCCTCCGAGTTGATGGCGAATAGCGGACACCATCATTGCACCTGCGGTAAGCGCGCCAAGGCGGCGCGGTATTCTTCGGCGATGCGCCGGACAAGGTCGCCCGCCGGCACCAGATCGTCGATCAATCCCACCGCCTGACCCGCTTCGACCTTGCCTTCCGCGACGTCGCCGTCGAGCGCCGCCATTTTCAGCGAGCTCTTCTTGAAAACCGCGCCGCGATCCTCGGGCGGCGCACCCGCCGATTCCATTTCATGCATGCGATCCGCGAACGCATTGGACAGCATGCGGATCATGCCGAAGCCCCGGCCCACCGTGCGCGTGCCCGTAATGCCGGCCTCGATCACCGCCCGCTTGTAGGCATCATGGACATTCGCCTCCGGCGTCGCGATGAAGCGTGTACCGAAATTCGCGGCCCCCGCGCCGAGCGACAGCGCCGCGGCAAGTCCTGCCCCGTCCGCGAAGCCGCCGGATGCGACGATCGGCACGTCCGCGCCGAGTGCGCGAGCCACCGCACGCACGATGACGAGCGTGGAGACAAGCTCGGGAGGCGGGTGTCCCCCGGCTTCGCCGCCAACTACGATGAGGCCGTCAACCCCGGCATCCACGGCCTTTCGCGCATGATCGACCCCGGCGACGACGTGGATGCAGATTGTGCCGATCGCCTTGAACCGCTCGAGATAGCGTTTTGGTCCGCCCTGCGAAGCAATCAGGATCGGAATGCGCTTCTCGATCAGCAGGTCGAGAATTTCGTCCGCACCCGGCCGGTAAAGCGGCATGTTCACCGCGAAGGGGCGGTCGGTTTCCGCCCGTACCTCGTCGATCGCTCGCGCGAGATCCTGCAAATACATCGGCCCTGCGCCGATCACGCCGAGCCCGCCCGCTCGCGCCACCGCAAGCGGCAAGGCCGAGCAGGACGAAGCCCAGGACATGCCAGCCTGCACGATCGGCAGATCGATCCCGAGCAGGCGGGTGACGTTCGTTTCCATCTTCATCGCGGCGTGTCCATTCCGAGCAGCTTGCGCGCATGCGCGGCCAGCGGTTTTTTCTGCACCTTGGAGCTCGCAGTCATGCCGATCGCCTCGAAATCTTCGACGATCCAGAGATGGCGCGGCACCTTGAACCCGGCCATGCGCTCGCGGCACCAGCCGATGATCTCCTGCGGATCACAGGCATGGCCCTCATTGGCGATAACGAACGCGGCGACGACTTCCACCAGCCGCTCGTCCGGCACGCCCACGACAGCCGCTTGTCGCACGGCGGGATGCCGGTGCAGTAGGTCCTCGATCTCGGCGGGGGCGACGTTCTCGCCGCCGACGCGCACGATGTCCTTGGCCCGGCCGAGAAATTCCAGCCTGCCGTCCGATCCGAGCCGCCCGAGATCGCCCGTGGACAGCCAGCCATCGGGCGAGAGGGCCTCCGCGGTTTCCTTCGGCTTATCGAAATAGCCGCGCATCACGTTCCAGCCGCGCACCACGATCTGACCCGGCGTGCCGGGTGGGCAATCCGCGCCATCCTCGCCGACGATGCGTACCGCGACGCCCGGCTGCGGCCGCATCCGCGCGGCCACCCGGACCTCTTCTGGCTCCCACCAGCAGGATTGCGCGATGTTGGGCGAGGCTTCGGAGAGCCCGTAGCCAACGACGCATTCGCGCGCGCCCAACTCGTCGATGATGCGGCGCATGATCGCGGGCGAGGCCGCGGCCCAGGCTCCGCGCAGCACGAGATTGCGCCGCGAGCGGTCCGGATGGTTCAGCAGCATCAGCGCCATCGTATCGTTGCCGGAGAAGTGCGTGCAGCGCTCCACTTCCATCAGCCGCAGCGCTTCGCCGGCCTCGAAGCGGTCCATCGTCACGAGCGTCGCGACGTGCTGGAGCGAGGCCAGGACCGAAAGCGTGCTGCCGGCGACATGGAAAAACGGCCGCGCGGAGTGAAACCGGTCGGCGATCCGGAGCCCCATGCGGCCACCGGAGAAAAAGCCGTTCGCCAGCATATTGGTATGGGTCAGCAGCACGCCTTTCGGAAACGACGTGGTTCCGGAGGTGTACTGGATCAGCAACAAATCGTCCGGCTTGCACACCGGCGGAGGCTCGCCCGCTCCGCCGGCGCGGAAGGACGCGAACGGCGTCGCGGCGGCTGGGACATCGTCGCCCAGCACGATCACCTCTTGCAGATCGGGCAGCGCGGCATCGGGCAGGCCCGTATCCAATCCGGGACAGATATTGCGCAGCATGGCGATGAAGTCGGTGCGCAGAAAGCGATCCGCTACGAACAGCCGGGACACGCGCGACTGCCGCAGGGCATACGCCATCTCTTCACCGCGGAAACGCGTATTGATTGGCACCGTGACCGCACCGGCCGAGCCGATGGCGAGGAACAGGGAGACCCAATGCACGCTGTTGCCGAGGCAGAGCCCGACGTGATCGCCCCGCTTCACGCCCGCCGCGACCAGCGCAGCGCGCAACCGCGTCACCTCGCGGTCGAGTTCCGCATAAGTGATGCGGCCATCGGACGCGACGATCGCTTCCACATCGGGCGCGATCGCGACAGCGCGGGCGAGCGCATCCGCGATGGTCAGGGGACAGATGGTGCTGAGATTTCACGATTTGCCGCCTCCGACATCGCGCGCGAAGCTTTCGACGCCGCGACGCCACTCGCCGTCGGCAAGGCAGCGCTCGATGTGTGACAATTCGATGCGAATACCGGTCGTGAGCGCGACCTCCTCCCCGAGATCGACCGCTTGTTTGGTAAGCGTCATCGCGAGTGGCGGAGCCTTGGCGATCGTCGCAGCTATCGCCTCGGCGCTCGCAGGCAGCTCGTCCGCGGGAACCACACGGGCGACGAGGCCGAGCGCATAGGCTTCCTCGACCGGCATGGTGCGGCCGGTGAACAGCAACTCTTTCGCGCGTCGCTTGCCGATGACCCGTTGCAGGCGTTGCGTCGCGCCCACCGTTCCCCATTGCGGTTCGGGAAAGCGGAACGTGACAAAGTCCGACGCGACGATGAAGTCGCAAGCCATGGCGATCTCGCCGCCCGAGCCGATGGCCGGACCCTGCACGATCGCGACCACCGGCTTGCTGCACCGCTCGATAGCCTCGTAGGCGGCGAAGGAGGCAAGGCGGCGCTGCCGCACCCACGCCTCGTCCTTGCCTTGCCGCTCCTTGAGAATCCGCCCCGGCGCAGAACACCGGGCCGGCCGCGTCGAGCAGCACGACTCGCACGTTCGCATCGCCGTCCAGCTTCTCGAAAATTTCGCGCAGGGCGCGGCACATCGGCAGATCGAGGGCGTTGCGCGCGCCGGGGCGGTTCAGCCGCACACGCGCAATGCCGTCCTCTTGCTGGAGAAGAACGGGAGATTCGTCCATGTCAGATCACTCCCTCGGCGCGCAGCCCGGCGATGGCGGCCGCATCAAGGCCGAGCTCGGTTTGCAGGATTGCATCGGTGTCGCCCCCGAGCAGCGGCGGCGTGCCGATCGCCGGATTGTCGAAGCCCTCGAAGCGCAACGGATTGCGCAGGGCAGGGAAGGCGCCCTCGCGCGGATGCCGGAACGTGCCCACGATCTCGCGGGCCTGCATGTGCGGATCGGACAGGATTTCACGAACGGTGTTCACCTCTCCCGCCGGCACGCCGCGCGCCCGCAGCGCCTCGGCAAGCGGCGCACGGCCTCGCGAACCGATCGCCCGTCGCATAGCATCCATCACCCGGCCGCGCTGGGCGACGCGCCCCGCATTTGTCGCAAGGGCGCCGTCGCGGGCGAGATCGTCGAGCCCGAGCACGGCGCAGATCGCCTCCCAATGCTGATCGCTGCCGCTGACGTGCAACCACCCGCCGTCCCGGCACTCGAACGCGGCGGAGGGAACCCGTCCCGGATGCTCGGTCCCCGTGCGCTGTGGGTCCTGGTCGAGCGCGAAGAGGCGCGCGGCGGCGATCGTCAACAGGCTCGCCTGCGCGTCCATCATCGCCATGTCGACATAGCAGCCCCGGCCGCTGGCGTTGCGTCCGATGAGGCTCGTGAGGATTGCGATAGCGATCCACAGGCCCGATGTCAGATCCGCGAATGGCAGGCCAACCTTCGCGGGCGGCGCGTCGGGATAGCCGGTGAGCGCCATGACGCCGGACAGCGCCTGGAAGATCGTGTCATAGCCGTTGCGGTCGCGGTACGGGCCAGTCTGACCGAAGCCCGTATTGGACACATAGATCAGCCGCGGATTCAACTCGGACAAAAGTGCGTAGCCGAGGCCAAGCTTCTCCATCTCGCCCGGCAGAAAATTCTCGAGCACGACATCGGCCTTCCCCGCCAGCGCGCGGGCGATCTCCTGGCCGCGCGCCGATTTAAGGTTCAGCGTGATGGACCGCTTGGCGCGGTTGAAGGCGAAGAAGTAGGCGCTTTCGCCCTCTGGCAGCTTCGGCTCGAAACTCCGGGACTCGTCGCCCGTGCGCGGTCGCTCGATCTTCGTGACCTCCGCTCCGAGTTCGGCGAGGATCTGCGTCGCCATCGGCCCGGCCAACACGCGCGAGAAGTCGAGAATGCGGATTCCGGCGAGCGGCTTCACCGGCCGGACTCCCGGAAGCCGCGCATCAGCGCGTTCACGTCGCGGCCGGCCGCCATCGCCGCATCGTACGGCAGGTCGGCGACACGGTAAAAGAGGCTCTTCGCGGCCTGCATCGCCAGCGGGTTGGCGCGTGCCCATGCCTCTGCGATCTCGAGTGCCGCGTCCAGCACGCGATCCGGCGGAACGACGCGATTGGCCAGGCCGAGCGCGTGCGCTTCTTCCGCCTTCAGTAGGCGGCCGAGGCTGATGAGCTCAAAAGCGATCTTGCGGCCGAGCTGGCGCTGCATCCCCGTCATCACCAGCGCCGGGACGATCGAATGCTTCAGTTCCGGGTAGCCGAATTTGAGATCGCTGCCCGCGACCATCATGTCGCAGCCGATCGCGAGCCCCGCGCCGCCGCCGACCGCCGAGCCCTGTACGGCGGAGACGATCGGCTTGCCGAGTTTTTGCAGCATGGATTGCGTGCGGCACGTCAGATCGGCGCGCTTCACGACCAAATGCTGGCGCTCCGGCGTGAGATCCTTGAATTCCGAGAGATCGGCGCCCGCGCAGAAGCCGCGCCCGGCGCCCGCGAGAACGATCGAACGGACCCCTTCGTCCTGATCCGCCGCTTCCAGCGCGTCGAGCAGCGCTTGCGTCAGCGCCGTGTTCAGCGCGTTCAGCTTGTCGGGCCGGTTCATCCGTACGATGCGGACCGCACCGCGATCCTCGGTCAGCAATACGTCAGACATGTTCGAGGCTCCGTTGCGCCCACAGTCCAAAACCGGATCGGGCGACCATGCTGTGCAGCTCGCGCCCGAGGGCTCGCTCGCACGCCCGGGACGCCGCGAGCAGCGCGTCCGGATCGAGTCCCGTGGCGAACCCTTCGGCTTCGAGCAGGTTCACCAAATCCTCGGTGGCAACGTTGCCGGTAAATCCGCCGCCGTACTGAATCTGCCGCCGGATGTCCGCCGACGCCGCCGAAAGCGCTGTCGAAATAGCGGCAGCCCGCTTCCAGCGCGGCGATGCAGTTGGCGAGCCCGGTGCCGCGCGTGTTGTGGAAATGCGCCACCGGGATCACGCCCGGAACTTCAGCGAAGATGCGGCGGAACAGCGCGCGCACGCTCGTCGGCGAGGCGAGTCCCGTTGTGTCGCCGATGGAGACGAGTTCGACCCCGAGTGCGGCGAAGCGCTGCACGTCGGCGATGACGACGCCCGGATCGACCTTGCCCTCGAATGCGCAGCCGAGCGCCATCGAGATCACGCCCACCAGCCGGAAGCGGCCGCCGGCGAGCCGCACCATCTCGGCGACGCTCTCCCACTGCGCGGCGCGCGTGGTGCGCAGATTGCGTTCGGTGTGGCTGTCGGTCGCGGAGACGAGCAGGCTGAGCTCGTTCGCGCCCCGGCCCGCCTCGAGATCCGCGACCGCCCGGCGGATCGCCCGCGGGTTCGGGCAGGTCGCCTTGTAGTAGACACCCTCCCGCCGGCGGATGCCGGCAAGCACCTCGGAGGCGTCGCGGAAGGCGGGAACGCGATCCGGATGGCTGTAGCTGGTCGCCTCGATGCGCCGGAAACCGGCCTCGGTGAAAGCGTCGATGAGCGCGATCTTGTCGGCGGCGGACAGCATGACCGTCTCGTGCTGTAGCCCGTCCCGGGCGAAGCACTCGCATATCGTGACTGGCTCGGACATCGCCCCTCGCTCCCATGCGGTCTGGCGCCGCGAACGCCTCGTATCGGCTCAAGTTGACTATGTCAACTCACTTTTCCCGCCTGCCGGCCCTTCCCGCGCACGCGAGGGCTCGATCCGGTCGCTTCGGACAGCGCTCGCGCGACGGATTGCAGGCGGCGCAGCGCGCCTTCGAGAACGGCGTGCTCCGTTTCGCTGAGGCAAGCCTGGAAAGCCGCATCGCGCTCGCGAGCGGCCGCGATCAGTTCCTTGTAGAGCGCCTCGCCGCGCCGGCTTAGGGAGATTTCCACGGCGCGTCCGCCGGCTTCCGACTCCTTGCGGAGAACAAAGCCTCGCTCTACGAGCGCCGAAACCGCCCGGCTCATCTGCGCTTTATCCAGTCCGGCGGCGCGGGCAAGCTCGTTGAGGGACATCGGCGCCTCGGCCGCCAGCAGGGCGATTGTCCGCCATTCCTGTAGGCTGACCCCGAACTGCTGATACCGGAGGGCGGCGCTGCGCGACATCGCATTGGCGGTGCGGCTGATCTTGTAAGACAGCAGATCCTTGATCGTGAGAGGCTCCCGGCCCCCCGCTTGCACACGCCGCCTCACTTGTCCGCCCTGCATCGAAAAACTCCCGCGCGAGGCACGTCATGCCCGGACGTGATATATGGTCGGAATCGCGGTGGGTTGACAATAGCAACACCAAGTTGATAGTAACAACACCGAAGCCGCCAGCGATCGGCGGTGCGAGCAGGGAGGATCGGATGGCCCACGCCGCCGCCGTGGCGATGCAAGCGGACGAAACTCGCGCCCGGGATGCGATCTACCGCAAGGTGGCGTGGCGCCTGATGCCGTTCATCCTACTGTGCTACATAGCCAACTACATCGACCGCACGAATATCGGGCTCGCGCAGCTCCACCTGCGCTCCGATCTCGGCTTCACGGAAGTCACCTATGGAATCGGGGTCGGCCTCTTCTTCGTCGGCTTCATCCTGTTCGAGATTCCGAGCAACATGCTGCTGGACCGGATCGGCGCGCGCAAGACGCTGCTTCGGATCATGGTCGGGTGGGGAGCGGTTTCGGCGGCAACCATGTTCGTCCGCACGCCGGCCGAGTTCTATCTCGCCCGCATGCTGCTCGGCATGGCGGAGGCCGGGTTCTTTCCGGGCATTCTGCTTTATCTGACCTATTGGTTTCCCTCGGCGCGGCGGACCCGCATGACCGCGCTGTTCTTCCTCGGGCTGCCGCTGTCGGGCATCGTCGGCTCGCCACTCTCCGGCTGGATCATGCACGCTTTCGCCGGCGTCTACGGATTGAAGAGCTGGCAATGGCTGTTCCTGCTCGAAGGCGTGCCATCGGTCCTGCTCGGGATCGCCGCCTTCGTTTATCTCAAGGACCGCCCGACGGACGCGCCCTGGCTCAGCGCCGAGGAAAAGGCGACGATCGCCGCCGATCTCGCAAGCGAGCAGTCCGCCAAGGCGCGCGAGAGCCATCCTTCGCGCTTGGCTTTCGTGCAGGCCCTGCGCGATCCGCGCGTCTACGTGCTGGGGCTGGTCGGCTGCGGCACCTACACCCTGGCGAACGCGGTCTCGTTCTGGTCGCCGCTTCTCATCAGTGCGTCGGGCGTGAAGGACGTGCTGAATGTCGGCCTGCTGGCGGGCATCCCGCCGCTCGTCGGGGTGCTCGCCATGCTCGTCGTGGGTTGGCATTCGGACAAGACGCTGGAGCGGCGATGGCACGCGGCCTGCGCCGAGTTCGCCGCCGCGGCAAGTTTGGTCGCGCTCTCCATGATGGTCGGCAATCCGTACGTGACCGTCGCCCTGATTACCGTGATGACGGCGGCGCATTACTGCGGCCTCACCGTGTTCTGGTCCGTGCCCTCGGTTTATCTGTCCGAGCGCACCAAGGCGGCCGGTATCGCGATGGTGACGGCCATGGGCTCGACGGCGGCCGCGCTCACGCCGGCGATGCTCGGCTGGATCAAGGTGCATACCGGGAGCCTAAGTCTCGGCTTGCAGATCTCCGCCGGCATTATCACGCTCGCGGGAATCGTGCTCCTGGTCGGGATACCGGCCAGAGTGCTGCGCGAGAGTCACTGAAACTATAGCCGAGCTCGCTCATGGTTGAAGCAATTACCTTTCCGGCGCAATTCTCCCAGTCCGACGAGAGAGCGCAGCCGCAGGTTCCGATACCGGGCTACGCCGGCACCGCGCTGCGCAATCCGTCGCTTCCGTTCATTCGCCGCCCGGTCACACGAACCGAGATCACGGGGCCGCTCGATCTGGCTCGCAAGCTCAGCCCCGGCGACAGCAATCTCGCGGTCGATCCTTCCGGCCGGCCGGCTCAAGGGCAGCTCATCCGGGTGGCCGGACGCATTCTGGACGAGGATGGCCGCCCGGTGCCGAATGCGGTGGTCGAGATTTGGCAGGCGAACGCCGCCGGGCGCTATCGCAATCCGCTCGATCAACGCCACGCGCCGCTCGATCCCAATTTCATCGGGAACGGCCGTACGCGTGCCGATAGGGATGGCCGGTACGAGTTCTTCACCATCAAGCCCGGCGCGTATCCCGTCCCCGACTCGGGTTACTGGTGGCGGCCGCCGCACATCCATTTTTCGGTGTTCGGATGGAGCTCGCTGAGCCGGATCGTAACCCAGATGTATTTTCCGGGTGATCCGCTGAATGCGATGGACCGCCTTATTCTCTCGATCCCGGATGCGGCCGCGCGTTCGCGCCTCGTCGCGCGCCAGCTCGACACCGCTGAGACACGCGGCGAATTTCTCGGTTACGAGCACGATCTCGTGCTGCGCGGCCGCGCCGCTACCCCCGTTCTGCCGTAGGTCCCTCCATGTCCGAAAGCCCGACAGCCTGGCACACGATCGGCCCGTTCTTTCCGGGAACCTTCTTCCGGCCGGGCGACAACGATCTCACTCGCGCGACCCCGGATGAGCCGCCGGGGCGCGGCCGGCCTATCGTGTTGCGCGGCAGCGTGCGCCAGGACGGCGGGCGGCCCGTGATCAACGCGGTTTTGGAAGCCTGGCAGGCTGATGCCGGCGGCCTGTTCCGTCATCCGGCCGATCCCGGCTGGCGCCAGGCCGACGCCAGTTTCTTCGGCTGGGGCCGGGCCTGGACCGACCGGGAAGGGCGCTTCGAGTTCCAGACGATCTTTCCCGGCGGTTACGACGACCGCTCAGGGCGCCGTGCGCCGCACATCAATATCGCGATCTATGCCTCCGGCATCATGCGGCATCTCAACACCGTCGTGTTTTTTCCCGGCGAGCGCGACAATGACGGGGATCCCGTGCTCGCCTGCGTGCCTCTCGATCTGCGAGCGCGGCTCATCGCGGACTCGATCGGGCTGGATGCGGCGGCAAGACAGGTGTTCTCGTTCGACATCATCCTGCGCGGATCGAACGAGACGCCATTCTTTCTCGACTGAAGAGAAAGTTGAGCGCCTGCACCGGATGCAGCAGCTTCACTCCATCGATGAGTGCGGCCTGCGAGCGGCACGAATAGCCGGTCGCCAGCAGCCGGCCGTCCTTGCCGTGCTCCGCGACATGGTTCGCCCAGCTCAGCGCATAGATCTGCTCGGACGTCGCGCGATGCTCGGTCTCGTGCCCGTACATCCCGGCCATCCCGCAGCAGCCGGAGGCCAGGATGCGCAACGTCTGGCCGCACGCGGTGAAAACGGCCTGCCAGTCGCGCAAGCTGGCCGAAGCGGTCGTCCGCTCCGTGCAATGCGGCAACAAGAGGGTACTCGGTCGTGCTCGGAGAAGCCTTTAGCACGTCGAGGTGCTTGACCAGCCACTCCTGCGCGAGCAGCACGGGCGGGACCTGCGTGCGATCCAGCGCGCTGACATATTCGGCCCGATAGGTCAGCGTCATCGACGGATCGAGGCCCACCAGTTCAACGCCTGTCGCAGCCAAGTCGCGCAGCATAGCGGCATTCGCGGCGGCCACGCGCTCGAACGGTCCCAGGAAGCCCTGGACGTGCAGCGGCTTGCCGTTCGGCCGGAACGGCGCGAGCCAGGGCCGGAACCCGAGCCTGCGGATCAGGTCGAGCAAGTCGAGAACGAGCGGCGTTTCATAGTAGCTCGTGAAAGCGTCCTGCACGACGACCACGCTCCGCGCGAGATCGTCCGTGCTCTGGGTCCGCAGTGCCGCGGGAGTCGCCTCGGCCATGCCCCGCGCCGCAAGCTCGCTCCGGATATCCACGCCGGATAATTTGGGGACTCGGCGAGACCGAGACTCCGCAGCCCGGCCCGGCCCGGCCCGCTCGCGGTCAGCGCATTATACAGCCGCGGCGCCCGCGCCAGCAGCGGCGCCAAATGCTCGATCGAGCCGACCACGTAGTCGCGCGGGGGACGCAGGTAGCGCCCATGATAGAGCTCGAGGAATTTCGAGCGGAAGCTAGGCACGTCCACCTTGATCGGGCACTGGCCGGCGCAGGACTTGCACGCGAGGCAACCGTCCATCGCCTCCTTGACCTCGTGCGAGAAATCCACCTCGCCCCGGCGCTTGCCGATCGTGCTGCGGATTCGCGCGGGCCAGGCACGCCATGCCCGCTCGCGGCGCATCCGTCGTGCCTCGACAGCCGGATCGAAGCCAACGGAAGCGAGCTGCCGCAGCCACTCGCGGGTGAGCGAGGCGCGGCCCTTCGGGGAATGACGACGCTCGCGGGTCGCCTTCCAGGAGGGACACATCGCGTCGTCGGGGTCGTAATTGTAGCAGGCCCCATTCCCGTTGCAGTGCATAGCCTCGTCGTACTCGGCGCGTATGTCGGACGGTATCGTGCGATCGAGCTGGCCACGCGTCGGAAGGCCGTCGATCGTCAGCAGTTCGCCATCCTCCGGCGCGGCGATCTTGCCGGGGTTCAACTGGTTGCGTGGGTCGAACACGGCCTTGATCGACTGGAGCGTCGGGTAGAGCGGGCCGAAAAAGGCGGGCGAGAACTCCGAGCGCACCCCTTTGCCGTGCTCGCCCCACAGCAGGCCGTGATACTTCCGGGTGAGACCGACGACCTCTTCGGTCACCTCCCGGATGAGCTTCTCTTGCGCGGGGTCCTTCATGTCGATGGCAGGGCGGACGTGCAGTACGCCGGCATCGACGTGACCGAACATGCCGTAGGTGAGTCCGCGCGCATCGAGGGCGCCGCGGAACTCCGCGATGTAGTCGGCGAGGTTCTCCGGAGGAACGGCGGTGTCTTCAACGAAAGGGATCGGCCGTTTGTCGCCCTGCATGTTGCCGAGGAGCCCGACGGATTTCTTGCGCATCTCCCAGATGCGCGCCACGTCCCGCTCGCCGCGCGCAATGGTGAAGCCGCGACGGCCCTTGCTCGCTCCTTCGGCCGTGAGCGCGTCCGTCAGTCGGCCCAGGGCCGCCTCGACCGCGGCCTCGCTGTCGCCGACGAACTCGACGAGATTTACGCCGATCGCCGGCTGGCCGTCGTCGTCCGGAAAGAAGTCGCGCACGCCTTCCCAAATTATGTCGTTTTGCGCGAGCGACAGCACCTTGGAATCCACTGTCTCGATCGACGCCGCCCCGAACGCGGTCAGCGCCTGAGCGTCGCGCAAAGCCGCATCGAAGCTGCCGTAGCGCACGTTGACGAGCGCGCTGTATTTCGGGATCGGCAGCACATTCAGCTTCGCCTCCGCGACGAAGCCGAGCGTGCCCTCGGCGCCGCAAAGGATCGAGTTCAGGTTGAATCGCCCGCGCTCGTCGCGGATATGCGCCAGATCGTAGCCGGTGAGGCAGCGATTGAGCTTGGGGAAATGGCTTGCGATCAACACCGCCTGATCGCGCTGGATCGCATCCACGAGCCGGTGGATCGCGCCGACGCGATCGGTACGGCGCTGGATGGCGGCCAGCTCCCCCGCGTCGAGCGGCTTCGATTGCCAGACGGTGCCGTCGAGCAGAACGCTGGTGAGCTCGAGCACGTGGTCGCGCGTCTTGCCGTAAAGGCACGAGCCTTGGCCGCTCGCGTCGGTGTTTATCATCCCGCCGATCGTGGCGCGGTTGGAGGTCGATAGCTCCGGTGGGAAGAACAGCCCATGCTTCGCCAGCGCCGCATTGAGCTGGTCCTTGACCACGCCGGCCTGCACGCGCGCCCAGCCCGCCTCGACGTTGATCTCCAGAATCCGGTTCATGTGCCGGGACACGTCCACGACCAGACCGTCTGTCAGCGACTGCCCGTTGGTTCCGGTGCCGCCGCCGCGCGGGGCGAGTTTCACGCGGTCGAAGCGCGGATCCCCGGTCAGGCGTGCGATGCGGACGAGGTCTTCCGTGCTTCGCGGAAACGCGATCGCCTGTGGCCAGATCTGGTAGATCGAGTTGTCGGTCGCGAGCACCGTTCTCTCGCCGTACGCCGGCGAGAGGTCACCTTCGAATCCCCTGGCTCGCAGTTCGGTCAGGAACTGGGCGTAGAGCGGCAGGGGTACAGGCGTCCCGGTGAGGCGCGGAATCATGGCGCTCCTCCGTGCGTGGTGACCGAGTTTCGATCATACGCCGGAGGATCGCCGAAACCGAAGCCGCCTACTGCTGGTGGGATGAGTCCGTGCCGCTGTCCGTCGGATTGGGCTGGCTGTTGCTGCTGCTCGCCGATTTCTGCGCGGCGTGTTTCTTGGCCTCGTGATGGCCGACGGCGCAGCCCGCTGCCGCTCCGAGAACCCCGTGGCCGGCGACATGACCCGCGGCCCCGCCGACGACGGCTCCGGTCCCGCATCCGGCCTGCGCCGGGCTCGCCAGTCCGGCTGCAAGCGCCAGGGCGAGCGCCGATGGAACGAGGAAGAGTTTCACGATGTGCTCCCGTCTTGTTGTGTCGCTCGCGGTTCAACGCGCCGCGTGCCGGAACGATCCCAAGCCACGCGATCGGCTCCGCTTTGCCGCACAGTGCGGTTCCGGCAGACCGGGCCATGGGGCAGAGTGATGGCGGACGAAGGGGAGAGCGGCTGATGGAACCGACGGTCCGCGTCGAGCAGCGCGAAGGCTGGCAGAGGCTGGTGCTGAACCGGCCCGACAAGCTGAACGCCCTGAACGAGGATATGATGGTGGCGCTGATCGCGGCGTTGAAGGCGGCGGGTGAGGACCCGGCCTGCCGAGCCGTCTTACTGACTGGAGAAGGGCGTGGCTTCTGCTCCGGGCAAGAGCTCAGCCCGGCGGTAATGCCGGGCGCCGGCGGCCCGCCCGATCTCGGCAAGCTCGCCGATCGCTATCACCATGAGGTGGTGCGACGGTTGCGCGGGCTGCCGAAACCGGTGGTGTGCGCCGTGAACGGCGTCGCTGCCGGTGCAGGCGCGAGCTTCGCCCTGGCTTGCGACATCGTCCTGGCAGCGCGTTCCGCCACGTTCGTCCAGGCTTTCGCCCGCATCGGACTCGTGCCGGATTCGGGCGGCAGCTTCTTTCTGCCCCGGCTGGTCGGGGAGGCGCGCGCCCGAGCGCTCGCCATGCTGGCCGAACCGGTCTCGTCGGAGCAGGCGGAAGCCTGGGGGATGATCTGGAAGGCGGTAGACGACGCCGAGCTTGCCGGGCAGGCCGAGGCGCTGACCCTTCGCCTCGCGGCCCAGCCAACAGCCGCGCTCGGGCTCATGAAGCGGGAATTTCTCGGCTGTTTTTCAAACGACCTCGAAACTCACCTCGATCTGGAGGCGGCGCTCCAAACGGAAGCGGGCCGCACCGCCGACTTCGCTGAGGGCGTGCGCGCCTTCATCGAGAAACGGCCCGCCCGCTTCAACGGACGCTGAACCCAGCGGCGATCCGGGAGCAACGGTTCCGACGAAATCGGTGCGGTGCTCTATATTTTTCGGATGCAGTTGCGACAAATGCTCGTTACTCCTAATTGCCGTTTGGGTATGCGCATCGGCTGGCAGCGTGCTCGCCGGAGCGCCCACCGGTCTCGCGACCGAAAACACAGGAGATGCGGGGATGAGTAAACGCTTCATCACACGACTGGGCTTTACTGCTCTGGCCCTCGCTTTTGCCGTTTCCAGCCCGGCCTTTGCGACCGGCAAGAAGACGAGCCACCACCCGATGCACAACCAGAGCTCCGCCGCGGGCAACTCCGGTAATGCTCAGGTCGATCAGCTCAATGCACAGAGCCTCAGTGCCGCGCAACAGGGGCAGAACTTCATGCCCTCCGGGTCGGCTTCCACACGGTCGGCCGCCCCGATGGGGGGTTCCCCGATGGGAGGTCAGGGCGGAGCTCAAGGAGGAGCTCAGGGCGGGGGTCAAGGCGGAGCGATGTAACCCGGCCTTTCTTAGTTCAGTATTCCCAGGGGCGGGTCCGCAAGGCCCGCCTTTTGGTTAACTCCGCACTTTGTCTTCCCCGTGCGGGCCTGTGAATCGAGCGCGTCCTAGGTTAATGGCCGCTTGATGTCCGAGGATGCAAAGGGCGGCCAGGCCGCCGCCAAGGCCTGGCTGACGCAAGCCGGCCGGCTTGGCCGCAGAGCCGGCCTTCCCGTGGTGCTGTTCGGGCTGTCGGCGACGGGGGCGGCGATCGGCCAGGCGTTCTGTGCGGCCAGCGTGCTTTCGGCGGCGCTTACGGCACGCGAAGGCGTCGGGCTCGCGTCATGGGCCTCGCCGAGACTCCTCGCCGCATTTGCGATCCTGGCGGTTCTTCGCGCGGTCTTGTCGGTTTTGGCTGACCGCGCGGCGTTCACCGCTGGCGCGGCGGCGCGCCGTCGCCTGCGAAGCGACGTGCTCTCCCGGCTTCTCCGCATCGGACCGTCCCTGTTGCGGCGGACCCATTCGGTCGAACTGACCGCGATCGTGGTAGATCGGGTGGAGGCGCTGGATGGCCTGTTCGCGCGATGGCTCCCCGCCTCGATGCTTGCGCTGGCGGCCCCGGCGCTGGTCGCGTTCGCGGCGTTGTTGGCTGATCCGGTCGCGGCATTGGTGCTCGTTGCGGCGGGGCTGCTGGTGCCGCTCGGCATGGCGCTCGCCGGGATCGGCGCGGCTGCGGCATCGCGCCGCCAATTCCTGGCACTCGGGCGCCTCCAGGTCCGCTTCGTCGATCGAATTCGGGGTATCGCTACGATCGTGCTCGCTGGCCGGGCGGAGGACGAAGCCCGCGCGCTCGCGGCCGCCGCGGGGGAGCTGCGGCGGCGGACGATGCGAGTGCTCCGCGTCGCGTTTCTCTCCTCCGCGACGCTCGACCTCGCCGCCGCCGGCGCACTGGTCGCACTCGCCCTGCATTACGGCGCGGCGCTGCTGGAGGGCCGCATGACGTCACCGGCCATGGCGCTTTTCGCACTTCTGCTGGTCCCGGAGTTTTTCGCGCCGCTCCGCGGCTTCGCGACGGCGTATCAGGATCGGCTGCACGCGATTGGAGCCGCCGAAGCGCTCGCCGCATTGCCCGAAGCGCCGGAACCGGCGCCGGCGCTTCCGGTGCGCACCGTGGCGGCGCGCGGCGTCACGGTCGCGTTCGATGATGTCCGCCTGGTCTGGGACCCGGCGCGCGGGCCGGCGCTGGACGGGCTGACGTTCCGGGTTCCAGCCGGCGAGACGCTGGTGCTGGTCGGACCGTCCGGTGCGGGCAAGTCGACCGTCATGGAAATCCTGCTCGGGTTCGTGCGGCCCGATTCCGGCCGGGTGACGATCAACGGGGCCGACATCCGCGACCTCGTTCCGCAGGCGCTGTCACGCATGACCGCCTGGATCGGGCAGCGCCCGGTGCTGTTCGCCGGCACGATCCGTGAGAACATCCGCTTCGCCCGGCCGGAGGCGACCGATGCCGAGGTCGAAGAGGCGGCGCGGAACGCTCAGGTGAGCGATTTCGCCGCTTCACTGCCACGCGGTCTGGAGACGTGCATCGGTGAGGGCGGCTACGGTCTTTCGGGCGGGCAGGCGCAACGTGTGGCGATGGCGCGCGCCTTTCTGAAAAACGCGCCGCTCCTCCTGCTCGATGAGCCCACCGCGCATCTCGATCCCGCCACCGAGGCCGAGGTCTTGCAAAGTCTGCGTCGTCTGACCTTGGGCCGGACGGTGATCCTGGCCAGCCACTCCACCGCTGCCCACGCTTTCGCGGGCAGGCGGATCGACCTCCGCGACGGACGGGCGATGCCGGCCAGAGGCGCCGCATGATGGCCGAGCGATGAGGGAGCTGCTGAGGATCCTGGGCCTTTGGCGCCGTGAGGCCGTTTGGCTGGCGCTCGGCCTCGCGGCATCGCTCGCCGCGTTGGGCGCTGGGGTCGGGCTCATGGTCGTGTCGGGCGCGACCCTCGCCGCGGCCGTACTGAGCGGGTGCGCTCGCGGCGCCCGCGCTCCTGCGTTTCCTGGGCGTGGCGCGGGTGGTGTTGCGCTACCTGGAGCGTCTGCTGACGCACGAGGCGACGTTCCGGGCCTTGGCGGACCTCCGGCTTTGGTTCTTCCGGCGAGTCTCGGCCACCGCCGCGGGTGGGCTTGGGTTCCGGCGCGCGGGCGATGTTCTCGCGCGACTGGTCGGCGATGTGGATGCGCTGGACGGGGTCTATCTCCGGTTGCTGGTGCCGCTTGCCGGAGCGTTGGTGCTGTTTCCGGCGGTCGTTCTGCTCATTGGCCGGCGCGATCCGCTGCTGGCCGTGGCGGTGGGTGTGCTGTTCGCCCTCGGCGCGTTCGTGTTTCCCTGGCGGGTGGCGCGCAGCACCGAAGCCGCCGGCATCCGGTTGGCGAATGCTTCCGCCGGACTACGGACGGCCGCGCTCGATACGCTGACCGGGCTCCGCGAGGTGTGCGCGTTCGGCGCGGAGGGGCGGATGCTCGCCGCCGTGCAGGCACGCGAGGCGGTGCTACTCTCGGCGCAACGCGAACTCGCGCTGCGCACGGCTATTGCCGGAGCCGCATCGCTGGTTTGCGGTCAAGCCGCGATCCTCGCGACGCTGCTGGCTGCGGGAGCCAACCCCTTAGCCGCCGTCGCCACCACTTTTCTCGTCGTCGCCGCCTTCGAGGCGGTCGCTGGTCTGCCCCGGGCGGGGGCGCTCACCGGCCACGCGATTGCCTCGGCGCGGCGGGTGCTCGAGGCCGCGGACGCGCCCGTCGCCGTGCCAGATCCGATCAGGCCCGCGTCCGCGCCGTCCGGTTCCACGCTACGGTTCGAGCATGTCGGCTTCCGTTGGGAATCCGACCATCCCGCCGTCTTCGACGCGCTCACCCTCGAAGTGCCCGCCGGGGGCCGGGTCGCTGTGCTGGGGCCATCCGGCGCCGGCAAGTCGACCCTCGCGGCGCTCGCACTGAAAGTGGCGGCCCCGCAATCCGGACGCGTGCTCCTGGGCGGGGTGGATATCGCGAGCCTTACCGCGCATGACGTGCGGGCGCGCATCGGCTGGCTCAGCCAGGCGACCCACCTGTTCGACGACACGATACGCGCGAACCTCAAGCTCGCGCGTCCCGATGCCGACGACGCGGCGCTGTGGGCGGCGCTCGACGCCGCCCGAATCGGGGATACGGTCCGCGGCCTTCCGGACGCTCTGGATACCTGGGTCGGCGAGGGCGGCGCCCGGTTGTCCGGGGGCCAGGGCAGGCGGCTCGCCTTGGCGCGCACGCTGCTTTCACCCGCTTCCATCCTGATTTTGGACGAGCCCTGCGCCGGGCTGGATGCGGAGACGGAGCGGGCCTTCCTCGGAACGCTCAACGAGGTCGCGGCCGGACGCAGCGTCCTGCTGATCGCGCATCGCCTGACCGGAGTGGAGCGATTGGACTGGATTTACCGGCTCTCGGCCGGGCACGCCGTCGCCGCCGCAGCATAACGCGCGGTTGACGCGAAACGGCTGGACGGCTCGTAATCTGCCCACGCGAAATCTCCCGTAGAAGGATTCGGCCAATGCGCCATCTCGGTGTCCGTGCTGTCTGCGCCTTGGCCGTGCTGTTGTGGGCTACCGCCTGCGCCGGGCCGACGCAGGCGCCACAAAAATTCGTCGTGTTCTTCCAGGAGTGGTCGGCGGCGCTCGACGATTCCGCGCAGAGCGCGGTGTCGACAGCCGCGAAGTGGGCGCAGGAGCATCCGAACCAGAACGTCACCGTGTCCGGCTACGCCGACCCAGAAGGCAGTCAGCAGGCCAATGTCGCCATGTCCCGCGCGCGCGCACAGGTGGTCACGGACCAGCTTGTGCGAGACGGGGTGAATCGCCAGCGGATCAGGGTCACGGCGCACGGGCCAACCGACTTCACGCTGTCCTCGATCGAGAGCCGCCGGGTCGAGATCGCCATCGGTTCCTGATCTTCGTTTCCCCGGCGCATGGATCGGGCTGCCTTCCATGACGCGCCCGGGGAAGTGCTACGTCGCGTTTTCGGATTCCCGGCATTCCGGGGTCTGCAAGAGACCGCGGTGCGACACGTCCTCGGTGGCGGCGACGCGCTCGTGCTGATGCCGACCGGCGGCGGCAAGAGCATCTGTTACCAGGTGCCCGCGCTCTGCCGGTCTGGAACGGCGGTCGTCGTCTCGCCGCTCATCGCTTTGATGGACGATCAGGTCGCGGCGCTGCGACAGCTCGGCGTCGCCGCCGGCGCGCTGCACTCCGAACGCGACCCGGCGGACGCGCGAGCCACGATGCGCGACCTGCTGGAAGGCCGGCTCGACCTCCTCTACGTCTCTCCTGAGCGGCTGCTCGGCAATGGCACGCTGGAGCGGCTCGGGCGCCTGCCCATGGCCCTGTTCGCGATCGACGAGGCGCATTGCGTCTCGCAATGGGGCCACGAGTTTCGGCCGGAATATCGTGGGCTCGTGTGCCTGCCCGAGCGTTTCCCCGACGTGCCGCGCATCGCGCTGACGGCCACCGCCGACCCGCGCACGCGCGAGGACATCCTACAGGGTCTTGGAATGGAAGGCGCCGCGGTGTTCGCCGCGAGCTTTCACCGGCCCAATCTGCACATCGCCGCCGAACCGAAGATCGGCGAGACGGCGCAGCTTCTCGGCGCCCTCAAGCGCCAGCCCGGTGCCTGCGGCATCGTCTACTGCGGCAGCCGCGCGAAGACGGAACGGGTCGCGCAGCGCTTACTCGAGAAGGGCGTTCCGGCCATCGCGTTCCATGCCGGTCTGGAGCCTGGGGCGAAGCGGACGGCGCTCGCGCGGTTTCGCTCCGGCGAGCCTGTCGTGATGGTGGCGACGATCGCCTTCGGCATGGGGATCGACCGGCCCGACGTGCGGTTCGTCGTGCATCTCGACATGCCGGACAGCCCCGAGGCGTACTATCAACAGATCGGGCGGGCCGGACGGGACGGCGATCCGGCCCGCACGCTGCTGCTCTACGGCGGCGAGGACATCGCCCGGGCGCGGCATTGGCTCGCCCAATCCGCGGCACCGGAGCAGCAGAAGCGGGCGATGCGCGGGCGGCTCGAGGCGATGGTGGCGCTGACCGAAACCTCGGGCTGCCGCACGCGCGCGCTGCTGGCGTGCTTCGGCGAGGAGCTGGCGGCGGATTGCGGGCATTGCGATCATTGCACGGCTCCACCGGTGACGTTCGACGGAACGGTGGAGGCGCAGAAGGTGCTGTCCGCGGTTTACCGGACCGATCAGCTATTCGGCGCGGTTCATATCGTCGCCGTGCTGCGGGGCGAGCGCACCGACGCGGTGCTCCGGCATCGACACGATCGGCTCCCGACATTCGGTGTTGGCGCCGATCGGCCGGCCGCGTTCTGGCGCAGCGCGATCCGCCAGCTGATCGCACGCGGGGCGCTCGATGTGGATACGGACGGGCACGGCGGCCTTTTCCTGATTACGGAGCGCGCCCGTTCCATTCTGCGCGGGGAAGAGCGCGTGTTGCTCCGAGAGGACGAGCCGGCGCCGGAGCGCAAGCGGGATGCGGAACCACGCCCCGGCCGGGTCGAGGTGGGCGAAGCGGCCGGCGGGGTGTTCGAGGCGCTGCGCGCATGGCGTGCGGGCGAGGCAAGAACGCAGGCGGTGCCGCCCTACGTCATTTTCCACGACAGCGTGCTGCGGGAGATCGCTTCGGTCTTGCCGGCGACCCTCGATGAGCTGGGGCAGATCAAGGGCGTGGGCGCGTCGAAGCTCCAGCGCTATGGCGCGCGGGTGCTGGGCATTCTGCGCGGGGCTGCGGCTTGCGCCAGCGGCCCATCTCGATCGTTCTGAGCCGCGGGCGGACGGACGCTAAGCCGCCCGCGCCATCGCCAGCGCCTGCCACACCCGCTCGGGGGTCGCCGGCATGTCGAGCTCCGTCACGCCTGCCTCGGCCAGCGCGTCGATGATTGCGTTCATCACGGCGGGCGGGCTGCCCACCGCGCCGGCCTCCCCCGCGCCTTTCACGCCCAGAGGGTTGGTGGCGCAGGGGATCTCGATGAACTCGACCTCGATATCCGGCAAATCGGCCGCGCGGGGGAGTGCGTAGTCCATGAAACTACCGGACAGCAGTTGCCCCGAGTTCGGGATCGAACACCGTGCGCTCGAATACCGCCTGGCCAACTCCCTGCGTCACCCCGCCATGCACCTGGCCACGCACGATCATGGGGTTGACCGCCTTGCCGACATCGTCGGTGACCAGATAGCGGACGACGTCCACCTTTCCGGTTTCCGGGTCCACTTCGACCTCGGCCATGTGGGACCCGTTCGGGAAGGTGTGCGCCTCGATCTTGGCCACCTCGGCGGCGTCGAGCGTCGTCGCCTCCTGGCCCGCTGCCAGCTTCTGGCGCTGGGTTGTCGCGAGGGTCAGGATGTCGATCGCGCGATCCGTGCCGACAATGGAGAAGCGGCCGTTCTCGAACACGATGTCCGCCGGCGCCGCTTCCAGCGCCTCGGAGGCGGCCTTCTTGCCTTTCTCGATCACGGTCGCGGCGGTGGCGAGAATTGCCTGACCTTCCGAGTAGAGGCTGCGCGCGCCGCCGGTGCCGCCGCCGGTCGGGATGGTATCGGTGTCCCCCTGCTTCACGCGCACCTTCTCGCCGTCGATGCCGAGGCGGTCGGCGGTGAGCTGGACATAGGCGGTCTCGTGTCCCTGGCCGGTGGACTGAGTGCCGACATACACATCAACGAACCCGTCCTCGGCGAAACGGATTTCGGCCCGCTCGCTGGGTGAGCCGCCGGTTGCTTCCAGATAATATGACATGCCGATCCCGCGCCGCTTGCCCCGGCGCGCCGCCTCGGCACGGCGCGCGGGGAATCCCTTCCAGTCCATCCTCTCGAGTCCCGCGTCCAGCACGCGCACGAAGTCGCCGCTGTCGTAGACCTTGCCGACGGGAGTCTTGTGCGGCATCGCCGAGGGCGGGACCATGTTGCGCCGGCGCAATTCCGCCGGGTCGATCTTCAGCTCCCGCGCCGCCGCGTCGATCAGCCGCTCCACCAGATAGTTGCTCTCGGGCCTTCCGGCACCTCGATACGCATCGACGGGCACGGTGTTGGTGAACACGCCGATGACGTTGGCGTACACCGACTGAAAGCCGTACACGCTGGCCAGCACGCCGGTGCCCGCGAATGTCGGGATGAATGGCCCGAATGTCGAGAGATACGCGCCCATATTGGCGCTATTGCGCGTGCGGAGGGCGAGGAACTTGCCGTCCTTGTCGGTCGCGATTTCGCCGACGGTGATATTGTCGCGGCCATGCGTATCGGCGAGGAACGCCTCGCTCCGTTCGGAGGTCCACTTCACCGGACGTCCGAGCTTGCGCGCGGCGTAGCAGGTGAGCGCGTGCTCGGCGTAGAGAAACAGCTTCATGCCGAAGCCACCGCCGACATCGGGTGTGATGACTCGAAATCGCTCGCTATCACATTTGAATACGTGCGGGCCGATCAGGTCCTTGATCAGCCACCCGCCTTGCGAGTTGGTGTACAGCGTCCAGCGCTCCGAGGCGGCGTCGTATTCCGCGAGCGCGGCCCGCGCCTCCATCGAGTTCACGACGATGCGGTTGTTGACGATGGTGCGCCGGGTAATGTGCGCCGCCTGCGCAAACAGCGCCTCGGTTTTCGCGCGGTCGCCGATCTCCCAGTCGAACGCGACGTTGTTCTTTACGTCGGGCCAGACCAGCGGAACCCCCTCGTTCGTCGCCGTGCCGAGATCGGTGATCGACGGCAGGATGTCGTAGCGAATGTCGATCAGCTCGGCCGCGTCCCGGCCCGCCTGCACCGTCTCGGCAACGATGAACGCGACCGGATCGCCGACATGCCGCACCGCGCCGTCAGCGAGCACGGGGTGCGGCGGGTTCGCGCGGTCGCTCCCATCCCGGTTCTTCACCGGCACCGCGCAAGGTAGCCCGCCGATGCCGTCGGCATTGAGGTCGGCGCTGGTGTAGATCGCGGCGACCCCCGGAACCGCCTTCGCCGCCGCCGTGTCAATCGAGCGGATGCTCGCCGCTGCGTGTGGGCTGCGCAGAATGACGGCATGCAGCAAGCCCGGCGGGTTGATGTCATCCGTGTAGCGGCCGCCGCCCTTCAACAAACGTGGATCCTCCACGCGGCGGACGGGCTGGGCGAGGCCGAACTTCGACATGGCTGGCTCCGAGGCTGATCGGTTGGTGCCCGGAGCATGTACGGTCCGGGCACGAAAGGCCACGGGCTTCGAGCGGCCTCTCAACTCCTCCGGACCGGATGGAGCCAGGTGGCCGCGACGAGCACCATGCTGACCGCTTCGGCGAGCACGGCCCAGAGGAAGATCAGCATGTCCGCTTCGACGCCGAGCGGCGGCCCACCGGGCAGGGCGAAGCGGACCGCCGGCAGGGTGAACATGGTCGCCGCGAGCCAGTTCATCATCGCGAAATCGAAGGACCGGCGCCCGATGAAGACGAGGCTCGAAACCAGCAGCGCCGCGCACGAGATCAGTATCATCGCGCCATACATCGCGATCGCGAAGGCGCGGATGGAAAGCGAACGGGCCAGCCCGAAATGCAGCGACACGTCCCCGGCGCGGCTTTGCGCGTCCTTGCCGATCGCCATCACCCAGCCCGGAATACCTGCCCAAAGATAGATACCGGCGGGCACCGGAGCCGCATTCGGCAGGCCGGCTGCCTGGCCCTCGATACTGGTAATGCGCAGCGTCGCCGTGTACCGGTCGAATGGATACTGGTTCACGTCGCCGTCGTTCAGATCCATCGCGACGGTCGCCGGGTCCATCGGCTGGTCTGCGCGATACAGCAGATCACGCACCGTCGAGTTGTCATCGACCAGAATCGTGATGTCGCGGTCGGGCGAGGTGGCGCGCTTGCCGCGCAACACGGGCGCGGGGACGAACTCCAGCCGGAGATTCGCCGATTGCCGCGCCGCTTCTACCGAAAGCGTCTCGATGTTGATTTGAAGACGCTGCGGGCCGCTGCCTTCGGGAAGCTCGAATGTCGCCTCGATCGGCGCGCGTGACGCATGCAGACTGATGAGCATTAGCCCATAGCCGCAAGCTCCCAGCGCAAGCAGCGTGAGCAGAATCGCGAGGCGCCTGCGGGGCGCGCGGGCGGGCGCGCTCGTCCTGTCTGCCTTCCCGCTCCCGTCGAAGCCCGCCCGGACCGCTGCAATCGCGCCCGGATCAGCCGACTGGTTGTCAGTCGTCGCCATGGCTCGCGACGCGAGCGCGCGTGCGCCGCCTGAAGCCGCTTTTCACTCGTTCGCGCATGGTCTGGAAGGTGACGTACAGCATTGGAATGAGAAACACACCGATCGAGCTCGCCATGATCATGCCGGCAAATACCGCAGTCCCGACCGCGCGGCGGCTCATCATCGCCGCGCCATGCGCCCACACCAGCGGTACAAGTTCGAGAATGAAGGCGATCGAGGTCATCATCACGGCGCGGAACCGCATCTGCGCTCCGAGCGCGGCAGCCTCGCGGATCGGCAATCCGGCCTCCCGCTGCTCCTTCGCGAACTCCACGATCAGAATACCGTTCTTGGCGGCGAGCGCGATCAGCACCACGAGACCGATCTGGGCATAGAGATCGAGCGAAAGACCGGCGATCAGGATGCCGGCGAACGCACCCAGCACGCCGACCGTGACGGATAACAGCACCGGAATCGGGATGACCCAGCTCTCATATAACGCCACCAGGAACAGGTAGGCGAACAGTACGGCCAGGCCGAGGATCGCGGGCGTTTGACCCGACGCCTGAATCTCCTGGTAAGCGGTGCCGGTCCAGTCGAAGGCGTAGCCCGGCGGCAGTGTCTTGGCGGAGATCTCCGCCATGGCCGTCAGCGCGTCTCCCGAGGAAGTGCCCGGCGCCGGGCCGCCATTGATGGTGATCGAGCGGTAGTTGTTGTATCGGCTGATCGTCTGCGGACCGAGCACGACTCGGCTATCCGCGATCGAGCGCAGCGGCACCATCGTCCCCATCCGGTTGCGCACATAGATGCGGAAGATGTCCCTGAGCTCGCTGCGATCCGCGGCCTCGCCCTCGATGTTCACCTGCCAGGTGCGGCCGAACATGTTGAAGTCGTTGACGTAGTAGCCGCCGAGTGTCGATTGCAGCGCGGTGAACACGTCCAGCATCGAGAGGCCGAGCGCCTGCGCCTTCTCGCGGTCGATGTCGAGATAGATGGAAGGATTGACGGCGCTGAAGGTGGAAAACACGCGTGTGAGGCGCGGATCCTGGTTGGCCGCCGCGAGCAGGCCGAGCATGACGCTGCTCATATCCGCGGGGTCGCTACCCTCGAGATTTTGCAACTGATACTCGAAGCCGCCCGAGGTGGACAGGCCGATGATCGGCGGCAGGTTGAACGGGAAGATGTCGGCCTGACGGATCTGCTGTACGGCGCCGAATACTCGGCCGATGACGGCTTGGGCGCTGTCCGCCGCCGCCCGACGATCCGCGAACGGTTTTAGCCGCACCACGACGAACGCGGCGTTCGACTGGTTGCCGCCCGCGAGCAGCGAGAAACCGACGATGGACAGCACGCCCTGCACCTGCGGCATGGGGCGGATGAGCTCCTCGACGCGCTCCGCGACGGCGCGCGTGCGTGCGATGGACGCGCCATCAGGGAGCTGCACCGAGATGAAGAACGCACCCTGGTCCTCTTCCGGCAGGAAGCCCGTCGGCGTCATGCGACCGAGGCCGAAGATGCCCGCGCCAAACGCCGCGACCAGCACGACCGCGATGATCGCCACCCGCAAGAGGCGGCGCACGACGGCGGCGTAGCCATCCCGGACGTGGTCGATGCCGCTCAGCACCCGGCCCAAGATGCCGCGCCGCTTCCCGGTGTGGCGCAGGAAGAGCGCGCAGAGCGCCGGCGAGAGGGTCAGCGCGTTGACGGCAGAAATCAGCATCGCGACGCTGATCGTGACCGCGAATTGGCGGAACAGCGTGCCGGAGATGCCAGGGATGAAGCCGATCGGCACGAAGACGGAGAGCAGCACCAGCGAGATGGCGATGATCGGCGCGGTGATCTGCGCCATCGCCTTCTTCGTTGCCTGTTGCGGCGTAAGCTCGGGCTCCTCCTCCATCACCCGCTCGACGTTCTCCACCACGACGATCGCGTCGTCGACCACGATGCCGATGGCGAGCACCATGGCCAGCAAGGAGACGGTGTTGGCGGAATAGCCGACCGCAAGCAGCAGGGCGAAGGTGCCGATGAGGCTCACCGGCACGGCAACCGTCGGGATGATGGTGGCGCGGAGATTGCCGAGGAACAGGAACACCACGATCACGACCAGGACGAAGGCCTCGGACAGCGTCTTGATGACCTCGTGGATCGTGTCCGAGACGAAGCTGCTGCTGTCGTAGAAGATCGCGGCGTGCAGGCCTGGCGGGAAGCGGGTCGAGAGCTCGTTCAGCGCCTCCTGCACCCTAGCGGAGGTCTGCACGGCGTTCGCGCCCGGCGCGAGATAGACGCCGATGGAGACCGCCGGGTTGCCGTTGAGGCGGCTCTCGGAGTCCATGTTGGCCGCACCCAGCTCGACCCGCGCCACATCGTGGATGCGCAGCACGGAGCCGTCGGGATTGGCGCGCAGCACGATGTCGCCGAACTGCTCGGGCGTGACCAGCCGGCCCTGGGTCTGGACGTTAAGCTGGAACTGTTGGTCCTCGAGCGTCGGCCGCGCGCCGATGCGCCCCACCGGGGCCTGGATGTTCTGCTGCTGGATGGCCGTGATGATGTCGGAGGGCGCGAGCTTGAGGCTGATCAGCCGGTTGGTGTCGAACCAGACGCGCATCGAGTAGTCGAGCTTGCCGAAGAGGAAGGCCTGGCCAACTCCCGGCGTGCGCGACAGGCGGTCGAGCACGTTGATGGTGACGTAGTTGCTGATGAACAGCGGATCCTGTTTGCCGCCCTCGCTGTAGAACTGGAGAAAGGCCAGAATGGCGGAGGATCGCTTCTGCACCGTCACGCCGCTCCGCTGCACCTCGAGCGGGAGCTTCGGCAGCGCGGCCTGCACGCGGTTGTTGACGTTGACGGTGTTGATATCGGGATTGGTGCCCAGCTCGAAACTGACGGTCAGGCCGTAGCTGCCGTCATTCCCGCTGTTCGACTTCATGTAGATCATCTTGTCGACGCCGATGACCTGCGCCTCCAGCGGCTGCGCCACCGTGTTCTCCACCACGGCCGCGGACGCCCCCGGGAATGTGCCGGTCACCTGCACCTGCGGCGGCACGATGTCCGGAAACTGCGCGACGGGAATGCGCAACATCGCCAGCGCGCCGGCGATGGTCATGACGATGGCGATGACGATCGCGAGTCGCGGACGATCGACAAAAACAGCGGAGATCATGGATCAGTGGCCCGCCGAGGTTCCGGCCGAACCGCCGCTCCCCGAGCCGCCGCCCGCCGGGGAACCGCTGGCCGGTGTCGGGTTGGCGGGGCTGGTCGCCGCGGCTGTCGCTGGCCCGGCGCTGCCGCTGCTTGCCTGCGGTCCGGTCGCCGGGCTTGGCGCCGAGGCGTTCACCCCCGGCCCAGGGGAGGCGGGTCCGGGCGTGACCTGCACGCCGGGACGCACCCGTTGTATGCCGTCCACGACCACCATCTCGCCCTCGGTGATCCCGGACATTACGATGGCTGTGTCGGGCGTCGACTGGCCGAGCTGGACGCGGCGCTGTTGCACGTGATTCTGGCTATCCACGACATAGACGTAGTTGCCCTGCTGGTCGGATAGGACCGCGGCGCGGGGCACGGCGAGAGCCAGCACCGGCTCGACGCCCTCGACCAGTACCGTGACGAACTCTCCGTCGGTGAGCGTTCGGTTCGCCACCTCGCCCGGCCGATCCGGTCCCCATTTCGGATTGGAGATCTTGGCCCGGATCAGAATCGTGTCGGTGTTGGCCGAGACGGTCGGCTCGATGTAGTCAATCTTGCCCTCCTGGCCATACATCCTACTATCCGGCAGACGCAGCCTCACAACGATCGCGTTGACGCCGCCTCGGTCCGCATAGCGGTTCTCGATCTCGAGCAAGGCCCGCATGGCGATCGGGAACACTATATACATCGGGTCCTGGCTGACGATCGTATTGAGCGGCCCGGAGCTGGGACTGACCACGTTGCCTATGGTGAACCGGGTCTGGCCGATCTTGCCCCCGACCGGGGCCCGAATCTCCGTGTAGTCAAGATTGATCTGCGCCTGCCGCAGCTGCGCCTGCGCACTCATCAGCTGCGCCGCCTGCGAGAGCTGGTTGGCGCGCGCGTCATCGACCACGGACCGCTGACCCGCGGGGGTGTTGAGCAGTGCCTGGGCTCGCCCGAGCTGGATGTTGGCATTGTTCAGCCGCGCGTTCGCGTCGGCGACCGCTGCTGCCTGCTGCTGCACCGCGGCCTCGAACGGCCCGCGCTCCAACCGGTACAGCAGGTCGCCGGCCTGAACCTCGGTGCCTTCCGTGAACAGGCGCTCGTGAACGAAGGCGGTCACGCGCGCCGTCAGGTCCACGCGATCCACCGCCTGGATGCGGCCGATGAACTCCGATGTTTCGGTGATCGCCTTCTTTTCGACGCGGACCACCCCGACGGCGGGCGGGCCGCCCGGCCCGGGCTGGGCGCGCGCGACTGTGTGCGGCGCGCTTAGCACTGAGCGCGATCAGCAGGGCAGCGAGTAGGCGCAATCTCATCATCCATCCTTCGGAGCCCGGCAGGCGGGGCTTCCGGTAGCTGGGCACGCGGAGGCGCGGAGCAAGCGTCGAGTGGGCGATCCCGGTCAAGTGCCGAAGGTTCAACCCTCCCCAGCCGCTCCCACAGGGAGAGGGGATAGAAAGTGTCCCCCCTTTGTGGGAGGGGGCGGGGGAGGGGCTTCTACAACATGGCCAAGGACTGCTTTCGCTTCGGCGGCGGATGCGCGGCATCGATCGCGGCTAAATCCTGCGGCGTGAGCACAAGCCCCGCCGCCGCAGCGTTCTCCCGAACGTGGCTGGAATCGCCGGCTTTCGGAATCGAGATCAGCCCGGAATGCCTGAGACCCCAGGCTATCGCCGCCTGCGCCGGGGTGACCCCGTGCCGGTCCGCGACCGCCCGGAGCGCATTGGACCTCAATAGACGCCCGCCCTGCCCGATCGGCGAGTAGGCCATCACCGGCATCCGGCGCTTTGCGCACCAGGGGAGCAGATCGAACTCGATCCCGCGCGCCTCCGGGTTGTAGAGCACCTGGTCGGTGGCGCAGTTGCGCCCCGGCGCGAGCGCCTCGATCTCATCCATCTCGGCCACGTCGAAATTCGACACGCCCCAGGCGCGGATTTTGCCCTGTTCCCGCAGCCCCTCGAACGCGAGCACGGTCTCGGGGATCGGGACGCTGCCGGGCCAGTGCAGCAGATAGAGGTCGATGTGATCGGTTTGCAGCCGCCGGAGGCTGCGCGCGCAGGCGGCCGGGATGCCCGTCTTGCTGGCGTTGTGCGGGTAGACCTTGGTGACGACGAACACCTTATCGCGCTGACCAGCAATCGCGCGCCCGACGACCTCCTCGGATTTCCCGTCGCCGTACATCTCGGCCGTGTCGATCAGCGTCATGCCGAGGTCGATGCCGAGCCGGAGCGCGGCCTCCTCCTCCTTCGCGGTTCGCTGACCTTCGCCGATCCTCCAGGTCCCCTGGCCGATCGCGGGCACCTCGCGGCCGTCCGGCAGCCGAACCGTTCGCATCATCGCCTCCCGTCGCGTTTGGCGAGTAAACCGGGGCGGCCCGTATCCGGCAGCAATCCGGGTTGTGGGTCCGAGCTCAGTGGTCTTTGCCCCGGCCGGTCTTGGCTTGCAGGGCGTCGATCCGTTTGGAAGCCTCGGCCTTGGTGAGTGACGGGTCGAACTCTTCCCCGGCCTCCTCGCACAGGGTCTTGAGGTAGGACGCCTGCGCTCCGGTCATTGTCTCGTCCCCGGTGGTCCAGTCGTCCGGGTCTTTGACCGTGTTCGAGGGCTCAGTTTCGGATGGGCGTTTCGGGTTTGTGCTCATGGCGCATGAACGCGGCCATGCATTCTCTGTTCCCGCCTCCCGAACGCCCTTCAATCCAGCCGGGTAAGCGAGCCTGCGTAAAGCACTGGGCCGGTGGGCGCGCCGGTGGGCGATCCGCCGGTCGGCTCCAGGCTCACCATCAGCTGCGTTCCGGCCCGGGGCAGCTCGCGCATTGCGATGCGCCGTCCGATAGCTGGAAGCATCCCGAGGGAGAGCGGTTTCTGCGCGCCTTCAGGCAACGCCCACAGCTCCATGTCTTTCCCCGGCTGCATCTGCACGCGGGCCAGCGGGCGAACCAGCAGCGATCCGTCGGGCTCCATGGTCGCCATGAATGCAGGCGCGGGCGAGTTGGGCGGCGCGAGCACCGTCTCGTATTCAGGCGCAGGCGGTCGGCCGATAAAGGCGACTCCGGCGAATGCGGCGGCGAGCGCCAGAGCGCCCGCGGTGCTCGCCCGCCAAAATCGGGCGCTCCGCCAAGCCCGGACGAGAGGCGTCGGCCCGTTGACGGCCATGACAGCCGGGACTGGCGCCGGACCTGGCGCCGGCGGCGGCGCGGGCGGGGGCCATCCGGAGCGTGGCCTCGATGCGCTCCCAAACCGCGGGCGGGGGTGGGACAGGAGGAACGGCCTCGGCGAGCGGAGCGAGGTGATTGCGCCACTTGTCGAGAGAGGTCGCGACGGCGTGGTCCTCGTGGGCCAGCATCTCCACGTCACGCGCTTCGTCGGGGTCCAGCACGCCGAGCACATAGCTCGCGGCCATCAGGTCGCGGTCCTCGGGATCGTCGCTCATGCTTCGAGACACCGTCGCAGGCTCGCGAGACCCCGCCGGATGGAGGACTTCACCGTCCCGAGCGGCATGGCGAGCCTTTGTGCGAGTTCGCTGTGAGTGAGGCCGTTGATGAAGGCCATCGAGATCAGGTGGCGCTTTTCCTCGTCCAGCTCATCGAGGCACCGGTGCAACGCCTCTCCCTCGGTGCTGCCCACCAGGCGGGCGAGCGGGTCCGGGTCCTCGTCGGCCTGCTCCGGAAGGTCGATGCCCGTGACCTCGCGCCCGCGCCGGCGGACCGAGTCGAGCGCCCGGTGGCGGACGATGCTGGTCAGCCACGCCTCCGGGCTGCCGCGCGCGGGATCGAAGCTGGCCGCGAACTGCCAGACGCTGACGAAGGCGTCGTGCACCACGTCGGCGGCGAGCCCGGGCTGGCGGGTGATGCGGAGCGCAATGCCGTGCAGGCGAGCCGCCTGGAGATCGTACAGGCGACGGAAAGACGCAGCATCTCCGCTCGCGCAGTGCTGGAGCAGCGTCGTCAGGTCGGTCCGGGCGGCGGCGTCGTACAGGTGGGCCTCGTCCACAGGGAATGCGGCGGGAACTTAGCCCGTGGCGGCGGGGGCGACCAGGGGAAGGAAGGACGCCACGATCAACGGCGCTACGCCCGGGGGTAGCCCGCGGATGCGGCTCAGTGACCGGTGCGGCTCCGAACTTGTCCGGTGCTCATCTTGTTGGTGCCCGAACGCGCCGCCTCGGTGATGAGCTTGCCGCAGTCGTTGTCCTCGCCCAGCCCGAGCTGGATCGTCGGCAGCAGCGCGGCGAGCGGCGTCAGGAGCACGCCGAGCGCCGCCGCGATGCCGCCCCGCACGCCGACCGCGGCGGGATCGGGCATGATGCTCGGGCTCTTGAGCCGTCCGCGGACGTCGATCGGGGCCGGGAGGGACCCGATGCTGAAGTGCTTGGGTTCGGTCTTGATCTGATAGTCGATGGTCTCATTCCGGAAGTTCACGGATCCTTTGCCGGTGACGTTCGCCTCCTCGGTGTCGAGCAAGAGCATCCGCGTATCCAGCACGCCTTTCTGGAGCGGCATATCGGCGACCATGCAGCGGATCGGCGTACGCTTCGGCAAGCCGAGCGCCGAGATCAGCGCGTTGCCAAACTCGAGACCGGACAGATTGACGAGAAGCGCGCTCAGATCGCCGCCGGTCATGAACAGCTTCACGTCGCCGTTGCCGTTGGCCATCATCTTCGCCATCGAGTTGCCGGTCGTATTCAGCTCGAGGCGCCCGCCGATGGTGCCGGCGCCGCCGAAGACGTGCGTGGCCGCCATCAGCCGCGCGAGATCGACCTGCCGGAAGTCCACGGCGGCCTTGGTGTAGAGCACGTTGTCCTTCTCATTGAGGGCGACGTTGCCCTCAATGCGGCCGCGCCCCACGCCGAAGCTGATCGGTTCCAGGCGGATGTCCCCGTTGCTGATCGCGAGATTGACCGCGAGATCGTCGAGCGGCATCGAATTGCCTTCGATCCGCTGGCCCTTGTACTTCACCCGGAAGTCCGCCGCCTTGAGCTTGGGGATGTTGAACGGCTTATCGGGCAGCAGCGTCGAGCTCGCCGCCGCTTCGGCATGCTCGTGCTTCTGTTGCGGGGTTTGCGCTTCGCTCGCCTTGCCGGGGGTGGCGCCGATGAAGCCGCCGAGATCGGTCAGGTCCACGCGACGCGAGTTGAGGTCAGCATCCACCATCGGGCGCTCCTTGCCCGGGTCGACGTGGATGCTGCCGTTGAGATCGCTCCGACCGACCGTGCCGGCGAAATGATCGAAATGGATTTTGTGGGCCTCGTAATCGAGGTTTCCGGTCACTTTGTAGGGCGGCGTCTCGGGGAGCGGGATGGCGGTGAGGTGATAGAGGTCCGACATGTCCGGCCCCGCCAGCTCGAGCTTGACGTTCGTGCCCTTGAAGGCGATCGGGTCGTCTACGGTGCCGACGAGCGTGACATGCGTGGGTCCGTTAGCGACCCGGAGGTCGATGGGGTAGGGGTGCTGGGCGTCGCGCAGGGAGAGGATCGCGCCGCCGACGAAGCGACCGGTGATCGGCTGGCCGGCATAGGTGCCTTTTGCATTCACCAGCAGTTGCGACTCCTTTCCCGCCTCGGCCTCCTTGGTCGCGATGTCCATCGCGAAATCGGCCTTCAGCTTCGGGATCTTCACGGTCGCGTGGCCGTCCTGAATGCGGAGATCGCCGATCTGCGGGGATGAGGAGCCGCCGCCATTGTCGGAGGAAGAGCCGGTCGAGAGTTTCCAGTTCTCCTCCCCCGATGGGGACGTCGCGACCTCGACGACCGGGTGATCGATGTCGATGCTCGGAATGCGGAGCACCCGGTCGCTGATATAGGCCATGATATCGACCGCTATGCCGAGATGGTCGATCTTCGCGAACCGCGAGTCCTCGGGAAAACTCTTCGGATTGGCCACCTCGACGTCGTCGGCCACGACGTGCGTGACGCGGCCGAGCTGTACGTGCAGATGAGCGATGGTGACGGGCCGCCCCAGCGCCGCCGAAGCCCGGCTCTCCACGATCGGAATGAACCAATCCCACCGCCAGAAAATGATAAGCAGCACGATCAGGATGATGACGACGCCGGGAATGGCGAGCCATCGGGGAAATCTGCGTTCAGCCATAGCCTTCCTACGGGCCGCGCTGGCGCTCGCCCTCGCGCGGCATTGATCTCCGGGCTAACGGGAAACCGGAGCGCTCGGTTCCGCCCTCTCTCGTTCCGGCTGCCGGCCGGCTGCTTTCGCGAAGGAATGTATGTGATGCGGGAACAAACTCTCCTGCTCTGCCTCTTTGCAGCCCTGGCCGGCCCCGCGCTGGCGCAACCAGCGGCGCCCGCCGGGGACGCGTCCAGTCCGGGCGGCGTGGCCGCGCCGGAAGCACCGGCGCCGGCCGGCGAGGCTGGTCCGGCGCCTTCTCCGGCGCAACGTGAACACACAGCGCGACCCATCGCCAAACCGAGCGCGACCGGGGAGAACGCCGCCCGCCAAAGCCTGCTTGCCGCGCGAAAAGCTATTGGCGAAGGCCGTTCGCAGCAGGCGTCTCAGTTGCTTACGCGCGCCGAGGCGCAGCTCCATGCCATGCCGAGAGCCCATGATTCGAGGCAGCAGGCCCGCATCCACACGATTCTGGGCCAAGTTGCGGAGGCTCGTGGCGTGGTGGCGGCCGGATACGATGCCCGCGCCCTCAAGCTGGTGGATGCCGCATTGGCTCGCCTGCCTCCCCGGCCGCCGCACCGCAAAGCCGGGCCGGGGTGAAGGGCGGCTACCGGGACCCCCTCGTTCGCATTTTGGCAATCATTTGGGCGCAAGGCTTCGCGCGCTCTTCGGCTCCTCTCCGGAAGAAAATACTGGAGATTGGGCAGGAGACCTGATGTCAACCCTAAGTTGAACAAGGGTCAGGTCGAACCAAAATGGCTTTTCCTGAACTCTCCTGGTTGCCCGCCGAGGCAGCCTGGAACGGCACTTTCCAGGCTGTCGGAAACCAGGCCGACGAGGCCGCCTGGAGCGCCCTCGTCGGTTTGGCGAATAGCCGGATCGATAGCCTCGCCACCATGCGGCTCGACCGCAAGCTGCGTCAGCTCTTCGGCGAGACGCCGGCTGCCGGTCTGGCCACCAAGCCCGTGCGGCTCGCGGTGCTGGCCTCGTCGACCGCCGACCATTTGTTGCCGGGACTTCGGGTGGGTGCGCTACGACGCGGGATCTGGCTCGACACCCACATCGGCGACTACGGCCAGTACTCGCGCGAATTGATGGACCGCGGCTCGGCCCTGCACGCGTACCGGCCCGACGCCGTGCTGTTCGCGCTCGACGCTCACCATCTGCTCGCCAGCTTCGACCCGGCCGAGGACGCCGACGCGGTGGAGCGGAAGCTCGACCGGCTCTGCGCCGAGATCGCCGGGCACTGGCGGCTGGCGCGGGAGGCGTTCGGCTGCAAAATCGTGCAGCAGACCGCGCTGCCTGTGTTTCCGGCCCTGTTCGGGAACAACGAGCATCGCCTGCCCGGCTCCCGCGCCCGGCTCATCGGTCGATTGAACGAACGGATGCGCGAATTGGCCGAGGCCGAAGGCGCGGATCTGCTGGCGCTGGACGCCCGAGCGGCCGAGGACGGGCTGCGTGCGTGGCACGATCCGGCTTTGTGGCATCGCGCCAAGCAGGAGGTGCATCCGGCGGCGGCGCATGTGTATGGGGACCTGCTCGGCCGGTTACTCGCTGCGCAGCAGGGACGCTCTTATAAGTGTCTCGTCCTCGATCTCGACAACACGCTCTGGGGCGGTGCGGTCGGAGATGAAGGGCTCGACGGCATCGTGCTCGGTCAGGGGAGCGCGCTCGGCGAGGCCCATGTGGCCTTCCAGCACTACGCGCGTGCCCTGTCCCGCCGCGGCGTGATCCTGGCGGTCTGCTCGAAGAATGACGAGGCGAACGCGGTCGAGCCGTTCGAGAAGCACCCGGACATGGTGCTGCGGCCCGCGGACATCGCCTGTTTCGTCGCGAACTGGACCGACAAGGCGGCCAATATCCGCGAGATCGCCCGCCGCCTGAATATCGGTCTCGATTCGCTGGTGTTCGCCGACGACAACCCGGCCGAGCGAGCGATCGTACGTCGCGAGCTGCCGATGGTCGCCGTCCCCGAACTGCCGGCGGACCCGGCGCTTTTCGCGTCCTGCATCGCCGATGCCGGCTATTTCGAGGGAATCCGGCTGACCGGGGAGGATCGGGAACGCACCAGCCAGTATCAGGCCAATCTCCAGCGCGAAAGCGTGATGGCCTCGGCGACCGATCTCGACGGCTACCTGCGCAGCCTCGACATGGAGGCGCGTTGGAGCCGCTTCGATAAAGTCGGACTGCAACGCGTGGTGCAGCTCATCAACAAGACGAACCAGTTCAACCTGACGACCCGCCGCACCACCGAGGAAGCGATCAGCGACTTGATCGCGGACCCGCAGGCGCTGACGTTGCAGATCAGGCTGCTCGACCAGTTCGGCGACAACGGGATCGTCGCCGTCGTCAGCGGCCGCTTCGAGACGGCGAGCACCGACATGCTGATCGAAACCTGGCTCATGAGCTGCCGGGTGCTCGGCCGGGGTCTGGAGCAGACCACGCTCAACCTGATCGTCACGGAGTCGAAGCGCTTGGGTGCGCACCGGCTGATCGGCGAGTACCGGCCCACCGCCAAGAACGGGATGGTGCGGCAACACTACGCGCGGCTGGGCTTCAGTCCCGTCGCCGAGCTGGAAGGCGGGGTGACGCGATGGGAACTGGAGCTGGGCAGCTACGAGCCCAAGCCCACTTTCATCCGCACCGTCGCAGCTGCTTGAGGCTCGACCGGTCGTGAAATTCGATCATCTGGGCGTTGTCGTGAGCGATCTGCCCGCCGGAAGGCGGCTGCTCGGCGCATCCGTCGGGATCGCCCAATGGACCCGCGAATACGAAGATCCTTTGCAGGACGTGTACGCGCAATTCGGCCGCTGCGCATCCGGGATTTGCTACGAACTCATCGCGCCCCGCTCGCCGGCAAGCCCGATCGCGCGCGCCCTCGCCAGCAAGGTGAACGTACTCAATCACGTCGCTTATCTGGTGGAAGATATCGGACGCGAAGCCGAGCGGCTGCTGGCCGCGGATTTCGTCGCCATATCGGAAGCGAAGCCCGCCGTCGCGTTCGAGCATCGCAAGATCCAGTTCTTCGTGTCCCGCGCGCGCTTCATGATCGAGCTCATCGAGGCGCCTTGGCACGAGCATGAATTCCGCTCGCTCGCGGATCAGGTGGCCGGGGCCGCGGCCCAGGCCTAGCACTCACCCTCACCGACAAAGGTAACAGACATGAACGATGCGGCGATCTACGAAACGCTGAACCATATCTTCCGTGAAACGCTGGGCAACGATTCGCTGGCGCTCACGCCGCAAACCACAGCGGACGACATTCCGGAATGGGACTCGATGAACCACATCTTCCTCGTCGTCGAGGTCGAGCGCAGCTTCGGCGTGAAATTCCAGACGGCGGAAATGGAAGAGCTGAAGGATGTCGGCGAACTCGTCCAGCTCATCCGGTCCAAGCTCGTGAAGGCTGCCTGAGAGCTCTCCAGCAAACATTCGGCAAAGGCGGCGCGACTTGCTGTTCAATTCGTACATCTTCATCTTCGGTTTCCTGCCGCTTGCCCTGCTAGGATTCTACGCCGCGGCGCGCGTCGGGCCGCGGCTGGCCGGGGCGTGGCTCGCGCTCGCCTCGGTCGCCTTCTACGCCTGGTGGAATCCGCCCTTCGTCGCGCTTCTGCTGGGCTCGATCGCGTTCAATTACGGCACCGGCCACCTGATCGCGATGACCGTGAAACGCGCCCGGCTGCAAAGCGCGCTGCTGGCGCTCGGGGTCGCGTGCAATGTCGGGGTGCTGGTGTGGTTCAAGGACCTTGTACGCGCTGCTCGGCTTCCTGCGTACGTACGGCGTGCTGGATTTGCCTTTCAGCGACGTCATCCTGCCGCTCGGCATCTCCTTCTTCACGTTCACCCAGATCGGGTATCTGGTGGATGTGAAGCAGGGCGTTGCGAAGGATCGCGGGCTGCTGAACTACATCCTGTTCGTGACCTTCTTCCCGCACCTGATCGCGGGTCCGATCCTGCACAACCGCGAGATGATGCCACAATTCGCCGACCGGAGCACTTACCAGATCTCCAGCCGCAACTTCGCGGTGGGCACGACGATCTTCGTGATCGGACTCCTCAAAAAGTGCGTTCTCGCTGATCCGCTCTCCGCGACCGTGCAGGCCGGCTTCGGTCATCCCGAGAGTCTCTGGGTTCGGTGCGGCCTGGTACTCGGTGCTGTGCTATTCGTTCCAGCTCTATTTCGACTTTTCCGGCTACTCGGACATGGCGATCGGGCTTGCCCGCATGTTCAACGTGCGGTTTCCTCTAAACTTCAACTCGCCCTACAAGGCGACTGGGATCATTGACTATTGGCAGCGTTTCCACATGACGCTGACCCGGTATCTGACCTTGTACCTGTTCAGCCCGATGGCGCTCTGGGTCACGCGGCGCCGGGCGGCGAAAGGGATGGATGTCTCGCGTCGGGCGAGTGCGAGCTTCGGCGGGTTTTCCAGCATGGTCCTGATCCCGACCATGATCACGATGACCCTCGCCGGCGTGTGGCACGGCGCGGGGATGCAGTTTCTCGTCTTTGGGATGCTGCACGGGGCCTATATCGTGATCAATCACGCTTGGCGGATTTTCGGCGGCAAGCGTGCCCAGGCGGACGGCCCTCTGATCCACGTTTCCTATGTGCTGCTGACCTATCTCTGCGCTTGCATCGGCTTCGTGTTCTTTCGCGCTGCTTCGCTGGACGGCGCCCTGCAGCTCCTGGCCGGCATGGCCGGGCTGCACGGGGCCGGGTTCGCGCTGCCCGCGCCGGGCATCGAGACCCTGAAGTTCGCATGGGAGCTTGTTTGGTTCGCGTTCCTATACTGCATCGTCTGGGGCATGCCGAACACGCAGCAGATCATGGCGAAGTACGAGCCGGCGCTCGGCCGGGTGCAGCCAGGCCCGCTGCCTTGGCTGCGCTGGCGCATGAGCTTGCCCTGGGCAGTGGCGTTCGGTTTCGCCGCTCTCGCAGGCGTGCTCTCGATCGGCGGCACAACCGAGTTCCTGTATTTCCAATTCTGAGCGAAGCCACGACCATGCCAAAGCCCGAGTGCCTCCCCAGTCAGACTGGATCGCGGAGCACGCATGCGCCATACTGGGCCAGTCAAATCTCTGGCGCGGGCCGGCCTGAAAAAAGATGAAATCTCCTCTGATCGCTCCGCTGACCAGCGTACGAGGAATTGCGGCCTGGTGGGTGGTTTTCTACCATTTTCGGGAACACCTGCCGCTCGGCCCTAGCGGTCTGCCCTTCTTTGTGGCCGGGCAAGGCTATCTCGCGGTCGACCTGTTCTTCGTCCTCAGCGGTTTCGTCATCCAGCTCAATTACGGACCCTCGCTTTCTCGCCTTTCCGCGAGCGCCGTCAGACGTTTTGCCGTGGCGAGATTCGCGAGGGTGTATCCCTTGCACTTAGTCGTCAGTTTGATCTTTCTCGTCACCCCGATCGCGCTATGGGTGCACGTCGGAGACTGGGACCCCTCGGATCGACACGACTGGGTTTACTACATAGCAAGTCTGTTTCTGGTGCAGAACTGGGGCTTCCTGCATCGCCTCGCCTGGAACGTCCCCGCGTGGTCGATCAGCACGGAATTTGGAGCGTATCTTCTGTTTCCGCCGGCGGCCTATCTCGCCAGCCGGCTGATTCGCCACCGGGCGACCGCGCTAGTCTGGATAGGCGGGTGCTTGCTGATCTTGGCCGTAGCATTTTGGGGGGCGGGCCTTCCCTCGCTCGGCAGTGACATCACCACGTTTGGCCTCCCTCGTTGCGTCTTGGAGTTCGTTGCGGGCGTGGGCTTGGGCCGGGCGTTTCTGTTGTTTGGCCCGCCCGGGCGAGGGACGCAGCGTGCCTTGCTCGTGCTTGCGGTGGCCGCGATAGCGGCCCGATTTAGCGCGGGCGTTCCTGATTACATCTCCATGCCGCCCGCGTTCGCGATGCTGATTTTTGCCTTCACCGCCCGGGGGGGCATCGTCGTTCGCGCCCTGAGCGCGCGGAGCCTGATCTATCTCGGCAACATCTGGTACGCGACTTATTTGTGCCACTTCTTCTTCAAGGATTGGGTCGGCTTCCTGGTCATCCAGCCCGGCGTGCCGGCATGGATTATTTGGGGCGCGTATTTGGGGGTGGTCTTCATCGCCTCCGCGGTGCTCCACAAATGGGTCGAGCTGCGCGCTCGGTCCGTCGTCATTCGATATGCGGACAAGCATTGGAAGAGCCGCGCCGGTTCTTTACCGAAGCTTCACTCGGATCGCGTTTCTGGCGGCAAGCAGGACACCCTCAAGGCCTAAGTCCGGCCGGCCCGCAATCGCTATATTCATCTTAGACATTGGAGGCACGCGTGAGCTCCTCGTGTTCTCGTCTCACCGTGAACGTGTCGGCGCAAGGCCGGGAGGCCGGGAGGGATTACCTCGCTTGTCTCGCCGTCGTGATGCTCGCCGGGTTGGCCGCGACCTGGCTGTGGGTTGCTGCGGCACCGATCGCCTTCCTGGACAGCGAGTACCCGTTCTGGAAAGCCAAGCTCAGCCTGCTGCGCGGGTGCGACATCGGTTCGATCCTGGTTGTGGGCGACTCCCGCGCCGCGACCGACATCGTCCCGCGGGTTCTGCCGGGGAAAGCCACGAACCTGGCCATCGGCGGCGCGCAGCCGGTGGAAAGCTATTTCGCGGTGAAACACGCTCTGGAGTGCCCCAGCCCGCCGCAGCGCGTGGTCATCTCGCACAGCATCGGTCATTTCGCCCGGCCCGACACGTTCTGGAACCGGTCCGTCCGGTTCGGCTTCCTGGGCTACGACGATCTACAGGATATCTACGCGACATCGCGCCGGCTCAATGATTTCTCGGTTTACGGCGCGAACGACGACGGGCTGCCGCCTGCCTTTCGGCATTGGCTCTACGCTGTCCGATTCCCGGCTCCGTATTTCGCCAGCCTCGTAAGAAGCGGGCTGTTCCTCCGCTACTGGGACAATCGCGCGGCGCTCACGCGCGCACTGGACGAGCGTGGCCACTATTTCTTCGGGACCGAGGCCGGGTCCGACACCGTGACATCGGAAGCCCGGCTGCGCGTCTTCCAACCGACTCCGGTCGTCGACCACTATTTCGATGCGATGCTCGCGCTTTTGCACCAACGGGGCATCCCGGTCGATTTCGTGACGGCGCCCATCAATGAGGCCACCTCCTCGGAGATGGACCCCAACGTACGCAAGAATTTCTCCGAGTACCTGCAGAGCTACGCGGAGCGGTATCCGAATTTGCGGATCATAGGCGAGACCATACCCTCCTGGCCGAACAAGTTTTTCGGAGACACGTTCTTGCACATGAACCCGAGCGGGGCGGATCGCTTCAGCCGGCGTCTCGCATCCTGCCTGCGAGATGGCCCGCACACGGGGTCCTGCGATCTGCAATGGAATCCCGAGATCCAGACGGGGAGTCTGGAAAGATGACGGTCGCGGCAGCGGCCCGGCCCTCGTGCGTGGAAAGCTTCCATGTCGCCGAGGCCACTCACCCAAGCTCTCACGGAGAAACACTGATGCAGACGGCCGTCATGGCGCGCCCAAGAAACGACGACGCCGCGGTCCTGGCGCCGCCTTCCAGCCCGGTCGAGCTCTATCTCGATCTGCTGAAACGCTCGCTCAGCAATACGCTGTTCGCGCCGGAACCCGACGCCGATGAGGAGCTTGAGGCGCGCTATGTCGCCGGCTTCATCCAGCACTACATCAACGGCGCGGCGGTCTCCATGCTGCCGATCGCGCGGTTCAACAATTTGCAGACCTGCGTGCTGGACGTGATCGCACGCGGGGTTCCGGGCGATCTGATCGAGACCGGCGTGTGGCGCGGCGGCGCCACCATCTTCATGCGCGCCATTCTCAAGGCCCGCGGAGTCACGGACCGTACCGTGTGGGTCGCCAACTCCTTCGAGGGTCTGCCGGAGCCCGATGCCGACAAGTTCCCGGTCGAGGCGAAGGCCCACAACGGCCCGATGATGACGAAAGCCTACAACCACTTCGCCGTCGGTATCGAAGACGTGCAACGGAACTTCCGCGCCTTCGGCATGCTCGATGGGCAGGTGCGTTTTCTCAAGGGCTGGTTCAAGGACACGCTGCCGACCGCGCCGATCGAGAGGATCGCCGTGATGCGGCTCGACGGTGACTACTACGAGTCGACGATGGACGGACTGGTGAACCTGTACGACAAGCTCTCCGTCGGCGGCTATGCCATCATCGACGATTACGGCGAGGATACCTGGACCTACTGCCGCAAGGCCGTGGATGATTTCAGGACGGCGCGCGGAATCACCGACCCGATGATCCGCGTCGATTCCAAGTGCTACTACTGGCAACGGACACGCTGAACGCCATTCACCCGCGGCTGCAGGCGGCGCCGCCCAGCACGCAGAAGGCCGCGCAATGCGGGTGGTTGAGCGGCACCGCGCCGCTCGCCTCCGCCAGCGTGGCCCCCAGCTCGAATCTCTGATCGTACGGCAGCAGGGTGCAGGCCAGCACCGCCGCGCGCTCCGCACCCTTTCGCCGCACCACCATCCGCGAGGTCGCGCACATGACACTGTCCGGGGTGCGGCCGAGAATGCCCCAACAGGAATCCGTGATCTCCGGCACATCCCGGCTCGCGTCCATCTCGGGGAAGATCATGAGCCGCACCGGGTCATAGGCGTCGATCGGGACGCCAAGCTCTGCAAATAACGCCGCAAAGCCGGCGCGAATTTGGCCCTCGGGTTCCTTCGTCAGCCGCCGACTCGCCACATGGACCTCGAACCCCTCGCGAACGAGCCACAGAAGTCCGTCCACCGTCGGTTCCCAACTCCGCAAGCCGCGCTCCGCTTCGTGGACCGCTCGCGTGTAGTGGTCGACCGACACTCGGAGCGTGAGGCGGGCGCCGTATCGCTCCCTAGCGCGCACAGCTCGGAACGCCGCTTGCGCAACGGCTTCATCGCATTCGTCAGAACCAGCGCGTCCAGCCCACGGGCGAGCACATCCTCGAGCATCCCAGGCAATTCGGGGTTCATGAAGGGCTCGCCGCCGGTGAAGCCGATCAAGCGGGTCCGCAGGCGATCCCGGGCGATCTCGTCGAGGAAGGCGCGGACCTCGGCACGGCTCAGATAGGCGAGGCGGTCGTTGCGCGGCGATGACTCGATGTAGCAATTCTGGCAAGTGAGGTTGCATAGCGTTCCGGTGTTGAACCAGAGCGTTTCCAAGCGGGATAGCCGGACCCGTGCGCGAGGCCTCGCCCTTGGCCGTCCGGAGCGGGTCCTGGAACTTGCCTGGGGCGAGCGGGCGGGCTTCGGCGCATGCCGGCAGATCCATTGAGGCGTCCTTCGCTGCCATCCCGGCATATGGCGGCAGCGCCGGCCCCTGCAATCCGGGCCGCCGTGCGGGATTGCTGAGCGAGGGAGGGACCGAACGGATTTCGCTCTTGCCCGATTATCCCGAAGCGGCGGGCGCGAGTTGGTTTGCGGGGATCGCGCTGGCCACCAACAGGGATGCCGAGCCGGTCAGCATTGCGCTGAACGAGACGGGAGGCTTCCGGTCCAGCCCGGCGAACACGGCCATGCAGTCGTTGAACCACTTCACGAACCGGTCGCAGTGCTCGCTCGTGTCGAGGGGATATTGGCGCATACGCCAGGGGTTGGCGGCGCAGTCGTTCAGAACGATGCTGCCCGCGTTATAGCTACAGGCGACAACCGGCGGGTCGAACCCGGTTTGCTGAGACTGCTTCAGGATGTAAGCCGTCCCCGCCTGAATGGAGTTCTCTGGGACAAGCAGCCAGTTGCGGTCGATACCGGTATTGCCCAGAGCTTCACGCGCGGTCGAGATCAGCGTCTGCATCAGCCCCGGCGATACCTGGTTCGGCGTCTCCTCGTCCGATTTGTAGTGCGGCTCGAAGCGGATCGCCTTCGGATTGCCGCTCGACTCGGTCGCGATCGTCGCGACGATCAATTCGGCCGGAACCCCGAGCCGCGTGCTCCAACGCGTGATCGGCTCACCGAACTGAGCCCAGATCCGGCCTACGGTTTCGGGCGGGCCGCCCGACCCGTGCGCCGGAGCGCCGTCGATATGGATGCCGTCTCGTTCGAGCCGCCACCGGCAGCTGCCCTGAAAGCGCGAATGATCCTCGCGCAGGCGCGCAATCAATTGGCTGAGGCGGTCGGCGCCTGCGTCCGTTGCATCGGGAAATAGCCGCTTCCAGGTTGCCTCGTCGCACGTTCCCGTCGCGGGGATTCCCTGTTGCGTTTGCCAGGCGCGCACCGCGGCCGCGGTCTGCGGCCCATAGATGCCGTCCGGTGTACCTACCGGAGCGCCGAGCACTGACAGGCGGCTCTGCAATGCGAGGACGTCGAGCCCACGATCATACGGCAGATCGAGTTCGTAAAGTGCGGACGAAAGCGCGCGAGGTCATGAGCATCCTCCAGCCCGCCGCATACCGGCCAGGCTCGCTGTCAATTCAGCATAGTTCGGACCGAAGCTTCCGGGCGAGCGTGCCCCCTCGCGGGCGAGCTGGTCGATGCCCGGCAGGGAGGCGCAGAGCGCGGCCTTGTTCTGATCGGCCAGGAACTGGTCCTGCGCCGCGGTGAGGTTGGCGCTCGCGAGATAATAGGGACCGGCGGGATTGCCGGGATAACGCTGGCGGAACTCGGTCGCCGCGGTGGCCAGCGCGTTTGTCCCGGGCGGATCACCGGCGCGGCGGGTATCGATCAGGTCGTGCAGCGCCTCCAGCCGTTTGACGGCGTATCCGTCCGTCGCGCCGAGCGGCGTCTGCGGGCCGGGCGCCTGCGCCACGCCGGCGCCGAGCTCCTCGGCGGCGCACGTATCGTCCGCCCGCCTTGCCGCACCCTGCGCACTGCGCGCCAAGGTGTAGCACGCGTCGCCTTTGAGCAGATGCAGCTGGTAGCACTCCGGCGCGTTTGCGCTGCATCCGACCGGCGCGGCGGCATTGGCTTGCAGATCGCCCTTCGCCGCATTCGCCTTCATGGTGTCGAGCTGTGAAACCCCGGGGGCCACGGTCGCGCAGCTAGCCAGAAGCAGCGCGAGCAGCGGAAGGATGCGCGTCATGACGGCACCTTCGCGCCGGCAAGCGACTTTGCTGCCTCGTTGAACTCCGTCTCCGGATTCTTGCCGGAGCGCTTGAGCGCGGTCACTGCGGTCATCACCGCGTCGAGGCCGGCGCTCGCATCGTGATTGGCGCGGATCTTGTCGATCGCCTGCAACATGGCCGTGGTGCCGCCGACCGCCGCGCCTGCGTCGGGCGGCAGATCCTTCGCGAGCACGTAGTCCAGCGAGGCCTTCTGCAAATCGCGCACGATGCCGTCGATGCTCGCCTGGTCGAGACCGGCGAATGCTTCGGGATACTTGGCGAGCAGCGCGGCGCCTCCGTCCGGCGCGAGCGCGAGACGAACCACATCCAGCGCGACATCGCGCGCACCGGCCTGAAGCTGCGGGCCTAACGCCTTGGCCAGCGCCGGAACCTGCATGATGAGGCTCACCGCGGCGTTGCTGTCGAACACGGTCGGCGAGAACTGCTCCGGGGTGTAGGGCTGATCCATAATACGTGCCACCCAGCGGGCGTAGGCGATCGCGCTCAGTTTGCTGCCCACGCCGACCAGCGTGGTAATGAGTGCGATCGGAGGGAAGGCGCCGCCGAGCACCGGCCCGATCAGCTGCGCCGCCTTGGCCAGCACCGAAACGACTGGCATGTTCGGCGCCGCCTTGTCGAGCAGCGTGCTGGCCTGCTGGACCGCGCCGGCGAGATCGCCGTGGCGGAGATCGTTGACGGCGTTCAGCGTTCCGCCGAGCGTGCCCGTCGCCTCCTTGACCGCGGCACCGAAGCTGCCCGGCAGCAGGTTCCCGATCGCGTTTCCGACGCCCACCGCGTCCTGGAGTTTGCTCGTGATGCCGTCGAGGCGGTCCTTCGCCAGTTCGTCATGCTTGGTCTGAACGTCGGTCAGTGTCTGGGTGGTGTCGGTCAGCATCTGGGTGGTACTGTCCACCTTGGCTTGCGCGTCTTTTGCCTGAGTTGTGGCGTCATTCGCCTTGGCCAAGGCGTCGCGCGTGTCGGCATTGGCGGCGGCGACCGCCTGGACCGCCTGGCCGTCTTCGCCGGCTCCGCCTTTCCCGAAGTAGAAGCCGAGGATCGCGCCGAGAATGCCGGTGAGCGCCTCGGGGAATTTGTATTGCCCGCCGGTCATCATCGAAAGGGCCAGAAAAGCGATCGACCCGAAAACGATGATCATCGCCAGCATGGCGCGCACGCTGCCGCGGGGAACACCGAGCGGCAGGTCGTTGTAGGCGGTCAGCAGGGTGGCGCGTGCCGAACCGTCCACATTGCCGGCGGCCATGGCGTTGCTCATTTTGTCACGCAGGCCCCAGACATAGATGATGAGCACCGCCGTCAGCACGATGAGGGAGAGGAGGAGGATGTAGATAGGGATGAGATCGGGGCTGCCCGCGAGCGCGGCGGCCTGAGAGGGTGGCGGATTGGACTGGGCGGAGGCTTCATGCGCGAGCAAAGCTGGCGGAACGAAGCCTAGCGGGACGACGCGCTTCATGTTTCCTCTCAGAAGTTCGCTTACTCCGGCCGAAGCACGACGATAGCACGAGATGGACGCGCAACAAGTGACGCGCATCACAGGAGCCCGGTGAGATCGCCCTTTCTGGGCGCGGGGTGTTCCATCGCGGCCCTTCAACTGCCGACCGCGATCCGGGCAGACAGGTCGGAAGGCCGGTCGACTGTGCGAGGACGCGAGCCATGTAGCAAGAAATTCGTTGCTCCAGATATGAAGCTGCTCACAGTGCCTTACCGGATACGGTGCTAACGAAAGAGTTCCTGCCGGAAGATGGAGGGTCAGATGCCCGAGGATAAATGGCTCTGGAACGAGCCCAAGACCTGGCACGACATCGACCGCGCGCTGCAGGAAATCTCCGTGCTGCTCGATTATCTGGGTACGAGGCCAGACGGCCGGTTGCTGGCCTATTTCCAAGACACTCAAAGCCGGGTCGCGGATGGGGCGGCGAAGCGGACGGTACCGCCCTGCGGCAGCTACACCGAGTTCCTGAACTTGAACTTGCAGATCCGCTCCGCCTTCCAGACCGGCCGTCCTGACCTGCTGCCGCAAATGCCTGCGGCTGCCGTCGGGCAACCGCAATTGTCGGCGGAGGGGTTCGTGGACCTGGAGCCGCGACTTCCTCGCCGCGGTGGCCGCACCTTCCACCGCGAACTCGATCCGGCTGACCCAAGACTACATCGTCCGCCGCTCCCGGCACGGGAGCTGGTTTCGACGGCGGCGCGGAGCCCGGACCGGAGCGGCCGCGACCATACCCCCCGTGCTGCCGGATGCGGATGAGCCGGTTCGCAAGGTCCTCGCCCGCCGGCTGGCGCACTGGGTACGGACAGCGGAGGCGATCACGATCGGTGTCGTGATCCTTACCGTGGCCGTCTCGATCTATGCGCTGTCGGGCAGGCTGATCCTGAATAACGCGGAGGGTATGGAAGAGGCATGGTCGAAGCTCGATGCACAACTCGAGGCTCAGGAGGACCGGCTGCTGTCATCCCCGACGCTGCCTATCGATTCCCGCGACCGCCTCGTGGCAATGGGACTGTGCGACTCGGCAAAGCCGACGCAGACGCAGACGGAGACGGCCGGGGCTGAAACGAAGCCGGCCGAAAAGCGTGTCTCTCTGGCTCTCACGTCGGCCGCAGGTGTCCGCAACGATGCGCCGGACAACCTGATTCCGGCCAAAGAGATCCGCGCGAGCTTCACCTCCGCCCGTCAGATGCATCTCTGCGCCGAGAGCGCGAAGGCGCTCGTCAACCTTTTCACCGTGACGATGCACCTCCAGACCTGGAGCAGCGTGGTGACGGAGAGGATAGGCGAGGGTTGGATGATCGAAATAGCCGGGCATAAACTGACGCTGGCGCTCCCGCTCGCGCCTTTGCTCGGCGTCTCGTATACGAGCATCGCCGAATATGCCGAGGATCGAGATGGCGATCTCTGCAAGCGGGTCGCTCGCGATGTCTACGATGAGAGATCGAAGGCGCCCGGCTGTCAGAAGCTGCTGCTCACCATGATCAACCGGACGCACCGCGTCGCACAGTCGATCCTCGGCAGCATCACGCTCTACATCCTGCCGGTGTGCTACGGCTTCCTTGGCTCGATGGCGGCGACGCTTCGGATGCTTCGCCGCAAGGTGGACGCATCGCTGCTCAGCTACACCGACCGCGCGCGACTTCAGCAGGGTGCGATCCTTGGCATCCTGTGCGGCGGCGTCATCGGGCTGTTCGCGAGCTACATCGGCAAGGCGGATGCGGCGAGCGGTCTTGGCCTTTCTGCCGTCGCGCTGCTCGCGGGATACAACGTGGACGGCGTGTTCCGCTTCCTGGACGAGTTGTCGGACCGCATCTTCCGGCCGAGCGCCGCGCCGAAATCGTAGGGCGGTTTGGGCTGACTATGTTCAGCGGGCAATCGCCTCCTCCCCGCGTAAAGCGGGGATCTAGAACTTGTTTAGGCCAACTGGAAACACGTGAACGCAAAATTCCGCTCATCCCCGCGAAGGCGGGGATCCAGGTCTCGCACAAGAAAGGGTGACATTGTATGGCGGGACGGGGTTCCTGCTTTCACGGGACTGGGTTCCCGCTTCCGCGGGAACGAACGGGGGATGGCCGAGGCACTCACAGTCTGCCCAAAACGAGTTTAGTAGAGGTAGGCCACGGAAAGTCGCATAGGCTCTAGAACCGCGTCTCGCCGTTTGGGGAGCTGGGTCCCCGCTTTCGCGGGGATGAGCGGAAAGGGCTTTCGCGGGATGAGCGGAAAGGGCTTTTGCCGGGATGAGCGGAAAGGAAACAATGGTCCCGGTCAGCCCTGGGATCGATCAGGTTCGGGGCGCTATGACGCGCAAGAGTTCGCTGGTGGTGAAGGGCTTTTGCAGAGTCGCTTCCGCGTCGTTCACGCGCGCGGGTTCGGCGTCGGGCATGTAACCGGTCATCAGGATCAACCTCTGCGCCGGCGCGATTTGCCGGATGAGGCGCGCCGCCTCGGCCCCCGTCATCTCCGGCATCGCGTAGTCGATCAGGACGACATCAAAGACTGCCCCTGATTGCACGATGCGAACCGCTTCCTTGCCGCTCTCGGTCAGCCTGACCATCGCTCCAAGCTCGGATAGCGCCAAGGCCGTGGCTTCCCGAACTTCGGGGTCGTCGTCGACCACGAGAACCGTGCGGTCCTGGAGTGGGCGTTCTGTTCGAGGCTCCGGTTCCGGTGCCGTAGCGGATGCGCGGCCGAGAGGAGGCGCGTGCGAACGCGGCAGATACACGGTCGCGGATGTTCCTGTTTCGGGGCTGCTCTCGATCCGCACCCCGCCCCCGAGTTGCTGGGCGACACCGAGTACCTGGGGAAGTCCGAGCCCCGATCCTCGTCCGATCTCCTTCGTGGTGAAGAAGGGCTCGAAGGCTCGGGCGAGAACGTTCGGCGTCATCCCCGCGCCGTTATCCGCGATGGTGACGGCGACGAACTCGCCCGCGGGCGGCTCTTCCGCCCTCCTCGGCGCTGAGCGCTGGACGTTCCGCGTCTCGATCCGGAGCGTCCCGCCCGCTGGCATCGCGTCTCGTGCGTTGATGGCCAGGTTGAGAATGACGAGCTCAAGCTGCGCCTGGTCGGCGATCGCCGGCCAGAGTTCAGGCGCGAGCGAAAGCCGAACCGCGATCGTGCCCCCGAGCGTGCTGCTCAGCAGGCTCGCCATGCTCTCAACGATGGCATTGAGGTCGACCGGCTGGACCTGCAACTGCTGCTTCCTGGAGAAGGCGAGAAGCTGTCCGGTGAGTTTCGCCCCTCGCTCCGCCGCGCGCTGGGCGGTATCGATCAGGCGCAGAGTTCGCGAGTCCTGAGCGCGCATCGCCAGAAGCTCAAGGCTGCCCAGGATCGCCGTGAGCAGGTTGTTGAAATCGTGGGCCACACCGCCGGTTAGCTGGCCCACGGCTTCCATTCGCTGCGCGCGTTGTAGCGCCTCCTCGGCCTCGAGCCGACGAGTGACGTCGGTAAACGCGAGGACCCCGAGCTGTACCGACCCGTCCTGGTCGCGCACGGGCGCGGCGTTCACTTCTAAAGTCACACGCCTATTGTCGCCGGTGAGAAACGGCTGCAGCTTGCGTTCCGTCACCTCGCCTCGCTCTATCGCGCGCACCAGCGCATATTCCTCCGGGCGCAGCGGCGATCCGTCCTCGTGGATGGCTCCGATACCCGCAAAATCCTCCCGGCGCTGGATCGCCGCCATGTCGTGTTGCATGAACGTCCGCGCCGCCGCGTTCTGAAACACGAGCGCCCCGGAGCGCGAGGCAACCAACACCCCGAACGGGAGCTGCTCGAGAATGGCGCCAAGGCGCGCGCGCTCCGCGTCTAATTCCCGGTTGACGGCCTCCAGTGCGTTCGTGCGTTCCGCGACTCGCGCCTCCAGCCGATCGTTCAACAGCCGGAGCTGAGCTTCGTCTCGCTTCCGCGCCGTGATGTCGAGCAGCGTGCCGATCGCGCGCATCGGCCGGCGTTCGCCATCGAACAGCACGCGGGCCTTGGCGAGTACCCAATGTTCGATGCCGTCCGCCGGCCCAACCGTCCGGTGCTCGATGGCGTAGCGTCCGTCGCCATCCGGGTCGAGCGCGGCACGGTAGATGCCGAGCACGCGTTCACGGTCCTCCGGATGCACGCCGTGCACGAATGTCTCCATCCCCCTCACTTCGTCATCCGCCGTCAAGCCGAACAGCGCCTTCGCCCGATCATCCCAGGTCAGCGCATCGGTGCGGATGTCGTACTCCCAAAGGCCGAGACCGGTGGTCTCGATCGCGAGGCGCAATCTTTCCTGCGCTCGCGTAACCTGTGTCGTATCGCGGAAGCGAACGGCGATGCCGACGCCCGGCACCGGGTAAACACGAAAATCGAAGGAGTGGCCGTCGCTATCGAGTGAGAAGTCGATCACGACGCCGGTTTCCATGCATCGGCGGTATTCGGTCTCGATCCGGGTCCCGAGATTCTCCGGATACGTCTGCCAGTAGTTGCGGCCGAGCAGCTCATGGCGACTTCGCCGCAGGGCGCGCTCGGCAGTGGCATTCACGAAGATGAATGTCCAGGCCCGATCGAAGGCGCAAAAGCCGTCGGCCATATGCTCGAGCACGGCCGCGGCGTCGAAGGTAGTGATCACAGGCTCGTTGCCAACGGTCAGGTGAGGCTCCTACGAAGCTCTCCAGAGTCTGCCCGCTTCGCGCCATTTCGCCTAGCCTCGCGAGAAGGCGTGCTCCATCCGCTCCCGGCCCATCCTGAACCTCTCCCCTTGCAGCCCCGCCCGCGCCACGCTATCTAGTCTCGACAATCATTCTCCGCAGAGTTACGGGGGGTGGCCTTCGCGGGCCGCCTTTTTTGTCTTGGACGCTGACCGACCCCGCCACACAGGTATCGAGGCGAAGCTCGCCGCCATTGTCACGCCCACCCTCGCCGACATGGGCTACGAACTCGTGCGCGTCGCCGTTTCCGGCAAGGACCGGCCGACCGTGCAAATCATGGCCGACCGCGCCGATGGCGCGCAGATCACGGTCGAGGACTGCGAGGCGATCAGCCGCGCGCTCGGGGCCGTGATCGACGTGGAGGATCCGCTCCCCGGCGCCTGGAATCTGGAGGTCAGCTCGCCCGGCATCGACCGCCCGCTGACGCGCGTGAAAGACTGGAATCGCTTCGCGGGCCATCTCGCCCGCGCCGAGCTCATCGCCCCGATGGACGGCCGCAAGCGCTTCTCCGGGATCGTGCTCGGAGCCGATTCGGCTCATGCACGGATGCGGCTGGACGACGGCTCGGAAGTGTTGCTGCCGCTCGACGACTTGCGCCGCGCCCGCCTCGTGCTGACCGATGAACTGATCGCCGCCACCGCCCATCCACCTCGCCCCAACTGAGAGGCTGACATGGATACCGCCATAGCCCGCCCCGAACTCCTGCTGGTGGCCGACGCCGTCGCGCGGGAGAAGTCGATCGACCGGGAGGAAGTGCTCGAAGCGATGGAGCAGGCCATCCAGAAGGCCGGCCGCGCCAAATACGGTCACGAAAAGGATATCCGCGCGACCATCGACCGCAAGACCGGCGATGTGCGTCTTTCGCGCTGGACCGAGGCGGTCGAGACGGTGGAGAACGAGGAGACGCAGATCCCCGTCCACATCGCGCGCAAGTTCCGGCCCGAAATCAATATCGGCGAATTCATCGTCGATCCGCTGCCGCCGATCGATTTCGGCCGCATCGCCGCGCAAACCGCCAAGCAGGTGATCGTGCAGCGGGTGCGCGAATATGAGCGGAAGCGCCAATACGAGGAGTACAAGGACCGGGTCGGCGAGATCATCAACGGTGTCGTGAAGCGCACCGAGTATGGCAATCTCATGGTCGATCTCGGCCGCTCGGAGGCGCTGCTGCGGCGCGACGAGCTGATCCCGCGCGAGAGTTTTCGCAACGGCGATCGCGTGCGCGCCTATATCTACGATGTGCGCGAGGAAGCGCGCGGGCCGCAGATTTTTCTGTCGCGCACGCATCCGGCATTCCTCGCCAAGCTGTTCGCCCAGGAAGTGCCGGAAATCTACGACGGCATCATCGAGATCAAGGCGGTGGCGCGCGACCCGGGCAGCCGCGCCAAGATGGCGGTGATCTCCCGCGATTCCTCGATCGACCCGGTGGGCGCCTGCGTCGGAATGCGCGGCTCGCGCGTGCAGGCCGTGGTGCAGGAGTTGCAGGGCGAGAAGATCGACATCATTCCGTGGTCGCCGCAAGCCGCCACGTTCGTCGTCAATGCGCTGGCGCCCGCCGAAGTCACCAAGGTCGTGATGGACGAGGAGGCCGGACGGGTCGAGGTGGTCGTACCGGACGAGCAGCTATCGCTCGCGATCGGCCGGCGCGGACAGAACGTGCGGCTCGCGAAGTCAGCTCACCCGCTGGGACATCGACATCCTGACCGAGGCGGAGGAGAGCGAGCGGCGACAGGACGAGTTCCGCCGGCGTAGCGCGCTGTTCGTCGAGGCGCTTGACGTGGACGACGTGATCGCGGGCCTGCTCGTGACCGAGGGCTTCACCACCATCGAGGAGCTGGCCTTTACCCCCGAAGAGGAACTCGCGGCCATCGAGGGCTTCGACGATCAGGTCGCCGAGGAGCTGATCCGCCGTGCCCAGGCCTTCGTCACGCGGCGGGACAGCGAGCTCACGGAACGGAGCCAGGCGCTCGGGGTGACCGAGGATGTCGCGGGGATGGAGACGCTCACTCCGGCAATGCTCGTCGCACTCGGCGAGAAGGGCGTGAAGACTCTCGACGACCTCGCCGATCTCGCCTCCGACGAGCTGATCGAGATCGTCGGGACGGACAACATGGACGAGGCGACGGCGAACGAGGTGATCATGGCGGCGCGCGCCCATTGGTTCGAGGGCGAGGAGGCTGGGCAGAGCGAGCCGGCTCGGCCCGGCGATCGGCAGGAGGTCCAACACGGCTGAAGCCGAGGAGGCCGGGGAGGCCGTCGAGCCCGAAACCGGCCCGCTGCGCCGTTGCATTCTGACACGCGACCGTTTGCCCAAGGAGCAGATGATCCGCTTCGTCGTCGGCCCCGAACGGGTCATCGTGCCCGATCTGGTCGCAAGGCTGCCCGGACGGGGAATTTGGTTGAGCGCGCGAGGGGATGTGTTAGAAACCGCACGCGGTCAGGAGATGCTGGCGAGGGCCTTCGCGAGGGCTGCACGTGGCCCGGTCACGGTGCCTCAGGACTTGGCCGCCGTTCTGCAGGCGGGTCTGGTCCGGCGGATCGGCGAACTTTTAGGGCTTGCCCGGCGGGCCGGGCAGGCTGTCGCCGGTTTCCAGAAGGCCCGGGAATGGCTGCAGTCCGGCCGCGCTGGTTTGGTGCTGCAAGCGTCGGATGGCAGCGTGGACGAACGCGCCCGCTTCCTGTCGGGAGCGAGCGCGCGGGCGGAAGGATCGGGGGGATCGGTGCCCGTATTGGTGCCGTTGAGCGCGTCGGCGCTGGGGGCGGTGTTCGGCCGTGACCATGTGGTGCACGTGGCGGTCGCAGGGGGCCGATTGAGCAATGCGATCGTGAATGAAACGAGGCGGCTGTCCGGCATCGCAGGGCAGGACGGAACGAAGGCCGCCGAACCAGGGCCGGGCAAAACGAGCGGACGGGTGAATGACTGAAACGAGCGATCAGGATACGGGCAAGGGACGGCTGAGCTTGCGTCCCGCCGGGCGTCTCGAGCTCGGCCGCACAGTGGACGCCGGCTCCGTGCGGCAGAGTTTCAGCCACGGGCGGTCCAAGGTGGTACAGGTGGAGGTCCGCAAGAAGCGGGCCCATGTCGCTCCCGGCGCGGCTCCCGCGGGGACCCCGGCCCAGGGCGCAGCCGGCCAGGCTGCTGCCGCCCCGGCGACCGCACGCGGTGCTCCTTCGGGACGGCAGCCCGGTGGCCGCGCCCTGACCGCGACTGAGCTGGCCGCCCGCCAGCGAGCCCTGGTCGAGCAGCAGCGCGAGTCCGCGAAGCGCGAAGCGGAACGGCGCGAGCAGGAGAAGATTTCGATTCTCTCCGCCGCCGAGGAGGCTCGCCGGCGCGAGGAGGAAGCCCGCAAGGCGGAAGAGGAAGAGGCGCGGCGCAAGGCCGACGAGGAAGCCCGCCTCGAGGCCGAGGAGCAAGCGCGCAAGGCCGCGGAAGCCGCGTCGGTCGCGGCGACCACCGTGGCCCGGGGCGCCGAGGAGCCCCGGCGGCGGCCTGTTCCGGCCGCACCCACGGCTCCGTCGGCTCCCACCGAGACGCTGCGTCTCAAGGCGCGCGGCGCCGAGGAGGACGACGAGGCCCGCCCGGTGCGCCGCCCAGGTGCCGCGCTGCCTCCGCGCAAACCGCAGGTCGCCACGCCGAAGAAGGGAGCGGACGATCGCCGGCGCGCGGGCCGGATCGACGTGCAAGCCGCCATCGAGGGCGAGGACGAGCGGGTCCGCAGCCTCGCCTCCGTCCGCCGCCAGCGTGAGCGCGAGCGGCGGCAGGCTGAACTGGAGCGGCTGCGTTCCGATCAGGTGAAAGTTGTGCGTGACGTCGTATTGCCCGACACGATCACGGTGCAGGAACTGGCCAACCGCATGGCCGCCCGCGCGCCCGAAGTCATCAAGGCCCTGATGAAGCTTGGCGTGATGGCGACCATCACGCAGACGCTGGATGCCGACACCGCCGAGCTGGTCGTGCAGGAATTCGGCCACCGTGCGCGCCGCGTCTCGGAATCCGACGTGGAACAGGGGCTCGAAGGCGCGGTGGATACCGCCGCGGAGCTGCAATCGCGTCCGCCGGTCGTCACGGTGATGGGCCACGTCGATCACGGCAAGACCTCGCTGCTCGACGCGCTCCGGGCGACTGACGTGGCCGCGGGAGAGGCGGGGGGCATCACCCAGCACATCGGCGCCTATCAGGTGCAGATGCACTCGGGGGACCGCATCACCTTCATCGACACGCCCGGCCATGAGGCGTTCACCGCGATGCGCGCACGCGGCGCGAGCGTCACCGATATCGTGGTGCTGGTGGTGGCGGCGGATGACGGCGTGATGCCGCAGACCATCGAGGCGATCCGCCACGCGAAGGCGGCCCACGCGCCGATCATCGTGGCGATCAACAAGATGGACAAGCCGGACGCGAACCCGAACCGGGTGCGGACCGAGCTGCTCAGCCACGAGGTCGTGGTCGAGGAGATGGGCGGCGAGACCCAGGACGTGGAAGTCTCCGCGCTCAAGAAGACGGGGCTCGACAAGCTGGAAGAGGCGATCCTCCTCCAGTCCGAAATCCTGGATCTCCAGGCGAACCCGGATCGCAGCGCGGAAGGCTCCGTGATCGAGAGCCGTCTGGATCGGGGCCGCGGTCCGGTCGCGACCGTGCTCGTCCAGAAAGGCACGTTACGCCAGGGCGACATCGTCGTCGCGGGGGCGGAATGGGGCCGCGTGCGGGCGATGCTCGACGACAAGGGACGCCAGCTGAAGGACGCCGGACCATCGACGCCGGTCGAGATCCTCGGCCTCGCGGGCGTGCCGTCGGCCGGGGAACCGTTCGTCGTCGTCGAGAACGAGAGCCGCGCTCGCGAAATCGCCGAATTCCGCCAGCGCAAGCTGCGCGACAAGGTGGCGGCGGGTCATGTCGCGGCACGCGGCACGCTCGATCAGATGCTGGCCCGCATCGCCGCCGGCGCGCAGAAGGAAGTCGCCGTTCTCATCAAGGCCGACGTGCAGGGCAGCGCCGAGGCGATTCAGGCGACCGTCCTCAAGCTGGAGCACGAGGAGGTGAAGGTCCGCGTGCTGCTCGCCTCGGTGGGTCAGATCACCGAGAGCGACATCCAGCTCGCCAAGGCCTCCAACGCGGTGATCGTGGCATTCAACGTCCGCGCCACCGCCCAGGCGCGCGACCTCGCCCAGCGCGAGGGCGTCGATATCCGCTACTACTCGATCATCTACGAGGTGGCGGACGACATCGAGAAGATGGTGCGCGGCCGCATCGCTCCGAAGGCGCGCGAGCGGTTCCTGGGCTACGCCGAGGTGCGCAAGGTGTTCACCATCACCAAGACCGGCAAGGTGGCCGGCTGCATGGTGACGGACGGCGTGGTGAAACGCGGGGCGGGCGTGCGGGTGCTGCGCGACAACGTGGTGATCCACTCGGGCGAGCTGTCGCAACTCAAGCGCTTCAAGGACGATGTGCGCGAGGTGGCGAAGGGCTACGAGTGCGGTCTCTCCTTCGCCAACTTCCACGACCTTCAGGAAGGCGACGTGGTCGAGTGCTTCGAGACGGAGATGGTGCCGGGTTGAAGAAGGAGTTGCGCGGGCCGACTCAACGCCAGCTTCGAGTTGCCGAGGAGATCCGCCACGTTCTTGCCGGCGTGTTCGGCCGCGGCGAGATGCACGATCCGGAGCTCGCGGGCGAGCTGATCACCGTGACCGAGGTGCGGATCGGCCCGGATCTGAAGCACGCCACGGCGTTCGTGTCCCGGCTCGGGCGGTCCGATATCGACGCGCTGCTGCCGGCGCTGAAGCGTGCGACGCCGTTCCTGCGTGCGCAGGTCGCCCATGCTTTACGGCTGAAATTCGCCCCGGATCTGTCCTTCCAGCCGGACCACGCGCTCGAACAGGCGATGAAAATCAGCGAGCTACTCCATTCGCCGCGAGTGGAGCGGGATCTGAAGTAGCTGGCGCCCAAGCAAAGGCGGGTCGTGAAACCGCTCTAAAAATCCAAATCCGCGTAATGTTCCGGCGGGGTCACGCCGGGCACCCGGTCGGCGAGCACGCTGCGAAAACAGGGCCGCGATTTCATGCGCGCGTACCAATCCCGCGCCGATGGGGAGACGCTCCAATCCACGTCGCCCACGAAATCGAGCGCGGAAAGATGCGCGGCGGCGGCGAAATCCGCGAGGGAGAGGTGAGCGCCCCCGAGCCATTTGCGGTTCTCGGCGAGCCAGCCGATATACTGCAAATGGTCCTTCATCGCCGCGTAGCCGACCCGAATCGCCGCCGCGTTCGGCTCGCCGCGGCCAACCAGGCGCTTGAGGAATTTCTCGCCCACGAGGTTGCGGGTCACTTCCTGCGCGAACTTCCCGTCGAACCAGGCGACCAGCCGCCGAATCTCGACCCGCTCCGCGAGAGTGCGGCCTAGCAGCGGCGTGTCCGGATACGCCTCCTCGAGATATTCGCAGATCACGCCCGAATCCGGCACGGCGAGGCCGTTATCCTCGACCAGCGTGGGGACGGTGCCGGCTGGGTTCAGCTCCAGATATTCGGCCCGGCGCTCCCATACCTTCTCGAGCCGCAGCTCGAACGGGAGCCGCTTTTCGGAGAGGACCAGGCGAATCTTGCGCGAGAACGGCGAAAGCGGGAGATGGTAGAGGTAGCGCATCGCTTGTGTTATCGCATCACGATCGCGTCTCGCCAATACATCGTGCGCGCCGACCGGATCTCGGGTTTCGTCTCCTCAGGCGCGCAGCGCCGCCGCAGCCGGCTCGGCGAGCGGCACCGGCAGGTATTTCACGTACTCCTTGGGTACGATCTGCCACATATGCGGCAATGCGCGGTCCCAATCATGCAGCAGCCGCGCGGCGTAGCGGCTGGACGTCTCCGCTACATGTGTAGTCACCAGCGCGTGCAGAGCCCGCTCCCAGTGCGGATGCGCCAGCCGCTGCCAGATCAGCGTGTCGGGATTGACCCGCATCGTGAACAGGTCGTCCGGGTCGTACAAGAACGCCATCCCGCCGGTGAAGCCCGCGCCGAAATTGTCGCCCACCGGCCCCAGAATCACCACCGTTCCGCCCGTCATGTATTCGCACGCGTTGGAGCCGCAGCCTTCGATGACCGCGTCCGCGCCGGAATTGCGTACCGCGAAACGCTCGCCTGCCTGACCCGCCGCGAACAACGCGCCTGCTGTCGCTCCGTACAGCACCGTGTTGCCGATAATGGTGTTCTCGTTGCTGCGCAGCGTCGTCGAAGGCGGCGGCCGCACGACGATCGTCGCGCCCGAGAGACCTTTTCCGACATAGTCGTTCGCGTCGCCCAAAACTTCCAGCTTCAGTCCCTGCACCGCGAAGGCGCCGAGCGACTGGCCGGCCGAGCCGCGCAGCCGCACGGCCAAATGTCCCGCTTGCAGCCCGGCCATCCCGAACCGCCGGGTGATTCTCGATGAAATCTTCGTGCCGATCGCCCGGTGGGTGTTCCGGATGGTGTACTGGAGCTGCATCTTCTCGCCCCGATCGAACAACGGGGCGGCATCGGCGATCATCTGTGCATCCAGCGTCTCCGGCACCTCGTTGCGGCCGCTCAGGGTGCAATACCGCGCATACGGTCCCGGATCGGCCTGCGCCATCAGCGGGTTGAGGTCGAGATCGTCCAGCAGTTCGGAGCCTCGGCTGACCTGATGCAACAGGTCGGTGCGCCCGATCACCTCCGCGAGCGTCCGTACGCCGAGGGAGGCAAGGATGTTGCGCACATCCTCGGCGATGAACGAGAAAAGATTGATGACCTTCTCCGGCGAGCCCTCGAACTTCGCGCGCAGCTTCTCGTCTTGCGTGCAGACCCCGACCGGGCAGGTATTCGAGTGGCACTGCCGCACCATGATGCAGCCCATCGCGACGAGACTCGCCGTACCGATGCCGAACTCTTCGGCGCCGAGCATCGCCGCGATCACCACGTCGCGCCCGGTCTTGATCCCGCCGTCGGTGCGCAGCGTGACGCGGTGCCGCAGTCGGTTGAGCATCAGCACCTGATGCGCCTCGGATAGGCCCATCTCCCAGGGCAGGCCCGCGTATTTGATCGAGCTTTGCGGACTTGCGCCGGTGCCGCCGACATGACCGGAAATCAGGATCGCGTCGGCCTTCGCCTTCGCCACGCCCGCCGCGATCGTGCCGATGCCGCTGCGCGCCACGAGCTTCACGCAGACCGACGCATCGGGATTGATCTGCTTGAGGTCGTAGATGAGCTGAGCGAGATCCTCGATCGAATAGATGTCGTGATGCGGCGGCGGGCTGATGAGCATGACCCCCGGCGTCGAATGCCGCAATTTCGCGATCAGGGCGCTGACCTTGAAGCCGGGCAACTGGCCACCTTCGCCCGGCTTGGCGCCCTGCGCGATCTTGATCTCGATTTCCCGGCAATTGTTCAGGTATTCCGCGGTCACGCCGAAGCGACCCGACGCGATCTGCTTGATCGCCGACGAGGCATTGTCCCCGTTCGGCCGGGGTTTGGCGCGGACCGGATCCTCGCCGCCCTCGCCGCTGTCGGAGCGCGCGCCGATCCGGTTCATCGCGATCGAAAGCGTCTCGTGCGCCTCGGGGCTGAGCGCGCCCAGCGAGATGCCCGGCGCCACCAGCCGCTTGCGGATCTCGGTGATGCTTTCGACCTCGTCGACCGAGATCGGCTTGCAGAGATCGAGGCGGAAGTCGAGCAGGTCGCGCAACGCGATCGGCGGTAGCCGGCGCACCGCTTCCGCGTAGCGATGATATGCGGCGTAACTGTCGGTCGCCACCGCGGTTTGCAACGTGTGGATGAGGTTGCCCTCGAACCCATGCGCCTCGCCGCGCCGGCGCAGTTTGTAGATGCCGCCGACCGGCAGCGTGACCGTGTCCGCGCCCCAGGCCGCCTCGTGCAGCTCCAGCACCTTGCGCGCGACGCCGGAGAGACCGATGCCGGAGATGCGGGACTGCATGCCGGGGAAGAACTCGGCTACCAGGGCGCGCGACAGGCCGATCGCCTCGAAGCTGTAGCCGCCGCGATAGGAGGAAATCACCGAGATGCCCATTTTGGACATCACCTTGAGCAGCCCCTTGTCGACCGCCTTCTTGTATCGCTGTATCGCGGCCTTGAGCGTGATGTCGCCGAACAATCCGCGCCGGTGCCTGTCCGCGATAGTTTCTTGCGCCAGATAGGCGTTCACGGTGGTCGCGCCGACGCCGATCAGCACGGCGAAATAATGCACGTCCATGCACTCGGCCGAGCGGACATTGAGGCTCGTGAAGGTGCGCAAGGATTGACGCACCAGATGCGTGTGCACGCCGCCCGCGGCGAGAATCATCGGGATCGGCGCCCGCTCCGGACCATCATTCTCGTCGGTCAGGATTACGTGCGTGCAGCCGGCCCGCACGCCTTCCTCAGCCTCCCGCCGGATGCGCTCGAGCGCGGCGCGCAGCCCGGCTTCGCCTTCGGCGGCGGGGAAGGTGCAGTCCACCACGCAAGCGGAACCGCCCATGAACTCGCGCATGGCGGCGAACTCGGCGTTCGAGAGCACCGGGCTTTCGAGTTGCAGCAGGTCGCACTGGCTCGCATCCTCGTCCAGCACGTTGCCGAGATTGCCGAGCCGGGTCTTCAGCGTCATGACGCGGGTTTCGCGCAGGCTGTCGATCGGCGGGTTCGTCACCTGACTGAACGCTTGCCGGAAGTAGTGGTGCAGGCCGCGATAGCGGGTAGACAACACCGCGATCGGCGTGTCGTCTCCCATGCTGCCGACCGCCTCTTGCCCCTCCTCCACCATCGGGTGGAGAATCATCTCCAGTTCCTCGAGCGTGAAGCCGACCGCGAGCTGGCGCCGCCGGAGCTCCTCTCCTTCGTACAGCACCGGCTCCGGCGCATCGGTCTTCACGATGCTGTCGATCTGCACGATGCGCTTGGTCCAGTCACCGAAGGAATGCCGCGCGGCAAGCGTGTCTTTCAGCTGCTCGTCGCGGTAGAAGCGCGAGGATTCCAGATCGACGCCGATTGTCTGGCCCGGACCGACGCGGCCTTTCTCGGCGACATTGTCCCCGTTCAGCTTCACCATGCCGGTCTCGGAGCCGACGATCAGCATCGCGTCGTTGGTGACGGTGTAGCGGAGCGGGCGGAGGCCGTTGCGGTCGAGACCCGCGATCACCCAACGCCCGTCGGTCGCGGCGATCGCCGCCGGCCCATCCCAGGGCTCCATGACCGCATTGCAATAGAGGAACAGGTCCCGGTGCGCCTTCGGCATGGTCGCATCGTTGCCGATGCTCGGCGGAATCATCAGCGCCTTGGCCATCGGCGCATCGCGCCCGCCGCGTACCAACAGCTCGAACACGTTATCGAGCGTCGCGGTATCGGAGCCGCCGGCCTGCACCACGGGTTTGATATCATCGACGAACGCCCCGAGCGCGCCGCTCGCGAGCCGCGTCTCGTGGCTCTTCATCCAGTTGATATTGCCGGTGACGGTATTGATCTCGCCGTTATGCGCGAGCATCCGGAACGGCTGCGCCAGCCGCCAGGTCGGGAAGGTGTTGGTGGAATAGCGCTGGTGATAGATCGCGAAGCGCGAGACGAAGCGCGGATCGAGCAGGTCGGGATAAAACAGGCTCAGGCTCTCGGCCAGGAACATCCCCTTGTAGATGATCGAGCGGGAGGACAGCGAGCAGAAGTAGAGATCCGGGATCTGCGCCGCGATCGCCTGCTTCTCGATCCGGCGGCGGATCACGTACAGGTCGCGCTCGAACTCGTCGTCGCCGGAACCCTTCGGGTTCCAGATCATGATCTGCTCGATCTCGGGCCGCGTCGCGTTGGCCTTCTCGCCGATGCACTCGACATTGATAGGCACCTGCCGCCAGCCGTAGATCGCGTATCCGAAATTCAGGATCTCGGTCTCGACGATCTGGCGGCAACGCTCCTGCGCGCCGAGATCGGTTTTCGGCATGAACACCTGGCCCACCGCGATAGGCCCCGGCATCAGCTTGCTGCCGCTACGCTCGACCGCCGCCGCGAAGAAGTTCTGCGGGATCTCGATGTGGATACCCGCGCCATCACCGGTTTTGCCGTCCGCGTCCACCGCGCCGCGATGCCACACGGCCTTGAGGGCGTTGATTCCAGCCTCGACCACGTCGCGCCGCTTGCGGCCGTCCAGCGCGGCGATCACGCCGACGCCACAGGAATCGTGCTCCTGTGCGGGATCGTAGGTGCCGGAGAGCGTGGCCGCGTTGGCGTTCCAGGCAGCGATGAATTCGGCGCCGGATTCGACGATCTCGGTCATGCCCGTCACTCCGCCGCGACCGCGAGGGCCGCCTGGTTTTGCAGGTAATCGTGGATCTGTGCCGCCGCGTCCCGTCCGTCACGGATCGCCCAGACAACGAGACTGGCGCCGCGAACGATGTCGCCGGCGGCGAACACGCCGGGCAAGCTGGTCATGAAACTGCGGTGATTGATCCTCAGCGTGCCCCAGCGGCTGACGTCCAGTGCCGGCTCGCCGAACATGCCGGGCAAGTCCTCGGGATCGAAGCCGAGCGCCTTGATGACCAGATCCGCTTCGAGGGTGAAGTGGCTGCCCTCCAGCGGCTCGACCGACTGGCGGCCGGAGGAATCGGGCAGGCCGAGATGCATCCGCACCGACCGCACGCCCCTGACGCTCGTATCGCCGCGGAAAGCCTCCGGCGCCGAGAGCCAGACGAACTCAATGCCCTCTTCTTCCGCGTTTTTCACCTCGCGCATGGAGCCGGGCATGTTCGCCTTGTCCCGTCGATAGAGGCAGCGCACGGATTTGGCGCCCTGGCGAACGGCGGTGCGGACGCAGTCCATCGCGGTATCGCCGCCGCCGATCACGACCACGTCCTTGCCGTTCGCATTCAGCACGCCGGAGGCGAACGCCGGGACGGTCTCGCCAAGCCCGTCGCGATTGGAGGCAACGAGATATTCGAGCGCCGGCACGATGCCCGGGAGCCCGGAGCCGGGTCCGCCAATGTCGCGCGCCTTATAGACGCCCGTTGCGATGAGCACGGCGTCGTGGCGGGCGCGCAGCTCGGAAAAGCCGATATCCTTCCCGACCGAACAATTCAGGGTGAAGCGGATGCCGGATTCTTCGAACAGCCTCCAGCGCCGCAGCACGACCTCCTTCTCCAGCTTGAAATTGGGGATGCCGTACATCATCAGCCCGCCGACCCGGTCGTAGCGGTCGTAGACCTGCACCTGATAGCCCCGACGCCGGAGCTGCTCGGCTGCCGCCAGCCCGCCAGGCCCCGCGCCGATGACTCCGACCGACCGGTCCAGCTCGCGCCGCGGGCGGATCGGCTTCACCCAGCCATGCTCGAACGCCGTGTCGGTGATGTATTTCTCGACCGCGCCGATCGTGACGCTCTCGAATCCCTTCTCGATGACGCAGTTGCCCTCGCAGAGACGATCCTGCGGGCAGATGCGGCCACAAATCTCGGGAAAGTTGTTGGTCGCCGAGCTGACCTCGTACGCTTCCTCCAGCCGGCCCTCGGCGGTCAGCTTCAGCCAGTCGGGGATGTGGTTGTGCAGGGGGCAATGGATCGAGCAGAAAGGCACCCCGCATTGGCTACAGCGGCTGGACTGCGCCGCCGCTTCCCGTTCGGCGAACGAACGGTAGATTTCGCCGAAGTCGGTCCGTCGCTCGGCGGCCGTCCGCTTGGACGGCATCTGTTGGGGGACGCTGACGAATTTCAGCATTCGCTCGGGCATCGGACACCCTCCGGTTTGGAGCAGCTGTGACGGTGGCTGCACCGGCCAGGCACGATTGAGGCCGACGCCAAAACTTACGTCACTCCGGATAGCGTGAGACGAGTCTTTTTTGCAGCAGCTAAGTCAGGGATGCTGACCAAGGTGGCCAAATTTCACACGGTTGTGAGAGTACCCGTCTCCACGTCCTACGGAGGAAGGTCCGCTGCGGTCCCTTTTAGCTCCTCTGGCACGATGTCGCGCTTGCCTCCGCCAGGCCGGAACCGTCGGAGATAGGAGGGGACGGCGAGCTCCACCGGGGTCGGGACAATCCCGAGTTCGGGCAAGCCAGGTACACCCGGCGAGACCACGTTATCTCTGGCGAGCATCAGTAGCTGGTCCCGGGTCAGCAGCTTCCCCGGCAAGCGTTCGAGGAAGACCGCCTGCAATCGGGCCAATGCAGGCGGGATATTCAGGAGCACGCGCTTCCGTCGCGTCTCCTCGAGGATGTAAGTCAGGATTTCGCGGAAGGTCCAAACCCGCGGGCCGCCGAGTTCGTAAAGTGCTCCGGCCGCATCGCTCCGGTGAGGGGCGGCCACCGCGGCGTCCGCCACATCGCCCACGAAAACGGGTTGCATGCGCGCGTTGCCGGCGATGACCGGCATCACGGGAGAAACCTCGGCCAATGCGGCGAAGCGGTTGAAGAACTGGTCCTCCGCCCCGAATACGATAGACGGCCGAAGAATGGTCGCCCCTGCGAAATTCTCGCGCACGGCCTGTTCGCCCCGGCCCTTGCTCGCGCCGTAATGGCTCGGGCTCGCCGGGTCCGCCCCGATCGCGGACATATGGACCAGTCCCGCCGCGCCCGCCGCCGCCGACAACCGGGCGACGGTGGCGGCGCCCTGGACGTGAACACGGTCGAAATCCCCGCGCCGTCCTTCAGCCAGAATCCCGACGAGATTGACGACGAGGTCGGCATCCTGCACGGCGCGCTGCACGGTGGCCTCGTTGGCGAGCGTGGCGTAGAGCGGCACCACCTGGCCCACGGCTCCCATCGGTTTCAGAAACAGCGCCGCCTCCGGGTCGCGCACCGCGACCCGCACGACATAGCCCCGCTGGGCCAGGCGCTTCACGACATAGCGGCCGATGAATCCGGAGCCGCCGAATACCGCCGCCACGCTGCGGGTCGTCCCCTGTGGGATCATCGCTGCCGCTCCTTGTTACCTCGTCCTTGATAAAGAGCAGGCCTCGGCCCCTCAAGCGCCCTCGGCTCAACTGCGTTCTGGGCTTTCCCGTTGACGGGTTCGGGCCGCGGGGGCTACATCGCCCGCCCGCCGAATTGCCCGTCGGCACGCGGCGAGCCCGCACCTATGCCCAGGTGGCGGAATTGGTAGACGCGCAGGTTTCAGGTACCTGTGGCCGCAAGGTCGTGGAAGTTCGAGTCTTCTCCTGGGCACCAAAGCATGATCAGAGGTCAGGTCTCAGTGGTTGGCAGCGGGCCGTGAGCCTCACCCAGTTCATGCCCGGCGCGACCCTCCATCTGCATCGGCACGACCTGCCCGATACGGTCGACCTCGGCCCGGTCGTGGCGGTGGACACCGAGACGATGGGACTCGATCCGCATCGCGACCGGCTTTGCCTCGTCCAGCTTTCGGCCGGGGACGGCCACGCTCATCTGGTCCAACTCCTGCCGGTCGGGCTTGGCGGTCGCGGGTTCGACTGCCCTAATTTACGGCGGCTACTGGCCGATCCCGGTGTGGTCAAGCTGATGCACTTCGCCCGTTTCGATGTGGCCGTGCTCCAGCACAGCCTCGGCATTTCGGTCTCGCCGGTACGCTGCACGAAGATCGCATCGAAGCTCGTCCGGACGTTCACGGATCGGCATGGGCTTCGCGATCTCTGCCGCGAGCTGCTGGGCGTCGATCTCTCCAAGCAGCAGCAATCGTCGGATTGGGGAGCCCCGGACCTGACGGCGGAGCAACTCGCCTACGCCGCGTCCGACGTGCTCCATCTGCACGCGCTTTGGGCCAAGCTGGAGGCGTTGCTGGTACGCGAGAATCGCCTGGCCTTGGCTGAAGCGTGCTTTGCCTTTCTGCCCGCGCGTGGCTCGCTCGATCTGCTCGGCTATGCGGATCCCGATATCTTCGCGCACTGATGCGGTCGTAGCCACGCGGTCGGGAACATCGGGAACGATTGTCGGGCTGAAACTTCCAGCTTACTTGCTATGATCTACAAACGTGACCCGAGGGTCGGTTTGGAGACAGGTCGGCAGATGGAGGTGCGCAATGGAGAGGGACAAGAACCGAACGGAGCCGTCGCGCGCAGTGTTGTGTGTGGCGGAGGGTTCCGAGGGGGAATGGGAGGCCATCTGCCTCGACCTTCGATCTTGCGGTGCAAGGTAAGTCATTCGACGAGGTGTACCAGAAGCTGAACGATCAGGTTTACCTGTATCTGGATGGGGTGATGGCACTCCCAAAAGCGGACCGGCAGAGGCTGCTGTCACGGCGAGCACCACTCAGCGTAAGGCTACCTTTCATCTGGCGTATTCTTGGTTCGGTAATTGGACGCAAGAATGTTCGCGCACACCATGAGTATACGATTCCGATCGGACGGCCTTTGGTCACTGCGTGAAATATCGCGAATTCGTTCTGATTTTGAAGGCCAATGGGTTCGAGCTCGATAGAGAGCGAGGATGTCCGGCCGAGAAACTTTGCCTCGATGGTTCGGCAGTCCGGTCTGCCAAAAAAGCTGTTTCGTTAGCAGAACTAGGTTTGCGGGGACCGGCCGCGTCGCGCCATTGAAGATTCTCGAGATCATCAACGTCGACTTCTCGCTCCGGCACTTTCTGGTGCCGCTGATGCGCGGCATCCGGGCGCGCGGGCACGAGGTGGTCGGGGCCTGCGCCGACGGCCCGCTGCTCCAGGCGGTGCGGGACGAAGGCTTCCGTATCGAGAACCTGCCGCCGATGCGCAGCCTCTCACCGGGCGAACAGATCCGGGCCTTGCGCGCCCTGCTGAGGCTGATCCGCGCCGAACGGCCGGACATCATCCACGCTCACATGCCGATCGCGGGCTTTCTCGGCCGTATCGCCGGGCGCCTGGCCGGTGTGCCGGTGGTCGCCTACACATGTCACGGCTTCCTGTTCAACCAACCCGCGCCTTGGCCGCGACGCGCCGCCTCGCTGGCGATGGAATGGATCGGCGGCCACCTCACCGACGTATTCATGACAGTCTCCGGCGAGGAGGCGGAAGACGCGCGGCGGCTTGGCATTTCCCGACGCGCCGTGCCGGTCTGGAACGGACGCGATCCGGCAATCTACCAGCCCGATCCCGCGGCCCGCGCCCGCATTCGCGCGGCGCTCGGGGTGCCGGAGGAGCGCGTGGTGGTTACGGTCGTATCGCGCCTGGTGCGCCACAAGGGCCACCCGGAACTGCTCGCCGCGATGAAGGACGTGCCCGGCGCGGAGTTGTGGGTCGTAGGCGAGCGGCTGACGACGGATCGGGGCGCGGATCTCGACCCTCTGTTCGCCGCCTCCGGCCTGGGCGGGCGGCTTCGGATGCTTGGCTACCGGTCGGACGTGCCCGCGGTGCTCGCGGCCTCGGATATTTTCGCGTTGCCGAGCCATTTCGAGGGACTGCCGATGTCGGTGATCGAAGCGATGCTGACCGGACTCCCCGTGGTCGCGACCGACATCCGCGGCCCCCGTGAACAGGTCCTGCCGGGCGAGACGGGACTTCTGGTTCCGCCGATGTCGATCGAGCCATTGGCGGAGGCCCTGCGGCGATTGGCCGGGGACGCGGAGCTGCGCCGCAGCATGGGGAGCCGCTGGCCGGGCCAGGGCGCTCGACCTCTACGACGAATTGCGCGTCGTGGCACGAACCCTGGACCTACTCGGGCTGTAGGTTTATCCGGCGCGACACGAGCACACGCCGGATCGGATTCTCATGACCGACATCATGCCCGTCCGCCGGGCGCTGATCTCCGTTTCGGACAAAACCGGGGTGGTCGGCTTGGTCCGCGCCCTCGTCGGCCGAGGTGCCGAGATCCTGTCCACCGGCGGCTCCGCGCGGTTGCTCCGCGACGCCGGCGTAGCCGTGCGCGAGGTTTCCGAACACACCGGCTTTCCGGAAATCTTGCATGGCCGAGTGAAGACTCTGACCCCGCGGATTCACGGCGGCATTCTCGGCCGACGCGATGTGCCCAGGCATCTCGCCGAGATGCACGAACACGGCATCGCGCCGATCGACCTCGTCGCCGTCAATTTGTACCCGTTCGAGGCGACGGTCGCGCAAGGCGCCGATGAGGCCGATTGCATCGAAAACATCGACATCGGCGGACCGGCGCTGATTCGCGCGGCAGCGAAGAACCATGAGTTCGTCGTGACACTGACCGATCCGGCGCAATACGACATGACACTCGAAGAGATCGCCCGGCACGGTGGCACGACGCACGCGCTGCGGCAGCGGCTCGCAGCCGAGGCGTATGCGCGTACCGCCGCGTATGATTCCGCTATCGCCACGTGGTTCGCGCACCGGCGCGGGGAGGCGTTCCCGGAGCGGTTCACCATCGCCGGTGCGTTGCGCCAAACGCTTCGCTATGGCGAGAACCCGCATCAGCGCGCCGCTTTCTACGTGACGGAGCGGCGACCTGGAATTGCGACCGCGATCCAGGTGCAGGGCAAGGAGCTCTCCTACAACAACCTGAACGACACGGACGCGGCGTTCGAATGCGCCGCGGAGCTCGACGCGCCGAGCGTGGTGATCGTGAAGCACGCGAATCCCTGCGGCGTCGCGAGCGCTGCCAGGCTGGCGGAGGCATGGGAGCTGGCGCTCCGCTGCGATCCGGTCTCGGCGTTCGGTGGCGTCGTCGCGCTGAACCGTACACTGGACGCGGAATGCGCCGAGAAAATCGTTCGCATTTTCACGGAAGTGATCGTTGCGCCTGACGCGGAGGAGGAGGCGAGGGCGGTCCTCGCCCGGAAGAAGAACCTGCGGCTACTGCTGACCGGGGGCCTGCCCGATCCCGCCGATGCCGGTCTGACCTTTCGCAGCGTCTCGGGCGGATTCCTGGCGCAGACCCGCGACAACGGCCGGATCACGCCTCAGACGCTAAGGATTGTAACGAAACGCGGACCCACCGAGGCTGAGCTGGCGGATCTCCTGTTCGCGTTCCGTGTCTGCAAGCACGTAAAGTCAAACGCGATCGTTTACGCGCGGGACGGAGCGACAGTCGGAATCGGTGCGGGGCAGATGAGCCGGGTCGATAGCGCTCGGATCGCCGCCTGGAAAAGCGCCGAGGCCGCCCGCGCGGCTGGCTTGGAGGCGCCGCTCACGCATGGCAGCGTGGTCGCCTCGGATGCCTTCTTCCCGTTCGCGGACGGGCTCGAAGCGGCTGTCGCGGCGGGTGCGACCGCGGTAATCCAGCCCGGGGGCTCGATCCGCGACGAGGAGGTGATCGCCGCGGCCGACGCAGCCGGGATCGCGATGGTGTTCACGGGAATGCGGCATTTCCGACACTGAACGGCTCGCAGATTGTGAATTTGCGAAGCATTCGCACAATCAGCGCCGTGACTTGACGCTCCCGCTCCTTCCGCCACATTCGGCCGATGCGAAATTTTTCAGACCTGACGGAAAAGGAAGTCCTGGCGCTGGCCATCGCCAACGAGGAGGAGGACGGCCGCATTTATACGGATATCGCGGAAGGCCTGCGTGATGAGTATGCCGCAACCGCGCACGTATTTACCGAGATGGCGGTTGAAGAGGGCGACCATCGACGGCAGCTGATCGAGCTGTTCCGGAAGAAATTCGGCGAACACATTCCACTGATCCGCCGTCAGGACGTACGCGGTTTCGTCCCGCGCCGCCCCCTTTGGCAGTTGCGCCCGCTTCGCCTCGATACCGTCCGCAAGATGGCGCAGAGCATGGAACTCGAGACCCAGCGCTTCTACCGGCAGGCGGCCGCGCGCACCTCCGATGCCTCCATTCGCAAGCTGCTCGGCGATCTCGCCGAGGCGGAGCAGAAGCACGAGCACACCGCCGATCGTCTGGTCGAGGAGAATTTGCCGGCGAGCGTGCGGCAGCAGGAGGATGAGGCGCAGCGGCGAATGTTCGTCCTGCGCGTGATCCAGCCGGGGCTCGCCGGGCTGATGGACGGCTCCGTCTCCACCCTCGCGCCAGTGTTCGCCGCCGCCTTCGCCACGGGGCGTTCGTGGGACGCATTCGTGGTCGGCCTCGCCGCCTCGATCGGCGCGGGCATTTCGATGGGCTTCGCCGAGGCGCTCTCGGACAACGGCAGTCTCACCGGGCGGGGCGCGCCGCTCATCCGTGGCGCGATCTGCGGCCTGATGACGACGATCGGCGGCATCGGCCATACCCTGCCGTTCCTGATCGCGGATTTCTGGACCGCGATCGCCGTCGCGGTTGCGGTGGTGATCGTGGAACTGGCCGTCATCAGCTGGATACGGTGGAAATACATGGACACGCCGCCCGTGTCCGCGGCCGTGCAAGTGATGTTCGGCGGTGCCCTGGTGTTCGCGACGGGCATCCTGATCGGCAGCTCCTGAGGACTCTCGAGTGATGCGGCCGGAGATGGCGAATCCGCCCGAGATGGAACTGGGACTCCGCTACGACCGCACGATGATCGCGCTACACTGGCTGACGGCGGGCCTCGTCGTCGTGCTCTGGGTGATCGCGCAGATCATCGACGACTGGACCGGGCAGGCGCGCGTCAATGTGCGCTCCATTCATATCACGCTCGGTGTTGTTCTTGTCCTGGTTCTGATTGCCCGGGCCGTGTGGCGGTTCGGGATGGGCCGCGTGCCGCCCGATCCGGATGTCGGCGTCCTGCCGACGATCGCCCGGCTGACGCACGTGCTCCTCTACGTGCTGCTGGCGACCACCGTGATGTTAGGATTGGTCAATCTCTGGGCGCGCGGGGATAGCATCTTCGGCTTGTTCTCGGTTCCCTCCTTTGCCCCCGGGGACCGTGCGTTGCGCCGCTCGATCAATGGATGGCATGGGACGGCGGCCAACGCGATCCTGATCGTCGCGGGATTTCATGCCGCTGCCGCCCTGTTCCACCAATTCGTTCTGCGTGACGACAAGTTGGTACGGATGTTTCGGGCGCGCGAGTAACGTCCCGCGTCCCCGGCCGGCTCAATTCCTCGGCGCCGCGGCGCGTTGCAGCCGGTCCGCGATCGCGAGTCCGAGTCCGGTCTCCGGCATCGGCATCGCGGCGATTCGCACAAGGCCGAGCCGCGCGCCCTCGGCATCCAGCCAGCGCAATCCACTGAAGAGATGCGCGGCCGCCTCGGTCAGATCGCCGGACTCGCTCAGATTGAAAACGGCTCCGGCACCGGGAAGCGGGGCTCCGAACGCAAGCAGCGCTTCGTTGCGGGCAACCTCTCGCGCATGCAGCCGAAGCGGCAAGGTGGGCGCGTAATGCGACACCAGTAGACCCGGCGACCGGAGCGTCCGGGTCGCCTCCGCGGCTTCCAGCGGAATGCCGCGCCCGACGCGCCCAACAACTGCTTCGATGTCCTCGAGCGTCGCCCCGCCCGGACGCAGCAGAAAGGGGCGGGGTCCGGTGAGATCGAGCACCGTGAACTCGACGCCGACCGGACAAGGGCCGCTGTCCAGCACGGCGGCGATCCGGCCTTCGAGACCGTCGAGGACGTGGCGCGCCGTCGTCGGGCTTATCTGACCTGACCGGTTGGCCGAAGGGGCGGCGACCGGCACGGCCGTCGCGCACAGCAATGCGAGCGCCACGGGCTGCGCGGGTACGCGCACCGCCAGCGTGTCGAGCCCGGCCCCGGCCAGCAATGCGACCGGGCAGGCAGGCCGGCGCGGGAGCACGAGCGTCAGCGGCCCCGGCCAGAACGCATCGGCGAGCCGCCGCGCCGCGTCGTTCGGCTCGACATGGGCGAAGGCCGCCGCGGATGACGGGTAATGGCAGATCAGCGGGTTGAAATGCGGCCGGCCCTTCGCCTCGAACACGCCGGCTACCGCGCGGGCATTGGTCGCATCCGCGCCGAGGCCGTAGACCGTCTCGGTCCCGAACGCGACCAGTTGGCCCGCCCGGAGCAGCGCCGCCGCGCGCGCGATGCCAGCCGGATCGGCCGCCAGAAGCTCGGTCATGCGCGCGTCATAACGAGCTGGCCGGGCATGGCAAAGCGGGGGGGTGTTGCTACATTCGGCGGGCAACAGACCTGCCGGAGTCAGCCGATGCTCGACGTCGCCTTCGCCCGACCCTCGCTGCCGAAATCCGGAGCCCTCGCGCTCCTCGCGGGCGAGGGCGAAGCGCCCTCCGAGATGTGGCGGCAAGCGGACGAGGCCACCGGCGGGGCGATCTCTCGAGCGGCCGAGGCCGTATCCTTCAAGGCGGCCAAGGGCAAGACCTGCTCGATCCTGGCGCCCGGCGGCGGATTGTCGCGCGTGCTGCTGGTTGGGCTGGGCAAAGCCGGCGAGCTCACGCCGCACGCCCTGGAGGAGGCCGGAGGTCATGCCGCGGCCAGCCTCACGGGGGATGCCGAGGCGGCCATCGCAGGCCCGGCGCTCGCTCCGGCGCAGGCCGCGTCGGTCGCGTTCGGCGCCGTTCTGCGGCGGTATCGTTTCGATCGTTACCGCACGAAGGAGAAGCCGGAAGATAAGCCCAAGCTCGCGAAGATCACGGTGCTGACCGAGGATGCCGCTGCGGCGGAGGCCGCGTGGGCTTCGCGGCAGGCGGTCGCACGCGGCGTGTTTCTGACCCGCGATCTGGTGAGCGAGCCGCCGAACGTGCTGAACCCGGTCGAGATGGCCGAACGTTGCAGGGCGCTCGAGGAACTCGGCATCCGCGTGGAAGTGCTCGGGCCGAAGGAGATGCGGGAGCTCGGGTTCGGGGCGCTGCTCGGCGTGGCGCAGGGTAGCGCGAACGAGCCGCGTGTCGTGGTGATGGAATGGCGGGGCGGCTCGGGCGATGACGCAACGTCTCGATCCGCACCGGTTGCCTTCATCGGCAAGGGTGTGACGTTCGACAGCGGCGGCATCAGCATCAAGCCCGCCGGCGGCATGGAAGATATGAAATGGGACATGGCGGGCGCGGGGGCGGTGGTCGGGCTCATGGCCGCGCTCGCCGGTCGCGCGCGCGCGCGTCGATGCGGTTGGATTGGTCGGCCTAACCGAGAACATGCCGTCGGGCACGGCGCAGCGGCCCGGGGATGTGGTGAAGACCTATTCCGGCCAGACCGTGGAAGTCATCAACACCGACGCCGAAGGCCGCCTCGTGCTCGCCGATGTCATATCGTATTGCGAGAAGCGTTTCGAGCCGCGGCTGATGGTCGACCTCGCGACGCTCACCGGTGCGATCATCGTGAGCCTCGGCAACGAGCACGCGGGTCTGTTCAGCAACAACGACGAGCTCGCGGCGAAACTGACCGCGGCGGGGAGCGAATCGGGCGAGAAGCTGTGGCGCATGCCGCTCGGCGAAGCGTACGACAAGCTGCTGCGTTCGGAGATCGCCGACATGAAGAATATCGGCGGCCGATACGGCGGGTCCATCACCGCCGCGCAGTTCCTCCAACGTTTCGTCAACGGCAAGCCCTGGGCGCATCTCGACATCGCGGGCATGGCCTGGGCGACCAAGGATTCCGCGCACGCGCCCAAAGGGGCGACGGCCTTCGGCGTGCGGCTGCTCGACCGCTTGGTGGCGGCCAACTACGAGAGCTGACCCGGATGGTGCCGGGGCGAGCATGGCGGAGATCGGATTTTATCATCTGACACGGACGGGACCCGATCGGGCGTTGCCGCAGTTGCTTGGCCGCACGCTGGCCGCCGGGCAGCGCGCGGTGGTGCTGTGTGGCAGCAAGGCGCGACTGGACGCACTCGATGCGGCGCTGTGGGAATGCGCGGACCCGGATTGGCTGCCGCACGGCACGGCGCGAATCCGGCGATGCTGATTTGCAGCCGATCTGGCTCACGACGGAGGACGAGGCGCCGAACGGTACGCGGTTTCTGTTCCTGATCGACGGCAGGACCAGCACGCGGCTCATGCGTTCGCCCGCGTATTCGATCTGTTCGATGGCAAAGATCCGGCCGCGGTGGAAGCGGCGCGTGAGCGATGGCGTGCGGCGAAAGCGGCGGGGCATACGCTCACTTATTGGCAGCAGGGAGAGAAAGGCTGGGAGAAGAAGGGCTAATTTCCTCTGGTTGCGCCAGGGCAATGTCAGCCGGTTCGCCGAGTGCTAGTGATCCTCGACTAGAACTTGTTTAGGGCTGACTGTCAGTGCCTCGGCCATCCCCCGTGCGAGACCTGGATCCCCGCCTTCGCGGGGATGAGCGGAATTGCGTTCACGTGTTTCCAGTTGGCCTAAACAAGTTCTAGACTAGGAGTGTGGCGAAAGGCGCCGGCGTGATTGGCAGCAGCACATGGAACCCGAGGCGGCTTGATGCCGGCCTGATGCGGACACCGCTGCTCAGCTACGGGTTTCGTCCGTTCTTTTTGGCGGCGGCACTCTGGGCGGCAGCGGACGTCGCGCTTTGGATCATTGTGCTAACCAGCGGCGTCGCGCTCCCGGCCCGCTTCGATCCCTTGGCCTGGCACATCCACGAGATGCTGTTCGGGTTCGTCATGGCCGCGATGGGCGGATTCCTGCTTACCGCGATTCCGAACTGGACATCCCGGCCCCCTGTCGCGGGCGCGCCGCTCGCCTGCCTCGCCGCGCTGTGGATCGCAGGACGGATCGCCTGTCTCGTTGGCGCCTATCTCCCGGCCGCGCTTGCGACGGCGCTGGACCTCTCGTTTCCGGTCGCGCTCATCGCGGTTGCCGCGCGCGAGCTGGTCGCCGCCGGAAATCGGCGCAACTTGTTCCTGCTCGCGCCCATCTCCGTGTTCGCGATCGGCAATCTGCTGATGCACCTCCAAGCAGCCGGGGTCGCGGTTCCCGCCGGACTGGGCTGGCAACTCGGTCTTGTCTGCGCCCTGGTCCTGATCTCGGTCATCGCCGGCCGCATCGTGCCGGCTTTCACCCGGAACTGGCTCGATGCACGAGGCGCGGAGCGTCGACCGGCGACCCCCGGCAAGCTCAATCGTCTGGCCCTTGCATCGCTGCACACGGGGCTGTTCGGCTGGGCGCTTTTCCCCGGTGAGACCGGCTTGGGCTGGCTGCTGCTCGCGGCTGCCGCGCTGAACTACTGGCGGCTGGCAGGTTGGCGCGGAGCCGCGACATTCCCGGAGCCGCTGCTCGCCGTCCTGCATCTCGGCTATTTTTGGCTCGCATCGGGCGCGGCCCTGCTCGGGTTGTCGCTGCTCGGAGCGGATGTGCCCGAGGTGGCTGCGGTCCACGCGCTGAGCGCCGGCGCCATCGGCACGATGATCCTGGCTGTGATGACCCGCGCGACCCTCGGGCATACCGGGCGGCCGCTGCACGCCACGCCGGCGACAATCGTGATCTATCTCTTGATAACGGGTGCGGCGCTCCTGCGGGTCATCGCCGCGTGGCCGCTATCCTCGGCGAACGTGCTCCTGATGATTTCGGCGGCGTGCTGGATCGGCGCCTTCGCGCTGTTCGCTTCTGTCTACGGCTCGATGCTGCTGCGGCCACGGGTGGGATAGCGAACCGCATCGGTCCGCGATCCCACCCACGGGCCGCCGCCTATCAAAGCTTGCTGAGCCGCCGTTTGTTGGCGCTGACCTTGCGCTGATACAGGCCAAGCACGCGCTCGGCCGCGCGGTCGCCCTGCCCGCGGACGGTCGCCGAGAGGACCAGGTGCTGGCCTTCCGACCACGCTTTCAGCTTCTCGCTCACCATGCGCGTCGCCTCGATTTCCGCCTGCGGGCCTCCCGCGGCCAGCTTCATGAGCCGCAACGCGATGACTTGCTGCGCGTCGAAGGCAAGCCGCGTTCCCGACATCGCCAATGTGAGCCAGGGCCAGGCAGTCGCCTTGGTACTCATTCCGCCGTACTCATTCGGTCAAATCCTTTCGATTGATGGCGGCACGTCACGCATCCTCTGTTGCTTCGAGCGACAACGAGAATGGCGACGCCAAAGATGCTTCGCACGGGGACGTTCACGCCTTCGCCTCACGCGCGCGGGCCGCGCCCTTGCGCGGATTGGCGGCCAGCCAAGCATCGGCGGCGGCACGCCCGTGCTCCTTGAGGTGGTTGAGGAACTGCCATCGCGTGTCCATCGCGCTCTCGTGATCGAGTCCCTCCACAGCGTCCGCGGCGATCACGCGATGCAGGCGCAAAGCTTCCAGTTTCCGGCATAGACGCGATCGGGTGAGAGGCGAGCGTTTACAGACGTCGCGCAGATCATCGATCGCCTCCAACTCCTTGTGCAGCGAGGTGGTGAAGGCGATCTCCTGCATCCGCCGCGCGATGTCCGAATTGAGATGCGGCACGCCCTCGTGCTCGTCCGGAATGAGCTGGACGAGAATGAGATCCTTCGCCCGCGAATCGATGACGAGTTGGCGCAGAGGAGGGTTGGCGCTGTAGCCGCCGTCCCAGTACGCCTCGCCGTCGATCTCGATCGCGTGATGGAGAAGCGGCAGGCAGGCCGAGGCCAGCACGGCTTCTACCGTGATCGCGTCCTCGCGGAACAGCCGCAGGCGGCCATCCTTCACCCGTGTCGTCGCGATCAGCAGCCGGACGGGCGACGCGGCCCGGAGCCGCTCGAAATCCACCTCGTCGATCAGCATCTGCCGCATCGGATTGAGGCCGAGCGGATTGAACTGATACGGGGAAACCAGGCGGGTCGACAGCGCCATCAGGGCTGCCGCTCCCGGAGCATGGGCCGCCCCGGCGTGGGTTGAATGACCAACCCGGTTCCAGAAGTGGTCGAGCTTCTCGCGCGCCTTTTCGGGGCCGCCCGCCGCCAAGCCGTCGGCCAGCAGAACCGCGTTCACCGCGCCGGCGCTGGCGCCGCTCACCATGTCGAGAGCGAGATCCTCCTCCTCCAGCAAGCGATCAAGAAAACCCCAAGTAAAGGCTCCAAACGAGCCGCCGCCCTGGAGAGCAAGCGACAGCGTCCGGCCGGATTTCCGGCGTCTGGTCAAGTTCTGGGCATGAACGGCAGGAACTCCGGCCAACTCAGCTGACTCGATATTCACGTGGACCTCGCTTTCGGCATTTACCATCGCATGATCAACGTGGAACATTCTTGCGTATCCTTCTGAGTAGTTGGACTGGTGTCCAGCGCCCTATATAATCCATTCCCGGCCGGTCGTGTTGCATTGCAGCATGGAGAATTGTGCAGTGCGGCAAAACTGCCACGCGGCCACTACCCGGGGGAACTCAGCCCTCCGGGCCGCGCGTTGCCCGCCTCGTGCTGTTGCTGCATGGTGGTGGCTCGGCCCTGGGCCGGTCTCGGCAAATGGCCTGCCGCTCGGGATCGGCTTCAGCGGGGGCAAACGCATTCCAAGAATCAGGAGGGACAGAATGGCGGCCCAGGAGACGGACGGGACACCTCGCTCGACAGCGTCGGACAGCTCGACCACGGCCCAGCAGCCCGGCCCCGACCTGATGCTCGGCCTGTGGACCTCCTGGATGAAGACCCATTCGGAGGGGGGCCAGGACTTGGCGGGGTTCGGCAGCCCTTGGTGGCAAGTCTCGTCCGACGATCTGTTGGGAAAGATGCTCGCGGGCGGTGTCGCGACGCTGAACGAGACCCTGGGGAAGGACCCGCTGCTGAGGTCGGTCGACCAGATGTGGAATGCCAACCCGCTCCGGGAGGTGATCCCGATCGACTGGGCCGAGATCGCCCGCTCGCTCCGGACCGTATGGATGCGGAACATGTCGCGGCCCGCGCAAGCGGCGACGGAGGCCGCCCAGTTCGGCCAGAGCGTGCTGAACACCGCCATGCAGGCTTGGAACGAGGCCGGGCAGCAATGGTGGGGACTTGCCAGCGGCGACGCGAAGGCCCCCAAGAAGAAGGGCGGCGACAAGCGGTTCAGCGCGCCGGAGTGGCAGGAGAACCCCGTCTACCGCACCATGCGGGATGTTTATCTGCTCGCGTCGGACTGGCTGTTGCGCCAGGGCGAGGCGTTGGACATGGACGAGGCGGAGAAGCAGCGCATCAACTTTCATCTCCGCCAGTTCGTGGACGCGACGAGCCCATCCCTGCTGCTGATCTCGAACCCCGCCGCCCTGCGCCGCGCGATGGAGACCGGCGGCGTCAGCCTGGCGGAGGGTGCACGCAATCTCATGGCCGACCTCAAGGAAGGCCGGTTGAGCATGGTGGACGCGACGGCCTTCGCGCCGGGGCGGAATATGGCGCTTTCGCCCGGCAAGGTCGTCCATCGCAACAAGCTGATCGAGCTGATCCAGTACGAACCGAAGACCGAGACCGTCTACAACACGCCGCTGCTGATCTTCCCGCCCTGGATCAACAAATACTACATCCTCGACCTGCAGCCGAAGAACAGCATGATGAAGTGGCTGGTCGAGCAGGGCTTCACCGTTTTCATCGTTTCCTGGAAAAATCCGGACGAGTCGATGGACGGCATCACCATCGAGGATTACGTCGATCTCGGGCCGCTGGAGGCGAGCGACGTAGTCCGCGAGATTACCGGCAGTCCCCGCGTCAACACGATGGGTTACTGTATCGGCGGTACGCTGCAACTCCTTACGTTGGCCTGGCTCGCCGCGAAGGGCGACGACGAGCGGTTCAACTCCGCGACTTTCATGGTCTCGTTGCAGGACTATTCCCGCGTCGGCGATACCGCGGTGTTCCTCGGCGAGGACAAACTGGATTTCGTTGAACAGCAGATGATGCAGCGGGGCTATTTGGACAGCCGCGAAATGTCCAACATGTTCAACTTGCTGCGCGCGAACGACCTGATCTGGTCGAACGTGGTGAACAACTACCTGATGGGCCAGAAGCCGCCGGCGTTCGACCTGCTCTACTGGAACAGCGACGGCACGAGAATGACGCGGGCGGCGCACTCCTGGTACCTGCGCAACACCTATGCCGAGAACAATCTGATCGTGCCGGGCAAGGTGCAGCTCAAGGGCGAGGCGCTGGATCTCGGGAAGATCAAGCAGGATGTGTACGCGGTCGGTGCGGAGAAGGACCACATCGTTCCGTGGGACGCGGCTTGGCGCATCACCCAGCTCGCGGGCGGCAAGGTCCGTTACGTGCTTGCGAACAGCGGCCACATCGCAGGGATGATCAATCCACCCGGCGGCAAGGGGACCTACTGGGTTAACGAGGGCGGGCAGCCAGCCGAGACCGCCGAGGAGTGGCGCAAGGGCGCCACGGCCCATGAGGGCAGCTGGTGGACCGACTGGGGCGCATGGCTCGCCGAACGCTCGGGCAAGAAGGGCAAGCCCCCCAGATGGGCAGCGCCGCGCACCCGCCGCTCGTTGACGCGCCGGGGACGTACGTGCTGGAGAAGTAGGGGGGCGTCCCCTCCACGGCTTGGCCGCGGGCCATTCGCTCTCCCGCGAGGGAGAGCGGGTGGGTCCGTCTTTACGCTGCGCAATCGGCGCGCCGCCACAAGGGCCGGGCGTGCGACGCCCGCGGGCTGGATGGCACTTCGGAAGATGACGAAATGTCGAGGTGGGTAGAAGCGGATTTTTGCTGTACCGGTCACAGTTGCTGTACCGGTCACATGTTGCGCAAATCAAGAAATCTGGACGTCGGGTTTGACCGCGAAAACGAACGCGCTGCGAGAGAAACCGCGCCGACGGTCGCCCGCGCCAAGGGGAAGGGCCGCTCATCGCGATTTGAGAGTCAAGCGCTCGTATCCCTTTGGCTTCATGGGCGCTGATTGATCGATGCGTTCGAGCAATCTCTGCTACGATGGCATCACACGGAGCATCAGATGAAAGCCTTTCTGACCCTCTTCACCCTGTCCCTTTTGATAGGTACCAACGGTGCCTATGCGAAGCAGGCGAAGCACGGTGACGATGAAGCCGGAGGCCCTCAGGCAACACAGGCGATGCACCATGACGAAGCCGGGACCGTCACTTATCGAGGCCAGCTAGAGGGGAGCGGCGGGGAAAAATTCAGCCTCAAAATAGGCCCGGTGCATGAAGGCAAGTCGTGGGTGGCGGTGTATGTCGGTGCGCACGGCTGCCTCGGCGACATCGCCGGAAAGGCGATGGTGCGCGGAGACGCGCTCGAGCTCACCAAGGATGATGGCGGAAACGACTGCGGCCTGACCATCCACCGCAGCGCAACTGGCGCAACGATCACCGAGAGCAATTGCTCCTTAGACCATGGGGCGTCCTGCTCTTTCGACACTCAGGGCAAAACGCTCCGCCGGGTGAAATAGGTTGGGGCAGCTAGAGCGGGTCAAGGTGGCGTGCGCTTCGGCTTGACCTCGGCCGTTGCAAATTCAAGAATTTCGCAGCGGCGTGGGCGAGCAGCGATTTGCCATAAACGGCCCCTTTTCTAAGCGTTCATTGAGCAGGGCTTGCGCGTTGCCGAGGTTGTTCTGCGTGGTCGCCCATTGGAGCGGCACGCGCTCGCGCGTCATTTCCTGCAGCGCGGCGCGATAGGCGTTGACCGCCTCCTCCAGCCGCGCCGTGCCGCTCTCGCGTTCCCCGAGCGTCCGAAGCGCGGCGCCGAGGTTGTTCTGCGTCGTCGCCCATTGGAGCGGCACGCGCTCGCGCGTCCTTTCCTCGCAGCGCGTCGCGATAGGCGCTGACTGCCTGCTCCAGCCGCGCCGTGCCGCTCTCGCGTTCCCCGAGCGTCCAGAGCGCGTTGCCGAGGTTGTTCTGCGTCGTCGCCCAGTCGAGCGGCACGCGCTCGCGCGTCCATTCCTGCAGCGCGTCGCGATAGGCGGTGACCGCCTCCTCCAGCCGCGCCGTGCCGCTCTCGCGTTCCCCGAGCCTCCAAAGCGCGTTGCCGAGGTTGTTCTGCGTCGTCGCCCAGTCGAGCGGCACGCGCTCGCGCGTCCATTCCTGCAGCGCGTCGCGATAGGCCGTGACCGCCTCCTCCAGCCGCGCCGTGCCGCTCTCGCGCTCCCCGAGCCTCGAAAGCGCGTTGCCGAGGTTGTTCTGCGTTGTTGCCCACAGCGAGCGGCACGCGCTCGCGAGTCCATTCCAGCAGCGCGTCGCGATAGGCGTTGACCGCCTCCTCCAGCCGCGCCGAGCCGCTCTCGCGTTCCCCGAGCGTCGAAAGCGCGTTGCCGAGGTTGTTCTGCGTCATCGCCCATAGGAGGGAGGATCGCGCGTATGATTTGTCAGCACCTGCCTGTAAGCAGCGATGCTTTCAAGCAAGGCCGCATTGCTACCTCCTTGGCTTCCGTAATCTTGGAGGGCGTCAGCCAAAGCGAACCGCACGCCCGAATTTCGAACTCGGACGTCCAAGTGCCTGGCCGAACTTCCAGCAGCCGGCGCACCTGTTCGATAAGAGGTAAAAGCTTATCGGCAACGTAGTGGCCGGTGAACTTTTCTCGGATCAGCGCAAGGCGGGATTGCGCGAGCATCCCGAGCACTTGCTTAAGGTCATCCCAGAACAGTGGTGGCAAGGCTAGCGTGTCCACTGAATAGCTTTCACTGCGTTTGATATCGGTAAGTCGATGGGCCGTTGTCCAGTAGAGGCGCATGGCGCTCCTATTGCCAAGCCGAACGACCTGCCCCAGAGAATAACGTCAGCTCGTGACTGCCGAAGCAGCAGTCGGGCCTGCTCCGTAGCTTTCTCCATCGCTTCTTGTCCGGTCGTTCCGTCCTCGGCCAAAGTCACAGTGCGATCAAGGGGCTTTGTTCGGCACCCTCGAAGTCATTGTCGAGGCTATCCCGTAACAGACTTTCGTGTTCCCGGTTTTGATCGCCTTCAAGATGGGCGATGGCAATAGTCAGGCTGCCTTGTTTGGCCGGGACAATCCCCCGCCGCCTGAGGCGCGCAAGCAACTTGGCCACGCCCGGCCTCTTCGCAAGTTCTTCCCACTTCCACCAGATAAGAGCGATGACCAGCGCGGATACGGCCAAAACGGCTGGGGCTGTTCCCAAGATGTCGCGGAGCTTGCCAAATTCCTTGATCTCCACCTCGGCACGGGCAAGAAGGTCGGTGAGGAGTCCTTGATCAAAGTCAGTCACCTATCCCTCCGCGCAGACATCATATTTACAGGTAGCCCGGTTGGAGCACGCCCACCACTGAAGGTAAGGCGCATCAAAGGGCTTCCAACAAACACGGCGGCCCACGGAGAGATGGTGCGCAAGGCAAGCAGATCGTGTGAGAACGCGGGCGCACCGCGGCGGCGCGCAAGATAAATTCGGGCGCCCCAGCCTAATCGCAAGTTTATATCGGTGCGAAGCCCGGCCGGATTCAAATGATGCTCATTGCCGTTACGGTCCAGAGTTTTCACACGGTCTGCAAGATTTATGCACCAGGATCTCAGCCCTGATTACACTCACTTTTTCCGGTGCAGAAGTCCGGTGTAAATCTCCGCTTCTCGGTCGAGAGCAGCCCTGACCCCTCAAGTTCGCGCATAAGGCAGGCGGTCCCCTAATTACCGCACAGCCTCCGCCCCCGCGGGACTCGGCCTCGGGTCCCGTTTCGGCCTCACTGGAAACGAGTGCGAAAAAGAGCCCTCGAAAGAGCGCGGGACGGAAACGCGGGTCTCGGCACTTCATCCGGACGCAACCGGCGTCGGAATTATGTTGCCACACACGCCGTGGTTGTGGCCTTCTGTTGTCCGATGGCTTCGACCCAGCCCTCGCACCACTCAGCCTGTCGTACCGCCTGGCGCTCATCATCGAGTTCGCTGTGCCAGGCGGCGACCGTGCGCTGCGCCCAGGAGCGCTCGGTCCGGACGCTGATATTGGTCTTCAGGGCCTGGGTGCGGCTGCCGCCGCCTCGCCGTCCGGTTCGAGGCGCTGGCCGCCAAGGTGCGCGCCGGCCGGCTTGTCGCGCCGGTGGTGCGGCTCCGGGCTCCACCTTTGCCGCCGCAATACCGTCTGCCGGGCCGGCCGCAGACCTATCGGCTGCCGCGCGGGTTCGGCTGGCTGCTCCGGCTGGTGCCGGAGACCGTCGCCTATGGCGGGCAGGTTGAGCACTTACTGGCGGACCCGAAGATGACGGCGCTGCTCGCGGCATCGCCCCAAGCCCGCCGCATCCTACGCCCGCTGGCCACATGCTGGCGATCAAGCCGGGGCCGGCGCTGGCTGCCCCACCGCGTGCGAAGCGGCCCCGGCCGCCCGCCGCCGTCGCCATCCCCGCCCCCGATCCCAGCCGCGCCGCTTCCCGCCCGGTTGCTTCTCTGGCTGGGTTGCCGCCGGATCTGCCGCCGCGCATTGCCGCGGTGCTGGCGTTCACCCTC
>CAWEHU010000031.1:0-82045 GCA_963808965.1 uncultured Alphaproteobacteria bacterium
GCATCCGGTGCGTGCAGACTGCCGACGTGCCGATGCGCGACCCCGTGCTGGCTGCGGATGAAGATTTCCCAGAGCGGCCACTCTTTTTGCATGATCGTTTCTCCTCTCCGCTACGCCGCGCGGGCTTGCTCACGAGCGGCTTGCTTCTCTGCGTAGGCGAGAGAAGCCTCGCGGACCCAGGCTCCTTCTTCCCAGGCGTCGATGCGCGCTTGCAGACGCTCCCGGTTACAGGGACCGTTCCCCTTGATGACCTCGTAGAACTCCTCCCAGTCGACGGCCCCGAAGTCATAGTGACCGCGTTCGGCGTTCCACTTGAGATCGGGGTCGGGGATGGTCAGGCCCAGATACTCGGCCTGCGGGACGGTCTGATCGACGAAGCGCTGCCGCAGCGAGTCGTTGGTCTCCATTTTGATCTTCCACAGCATCGACTGCTCGCTGTGGACCGAGTCCGCGTCCGAAGGTCCGAACATCATGAGAGCGGGCCACCAGAAGCGATTCAGTGCGTCCTGCGCCATCGCTCTCTGCTCGGGTGTGCCGGCGCAGAGCTTCATCATGATGTCGTAACCCTGGCGTTGGTGGAAACTCTCCTCCTTGCAAATGCGCACCATCGCCCGGGCATACGGGCCATAGGAGCAGCGCTGAAGCGGCACCTGGTTCATGATGGCCGCGCCGTCCACGAGCCAGCCGATCGCGCCCATATCCGCCCAGGTCAGGGTCGGGTAGTTGAAGATGCTCGAATACTTGGCCTTGCCGGTGTGCAGCTGTTCGATAAGCTGGTCGCGCGTCATCCCCAGCGTCTCCGCGGCGCAGTAGAGATACAGCCCATGCCCCGCTTCGTCCTGCACCTTGGCGAGCAGGATCGCCTTGCGGTCCAAGGTCGGGGCGCGCGTGATCCAATTGCCTTCGGGCAGCTGGCCGACGATTTCGGAATGAGCGTGCTGCGAGACTTGCCGGATCAGGGTCTTCCTATAATTCTCCGGCATCCATTCCTTCGGCTCGATCTTGATATTCGCGTCAATCCGGTCCTGAAAGAACTGCTCTTCGGGACTCATTTCCTCGCGCGCTTTGACGTGCGTGGCGCCCGTCTTCACCATCTGCGCATACATCGCCTAAACTCCAATCGTGTTCGCCTTATCGTTCGTCAGCTTTTTGGGCGTTGATCCACAACCCGCCTCGCCTTCCCGGTCGAGCGCTCCAGGCTGTGCGGCCGCAGCACGTTCACTCGGGTGCTGATGCCGATATAGGACTTGATATGGTGCTGGAGCTCCTTCGCCGTGGAAGCGATGTCGTCCGGGTCTTCGGTGGCGGCTTCGGGTCGCATCTCCACATGCACCTCCATCTCGTCCATGTGGCCGGCGCGGCTGACCACGAGCTGGTAGGTCGGAGCAAGCAGGGGCATCTTGAGGATCACCTCCTCCATCTGGCTCGGAAAGACATTGACGCCGCGGATGATCAGCATGTCATCGGAACGACCGGTGATCTTGTCCATCCGTCGCATCGCGCGGGCCGTCGGCGGGAGCAGCCGGGTGAGGTCGCGTGTCCGATAGCGGATCATCGGCAGCGCCTCCTTCGTGAGCGTCGTGAACACGAGTTCCCCGGAACTCGCCGTCTGGGAGCACCTCGCCGCTGTCCGGATCGATGATCTCCGGGAAGAAATGATCCTCCCAAATGGTGGGGCCATCCTTAGTCTCAACGCACTCGCTAGCGACGCCCGGCCCCATCACCTCCGATAGCCCGTATATGTCGAGCCCCTGGATGCCGAGTCGGCTCTCGATCGCCTGGCGCAACTGGCCCGTCCAGGGCTCAGCACCGAAGATGCCGATCTCGAGCGACGTCGACCTCGGGTCAATGCCGGCACGCTCCATTTCCTCGGCGATGTTGAGCACGTAGGAGGGCGTCACCATGATGATCCGCGGCTTGAAATCCTGGATCAGCTGAACCTGTTTCTCGGTCTGGCCTCCGCTCATCGGAATCACGGTGCAGCCGAGGCGTTCCGCGCCGTAATGGGCTCCCAGCCCGCCCGTGAACAGGCCGTAGCCGTAGGCGACGTGGCACCGGTCGCCCGGACGGCCGCCGGCGGCACGGATCGAGCGGGCGACTAGGTCGGCCCATGTGTCGATGTCGCGCCGCGTGTAGCCCACTACCGTCGGCCTGCCCGTGGTGCCGCTGGAGGCGTAAATCCGGGCCACGCGTTCGATCGGCACCGCGAACAGTCCGAACGGGTACGTGTCACGCAGATCCTGCTTTGTGGTGAATGGGAAGTTGGACAGATCCTCGAGTGTTCGCAGATCTTCCGGGTGGACGCTCTTGGCCTGGCACTTCTTGCGGTAGTGCTCGACGTTTTCGTACGCGTGCTTGACAGACCATTTCAGGCGTTCGAGCTGAATCGTGCTCAGCTCGTCCCGGCTCGCGGTCTCGATCGGCTCCAGTCCGTCTACTCTCGCTTTGCTGCTCATCGCTTTCGGTCCACCGGATCGTACCCGCTCGTCAGACGCGTTCGATCAACGCGGCGATCCCTTGGCCCACTCCGATACACATCGTCGCCACCGCACGCTTTCCGCCCAGCTCCTCGAGCGCGTGCATGGCCGTGCCCGCCAGGCGCGCGCCCGACATGCCGAGCGGGTGACCAAGCGAAATCGCTCCTCCATGCGGATTGACGTGCTCGGCATCGTCCGCCAGCCCAAGGCCGCGCATCACGGCGAGCCCTTGCGCGGCAAACGCCTCGTTCAGCTCGATCACATCGATGTCCGATAGCCGCAGCCCTTGCCGCGCCAGTAGCTTCTGAGTGGCCGGCAGCGGGCCGATCCCCATCACGCGCGGCTCGACGCCAGCGGTCACCATTGCAACGACCCGGGCGCGCGGCGTCAGCCCGTGCTTGCGCGCTGCCTCTTCGGAGGCCACGATCAGCGCGGCCGCCCCGTCATTCACGCCGGATGCATTGCCCGCCGTGACGCTGCCGCCCTCCTTGCGGAAGGGCGCTCTCAGCTTCGCCAGCATCTCGATGGTGGTATCGCCGCGCGGATGCTCGTCCCGCTCCACCACGGTCTCGCCCTTGCGGCCCTTGATCGTGACAGGCGCGATCTCGCGCGCGAAGAAGCCGCGCTCCTGGGCCTTCTTGGTCCGCTGCTGCGAACGCAGCGCGAAGGCGTCCTGGTCCGCACGGGCGATCTGGTAGTCTTGCGCGACGTTCTCCGCCGTCTCCGGCATGGAGTCGATGCCGTACTGCGCCTTCAAGATCGGATTGACGAACCGCCAGCCAATGGTCGTGTCGTAGATCTCCGCCTTGCGCGAGAAGGCTTCCGCCGCCTTGCCCATGACAAACGGGGCGCGCGTCATGCTCTCGACCCCGCCGGCTATCATCAACTCGGCATCACCGGCGCGGATGGCGCGCGCCGCGCTGCCCACGGCATCCAGACCGGAGCCACAGAGCCGGTTTATGGTGGAACCGGGCACGCTGGTCGGCAGTCCAGCCAGGAGCGTCGCCATGCGCGCGACGTTTCGATTATCCTCGCCCGCCTGATTTGCGCATCCATAATAGCAATCGTCCACAGCTTCCCAGTCGACGTTGCCATTCCGCTGCATCAGCGCCCGGATCGGATGAGCGCCCAAATCATCAGCGCGCACGTCTTTCAGCGCGCCGCCGTATCGGCCGATCGGAGTCCGCACGTAATCGCAGATGAAGGCCTCGGACATAGAACCCCCTTTTATAATTTCTGCAGGCGCGCTCGTCGTCCTCGCGACGCTATACGGCAGAGGTGAAGGCCGCTCACCCCATTGACACGACCTCGCCGCTTCAATTAACTAACCGAGCGGACGGGAAATGCAAGCGGTTTTTGGCGCTATCTTCAGGCACCCGCTTCGCAAGCGGGGGATACAGTGACAGGCTTGGTCAAAGGGAAACGCAAGTTCACCGGTAAAGCTGGGGCCGCTCTCGCTCGATGAGTTCAATCGACAATCCGATGTTGCTGGCGCAGGCCTGCGCCGATGTGATGTGGGCAGATGATCGCGCCGCCCAGGAGCTTGGTATGAAGCTCACCGAGGTCGGGCCGGGCCACGCGAAAATGGGCATGACCATCACCGAAATCATGGTGAATGGCCACGGCATCTGCCATGGCGGCTACATCTTCGCGCTCGCCGACACGGCGTTCGCCTATGCCTGCAACACCTACGGCGACCGGGTGGTCGCAAGTCATTGCAGCATAACCTATGTGCGTCCTGGGCAGCTCGGCGAGCGGTTAACGGCGGTCGCCCAGGAGCGCGCACGGGCCGGGCGATCCGGGATCTATGACGTGCGGATAAGTCGGCCGGATGACACCGTTGTCGCCGAGTTTCGTGGCCACTCCCGCGTGGTGGGGTCGTTTTTTCCTAATGGCGTAGGTGCGCCCGGAGAGACAAATCCCTCGACGGCGTCAGGATCGGCGGATGGCTCGGCCGCGAGCGGCTGATCACGAGGAGAAGCGTCAGGCGATCCTGGAGCGATCAGCCGAGTTGTTCGCAGCGCACGGCTACGATCGGGCTTCGCTGAGTATGCTGGCCCGAGCCTGCGGAATGTCGAAGGCGCTTTTCTACCACTACTATTCCGAGAAATCGGAAGTGTTGTTCGACATCATTCGCACCCACATCGAGCATCTGCTGTCTGTTACTGGCGGGCTTGAAGATCCGGAGCCGAATGTCGATCCGCGAGTTTATCTGCTCAAGCTCTCGGAGGCTTTGCTGGATGCGTATCGCACCGCGGACACAAAGCACCATGTGCAGATCAACCAGTTGCATCTGCTACCACGGGCGCAGCAGAAAATGGTGAAAGACATGGAGCGAAAGCTGGTGGACCGCTTCGCGGCGGCCATCGCTCCTTGCCTGCCGGCCGAGTCGCGAGATCACGCGCTGCTGAAGCCAATCACTATGTCACTTTTCGGAATGCTCAATTGGAACTATCTCTGGTTCCGCGAGCATGGGCCGCTTAGCCGTCGCGATTACGCCAAGCTCGCCGTAGCCGTGCTCATCGAAGGAGCTCAAGCAGTGACGGCGAAACCGGCCAAACCCGGGGAAGCCATTCGCCTGCAGACGACAACGTTCGACCGAAGTCGATGACCACGCGCCCGCGGGCCGCAGGCCAACTGGGCAGGAGACGGGGTGTAGGGACCGCAATTTAGCCACGCTGTAGCGTCGGCGGTAAACGCCGGTGCGTCCAACCGGTCGCCGCCTCGTAGGTGTAGGCGATCTGCAACACGGCCAAATCCTGCCGGTTCGGCCCGATGATCTGGATGCCCATCGGCAGATCATGCGGGCCGCCGAATCCCGCCGGAACGCTGATGACGGGGCAGCCGGACAGCGTCGCCGGGAACACCACTTCCATCCAGCGATGATAGGTGTCCATCCGCGCACCGGCGATCTGCGCCGGCCAGTGCAGATCCGCATCGAACGGAAACACCTGGGCGCTGGGCAGCGCGAGGAAGTCGTAGCTCTCGAACAGTGCCCGAAAAGCTTGATAAATGGCGGAGCGCCGAGCGGATGCGTTGCTGATGTCCGCCGCGCTGAGTTTCAGGCCTCCTTCGATCTCCCAGATCGCCTCCGGCTTGAGCTGTGCCCGCTTCTCCGGGTCGTTGTAGAGCGGCAGCAGCTTTTCCATTTGCAACCAGTGACGCAGCACGAGCCAGGTTTCCCAGATATGCTCTTCGGAAACCCCGAGTTCGGCCGGTTCGATGCTGCAACCTGCTGCTTCCAACGCTCGCAGTCCCTCGAGGCAGAGATCGAGCACGCCCGCCTCCATCGCGCAGCTTTCCCCGAAGGTCGCCGAGCCAGCCGATCCTTGCGCCTTTGAAGTCGCGTTTGAGCGGCTCGGTGAACGATTCGGGAGATTCGCTAAGCGACAGGGGCGTGCGTGGGTCATAGCCCGCCATCACCGAGAGCAGCATCGCGAGATCCGCGACTGTCCGCGCCATCGGCCCGTCGGTTGCCAGCTGTTGTCCGAACACATCCAGGGTCGGCCACGCGGGAACCCGTCCGGCGGACGGGCGAAACCCAAAGACGGCGTTCCAGCCAGCCGGATTACGGAGCGAGCCGCCAAAATCGCTGCCATCGGCCACCGGAACCATACGCAGCGCGAGCGCGACCGCTGAGCCCCCGCTGCTACCTCCCGCCGACTTGGCCGGATCATAGGCGTTCCTCGTCGTGCCGAAGACGGGGTTATAGGTGTGCGAACCCATGCCGAATTCCGGCACATTGGTCTTGCCGATCAGGATGGCTCCGTTCCGGCGCAATCGTTCCACAAAGATTGCGTCCTCGGCGGGGATCTGGTTGGCGAAAATCGGCGAACCGAGGGTCGTGCGGATTCCCCTGGCCGGCGCGAGATCCTTCACCGCGTGGGGAAACCCGTGCATCCAGCCGAGATACTCGCTGCGCGCGAGCTGTGTATCGCGCTCCGCCGCCTGCTGCATGAGCACGTCGCGGCCGAGCAAGGAAACAACGGCATTCACGGCGGGGTTGAAGCGCTCGATCTGGTCGAGATGCGCCTGCATGACCTCCCGGCAGGATACTCGCTTTTCCCGAATCGCGGTCGCGAGATCGACCGCATCCAGCATGACGATGTCCGATACCGGGCCGGTCCGTGCTGGTGCGCTCATCTGGGACTCCCCTTGCGGATTGTGGGTCAGCATCATGAGCCGATACTGGCCGGCCAGGGCGTTTTGTCCATCGTCGAGACAGGGCTAGGGCTCGACTTTGCATAAAGTCTAGCTTTCCTCCGCTTGCGACGCATAATGCCAATAAGAAAACAGGAGGATCTGCCGTGTCCAAGGTCGATCCGGCGGCTTTGACCCGCCGCCGCGTTTTGAAGGCTGGCGCTGCCCTGATGGCTGCGCCGCTGGCCGAGATGGCTTCGGGCACGGCCGGCGCGCAGCCCTCCGGCAAGACACCGACGAAGGTTCTCGACTTCACCACGTACGCCGACGTGGCTAAGGCCGAACAGGAGGGAGCCTTCGTTTTCTACTGTCACGAAAACGAGGCTGGCACGGCCGCTATCGTGGACGCCTTCCACAAGGATTTTCCCAAGATCCAGACCAGCTACGTCCGGGCTCAGACTGGAGCCCTATACAACAAGCTGCTGACAGAGCGGAGTGCTGGACGCTTCGACGTGGACGTGATCCAACTCTCGGACCTCGCTCCCGCGCTCGATTTGCAGAAGAAAGGTGGTTACGAGATCTACCAATCGCCTGAGGCCGCCGCGTACAAACCCGAATATCTCAGCAACCCGCCCGGAGCCTTCTTCTGGACCGGCACCACGTTCGGCGGGATAGGCTACAATACCGCCAGGGTAAAGGCCGAGGATGCGCCGAAAACCTGGAAGGATCTGCTCGACCCGCGCTGGCGCAATTCGATGAGCTGCAAGATCTCGGCATCCGGCTTGCAGTTCGTCCAGTGGTACGAGCTCCGCAAGCTGTACGGGGACGACTACTGGAAGGCGTTCGCGAAGCAGCGCCCGCGCGCGTTCGATTCTCGGGTCCAGCTGTTCGATCGGCTCGCGAAGGGCGACGACAAAATCTGCGGGCTCGCCGAATACGCCGCTTACGTGCTCTACAAGGAGCGAGGTGCCGAGATTGAGTTCGTCGCTCCGCCCGATGGGCTTCCCGCGACCCCCATGGCGCTCGGGATCGTCGAAAAGCCGCCGCACCCCGAGGTCGCCAAGCTGTTTATCGACTGGGCCATGTCGGCCCGTGGTCAGGAGGTCTATCAGCAAAACCCGAACCTCGTGTACGGCTCGGTGCGCACGAACGCGCCGCCGATGCGCGGCGGCAAGCATCTGAGCGACTTCAAGCTGCTGTTCCCGACCGACTATGCCGATTACCTGGCGAGCCGGGATAAGTTCACGAAGCAGTGGAACAGCATGCTCGGGCTCTGAGGAGCACCGGACGTGCTCCGCGCGTTTTCCCGTTGGTCGGCCCCGGCTGGACAAACGGTCGCGGGCTTGATCGTCGCCGCGATCGCCGCGGTTCTCGTGCTCTACCCGATCTTCTACCTGCTACAAGCCGCTCTCGATGTCGGCGACCCCGAGGTACGTCCGCCGACCGCGTACGGGTTCGGCAATTTTGCCGCCCTCGCCGATTACTCCGAGATCCTGCTCAACACGGTCCTCGTCTCGCTGGCGGCGACGGTGATGGCGCTGTTGTTCGGTTTCGTCACCGCCTGGATTCTTTCTCGCACCAATGTGCCGGGCCGGCGGACGTTGGAGCAGTTGATGGCGGTTCCCTACTACGTCACGCCGCTGCTCGGCGCGTTTGCATGGAGCCTGCTCGGTGCGCCCGAGAGCGGCTTCATAAATCAGGTCTGGCGGGCGCTCGGGCATGAGGATGCGCTGATCGACATGGCGACGCCCTTCGGCATCGCCTGGGTCATGGCCCTGTTCGAGGGCTCTGTCGCCTTCGTCATGATCGGCGCGGTGATGAAGTCCATGGATCCGTCGCTGGAAGAGGCCTCACAGGTCATGGGCGCGGGCCGGCTGCGGACGATGCTGAAAGTCACCTTGCCGCTGGTCCTTCCGGGCGTGCTCGGCGCCGCCATCTTCGTCTTCGCGGAGATGCTCGGCTCGTTCTCGGCCGCGCTCGTGCTGGGCCTGCCGAACCGCTTCTATGTGGTGACCACGGCGATCTACCAGTTCGTTTCGCAATACCCGCCGCGCATGTCGCTGGCCGCCGCGATGGGCGTGTCGCTTTTCGTCGTGATGTTCGTCATGCTGTTCATCTACCGGCGAATAATCACCGGGCGGAGCTACGTCACGGTGACGGGCAAGGCATTCCGACCGCGCGCGATGGACGTCGGCGGCTTGCGCTGGATTCTACTCGGCGTCTGTCTCTTTTATCTGCTGGTGTCCGTCGCGCTGCCTGTGCTGACGCTGGTCTATGCTTCAGTGCAGAAGCTGGCCGTCGCCTTTCCAGCCGCAGCCAATTGGACGCTGGATAATTACCGCACGGCGCTGACGATGAACGCCGTGCGGTCGGCACTCGCCAACAGCCTGATTCTCGGCGTGGCCACCGCGACGATCGGGGTGGTGCTGATGGGGCTGCTCTCTTGGATCATCTATCGCTCCCGGATACCGGGCAGCGGGGTCATCGAGTACGTCGTCATGTTCCCGCAGGCGGTGCCTCGGCTCGTGTTCGCCTTCGGCATGATGTGGGCCTGGATCGTGTTCCCGATCCCGATCTACGGCACGCTCTGGCTGTTGTTGATCGCCTACCTGACCGTGTTCCTGCCGCTCGGCGTACGGACCATCTCGAGCGTCATGCTGCAGGTGGATAAGAGTCTTGAGGAGTGCGCTCAGATGTGCGGCGCATCCTGGGGCTACCGCATCCGCACCGTGACCATGCCGCTGCTCCGACCCGGTCTGCTCGCGGCTTGGCTGCTGCTGTTCATCGCGAGCGTTCGCGAGCTGGGCGCTTCGATTCTGCTGATGGGGCCGAACTCGAAGGTGCTCACACCGGCGATCGTTGAATCGTGGTTCGCCACCAGTTCCGAGCTGACCGCCGCGATGGCGCTGATCCAGACATTCGTGATCGCCTTGGCGATAGGGTTCTTTGTCTTCATGACGCGTCAGGCGACCATACACGGGGGCGAGTAGGCATCCGATGGGAGTTTCACCTGGAACGTCCGGGCCGGATTCCACCGCTGCCGCTGTCAGGCCGGAGCGTTCGGTCGATATCGAGATCGAGAATCTGGAAATCCGCTATGGCGCCGTGCCCGCCGTCAAAGGGGTCAGCTTCGTCGCCCCTGCCGGACAACAGCTGACGCTGCTTGGGCCATCGGGCTGCGGCAAGACCACCACGCTGCGCGCGATCGCCGGGCTGGAGCGCCCGAGCTCGGGCGCGATCCGGATCGGCGGAAAGGCGGTCTATTCCTCCGCCGAAGGGATCAACATTCCGGCCGAGAAGCGCGGGCTTTCGATGGTGTTCCAGTCTTACGCCATTTGGCCGCACATGACGGTGTTTGACAACGTGGCCTACGGGTTGCGGGTTCGGCGCAAGAGCAGGAACGAAATCGAGGAGAAGGTTCGGAAGGCGCTCGATCTCGTGCAGATGGGCCAGTACGCCGAGCGCCCCGCCTCGCAACTTTCAGGCGGCCAGCAGCAGCGGGTCGCGCTGGCGCGAGCCTGCGTCTTCTCGCCTTCGGTGCTGCTGTTCGACGAGCCGCTCTCTAACCTCGACGCCAAGCTGCGGGGCGACATGCGTATCGAGCTGCGCGAACTCCAGCACCGACTCGGCGTCACGTCGGTTTACGTGACGCACGATCTCGAGGAGGCGCTGGCGATGTCGGACCGGATCATCGTCATGCGCAACGGCAATATCGAGCAGACCGGGACGCCCACCGAGATCTACGATACACCGCGCACAGCGTTCGTCGCCGATTTCGTCGGCTCCTCGAACTTGATCGCCGGCCGGCTGCGACCCGATCTCGCGGAGGACGGCCTGATCGCGCTGGAAACGGCAGCCGGCCAGATCGTGCATGGCATAACGGCCGGACGCCCGGTTGGTCCCGAGCCGGTGTTCTCCGTCCGCACCGTGCATCTCCGGCTCAGCTTCGACCGGCCCTCCTCCACCCGGAATGTCTGGCCTGCCCGCGTCCACCACTGCGTATTCCAGGGCGATTTCTCCCAGGTGAACGTAACCTGGGGCGACCGCGACCTTGTTGTTCGCTCAGCCGCGTTGGAACCCATCCCGGAAGGACGAGACGCTTACCTGTCGGTTGATCCGCGGCGCTGCGTCCTGTTGGAGGAACGTTAGGCTCGTTCTAGGCCGACCGGAACAAGTGAACGCAAATTCCGTTCATCCCCGCGAAGGCGGGGATCCAGGTCTCGCAGGATGTCTGGCATGTTTAGCGGGACTGGGCTCCCGCTTTTCGCGGGAACGAACGGGGTGGCGGAGCCGCCCACAGTCACCCCGAAACGAGTTAGGACTCCACACGCCGGGCAAGGCCGCCTTCCGGACTCAGTGCGGCCTTTCGCCAAGCTGGCGAGATCGTCCTTTCAGCCGCCGCGGAAGTTATCGGCTTCGCCCACGGTAACCGGCTCGGGTCGGGCAAAGCTCTGGAGCGCGATTTTCCAGGTTGGACCGTCGCGGCGGAGTACCTGGAAGAAGTGCCCGGAGATCTTCTTGTTACCAGTCACAAGAGAGTAGTCGCCGCCCACCAGCGCCGTGTCCCGGCCAAGCATTTCAGCCATCGTAACCGTGGGCGTAAGGTCGGTGGAATGGGCGTCCAGGAGTTCCTGGAAATGATGTTGGATCTGATCCCGTCCCTGCAGGACCTCGAGCCGGGGCATCAACTCGACGTACGTGGCGTCCGGCGTGTATTCCGAGGCCACGCCGCGGACATCCTTCCTTTGGAAGAAGTCGGCCCGCTGGGCGTTCAGTGCAGTGGCGGCAGCCCTGACACCGTCTTCGGTCGTGGCTTGGGGAAGATCCTGGGGTTGCGGTGCGGCGGCCAGCAACACCATTCCGGCCGCGATAGCGCCCACGGCTACGGAAAGTCTTTTAGCGGATGAAACGCAAACCGGCGTCATAGCGGCCTCCCTGATAAGTGGTTGCACCACGCTCCGAGTACGACCTACCGACGGCGGAAAACTGTGATCTATTTCACATCGGTTCGAGATTTCGCTCCCGAGACGGCTCAAATCTGCGTGATTTTGGCAACAATTACGGAAACGAGGCCACCTGTCTCAGGCTTAGCCGGCCGCCATTCGCCTCAGATAGCCCGCGTGGGGTCGATCCAGCCTATGTGGCCGTCCCCGCGCCGATAGACAACATTCAGCTCTCCGGTTGCGCTGTTGCGGAACATGAGCAGCGGCTGGTCCGCGAGATCCATTTGCATGACCGCCTCACCGACCGAAAGACGGCTGATCTCCGCGGTCACTTCGGCGATCACCGTCGCGTAGGCCGGGGGGTTGCCGCCATTGGGACCGAGCGATCCGGCCGTCTCATCCTCCTGCCGCAGAATGTATTGCCGCGCTATCTCCGGGCGTGCGCGGTTCGCGAGATCGCGTGCGTGCTCGTTCACCCGGCGGCGGTAGCGGCGCAGGCGTTTGGCGATGTGCTCGGCGGCATCATCGAAGGCGCTATGCGCGTCCGCCGCTTCTCCTTCGCCGCGCAACGTCAGTCCGCGACCGGCGTGGAGGTTGATGTCACAGGTAAAAAAGCTCCTGGCCCGGCTGAACGTGACCTGTGCCTCCAGCGCGTGGTCGAAATACTTGCCGGCGATCTGGTCCAGATGCTCCGCCACACGGGCGCGGAGGGCGTCGGACATATCGACCTGCTTGCCGGAAACCGTGATCTGCATGCGCCTCTCCCCATCTGAGGCGGTCAGGCCGGGACGGCCTTTTCCCGCTTGCGCTGGACGGAGCTGGGGATGCCCAGCGCTTCGCGGTATTTGGCCACGGTCCGGCGGGCGATGTCCACGCCTTCCCGCCGGAGCGCGGCAACGATCGCGTCATCCGAAAGAACCTCTTCCGGCAGCTCCGATCCGATCAGCGCACGGATGCGGTGCCGCACCGCCTCGGCGCTGTGTGTCTCGCCAGACGTGCCGGCGATCGCGGTGGTGAAGAAATATTTCAGCTCGAAGGTACCACGCGGGGTCGAGATATATTTATTAGCCGTCACGCGGCTGACGGTGCTCTCGTGCATCTCAACGGCAGCCGCGATGTCGCGCAGAATGAGTGGCCGCAAATGCGCGACGCCCTGGCGGAAGAAGGCATCCTGCTGCCGGACGATTTCGCTCGCCACCTTGAGGATGGTCTGCGCCCGCTGCTGCAAGGACTTCACCAGCCAGTTCGCTGTTTGCAGCCGCTCCGTCATGAAGCTGCGCTCCTCTCGCGCCGCCCTGGGTGCGACGCGAGCGTAGAAGCTCTGGTTCACGAGCAGGCGCGGCATCGTTTCCGGGTTCAGCTCCAGGATCCAGTCGCCGTCCGCTCCGGGCCGCATCAGCACGTCCGGCACCAACGGCTGAAGCGGAGTGTCGTCGTAAACGGCGCCTGGCTTGGGGTTGAGCTGACGGATCTCGGCGATCATCTGCGCCAGATCCTCCGCATCCACCCCGCAGGTTACCATGAGCCGCCGCAGTTCGCGGCGGGCCAGCAGTTCGAGGTTGTCGAGCAGCGCCTGCATCGCCGGATCGAGCCGGTTGCGTTCCGCTAACTGCGCACCGAGGCACTCCGCCAGATCACGCGCGAACAAGCCCACGGGGTCGAACCGCATCATGCGCGCGCGCACCGCTTCCACGCGCGCCAGTTCTACGCCGAGCGCAGCGGCGATGGCGGCCGGCTCCCCCGTCAGCCGGCCAGCCGGGCATAGAAGGCCGATGAGGTGTGCGCCGATTATGCGATCGCTCGGATCGGCGAAGGAAAGACGCAACTGCTCGCCGAGATATTCGCGCAGGCTTGGCTTCGTCGCGGCGACGTCCTCGACGGTCCGGCTATCGTCCTCGAAATTCCGTCCCCCCTGCCCGGACCCGTCCGATGGCCCGCCCGGATCGTAGGTTTCCGCAAACTCGGCATCGAACGGATCGGAGGCCGCCTCCGGCAGCGTGTCGGATCGCGCGAGTTCGGCCACATCGGCCACATTCTCTCCGCTATTGCGCTCAGGCGCCTGGTCCGGGGCGGGTGTCTCCACCGCAGCCGTTTCCGGCCGCTCGTCCCGCTCCAGCAACGGGTTGCGCTCCAACTCTTCCTCGATGAAGGCGGTCACCTCCATATTCGAGAATTGCAGCAGCTTGATGGCCTGACGCAGTTGCGGCGTCATGACCAGCGCCTGCGATTGCCGCAGATCGAGGCGGGGACCTATCGCCATGCGCGGAACGCCTAGGCTGCGGGGCCGCGCAATGGCGCGCGGTCCCTGTCACGGCGCGGCCTCGACCCGGCCCTCTGCGTCAATGCGCCGGTCAAACCCGCGCATGACGATCGCGGGGGCTCAGCCGTTTTGTGACCGTCATGGCCGGGCTCGACCCGGCCATCTCCGGCAAATGGGCATGACGCTCGAAGTATCATGCCCGCCTGCTTACAGGCTGAAATCTTTCTCCCAGGTAGACGCGGCGCACGTCCTCGTGCGTCACCACCTCCTGGGGCCGGCCCTCCATCAGCACCTGCCCGTCGTGCATGATGTAGGCGCGATCGATAATCTCCAGCGTTTCACGCACGTTGTGATCGGTGATCAGCACGCCGATGCCGCGGTCCTTGAGGTGGGACACGAGGTCCCGGATCTCGCCGACGGCGATCGGGTCGATGCCAGCCAGCGGCTCGTCGAGCAGGATGTAGCCGGGCTGGGTGGCGAGCGCGCGGGCGATCTCCACGCGTCGGCGTTCGCCACCGGACAGTGCGAGCGCCGGGGTGCGGCGGAGATGCGCGATGCCGAACTCCGCCAGCAACTCGTCGAGTACCATGTCGCGCCGGTCGGGGTCGGGCTCGACCACTTCCAGCGCCGCCATGATGTTCTGCTCGACGTTCAAGCCCCGGAAGACGCTCGCCTCCTGCGGCAGATAGCCGATACCAAGCCGCGCCCGCCGGAACATCGGAAGCGTCGTGATATCGGCGCCATCGAGCTTGATCGCGCCGGTGTCGGGCCGCACCAGCCCGACGATCATGTAGAAGGTCGTCGTCTTGCCGGCGCCGTTCGGGCCGAGCAGACCGACCGCCTCGCCGCGACGCAGATTGATCGACACATTCCGCACGACCGGACGCTTCTTGTACGTCTTGCCGACCCCCGTGGCGACCAGCCCGCCTCCGCCGGACAGAAGCCGCAGGTCCGCGCTGAGCCGCATGTCGTTCACGGTTGCGCCCCCTTGCGGGAGGCGGCCGGCCGTTGGGACAGAGTTCCCTCGAGCCCCGGCGCGGCCTGTTGATTGGAGGCGTCGTTCGGCACGACAAGGCCCTGCACGCGACCCACGGGTCCGGACAGCAAACGAGAAACGCCGGTCTTGAGGTTCACTTCGGCCTCCGCGCCGTTGAGCTGATTTTGGCCCCGCGTGATGCGCACATGACCTGCGAGCCGCGCAATCCCGGTATCAGGCACATAGACGCCCCGATCGCCAATCACGGTTTCCGTCGCGGTGCGGACCGAGACGTTGCCGATCGCGTCCACCTTCTGCAATCGGCCGGATGCGGCGAGCGGGTCGTCCGCCTTCGCATCCTGCTTCGTGGAGGCCTTGACGGCTTGCGGCCCAGCGCTCGCCGGGCGCGCTGCGTCTGTCGTGTAAGCAACCAGCGTGTCGGCAGCGACGCGCTTGCCATCGTTCGTCAGCACCACGGCGTTGCCGCGGGCGACCGCCATGTGCTTTTGCGCCCAGTATTCCAGACTGTCCCGCGCGGTCAGCACGTCCTGCGGCGTGGTGAGCTTCAAATTCCTGCCCGTCATCACGAGCACGGCCTGGTCGAGATCATAGATCGCGCGGTCGCCTTGAGCCTCGTCCGTGGGCGTGAAAATACGCACGTTGCCCTCGGCTTCGACGCGATAAATTTCGTTTCCCGCCGTATCCGTGTCGGTGCCGCCGACGCCGCCCTGGCCTTGAGCGGGCGCGGTGCTTGCCTCCGGCGCCGTGGAAGCGGCTCCCGCGCCCTGCGGCGACGTCTTCTTGCGATAATGCGCGATCAGCCGATCGGCGGTCACGGTGACGTTTTCCCGGACCGCCTTCGCGTTGCCGCGAGCGATGACCTCTTTTTCGTTCTGCCGCCATTCGATCCCATCCGTCGCCGTGACCTCGATCGGTCCCCCATGCGAGAGATCGAGTTGCTGGCTGCGGGCCGGGCTGCTCGCGGCGAGCAGGGCCGTGAGCAGGGCGACAAACGCCGCACGCGTCATCATTGGCTGTGCGCATTCATGACGAGTCGGGCTGGGCCGGCGAACTGCATCGCGGCGCCTTTGTCGGTAATCGTGAAACCTTGGGCGTCGAGCGTCCCGAACGGGCCTTCGACGTTGACCGGCTCGGCCCCGGCCGCGACCCCGTTCTTCAGATCGATGGACGCGCTGCTCGTACGCACGGTCGCGCCGTCATCGCGATAGAGGACGACGTTATCCGACAGATCGAGCTGACTCGCGTGCTGCAGGTAGACACCCTGCTTTGATTGCAGCATGAGCCAAGTGCCGTTCTCCTGCGTGATGTCGCCCTTGGGATTGGTGAGGTTCACCCGCTCCGGCCCGACCTGCCGGGCGACGGAAGCGGTCACGGTGTAAGGCCGGCCACGTTCGTCCACGCCCCGGTAACGTGCGTCGGTCACTTGCGCGCCGTTCACGTCTCCACCGACCCGCCGGAACGCCACCCGGCTCTGATCCGTCGCCCGGTCCAACTCCGGCCAGAGGGCGATCGTGGAGAGCAATCCGAGCGCGATGGACGGGAGCAGCCATTTCGTCACGTTCACCAGGACGCGGCGCCGGGCAATTCCGCCTGGCGTCGGCGGCCGCCGCACGCGGTTCGCGGTAGCCGAGATCAGGTGCTGACCGGGCCTGCGCTGGGACGTGACAGGTGCGCTGCTCATGCCAGGCCCGCCCGCAGCAGGTCATGCACATGCAATATCCCGACCGGCCGTCCGCATGCATCGACCACGAACAGGGCGGTAATCAGCCGTCCGCGCGCATTCATGGCGTGCAGCGCCTCGGCCGCGAGAGCCTCCGCCCTGATGGTCCTCGGGAACCGGGTCATGATCTCGCCGACCTTGCGTGCGAGCAGGTCGGGACCCATCGCCCGCCGCAGGTCGCCGTCGGTCACGATGCCGACGAGCCTGCCCTCCCCGTCGGTCACGCCGACGCAGCCGAAACGCTTCTCGGTCATGGTGAGCAGGACGCGGTCCATGGGCGAATCGGGTTCGGCGAGCGGCAACGCATCTCCCTCATGCATCAGCTCGCGAACGCGGCGGAGCCGGGCGCCGAGGCGTCCACCGGGATGGAACTGCCGGAAATCGGCCGCGGTAAAACCCCGGCGGGTCAGCAGGGCGACGGCCAGCGCGTCGCCGAGCGCCATCTGCATGGTCGTGCTGGTGGTCGGGGCGAGCCCCATCGGGCACGCCTCGCCAGCCGCCGGAAGCAGCAGCACGATATCGGCCGCGCCCGCCAGGGCCGAGTCGCGGCGGCCGGTGATCGCGACCAGGGGAAGCCCGAACCGGCGCGTGTGGGCGACCAGATCAGCGAGTTCGGCCGTCTCTCCCGAGTTCGACAAGGCGAGAACCGCGTCTCCCGGCACAACCATGCCGAGATCCCCATGCGAGGCCTCCGCCGGATGAACGAACAGCGCCGGCGTGCCCGTCGAAGCGAGGGTAGCCGCTACCTTTCGGGCGACGTGGCCGGATTTTCCCATTCCGGACACGACCACGCGGCCGCCGATGCCGGCCAGCAGCTCCACCGCACGGGTGAAGCTGCCGTCCAGAGCTCCGGACAATGCCCGAAGGCCAGCGGCCTCCGTTGCGAGCACGGCGCGGGCAACGTCTACGTCCTCTCGTGCTGTGACGAGGGCTGCGGTCATCGGTTCGGGCTTTCCTCGAACTGGGCTGAAGAGACGGCATTCTATGGTCCGGCGGGACGGGTCGGGTCAACCTTTTCGCAGTTGCGAAATGCTGGTCGTGACAAGAATCGTGCCAAGATGTCGCCTGGTCCATTTTCCATTCCCTCCGCTGGGGAGCGCTTTGGGGGTGCCCTCGTGTTCCCTTCACGAATGCCCGTGGCGGTTGACGATCTCGGCCACGTGATCCCTTCAATCCGGAACGGGGGACCATTGCACACCACGGCCGGCGCGGCCGCCTCACCTGAGCCAGCCTGAAGGTGGAAAGGGTTTGTTAAGACTTGGATGCCAGAGACACCCACTCACGAGCGGGGCAAGCGCTTAGGGCCGGATCGCACCTGAACAGGGCTTCATCCGGTCGCCCGAACTCGGGCGCCGTTGTGTATCAGGATCGGCCGACGAAACGTGGTGAGGTTGCAGTGACCAAGCAGAACGACGCGCATTGGCGGTTCTCCTGCCCCGCCTGTGGCTTTGGCGACACCGAGATGGGCTTTCTGGCGGGCGACGACGACCTTTATTGCATCGTCTGCCTCGAGGAGACGGATCGCCGTGTCGTCCTGCACCGCTGGATCGCGGTGACGGAGGAAAGCGCTCAGCCGCGTTTGCGCGGTGCTTTCGTCGCGGCCTGAGCGGCGGTCCGTTTTTTCGGCGCCTTGGCCTGCCCGGACCCTTGCTCTTCCGGGTTCGCTGAGGCGGGAGCCTCGCTCGCCTGCTGCACGCTCTTTTTCAGCGCCGCCATGAGGTCGATGACGTTGCTCCGCTCGGCCGGCTCCTCAGCCTGCTCTGTCAGCCCCTCCCCTTTCAGCTTCGCCTCGATCATCGCCCGTAGCCGGGTCTCGTAGCGGTCCTCGACGTCGGACGGATCGTAGCGGCTGGTTTGGCGCTCGATCAGCTGGGTCGCAAGCTTGACCATCTCGGGATCGGTCTTGATCGCGGCCGCATCCTCGAAGAGGGGCTGGGCGCTGTTGAGGTCCCGGTCTTCGTAGAGGGTATGCGCGACCAGACCGCCCTCCATCGGCCGCAGCGCGATCGTGCGCTCGCGTTGGCCAATGACCACCCGCGACAGCGCCAACCGGCCGGTCCTGCCGATCGCTTCGCGGAGCACCGCATACACGTCCTCGCCGGCCTTGCCGTCGGGGGCGAGATAGTAGCTCGTGTCGAAATACACCGGGTCGATCGAGCTGCCCTCGACGAACTTCTCGATCGTCATCACCGACGAACTCTCCACTTTCACGCTGTCGAAATCGGCGTCCGAGAGCAGGAGGTAGTGGTTCTTCTTGAACTCGTAGCCCTTCACGGTATCGCCCCGCGCCACCGGCTGCTCGGTCTCCGCGTCCACCGTAATCATGCGGATACGGTTGCCGGTTTCTGGGTTGATCATATTGAAGCGGATCGCATTGCGGTCGTGCCTCGCGCTGTAGAGCGCGACCGGGCACGACACCAAAGCGAGACGCAGATGACCTCGCCAGATCGGACGTTGCGCCATGATCGGCTCCGTGCTGGTGCTACCTGGGGCGTTCCGCGCCAGGGAGCGGGTGAACAATGTCCGGAGCAGTAGATCGGCCTTGATGGAACGATGCAAAGGCCCGGTGCCGGGGCATCACTCGCGTTTGCGCGAGTTGCCCTGTGGACTGTGCATGCGCCGCCCTCCCCGGGGCCTCCTGAAGCTTACGGCGCTGCGCCCGAGAGCTCCGCGAGCGCGTCCTCGAGGCTCCCCGGCGCGAGACCGAGCTCCGCCACGCCTCCCACCAGCGAGCTCGGCAGGTTATCATGCCTGAGGGTCGACCTGAGCGACCGAAAGCGGCGCCTCGGGTAGCACTCGGCCCAGGAAGCCGGTTCCCCCGAACACCGTGACAAGCATCGTCGCCAACTCTCGCGCCGCCGCCACCCCGGGTGCAGCAGTCGATCAGAGCCCGCGGCTGCGGAGCACGGCGAAAACTCCGGCTCCTAGGACCATGCAGATGTTGGCAACAGTTGCCAGCCGGATAAGCCACTGCTCGCTCATAGCCGCATGATTCTCGCCCGCGCCGAGGCGCGCCAAGGCAATCCGCCTCGCGCTGCTCAAGCACAGGAGGATGCCTGACCGCAATCAAGTTTTCGCTAAGGCAAGGCCCCCTTTTTGGCCGAGGCTACACCGATCAGACGATTGCCTTTTCGGCTTTTGGGGCAGCAGGGGGTCATGGCTGCTTCGAATGGCACCGCTACGGCGTCGAATTGTAGCGTTTTCTGCGCAGGTAGAGCACCATCTCGCTCGGCAGGCCCGCATCCATTCCGTAGGTCATAATCGTGTCGTCGCGCATGCTCGGCGGCGTCATGCGCCAGGCGAGACGGAACAACATGGCAGCGAGCCACACGCGACCATGCTGGGGCGATCGGTTCGGGATCTGCATTACCGGCTCCTTCGTGCGTGCGAGGTCTACGCTTCATCCGCGGCCGCGTTGCTGCGCCGCAGCATATAAGGGTCGGGTGGTGCAGAAATGGTTTATGCGGGATGGTCCCGAGGCGGCCACGACGAGTGGCCGGGCTCGCACTTCAGCAAGTGACATCAGGCGGCCGGCTGGACGTGGTCGTGCTCTATAAGATCGATCGAATATCAACGCGCGGCGGCGAGATCCGTCACTGTGGGAGGCGTTGCTCCATGCAGCAACGCCTTCCGGGCCTGCCACTCGGCCCTGGGGTCGAGTGCCTCGTAGAACTCTGCGTCCCCTGCCGCGAGTGAGGCGACAGGCAGGCCGTCGCGGTAGAGCACGCGATTGCCGGTCAGGGCGGGGAGCTTCGGGCCCGGCGTGAGAATGCCGGCCAAATTCAGCGGGTCTGCGCCCGAGAGCGACACCAACTCGCCGGATGCTGGCTTGCGCCTGGTTTCGCGCAGCAGGCCTATCGCTTCAGGCAGCGCGAACTGCTCGCCGGAAAATCCGGACACGAACCGGCCACCCCTGATCTCGCCCCGCGCTTCCATCCGACGGTAAACGCGCAGCAGCTCGCGCCAGGGCGGCAGCCACCCCGCTTCGCGCTCCAGCAAGCGCCAGAACACCACGCCATAGCGACCCAGCAGCGCGCGGGCGGCGTGCTCTACCGCCTCGGCGGAGGCCTGCCCCCCATTCGCCGCCGTATTGGCCCGCCGCGCCAGCACCCACCGCCCAGCGTCTTCCATGCCGTAGGCGACAGTGCGGCGTCTGCGCCGCGCCCCGGCGGCCGGCTTGCGCCGGTCGGACGGCACCAGCAGCGCGCGGAGGCCCGCGAACCCGTCCGACGCAACCAAGCCGAGCGCGACCAGCTCCGCAAGCGCCTCCTCGGCCTGGGGACGCAACAGACCGGTGCCCGCGGTCACCTCGTCGAAGAACGACGCGCCGTGCTCGCGAATGTAATCGGCCACGGCTTGCGCCCGGCGACTGGGTGTCGGCGCCTCGCCGTTGCCGGACAACGCGCTCCACAGCGGCAAGATGGCGGCGTGCGAGCAAGGTGATGGGCGTGGTTCGCAGCGGTACGGCGCCGCGCCCCGCTCCGTCCGGCCTGGCGGTGCGGGGCGCGAGCCGGACCCAGGCGATACGGCCCGCGAGGCATTCGTCGTCGAGCCAGGCCGGCTCGTAGTCGGCTATGCGCGCGGGAAGGATCTCGGTCTCCCACGCCCCGGCCGGAGCCTCGAAGCCCTCGAGTTGTGTGATGATCGCGGCCACGGCATCCGGGCCTGCCATCCGTGCGTCGGCGGTCACACGCTGCCAAGCAAACAGAAATCGGAGGAACTCGCGCGCGGCGACCGGCTCGATCTCGGCGCGCAGGCGCTTGACCGTGTAACGATGAATGCGGGCGAGCAGCCGTCGATCGCACCACTCTTCGGCGTTGGCCCCCGGCGTGAACCGCCCGCGCATGGCAAAGCCTTCGACCTCCAGCGCTGCCAGTGCTGATGCGATATCGTCCGGCTCGAGCCCGAGCGCCGCGGCCAGCACGCTCTCGGTGACCGGACCCTGGCCTTCGAGCCGTCCCCGCAGGATCTCGATCAGCGCGTCCTCGCGCGACCACTCCCGGTCGGCATAGGCGGCGGGCACCTCGATCGCAGGCTCCTGCCTCGCATCGGGCCACAACGCCTGGAACTGGGCGAGCCGCTCGGCGGCGATCCAGATTTCTGCCGCTGGTCCGTATAGCCGAGTTACCCGGTTCTCCCGCGCGAGCGCCTCCAGCCACGCGCTCCAGCCGCCCTTCGCCTCGCCCGCAGCGAGAAAGCCTAGCCACGCCAGCGCATCGTGTAATTCGTCGGCATTCGCCGGGTCGGGCCAAGCTTCCGCCCGGACGCGGGCGATCGCCTCCGGATCGAGCCGGCCGATGTCGGAGGCCGTTTCGGGGTCGAGCCAGCGCCGGCTCATGACAGCCTGCGTTCGGCGTTCCTCGAGCGGCGCATCGTCCAGATAGGCGTACGGCCTTGCCGATAGCACCTCGAGGGCAAGCGGCGACGGCTGCGTCAGATCGCACGCGACCACGCGGATCGCGCCCGCCTCAAGCCTCCTCAGCAGCCGTTCCAGGCCCGCGATGTCCATCGCGTCGGTCAGGCAATCGGCGATGGTCTGGTTCACCAGCGGGTGGTCGGGGATCTCGCGTTCACCGACCAGGTTCTCGGCGCAGGCGAGCTGGTCCGGAAATACGGTTCCGATCAGGTCTTCCGCTTCCATGCGCGCCAGCTGCGGAGGAACCTTTTTGCCACCCCGCATCCGCGGTAGCGCCAAAGCGGTGCCGGCCACCCAGCGCCAGCGCGTGGCGAACATCGGCGCGTCGAGGAGTGCCTGTATCAGCACCGTTCGCACGCTGGCCGAGTGAAGATAACGGGCCGCTTCGCCCAGCTCGAAGCTGTGCGCCGTGGTGAGCGACAGCACGATGTTGTCCTCGGTCGCCGCCGCTTGCAGCTCGAAATTGAACTTGCGGCAGAAGCGCTTGCGGAGCGCGAGCCCCCAGGCCCGATTGATGCGGCTGCCGAACGGTGAGTGGATCACGAGCTGCATGCCGCCGGCTTCATCGAAGAAGCGCTCCAGCACGATCGTGTCCTGGGTTGGCAGACAGCCCAGAGCGGCATGGGATGCAGCCAGATACTCGGCGATTTGCTCGGCCGCCGGGGGGAGGATGCCCGCCTCCCGCGCCAGCCAAGCGACCACGCTCTCTCCGTCGGTGCTCGCCAGCAGGCGAGCGGCAATCTCGTTGCGGAGGCGCGAGACCGAGTGCGACAACTCATCGCTGCGGCCCGGAGCCTCGCCGAGCCAGAACGGAATCGTGGGCGCCATTCCGTGCGCATCTTCGACGCGCACCACGCCCCGCTCGACCCGCATGATGCGGTACGAGTTGTTGCCAAGCTGGAATACGTCGCCCGCCAGGCTCTCGACGGCGAAGTCCTCGTTGACGGAGCCGATGGAGTGGTTCTCGGGCTCCAAAACGACCTGATAATCGGCCGTGTCCGGGATCGTGCCACCCGCGGTCAGCGCCGTCAGTCGCGCGCCGCGCCGGCCCCGCAGCATGCGATTGACCGCATCGTGATGCACCAGCGCGCCACGCCGGCCGCGACGCGTGCTGAAACCTTCGGCCAGCATGCGCACGACGTCTGAAAATTGGTCCCGCTGCAGGTCGTGGTACGGCCAAGCGCGGCGAAACAGCGCGAGCAGCGCGTCCTCGTCCCACTCCCGCACGGCGACTTCGGCGGCGATTTGCTGCGCGAGTACAGTCCAGCGGCTGATCGGGCACCGTCAATCGGTCGAGTTCGCCGCGACGCACGCCGTCGAGCAGCGCCGCGCATTCGACCAGCTCGTCGCGCGAGAGCGGGAACAACCGCCCCTTCGGCGTGCCGCCCACGGCGTGCCCGGACCGTCCGACGCGTTGCAGAAAACTGGCGATGGAGCGCGGCGAGCCGAGCTGGCACACGAGGTCCACCTCGCCGATGTCGATGCCCAGCTCCAGCGAGGCGGTCGCCACCAGCGCCTTCAACGCGCCGCACTTGAGCCGCTGCTCGGCCTCAAGCCGCAACTCGCGTGCCATGCTGCCATGATGGGCGGTGACATGCTGCTCGCCGAGACGCTCCGAGAGCTGCCGCGCGGCGCGCTCGGCCATCCGGCGGGTATTGACGAACACCAGCGTCGTGCGGTGCGCCCCGACCAGCTCGGCTATCCGGTCATAGACCTGCTCCCACACCTCCGCCGACATGACCGCCTCCAGCGGCGAGGGCGGGACTTCGAGCGCGAGATCGCGGGCGCGGACGTGACCGGTGTCGATGACCGTGCACCCGCACGCGCCATCGGCGCCGGTCCCGGTCAGGAATCGCGCCACGGTATCGATTGGCTTCTGCGTCGCCGATAGGCCGAGACGCAGCAGGTTATGGCCGCACAGCGCGTCGAGGCGCTCCAGCGACAGAGCGAGATGGGCGCCGCGCTTGTTCGGTGCCAGCGCGTGGATCTCGTCCACGATCACGGTCCGCGTCGTCGCCAGCATGGCGCGGCCGGATTCGGAGCCGAGCAGGATGTACAGCGATTCCGGCGTCGTTACGACGATATGCGGCGGCCGGCGCCACATCCGGGCGCGCTCCGCGGATGGGGTGTCGCCCGTCCGCACCCAGGCGCGAATATCGGGGTCGGGTAGTCCTTGTTCCCGCAAGGCTGCGCGAATGCCGGCCAGCGGCGCTTGCAGATTGCGCTGAATGTCGTTCGACAACGCCTTCAGCGGCGAGACATAGACCACCTGCGTCTCGTCGGGCAGGAGGCCTTCGGTGCCTTGCCGCACCAGGGAATCGATCGCCGCGAGGAAAGCGGCCAGCGTCTTGCCCGAGCCGGTCGGGGCGGCAATGAGGGTGTGCCGCCCGGCCGCGATGGCGGGCCAGGCTTGCGCTTGCGCCGGGGTGGGAGTTCCAAAGGTGCGCCCGAACCAGGCAGCGACGGCCGGGTGAAAGAGGTCGGACAGGACCATGGCGCGGTGCGATGCGAGCAGGAGCGGTTCCAGAGGACGGCGGCTCGCCTCCTCCATGCAGCCTAAGGCACCGAACGTCTACCTGCTCGAACAATTCATAACGATGCTCCACCACAGACCACGATCTGCTGGCCCGTGATCGCCCCGGCGTCAGACGAGAGCAGAAAACCTGTAAGCGCCGCGACCTCTTCGGGCCTGACGAACCGGCCGATGGGCGGCACGCGCGGCGGCACCTGGTGGCGGGCGGGATCGCGCAGCATCGGCGTTTCCGTCGCCCCCGGCGCGACCACGTTCACGGTGATCCCACGCGGCGCGAGCTCGGCGGCCCAGGACCGCGCCAGGCCGATCAGGGCGGACTTCGATGCCGCGTACTGGCTGCGCTCCGCCGCTCCAGCAGCCGTGCGGCTGCCTATCAGGACAACTCTGCCGCCCTCGCCGATGCGGGGCACGAGGATGTCGGCGAGCAGGCACGCTGCGTCAACGTGCAGCCGCCACATCGCGGCCCCGGCGTCGTGGTCCAAGTCGCCGAGAGCCCCCACCCGCAGCAGCCCCGCGGCATGCACCAGCGCGGCCGGGCGAATGCCCTCAAGGGCGGTTTCGAGATCGGACCGGCTCGCCTGTAACAAGTCGAGCGATCGATGCGATAGGCAGGGTGAGGACGTGCCGGGCGGAGAGCGGCTGATGCCGGTGACGGCCCAGCCCTCCTCCAGCAGCCGCGCGACGATCGCCGCGCCGATGCCCGAACTCGCCCCGGTGACTACGGCGTGACGTGGCGCCGCGCTCACCCGCGCACCCAGTCCTCGGTCACCCGAACGTATTTGATCGCCTGCCGGAAATAGGTGAAGGCGATGTGCAGCGCTCCGTCCGGCCCCTGCTTGATGGACGGGTAGGAGTACTCCCGGTTCAATTGCTCCCGCGAGTTGTTGGTCATGCAGTAGCCGTCGCCGACCTCCAGATTGCGCTTGCGGGGCCAGGTCCGCCCGCCATCCTCGGAGATCGCCAGCGTCATAGGTGCGCGCGGCACGCCCCATACCGCCGATCGCTCGCCGGGCTTCGCCGTGGGCTCGGCCAACCCGGAGTCGTCCTCGATGTCGTCGTATAGCGATGTCCGGAGCTCGGTGATCCCTTCGCCGTTGATGTCATTGAACACCAGCGCGAGGTGGCCGTTGGCGAGCCGCGCGAACTGGATCGAGGAGTTGTTGTTGGGCAGCCCGCTCGGCTCTGGCGCGGACCAGGTGCGGCCGCGGTCGCTCGAGCGGCTGATATAGATGCTGTCCGCCCAGCGGCTGCGATAGAGCGCGAGCAGCGTGCCGTCTCGCAACTGCGCGACGTTCATATGAACGCACCCGGTGCTGTCCGGAACCTCGCACTCTTGCCAGGTTTCGCCGCCATCGCTTGAGATGCGGACGGCGCTGGTATCGTGGCTGCCGACCCATTTCTCGCCGGGGCGGGAATGGCAGTAGAAGATCGGCAGCACGATGTCGCCATTGTCCAGCACCTCGGGGGGTTGCCGGACAAACACGCCGGACGTGCCCACTCGGTCGAAGAGCGTCTCGATCGGTCCCCAACTCCGCCCGTTATCGGAGGAGATCCGGCGGCGGACGATCGCGGTATCCTGGTTGCCGGAGATCTGCGCCGTCCACAGCAGCCAGAGGCGGCCGTCCGGGGCTGGGAACAGGATGGGGTTCTGCTCCGAGCGGGCCGGATCCTCGGACAGTTTCACGGGATCCGACCACTGGTCTCCTCCGGGCCTGAGCCGGGAGAAGTAGACGGAGACGTCGGGGATGCCCTCCTGCGTGCCGCCGAACCACACGCAGCCCAGGTCGCCGCCCGGCAGCGGCATGATGTTGGCGGCGTGGTTCTGAACGCACGGCGACGGCAGATAGGCTTCCACCCGCGCAGGGTCCTCGGGCGCGGGGCGAATCAGGCCCCTCTCGGCGTCATGCAGGCGATCGGTGAGGGCGTCGGCGTCGCGAACAAGCGTGCTCCATGGCGGTGCTCCTATCTCGGGCTACGGGGCGATGGCGGCGGGCTTCTGCCAGCTGAAGAGCCGCTCGGCGGCCATGACGAGCACGGGGGTGAGGCCCGCGACATACATGTTGTCGATCCCGTACGGATTGCCGAGCAGGTACCAGATCGTGGTCGCCACGGCGGAAGCCAGCAGGCCGAGCGTGGCGCCGCGATTGCTACGGAACAGCGGCAGATAGAAGCCGATCACCGCGACGATCGAGATCGACAGCCTGAGCGCCCGGGTGAAGAAGGAGAGCTTCAGGATCTCCGGGACGAAGAACACAAAGACCAGAGGCACCACGGCGATGACGAGCGACATGATGCGGGTCACCCTCAACTCCGCCGCGGCATCCGGGTGGAAGCGCGGCACGTAAAAGTCGCGCATCACCAGCGAGACGATGGCGAGCGCCACCGTGCTAACGCTGACGAAGACGGAGGCGATCAGGGCCGTGGCGACAAGTCCGGCCAGGAACGGGTTCATCCCCTGCAGAAATACTGGGAGCGCGTAGAGGCTGTTCAGCGAGGGATGCAGATACTTGGCCGCGACGCCGATCAGGCCTAGGGCGACGCCGAGCGGAAAGCAGAGCGCCGCGGCGTAGAGCGTCGAGCGCCGCGCCTCGCGCGCGTCCCTGCTCGACGAGATGGCCTGCATGATGAACTGCGTCGAGAAGATGGCGCCGATCGTGCCAACCGTCCACGCGACGATGGTCGGCCCGCCGATCGAGCCGTCCCACGTCCAGTAGTAGTCCGGCAGGCTTCCCACCATGGGGCTGATGCCACCGGTCGCGTACAGCGCCACGCCGAGGATCAGGGCGACGCCGATGACCTTGATGGAGGTGTGCAGGATGGTGACGTAGGCGACGCCCTTCAGGCCACCGAACACGTAGTACAAGGTGCTGACGACCGCGATGATGCACATGGCCGCTGGCAGGTTGAGCTTGAGCACCGTCGCGATCGCCGCGGCGCCGCTGATATAGTTGCCGACGTTCACGATCAGCAGCGCGTAGATCATGATGAGCGACACGGTCAGCATCGTGGAGCGGCCGTATTTCTGGGCGATGGCGCTCGAGATCGTGTCCTCGCCCGAGCCGTAGAGCTTGCGCACGAAGAACAGGCCGAACAAAAGGAAGCCGATCGAAGCCCCGATGACGGACCAAGCCGCCGCGAAGCCGGAAGTGAAGGCCTCCTGCGCGGTGCCGACCGTCGACTTGGCGCCCACGAACTCGGACATCAGCAGCATACCGACGACCGAGGCCGGCAGCGCGCGCGACGCGGTCATGAACTGCGGCCGACGTGCGGCTGCGCAGGCGCACGGTAAGCCATGACGTGAAGACGATGTAGCATACGATCATCCCCACGATGATCGCGGTGTCGAGGGTGCCGAATTCGGCCATTGATGTTCCTCCCGTGTTTTGTTCGGTGCTACAGCGCCGCGGCCTCGGCCGCCGTGAGCGGCAGCAGCGGCGGACGCAGGTTGCTCCAGCCTGCGTGACCGGTGCGGCGAGCGATCAGCGTCTTGATCGAGGGGATTCGGCGAATTGCGAAACGCGCGTGCGCGCGGCAACCACCCGGGCCTGCGCCGCGTCCACCTCGGCGGCGCGCGCCGGGTCGGCGTGGTGGCGATAGATGAAGGCGAGATCGCCGGCGACCAGGTTCGACGTGGCGGTGATGCAGCCCGCGCCCCCTTTTCGCAAAAGCGGCAGCATGAGCGGGTCGGCCCCGGCCAGCACGGAAAAGCCGGGAAAGCGCTCGACCATGGCGATCATGTTGCCAAGATCGCCGCTCGAGTCCTTGATGCCCACGAAGGTCGAGGGATAGCGGGCGCGCAGGCGCTCGATCACGGGAAACGTAATGGGCACGGCAGAGAATTGCGGGATGTGATAGAGCAGCACTTGGAGCCGCGAGTCGCCGACCCGCTCGGCGATCTCGGCATAGGCGGCGAACAGCCCGTCATCCGAGATGCCCTTGTAGTAGAACGGCGGCAGCATCACGACGCGAGTGACGCCGAGCGAGAGCGCGTGCCTGGTCAGCTCCACCGTTTCAGAGAATGCGACGACTCCGGTTCCCGGCAGCAGGCGCTCGGGCGCGATCCCGCTCGTAACGACCGCCTCGAGCAGCGCCTTGCGTTCCGCACCGGAGAACGAGTTCGCCTCGCCGGTCGTGCCAAGCAGGGCGATCCCATCGCAGCCCTCATCGAGCAAGTGGCGGCAATGGGCGACGAAGGCGGCGTGGTCGGGCGCCAACTCGGCGGTGACCGGAGTAACCGAAGCGCAGTACACCCCGGTAATGGGCAGGTCCGTCATGATCTTCCCTCAGTATGCGGCGCGATAGAGGGCCAGAATCTCGGGCTGGCTGATGTCGCGCGGGTTGTTGTCCAGCAGGCGACGGATGGCGTGCGCCTCCGTCGCCATGGCGCCGAGGTCGGCCTCGGGCACGCCGTGGCGCGACAGCCGCATGTCGATGCCGAGCGCCTGGCAGAATTCGAGCGCGGCGGCGCGGATCGCCGTTTCGCTCTCGCCGGGGGCAAGACCGAGGCTCTCGAGAATGGCGGCGGTCTTGTCCGGTGCGGCCGGCGCGTTGAAGGCGAGCACGTGCGGAAAGATCAGCGCGCAGGCGAGGCCGTGCGCGATGTGGTGCCGCGTGCCAAGCGGATAGGCGACCGCATGTCCGGCCGTGGTGTTCACGGGTCCCAGGCAGAAGCCCCCATAGAGCGAGGCGAGCGCGAGCCCGGCGCGCGCCTCGCGGTCGCCGCCGTTCCGCACCGCCCGGGCCAGGAAGCGGCCGACCAGGCGGATGCCTTCCAGCGCATAGAGGTCGATCAGCGGATGCGCCTTGCGGCTCGTGTAGGCCTCGGCGCAGTGCGCCAGCGCGTCGACGCCCGTGGCGGCGGTGACCGCCGGGGGTACGGTGACCGTAAGGTCCGGATCGACCACGGCGAGGTCGGCCAGCATGTGCCGGCTCTGCACCGCGAGCTTGTTCTGCGTCGCCGGGTCGGTGACCAAGGCCCGCGTGCCGGCCTCGCTGCCGGTGCCAGAGGTGGTCGGGACCTGCGCGAGCGCGACGCGGCGGCCCTTCACCTTCTCCGGCCCCACCACGTCGTGGATGGACTGGCCGCTCGCGGGCAGCACGGCGGCGAGCTTTGCCAGGTCCATGGCGCTCCCGCCGCCGAAGCCGACCACCAAATCCGGCTTGGCCTCCTCCGCCATGGCCAGCAGGGCTTGAAGGTTGGGAACGTCCGGTTCGGGCCGCACGGTGCCGAACACCAGGGGCCCGCCGGGCAGGTCGAGCACATCGACCCGGCCGGCATTGAACGCGTCCGACACCACGAGCGGGCGGGTGCAGCCGCGCGCCCGGGCGAAGGCGCCGACCTCGGGCGCGAGGCCAGAGCCAAAGCGGATCGAGGGCGGGCGCTCGATTTCGATCGGGGTTAGCAGCGCGCTCATGCCGCGTGCGCCCGGTTCGAGGGAGGGGCGAGGCGTTCGGCGTATTCGATCGCCTCCACGAGGCTCTGCTCGTTGGCGAGCCCCTTGCCGGCGATGTCGAATGCGGTGCCGTGATCGACGGACGTGCGGACGATCGGCAGGCCGAGGGTGATGTTGACACCGGAGAGATCGTCCCACTTGCCGGTCACGGGATCGATCTCGAAACCCAGTAGCTTGACCGGAATGTGGCCCTGGTCGTGGTAGTTGGCGATGACGGCGTCGTACTGTCCGGCGCGCAGCTTCACGAATACGGTGTCGCCGGGCACCGGCCCGACCACGTCCCGGCCGGCCGCGACCGCCTCGGCGATCACGGGAGCGGCCACATCGATGTCGTGGCGACCGAACAGGCCGCCCTCGCCCGCATGAGGGTTGAGCGCCGCGACGGCGATGCGCGCCCGGCCCGTGCCGAGCCGGGTCAGCGCGTCGTGCGTCAGCTCGATCACCCGGCGCAGGCGCTCGGGCGTGACCCGCTTGGGCACGTCCTCGAGCGCGATATGCGTCGTAAGGTGGCTCACGCGCATATTGCCGTGCGCCAGCATCATGCAGGAGCCCTTCACCCCGGTGAGCTCCGCGAGCATTTCGGTGTGGCCCGGGTAGTGGTAGCCCGCCTTGTTCAGCGCTTCCTTATTTAGCGGCGCGGTGACAATGCCGCCGATCCGGCCGGATTGCGCCAGTCGGACGCCGCGCTCCACCGCCTGGAAGGCAAAGCGCCCGCCCTCGGCCGAGAGCTGACCAGGGCGGATGGGCTCGCCCTCCGGACCGGCCTGCAAGGTGCATAGGGGCGGCCAGGCCGCATCCGCCTCTGCCACCTCGGGGATGGAGATGCCCGGCGTGAACTGAGCCCGGGCCTGCTCCAGCGCCTCGTTGCTGCCGATCACGAGCAGACTTAGCTGCCCGGCCTCGATGCGGGGGCGGAGGCGGGCAGCGGCCTTCACGATGATCTCGGGGCCGATCCCGGCCGGGTCGCCCATCGTGATCGCGAGATGACGGGAAGCCATCAAACCTTCCTTTCAGGGGTGGTATGGGCTGCGCACCAGGTCGCGCAGCAGAGTGGGGGTTCCGAAGGCGCCCGACTTGGAGACGACGGTGACAGCGTCCCACACGCCGCCGCGCATGACGGAGCGCGGCAGGCCCGGCACGATGCGGCCCTGGATCTCGAGACTGCGCGCGCCAAGCGACAGGCACAGCCCGCGAAGCGTCTCGCCGCCAGCGACGAGCAGCGTTCCTGGACGCGGCAGACTTTGGGCCAGGCGGCGCAGCTCGGTCCCGATCCGCAATGCCGCTTCGGCGCGGGACAGGTCCGGCGGCAGGTCGAGACTGGCCAACGCGCGGCCGTTGCTTTGCAGCCGTCGGGCGAGCAGCTTCGCGCTGGCCTCGCCGCCATCCGGCAACTTCATCCAGTCCGCGCCGCAGGAGGCGAGCTGCGCGGCGGTCACCGCCTGATCGGAGCCGAACAGGCCGAGGATCGGCAGCGGAAGCGGCGACCGCGCCTCGGCTGACGCATCACCCGCGAGCGCCTGGGCAAGACCGCCCGAGCCGATCCACAGCACGGGACCCGGCGCCGATCGGCCGTACGCAGCGACTCGGCGCAGGTCCTCATCGGTCTCCGCGTCGAACACGCTGATGCCCGGCGGCGCCGGGGTGTCCAGGCGGCCCGGCTGTGCCTCGACGCCCTCCTTCCGCAAACTCAGGACGATGTCGCCGCCGACCGCGGACCAGCGCCCCTCCGCATCCCGCGCCTGCTGGATGCCGTCTCGCGTGGCCCGTCCCTGGTATGGGAAAGCGGGCGCGAACACGCCCCGTTCCCACCCGCCTGCACGCAGACAAGCCGCCACCTCCGCGATCGTGGGGCCACGCAGCAAGCTGTCGATTTTCTTGTAGGCAAGCCCGGCGCCGTCCAAGTGCCGCGCGAGGGCCGCGGTGACGGCCACGGCTCTGGCCCCGTCCATCTCCCGCGTGCCGCTATCCAGCGCTGCATTCACCGGAAGCTGGGACGGAAGTGCGCCCTGCCAGAAAGCATGCACAGGACCGGTGAGACCGATCAGCTCCGCCGCCGTGTCGAGCGCGCCGGTCAGGTCGTCAGCGATGAGGCGTACGCTGGGGGTGCTCATCCCAGCGGCGACCCGACCGCGATGGTGCCGGCGGAGTGGCGCACGGCATCCGTCAGTTGCTTGGCGACGTGCAGGACTTCCGGCTTGGCCAGGGCGACGAACTCGCCTAGCCGCATGCGGCCCGCATCGATCGTGAAGCTGACGCCGGCGAGCGGAGAGCCGCCTGCGTCCAGCACCGGGGCGGCGACGGTCCTGAGGCCGTAGGCGTTCTCTCCATCCGAGACGGCGTAGCCCTGGGCGCGAACCTCGCGCAGGCGCTCCAGCAGCGCGTCGAGGTCGGTCAGGGTGCGCTCGGAGAGCTTCACCCGTTCGGCGCTCTCTAGGATGGCGATCTGCCGTGCCTCGGGCAGGAACGCGAGTTGGGCGTGGCCGAGCGCCGCCCCGTAGGCGCGGATGCGGCGGCCAGGGCGGCGGTCCACATCGTGGCGGCCCGGACCAGCGTTCACCCGCTCCAAATAGACGACGTCCGGCCCATCCAGGATCCCCAACGACGCGGCGTCGGCGACGGCAGGCACGCGCTCGCGCAGCAACGGCGCTGCGTGAGCCCTCAGGTCCTGGGAGGAGAGGGCAAGAAAGCCCAGCTCCAGGCACTTCAGCGCCAAGCGGAAGCGCTTACTGCCCGGCACGGGGCAGAGATAGCCGAGCGAGACGAGGGTGTGGATCAGCCGGAACGCGGTGCCGCGGTCGAGCCCGGCGCGGCCGGCGACCTCGGTGATCGTCAGCTCAGGAACCGTGGGATCGAAGGCGCGCAGCACGGCGAACACCTTCGCCGCCGATTGCACGAGGTTCTTCGTGTTCTCCGCCACCCTGGCGCGTCTCCCTATCTGCTCGCTCTTGATCGGAATGCGAACTTATGTTCGGAATACGGAGCACTTGAGCCAACTTAGGTGCACCTGTCAAGCGGTTTCGTCGTGATGCTCTGAAGCGATGACCCTGACCGTCGATGCCGGGCCAATTCCGCTAGGGTAAGGCGGGGTTGAGCTTGCGGCGCTGGGCGCGAGCATCCCCGGCGCTCGCGCTACTGCACAGCCTCAGCGTGTCTCCCGTGCTCGATACGAGGGCAACCCGACCGGGCTGTTCGAGGTACCGGCCGTCGGCGGCGCTAACCCGCGCTCGAACTCGTGGCAAAACAGAAACGGCTTGGCACAGCGATCCAGGAGAAGTTCAGGAGAAGTAGGGAGTTAGGGCATCCCTAGCGTCATTGAACCGAAGGCCATTCGGTCGCAAGTCGACTTCGGCATCATCACGATGCGGGAGGATGAATTTTAGCGCCGTTTGCAACAAGTGCAGCCTCGATGGCTGTCGATCGGGAAGCACTCGAAATCGAGTCCTCGAGTTCGCAAGACCCGGACGAGGACGGTGTGCATGCCATCTTTTTGTTCTAAATTCGGCACGACGATGGTCACGAAGTACAAGGGCGAGCTGCGGATCCGGCTCGGCGCAAATGAGCGGCCGCGCACGCCACGCAGTGCGCGAAGGCGGCGAGGCTGGTGTAGCGCTCGGCTTCCGGCGTCGGTTCGGTGACGACGCAGCCGCCCGAGGCGATGACGCCGCCCACGAGCATGAGATTATCGTGCAGATCGAACCCCTCGATCGCCATGCCGTCCGGGCCTTCCTGTTCGCCACTGGCGCGGTGGCGGATCGCGCCGTCCCAGAAATCCGCAACGCGTTCGGCGAAGAAGCGAGGATCGTTGCTGTAGGCGAAGATCGGTCGGCCAAGGGCGCGCATGAAGCCCATCTCGTAGGCCGAGCCGACATCGGCGCTCGGGCCGTGCAACGGGGTGAGATTGACGATCATGAGATCGCAGCCGCGCATGAGTGTCTCCATCGTACGACTGATCGCCAGGCCCTGATCGCGCCGGGCAGTCGCGCGTCGGGCGGCGCCGCATCGCCCGGAAACACCCCGGTCAAGCCGTGTCGCGCGCAGATCGCCCGCTTGCGGGCGCCGACCCTGGCGGCTTCGGCGAGAAACACCTCCGGTCCGGCGAGATAGGCGCGCGGTCGCGGGAATCCGCCGGCGTCGTCGGTCACGGCTGCTGGGCTTTTCCTTCGAGCATGCTCCGCACCACCGGCCGCCTCATCGCTGCCCGAAGGTCGCGACCTCGAAAAGATCCTTGTACTCCCGCGGCTGCGAACGCCAGTATTGCTTTGGCGCGGCGACCCGGGCGCCAAGCTTCGCTGCCGCGTGCCAGGGCCAGCGCGGATCGTAGAGCATGGCGCGCGCGAGTGAGACCGCGTCGGCCTCGTCCTTGGCGATGATCGCCTCGGCCTGCTCCGGTTCCGTGATCAGGCCGACGGCGATCGTCGGCAGGCCCACCTCAGCTTTCACCCGTTGCGCGTAGGGCACTTGGTAGCCAGGGCCGAGCTTGATGGCCTGGTCCGGCGATACGCCGCCCGTCGTGACATGGATCGCCGCGCAGCCGCGAGCCTTCAGCCTCCTCGATAGCGCGACCGTTCCCTCGATGTCCCAGCCTCCGGGAACCCAGTCGGTCGCGGAGATGCGCATCCAGACCGGCCTCTCGGCCGGGAAGGCGGCGCGGACCGCGTCGAACACCTCCATCGGAAAGCGCATGCGGTTCTCAAGGCTGCCGCCGTATTCGTCGTTCCGCTTGTTGGCGAGGGGCGAGAGGAACTGGTGCAGCAGATAACCGTGCGCGCCATGGATCTCGATACCGTCGAGGCCGAGCCGCGCGGCGCGGCGGGCCGCCCGCACGAAGTCCTCGCGCACACGGTCCAGTCCCGCTCGGTCGAGCGCGACCGGAACGTCCTCGCCGTCCGAATGCGGCACGGCCGAGGGGGCCACGGTTTTCCACCCCGTCGGCTCATCCGGAGAAATTTGCGCGCCGCCTTCCCAGGGTGCTCGGCTTGACCCCTTGCGGCCGGCGTGGCTCAGCTGGATGGCGATGGGCATGGGCGAATGCGCTCGGATCGCCGCTAGGACCCGGGCCAGGGCGGCCGCGTCCGCATCGGAGTACAGGCCGAGGTCCTGGGGCGAGATCCGCCCCTCAGGCGAAATCGCCGTTGCCTCCAGGATCATGAGGCCCGCCCCAGAGAGGGCGAGGTGGCCCAGGTGGATCATGTGCCAGTCCGTCGCCTCGCCGTCCTGGGCCGAGGTACTGACACATGGGCGCGATGACGATCCGATTTGCGAGGCGAAGATCGCCAATCAGCAGCGGCTCGAACAGACGAACTCATTACTGACTCCCGGGATCGACTGGCGCCGGCATCATGCAGCACCACGAGCGTCGGACCAACTCAGAAGCCGGTAAGCGGGTTCTTGTAGCGGGGGTTTCCGTCGCGCACGAAGTGGTCAGAGGATCCGTCAAGCGTGCAAGGCGCGTGCGGTACCGTGCGATTTTGCGCAAATCATGCCGCGGCCCTGCTAGGGTTTCGTGCAGCTTTGGGGCGAATCCCCCCGTTCGCCATCAGGTCGGGTGCGGCCGGCTTCCTGTCGGGTTCGGCGAGCGGCGCCTTTTGCGGAGATGTGCAGCATGTTTGCTCCGCCCATGCCAAAGACAAAGGGAACCACGGCTGGGATGCGAGCTCACCGACGCTCACTCTTAGCGCGAGAAGCTGACCACGACGTGACCGAACAGGAGCCCCGTCGCCCAAGGTCGGCCTCAGCCGCCGAGTGGGACTTCACCAAAGTTCTCGTAACTGCCGCGGACCGGCCGGCCAAGACCGAACCGCTCGGTCCGGTACAGGCGCGGCTTCAGCCGAAGCTTAGGATGGGGCGGACTGACGATCCCTTGGAGCACGAAGCAGACCGCATCGCAGACCAAGTGACGCGCCTGTCTGAAGCTCGGTTTGAGCCCGCTCACCCAGCCGGCCAGGTATATGCTCCTGTGCAGAGGAATCGTGCCCTGTCGGCCGAAACCGGACAGATTGCACCTCCGCTCATCGACGAAGTATTGCGCTCACCCGGTCAGCCGCTCGATCCTGCGATTCGCGCCACTATGGAGCCGCGCTTCGGTCACGACTTCAGCCGGGTGCGCGTGCACACGGACACGAGCGCGATGGAGTTGGCTCGATTGGTGGATGCGCTGGCCTACACGGTCGGGCACCATGTGGTGTTCGGCTCCGGACGGTACGCGCCACAGTCGCTTTCGGGGGGCCGCTTACTGGCCCACGAGCTTACGCATGTCGTGCAACAGGCCAACGACATCGGACGTGCTCAGTCCGTACAGAGAGCTCCCGAAAAGAAGCCGAAACCCCGGGATGTGGTCGTGATCGGCGAAGACTGGAAAGGCAGCGAAGAGTTGGCGCGGGTGCTGGGTTCAGGCGCACTGGTTATCCGGGTAAAAAGCGTCCATGAGTTCGTAATGAAACTTGCCAAAATCGACTTCCCAATCGGCACTCTGTACATCGTTACGCACTCTGCGCCGGATGGCGCCCTACAGTTTGGAACCGCGGAAGGCCCGATCGGACCGGCTGACATCGCGAGCAAGCTCAAGGGCGCATTATCGGCCGAAAATGGTCCGGAGGTGCTGGATTTTCGCGGTTGCAGCGTCGGCACCAGTCCACCCGCCATGCAACAGATTGGCGCGGTCCTGAATGCCAAGTCCGTTATCGCCGGCCACTGCTTCGCCGTGATCCAGCGCTCGATCCCTGTCTCGATTGGGGGAAAGTCAGTCACCAAATCATCGGACGTCGCCGGAGCGGCAACTGATGAGGCGACAAAAAAGCAAAGGCGCGATTTGTTCACTGACCTGCTGAAGAAAAATGCTGACAAATTCGGCGACCATAAGAAGTGTATCATGAACCCCGGCGAGAGCGGCTACTTCGCGGCGGGCGGGCATTTTGTGGCGCTCTGGTTCAATCCTGAGGACAACGCGGAATTCACGCCCGGTAAGTCGATCTGCTATAAAGACGTTGCGCCCGAGACCGTGGATCCTAGCAAGGCTCTTGCTGCGAGCGGCCATTGCCGTCTCATCAGAGTGGAGGAAACAGGAGCAGGCGAGCATAAATGATGCGCGCCGCTGCCGGGTCGCATCGGCCCGAGCAAAGATTTTATTCCGTATATGTGACGAGGATTACAGGCGACATCGAGACAAGCATGGAAGCTTGGCTCGCTCCATACCGCAAGCGATCTCACCAACGCGGGATGGGCAGGGGTGTGCCGAAAACCTTACCAGAGTAGGCAATTAGAGAGAACTCAAAATGAGCAAGCAGAGCACGAAGCGTTTGTCGCTGGAAAGCTTCAAGTCGACGGCGAGCGCGGCCAGCGTGAAGAATCAGCTCCAGATGATCACGGGCGGTGCCCTCAGTGGCTGTCATCCGCCACAGGTCAGCGCCTAATCGGAGGCCTGGGGAGGGGCGGCGCCCGCCGCCCCTCCTACCTTCAACATCACCTCCGGAGATTCCGATGCGCGCTGCCCGCGTCGTTCCTGTGGTTGCTTTTTGTCTTCTGGTGGACTGTACCGTCCTTCGCCACACCGGTGTTGATCCAATACGTAAACGGCTCGGTCCTCGCGACCGCCACCCTCGATGTCGAGGACGGACAGGCTGTGAGCGGCACTGGCACTATCCAGGGCGGAGGATTGATCGGGGTCCTGCCCATGGAACTACTCGGCCCCGATCACGCGCCAGCACCGCTGCACGCGATCCCCGCGAACGATTGCCTGGCGGGCGCAATCGGGTGCTACGATGTCGGCACTTTCTCGTGCGGCTGCGACTTCGTGGGCAATGACACGGCATTCGATATCACGGCCGCCATTCCGGTCGACATCAATGGCATCGCTTTCCAGGTCGGCAATTCCGCACTCAACTATGGCTTTGCGCTGTACGACGCCGGTGACGGCACGGTAGGCGAGATCCTTGTCGGAGATGCGGCCCCGCAGCCCAACATCCTGAACGGCGGCACAGGGGGCGGGACGCTATCTTTCCAGGTGATGCCCGAGCCGCCATCGCTACTGCTGTTCATGACCGCTTCCGTGCTTCTACTCGCAAAGAGATCGCGAGCCGCGCGCCACGCGACCTGACGTGCGTTACGCACGCAAGCACGCGATCCAGCATCATTCGTCCAGCATTCCTCGCATTGGGTAACACTCATGACGCATGACCCGTTCGAGATCTGGCGCAAGCGCGGAGCAGCGGCCGGTCAACGCGAGCTCGCGGACAGTTTGCGCACGCTGGTCTTCCGCGCGGACGAGAGCTTGTTTGACAGGCTCGATTTCGCCGATGACGCTCAGTTCCTGCATCCGACGCTGTTTGCGCATCTAACCAATCCGGCGCCGACGGCCAGCCTTGCCCAGACGCTCTATGGTATCATCAAGCCCGAGCGCCGCCCGTCCCAGATTACGGTTCACACCGATGCCGACGGTAGCGCGTTCCTCGGGCCGCTCGGCACGCTAAAGGCCGAGCTACCCTTCGCCCCCCTAGAACTCGGACGTGAGGACATAACGGGCCGTTACCTTTGCACAAAAGGCACAACACCCGTCGGCTTCCGATTCCGGGCGCCTGTGATTGTCCCCGGCTCCCAGATACAGCTCACGACCGACATCGATCCGCTATTCCAACCCTTTTTCGTGTCATCGGATGGCCGGCCGATCGACCTCGCGACAGTGCGGGCGCGGCCGACAGGCCTGTCGCAGGCACTGCTCGCCCTGGCCCTCCTGCGCGCATATTGTCCGCGCATTTGGGCGGAAATTGCCACCTTCGTCCAGCTGGTCGTGCTTTATACCGCGCCGGCGCCTAATTCATTCGCGGCTCTGTCTGCGCACGGGGCACTGTTCTGCAATTTGCAACCGGGCGACAGCGAGCTTGCCGTGCTCGAGGACCTGGCACATCAGGGTGCGCACGTCATCTTCAACGCCTTCGCGCATGACCCCGCGCGCGCGGTTAAGGGGGCAGCGGGGCGCGGGCTGCTAAGGGCGGATGCGGATACCCCGGTCGAGGCGTTGTCGGACGCTTTCTTTTCGACCTTACCGTCGCCAGAGCATCGCTTTTCAACGCTGATGCGGCCGATAGTTGTAAAAGCTGATCATTCGGCGATCCCGCTTGCTCGTCCTCGCTAGCCTTCAGATAGATGTCTCGTGCTTGAGCGATCGCACAGGCGTTCGATGAACACGTTGTCCGTCCAGCGGCCGCGACCATCCATGGAGATGCGAATTTCGGCCCCGCAGCCGCCGGTGAACGCCGCGCTGGTGAATTGGCTGCTTGATCGGTATTGAAGATCTCCGGCCGACCGAACCGAGCCAACGCCTCTCCAGCGCGAGACGCAGGACGAGACGTCCATGCTGTTTGACAGGCGCCACGCCAGCACCGCGCGGCTTGCTAAGAGCATAATCGCGACGAGGTAGAGAAAGCCGCGCCCGATCGGGATGTGGTGATGTCGGCCGCTCAGAGCTGGTTGATCCGGTTGAGCGTGATGTCACGCAGCTGATACGGGTGGATGTGTATACCGCGCGGGTTTTGAGGTCCTTGGCTTCGGACGCATGCGGCGATCCCCATACGCCGCTCAGTCGCTGAACGCGCTTGCGAGACGCTCCCTCGTCCGCACATCGCCGTCATCCGCCGAGAGCCGAGGAACGGCCAGCGCGAACAGCTCGTCGATGCGCCGGCGCAGCGCAGGGCGTTAGCGGCAGCGCATGTGCGGGGCGAGAGACGGCGGAGCGGGCGAGGCCGAGCAGCATGCACTGCCGGCGCACGGACAGCTGCGGGTGAGCGCCAGAGAGCTGCGCTCTGCGGGCCGGCGCGCTCAGCGTCCGAACCTCTGCCGAAAAAAGCGGCGCGAGCGCAACTGGCCGAGCTGGGCGTGCAGCCGTGCGAGCGCGCGCTCAGCCTGCGCCTCGGCCCCTGCGCGACCTCGGGCGAACGCCGCGCCGCGGCCCTGAAGCTGCCCCAGGCAAGACCTGGCGGAGCACCTGAAGCGCGCGCCAGACGGCAACAGCGCGCCACGCAGCCAGCGCGAGAGCGCGAGAAACCGGGCGAACTCCCGCCCCCTCCATGCGGCCTTCCACGCCTTATTCACCTACACTCTGATCTGCCGCGTGCTGATAGCTGTGCGGGAGTCCAATGCGGTGTCTGACGTTCAGTCGCACGAGCTTTTGGGGCGGATCGGCTTCACGCTCGAAAAATTCGCCTACGATCTTCGCGTGCTCCGCCTGCCGCACGCGTACACGCGCGCTGGGCGCCGCTGCTATGATGCGTTCGCCGCCGAGTTCGCGGCACTGCAATCCCGCTACGGAGGCCAGGTTGCAAATCTTGACCTCAGAGGCCAGCCGTACGTCTTCGACTACCGTTGCTTCCTGACCCGCAACGGTGGTCCGTGGCCCGCCATATGCGAGCTCGCATCATGAAGCGATTCCCGTTCTACCAGCAGATGGACCTGATGGATTGCGGTCCCACCTGCCTCCGTATGATCGCACGCCATTACGGCCGCGTCTACGATGCCGAGTTCATGCGGGAGAAATGTGTCATCACGCGGGAAGGAGTCTCGCTCGCCGGCATCTGCCAGGCAGCAGAGGCGATCGGCCTGAACACACTTGGCGTCGACGTCAGCTACGAAACGTTGCGCGACGATGTACCGCTGCCCGCGATTGCGCATTGGCGGCAACGTCACTTCGTCGTGGTGTACGAGGTCAAGGGCGATACTGTGCGCGTCGCCGACCCCGGCTTCGGGCTGATCACCTACACCCGCGCAGAGTTCCTGCGCGGCTGGCAGAGCCAGCGCGAGCAAGGCAGCACTGGCTTGCTGCTGCTCGCCGAGCCCGCGGAGCGCTTCTTTGAAGCCCCCGAGCAGCCAAGGCGCCGGCGTCAGGGTTTGCGGCTTCTACTCCCTTATCTCCGGCCATATCACGCCTTGCTGATCCAGGTGCTCCTAGGGCTGCTGGTCGGTACCGCTGTGCAGCTCGCGTTGCCCTTTGTTACGCAAGCCATGGTCGACCATGGAATTCGGTTTCAGAACTTAGGTTTTGTCTATCTGATGCTGATGGCACAGCTGGTACTATTCACTTCGCAGACGACGGTGGATGTGGTGCGCGGGTGGCTGCTTTTGCATATGGGATCGCGGATCAACGTCAAGGTAATCTCGACTTTTCTGTTCAAGCTGATGAACCTGCCGATCGGCTTCTTCGACACCAAGACGACGGGCGACCTGCTGCAGCGCGTGCAGGATCATCGTCGCATCGAGACCCTGCTGACCGGATCGACCTTGGCTGGCCTGTTCTCGGCGGTGAACCTCGTGGTCTTCGGCGCCGTGCTGGCCCTATATGACCCGGCTATCTGCGCCTTGTTCGCCGGCGGGACCGCATTGTACGCGCTGTGGGCGTGGCTGTTCATGCGACGCCGCGCAATGCTGGAATACCGTCGCTTCGACGAGGCGGCCGGCAATCAGAGCAGCATTATCCAGCTCATTCAAGGCATGCAGGAGATCAAGCTCAATAACTCCGAGCGGCGGCGGCGGTGGGAGTGGGAGGCGATCCAGGCCCAACTCTTTCGCATCTCGGTCAAAGGCATGGCGCTCACGCAATGGCAGAGCGCCGGTGGCGCTTTCATCAATGAGCTCAAGAACATCCTGATCAGCTTCGTAACCGCACGAGCCGTCCTGCGTGGCGAGCTGACGATCGGGATGATGCTTTCCGTGCAGTACATTATCGGCCAGCTCAATGCCCCGATTACGACCCTGTTGCTACTGGCCAACACGCTTCAGGACGCGAGGATGAGCCTGGACCGCCTTGCCGAGATCCACGGCCGCGACGACGAGGAGACCGATCGCGGCGGACTGACCATTCTACCCGAGAGCCGCACGCTCTCGATCGGGGACGGCCTCTCGTTCCAATACGGCGGCGTATCCGGCCGGCCCGTCTTGCGAGACCTGAACCTGACGATTCCGGAAGGCAAGGTGACGGCGATCGTCGGTCCCTCGGGCTCGGGCAAGACCACTCTGATGAAGCTGCTGCTGCGCTTTTATGCACCCACGACAGGCGTGATCCGGCTCGGTGCTGTGAACCTGGAGGATATCAGCCCGCGTGCATGGCGCGAGAGATGCGGCGTGGTGATGCAGGGCGGCTACATCTTCGCCGACACGATCGCACGCAACATCACGAAGTCCGACTCCGAAACCACAATCGACCGGGGGCGCCTGCAGCGCGCGGTACGGGTCGCCAACCTCGAGCAGTTCATCGACGAGTTGCCGGTCGGCTACAACACGCGTCTAGGATCGGCTGGCATCACCCTCAGCGGCGGCCAGAGCCAGCGCATTCTGATCGCGCGCGCCGTCTACAAGGAGCCCGACTTCCTGTTCTTCGATGAAGCGACCAGCGCGCTCGACGCGCACAATGAGCGCGTCATCATGGCTAATCTCGCGGAGTTCTGTCAGGGCCGCACCGTACTGGTCATTGCGCATCGCCTCAGCACGGTGCGCGACGCCGACCAGATTATCGGTACTCGATCACGGCAGCGTCGTCGAGCAGGGCCGCCACGAGGAGCTTGCGCAACGCCGGGGGGCCTATTTTCACCTGGTACGCAACCAGCTCGAACTCGGTGTAGGCTGAAGAGGCGCAAATGCCGAATCTCCTAGACGCGGATGTGGTTGGTGGGGACGCGGGAGCGTCCGTCGCGATCCGGCAAGCGCGGGACCGGATCGCTGAGATCGTCCAGCACAGCGAGCCCGTGGTGCAGATCCTGGGCGTGCCGCCACACTGGCTCGCGCGCTGGGGGTCGCTCGCGATGCTGTGCGTTGTCGGTCTGCTGGTCTCGCTGGCGTGGCTGATTCACTACCCCGACGTGGTGCCGGCAAGCGCCGTCATCAGCACCAAGCTGCCGCCGGCCACGGTCGTGGTGCAGGCCAGTGGTCACCTGGAAAACCTGTCCGTGCACGACGGCGATCGGGTCGCTTCCGGCGCCGTGCTCGCCCGCCTGGCCACCTCCGCCGAGCCGGAGGCTGTGGCGCAGCTTGAGGCGCTGCTCGCTAACTGGGACGACAGCCACGTCCCCCCCGAGTTTGCGGTGGCCGCGCTGGCGACCCTTCCGCTCGGCGAGTTGCACGCCGACACTGCCGCTCTGGCGCGCGCCCACGCAGCCTTTACCTGGTATTTGGCGACCAATCCGGCCGCGCCGCAGCTACGGGCGCTCGCGGCGCAGCGTCAGCCCCTGCAGGACCGCATCGATAGTCTGGAACGCCAGCGTGCACTGCTCGCAAGCGAGAAGCGAATCGCCGAGCGCAGCTATCAGCGCACGATGCAACTCGCCGAGCGTCAGGACGCCTCGCTGCTGACCCTCGAAGATCGGCAGAGGACCGTGCTCGCGGCCGAACGCGCAATCGAGGCGCTAGCTGTCGATGGGGCCAACACCCGGCTCGATCTGGCGCATGTCGACCAAGCCATCGCCGATCTGGTCGCCCGGGACCGCCAACAGCGCCAGGATCTCGAGGTCGCGCTTCGTGAGGCAGTGAAGACAGTGACCGGAAAGCTAGCGCTTTGGGAGCGCACGTATGTGCTGCGGTCGCCGATCGCAGGTACCGTCAGCCTGTCGCACTTATCCACCGACAGTCAGTTCGGTACACGCCGGGGATGAGGTGATGGCGATCATACCGGCCGACCCAGAGCAACTGATCGGCCGGATCCTGCTACCGATTAGCCGCGCCGGCTCGGTACGGGTCGGGCAAAAGGTGTTCGTGCAAGTCGAAAACTATCCGGCGGAGCAGTTCGGCCATCTACAAGGCCGTGTCGCCGCGATCTCTCCGGTGCCGCTCGATGGCCACTACGCTGTCACTATGACCCTGCCTCAGGGTCTCGTCACCACCTTTGGGCAGCAGCTTGCCTTTCAGCAAGAGATGCAGGGCAAGGCGGAGATCGTAATCGAGAATTTGCGCATTATCGATCGTATCTTCTACCGGTTCCGTCGCACCTTCACCCGCGTAGGCTGAGGGCGCCGGTCAGAACGTGGCGGAACTGACGACTGGCCGGCGACGCCTTGGAGGAGATCGCTCTGGCGCCTGGAATATCGACGCGGTATTTGGGTCAGTTACCGCCGTTGGCCTGGCGAGGTCGATGACCAAATGCGATTTCAACTTGGGCCACGGCTCAAAACGGGAAGTCGAGCTGAGACCGAAGTGGCACGAGGTATATCCCCCAAGTTAGGGCGCAATCGGCTGGCGGCGCTGGTGTTTGCCGGCTCGGCGTGGGCCTGCTGCCCGTCTGCAAGCGCCCAGGGGCCAGTTCCCGAGGGCACCTGGATCGTGAGTCACCGAGTAGCCATCGAGGTTTTCGAATGCAGCAGTCTCCTTTGCGGCCGGATCGTGTGGCTGCGCAACCCGGCGCTACGCACAACGGAGATGTGCGGCAGGACCATCGTCTGGGGGTTAACCCCAGCTGGACCGACGCGCTGGACGAATGGCTGGTTTTTTGATCCCGAGGACCGCAACACGTATAATCTCTCCGCACAACTCCAATCCGTCGATACGATGGCTGCCCGCATCTACAAAGGCGTCTCGCTGTTTGGGCGCACCGAGATCCTGAATCGCATCCCGCCGCGGAGCCTCGGAGGATGGTGCTGATCGCTTGCTCACCTCGTGCGCGGATTGACCATGAGTGCTCTCGGACTAGGTCTTCTCTGACCCACCGTTGCATATCCTTGTTTCCGGAGCTCGTTCGTCCTGAGGTGTTCGATTGCCGCATCCGTCGATCCCAGCCAGAAATCCGCTTACGCCTGAGCAGGCCGTCGACCGATTGCAGGCGTTGCACGTCGAGGCCACTGAGGCGTTGCGGTCCGCGCTGGGGCGGTTCGCCGAGCACGGCATCCCGCCAGGTCCGGAGGAACGCGCCCGGTTCCGCTATCCGGCACTGACGCTGTACCGGGAGCCACACGGGCCTATCCCGATTACTCGACGCGCATGGGCAAAGTTCCAGGCTCCCGGCTGTTACGCGACGACGATAACGCAGCCGTCCTTCTTCCGGCGCTACCTGTTGGAACAGTTGCGTCCGCTCGTGCACGAGTACGGCGCCGTGATTGATGTCGAAGCCAGCGATCAGGAAATGCCCTACCCATACGCGCTTGATCACGGCCATGAACTCGTGCAGGGCAATGTCACGGCAAGCGATCTCGCGCGGTATTTCCCAACGCCGATCCTCTCAGCGGTGGGTGACGAGGTCGCGGATGGTCTGTGGATCTTTGAGAAGGGACAGTCCCGACCGCTTGCTCTGTTTGACGCCGTGCGGGTCGACTACTCGCTCCGCCGGCTCATTCATTATACTGGCTCAGACTGGCGTGCTATCCAGCCTTGGATCCTGCTCACCAATTATCAGCGCTACGTGGATCAGTTCGTGGGCTGGGCGCTTCGCGAGCTATCGAAGCCGGAGGGCGAATACGAGCGATTGGTGCTTCCGGGCGGTGGCTTCGTGACGTCCGAACACAACGCGGAACAAGCAGGAGAGCTGGTTGCGGCGACGCCCTGGCACCGCTTCCAAATGCCAGCCTATCATCTGTTGCGTCGTGACGGCGAGGCCGGCGTTAGCATCGTCAATATCGGCGTCGGTCCGGCGAACGCCAAGAACATCACCGACCATCTGGCAGTGCTGCGTCCCCATTGCTGGCTCATGATGGGCCATTGCGGCGGCCTTCGGGCGTCGCAGGTAATCGGCGACTATGTCCTCGCGCATGGCTATCTTCGTCGTGACCGCATCCTTGACGACCTCGTGCCACCCGAGGTGCCGATCCCGGCACTCGCCGAGGTTCAGTTGGCCCTGCAAGAGGCGGCCGCGCGGGTGACCGGCGAGAAAGGCGACGCGCTGAAACAACGGCTGCGCACCGGGACCGTGGTTACTTATGACGACCGGAACTGGGAGCTACGCTGGTCGAATGAGCGGCGACGCATCAATCTATCGCGTGCCATCGCGGTCGATATGGAGAGCGGCACGCTGGCCGCGCAGGGCTATCGGCTGCGGGTGCCATATGGGACCTTGCTGTGCGTCTCCGATAAGCCATTGCATGGCGAACTGAAGCTACCGGGTACTGCCAGCGCTTTCTATCAGCGTGCTGTAGGCGAGCATCTGAAGATCGGCTTGGCGGCGCTGGACCTGCTGCGTGGACAGCTCGCCGCCCTACACTCGCGCAAACTGCGCAGCTTCGACGAACCGCCTTTCCGGTAGAATCGCCATCCGTATGGAAGTGTGTGCGGTTGGATCCACAGCGATGGAGACCCTTTAATCGTTTTCGAATTCCGAGAGGATCTGACGGATCGTGTCTCGGAGCCAATGATGCGCGGGATGAGTGTCGTGACGACGGTGCCAGATCATCACCACTTCGAGCGCAGGCGACTCGAACGGAAGCGGCAGTTTGGTCAGGGGCGCCATTTCACACATGCGCTCGGCCGTGCGCTCCGGCAGAACAGCCATTAGTTCGCCGCTGGCCAGCAGCGGGGCTGCGGCCAGGAACGGCGCACCGAGTATTGTTTGCCGCGAAAGCCCTTGTCGCTCCAGCACCTCATCGACGAAGCCTGTGTAGTCGCCGTCCGAGGTAATCTTCAAATGCGGCACGTCCGCGAGATCTTCGAGGCTTAACGAGCCGCGGCGCAAAATGGGGTGGTCGTTGCGGGTCACGCACACAAATCGATCGGTGAGGACCCTCACGCATTTGAACCGCTCGCCGCCATCAATCAGCCGCGTCAATGCAAGATCGACGTTGCCGTTGTCCAATTCGTTCAGGATGTTCAGATTGCCGCTCAGGCGCAATGTCAGCCCGATCCGGGGCGCATCGGCACGGATGCGAGTAACCAAGCAGCGGGCCATATTGAAAACAACGTAGCTACTCAAAGCCAGGTTGAAATCCGTGGCTATGTCCTCAGGCTGGGAGGCCTGAGGCTCGAGCGCGATCTGCAACCCCGCCAATGCTTCGTGCACCGGGCCGGCGATTTGTTCCGCACGCGATGTCGGGACCATGCCCTCAGGCCCGCGAACGAACAGCTCATCATTCATAAGGTGACGCAGCCGCGTCAGCGCATGGCTGACCGCCGGCTGGGTCAGACCTAGGCGCCGTCCCGCCCGGGTCAGATTTCGCTCCTGCATGACCGAGTTGAAGACGGTCAATAGGTTGAGGTCAAACCCACCCCAATTCATGCTTCACCTCGATGGCCCGCACCGGCGCCGATCTCAGCCCCTACGGCACGAATGTTACCACGTCCACGCTGATGCTCGGCTGCGGCGGTTCCGCCGGCAGAATCTTTGCTAACCCGGACCTTGGCGATTGCTGATCCGAAACCGGCCGGTCCAGTCCGCCAGGTCCAGCAAGGCAGGCCCGTAGAGCTCCGCGAAACGGGGGTCAGCACCCGCGCCATGCCCGCTGAAACCGACAGGCCGGTCGATCATCAGCAATCCCGACAGACGCGGCCGGAGTTGCTCGATAAGATCTCGTCGCCTGTCTGCGTCGCCGATGTACCGATCACCGGCGAATTGCACGAAAGCGAGCACGCTTTCGGTCCAGGTTGCGACGCCGTCGACGATGCGTCGCAACTCGTCAGTCTGGCTCGACATGAAGGGGCCGCCGCATTCACCTTGCGCAGCGGGCGAGATCGCGACGACTACATCCGCGAGTCCCGGCGTATCCAGCATCTGAAGGGCGTTCCACGCTCCGCGCGACTGGCCGCCCACGATGACCCTCCGCCAGCCCATCGCGCGTAGCCGGGCGAGACCGTCACGCAGCCACCCGGCCGCGCGCTCGGTATCGTCAGCGCTGGGACAGCGATCGAACCGCATGACGTCGAACCCAACATTGTTGAAAAGCCGCACATGGGGCTGCGGCTGCAGTCCGCGGTTGTCTCCGCCCCCGAGGCCGTGAGCCCAGACATAGAGACCCGACGACCGAGCCGGCCCCTGCCATAGATAACGAGAATCGGGCACGAAAGCCGAATTCCACGTCGAGAACATGGGCGCCGGCACGGGCGGCGCTGCCCACCTCCGTCCCTCCCACACTACTGCGAGATCCTCAGCATAGAGCGCGCGATCACGACCGCCTGCCGCCGCGCAGTCGCGTAGCGCAATGGCACGAGCTTCCTCGATCGAAGCGGCGGCACCCACCCAGCCGACGGCGCCCGAGGAGGAGATTGCGAAGGCGCGCGGCAGATTGGCGGCGAGGAATTTTGCGTAGAGAGCACGCCCGGCTGCATCGAGGAACGGCACCGCGGAAACATCGAGCACCGGGAAGGTGGGCAGGAGCGACACTCCCGCCGAGGCGGCGCGCGCGAGCGATAGCATCGGCCAACCGGCAATTACGCCGAGGAAGGCGCGCCGACTCGGCCGCTTCGCCGTCTCCCCCGCAATCTCGCCTCGACCCAACGCCGCATCTCCCTCAATGCCGAAAGCCTACATGAGGTCGCACGATCAGGCCGGAAATCAAGAGAAGAAGTGGGCGACGCACAGTTACTCGGACCGCGTCGCGGGAAAGTCGGACTGACTGAGGCGGCCCCCCGCCGGCCGAGGCTGGTCGATGCAGAACCGGCAAACGGCGGTACAGCCCTTCGCCGCTAGCGATCGTGGCCGGGATTCCAGTCGTCGGACTCTGCATACCTGTATGCAGCCGGTGAATGACACCGATTCGCACTGCATTCCCTGCCGGCATCCGCCAATGCCCCCGATTCATTTGATCGAGCGCACAGCCAACGCCAAATGGTCGCAACGAAGCGAACTTGAAGAACGAGGAAGCTTCAAGAACGCCGCAATCATCTGGAGATGAAAGATGCGCACCTCAATTATCCTAGTGACTTCGTTGCTGGGGCTGGCTTCGCCGGCAATCGCGCAGACCGCCTCTGCACAGTCGAGCGGCGCCTACCAGGCCGGCGTAAGCATCACCGCAACGCCGCCGGTGGTTGACACTGGATCGGAAGCTTATCCGAGCTCCCCGACTGGGGCCGACGGACGGCGCACAACAATCACCGCGGCACCGCCCGTCGTAGACGCTGGGTCGGAAGTCTATCCGAGCTCAGCGACGGGTGCCGGTGAGCACGAAAACCCCGTGATCGCGGGCGGTGCGATCGTGAGCTTATCAAATAGCGAGAGCATGCCGGAATCCATCAATTCGTTCCCGCGTGGCTTCACCGACCCGTATCTCGCGCGTCGCTAAGGTGTGAAAAGGAGACCAACATGAACCTTAATCTGCCGCAATCCGCCGCAGGATCGGCCAGCCCGGGCTTTGATGCCGTTGCGTTTGCGCCGCGCAGTGCACTCGGACTGTTGCTGGGGCTTGTCGGGAACGGCATCGCCGCGATGTGGACTGGCTACGTCAGGAGCTTGCAACGTACCGGCCGCTTGCCGCCGCAACTTTGAACGGGCGCCTGGCTGGGGGGCGTAACCGCCCCCCGGTCCGCCCCGGCGAGCCAAGGGACCCAAGATAGTGGCTGACATTTAATCCGGGCAGCCTCAGGTCGTCCCGTCTGTAATCGTCATGACGATCATATTGCCGTTCCACACCGCAGGAGCTGAGTTGGCGGGCGCCGGCGGCGGCGATAGGCGCTGAACCGTTGGTGACCGACAATAGCCCTGGGGCGAATCCCTGCCCCTGCAAATAGCGAATCATGCTGCTCGCCCGCGCCGCGGAAAGCTGGCAGTTGGACGCGACGGCAGGGCCGCCCGGGCAGCCGTCGACCGCAACTCGTGTTTTGGGGACGTCGAACAGCGCCTCGATCACCCGATTCAGGAGCTGCTGGCCGCGTTCATCCAGCTGCGCGCTATAGGCCGGAAACAGAAGCCGACTGTCGAGAGTCAGTTTGGCTCCGGCCGGGAGCTGAGTGATGAGCAACCGGTTATCTTGCACCTCTCCTGATAAGGAGTTGTTCAGGCGTTGGTCGAGCTCAGCGGCCTGACGCGCCGCGTCCGGCGTTGAGCTGCATCCCGCGACCAGTGCCAGGACCAAGCCGCGTGCAATCTTCTTACTCCGAATAGCGAACACGGGCCACTTCCCCTCCGCGGCATACTTGCTGACCGGCGACGTCCGCGGATCATTCAGGATGGTCCGCGTCACGGGATGCAAATCTACGTACCCTGGCTCGCGAGGGCAACGAAAATGGTCCGCGTCGCAGGCTGGCCATTTCGTGATTTCGCACGCGCGGCCAACGAGGATCTCATGCACCCCTTTTGCCTCGCCACGCCCGTCAGGTTCGCCGCCGGAGTGGTCTTTGGGAAACTGAAACTCTCATCGTATGCTCTTGTATACTTACTCGGCTTCAGCGAGCGTTTTGGAGATCACCTTCACTACTTCATGCTGATGACCTTGGCCTCGCCACCTCGGCTCAGCAGAAGGCTTTCGCTTCGCTTTTGCGATGCATGACGATGACGCTCTTGTCCGAAGCCAGAGGGTCGCCCGCGCTCATGCTCCCAACCACGAAATCGCACCGAAGCGATCTTTGCCCTGGACGCAGCCGAACCCCAGCTTTATCCCTAGCGAGGAGCGCTTCCTAAGGGGGTCGCAGTGTCGAAATTGATCGCGCCATCATGGACCGGATGAGGATGACTACCGTAAGTTGAAAACTGACGAACCCTTATACCGACATACCGCCGACCTCTGCGCCCTCCTTGCGGATTTTGAAGTGAAAGCGATCCCGATACTCCGGCGAACTCGCCCGCTCCATTCGTCAAGCGCGATAGCTTAAGAGCTGCGGGAACACCACTTGCGGGATGGCGCCATCTGGGGCATTCAGGCCTCAGCTACATTTGGGTTTGATTTAGCGGGTAAGTGGCCTCGCCGAGGCAAAGCACGCGAGCGACGCAACGAGCTGAATTCGGTAGAGGCGCTTATGAATACAAACGGCCTTGCGGAGGTGCAATCAAGCGGCGCGAGTTCAGCTTCTCGCTCGGCACGCGCGGTCGAATCCGCTATCGTATTCCTCGGCCTGCTCACCATCGCGCTGTGCGTGCAATGGATGCTTGGAACGCATGCTGCCGAATTCAACGATGACGATGCCTCACACTATGTGTCGGGCCTGCTGGTGCATGACTATTTGCTGTACGGACTCGGGAAGCCGCCTATCCAGTTCCTCAGGAATTTTTATTCCCATTATCCACAGGTGGGAATAGGACACTGGCCGCCCCTCTACTACTTTGTAGAGGGTCTCTGGATGGTAGTGTTCTCGGCGGCTCGCGGAGCCATGCTGCTTTTGTCAGCAACGATGCTGGCTTGCCTGGGAACGCTCGTTTACGCGTTCACGATGCCTCGCTTCGGGCGGCCAAGCGCGATCGCGGCAACAGTTATCGTCGGGCTCGCGCCGATCGTGCTCCAAGCCAGCCTGGAGCTCATGCTCGACACCCCCATCGCGGTTTTGGCCTTTATCGCGATGTGGCTGTACGTGCGTTATCTGGACGACGGACGCGCCATTCACTCCGCCATGTTCGGAGTTGTGGCTTCGTTAGCTCTGCTCATAAAGGGCAATGGGGCAGCAATTGCGCTGCTGCCGCCGCTAGCCGTGCTGATTAGCCGCCGATTCGAGTTGCTTCGGCGTGGCTCGTTCTGGCTGCCGGTGCCCGTTGCCGCGATCCTCGCCGGACCCTGGTACTTGCTGATCGAGTACGGGGCTTCGGTTCCGCGCGCCTTCAATTACGAGTTCGGCTGGTCCTACACTTCTACCGCGGTCTACGCGAATGCGGCGGCACTGTTTTCCTGCTGCGGACCGCTCATTGTGGTAGCCGCGCTCGCCGGCCTGGCAATAACGATCTGGCGTCCCGGGCACGGATCAGAGGCCAATGCGAGGATCGGCGCCGTCGGCTTGCTGCTCGCGGTCTGGCTCTTCCATCTGGTCGTTCCCGCCGGCATAGATCGTCGGTTCATGATTCCCCTGCTCGCCCCGCTTGCCATCCTGGCCGTCTGGGCGACGGACCGCGCTTCGACGGCACTGGCTGGCTTCAGCGCAGCGGGCCGTGCCGGAATGCTCCCCGCGCTCACGTTGTTAGTATTAGTCGCCTCTTTCCTACCGAAGTTGACGAGTATCGTGCCCAAACCCCAACTCGGAATCATCGCCGCGAGCGAGGCGGTATGGGCGAATCGCCTTCCGCAGAACCCGGCCGTGCTGGTTGTTGGGTCGAGCCGGTTTGAGGCGATCGCGGTCACTGAGCTCGCGATGCACGATCCGGAACGGCCAAGCCTCTTCGTGATGCGCGGCGTGCACGTGCTCGGAGCCGGAGGCTGGAGGCTCAGCGAATACGAACCGAAGTTCTCCTCGGCCGCCGAGGTCATGGCGGAAATCGATTCAGACGCATTCCCGCTACTTTTAATTCAAGCCAAACCACCTGGAATGGCGGAGTGGGCGGCGCACGTGTCGCAGACCGCCGAGGCATTGCGGCTGTTTCCTGACCGCTTCGAGCTCCTCTACCGCGACGACAGCGTCACGCCACCGATTGAGCTGTACCGGATCCATGGCAACGACGTGAAAGTCGCGGATCACGCGAAGCTCGTTGCGCTCAATACGCCTAAGGCGCTAGCCGATTTGTCATATAAGGGTTGTACCGCCCACAGTTGTTGATGTGTCCGCTTTCTCGATCATAGCTGCACGATCGTACGATAGGCGGCTGCCAAACTCTGACGAGCTCGGTTAGCCGCGATCGCCTCCGCTCAGAACGTCGCCGGGTCGATCTGGCGGCTCTGCGCCTGCGCGGCCATGCGCACCGACGCATTAACCGCACCGAAGCCCTTGTAACCTCGGCGCTCAAGGATCTCGAAGAAGAAGCGGTCCGCAAAGTTCACCGTGTAGGCGTGCCGGAACTCGCCGCCCTCGTCGCGGTCGTAAAGCAATCCCAGCCGCTGCAACGTCGCGACCCCGGCATCGTCGAGGCCTCCCTTCGCCGCGAGATCCTCGTAGTAGTTCTCCGGGATGGGCAGCATCGAGGCGCCGAGCGCCTGGAGCCGCTCCACCGTGCGGACTGCGTCCGAGGTCGCGAAGGCAATGTGATGCACGCCCGCGCCGGCGAAGGCGGAGACGAAGCGGCCGGTGGCCGTCTCGCGGCTTTCCGATACGTTGAGCAGCAGCCTGACCCGACCATCAGCGCTGCTCATAGCGCGAACTCCGAATCAGCCCGTACGGGTCCGGCAGCTCCCAAAGCTGCTCGGGCTCGAGACCGAAAACCGAACGGTAAAACAACACGAAGCCATCCATTCGACCCGGCGGCAACGCCTGGGCCACATGATCGATGGTCGTCAGGCCCGGCTCTTCGCCGTCCTTGGGTGGATGCAGGAAAAAATCGTCCTCCCAGATGCTCCGTCCGGATTGATCCGGCTGCACCAGGTAGAAGAGGGTTCCATCCGGTGCGCGCACCGCCGGAATGTGGCGCTCGCCCGCACCGACGCGTTCCTGCCATTCGGGACAGAGCAACGCGCGCGCCCGTTGCATCGCCCGCTCCGCGTCGTCCACGCGCAACGCCATGGCCGAGACCGAGGGTCCGTGCAGATGGAAGTGCTCGGCCGCGGCGCTATCCTGCTCGGCGTTCAACACAAGATTGATCTGACCGTGGCTATAGAGCTGCACGTCTTTCGAGCGGTGCGTTCCCGCGTGCCGGAACCCAAGCCCCTTCAGGAATTGTGCGAGCTCCTGCCGGCTTTGCTCATCCACGGAGAATTCCAGGAACTCAAATCCGTCGAATGCCGGCAAGGCCGGCAGCTTCGGGCCGCCCGCCTCCAACTCCACGAATATGAGCGAGCGCAGCCCATCCCGCGCTGTCAGGCGGGCCGGTGCGGCGCGGAACTCGTCATTGAAAATCTCAAGACTGAGCGGCCCACGATAGCCGGATGCGAGAACGGCGCGCGTGAAGCCCGTTACATCGAGCGCGCCCTGGCCAGGGAAGTTGCGGAAGTGACGGCTCCAGGAAAGCACGTCCATATCGAACCTGGGTGCATCCGCGAGGTGGACAAAGAACAGCTTTTCGGCTGGAACTTGCGCGAGACCCGAGAAATCGTCGTTCAGGGAAAGAGTATGAAAGCTGTCCACGATCAATCCGAGCGCCGGATAATTCGCCTGCTGCACGATCTTCCACGCGCGACCCCATCGGTTCACATGGCGTGACCAGGCAAGCGCCTCGAAGCAAACTCTCAGACCGCGCCGGGCCGCACGCTCCGCCATCTCGGTAAGGTCGGCGACCGCGCGGCTATCGTCGTCGATCGCCGAGGGCTGCACGTTGGCGCACACGAGAATGAGGTCGGTGCCGAGCGCCTGCATCACATCGAACTTGCGTTCGGCGCGGTCCATGTTGCGCGACCGTTGCGGTTCGGGCATCGCCTCGAAATCTCGGAACGGCTGGAAGACGGTGATGGCGAGACCGAGGCCCTCGGCGATCTTGCGGACCTGCTCAGGCGAGCCGCTGAAGGTGAGCAGGTCGTTCTCGAATATTTCGACCCCGTCGAAGCCGATTGTCGCGGCCGTATCCAGCTTCTCCGGCAAGGTGCCGCTAAGCGAAACTGTTGCGATCGATTTCGGCAGTCGGGTTGGGTCTGACATGGCTTGATCCGTTCGCGCTTGGAGCTACAGGATTAACGCACCCGGCCCAGCATCGTGCAACAGGGCCGCCTCTATGCTGCGAGGAGCGCCACGATCTGTCCGGTGCAGGTAGCACGTGATCTGTCCCGCGCATTTGGACCTTCGGGGTTGGATGCGTCGGACGGAGCAGAGGCAGGCCCTGCTTCCAGGCGCGATCGAGCCCCGGAGACGGAGAGCTGAGCGGTTGGACGGGCCGGAGTTGCTGGGATGAGCGAACGGACGTTCCGCCGCTCGACCCGCCGCGATGAGAAGAAGGTGGGGCGGGGCGGGGCCGCGCGATACGGAGGTCACGCGATTCGGCTAAGCACGATACTGCACTTTTGCTCGCGTGGACCGACCGGCTAACATGCGCCCCATGAGTTCCTCGTTCGGACCTCACGCGGCGGGCCGTTTTGATGCTGGGGAGCCTTGCGGTTGGCGTGCGGCTGGCCCGCGGCCAACCGGGCGATCCATCCGGAGCCTCGTCAGCGGAGGCAAACCAAGCCGCCTTCGATGAGGTTTGGGAAACGGTCCGCGATCGCTTCTACGATTCCCGCCTTCACGGGTTGGACTGGGCGGCTATTCGCCGGCGCTATGAACCTCAAGCTGCTGCGGCCTCGTCCAGAGGAGATTTAGCGGCGAGCATCAACGCGATGCTGGCAGAACTCGGCGCCTCGCATACCCAGTACTACACCCCCGACGATCCTGCTTACTATCAGCTCGCAGGAATCTTCGCTGGCGCGCTGCGCCGCCGCGGTCTGGGACGCATCTTTCCTTCAGGGGAAGTCAGCTATCCTGCAATCGGCGTCTTTACCCATACCGATAGCGAGCGGCGCACCGTCATCGCCGGCGTTATCGAGGGTGCGCCCGCCAGCCAAGCAGGCCTGCTCGTTGGCGACGAGATCCTGTCGGTGGGCGACGAGCCGTTTCGTCCCGTTGCCTCCTTTCGCGGCAAGGTCGGGATTCCGGTTCGCGTCGCGATCCGCCGCGCTGCCCGCGAGCCGCCGATGACACTCAGCGTGACGCCAGCGGAGCTCAATCCGAACGCAATGTTCCTGAATGGGCTTCGCGCCAGCGTGCGGATCATTCCGGCGACCAATGGCGTCCAGGTCGGTTACGTCCATGTCTGGTCATACGCCGGGATCGCCTATCAACGCGCCCTCGAAGAGCTGATCGCCACCGGCCCGCTGCGGGACGCACACGCGCTGATCTGGGATCTGCGCGACGGTTGGGGTGGGGCTGAGCCGCAATATCTCGATTTGTTCAATCCACGTGCACCGACGATGCAAGTCATAGATAGAAACGGAGATGTCGGCTTCGAGGACGTCAAATGGCGCAAGCCGGTAGCCATGCTGATAAATCGGGGAACGCGCAGCGGGAAGGAGGTGCTCGCATACGGCTTCAAACGATACCGCCTCGGCGAGGTTATCGGGGTCCGGACCGCGGGGGCCGTGCTGGCCGCTTCGGCTTTCCTGATGAGGAATGGCGACCTGCTGCTACTCGCGGTCGCCGACGTGCTCGTGGATAACCAGCGCCTCGAAGGAGTGGGGGTCACGCCAACGATCGAAGTGCCATTCGATCCCTTGTACGCGGCGGGCAAGGACCCGCAACTCGATCGCGCCGTCCAGGTATTGTCCGCGTCGACTCTGCTTACGCCGTCCCGACCAGCCCCCGCGCGTAATCGTGAGCATCGAATGGCCTAAGATCGCCCGCCTGCTCGCCCACACCGACCGCATGAACGGGCAAGCCGAACTCCTCGGCGAGCGCGACAACGACCCCGCCTCGGGCGCTGCCGTCGAGCTTGGTGACGACGAGGCCGGTGACGTCCACCATCTCCTTGAACACGCGCACCTGCTGGATCGCGTTCTGGCCGGTGGTGGCGTCGAGCACGAGCAAAACCGAATGCGGCGCCGAGGGCTCCTGCTTCTGCATCACCCGGATAATCTTGCGCAGCTCGTCCATCAGCACGGTCTTGTTGTGCAGCCGTCCGGCGGTGTCGATCAGCAGCACATCGGCTCCCTCGGCGCGGGCGCGGGTAAGCGCATCGAAGGCGAGTCCGGCTGCGTCGGCATTCGGCGGCCCGGCGATCACCGACGACCCGGTGCGCTGACCCCAAACCTGCAATTGCTCGACGGCCGCCGCGCGGAATGTGTCACCCGCTACCAGCACCGGGCGCAAACCCTGTTCCTGATAGAGCTGCGCCATTTTGCCGATCGTCGTCGTCTTGCCGGTGCCGTTCACCCCGACGACCAGCACGACATGCGGCTTCAAGCTGCGGTCGATCGCGAGCGGATGCGCGACGGGGGAAAGAATCTCCGCGATCTCGTCCGAAAGCGCGCCGCGCACTTCCTCATCCGTGACTTCCTTGCCGAAGCGGGTACGGCGAAAACTCGCGATCACGCGTGCCGCCACCCCGGTGCCCAGGTCAGCGCCGATCAGCGCGTCTTCGAGTTCCTCCAGCGCGGCCTCGTCCAGCTTCCTCTTGTTGAAGACGCCCGTAATGCTCTCGCTCAGCTTCTGCGTGCTACGCGAGAGTCCCTGCTTCAGCTTGTTGAAGAAGCCACCCAAAGCCATCAGAAAGGTCTCGTCATCAGGCGGGCTCTGCCACCAGGCCGCCACTTTCCGCGGCAACAACCCGCGCGCCCAAGAGTCGCCCCGCTTCAGTGGAGATCGTCAGGCGAACCGGCGCGAAGTGCTCGCTGTGGCCTGCATCGCGACTCTCGGTCAGCAGCGAGATCATGCGCCCCTGTTGCCCGTCGTAGAAACGACTTGCGACGCGGGCGCCCGCCTCGCGCAACCGCACCGCCCGCTCGCGACGTACGGGCCTGGGCACGGCGGGCATGCGGGAGGCAGGCGTGCCGGGTCGCTCGCTGTAGGGAAATACGTGCAGGTATTGGAGACCCGCCTCTTCCACCAAATCGAGCGTCTCACGGAACAGCGCGTCGGTCTCAGTCGGAAAGCCCGCGATCAGGTCGGCGCCAAGCGCGATTCCGGGCCGTAGCGCACGCGCACGCGCGGCGACCCTAAGCGCGTCGGCGCGAAGATGGCGCCGCTTCATGCGCTTGAGAACGAGATCGCTGCCCGCCTGTAGCGAGAGATGCAGATGCGGCATCAAGCGCGGCTCCTCCGCCACGAGGCGCCATAGCTCGGCATCGATCGCCGCCGGATCCAGCGAGGAGAGGCGCAGGCGGGGTAAGTCCGGCACGAGTGCGAGCAGCCGCCGAACCAGTTGCCCGAGGCTCGGCCTGCCGGGCAGATCCGGGCCGTAGCTCGCGATGTCCACGCCGGTCAGCACCAGCTCGCGGTAGCCGGCCTGCACCAGCGCGCGCGCTTGCGCGACGATCGCGCCGACCGGGACGCTTCGGCTCGGACCCCGCCCGTACGGGATAATACAGAACGTGCAGCGATGGTCGCAGCCCTGCTGCACCTGAACGAACGCGCGCGCACGGCCGGCGAACTCGGTCAGCAGATGGGCTGCGGTCTCGCGCACAGCCATGATATCCGATACCGCGCCCGGCGCGCCCGGTACCCAACTCTCGGGCCGCAGCTTCTCTGCATTTCCGAGCACGCGCGCGACGCCGGGCAGCGCCTTCCAGGCCGACGGATCGATTTGCGCCGCGCAGCCGGTGACGACGATGCGCGCCTGCGGTCGTTCGCGGTGTGTGCGCCGGATCGCCTGGCGAGCCTGCCGCTCCGCCTCCGCTGTCACGGCACAGGTATTGACGACGACGGTATCGGCGAGCGAGGCCGCGTGCCCGCGAATCACCTCGCTTTCATAGGCGTTCAGCCGGCAGCCGAAGGTGATGACCTCGGCAGTCATGGCGGGAACGCCGCGAGGTCGATCGTGCCGGTAAAGGCGGTCGCGACCGGGCCGGTCATCAAGACGTGGCCATCCTCGCGCCATTCGATGTCGAGCTCGCCTCCATCCAGGATCACCGTCGCCCTCCAATCGGCGAGGCCCCGCCGGTGCGCATTCACGACCGCCGCACAGGCCCCCGAACCGCAGGCCAGCGTCAGCCCGGCGCCACGCTCCCATACCCGAAGCCGGATGCGGTGCGGGCCGAGGATCTGCGCGAAGCCGATATTGGCGCGCTCGGGGAACAGCTTGTCGCGCTCCAGAACCGGGCCGAGCGTCTCGACCGGCAGGGTCGCGAGTTCCTCGACGAAGAACGTCGCGTGCGGGTTGCCCAGGCTCGCGGCTGCCGGATGGGAGACGGGGCCAACCTCGAGATCGAGGTGCAGGGTGTCCATCGCGCGGGCAAGCGGAATTTCGCTCCAGTCGAGCCGCGCCAGCCCCATGTCGACGGCCACACGCCCCTCTTTCAACACATCGGCCCAGAGGTCGCCCGCCACTGTCCGGATTGCTAGGCGTGGGCGACCGGTTTCCCGGGCCAGCAAGTCGGCGACGCAGCGCGTCGCGTTGCCACAGGCCCCGGCTTCCCCCCCGTCCGGATTGCGAATGCGCATAAAGGCGGCCACGTCCGAGCCCTCGGGCGGGGGCTCGATCATGATGAGTTGGTCGCAGCCGATGCCGGTCCGGCGGTCCGCGAGGGCGGCGGCGCGGGACGGCGTAAGGCCGAGCGGGGCCGCACGCTCGTCGAACACGACGAAATCGTTGCCGCAGCCGTGCATCTTGACGAAGTGCGCCAGCATGGCCGCCGATATAGGCCCGCCTTGCAGGATAAGTAAGCCGTGAGTATAAGCCGCCCTCTTGTCTGCGAGCCCGGGCCTGGAATGGGCATGCCCGGCCGCGACGCCTGCGTTTCGCGGGCCTGATGCATGAGGAGTAGCAAATGCCCAAGATGAAGACCAAGTCGTCGGTCAAGAAGCGGTTCAAGATCACCGCGACCGGCAAAGTGCTCGCCGGCCCCGGCAAGAAGCGTCACAACCTGTCCGCCCGGACCCAGAAAGCGAAGCGGACAAATCGCGGCAGCCAGGTGCTGACCCACGCGGACGGGCTGACCGTCAAGCAGTGGGCGCCCTACGGGCTGGGCTGAGAGGGCAGAAACATGGCGCGAGTGAAGCGCGGCGTTACCACACACGCCCGGCACAAGAAGGTCCTGAAGCAGTCGAAGGGTTTCGTCGGCCGCTCCTCCACGACATACCGCGCGGCGCTGGAGCGGCTGGAGAAGTCGCTTCAATACGCCTATCGCGACCGGCGCAATAAGAAGCGCGATTTCCGGGGACTCTGGATCCAGCGCATCAATGCCGCGGTCCGCGAGCATGGCCTCACCTACAGCCGATTTATCGACGGGCTGAAGAAGGCCGGCATCGAGATGGATCGAAAGGTGCTGGCCGCCATCGCCTACGACGACCCGGCGAGCTTCGCCGAGGTGGTCAAGAAGGTGCAGGCCGCGCTGGGCTGAGCGCTGGGCTGCGCCGAAGCCGACACGAGCTCGAATTGTTAGATTGGCTGGGTCCCCGCTTTCGCGGGGATGAGCGGGAGAAATGCTGGATCGTCCAACACGATCCGTGCATTCCCGCGCAAGCGGGAACCAGTTCTTTCCGTGAAAGTGGCGACGAACCTTGCACTCCACGAACGACCTCTCCGCGCTCAAGACCGAAACCGAAGCAGCCCTCGCATCCGCGACTGACCTCCGCGCCTGGGATGCGGTGCGGGTCGCGGTGCTCGGCAAGAACGGCAAGCTTACCGCGCTGCTGAAGGAGCTCGGCAAGGCGCCGCCCGAACAAAGGCGCGAACGCGGGGCGGCGCTCAATCGCCTGAAAGACGAGCTGTCGGAAATCATCGAGGCGCGCCGCGCGGCGCTGGAAGAAGCCGCGCTTGACACGCGACTCGCCGCCGAACGGATGGACGTGACCCTGCCGCCGCGGCCCTCGCCGGCCGGGTTGATCCATCCCATCAGCCGCACGATGGAGGAAATCGCGGCCATCTTCGGCGCGATGGGTTTCGCCGTGGCCGAAGGCCCCGATATCGAGAGCGATTGGCACAATTTCGGCGCGCTCAACATCCCCTCGCACCACCCGGCCCGCGCCGACCACGACACGTTCTATCTTCCCGCGCGTGGGGATGAGCCGCCGCCCGTGCTGCGCACGCATACCTCGCCCGTGCAGATCCGCACGATGCTCCGGGAGCCTCCGCCGGTGCGAGTGATCGTCACGGGCCGCACCTACCGCGCCGACCACGATGCGACGCACAGCCCGATGTTCCATCAATGCGAAGGGCTCGCGGTCGATCGCGATATCACGCTCGGCCATCTCAAGGGCTGCCTCATCGACTTTCTGCGCGCTTTTTTCGGCATCGGCGACCTGCCGGTGCGCTTCCGCGCGAGCTACTTCCCGTTCACCGAGCCCTCGATGGAAGTGGATATCGGCTGGAACCGTCGCACCGGCGAGCTCGGCAAAGGGGGGGATTGGCTGGAAATCCTTGGCAGCGGGATGGTGCATCCGCGCGTGCTGGCTAATTGCGGACTCGATCCGCGCGAGTGGCAGGGCTTCGCCTTCGGCATGGGCGTCGAGCGCGTGACGATGCTGAAGCACGGCATCCCGGACCTGCGGCCGTTTTACGAGAGCGACATTCGCTGGCTGCGTCATTACGGTTTCAACCCGCTCGCGCCCGCGCTGCTGCACGAGGGAGTCTGAGCCGGTGAAGTTCACCCTCGCGTGGCTGAAGGAGCACCTGGATACCGAGAAGCCGCTGGATCGCATCACCGAGATGCTGAACGGGATCGGTCTCGAGGTCGAAAGTGTGGAGGACCGCGGCGCCACTCTCGTGCCCTTCCGGATCGCGCGCGTGGTCGAGGCCGCCCCGCACCCGAACGCGGACCGGCTGCGAGTTTGCCAAGTGGATGCCGGAGACGGAATCGTGTCGGTCGTGTGCGGTGCGCCGAATGCGCGCGCCGGCATGAGGGGCGTGTTCGCCTCGCCGGGCAGCTTCATTCCGGGCACCGGCGTAACGCTGAAGGTCGGCGAGATCCGCGGGGTTCGGAGCGCCGGGATGCTGCTCTCCTATCGCGAAATGGGCCTCGGGGAAGACCATGCGGGCATTGTCGAGCTGCCCGATGACGCGCCGGTCGGCGTGCCCTACGTGCAATGGGCGGGGCTCGATGATCCCGTGATCGAGATCGCGGTCACCCCCAATCGCGGTGACGCATTCAGCGTACGCGGCGTCGCGCGTGATCTGGCCGCGGCGCAGGTCGGCACTCTGCGCCCCTGGCGACCCGCGCCCGTACGGGCCGCGTTCGACGGCGGCCTGCGTTGGCGGATCGAGTGGCCGGAAGCCTGCCCCTGGGTGCTCGGCCGCACCATCCGCCAGCTTCGCAACGGGCCGAGTCCGAAGTGGCTGCAGGACCGGCTCACCGCTGTCGGACTCCGGCCGATCAACGCGCTCGTGGACGTGACCAACTTCTTCACGGTCGACCTCGGCCGTCCGCTCCACGTGTTCGACGCGAGAAAGGTCGAGGGCGGATCGCTGATCATGCGCGCCGGCGGTGGCGAGACGTTCCGGGCGCTCAACGGGCGCGACTACACGGTCGCCGCTGAGGACTGCGTTATCGCCGATGCGCGCGGCGTGCAATCCCTTGCGGGTGTGATCGGCGGCGAGGCGACCGGGTGCGATGAGGGCACCACCGATGTATTCATCGAGTGCGCGCTCTTCGATCCGTTGCGTGTCGCGCTGACCGGCCGCCGGCACCAGATCGTGTCCGATGCCCGTCAGCGATTCGAGCGCGGCATCGACCCCGCACTGATGCCCGACGCGGTCGAGGCCGCCACGCGCATGATCCTCGATCTTTGCGGCGGCGAGCCCGGCGCTGTCGTGGAAGCAGGGGCTGAGCCGGACTGGCGGAGAACCGCGACGCTGCGCTTCGAGCGGCTGGCCAGCTTCGGCGGTGCCGACGTGTCGCCGGACGACGCCGTGGCCGCGCTGGAGCGATTGGGCTTTTCCGTGCAGACCCGCGACCCGAAACGCGTGACCGTCTCAGTGCCATCCTGGCGTAACGACATCGCGGCGCCGATCGAGTTGGAGCAAGCGCCGGACCTCGATCCGGCCCGCGCCGCCGCAGCCGCCGCGGGCTGCGCGGCCGTCGAGCCCGAATGTGACCTGATCGAAGAAGTGCTGCGGCTTCGGGGCTTGGACGGGATTTCTCCCGTGTCGCTGCCGCGCGCCGCACCGGTGCCGCTCCCGACGCTGACGCCCGCGCAAACGCGCATCTCGCTGGCTCGCCGGACCTTGGCGGCCCAGGGACTGGTTGAGTGCGTAACCTTCAGCTTCATGGCGGCGGCGCAGGCAGCGCTGTTCGGTCCCATCCCGCAGAGCCTCCGCCTCAGAAACCCGATCGCGGCCGACCTGGACCAGCTTCGCCCCACGCCTCTCGCCACGCTGGCACTCGCGGCGCAGCGGAACGCGGCCCGCGGCTATCCCGATGTGTCCCTGTTCGAGATCGGCCCCGCTTTCGCTGAGCATGCCACGAGCGGCCAGCATCTGGTCGCCGCGGGGCTGCGGACCGGCGCGACCCCGCGCAGCTGGATCGCGCCGGCCCGCCGCGTCGCGGCAATGGACGCGAAGGCCGATCTCTGGGCTGCCCTGTCCGCCTTGGGGACCCCGATGGATGCTCTGATGGTGACAGCGGACGCACCCGGCTTTTATCACCCGGGCCGCTCGGGAACGGTGCGACAGGGACCAAAGACGGCCTTGGGCACATTTGGCGAATTGCACCCGCGTATCATCGCCGCGCTCGACCTTCCCGGCCCGGTCGTCGCGTTCGAGCTGTTCCCGGACGCCGTGGCCGAGCCGAAGAGGCGCAGGAAGGCCGCCCCGGAGCTGCCCGCATTCCAGCCCGTGCGGCGCGATTTCGCATTCCTGGTGGATAGCACCGTCGCGTCCGACGCCGTGTTGCGGGCGGCAAAAGGAGCGGAGCGGAACCTCATCGCGGGCGTGTCGCTGTTCGACTTTTACGAGGGCGACAGGCTCGCCCCGGGCAAGAAGTCGCTCGCGATCGAGGTCGTGTTCCAGCCGCGCGAGCGCACGCTCACGGACGCGGAGATCGACGCGACGGCCGCGAAGGTGATCGCGGCGGTGGCGAAAGCGACTGGGGCGACCCTGCGCGGCTGACACTGGGCGGGTTTTTCCCTATCTGTCCTCCATGACCGACACGCCCGTCGACCACATCCGCAACTTCTCGATCATCGCCCATATCGACCACGGGAAATCCACCCTGGCGGATCGGTTGATCCAGGCGACGGGAGGACTGACGGACCGGGAGATGACGAACCAGGTCCTCGACAATATGGAGCTGGAGCGGGAGCGCGGCATCACCATCAAGGCTCAGACGGTGCGCCTCGCCTACAAGGCGCGCGATGGGCAGCTCTACGAGCTGAACCTGATGGACACGCCGGGCCATGTCGATTTCGCCTACGAGGTCAGCCGCAGCCTCGCCGCCTGCGAGGGCTCGCTGCTCGTGGTGGATGCGAGCCAAGGGGTCGAGGCGCAAACGCTCGCCAACGTCTATCAGGCGATCGAGGCCAACCACGAGATCGTGCCGGTGCTCAACAAGATCGACCTGCCTGCCGCCGAGCCCGAGCGCGTCAAGCAACAGATCGAGGACGTGATCGGCCTCGACGCCTCGGAGGCGGTCGAGATCAGCGCCAAGACCGGGCTCAACATCGAGGGCGTGCTGGAGGCCCTGGTCACGCGCCTGCCGCCGCCCAAGGGCGATGCCGACGCGCCGCTCAAGGCGCTGCTCGTCGATAGCTGGTACGACCCGTATCTTGGCGTCGTGATCCTGGTCCGCGTGAAGGACGGGCGGCTCAAGCGCGGGCAAAAGATCCGCATGATGTCCACGGGCGCGGTTCACACGGTCGAGCAGACCGGCGTGTTCACGCCCAAGATGATCGCGGTCGAGGATCTCGGGCCGGGCGAAATCGGCTACATCACCGCTGCGATCAAGACGGTCGCCGACTGCAAGATCGGCGACACGATCACCGAGGACCGGCATCCCGCCGCCGGGCCGCTGCCCGGCTTCAAGCCCTCGATTCCGGTCGTGTGGTGCGGCCTCTACCCGACCGACGCCGACGATTTCGAGAAGCTGCGCGAGAGCCTCGCCAAGCTCCGGCTCAACGACGCAAGCTTCCACTACGATCCGGAAACATCCGCGGCGCTCGGCTTCGGGTTCCGCTGCGGCTTCCTCGGCCTCTTGCATCTCGAGATCATCCAGGAGCGGCTGCATCGCGAGTTCGATCTCGATCTGATCGCGACCGCCCCTTCCGTGGTGTACCGGGTGCACCGGACCAACGGCGAGGTGCAGGAGCTGCACAATCCCGCCGACATGCCCGACGGCAGCGTGATCGACCACGTCGAGGAGCCGTGGATTCGCGCGACGATCCTGGTGCCGGACGATTATCTCGGCGCGGTGCTGACCCTCTGCAACGAACGGCGCGGTGAGCAGGTGGATCTTACCTATGTCGGCAACCGCGCCATGGCGGTGTACCGGCTGCCGCTGAACGAGGTGGTGTTCGATTTTTACGACCGGCTGAAATCGGTCTCGCGCGGTTACGCGAGCTTCGATTATCAGATGGACGGCTACGCCGAGAGCGATCTCGTGCGCATCTCGATCCTGGTCAACGGCGATCCGGTGGACGCGCTGTCGTTCATCGCGCACCGGAGCGCTGCCGAGACGCGGGGACGGGCGATCTGCGGCAAGCTCAAGGATCTGATCCCGCGCCAGCTGTTCAAGATCGCCGTCCAGGCGGCGATCGGCGGCCGGATCATCGCACGCGAGACGATCAGCGCTTTGTCCAAGGACGTGACCGCGAAATGCTACGGCGGCGACATCACCCGCAAGCGCAAGCTGCTGGAAAAGCAGAAGGAGGGCAAGAAGCGGATGCGGCAGTTCGGTAAGGTCGAGATCCCGCAGAGCGCCTTCCTCGCGGCGTTGAAGATGGATGCGTGAACGGGCGGAACGGGAGCCGGCCTGGGAGCGGTTTGCCTGCGGCTCCTCCCCTGCTATGTTGCGGCCCCAGCCGGAGGGATGGCCGAGCGGCTTAAGGCGCACGCTTGGAAAGCGTGTGTACGTTAACGCGTACCGTGGGTTCGAATCCCACTCCCTCCGCCAGCCAAGCGGATTGTTCCCGCTATTGTCTTTTTTGCTTGGCTTCACCCATCGCGTCTTTACCCAAGTTTAGCTGAAGGCCGCGACCACGGTTTCGATCGGGAGAAACAGGGTTCGGCTGTCGGCCGGATATTCGATGAACTCAGCGCAATTCATATAGAAGCGCTTCGCCGCATTGTCCTTGGCGTGGACGAGCACCGCGCCGATTCCGATGCTCTGCGAGGCGACCGCGATGCGGCGCAGGGCATCCGAGAGGATGTCGGCGCCGAGCCCTTTGCCCGCATGGTCGCGGCTGACCGCAAGCCGCCCGATGACCGAGACCGGGATCGTGTCGGGGGCGTTGCGCCGGACCTTGCCGGGCGCGGCGGAGCGTTCTACTGCCCCGACGGAAATGCAGAAATACGCGACTACCCGGTTGCCCTCGCAGACAACATAGGTCCACGAGAAGCGGCTTTCATTCTTTAAGGCGCGATGCCGCAACCAGTCGTTCAGCGCCGACTCGCCGCAATCGAAGCCCGAAAGGTCGTGGCGGGCGGTCAGGGGAACGGGGGCAGAAAGTCGAGGCTCGGAACGTTCCGTCTCATCTTCTACTTCTGCCATGCCGGGACGCGGCGTAGCAGGGACCATAGCTTCGGTCCGGGCGCGGGGGGATTGTCGAGCGCGCGGATGAAAGCATCATAGCGCTCGGAATCGAGCACGAAAAGCCGCTGGTCGAGCAGCACGTCGATGGCCTCCCGCCGGGCGCTTTCGATCATGAACTCGGTGCGCGTCTTGCCGAGGACCGCCGCCGCATCGTCGATGAGCTGGCGGGTATGCGTCTCAATGCGCAGATTGATGCTGCCCTTCGTATCGGCAGCCGAAGCGCGCTCCGCAATCCCCGCAGCAGCTCCCAGGCGTTCCGAACCTCTTGACATGCGCCGGAATATGGCTTTCCGTATCTACAATGTCAATACGAAAGCCCGTTCGGAAGCGGCCCCCTTCCAGCCGCGCTTCATTCGCAAGGCCTCACGCGGACTTAAGTTCGCCCGCTATCGTGGGCAGCAGTTCGGAGACGGTGGGGTGGATGTGCATCGCGCGCTCGAGCGTGGTCGCGGGCGCTTTGGCGTACATGAGATCGAGCACACAATGGATCGCTTCGTCCCCGCCGGTACCCAGGATCGCGGCACCCAAAATCTCCTTCGTGGCGCCATCGACGACGATCTTCATGAGACCCGCGGTCTCCCCCTTCTCGATCGCCCGGGCGACATCGGACATCGGCATTTTTCCAACCAGCACTGGTCGACCCGCCTTGCGTGCCTCGGCCTCTGTCATGCCCGCGCGTCCGAGTGGCGGATCCGTGAACAGCGCGTAGGCAGGGATACGGTCGCGCACACTGCGGGATTCATTGTCGAGCAGGTTGGCGGACACGATCTCGAAGTCGTTGTACGAGGTGTGCGTGAATGCGCCCCTGCCGTTGCAGTCGCCGAGCGCCCAGATTCCAGGCTGGCTCGTACGCAACTGATCGTCCACAGTGATGTAGCCCCGGCTGTCCGTCGCGATCCCCGCCTGCTCGAGCCCCAGATCGTCCGTGTTGGGTTGTCGCCCTACAGCGAGAAGCAGATGCGAGCCGTCCAACGCCACCGCACCGGAACCGTGTTCGAACCTCAGGCTGAAGCCGCCGGCGGCGGCCGCGACACGCATATCGCGAGCACCAGCCGACACTCGGACCCCTTCGGATTCCAAGATCTGCTGAACAGCGCTGGAAATCTCCTCGTCCTCGCGCGGGATCAGCCGCGGCGCTGCCTCGATCACCGTCACCTCGCTGCCGAAGCGCCGGTACATCTGGGCGAATTCGAGCCCGATATAGCTGCCGCCGACCACGACCAGATGATCCGGCAAGATATCGAGGTCCAGCATCGAGCTGTTCGTGAGATAGCCGACCTGATCGAGGCCGGGGATCGGCGGGACGGCGGCTCGGCCCCCACGTCGATGAAGATCCGCTCGGCCGAAAGCAACAGGCCGCCCACGGCGACTTCGCGGCTCGACGCAAACCGTGCGTGCCCCCGGTAAACGGTGCAATTCTGGGTCTCCCGTAACGACGTCTCGGTGGCAGCCGTCCACGCGCTCACCACGGCATCTTTTCGTGCCTTCACTCGCTTCATATCGACGCTGATGTCGCCCTGGGCCAGCACGCCGAACTCGGCTCCCCGCCGTGCCAAATGAGCCGCATAGGCGCTGGCCACGAGCGTCTTGGTGGAGTACAGCCGGTGTTGATGCAGGTGCCTCCGAACGCGGCCCGCTCGATGATCGCTACCTTCATCCCAGCACCGGCGAGGCGCTTCGCGAGCGAAGGTCCGGACTGTCCCGTTCCGATGACGATCGCGTCGTATTGGATCATGGCGGCACCCATGTATTTGACCGGGATCTTGCCTACCTGGTCCCGAGAAGATCAAGCTCCCAATCGGGGGAGAGCTCTCACGCTGAGAGGCGGCAATCGAGGAGAGGCGAATGCGATCTCGCATAATCAACGAGGGTCCACAACGTACCTTCGCGCTAGCCTTTGTCACCGGGGACGAGGTTGTCGCGGGTCTCCGCGAATTCATGCAGCAGCAAAATATCTCGGCAGCGCAGTTCACCGGGCTCGGCGCGCTGAGCGACGCCGTGCTGGGATACTTCGTTTGGGAGCGGAAAGAGTATAAGCGGATACCGATTCACGAACAGGTCGAGGCGGTGAGCCTCATCGGCAACGTCGCGCTCGGGGAGGATGGCCGTCCGAGCGTGCATCCGCATATCGTCGTGTCCAAGTCAGACGGGAGTGCGCACGGAGGCCACCTGCTCGAAGCGCACGCCCGCCCGATCCTGGAGATTGTCATCACCGAATCCCCGGCCCACCTGCAACGCCGCAAGGACCCGGAGACCGGACTGGCGCTGATCCGGCCGTGAAGCCGGCCTAAGAAGCGGGAGCCGCCATCGACCACGTGACGCCGAACGGGTCGCGAACCTGGCCGTAGCGGTCGCCCCAGAACATTACTTGCAGCGGCATCACGATCTCGGCGCCGGCCTCGACCGCACGCCGCCACCACGCGTCGACATCGTCCACTTGCAGGTGGAGCGTGAACGCCTGGGGCGGCTGCAGCGGGCAACCGTGTTCGGGATACGCGTCGCTGAGCATCACCGACCCGCCATTGATGCGCAGATGGCAGTGCATGGTGCGCCCCTGTTCATCCGGAGGCATACGCGCGATGTCCTCCGCACCGAAGGCCTTGACGTAAAAATCGGCGGCCGCGTTCGCGTTACTGACGACGAGATAGGGGGCCACGCCACCTGTCACCTCGTGTCTCGCCAGTTTCGCCGGGCCGGAACTTTGATCGGCGCATGTAGTCGTGTCCACGTTACATCTCCTTCGGTTGATGGCGGGCTTCAATCTCGATCGCACTTCAAGGATGGATATCGGGGCGGCGACCCGACACTCCGAGAGGAGATCCTCGGCCGGAAGGGCTTCCTGCCTGCGCGCGCGCCGCGCACGTCGGTCGCGGCGTTCCGTCCGACCATGATGAGCCAGGCGGCAGGATCGCGGGGCGGGCCGTTCCGGGGCCAATGCGTGAGCGCCCGCAGGCAGGCCTCCTGAAACGCCCTCCGCCGTGTCGAGGTCGCGGAAATAGCGCAGCAACGCACCTAGCGCCTTCGGACGCGCCGAGGTCAGCGCCGCGTCGGTCCAGGCGAGATTCTGTCACCTCGCGATGCTCCCCGGATGGAACACGGCGACCGGCCTAATCTCGTAGGCTCCGCCGGGATTTGCGCGCGCCAAGTCCCGAGCGGTCTCAAGCGCCTCGTCCAGGGACGCACAGTCGACCACGTAAAAGCCCAGCAGCTGCTCCTTGCTCTCCGCGAACGGCCCATCGGTCACGAGCGGCGGCTCTCTGTCTTTCCGGAAAGTCGTCGCGGAGGTCGTCGGCAACAGGCGCGCGACCGGTCCGAGGCGCCCCTGCTTGGTTTTTCCCGCACGACCGCGAGATCGGCCATGACCGCATCGTCCCGCTCCTTGGTCCACGAGCCGACGACATCTTCGGAGTGATAGCAGAGGATGGCATAGAGCATAGCGGCGACCCCTGATCTCTCCCGGATGGTCACGAGCCTTCGGGACGGCCCTGGCGCTCGCGGAACTCCTGCTCGCGTTGCCGCCACCCGTCCGGCTCTTCGGCGGGATCCATGGCGAAGTCCGAAAGCTCGAAAACCTGCCGGAGCTCCAGCTCAACCTCGCCGCCGCCGTCGAGCGCGGGCCAACGCCGCACCCACGCAAGGGCCTCCTCCTTCGATCCGACCTCGATGATGGTGAACCCAGCGATCAGTTCCTTCGTCTCGGTGAATGGGCCGTCGATGATCGTCGGCACGCCGCCGGAGAACTTGATGCGAGCGCCTTTGGAACTGGGCTGCAGGCCCTCGCCGGCGAGCATCACGCCAGCCTTGATCATCTCTTCGTTGTATCGGCCCATCGCGGATAGAAGCGCTTCGCTGGGCATCAGGCCGGCTTCCGTGTCCTTGTCGGCCTTCCGAATGATCATGAACCGCATTGCAATCACCACCTCCGCCTGGTTAGGAGCCGAGCCGTCCGACGCGATCACGCCTGGCCTGCTCCGCCCCAAGGACGAGCGGAGCACGATGGAGCCGACACGGCAGCACATAAAAATTTGCTCCGGACATAGGGCCGGGTCGTGGCCGCCCGGCGCCTGCTTACGAAAGGAGCGACGATGCGCGCGCTGCGCTTCCTAACCCTTCTGGGGATGGCGCTGATCCTCGGGCTCGCCTTCGCGCATGTGGCGGAATTGCCGGGCAAGCTGCGCCTGACCGGTCCGGACTGGCTCACCGTGCAACACAATTTGTACATCGGCTTCGGCGCCTTCGCTGCCGTGGCGGAGCCGCTTACCATCCTGCTCGCCTGGATTCTGGTGTTTCGCCTGCGCTCGCGGCCAGGCTTCGCCCCCGCGCTCGCCGCCGCACTGTGCGTTTCCGTCGGGCTCGTCGTCTGGGCGCTGGTGGTCTCGCCCGTGAATGCTATCGTTAATAGTTGGACCGCCGCGACGCTGCCGGCGGATTGGACCGCGTACCGGAACCGCTGGGAAGTCGGCCACGCGATTCACGCAGCGCTGTTCGCCGCCGCGTTCTGCATCCTGCTCTGGCCGAGCCGCGAATGACGCCTGGCGTCGACGCCGAGCCGCGGGATAGCGAGCGGCGCTGCGCCGGTGCAAAGGAGACGCAAGGAAGGGAAGAGTGATGCAAGCACGGTTGAACGCGAACGAAGTGGCTCCGGAAGCGATGCGGGCCATGGGGGCGCTCGAAGCCTATGTGAAGCGCTGCGGTCTCGAGCCGGGACTCATCGAGTTGGTGAAGATGCGGGCGTCGCAGATCAATGGGTGCGCGTTCTGCCTGGACATGCACAGCCGCGACGCCCGTCTGCATGGCGAGACCGAGCAGCGGCTCTATCTCCTGAACGCCTGGCGGGAGTCGCCGCTCTATACCGAGCGCGAGCGCGCTGCCCTCGCTTGGACCGAGGCCCTGACGTTGATCGCAGACACGCACGCCCCGGACGCGGATTACGCCGCCGTGCTGGCACAATTCTCGGAGGCTGAGATCGTCAAGTTGAGCCTCCTCATAGCGACGATCAACGCCTGGAACCGCTTGGCGATCGGCTTCCGGACGATGCACCGGGTCTGATCGCCAAGTTTAGTCCGATCCGTGAGATCAGGGCCGCTCTGGCGGACTTGACAATGCAATGGATACGCTATCGTCTTGGCGCGACGCGTTCCCGGGCGCTGCGCCCGGGATGATTGCTGTTGCCAGACCCCAGAGGTAACAGAACGACTACGGGCTCGTAAGCAGTCCGGCGAGGAGGCGACCATGCTGAAGTCCGGCGCCGTTCCATTTCAGGACGTCTCCGCACCCGCGCGCTCCCCCGTCCGGTCCTGATCATGCACCTTTTCCTACCGCGGCACTGGCGCGACCTATCCCGCGTGCGATGCCGGCTCAGTGAAATCCCTTTGGCCGAGGATTTGTTGCGATGGAAATGCTCCTGAACCCGTTCAAGCGCGCACTGTTGGCCGGGAAGCTACAGGTCGGGCTTTGGCAGAGTCTCGCGAGCCATGTCACGGTCGAAATTCTGTCTGACGCTGGGTTCGATTGGCTGCTGCTCGATACCGAGCACGCGCCCAACGAATTGCCGATGGTGCACAGCCAATTGCAGGCGGCCGCCACCGGGACCGCGCATCCTGTCGTGCGCCCGGCCTGGAACGATCAGGTCATCATCAAGCGCCTGCTCGACGTGGGCACGCAGTCGCTGCTGATCCCCTACATCGAGACCGAGGAGGAAGCCAGGCGGGCCGTTGCCTCGACGCGCTACCCGCCGCAAGGGGTACGGGGGTTCGCCTCCCAATCCCGTGCTTCGCGTTTCGCCCGGATCAAGGAATATTACGCGCGGGCGAGCGAAGAGATCTGCGTCTTGTTGCAAGTGGAAACGAAACTCGGGCTCGAGAATTTGGAGAAGATCGCCGGAGTGGAGGGGGTAGACGGAGTCTTCGTCGGACCAGGCGATCTCTCCGCCGCGCTCGGTTATCTGGGGCAACCGGGACACCCGGAGGTCGTCAAGGTCATCGATGATGCAGTGCGGCGGATTAAAGCCTGCGGCAAGGCTCCTGGGATCCTGACGGGGGACGTGAAGCTGGCGCAGCATTTTATCGAGATCGGCTGCTTGTTCACGGCGGTCGGCTCCGATCTCGGTGTCCTTGTGAATGGAGCGGAGCAGCTCGCTTCCATGTTCAAGAGCCAAAATCCCGGCCGCTGATACGATCGCGGTATCCCGTAAGAGAGTAACACCCCATGGCATTGAGCGAGCAGACCCGCGAGAGACTAAAAAGAGCCAGTACCGCGAGCCTCGCGACCGCGCTGTTCAAGCGTGGGCTGCGCAACCAGTTCATTCAGGACGTGCATCCGCTCAGCCGCGAGCAGCCGGTCATGGTGGGCGAGGCGTTTACCCTCCGCTACATTCCGGCGCGCGAGGATCTCAACCCGATCACCGTCTTCCGGGACCGGCAGCATCCGCAGCGCGCCGCGGTCGAGCAGTGCCCGCCTGGGCATGTTTTTGTCATTGACAGCCGCAAGGAGGCGCGCGCCGCCTCCGCCGGTTCCATTCTCGTCACCCGGCTCTGGAAGCGCGGCTGTGCCGGAATCGTAACCGACGGCGGCTTCCGTGATGCGGCGGTCATCGCCGGACTGGGCATTCCGGCGTACCATCACCGCCCGTCGGCGCCGACCAATCTGACTTTGCACCAGGCGATCGACATCAACGTCCCGATCGGCTGCGGGGATGCTCCTGTGTTTCCAGGCGACGCGATCGTGGGCGATCAGGACGGGGTGATCGTGATCCCGGCGCACCTCGCCGATGAGCTCGCCAACGAGTGCTTCGAGATGGAAGCCTTCGAGGATTTCGTGACTGAAGAAGTGAAGAACGGCCGCTCGATCATCGGCCTCTATCCGGCCACGGACGAACAAACTTTGACGGACTTCGCCGCGTGGCGACAGAAGACCGGCCGCTGAGACATCACGCTCCTTGCACGGAACGCCGGCGCTTCGCGCTCAAGGAAATAACCGCGCAGCCCGAGCTTCCGCACGATGGGCGCCGTGCGTTCGAGCGGCATCAGGCAGAATGCGGTTGAGAGCGCGTCGGCTTCCGTCGCGGTCGCGGCGATAACCGAGACCGAGGCGTAGCGCCAGCTCGTGGAGCCGTCGGCGGGATCGAAGATGTGATTGAAGCGCCCAGCGGGATCGAACTCCGTTCCGTATCCGCCGGATGTCGCCACAGCCCGGTCCGTCAGCTCGATCTTATCGAGCACCTGACCGGGTGAGGCGGGATCCTCGAGCCCGACCGACCACGCTCCCCCGGCCGGGTGATCTCCGATGGCGCGAGTCTCGCCCATGTCGACCAGGGCGTGTTCAACCCCACCTTCGCGCAGGAGCTCGACGACGCGGTCCGTCACATAGCCCTGACCGATGCCGTTCAGAGTGATGGCCATCCCCGGCCGGGTGAACCGAATGCGCTCCGGTGACAGGACAATCCCGTCCTGCCCGACGCGCGCCAGAGCCGCCCTGACTGCGGCTTGGCTCGGGCCGGCTGGATCGGCACCAGGTTGGCCGAAGTGAGCCGCGTAAAGCTCCCATAGAGGTTGCACGGTCACGTCGAACGCGCCCCCGGTCAGCTGGTGAAAGTTCGCGCTCTCAGCGAGCACGCGAAGCAGATCGAGCGGCGGATTGTCGATCCGCCCCTCCCGGTTCAGCCGAACCAGTGCCGAGTCAGCCTCATACAGACTAAGAACGCGCTCCAGTCGCCGTACTTCCGCAAGCGAAACCGCGATCAGCCGGTCCGCCTCGGCCGGATCCGGATGATGGATCTGCAGCACCAAATCCGCCCCCAACGCGACGCCTCGCCAGACGCGAAGCTTCGGTGAGGCCGCCTGTGCTCCAACCGGAAGCAGCGGCAGACCGGCGGCGGCCGCCGTGATCGTGATGAATCTGCGCCGTCCGATGGTGGTGTCAGCCATGCCCACACTCCGCTGCACAATCAACCGTGCTCGTCCGAAAAGATGTAGCCGCGGGGCATGTCGTCGAAGCGCACCACGCGGCCGCCGCTTTCATCCGCGAAGCGACGCGCCGCCTCGGCATCGCCGAACGGCACGGCCTCATCCCCGCCCATTCCGCTTCGGCGGCGGCTGCCGATCACATAGAATGCCTTGTGCGCGTCGACCCAGGCCCCCGGCTCCGGCTGGTCCCAATTACGCGCATGGGCCATGTCGTTGACGTAGATCGCGACGATGTTCTTCGGCATTTCCGGCAGCATGGTGAAGGCAAATGCGTCACGCACGGTCGCGAACCAGAATGGCTGCGGTTGGTCGCGGACGAAAATCTGGCCTTTCGGACCCGGATGTTCGGTGAGCAGCATGCCGCAGAACTGCCCCGTGGCCAACTCCGACACCTCCTGTGGAGGCGGCAGCGGACCTTTGTTCTCCTCCTTGCAGCCGACGAGAACGAGGACAAGAAGGGCAAGCGGGAGTATTCGCGCGAGGATCATATCTGCCTGCGTGCGAACAGCGTGATCGCGCCTGCGAGCGGAACAAGCGCCCACAGCACCAGAGCCGCGACGAGCGCGGCCGCGCCGAAGGCCGCGTCGGCTGCCATTCCGGACATTCCCGCAAGCACTCTCACATCCGGCGTGCCCGTAAGATTGAGCAGCCGGAAAGCATCGGTTGGGTTCAGCAGCAGCAGCCAGGTCAGCATGTGTGCCGTTACGGTGCGGCCCTGGTCCGCGACGAGCAGCCCGAGCACGCCCATGTCGAAGATCAGTACGAACAAAAGCCAGACCCCGATCGCAAGCCCGCCCGCCGTGCCGCGGTCGTTCACCAGCGCGCTTACGAGATACCCGATCGCGATGAACGCCGCTCCAAGCAGAATAGAGGAGGCGATCAGGGCGGCGAACGCGGCCCACGCCTCCGGCCCCGCGCTCGACGTAGCCGCCAAAGCGGCACCCGCTGCGCCATACCCGGCCACTGTCGCCAAGGCGAGCGTGGTCACGTGCCCCAAGAACTTGCCGACGATCACCTGCCAGCGCGCCACAGGATACGCGAGCAGAAGCGCGAGCGTGCCGCGTTCGTGCTCGCCCACGATCGCGTCGTAGGACAGCAGCAGCGCGATCAGCGGCAACAGGAAGATGGTGAGGCTGGAAAGGCTCACCACCGTGACTGTCAACGGGCTGACTTTCACCGCGCCGGTCGGGGCCGAGCCCAGGAATGCGAGCGTGAGCGCAAACAGCGCGAGCAGCATCGTAATGGCGACGACCCAGCGATTGCGCAGGCCATCGCGAATCTCCTTCCCGGCGATAAGTCGGATCTGCCTCATGCCGCCTCGCGAGGAGCGTCGTCCTCCCGGCGAAGGAATGTGGCGTAGATCTCGTCGAGCGACGGGCGCAGAACCTCGACGTCCTCCGCCCAGTCCGGTAGCGCGCGCAGCTGTCCGAGGACTCGCGATTCGTCGCAGCGCGTCTCCAGCACGCCGCCGTGCAGGGGTGTCCAATCCCGCAACGCCTCCAATCCGGGCGTCCTGCCCTCCGGCACGCGCAGGCGTACGCGCACACCGATTCCCGCCAGCTGACGAAGCTCGAGGATGCTGCCGTCCGCCATCTTGCGCCCGCGATTCATCACGACAACGCGGTCCACCTCCCCCTCGAGCTCGGTCAATGCGTGCGACGACAGCAGGATGGCCGCACCCGAATGGCGCATCTCGCGGAGGATTTCGTAGAAGCTCTGGCGCAGCGCCGGATCGAGCCCGGTCGTCGGCTCGTCCAGCAGCAGCGCCCGCGGCTGTCCGAGGATCGCCTGCGCGAGAGCCAAGCGCTGGCGCATCCCCTTGGAATAGGTGCCGACGCGCCGTGTTGCCGCCTGCCCCAGCCCGACCCGGTTGAGAAGTGCGCCATTCGCCCGCACGGGCTGTCCTTTCAGCCGCGCGTAGAAAGCAAGCGTCTCTCTGCCGGTCATGGATGGGTAAAGCGCGACACTTTCCGGCAAGTACCCGAGCTCGCGTCGGGCACGCGCCGCCGCACCGGCGGCCGGGTCTTCGCCAAGCGTTTCCACCGCTCCGCTCGTTGGCCGAAGCAAGCCGAGCATCAGCTTGATGATGGTGCTCTTGCCGGCGCCGTTATGCCCGACGAGCCCGACGCATTCGCCGGGATAGAGCGCCAAATCCAGGTTCCGGACTGCATCGATGCGTCCGAACGATTTCGACACGCCACGAAGCGCGATGATCGGTGCGGTCATGTGGGCGGGCCGAGCAACTCCAATGCGGGCGGGCGTACCGGCGTCATGAGCGGCGCGCTGTCGATGACGCCCCCGGGATGTATGGCCGGAAACGCCGATTGCGCCCAGCGGACGACCTGCACCGCCGGGCTGTTCAGGAGCAGCTTGGCAGCGGGGGCGCGCCAGATCACCTGGTCGATGACATCGTTCGGGCGGTAGGCGGTGTCGGCGATGCCGTCTCCGTCAAGGTCGAACGCAGGGTTGTCGCTCCAGTAATTCCCGCGGCCGCGCACCGACCAATCGAGCGAGCGGGTTCCCACGTACATCACCTGGTTCTGGTTGGCGACGAAGGAATTCTCGGTAATCTCGTTCCGCTCGGAGCCGGCGGTGAAGTGGATGCCGACACGGCAACCCTCGAACCAGTTGCCTCGAAACGTGTTCTTGTTCGCGTTGTAGATGAAAACGCACTTGTCGCTGTCCCGAACGACATTGCCCTCGATCTTCGACCCGTTCGCGTAATTGAATAACAGGCCGTGATCGCGGTCGTGGTCGGACACGTTGCCGGTGAGCGTCAGGCGATCGGAATACATCATCACGTAACCGACGTCGTTGCCGACCGAGATGTTGTCCGAGACCTCGCTCTCATTCGTGTACATGAAATGCACGGCGAACCGGAGATCGCGGAACCGGTTGCCGCGAATGACGTTCTCGCGGTTGGTCACCGAGAAGACACCGTCGCGGCCGGAAACAACATCGTTATCCACGATAGCCGTGCCAGGCGTGTTCCAGAGCGAGATGGCCGGCCCCCGCTCCGGCCGTCGCAGTGTGCGGAGCCCCTGGATGAGGTTGCGGCGGATAAGCGCCTGCTGTGGCCCATCGGCATAGACAGCGATCAGGTTGTCCTGAAGCGTGTTGTCTTCGACAACCGCGCGATCAGCCGTTCGGTCGAGGAAGATGCCGGCCTGCTTGTCGATCAAACTGAGGCCGGAGCCGCGCACCGTCAGATCGCGGATCGTCACGTCGGGCGCTGTCACCCAAAACGTGCGTCCTTCGCGGAGGCCGTCCACTACGGCCCCCGGCTCACCTTCGAGCGTCAGGCCCGGCGTGCCGATCACGACGCTGCCGCGATGCACGCCGGAGGCGAGCCGGAGCGTGTCGCCCGGCGCGGCGCGGGCGATAGCCTCGCCCAGCCCGTCGCCCGCCGGAACCAGGGTCGTGGCCGCGCGTGCGACGCCCGCCGGTAGAGCGAGAAGCAGCACAGCCGCAATCCCAGCCCGCAGCCGTCCGGCTCCCCAGCCCCCTCCCGCACCGGAAGGGAGCTCTCGGCGCGGCACTCCGGTCATCGGTGCCTCAGGCCGTCTTCGGATGAACAATCATCCGCCCGGACATCTCCATGTGCAGGGCGTGGCAGAACCACTGACAATACCACCAATGCACACCCGGCCGGTCGGCGATGAAGGTAACGGACGAGGTTTGCTGCGGCGAGATCTCCATCATGACCCCGTGGCGGATGATCGTGAAGCCGTGTGTCAGGTCCTCGACGTCGTCCATGTTGGTGACAAAGACGGTCACTTCGTCGCCCTCGTTCACCTCAAATTTGTCGAGGCTGTATTGGGGCGCTTGCGAGGTCATGTAAACTCGCACCTTTTTGCCATCGCGGATGATATTGGCGGCCTCCTCGAGCTTGACGCCGTCCTTTGCTGCCCATTGCCGAGCTTCTTCCCACATCGGGTCGTCGCGCTTCCAGATTGCCTCCGGCTTCACTTTGGAACGATGCACGATGCAAATGTCGTGTGGCTCGGCAAAGCTCGGTCCATCATGCACGAGCTTCATCTCGTCGCCGGAGATGTCGATGAGCTGGTCATTTTCCGGATGCAGCGGACCCGCGAGAATGAATCGGTCCTTGGAAAACTTGTTCAGCGACATCAGCCACTTGCCGTCGGCCTCCTTGGTCTCGCCCATGGAGCTGTGATTATGCCCTGGCTGATAATGCACATCGATCTTTTGAACGACCGGGTCCACTTTCTCGCCCGCGTAGGCCCGCCTCGCCTTGTCGATGTTCCACTTCACCACCTGGCTGTCGATGAACAGCGTGGTGTAGGCGTTGCCGCGGCCATCAAAAGCCGTGTGCAGCGGCCCCAGCCCCAGCTCCGGCTCGGCGACCACGATGTCGCGCGGCTTGATCTTGTCGTCGAAGAGGTCGTCCAGCTTGCGCACGTCGATCATGGTGACCGTCGGCGAAAGCTTGCCGGCAAAAACGACATGGATGCCGTCCGGCGCGGCATTGCAGCCGTGCGGCGAGTTCGGCACCGGAATATAGCGGGTGTATTTCGACCCGTGCCGGCCATCCACCACCTTGACCCCGATTCATCTCCTTGTAGTCGCCGGTGCGCACCGCCTCCTCGATGCGCTTGATGTTGAAGATCACCGCCCAGGCCTGCTCGTGATCGGTCATCTCCGCGACCGTCATGCCTTTGTTGGGATTGTAGCAGGTGGAGAAGGCGTATTTGCCCTGGTAGTCGGCGTCATTGTTATCGAGATTGCCGTCGACCAGCACCTGCCAGGCGACCTCCATCTTGTCGCCATCGACGGCGGTGAACACCGACCAGTAGTTCTTCTGCGGATCGTCGAGCACCTTGCCATCGTTCGGGATCGGAATGATGTGCTCGCTGTTGCAGAACACATAGCCCGTGCGGGGGTATCTTTGCGGCCGCATGCCGTGCATGTCGGAAGCGTTGGGGATCTCGATGATCTTGTCGGTCTTCATCACGTCGCAGCGGATGCGCGCGATGCGGCAGTTGGCCTTGTCCTGGATGAAGATATAGCGCCCGTCATAGGTGCCGTCGGTGAACGACATATGCGGATGGTGCGCGTCGCCGTTGTGGTAGTCGATGCCGCCGCCGCGCTTCTCCAGGAACGCCTTGGTGGCCGGCAGCATGCCTTCGGTCATGATCTTCTTGCTTTCGTTGGTGATGCCCCAGCCGGTGGCGCTGTAGCGATTGAACACCGGGATGCGCATGAGCTCGCGCATGGAGGGCAGGCCGATGATGCGTATCTCGCCGGTCTGGCCGCTGCTGGAAAACCCGTAATATTCGTCCAGATCGCCGGGTTTGACCTCGGCGCTCTGGCCCTGTTCCGCGGCGGCCTGCCGCTGTTGCGCCGGGCCGTCGCCTCGGGCACGGGCCGACGGGCCGCGCCGCCGCAACACCCGCCAAGCCCGCCAAGGTCGCCGTGCCGCCCAGCAACCCGCGCCGGCCCAAGCCGGTCCGGTCTTAGCTTTTATTCTCGTCCATGCTCTCCTCCTGGAACGCGCGGGAGGGGCGGGCGTAATCAGATCCCGCATGCCCGCGTCATGCGGATGCTTTGTTGGCCTCCCGCACCGGCAGCGGGCCGGCGGCGAGGCGACGGCGATTTCGCGCGCTTTTCCCGCTTGAGCCGGCGCTGGATCATCACCGGGCACTTCTCGTCGTGGTGGTACAGCATCTGGCAGTGCAGGCACTGGATGCATTCGTTCGGGTTGATATGGCCCTCGGGATGGATGGCCTGCACCGGGCACTCGTTGGCGCAACGCTGGACGGTTCGCATTCGCGGTAGGGCGGAGCATCGAACAGCGGAGCCGGGCTGGGGCCAGCGCCGCGGCGGGCGGGCAGAGATAGGGCAGAACAACCGCTCGACCGTGAAATTCGCCGCCAGCAGCGCCACGGCATAGAGAACAAACGGCCATTCCCGGGCGAAGCGGAGGACGATCGCCGTCTTGAACGGCTCCACCTCGGCCGCCTGCTCGGCGGTGGCAAGGGCCGAAAGCGAGATGCCGAACAGCACGAGGAACACGATGTATTTCAACGCCACGAGCCGCTGATGCACGCCGAACGGTATGCGGAGCTGCGGCACCTTCGGCGCGCGCCCGATGCGGTTGACCAGTTCCTGCAACGCGCCGAAGGGGCAGAGCCAGCCGCAGAAGGCGCCGCGGTTCCAGAACAGGACCGAAGCGGCCGTCGCGAACCAGAGAATGAAGATCAGCGGCGCCATCAGGAAGTAGTCCCAGCGGAAATCGGTGCGGAGCGCGCTGAGGAACGCCAGCACGTACACCATGAGAGCTGCGCCTGCGCATACCGGCCGAGCCAGACGAGGGTGAAGACCAGGAAGCCGCCCAGGCGGTCATAGCGGACGGGCCGCCTCGAACCAGTCCTGGAAGAAGAAGATGCCGGTCACCAGCAGGAGCGCCACCCGCAGCACGCCGATCTCCGCCGCCTTCGCGCGCCACATCGCGTGCCATAACGGCGGCTCCAGGATTGAAGCTGCTGCGGCGGCGGCAGCGGAGGGAAAGGGGCGGGCGCGGCGGCCCGGGCCGCGGGAGCAGGCAGGGGCCGAAGGGTATTTCTCGGGCAGGTCGTACCCGACATCGAACGTCAGAAACTCCTTGCTAGCGAGCCCCGAACGCCCTCTGCACCAGCAGTTGGAGGCGCCACGGCCGGGCGACGTCGAGCGTGGTGCCTTCGGGTGTCTGGAACAGGTCCACGTCGCGCAGGTCGGGGGCGCCCGGGGGCCGCGACGCCGGAGATGCGCCTGTGGTTGCGGTCGCGGAACCGGATGCCGGTATCGCCTTGCAGCAGCTCGACGCGGTCGAACATCCCGCCGCGCACGTAGCCGGTCCCCTTGAAGGAATAGAGGCCGTCGGCCGCGATAAGGACTGCCTGCTGTCCGGGCTTGAGGCTGCTGCCGGAGCACATCTACGTACCCGGCGTCGCCGAGCAGGCGGCGGCCGATCGCCGGCACACTGACCGGAGCGACATAGAGATCGATGAACGTGTCGCCGGGGTCGGACAATTCGGGATGGTCTGCCCCTTCCTGGTTCCCTGAACGCGTGTAGGCGTCGTTGACGTCGCCGACCAGGGAAGATGCAGCCGGCGGACGCTTCCATCGCCGAGCAGCCCCGTCCAGTCCTCGGGCGCGGCCGCGGAGGGATCGAGCTCTCGCTGTGGAGAGGCGGCCGCCGCGGCGCCCGCGCCTCCCAGCCTTTCCGTCCGGGCCACGCGGATCGCCGAGCGAATGATGCTTTCGGCGATCACCGTCACGGTCACTGTCGCGCCGCTGACGATGTCCACCGGCGGTCGCGAGCCGGAGCTATCGCTCGCGAGTTGCAGGACATCGCGCCCTATATAGCCGCGGATGAACGCGGCGATGCGCTCGGGCGGGATACCGATCAGCACGATCGGTTCGTGATGGTCCATGAGCCGGGCGCCGGTTATCTTTCCGTCCGCGCCCAGTCCCACGAGGATTTGTATCGGCTTCCCGGAGTAGCCGGTGGAGTTGACCCAGTCCGCGTTCACGAACGCGTAACCCGCGACCCGATTGCCCGACAACACCGGAGCGACTGGTGGATTGCCTTGCGGGGAACCGTAATGGTCGGCACCCGGCACCAAGTCGGCCGCCGGTACATCGCGCAGGAACTCGCTCAGCCGGCTTTGCGCCGCGCCAGGCGAAGCCGCCGCGACCAGAAAGACCAGGAGGATGATGACCGCCCCCGCAAGACGGAGGCCGCCGCCGATTGGGTTCGCCACGGTTCACTCAGGTCCGAGAGTGTTTGAGTAGAGCCCGCGCCGGGGGTGGCGTCTTTGCGTTAGATCAAATGCCGTTCCCCGCGCTTGCGCCATCCTATCTAGAATGGACCGGGGAGGAAGAGGGAGGCCGA
>CAWEHU010000032.1:0-19683 GCA_963808965.1 uncultured Alphaproteobacteria bacterium
GCGGTCCATGACAACGCCACGCGAGCGGCTGGTGAGGATCGGCGCCAAGATTGTCCGTCACGGCCGTTCGATCACGTTCCAGATGGCCGAGGTCATGGTGTCGCGACCTGTTCCAGACCATTCTGGGCGCCATCGCGGCGCTCCGGCCGTTGCAGGCCGCGCAACGTTGAGGGTGGGGCATACCCAGCCTACTCGGAGGCCAGCAGGAGACGTGTGCGCCGAATGCCGGCTCGTGGGTCGGAGTGTTCCCCACCGGGCCGTTATCGGGTGCCCGGAAGGCTTCCGGCCGGCTTCCAGGCGCTCTCACCGTTGCTGGATGCCTGGATCGGTGTCTATCGTGCCCCTCGTGACGGCCGACTTGCCCTTTCATCGGGGGAATCCAGCCGAAACTGTCCTCGTGCAAGAATAGCGAACCATCCATGCAACGTCCGAGTCTGCTGATCGCATCTTGTCTGATCGCCACACCTGCTGCTGCACAACCAACAAACTGGCTGGTTGGCTCGTGGAAGCTGGTGCAGGCAACTCAAACCGAGAATGGCCAAAGTAGGGACTATTTCGGGCCTCAGCCGCTCGGACAGGTGATCTTCGAGCCGAACGGGCAATTCTCCGACATATTGCTGCGCTCCGATCTCCCGAAGTTGAGAGCGGGTAACCGCGCCCAAGGTTCGCCGGATGAGAACGCAGCAGTGGTGGAGGGCAGCATTGCCTATTTCGGCACGTACACGCTGAGCGGCGACAAGCTGAAGATGCACCTCGAGGGGAGCACGTTCCCAAACTGGCAGGACACCGAGCAGACCCGCATCGTCCGAGAGAGCGGGAATCGGTTTACCTGGGAGAACGCGGCAGGTTCCGCGGGTGGTAATGTGAAGCTGGTATTCGAGCGCGTGAGATAACTGGAGGCTAGCTTTAGGCTAGACGACGCAATGCAGGCTAAAAGCCGTGTGACCGCCGTAACTCTTTAGGCCCGACGAACAGCTTGTTATCGCTGCCGTATCGCGAAACTCGTGCGCTAGGCCTGAACCGGATGCTGGAGTTCGGGCGCCCGAAGTCCGTCCGCATCGCGTAAAACCGAATTGGAGCTGGGATCAATGCGTCCATCCCGCTCATCCCTGCAACAAGCCGCCAAAAAGGAGGCACGTATGCCCGCTACGCTCGCGCTTCGCCGCCGCCGTTTCCTGCAAGCCACGGCTGGGCTTGCGATGCTGCCTGCCGCCGCACGCGCGCGGGTCTGCGCGACGCCTCCGACCGCCGACAAGATCGGGCAGGCGGTGACAGAGGCGCAGCAGCGCTACGCGGGCCTAACGGACGGCAAAAACGCGGACTACATCCCATATCTGGCCGGCATCCCATCGACTCTGTTCGGTGTCGCCGCCAGCGCTCCGGACGGAACGGTAAAGGAAGCGGGCGATGTCGGCTATGCGCTCGCGATCGAGTCGATCGCCAAGGTGTTCACCATGGCCCTCGTGTTGCAGGAGAGCGGGCCGAAGATCGTTGAAGACAAACTCGGTACCAATGCGACCGGGTTGCCATTCAACTCGGTGATGGCGATCGAGCTGAACCACGGTAAGCCCGTGAGCCCACTGGTCAACGCGGGCGCGATGGCGACGGTTAGTCTCGTCAAAGCGTCTTCACCCGAAGAGCGCTGGAACAAGATCATCGACACAATGAGCAAGTTTGCGGGCCGCACACTCACCGTAAACGAGGAGGTGTACAAATCCGAGTCAGAGACGAACGAGCATAATCGCGGCATTGCGTTGCTGCTCAAGAGCTACGGCTACATGTACAGCGACCCGCTGGAAGCGTGCGACCTCTACACGCGCGAATGTTCGATCGCTGTGACAACGCACGACCTTGCAATGATGGCGGGCACCCTGGGAAACGGCGGCATCAATCCGGCAACGAAGGAGAAGGTGATCGACGCCGATCTGGTTCCGCGCGTGCTCTCCGAGATGGCGATGGAAGGTCTCTACGACACGACCGGCGACTGGATGTACACGGTCGGCCTGCCCGCCAAGAGCGGGGTGGGCGGCGGCCTGATCGCGGTTGCGCCGGGCGCGCTCGGCATTGCGGCATTCTCCCCGCCGCTGGACGCTGCGGGTAACAGCGTGCGCGCACAGAAAGCGACGCAGCATGTTGCGGAGGCGCTCGGGCTGAACATCTACGCGGGTTGATCGCGTGCTGAGGCGGCTTGTCGTCACCCCAAACTCGTTTGGGGATGCATCGAATGGCGGCTACTTGACGGCATGCCGGAGAGGGCGCGCAGAGCGCTGACCAAGCCCGAGATCGCGCTTCGGGAGATCGACCGCGGGCGCGAAGCCCGGGTTTGCTTCGGCTGTGCCCTGTCCGATGCGGGCTATGACCTCAGCGCGCGGTTCCGACAGGGCCTGAGCACACGCGGCCTCGTCTGGTCGGTCGGCATGCCGCGCACTCAGAAGGTCTTCACCAGCCGCGTCGGACTGTTGTTCCCGCATGCGAACAGAGGCAAGCCGCGCCAGCGAGCGGGCTGTTGCAGCTCGACCTGGCTGTTGTGCCACTGAAAGGCGGTTCGCAATCGACAGCGCGCGAACGGTGGGCGGCGACGCCCACCAACCCCGCGAGCCGGCCAAACCGCTGGCAGATGCAATCAGATCACACAGAAGCCGGAAGGGCCAGCTCCCGCGCCCTCCGTTTTGCCGCGGTTGCCGCATCACGCATGAGCACCTGGATGCGTTCGCCGGCTTCCATTTCGGCGAGGGCCGCCGCAGTCGTGCCGCCCGGACTCGTGACGTCCTGTCGTAGCTGTGACAGCTTACGCGAATCGGCATGTGCCAGCTCGCCTGCGCCGCAGAGGGTTTCGCGAGCGAGCTGGTGCGCGGCATCTTCGGATAATCCGAGTGCTGCGCCCGCTTCGGCGAGAGCCTCGGCCACACGGAAGAAGTAGGCGGGACCACTACCCGCGACCGCAGTGACTGCGTCCAGAAGCTCTTCGCCGCCACCAAAGGACGCTACCGACCGCGTGTAGCAGCCGCTCGCAGCTGACGCGCTGCTCGGGTGTGGCCGGAAACCGCCGCGGTTGCCGAACGCTGTACGGCCGCAGCGATGTTTGGCATTGCCCGTACTACCTTGGCTGAGGAGCCCAGCAGGTCCTGGATGGCCGCGATTGGCCATCCCGCGGCGATCGAGACGAACAATGTGTTCTCCGCGACCAAGTGCCGCAGTTGGGGAAGCATCTGCGGGAGCACATTTGGCTTGGTGGCTAGGAAAATCGCGAGCGGTCCCGGCAATCGAGGTAGCTCTATCACGGTGGAGACACATCGGATCCCGTCCGGTAAATCGACACCGCAAGCCGGGTCAACGACCGAAACGCGCCGGTCACGGTTCACGCCAGCCGTTCTCCAGCCACGCACGAGCGAGCTGCCCATTCGGCCGTATCCAATGAGAATAACCTGTTCTGGCATCGCGGGGTCCTCAGAGTGTCAGGGTGCGGGCAGTTCCCGCCGGCACCGGTCCAACTCCACCGCTGTAGTTGCCAAGGCGTGCTGCTCCGGTCAGGAGCTTACGCGCACGCACCGGTTCTGTCAGGCTGAACTTGGGGCGTGCAGAGCTGGCACGAAGCGAAGCGCCTGAGGCCCGGGGGCATGACCGACTCGTCAAGCCTTCATCGCCGCCCTGGTCGCGGCCGTGCCTCTGTTCGCATGCGGGACCAACGGTCCGACCGGGTGGTGAAGACCTTCTGAGTGCGCGGCACGCCGGCCGACCAAAGGCGACCGCTTGCTCAGCAGCCTTGTCGGAGCCCTTTGGGCTGCCAACTGCAGGGTAGAAATTTGTTTCCAGGCAGCGGGGTTCGGGATTAGAGTTGATTAGACTGGTTGCTCCAAGGCCAAGCTGCTCGCGATCCGATCTTGGCGCTGGAGTTCGACGGGCCGAAACAGGCTGTAGCCGATCGTAACAAAGCACAGATGACCGGGTCGCGGGCTGGGGCAGCCTCAGGCCCCTCGACTCTATTTCGGTAAGCTGAACCCGCACCAGAGCGGATGAGACCAAGCGCGGGTTTAGCCTGATTCTCGGAAGTGGAGACGTCCAAAGCTTACCGCCCCCAAAAACGCAGCATCACGAAGGTCTCGGGAGGACTCATCCATGGCGCATACGGCAGGAGCCCAGCTGCACAAAGGCCTGAAACAGCGCCACCTGACCATGATCGCCATCGGCGGCGTCATCGGCGCCGGCCTGTTCGTGGGCTCAGGCGTGGTGATCAATACAGCCGGACCAGGGGCATTCATCACCTACGCGATGACGGGCGTGCTGATCGTCATGGTCATGCGCATGCTCGGCGAGATGGCGACCGCCAATCCCTCCACCGGCTCCTTTGCCGACTACGCCAGACAGGCGCTGGGAGGTTGGGCCGGTTTCTCCGTCGCGTGGCTGTACTGGTACTTCTGGGTCATCGTGATCGGCTTCGAGGCGGTCGCCGGCGCGGGCATTCTGCAGAAATGGCTGCCCGATGTGCCGCTCTGGATTATGTCGCTGGGCTTGCTCCTCCTGATGACCGCGACCAACCTCTACTCGGTCAGCTCCTACGGCGAGTTCGAGTACCTGGTTCGCCGGGATCAAGGTGTGCACCATTTGCGCCTTTCTGGTGCTGGGCGCGCTCTACGTTCTCGGGCTCTGGCCCGGCCACAGTCTGGACTTCTCCAACCTTACCGCGCACGGGGGCTTCTTTCCGAACGGGGTTGGTTCGATTTTCTCGGGCATCGTGGTCGTGATCTTCTCGATGGTGGGCGCTGAGGTCGCCACCATCGCGGCGGCCGAATCCGATGATCCGGAGCGCGCCGTCGCCAGGGCGACCAACTCGGTCATCGCGCGAATCCTGATATTCTACATTGGCTCGATCTTCCTGCTGGCCGTCATCCTGCCGTGGAATTCGCAGGAGCTCGGGGCGTCTCCGTTCGTCTCCGCGTTCGAGCAAATGGGCATCAACTGGGTGGCGAACATCATGAACGCGGTTGTCCTGACCGCGGTGCTATCCTGCCTGAACTCCGGTCTCTACACGTCTTCCCGGATGCTGTTCGTGTTGGCCCGGCGCGGCGAGGCCCCGGCGGCACTGCTCAAGACCAGCCGGCGCGGCGTTCCCTTCTTCGCGATCCTGCTCTCGACCGTGATCGGCTATCTTTGCGTGGTCGCCGCGTACGTGTCGCCGAAGACCGTCTTCCTGTTCCTGCTGAACTCCTCGGGCGCAATCATCATCTTCGCCTATCTGCTGATCTGCGTCTCCGAGTTGGTCCTGCGGCCAAGAATCCCGCTCGACCGCCTGCGGGTGAAGATGTGGTTCTACCCCGTTCTTACCCTGCTGACGATCGCGGCAATGGTGGGCGTGCTCATCTCGATGGGGCTGCGGGAGGATACCCAGTCACAGCTGTTCCTCAGCCTGCTCGCGCTTGCGGTCGTGCTCGTCGCCTATCCGATCAACCGCCGCCTCGGTCAGGGCGCGCCGCTGCCGGCCGCCGCTCCGCGGCCGCTTCCGGCCGGGACGGCCATTCCGCAGCCTGAAACCACCGCCGCCATCGCAGCCTCTCGCGTCCTTGTTGTCGCGAATGAGACAGTTGGCGCAAGCGAGTTGCTTACCGAATTGCGCCGGCTGAAGAACGAACGCGATGCGGATTACTTCGTCTGCGCGCCCGCGCAGCCGCTGGACACCGGCCAGGGGGCAGCCTGGTCGGCGGACGCGACCGTAGCCGCGGCCCGGCACCGTCTCGAAAGCGTCCTCTCGATCCTTCGCGGGGAAGGCCTGCGGGTCGATGGAGACCTCGGCGACTACCGGCCGCTGCACGCCATGGATGATGCGGTTCGGGACTTCCGGCCGGACCTGATCGTCATTTCCACCCTCCCGGAAGAGCGCTCGAATTGGCTCCGGCAGGACATCGTGGCGCGGGCAAAGAGCAAGTACGGCGTCGCCGTCCGCCACATCGTCTCGCACATGCCGGAGGAAATCTTCGGCGCTACAAAGGTGGCGTGAGTGCGTTCCGCCGACGAACGGGGCCTCGAATCTCCCTGACAGAAGGGGGGCTCAGGCGATGCGCCGCAAGAAACGAGATCGGCAGAATCTCGATTACGAGTGTTAGCGCGCGCGGCCGCGAACGGAAGAGGGAGTTACGTCATGGCGATGGTTTTCGAATCCCCCCTACCTGCGCCGACACCTCTGCGAACCGCAATCGCCGGGGCGTTCCGCGCAGACGAGACCGCCCGCGTGAAGGCGCTTCTCGTTGGGCTTCAGATCACGCCCGATACGCGGCAGCACATCGCCGCGACCGCCAGCAAGCTGGTCGAGGGTGTGCGCGCGAACCGGGTCGGAAAGGGCGGCATCGATGCCTTTCTGCAGCAATACGGTCTCTCGACGCAGGAAGGCGTCACCCTGATGTGCATCGCGGAGGCTCTGCTGCGGATTCCGGATAACGAAACGCAGGAAAGGTTGATCCGCGACAAGCTCACCCATGCCGATTGGGAACGGCACCTCGGCAAGAGCGAGTCGCTGTTCGTGAATGCGTCGACCTGGGCGCTGATGCTCACCGGCCGGGTGATCCGGCTCGGCACTTTCGAGGGCCAGTCGATCGGCGGGACAATGCGGCGGCTGGTGGCGCGGCTCGGGGAGCCGGTGATCCGCGAAGCCGTCAACCAGGCGATGCGGATCATGGGCCGGCAGTTCGTCATGGGCCGGACCATCGAGGAGGCGCTCGAAAACGCCAAGGTGCTCGAGCGGCGCGGCTATCGCTACTCGTACGACATGCTCGGCGAAGCCGCCCGGACCATGGAGGACGCCGATCGCTACTTCACCGCTTATAAGGAGGCGATCGCCGCGATCGGGGTCGCGGCCGGAGACAAGGGCGTGGTCGATGGACCCGGCATATCCGTCAAGCTTTCGGCCTTGCATCCGCGCTACGAGCTCGCCCAGGCGAAACGCGTGATGGATGAGCTGGCGCCGCAACTCAAGGCGCTCGCCGTCGACGCCAAGACGGCCAAGATCGGGCTCACCGTCGACGCCGAGGAAGCCGATCGCCTCGACATTTCCCTCGACGTGATCGAGTCCGTCTCAGGCGATGCGGATTCTGGCCGGCTGGAATGGTTTCGGCGTCGTCGTGCAAGCCTACCAGAAACGAGCCCCGTTCGTGCTCGATTGGCTCGCCGACATGGCTCGCCGCCATGGCCGGCGGCTGATGCTCCGGCTGGTCAAGGGCGCCTACTGGGACGCTGAGATCAAGCGCAGCCAAGAGCGCGGGCTCGCCGACTATCCCGTGTTCACGCGCAAGGTTTCGACTGACCTCTCCTATCTCGTCTGCGCGCAAAAGCTGCTCGCTGACCCCACTGCTTTCTTCCCTCAATTCGCCACGCATAACGCGCACACGGTCGCGGCCGTGCTCGAATTCGCCGGCAACCGCCGCGATTTCGAGTTCCAGCGGCTGCATGGGATGGGCGAGGCGCTCTACGATCTCGTCGTCGGCGAAGACAAGATGTGGGTGCCCTGTCGCATTTACGCGCCTGTGGGCCAGCACGAGGATCTCCTCGCGTACCTGGTGCGCCGGTTACTCGAGAATGGCGCCAACAGCAGCTTCGTCAATCGCATTCAGGACGAGCGGCTGCCGATCGAGGAGATCATCGCCGATCCGATCACGCAGGTCAGCGGGCTGGCCTATATTCCACATCCGCGCATCCCCACTCCGCCCAATCTCTACGGACCCGAGCGGCGCAACTCCAAAGGGATCGACCTGTTCGACCGGGCGACACTCACCTCTCTGGCAGCCGAGATGGCCCGGGCGGAGACGCTGACCTTCGATGCCGGCCCGATCATCGGCGGCCAGCAGCTGGATGGCGGCGGACGCCCACTCACCTCGCCCGCCGACCGCCGCCGCGTCGTCGGCCGTATCACCGAGGCCGGAGCGGAACACGTCGAGCAGGCGTTAGCGGCGGCGGAAGCGGCGGTCCCAGGGTGGAACGCGCAACCCGTTGAGCAGCGCGCGAAATGCCTGGAGCGCACGGCCGATTTGATGGAAGCCCGCATGAGCGAGCTGATGACGCTCGCCGTGCTGGAGGCCGGCAAGACCGTGCCGGACGCGGTCGCCGAGATTCGCGAGGCGGTCGATTTCTGCCGCTACTACGCCGTGCGGGCGAGGCAGGATTTCGGTCGTGAGCACCCGCTGCGCGTGCCGGCTGACGCACGCCGTTCAATTCGGCTCACGCGGTCGTGGCGTGTTTGTGTGCATCAGCCCGTGGAACTTCCCGCTCGCGATCTTCACCGGTCAGGTCGTGGCGGCGTTGGTCGCAGGCAACGCCGTGATCGCCAAGCCGGCCGAACAGACGCCGCTGATCGCCGCCGCGGCCGTGCGCCTTCTGCACGAGGCGGGCATCCCGCCGGATGTGCTGCACTTGCTTCCGGGTGACGGCGCTACGGTCGGCGGCGCGCTCGTGGCCGATGAACGCATCGCTGGTGTCTGCTTCACGGGCTCGACCGACGTGGCCAAGATCATCAACCGCACCCTCGCGCGCCGCACGTCAACGATGCCGCCACTGATCGCGGAAACCGGCGGACAGAACGCGATGATCATGGATTCGAGCGCGCTTCCCGAACAGGTCGTCAACGATGTCTGCGTCTCGGCCTTTCAAAGCGCGGGCCAGCGCTGTTCGGCCTTGCGGGTTTTGTTCGTGCAGGAGGACGTCGCCAACAAGGTGGTCGACATGCTCGCCGGCGCCATGGACGAGCTGGTGCTCGGCGATCCCGCCCTGCTATCGACGGATGTGGGCCCGGTCATCGATGACGAAGCAAAGTCCATGCTCGACGGCCACATCAAGCGCATGCTGAGCGAGGGTCGTCTCATTCGCCGGGTAAAGGCCGGGCCGCGGACCGAGCACGGCAGTTTCGTCGCGCCGGCCGCCTTCGAGATCGACCGCCTGTCGCGCTTGCAACGCGAGGTGTTCGGCCCGGTTCTGCACGTGATCCGCTATCAAGGCAACCGTCTCGATCAGGTGATCGAGGCGATCAATGACACCGGCTACGGCCTCACCATGGGCATCCACAGCCGTATCGACGAGACCGTGCGCTATATCCGCGACCGCACGCAAATTGGCAACACCTACGTCAATCGCAACCAAATCGGTGCGGTGGTCGGGGTACAGCCGTTCGGCGGCGAACGCCTCTCCGGAACCGGACCGAAGGCGGGCGGCCCGCATTATCTTCCGCGCTTCGCGGCCGAGGAGGTCGCTGCGGGCGGGGAGGCGGCGCGCCCCACGATCGATGAACCGGCGGCTGCAGGAGGCGAGAAGCTCGGCATCGCCGAGTTGAAGGAGGTGGCACAAGCTCAGGCCGTTTGGGCCACGATGCCTGCGGACCAGCGGGCGACGATTCTCGAACGAGCGGCGGAGCGGATTGAACCTGCGCTTGGGAGCGAGGTCGCCGAGTTCCTTTACAGCTTCGCAGGCCAATCGCGCGGTGAGATGGCGGAATCGGAGCTGATGCCGGGACCGACTGGTGAGCAGAACGAGCTCTCGCTGCATCCGCGCGGGATTTTTGTTTGCGTCACCGCGGCGGACGCCACGCGCAGTGCGTCGCTCGGTCAAGTCGCGGCCGCCCTCGCCGGCGGCAACGCCGTGATCGCTGTCGGGCCTTCAACAAAGAGCCTCCACGCCTTGCGCACCGCGTTGGAGGAGGCGGGTTTGCCACCGGGCGTTCTGAGGATCGGCGTTGCGCTCAGCGGCGAAATTGGGGCGCTCGCTTCGGATCGGCGGGTCGATGGCGTCGCCGTCGCCGGACCGATCACCGAGGCGAAGCCCATCCAGGCTACGCTCGCCGCGCGGGACGACCGAATCATACCTCTCGTGCTGACCGGCGACGGCATCGTGGTTCCCGGCGGCGATCCGGTTCCTGGTGGGCCGCATTACCTGCACCGCTTCGTCACCGAACGCACACTCGCCACCGACACCACCGCGGCAGGCGGCAATGCGAGCCTGTTGTCGATCGGCGAGGCGGTGGAAGGCGCGTGAGTCGGGTAAGCACTAATCGCACAGCCGCCAATTTTACCGCTGGGCCGGCAATAAACCCCCGCTCAGCCAAAAATGCTACGTCCAGGAGAGGCGCCAATGCTGCACAGCAGTGAGGACCAGAAGCACGCCGTCATCGAGCAAGCGGCCGGGTTGGCCTCCGCCCATGCGGCGGCGATCAGTAGCGACGCCCGCGCGATCAGGCGCTTCGTCCAGGCCTTCTACGAGCACGTAGCCGCCGGATGACGTGGTTCCTCGCGCCCCATCGGATCTGTCGGATGCGGCGCTTTCGTTGTGGCGCTTCGCCGCCGAACGTCAGGTCGGTCAGCCCAAAATCCGCGTCCTCTCGCCATCCGGGACCGAGGAGACGTGGTTAGACGGCCACAGCATCGTGCAGATCGTCAACGATGACATGCCATTCCTCGTGGACAGCGTCACCGCCGCGCTGACCGGCCTTGGCCTCGAAGTTCAGCTCGTCATCCATCCGGTCTTATCGGTGCAGCGCGACGGAACTGGTCGTCTGACGAACTGCGGGCCGGATATCGCAGGCGGAATCGACGAATCGCTGATGCACATAGAGCTCGCCGGCGATGCCGATGACGAGCGTCGCGCAGCCATAGTCGATCGGCTGACGGGCGTGCTGGCGGACGTACGCGCGGTGGTCAATGACCTGCCCACGATGCGCCAGCTCGTCAAGCAGATCGCCGATGAAGCGGAACACGTCCAACAAGCAGCGGCTGCGCCCGAAGCGTCCGAGGCCGCGGCTTTCCTCAACTGGCTCGATGATGGGAACTTTCTTTTCTTCGGCTATCGCGAATATACGCTCGGCGAATCGGGCCTCGGGGTTGTGCCCGGTTCCGGCAAGGGATTGTTGAGCAGCGATGATTACCTGGTCTTCGACGGCTTGCGGACTGCTTACGCAAATCCCTCCCGATTTGCAGGCCTTCTTGCGCTCGCCGCAACTGACGATGACCGCCAAAGCGACCCGCAGGTCGCCCGTGCATCGAGCGGCCCCGATGGACACGATCCTCGTCAAGAAATTCGATACGGCCGGTGAGGTCACCGGCCTGCAGATTGCTGCTGGGCCTGTTCACCGCCGAGTCTTATCTTCGCCCGCCGAGCGAGATTCCGCTGCTGCGGCAAAAAGTCCGCCGTTGCCAGGAGCGCTCCGGCTTCGCTCCCGATCGGCACGACGCCAAGGCGCTCCGACACATCCTTGATACGTTCCCGCGGGATGAGCTGTTTCAGATCGACGAAACTCAGTTATTGGAGACAGCGCTCGGGATCCTGCATTTGCAGCAGCGCCCGCGCGTGGCGCTGTTTGTTTTGCGCGATCCGTTCGAACGCTTCGTCACCTGCCTGGTCTATATGCCGCGGGAGCGCTATAATGCGGAGATCCGCAGGCGCATAGCGGCGATCCTCGAACAAGCCTTCAACGGCGCGGTCAGATCCAACTCCACCCATTTCGATGAGTCGACGCTGGCGCGCATCCATTTCATGCTCGCGACCACACCCGGCCAGGTTCCCGACGTCTCCGCCGCTCGAGATCGAGCGCCGGCTGATCGAGGCCGGCCGGGCATGGTCCGACCGGCTGAACGAAGCGCTGGTCCGGGCTCGAGGCGCGGCTGCAACCCCCGAGACCCTGCGGCGCTTCGCGCACGCTTTTCCTCCCGGCTATATCGAGCATTTCCCCGCCGAGGCGGCGATCGAGGACATCGGGCTCATTGAGGAGGTGACCGGGGGCGCGCCAATCGCAGTGGCGCTTTCGCAAATCGAGGATGGAGCGTTGCGCCTGAAGACGTTCCATCTGGGCGAACCGGCCGCCTTGTCCGACATCCTGCCGATGCTGGAGAATCTGGGCCTGCGGGTGGTGAACGAGATCCCGTTCAAGGTGACGCCGCGCGGCGCTGAGGCGCCGGTGTGGATTCAGGAGTTCCAGGCGCTGGCCCCGAAGCAGGCGTCTGCCGGGGACCACGCGATGGGCCGGCGGCTCGAGGACGCGCTCCGCCAGGTTTGGGTAGGCGCGTTGGAGGATGACGGGTTCAACCGTTTGGTGCTGACTGCCGGCCTGTCGGCGCGCGAAATCGTGGTGTTGCGGACTTACTGCAAATTCATACGGCAGGCCGGCAGCAGCTTCAGTCAGGCCTATATGGAGGACACGGCGAGCGCCTATCCACACCTGGCGCAGTTGCTGGTGCGGCTGTTCGAGACGCAGTTCGACCCCGGGCGGCCATCGGAAAAACGTGAGGCGGAAGCGGAGGCGATCCAGAAGGAGTTCCTGGACGCGATGGAGCAGGTCGAAAATCTCGATGAAGATCGTATTTTGCGCAGCTTTCTTCTGCTGATGCGCAAGACGCTCCGAACCAACTTCTATCAGCGCGATGCGGCGGGGCAGCCCAAGCCCTATCTCTCGGTGAAGCTCGCCAGCCAGGAGATTGACCTGCTGCCATTGCCACGGCCGTTGTTCGAAATCTTCGTCTACAGTCCGCGCATGGAGGGTTGTCATCTGCGCGGCGGCAAGGTCGCGCGCGGCGGCATCCGCTGGTCGGACCGCAAGGAAGATTTCCGCACCGAGATCCTCGGCCTGATGAAGGCGCAGATGGTCAAAAACGCCGTGATCGTGCCGATCGGCTCCAAGGGCGGCTTCGTCGTCAAGCGTCCGCCGCCCGGCGGACGCGAGGCGCTGATGCCCGAGGTGGTGGCCTGCTACAAGCTGCTCATGTCGGGCCTGTTGGATCTGACCGACAATTTCCAGGGAGACGCGATCGTGCCGCCGCGCGACGTAGTGCGGCGCGATCCTGACGATCCCTACCTCGTCGTCGCCGCCGACAAAGGGACCGCAACCTTTTCCGACATCGCCAATGGCGTTGCCGCCGAGTACGGTTTTTGGCTTGACGATGCGTTCGCCAGCGGCGGCTCGGTCGGCTACGACCACAAAGTTATGGGCATCACCGCGAAAGGCGCGTGGGAGGCGGTCAAGCGCCACTTCCGAGAGCTCGGGACCGACATCCAGACCACCAATTTCACGTGCATCGGCGTCGGCGATATGGCGGGCGACGTATTCGGCAACGGCATGCTGTTGTCACGGCACATCAAGCTGATCGCCGCCTTCAACCACATGCACATCTTCCTCGACCCCGATCCCGACCCGGAGCGGAGCTGGATCGAACGGAAGCGGTTGTTCGATCTGCCGCGCTCGACCTGGAAGGACTACGATTCGCAGGCGATCTCCAAGGGCGGCGGGATCTACGAGCGCGCGGCCAAGTCGATCACGCTGTCGCCGGAAGCGCGCGCGCGTTTCGGTTTGGGCCCGGAGAGCCTGTCCCCGCAGCGGCTGATACAGGCGCTGCTGCGGCACGATGTGGATCTGCTGTGGTTCGGCGGCATCGGCACCTACGTGAAGGCGTCGAACGAAAGTCATGCCGACGCCGGCGATCGGGCCAACGACAATCTTCGCGTCGATGCGCCGTCGCTCCGGGCCAAGGTGGTCGGTGAAGGCGCCAATCTGGCGATGACTCAGCGCGCTCGCATCGAATTCGCCCTGAACGGCGGCAAACTCAATACCGACGCGATCGACAATTCGGCCGGGGTGGATACCTCCGATCACGAGGTCAACATCAAGATCGGGGTGGGCGACCTGGTCGGCGCCGGCCCTATCGCGGCCAAGGATCGCGCATCGTTCCTCGCATCGATGACCGATGAGGTCGAAACGCTGGTGCTGGAGGACAATTATCTTCAGACGCTGGCGATCACGCTGGCCGAAGCGGAAGCGCCCGCCCTCCTCGAGAATCAAGTCTCTCTGATGCGCGCGCTGGAGCGCCGAGGCCGGCTGGACCGTGCGGTCGAGTTCCTGCCGAACGACGAGACGATCGCCCAGCGCGCCGCTGCCAAACGCGGGCTGACACGGCCGGAGATCGCGGTGCTGCTGGCGTACGCAAAAAACGTGCTCTATGACGAGCTGCTGTCATCGGATCTACCCGATCAACCGGAGCTGCGGTCCGAGCTGCTGGCCTACTTCCCGGAGCGGATGCGCAGCATCGCGCCGGAAGTCCTGAATGGGCATCGGCTGCGCCGCGAGATCATCGCGACCTGCGTGGCCAATAACCTGGTCAATCGCATGGGGCCCAGCTTCATCGAGGATTCGCAGGCGCGAACCGGCCACGATTTCGGCATCGACCGCGCGGGCCTATTTGATTGTGCGCCATGTGTTCGATCTGGCTTCGGTCTGGCATGCGATCGAGGCGCTCGACAATCGGGTGCCCGCAGCGACCCAGACGCGGTTGTTTCTGGCGGTCGGTTCGATCGTCGATCAAGCGGTGCGCTGGTTCCTACTCTCGGGCCTGCCGCTCGACATCGCGGCACGGACCCATCAGTTCCAGCCAGGCGTGCGGGCGCTCGCCGAACGGGTGACCGAACTGCTGCCGCAACGCGAGCGCGAGGTGAACGAGACCCGGCGCACAGCGTACATGGAAAGCGGCGCCCCCGCTGGGCTAGCCGAGCGGATCGTGATTCTCAACACGCTCAGCACCGCGATGGACATCGTCCAGATCAGCGAGGAGACGCGCCGCGACATCGGGGATGTGGCCAAGTTGTACTTCGCCGCCGGCGCGTCCGTCGGTCTGCTGACGCTGCGCCGGCAGGCGCGGATGATGCCGGCCGCCACCGAGTGGCAACATCTTGCGGTCGACGCGCTCATCGACGACTCCTATGCCCAGCAACGCGAAATCGCGCGCCGTCTGGTCGCCGAAGGCGTCGACGGATCGGGTGATGGCCTACAGGTCTGGCTCGCCCAGCGTACCGGCCCGGGTTCGCGTGTGCAGGGCATTCTGACCGACATCGCGCGCACGACGCCGCCCGATCTCGCCATGCTCACCGTCGCCAGCCGGCAGATCAGGGCGCTGGTCGCTTAAGGTGGACCTTGTTGCATTTATGAAATCGGCGGGTTGGCGCCCAAAGCTGGTTGGCGTGGGAGGTTTCACTCTTCTTCCCAGCCCGGACGCCCTCCGCCCTTCATGCGCCGCGCCATTCAGGCGATAGGGGAACGTTCACATGACAAAGGGCTCTGACCTGCTGGTAGCCGCGCTCGAGAACGAGGGCGTCGAGCGGATTTTCGGCGTGCCCGGCGAGGAGAACCTTGATGTCGTCGAATCGCTGCGCAGCTCGACGATCGAGCTGGTGCTGACACGCCACGAGCAGGCGGCGGCGTTCATGGCGGCGACTTACGGCCGACTGACCGGCAAGCCGGGCGTTTGCATCGCGACGCTCGGCCCAGGGGCGCTCAATTTCTCGACCGGCGCCGCCTACGCCCTGCTCGGCGCCATGCCGATGATCCTGCTCACCGGTCAAAAGGGGATCATGACCAGCAAGCAGGCGCGCTTCCAGATTGTGGACGTCGTTGCCAGCATGGCGCCGCTCACCAAAGTGGCGCGGCAGATCGTCAGCACGCAAACCATTCCCTCAATCGTGCGCGAAGCGTTCCGCGTGGCGCAGCAGGAGCGGCCGGGGCCGGTGCATCTCGAATTGCCGGAGGACATCGCCGGCGAGGAGTGCCCCGACATTCCGCCGATCACGCCGCACCCGATCGACATTCCGGTGGCGCACCGGGCGGCGCTGGACCGGGCGGCCGAGATGATCCTCGGGGCGGAGCGGCCGCTTTTGATGCTGGGCGCGGCGGCAAGTCGTCCGCGCTCGACCACCGGGCTCGCGGGCTTCGTCCGGCGCACACGTATCCCCTTCTTCACCACGCAAATGGGCAAGGGCACGGTGCCGGGCGGGACGAATCTCTACATGGGCACGACCGCACTCTCCGAGCGGGACTACGTGCATGAGGCGATCGACCGCGCCGACCTCATCATCGCCATCGGACACGACACGATCGAGAAGCCGCCTTTCATCATGGGGCCGGGCGGGCCGAAGGTGATCCATGTCAGCTACACCCCCGCCAATGTGGAGCAAGTCTATTTCCCGAATGCGGAAGTCGTGGGCGATCTGGGCCCCAGCCTCGAACTGCTCGCCGACCGGCTTGAGGGCCAGTTGCGGAATGCGGGGGCCTTGCTTTCGATGCGGGACAGCATTCTCGCACGCATCGTCGACCGCGAGACCGAATCCCGTTTTCCACTGACGCCGCAGCGCATCGTGCATGACGTGCGCCAGGTCATCCCCGAGGACGGGATCGTGGCGCTCGACAACGGCATGTACAAGATCTGGTTCGCGCGCAACTACCGGACCTGGGTGGCGAACACGCTCTTGCTTGACAATGCGCTCGCCACGATGGGCGCGGGCCTGCCGTCGGCGATGATGGCCGCGCTGCTCTATCCCGAGCGGCGGGTTCTGGCGGTGTGCGGCGATGGCGGCTTCATGATGAACAGTCAGGAGATGGAAACCGCCGTGCGGCTGGGCCTGAACCTGGTCGTGCTCATCCTGCAGGACAATGCCTATGGCATGATCCGCTGGAAGCAGGCGGCGGACGACTTTCCGGATTTCGGTCTAACCTTCGGTAATCCGGATTTCGTGCGCTACGCCGAGTCCTATGGTGCCAAGGGCAGCCGGGTCGAGCACGCAGAGGGGCTGGTCCCGGCGCTCGATGCGGCGTTCCGGGGCGGCGGGGTGCAGCTCGTGACCGTGCCGGTGGACTATTCCGAGAACACCCGGGTGCTGGTCGAGGAACTTCGCAACCGGGTGCCCGCCGCGCAGCTGGCCTAAGTCTTCAACCGGGAAAACGCGCATGAAAATCACGGCCGCGGTGCTCAACAGTATGGACGCAGAGCCGCCCTATGCTGCTTCCAAGCCGCTCTCGATCCAGGAAGTCGAGCTCGATCCGCCCGGCCGGGGCGAGGTCCTGGTGCGGATTGTGGCGGCCGGACTGTGCCACTCCGACCTCTCAGTCATCAACGGCGACCGGCCGCGGCCGATGCCGATGGCGCTCGGGCACGAGGCGGCCGGCGTCGTCGAGGAATTGGGCGAGGACGTGACCGACCTCGCCCCGGGCGATCATGTGGTGATGGTCTTCATGCCGAGCTGCGGCCATTGCCTGCCCTGCGCGGAAGGGCGTCCGGCGCTGTGCGAGCCGGGGGCGGCGGCCAACGGCGCGGGCACCTTGCTGTCGGGCGCACGCCGGCTACATTGCGACGGGACGGTGGTGAACCACCATCTCGGCTGCTCGGCATTCGCCGATCACGCGGTGGTGTCGCGGCGGTCGCTGGTGAAGATCACGCCCGACCTCCCGTTCGTGGAGGCGGCGCTGTTCGGCTGCGCGGTGCTGACGGGGGTCGGTGCGGTCGTCAATACGGCGAAGCTACAGGCTGGCCAGGCGGCGGCCGTGATCGGGCTCGGGGGCGTCGGGCTCGCTTCGCTGCTCGGCGCCGTAGCGGCCGGCGCGCGGCAAATCATCGCGATCGACCTCTCCGACGAAAAACTCGGGCTTGCGCGCCAGCTCGGTGCGACCGCGACGGTGAACGCCCGCGCCGAGGACGCCGCCGAGCAGGTGCGCGCGCTGACTGGCGGCGGGGTGGACTTCGCCTTCGAGATGGCCGGCGCGGTACGCGCGATGGATTTGGCCTACAAGATCACTCGGCGCGGCGGGACCACGGTCACCGCCGGGCTGCCGCCCCCGACCGCGACCTTGCCGCTGCCGCTGGTCAACCTCGTGGCCGAAGAACGCACGGTGAAGGGCAGTTATATCGGCACCTGCGTCCCGGCGCGCGACATACCTCGGTTCATCGAGCTGTATCAGCGCGGCCGGCTGCCCGTGGACCGACTGATGAGCGGGCGGCTCAGGCTGGAAGAAATCAACGAAGGCTTCGACCGGCTGCACGAGGGCCGTGCCGTTCGCCAACTCATCGAGTTCTGAAACGTGAAGAACAAGGTCGTTTCGCCCGAAGAAGCAGCCGCGGTGATCCGGGACGGCGATACGGTATCGGTCTCCGGGTTCGTCGGCATCGGCACGCCGGACGAGCTGATCCTCGCAATCGAGAATCGCTTCCTCGGCACACAGCAGCCGAAGGATCTGACGCTCGTTTTCACGGCCGCACCGGGGGACGGCAAGGATCGCGGCCTTAATCATCTAGCGCATCGCGGTCTGGTCAAGCGCGCGGTCGGCGGCCACTGGGCGCTGCTGCCGAAGCTGTGCGCGCTTGCGCTCGACGAATCGATCGAGGCTTACAACCTGCCGCTCGGCTGTATCGCGCAGCTCTATCGCGAGATAGCCGGGGGGCGCCCGGGACTCACGACGCGCGTCGGACTGCGAACCTTCGTCGATCCGCGCCAGGACGGGGGCAAGATCAACACGCTCACAAGCGAGGATCTGGTCCGGCTCACGGAGATCGACGGGCAGGAGTGGCTGTTCTACAAATCATTCCCCATCAATATCGCCCTGATACGCGGCACAACCGCCGATCTCGCGGGCAACATCACCTTCGAACGCGAGGCCCTGACGCTAGATACGCTGCCGGCGGCGATGGCGGCCAGGAACTCGGGCGGCCTCGTGGTTGCGCAGGTGGAGCGGATCGCCGCCGAGGCCTCGCTCGATCCGCGCAAGGTTCACGTACCCAGCGTGCTCGTCGATTGCGTCGTGGTCGCGCGGCCGGAGAATCACTGGCAGACCTACGCGACGGTGCACAACCATGCCTTCTCCGGTCAGCTCCGCGTGCCGCTCGATCGTATCGCGCCGATGCCACTCGACGAACGCAAGCTCATCGGACGCCGCGCGGCGATGGAGCTTCCGCTCGGCGGTGTGGTGAATCTCGGTATCGGCATGCCCGAGGGCGTCGCTGCCATTGCCGCCGAGGAGAAGGTGCTGCGCTACATCACGCTCACCGCGGAGCCCGGCATTATTGGCGGCGTGCCGCAAAGCGGGCTCGATTTCGGGGCGGCGATCAATCCGGAAGCCGTCATCCAGCAAAACCAGCAATTTGATTTCTATGACGGCGGGGGCCTGGATCTCGCCTGCCTCGGCATGGCGCAGACGGATGCCGAAGGGAATGTCAATGTCAGCCGTTTCGGCAGCCGTCTCGCGGGCGCCGGCGGGTTCATCAACATCACCCAGAATGCGCGCAAACTCGTGTTTGCCGGAACCTTCACCGCCGGCGGTCTCGCAATCGCAATTGAGGACGGACGCCTCCGGATCGTCCGGGAAGGAAAGTCTCGCAAATTCATCGAGCGGGTCGAGCAGGTGACATTCAGCGGTAGCTACGCCGCGGAACGCGACCAGCCGGTCTGCTACGTGACCGAGCGCTGCGTGTTCCGGCGCACCGGGCTCGGCATGGAGCTCGTGGAGATCGCGCCCGGAATCGATCTGGAGCGCGACATCCTCGCGCATATGGATTTCCGCCCCGTCATCCGCGATCCGCAGCCGATGGATGCGCGGATTTTTCAGCCGGGCCCGATGGGGCTTGAGCATCGGCTGCTCGGGCTCGGGCTTGCCGATCGCCTCACTTACGATCCTGAGCGCAACACTTTGTTCGCCAATTTCGAGGGGTTCGCGGTCCGCACCCTCGATGATGTCGAGCTGGTCCGGCGCGAGTTCGAGAGCCGTTGCCTAGCAATCGGCCGCAAGGTCGCGCTGATCGTCAACTATGACGGGTTCACGCTCGACCCCGCGGTGAGCGACGCGTATTTCTCGATGGTAGCCTATCTGCAACAACGGTACTACGCGACGGCGTCCCGTTACACGACGAGCGCCTT
>CAWEHU010000033.1:0-18057 GCA_963808965.1 uncultured Alphaproteobacteria bacterium
CAAGACTTCAGCGACATCAAAATTCGTATTCGCTTCCCTGAAGGCATGCCGAACCTTCAGCCGCGGGACGATGTGCGGATCACCGACACCGGCCCGATTGTTCGGGCTGCCATTGACGATCCGGGCGCGGCCGATCTCGTGCAGCGCAGATGGAGCTGGCCCGGGCCCGGCGGCAAGCCGGTCTATAACTTCGATCGGAGAGCCGGGAGTTCACCAGCGGTCGCTGCCTCATCATCGCCGACGGATTCTACGAGTTCACGACCCACAGCGACCCGAAGAGCAAGCGAAAGCACAAGTGGCTGTTCACCAAGACGGATGAGCCCTGGTTCTGCATCGCCGGCATCTGGCGCGATACGGACATCGGCGAAGCTTTCACGATGCTGACGACCGAGCCCGGTCCGGACGTCGCGCCTTATCACAACCGGCAAATCGTGGTGCTTAAACGCGAGGACTGGGCGCGCTGGCTGGATCCGCGCAGCTCGGCGAAGGACATTCTGAGACCGCTTCCGCGCGGCAGCCTGAAGGTGGAGCAGGTCGGCTAGGCGATCGGGGCCTCCACGGCGTACCACCTCGCGCGAGCAGCGTTGTCACCACGACTGCGTGCCGCCGCGATTTGCCTATGACGTCGAGCTGTTCGCAACCTGAGGAACTCGGGCGCTTCGGGCAAAGGCGTGGAAATCACCCCCGCTCCGCACGTTTTCCTCTCATGCCGAAACCCGCCCGTCCGCGACACCTCGATCCGGACCTACCGCGCCAAGCGCGATTTCACGATCACCGCCGAGCCCGCGCCGGGCGAACCCAAGCCGGGCACGGCGGCGCCGCTGTTCGTGGTGCAGAAGCACGCGGCCAAGCGCGCCGGGTTGCACTGGGATCTGCGGCTCGAGCATGGCGGCGTGCTGTGGAGCTGGGCGGTGCGCAAGGGACCCTCGCTCGATCCGGCTGACCGGCGGCTCGCGGCGCATGTCGAGGACCATCCGCTCGATTACGCGGACTTCCAGGGCGCGATCCCGGAGGGTCAGTACGGCGCCGGCACGGTCGAGACCTGGGACCGCGGCAGCTGGGCGCCGATCGGCGATCCGGAATCCGGGATGCGCAAGGGCGATCTGCAATTCGTGCTGCACGGTCAGCGGCTCCAGGGCCGCTTCCATCTGGTCCGGCTGAAGCGGCGCGAGCGCGAGCGGCAGGATGCCTGGTTCCTCATCAAGGGGCACGACGAGCACGAGCGGCCGGGTGTCGACGCGCTCACGTTGGAGGCGGAGATCCCGTTCCGCTCACCCGAGCAAGCCCCCGCGGAACAAGGGGCCGAAACGCCGCCCGCGCCGGGCGCGGTGCGCGGCGCGCTGCCGAACACGCAGGCGGCGCAGCTCTGCGCCATCGCCGAAGCACCGCCGGAGGGCGCGGGCTGGATCAGCGAGATCAAGTTCGACGGCTACCGGATGCTGGTCTGGATCGAGCGCGGCACGGCGCGGCTGGTGACCCGCAACGGCCATGACTGGACCGCCCGGCTGCCTGCGCTCGCCGCCGCCTTCGCGCGACTGGATGTGCAAACGGCGCTGCTGGATGGCGAGATGGTCGCCTTGCGCCCGGACGGAAAATCCAGCTTCCACGACCTGCAGGCGGCATTGTCCGAGGGCCGCGACGACCGGCTGTTCTTCTTCGTCTTCGACCTCTTGCACCTGAACGGCTGGGATCTGCGCCCCTGCAAGCTGATCGAGCGCAAGCAGGCGCTGTCCGGTCTTGCGGATTGGCAAGGCACCTTGCGCTACAGCGACCACCTCGCGGGCGATCCCACCGCGATGCGCCGGCAAGCCTGCGCCATGGGGCTGGAAGGGATCATCTGCAAGCAGGCAGACGCGCCGTACCGGGGCGGCCGCGGCAATGCCTGGCTGAAGGTGAAGTGCCACGGCCGCGAGGAATTCATCGTGCTCGGCTGGACGCCGCCGGGCGGCGCGCGGCCCGGTCTCGGCTCGCTGCATGTCGGCTACTACGACCAGGACGGAAGGCTGCACTACGCGGGCGGGGTCGGCACCGGCTTCAGCGAGCAAGAGCTCGCATACCTGCGGGCCAAGCTCGAAAAGCTGGCGGCCGCGCCGCCGCCTGGCCTGCTGATCTCCGGCGATCCGCTCAGCAACGACATCAACTGGGTGCGGCCCGAACTGGTCGCCGAGGTGCAATACGGCACCTGGTCCGGCGAGGGCCGGCTGCGGCATCCGGTGTATCTCGGCCTGCGCGAGGACAAGCCCGCGGCAGAGGTGGTGCGGGATGTCCCGGACCGGGAAGCCAAACGCACCGCACTTCGGCCGCGGCGCGCTGTGCAGACCACGGTCAGCAAGGCGCCGCGCCGGAAAGCCGTGGTGCCGCCACTGCCGCATGCCGTGCGGCCGAGATCCGCGCCCGCCCGTTCCAGCGGCATCGTGGTGGCGCGGGCGCCGAAGCGCGGGGTGAAGACGGTCGGCGGGGTGACGCTGAGCCACGCCGACCGGCAGCTCTGGCCCGGCATCACCAAGCTGGAGCTCGCTGAATACTGGCAGTCCGTGGCGGAGGCGGCGCTGCCCGGCCTCGCGCACCGGCCGCTCGGCATCGTGCGCTGCCCGGAAGGCATCGGCCGTGAACGCTTCTTCCAGAAGCGCACCGACGGCCTGTTCCCGCCGCAGGTGCGCGACGGCGGCGCGGCGGGGTCGCCCTACGTGGCGCTGGACGATGCCGACGGGCTGATCGCCATGGCGCAGATGTCGGCGATCGAGCTGCACGCCTGGGGCGCGCGCGAAGCCGATCCGCTGCATCCGGATTGGGTCGTGTTCGACCTCGATCCCGGCGAGGGCGTGGAATGGGCGGAGGTGGTGCGGAGCGCGCATGCGGTGCGCGACCGGCTCGGCCAGCTCGGGCTCACCTCGTTCTGCCGCACCACGGGCGGCAAGGGGCTGCACGTCGTGGTGCCGCTGACGCCGTCGCCGGACTGGGACTGGGAGCGGGTGAAGACCTTCTGCCGCGCCTTCGCCGAACTTATGATCGCGGAGGCACCGGACCGCTACGTCGCGCACGTGAAGATCGCCGACCGGCACGGCCGCATCCTCATCGACTGGCTGCGCAACGCGATCGGCAACACGGCGATCGGCTCGTTCTGCCCGCGCGCCCGTCCCGGCGCCATGGTCGCGACGCCGCTCGCCTGGGACGAGGTGAACGCGAAGCTCGATCCCGCCCGCTTCACGCTGCGGACGGTGCCGGACCGGCTCGCCCGCCTCAAGCAGGATCCCTGGCGCGGCTTTTTCGATGTGGATCAGCGCTTGCCGGATCTGGCGCCGAAGCGTGAAGCGGCGCGCGCGCCCGCGCTGCCGGCCTCGGATTCAGCGCCGCGTGCCCGCATCGTTGTCGCCCGCAGGCCGCGCAAGCGATGACGCGAAGACCTCCGATGTGTGACGATTTCTCTAATCGGCCGGCATGACGCAAATCCTTCCATTCGCTTTTCTCTTTCCCGGCATACGCCCTTGCTCTCCGAAGAGGCAGGGTCGATCGTTTCAGCGGCGTCGTTTCATCCCTCCCCGCGAGGGACGTCTTTCCGCCGGAGCGGAACTCGAAACTTTGTGGCGGACCGCAGTCCTTAGGGCTTGCTGGAAGCGGCTACGGCGCCTCGCGTGTCCATCGGGATTCGGTTTCATCGACCCACATCCGATGCAGGACGATCGCGAGTTGGGGCGCCAGTGCCACAATGGCGCGTTTCATTCCGCGCTGCCGAGCCGGGCCCAAGGCTTCGAGCCAACGCTCGAATCCCGTCGACGGCCGCATCCGAATCCGGCCCCCTCCTAAACCCGGATTAACAGCTTGCCGAAGTTGCGTCCCGCCAGCAGGCCGACGAATGCCTCGGGCGCGTTCGCGATCCCATCCACGACGTCCTCGCGATATTTCAGCCGGCCCTCCTTAATCCACGGCACGGCGATCGCCAGCCATTCGTCGAGACGGTGCCATTGATCAGAGACAATGAAGCCTTGGATTCCGCAGCCGCTTGCGGACCGTGCTCATCAGATTGGGGCCGGGTGCGGGCGAGGGGTCGTTGTATTCGGCGACCATGCCGCACATCACCATGCGGCCGAAGTCGCGCAGCCGGGGGAACACGGCCCGCTGCACTGCGCCGCCCACGTTCTCGAAATAGACATCGACGCCATCGGGACAGGTCGCGTCCAGTGCTACGTCGAGCTCGCCTGCCCGGTGGTCCACGCAGGCATCGAACCCGAGTTCGTTCTTGGCGAAGGTGCATTTGTCAGCGCCGCCTGCGACGCCCACCACTCGGGCGCCGACGTTGCGGGCGATCTGGCCCACGACCGAACCGACCGCGCCCGAGGCGGCCGAGACGAGGACCGTCTCGCCCGGCTTCGCCTGGCCGATGTCTGTCATGCCAAGATAGGCCGTGAGCCCCGGCATCCCCAGCACGCCCAGCGCCAGCGATGGCGCCACGTCGGAAGGAAGCTTGCGCAGCTGTACCGCATCCACCACGCCGAATGCCTGCCATCCGTAGCCGCCCACGACCGTGTCGCCGGGTGCGAACCCCGGCGCCTCGGACCGTTCGACCACGCCCACGGCCTGACACTCCATCACCGCGCCGATCTCGACCGGCTTCGCGTAGCTCTTTGCATCGCTCATCCGCCCGCGCATGTACGGGTCGAGCGACAAGAACGTGTGCCGCACCAGCACCTGCCCCGGCCCCGGCTGCGGGATATCGCCCTGATCGAGCTCGAAATCGTCCGGCGTGACGGCGCCCGCCGGCCGCCGGCGGAGCAAAATCCGCGTATTCATGTCACCCATCGATTTCCCCCTCGTGTTGCGGGCGAACGCGCCCCCTGAAATCGAACGAAGCCTATCGCCGGCGCTGAGCGCTTCGAGGATCGCCGATCGGCACCCAGCTGCCCCGGTCCCCGGTCTCGACCGTGCCGGCGCCGTACCTGGCCCTCCGGGATCGCGCCCTGGAAGTCGGCGTAGTCGCGCGGATGGTCCTCGACATGCCGCGAGCCGCCGATCGGCGGGATCGAGCGAGGGGCCTTTGCGCACCGCCCAGCTCCGCAGCACGCGCCGTGCTCGAGCCGGAGAGCCCAGTGCAAACCCGGCGCGCTTGGCCGCGTGCTTCTGCACCACGAACAGCGGCGCCTCGGTGCCGGCTTGGGGCTCGCCCGGCGCGGGCTCGGCGGTGATCGTGAAATCGCGCTTGGCGCGGTAGGTTCGGACCGAAGTGTCGCGGATTGCAGGTTTCGGCATGAGAGGAAAACGTTCGGAGCGGGGGCGATTTTCCGTGGCGGCGCTTGAGGCCGCGACCACCTCGGTAGACCAGACGACAAGCCGCAGGAGCGCAGCATTATGATATACCGGATTCTCTCACTCGACGGCGGCGGCGCCTGGGCGCTCATCCAGGTGAAAACGCTGATGGCGCTGTTCGGCGGGAATGCGAGCGGGCACGACGTGCTCGCATCATTCGATCTCGTTGCCGCCAATTCCGGCGGCAGTCTCACGCTCGCGGGGCTCGCCGAGAACAAGCATCTCTCAGAGATTCTCGACATGTTCAGGGACGAGACAAAGAGACGCTCGATTTTCTCGCCCACGCGCTCGCCGTGGCAGCCGCTCTACAAGCTTATTGGACTCGGTCCAAAATACAGCACCGCGGCGAAGCTGCCGGCGATCCGCAAACTGCTGCCCGTCACCGGCGATCAGGCACTGCCGCGGGTCGCGCAGGCGATCCCGGGCGCGAGCGGCCAACCCGTGCATCTGCTGATCGTGGGCTTCGATTACGACACGAAGCGCGCGGTGTTCTTCCGCTCCGCCGAGGTGAAGGACCGGCCGGTCTGGGGCAGCGGCGCGCCCGCGAACTGCACGCTCGCCGAGGCGGTGCACGTCTCCACCAACGCGCCGATTGACTATTTCGACGCGCCCGCCGCGATCCCGAGCGCGCTCGACCGCTTCTGGGACGGCGGCATTACCGGCTGCAACAACCCGGCGGTCGCCGCAACCATCGAGGCGATCACGCAAGATGTCGCCGCCGCTGATATCCGCCTGCTCAGCATCGGGACGGGAACGGTGTACCTGCCCTTCTCCGATCGAGCGCAGCCGCCTTTCACCGCCGATCGGTCGGCACCATCCTTCGTGGCCGACTTGCAGAAACTCGCCACCGCGATCCTGGACGATCCGCCGGATGCCGCGAGCTATATCGCCTATGCGATCACGCGCGACCGTACCTCCACCGCTGGATACCCCGACCGCGCGGTACGCATGAACCCGCTGATCGCCCCGCAGCGCACGCAGGATGGCTGGGGGACCTATGCCGGCATGACGCCCGAGGCCTTCGTGTATCTCTGCGGTCTCGGCATGGATGCCGTAGAACAGCCGCAAGTGGCCGCAATCGAGAGCTATTGCGATCTCTGGCTCGCCGATCGCGTGCCCAATCAGCCAATCCGCATGGACGGTGCGACGCTCGAGCCGGAGATCGGGCAAGCACGGTTCTCGCAGGCCAAGCAGGCGTGGGAGAAGATTTCGGCCGGTGACGCGAGCGTCTAGTGCTCTCGTCGCAAGCCGTTGACTACGGAGCAGGCCGAGGTCTGACGCCGGATCGTCGCCTCCCGGCCGGCCGACTGGTTCGACGAGGGCTCGGCGGCGACCCTGGCCGCTGCTCTCGGCCCGGATCGACGATCGAGAACTTTGTTCTGCAAGCTGAAGGAGCACAAGCCGGTCGCCATGCGGAGCAACAAAACCGATCAGAGCTTCGGAGCCGTAATCAGCGGAGCCACCGCTCATCAAATAGATCGCGCGCGGGCCAGATAACCCGTGCTAGGCCCGTACTACGCGAACGCGTTGTGGTAGGCGTTCAGCGCCGGGGCGCCTCCGAGATGGACGTAGAGCACGCGCGCCCCCGGCGCGATCTCGCCAGCACGCGCCATGGCGATCAGGCCGGCCATGCTCTTCCCCTCGTATACCGGGTCGGTCAGCATGCCCTCGAGCCGGGCCGCCGTCCTGATTGCCGAGATGGTCGCCTCGTCCGGGAGTCCGTAGTCCGGCCCGCAGAAACGTGGGTCGATGACCACGTCCTCCTCCCGCACCTCCCTGTTGAGGCCGACCAGATCCGCGGTCGCGCGGGCGATCTTGGTCACGGCGGTGCGAGTCATCGCCTCATCCGCGGCCGTGTCGATGCCGATGAGCCGGCGCGGGCGCTCCTGCGCCAGAAAGCCGACAACCATGCCGGCCTGGGTCGAACCGGTACAGGTCGCAGTGATGACGGTATCGAAGAAGACGCCGAGGTCCTCCTCCTGGCGGGCCAGCTCGTCGGCGAAATTAGCATAGCCGAGGCCGCCCAGCGGGTGATCCGATGCGCCGGCCGGGATCGCGTAGGGTTTGCCGCCCTCGTGCCGGACCTGGTCCAGCGCCCGTTCCCAGGTCGGCTTCACCGCTGTCGAGTAGCCTTCGCCCTCGAGCAACGTCTCCGCGCCCATGATGCGTGAGAGCAGGATGTTGCCGACCTGGCCGTAGGCGGGGTCGTCCCACTTGGTCCACTCCTCCTGGATCAGCCGGCACTTCAGGCCGAGCACGGCCGCCACGGCCGCGACTTGGCGCGTGTGGTTGCTCTGGATGTTGCCGATGCTCACCAGGGTGTCACAGCCCTGTGCAAGCGCATCGGCGGCCAGCCACTCCAGTTTGCGGATCTTGTTGCCGCCGAAGGCGAGGCCCGAGGAGACGTCGTCGCGCTTGGCCCAGACCTCGACGCCCAGCTCGCGCGACAGGCGCTCCAGCTTGTGGATCGGCGATGGAAAGAAGGCGAGGGGGACGCGGGCGAACCGCTGGAAATTCAGCGACATGGGGGCAGCGCTCCTCTGCTCCGACGACGCCGAAGTTAGGATCTAACATGCAACATGTAGCCGCGTCGCCGTGTCGATTCGTCTAGGCTCGGCGGGGATTTGGAGCAAGCCAATAAATCACGCGGCATGCCGCAAAGCGCGCAGCACGGGTTCCAGCTCACGGAGATGTGCCGTCCATACAGATCATTTCAATGCTCATTCTGTGCCAACGGCGTAATTGCAAACCTGAACGGCCCCTTGGCAGGCTCATAGGAGTCGCTAGCGTCGCCGCGTAAGGGCCTCTTGTCGGCGCGCTCGCACACGCGGTCGACCGGCGATAAGCCGTGCCATCGGCAGCTTGCTTTCGAGTGTCACCGCCTTCGACCGCAAGGTCGTTACGCGACGGATGAACGGGCGTGGTGCAGCTTGCTGACTTGAACGGACACATCCTTGCGAACGGTCTTCCGGCGGGTGGCCTACACGCCGCAGCCTTGATCATAGTCAGCTTCCGAAAGAGAATCGCAGGGAAGGAAATGGGGCGGATGCGGCGCTTGGCGGTTGCCGAATGGGCCAGCTGGGCGTCCGACAGTCGCAGCCCGTTTCAGAAGAGAGGATGACAATGGGCCGAGAGGACGCGATCGCGCGGGCGACGGATCACTATGACACGGGCGATTTCTTCGCTGTGTTACGGCGACGTGTTAGATTTCGGACAGTAAGTCAGGGAGGAAAGCCGTCAGAGCTGCTGGCGTATCTTACGGACGAAATCGTTCCCAGCGTCGAGGCGCTCGGCTTCAGGAACAAGATTGTTCCGAATATGCATCCCGAATTCGGGCCGTTTCTTATAGCCGAGCGGTATGAGGGAGATGGAATTCCGACCGTCCTGATTTACGGACACGGGGATACCGTTCGCGCCGAAGAGTCGGATTGGCGGCAGGGTCTCACGCCTTGGGACGTGACGATCGAGGGAGATCGCTGGTGACGGGCGAGGAACCGCCGACAATAAAGGCCAGCACACAGTGAACATCTCTGCGCTCGAACAGGTCTTGCGCGCCCGCGATGGCAAGCTAGGGTTTAATGTGAAGCTGTTGATCGAAATGGGAGAGGAAACCGGATCGCCGGGCCTCAAGGCGCTTTGCGAGGCACATCGAGAAGCCTTGGCAGCCGATCTATTGATCGCGTCGGATGGGCCACGCCTCACCGCCGATCGTCCGACCATATTCCTCGGCTCTCGCGGCCTCTGCAATTTCGAGCTGGAGCTCAATTTGAGGGAAGGCGCTCACCATTCCGGCAATTGGGGCGGTCTCCTTCGTAACCCTGGCGCGATCCTTGCCAACGCGATCGCCAGCTTGGTGGACGCGCGTGGCCGCATTCTCGTCGAACAACTCCGCCCACCCCCAATCCCGCCGGCCGTTGCCGACGCCCTCCGTGACCTCAAAGTTGGGGGAGGACCCAACGATCCGGTTATAGACGAAGAATGGGGCGAGCCCGGGCTGTCCAACGAGGAGCGCGTCTTCGCCTGGAATTCGCTCGAGGTCCTGGCCTTCAAAACGGGTAATCCGGATGCGCCGCAGGGCGCGATTCCAGGTCGTGCGAAGGCAACGCTGCAACTCCGGTTCGTGGTTGGGACGGAGTGGCAGAGCCTCGTGTCTATCGTTCGGGAGCACCTCGACCAGCACAGTCTTTCAATGGTCATGGTTCAACCGACGCGAGACGAGGTGCTCGTGGCCACGCGTCTCGATCCTGAAGATCCCTGGGTAGGCTGGGCGATGCGATCGATCGCCCAAACCACCCGGAAGAAACCGGCCCTGCTTCCGAACCTGGGTGGCTCCCTTCCGAACGATGTGTTCGCCGAGGTGCTCGGTATGCCGACGCTCTGGGTCCCCCACTCGTATCCTGCCTGTTCGCAGCACGCACCCAACGAGCATCTCTTGGGGTCGGTCGCCCGTGAGGGTCTCGCGATGATGGCAGGCCTGTTCTGGGATCTAGGCGAGGCCGGACCATCCATTCTGGCCGAGCGAGCCGGCACGCCTCAGCCGCGCACTATCGTTCCATCGTAATATCCGGGGGCACGTGGGCTGCAATTTTTTGCCAAGCGCCCTCGCGCAGTCCGATGAGGCTCTCAGGTACCCGTGTTCCCTGGTCATCCACTCGCGGCTTGCCGCCCAAATGGGGAAGCAACGGCTCGATAACCGCCAATTGCGCATTGCTCAGCCAGAACAGCTCCGTCATGATCCAAGCTCTCCCAGAGAGATATGAGGCGCCGCGGCCACGGCAACAGGTGTCGCTATGTCAATGGGTGAAGAGCCTAGCCGTTTCTCGACGCGGCGATCGACGATCGAGCGCAGGAAACCTGGCAGATCCAAGTGCAAAGAACTGCGGATGGCGGAGCCATGCCCGACACCATCGCCACCCCGAGGCGAGTTTACATAAGGGGAAGACCTCCGATGAGTGAAGTTCCAAAAAGCAGCCGAGTGCGATACGTGGGTTTCGAACTCTCTGTACTTGGCATTCTGTATCTCGTTCATCGATCGGGCTGCGATGTCGCTGGCGTTGGCACAGATCAGCACAGAGTTCGGCTTGATTGCCGCAGAACTCGGCATCGTGCTCGGCGTCTTCTATCTCGGATACGCAATCATGCAGCTACCAGGTGGGTGGCTTGCTGATAGATTTGGATCGAAGTTCGTGGTGATCGCGACCATCACTTTCTGGTCCATCTTTACGGTCACCACGAGTCTCGCCTGGTCATTGGCCTCGCTGATCGTCATCCGGTTTATTTTCGGAATCGCGGAAGGAGGATTCCCGCCGGCCAGCATTAAAGCCATCTCCGAACTGTTCACGAACGAGGAGCGGCCCAAGATGTCGGCACTTCTGCTGTCGTCAAATTACTTGGGCAGCATGATCGCGCCGCTCATCATGGCTCCGATGCTGATCTATTTCGGCTGGCGCCATGCCTTCGAGGTCATCGGTGTAATAGGTGTCCTATTCGCCGTGACCTATTATTTCGCCGTGCCGCATTCCAAACCGGCGCCGGTGCAGGCCAGCCCACTAAAGAAAGCAGATGCCGCGAGCACACGCGAACTGCTGAGGACTCCTCTGTTATGGCAGTTGCTTATCGTCTGGTTCGGCCTGAGCTGCGTCAACAAGGGGCTCGATGCTTGGATGCCGATCTATCTGCTGCAGGCGAGAGGTCTCGATCTGAAGTCGGTCGGCTTGTTGACTCCGCTGCCGTTTGTGATGGCGACCTTAGCGACGGCGAGTGGCGGCTGGATCATGGTCCGCTTCTTTTTAGGACGGGAAAAGTACCTGCTTGTCTTTAGTGCGCTGCTGACGGGCGTGTTTCTGTATCTGATGTACCATGCACAGACGGTCGCGGGAGTCATCACTTATCAATGTATTGTGTATTTATTCAAGTCATTTGTGTTCGCAACGGTGTTCGCGTTGCCGACCAAGCTGCTCGCCGATAACCAAATCGGTACCGGCATAGGCATGGTGAACCTGGGTGGACAGGCAGCGGGGTTCGTTGCCCCGTTGGTCATGGGATTCCTGGTCACGGCATTCGGGACCTATGACGCGGCTTTCGCATTCCTGCTTGCTGCAGTCTGTGTTTCCACGGTCGCTAGCATCACGATCCGGACGCCCGCGCCTCGCGTCGTGGATACATTCGCCTGAATGAGATCTTCCCGTGTCATTGGCTATATCGATCCCGTACCAGCCCGGCGAAAGGGGCGATCCGGTATGGGCCAAAGGAGGCCGGCGTGTCGGAACCTTGTGATCTCGCCGCGGTAGACGCCCGCCAACTGATCGGCCATGGGTCGCTATCCCCTGTTGAACTGCTCGAGTCTTGTCTGGCGCGCATCTCGGCCGTCAATGGCGCCGTCAACGCCGTCGTGGCGCTGGACGAGGAAGGGGCGCGGGCCAAAGCTCGTGACGCGGAGCGCGCCGTAATGGCGGGCGAGAAACTCGGCCCGCTGCATGGTCTGCCGGTCCTCATCAAGGACACGCAGGACACGGAGGGCCTGCCGACCACTTACGGATCGCCGCTGTTCGCCGGCCATATCCCCTTCGCCGACCAGGATTCGGTTGCGCGGCTGCGCGCCGCAGGCGCCATCATCTTCGGCAAAACCAACACGCCCGAATGGGCGGCGGGCGGCAACACACGAAATCGGGTTTACGGCGCCACAGGCAATCCGTTCGATCCCTCCCGGTCGGCCGCGGGTTCGTCCGGCGGGTCGGCCGTGGCGCTCGCCTGCGGTATGGCGCCGCTCGCTTCGGGCTCCGACACGGGTGGGAGCCTTCGCAATCCAGCCGCCTATGCAGGGATCGTCGGCATGCGTCCCTCGGCCGGCCTGGTGGCGAGCGAGCGGCGCGCCTTCGGCTGGTCCAACCTGTCGACGGACGGGCCGATGGCTCGCAATGTGGCTGATACCGCCCTTATGCTTTCTGTGATGGCAAGCGACGACAGGCGCGATCCGCTGGCCTACACCCTCCCCGGCGAGGCAGTGCGTGGGAAGTCGGAGCGCTGGTCGCCAGCACCAAAGTTATCGCTCTCCGGGCTCCGCGTCGGCATCACCGAGGACTTCGGCTTCGCGCCAACGGAACAGCAGGTTAGGCGCGTCTTCAGGCGCAGGGTGGCGGCGCTCGAGCCGTACTTCGCGTCGGTTGAGGAAGCCTCGCCCGATTGCGTGGGAGCCGACGACACATTCGCGGTGCTGCGCTCGTCGCTGTTCCTGGCCATGCACGGCCGCACTTTCCGAGAACGCCGCGAGATGTTGGGCCCGAACGTGCGCGCCAACGTCGAGGAAGGGCTCGGCTACAGCCTCGACGATTATGCCCGCGCCTCAGTCGCGCAGACCCGGATCTATCGATCTTTCCAGGATTACTTCGTCCACCACGACGTTCTCTTAAGCCCATCCATCACGCTGAGCCCGCGGCCTTGGTCCGAACTCTATCCGACCGAGATCGATGGCCGGCCAACTCGCTCCTATTTCCACTGGCTGGCGCTGGCTTACGCGGTGACACTCACCGGGCATCCCGCGCTCAGCTTGCCGCTCGGTCTGGACGAGGCTGGGATGCCTTTCGGCCTGCAGATCGTCGGACCGCGCGGCGGTGACGCGATTGTCCTCGGGATCGCGGCCGCGATCGAGGTGGCGGTCGCGAACGATGCAGCTCTGCGCCGTCCCGTGCCCGACATCGCGCGACTGGCTGCGGCGCCCCTGATCTCTGCCATGCCCGGCTTCCGGGACTGGGAATGACACGAGCCGGCGCCCGCGCGCCCAGAGATCGCGACCCGGCAGGCGATGCTGGATCACACCGCGGAAGCGGGCCCATCCAGGCCAACTCGCCAGGTCATCTCAAGCCGACACCAACTGGCACGAAGGGATATCGCAGTAGGGAGACGCATTACTGCGCTGATGTTGCCAAGCGCATTTCAAACACACGCACCTGGGGACGTTTACCCCCACTGCCAAGGCATTGCACGATCTGCTGCTGGCGACCCGTTGACGTTGCCAAGCCACCTCGGAGAAGCCTACGCAGCAAGCCGATCCAGGCGGCGAGCTTGCGGCCATTGCGAAACAGGCGCGCATCGATCACCGTCGCTCTCAACGCGCTTGCAATGACCGGCCCGACCCCCGGGATCGTCAGCAGCCGCCGCGCTACTTCGTTCTCCCGCGCCGCCATCCGCACCTGCCGATCAAGCGTGTTGATCTCCTGGCGAGTGAGGCAATCTGCCGCACCAGCGACAACAGCCCCTCTCCGGCCACCTCCGGCAGCCCTGCTCCTGCCTGGACAGCCTCGATCAGCCTGCCGAGCCCGTCACGTCCGCACGGCTCGATGATCCCGAATTCCGCCAAATGCGCACGCAACGCGTTCGTCAGCATCGTCTGATGGCGCATCAGCACATCGAGTTCGCCAAGCGGCTCCGCAATTGCCGGCCCAAGCCGGGCGACGTCTGGCATTTGGACGAGGTCTTCATCCGCATCAACGGCGTGCTTCATTATCTCTGGCGCGCGGTCGACCAGCATGGCGTGGTGCTCGACATCCTGGTCCAGGGCCGCCGGAATGCCGATGCGGCCAAGCCATTCTTCAAGCGCTTACTGCGAGGCCTCCAGTACAAGCCGCGGCGCCTAATCACCCGACGGCCTGCGCAGCTACGCCCTTGCGCGCCGCGCAATCATGCCGGATGTGCGTCATCGGACGAGCAGATGGCTCAACAACCGCGACGAGAATTCGCACAGGCCGACGCGGAAGCGGGAACGGCAAATGCAAGGATCCAAGTCGCCGGCCCAGGCGCAGCAGTTCTTCTCGGCCCACGACATGATCTACGGTCACTTCCGGCCGCGGCGGCACATGATGACCGCTGCCGACTACCGCCGGGCTCGCGCCAAAGTGTTCCGGGTCTGGCGACAGGAGACGTGCGTCCAACAGAACGTTCAATCCGCAGGCTGCACATTTGTTTCGTCGAAAAACGGTCCTTCATCCATTTTAATTTGACGATGCCCTTGCTTTTGAAGTTGCCCCAACTGGCTCATTGTGAACGAGAGCGCCAAACGCCAGAGGTCTATCAGCGGGCGCGATGGACCGGGACGGCTCCCGTCATCAGCTACGGATGTCGCGACACCACGACAAGTCCGTCCGCGAAAGCCAAGGCCGGGTTCTGGTCGGGCTCGAGCCCGACCAGCGTAGACAGCGCGGCTGCGAGCCGCGCGAACCTGCAGGCCCTGTGGCAGGCGCTGGCACTGATCCGCGACGCGATCGAGGAGTTGGCGCCGGTCGGCGCGATGCGGTCGAGCGAAGCCGTCATGGGCGCGGAGGGGCCGGAGCCGCACCATGAGGCGGAAGAGCTCATTCGCGGCATCCAGGCGATCGTGGCCGATCGGTGCGGGTGAGGGTAGGGGCGCGAATGCATGCACTTGGTCGTGAATCAGAGGCTGGCATATGCACCGGATCTCAGGTGATCCCGCCTGACCTCGCGTCAGGTTGCCTCAATCATTTTCGGGTATCGCCGGTACTGGCGCTCAGCCTCCCTTGCGGCGCGCGCGCTGACGACGGCTACGTCATTGGCGATCCGGAGAGAGGTGGAAGCGACGTGCCGCGACATTGGCGACAGACCGTCTGTGTGCTGCTCGCCCTTGCGGCGACAGTCTTCTCCTCCGGGCCGGCGCGCGCCTGGGGCGCGGAAGGGCACCGGGTCATCGCGCTCATCGCCGAACGGCATTTGACCCCGGCGGCGCAGGCGGCGGTCGCGCGGCTGCTCGCGCTCGAGGACGCCGCCGGCCTGGCCGCGATCGCCAATTGGGCGGATGAGATCCGCGGCTCGCACCGGGAGACCGCGCCCTGGCATTTCGTCGACATCCCGCTCGAGGCGGCCGGCTACGACCCGGCGCGCGATTGTCCGGGCGGCAGTTGCGTGGTCGCCAAACTCGGCCAGTTCGCGGCGGTGCTCGGGGATGCTTCGGCGAGCGACAAGAAACGGGAGATCGCGCTCAAATTCGTGGTGCATTTCGTCGGTGACCTGCATCAGCCTCTGCACAGCGCCGACCATCACGATCGCGGCGGCAACGAGGTGCCGGTCGTCTATCGCGGCCACCGCAGCAATCTGCATCACCTCTGGGACACCGAGCTTGTGCAGCAGGCGGGCGGCACCGACGCAGCCGCCTTCGCGCAACGGCTGGATCAAGCCGTGACGCCGGCCAACATCGCCGCGCTCGCCGCCGGCTCGCCGGTCGACTGGGCGAACGAGACGCACGCGGCGGCGGTGTCGGTCGCCTATGGCGCCTTGCCCGAGAATGCCGACGCCGATCTGGCCGGCGCCTATGCCGACACCGCGCGTTCGGTGGTCGATTCGCAGCTGCTGAAAGCGGGATTGCGATTGGCGGCGCTGCTCAACGCCGCCCTGAAATAGAGCTCGGCCTGCTCCTGCGCGATCCGGCGTGCGCCCGGCCGCGGTTCGGCGCCGCGTGGTTGCGCGAGCCGCGCCGCGATATGGGCCAGGATTTCGCCGAGCAGGACGGCGGCTGACGGGCCATGCCGGTACGGGCCGAGGAACAGATCGCCGCGTGCATAGCGCAGCCGGTAGCTGATCCAGCGCTGCAGCAGATGCCAGGGCCGGTCGTGCGCCAGGTGGCAGCGCTGGCACCAGGCGCGCAGGTTGCGCGGCCCGCTGCGCGCCGGATCATGGTTCACATGCGCCGCGGCCAGGATGACGTGGGTCGTGTATTGGCGGGTCATCTCCTCGAGGTCGGGCCAGCGCGCCGGCCGGCCGCGGCTGTCGCGCCAGGTGCACCGCTTCGGATCGAACCAACGCCCGTCCGGCAGGCAGCGCAGTGCCAGCCCGTGCGGCCGGCCGCAGCGCTCGCAGGCGCCGCCGGCGCGCTCGAACCGCACCCGCCGGCTCAGCTCCGGCCAGTGCGCCGGATACAGCGGGCGCAGCTCACGCCGGATCGGCATCGCTGGCTCCGCGCCGGCGCGCCAGGGGCGAATCCTCGGTCAGCAGCCGCATGACCCGCGTCCGGCCCGTGCGCTTAGCCGCGCGCGGCACGCGGCGCGACCAAGGGCAACACCAGCTGCTCGCTGTCCATGATGATGGCGGGCCCGCTCCGGATATAGAGCGCGAGCGCGTCGGCAAAGCCGAGTGCCGCGTCCGCCGCGCCGCGTGCGGCGAGCGCCCGGTCGCGGAACGCCGTCCGTGCCCGCGCCACCTCGGCCTTGAGCGGCGCCAGCCGCCAGGGCGACGTCCGGCGCACCGCCTCGGCCCGGACTTCGAGCCGGATCATCGCGTCCGCCGCCGCCTGATACTGCCGGCAGGCCAGGAGTGCTTGCGCCATGTGGCCGTCGAGCGCGGCGCGGAGCTGCAGGATCGTCGCCTCACGCCCGAGCTGCGATTCGAGCAGCAAGGCCTGCCGCGCCGTCGCTTCGCGAAAGGCGGCGTGGATATCGGCGGCGGGCAGTTCGCGCTCCTCCAGGATCGAGGCCACGAGCGCGTGCGGCGGCGCGATGTCGTGCAGCGTCGCGTCTTCCGGTTCGCTGCGGCGTTCGCGCGGAAAGCGTACGACATTGCCGGCGCCGGGCACGGTTTCCAGGCTCATCCGCGATCCTCCGCAACGAGCCGGAATGGTACGCGCCGCGGACTCGGCGCGCAATCGTTTCCTGCGACGGAATCGCGGTCAACAGCAAAAGATCATGCCGATCTGTTCTCGGCGGGCATTCTCAGTTCCGTCCTAAGCGCCGCGTGAGCTTACGATCTACCTCAATGCCGGCGATCTTGTTCGCGGATCAGGCCTTCTTGCGCGACCGAAGCGACCAGCGTGCCGTCGCGCGTAAAAACGAGGCCCCGGGAAAAGCCGCGTGCGCCGTGCGCGCTCGGGCTGTCCTGTGCGTAGAGGAGCCATTCGTCGGCTCGGAACGGGCGATGAAACCACAGCGCGTGGTCGAGGCTCGCGGGCTGGATCGAACGCTCGAACACGGTGCGGCCGTGCGCGACCAGCGACGCATCAAGCAGCGTCATGTCTGAAGCGTAGGCGAGAACGCATTGGTGGATCGCCGGATCATCCGGCAGGCGTCCGGTGGCGCGAATCCAGATATTGAACACGGGCTGCATCGGCTCGCGGCTGAGATAACGCTGAAACTCGACCGGCCTCAGTTCGATCGGCCGCTCGCGCTCATAGTAGGCGCGCACCGGGTCGGGCATCAGCGGCAGGACACCGGACTTCATCTCCTGCTCGCTCGGAAGGTCCTCCGGCGGCGGGACGAGCGGCATCTTGGCGGCGTGCTCGAAACCGGGCTCGTCGACATGGAAGGAAGCGGACATGGCGAAGATCGGCCGGCCATGCTGGATGGCGATGGTCCGGCGTGTGACGAAGCTGCGCCCGTCACGGATTCGGTCGACCTCGTAGATAATCGGCACTCTTGGGTCGCCGCCGAGCAGGAAATAGGCATGGAGCGAGTGGGGGTGGAAGGTCTGCACATCGACCGTCCGGCAGGCTGCGACGAGCGCCTGGCCGATGACCTGGCCACCGAACACCCGCTGCCAGCCGACCTGCGGGCTGCGGCCGCGAAACAGATTGTTTTCGAGCTGTTCAAGATCGAGGACGGCGAGCAGATCATCGACGGCGCGCGACATAAGACCTCCGAGCGATCAGAACCGTGTGACGGCTTGGTGAATTCGTGCTGCCGCTGTGCATGGCGTTCCGCGCAAAGAGGCGGGCGACAGAGCCGATCAGGGTGACGCGTTGATCACGCCTCCAGCCCGAGT
>CAWEHU010000034.1:0-15767 GCA_963808965.1 uncultured Alphaproteobacteria bacterium
AGGTCAGCGGCCCGGAAATCGGGTCAGCTCGTACCGCCGGCGGCGCTAGTTCCGCCGCCGCCAGTGCTGGTCGCAGTTCCGCTGATGGTACTGCCGCCACCGCTGCCCGGTTTCACTTCGATCTTCTTGACCTTGCTCTGCTCCTCCTTGGGTTTCGGCAATGTGATCTTCAGCACGCCCTTGTCGAAGGCAGCCTGGACCTGTTCGGCGTCGTAGCCGGGCGGAAGCTGGAAGGCACGCTGGAAGGAGCCGTAGGACCGTTCCACCAGATGGCGGTTGGTGTCCTTCTCCTCCTTCTCCTCCTTCTTCTCGCCGCGGATCGTCAGGACGTTATCGTTAAGCGTGACGTCGATATCGTTCTCGGTCATGCCGGGCAGCTCGGCCGCGATCACCAGCGCCGACGGCGTCTCCGTGATGTCCACCTTCGGGCTAGGCAAGCGGCTGACTTCCCAACCGACGCCACGCCCGAAATCCTGGAACAACCGGTCCATTTCGCGTTGCAGAGTCAGGAACGGATTGGATTCCACGGCACCGCCGCGCGTAGGCGCGAGCCAGCTGAACGGCAGGAGAGATCTCGTGTCCATTGTCAACCTCCCATTGACGAGTTCGCGGGTTCGTTCCGCGATGCGCCGGATATAGGAAGCGCCGAGGGCAGAAAGAAATGGCTGAGATCAAAGGAGCGAGAGGAGGCGTGGGTGGTCATGCGGGCACGCCGAAGCCAGTGAAGGTTGCATCGGCAACCGACAACCCTGCGCGCTCCGTCGCGCGATGCGCTTCCCAGATGCGCACGGTGAGCGGTCCCGGTAGCGACAGCGGCGAGCCTGTGGCGAGCCCCGAGGCGGCGAGCAAATCCGTCATGCGCTCGTCTGAGAATCCAGGCCAGCGATGAGCAAGGCGCTGGGGCAAGTCGGCGCGCTCGTGCGCGGCGAGATCAACGACGATCAAGGCGCCGCCCGGACGCAGCACGCGCGCGGCTTCCGCGAGCACGGCGGCAGGGTCCTCGGCGTAGTGCAGCACCATTTGCAGCACTGCCACATCGAATGCCGCGTCCGGCAGCGGCAGCCGGTACATGTCTGCGAGCCGCACGGCGCAATGCGACAGCCCGGCCCGGCCAAGCCGGGCGCGCGCCAGAGCGAGCATCCCTTTGCTGGCGTCAACGCCAAGCGCTTGGCATACGCGCGGTGCCAACAGCTCAAGCAGCCGCCCGGTGCCGGTCCCGATATCCAGCAGCCGCTCGATTCCCCGGTCCGGGATGAGGGCCAGCAGCGCGTCCTCGACCGCTTGGGCGGGAAGGCCGAGCGCCCGCATTTCGTCCCAATCCGCCCCCTGCCGGCGGAAGCTCTCGGACGCAGCGCGGGCGCGTTCCGAAAGCACCCGGACGGCATGACGACGGTCGGAAGCGAGCACCGGGTCCTCGTCGGGAATCTGCGCGAGAAGGCTGCGGACCAGCGCACCCTCTCGCCCGGTCGGCAGGGCGAACCAGACATTCGCCCCCTCCCGGACGCGCTCCAGCAACCCCGCCTCGCAGAGCAGGCGAAGATGGCGCGACAGCCGCGGTTGCGATTGTCCGAGGATTTCGGTGAAGTCCATGACGCAAAAGGCGCCCCGCGCGGCGAGCGCGAGGAGCCGCAATCGGGTCGGCTCGGCGGTGGCGCGAAGAGCGGTGAGCAGGCGTTCCACGCTTGCCAAATGACATAAACATATCCTTATGTCCAGCATGGAAGCGTCGGCGGACGCACGGCTCCCTCTGCGGTTCGGCTCCACGAAGGCGGCCTCCCCGGACTGCGCCTTCCTGATCGAGGCGGGCCTCCCGGCGCCGTCCCGTGCAGCCGTCGTCCGGTTCTCTTTGCCGGAGACAGGGCGGGGGAGGGGGTGGGATACCTCGCTTCATCCGGCCGGGTGCGCCTGCTGCCTGCCGCCGGGCGAGGTCGCCGAGGCGCTTCGCCGTCTGTTCCTCGGCCGGGCACGCGGCGCGTTTCCGCTGTTTCGTGCTGTGGTCGCGGTCACGCGGGACGGCCGCGGGGAAGGGGCGATCCGGGCGGCGCTCCGAGAGGACCGGCTCGTAAGCGCCTGGTTCAGGCTGGAGGAGGAGCCGGCCGACGGTTAAGCAGCGGGATCGTCTCCGACGGCGATCCTTTCGGGGTGGGTGAATATCTCGAACCCGTCCGGACGCGCGATGCCGACCAACGTTATGCCGGCTTGTTCGGCTGTGCGGAGCGCGAGAGCGGTGGGCGCGGAGACCGCGACGAGCACGGGCGCTCCCATCACGGCGGCTTTCTGCACGAGTTCGACCGAGATGCGGCTGGTCATCAGCACCGCACCGCCTTGCGCCGAATGGCCGTGCGCGAGACAACGCGCCCGACAGCTTGTCCAATGCGTTGTGGCGGCCGACATCCTCGCGCACCGCCACGATACCCGCGTCAGGTTCCCAGAACCCGGCTGCGTGGACGGCCCGGGTGCGGGCGTTGAGCGTCTGCTTCTCGGCGAGGCTGGCCATCGCCCGACTGAGCGCGAGCGGCCGAGAACCGCGCGTCCGCTGTGACGCGGGGCGGTGCCCTTAGTGCATCCGCGAGGCTTTCGAGCCCGCAGAGGCCGCATCCGGTGGGTCCTGCGATACGCCGGCGCCGCTCGGTCAGGGCGTTCATGCGGGGTTCGCCGATCCACATGCGGAGCTCGAGTCCGGACTCGACGGAGATAATCTCAAGGTCGTCGATCTCTCGAGCTGTTTCAATCACTTGCTCGGAGATGCTGAACCCGGCCGCGAAGTCTTCCAAGTCGGCGGGCGTGGACATCATGACGGCGAAGCCGAGGCGGTTGTAACTGAATGCGATCGCGGTTTCCTCGGGCACGGCCCGTTCGCCTGCTTCCGCCGCGCTTTCCCGCCAACGTATGCGGGGAACGAGCTGATACGGTTCCGGCCGTGCCGCCCGCCTTCGGCTGGCCCTCTCGGGGTGAGATTCCGCTTCCGTATGTCCCATGACCTTCCCGCCTTCAGGCTACTCCTGCGAGCCTGTGGCGGGAAAGATCGACGAGCGGGAAGGTTCACAAGGGGCGAGGGTCCCGAATGTGAGAACCTCGCCGCGTTTTCAGACGGCTCGCTCTAGCGAGACCACCGTGAGGCCGCGGTGGAGCATCCCCAATTCCCGGGCGGCTCCGACCGAGAGATCGATCACGCGGCGGCGGGTCGGCAGCCGGTCGGTAATCGTCACGAGCACCTCGCGACCGGTTGATTCGTCGCGTACCCTTACCCGGGTTCCGAAGGGAAGCCAGGCATGCGCCGCGGTCATCGCGGACCGGTCGAATACCGCGCCGCTGGCCGTGAAGCGGCTGAGACGTCCGTAGCCATAGAAGGAGGCCGTGCCGGTCTGGATCCACCCTCCGGTCCGGGGCGCGAGCTCCGCAGCATCCAAATCCTCTTGCTGAGTCGCCTTGTTCTGGTGGCGAGCGTTGCGTTGCGTGTGCGCGCTCGCCGGGTCCGCGAGGGCGGCAATCCCGAGCGCCAGACCGGCTAAGCCGGCAACGACCTGTCTGCGCATGATCTCAATTCCCTATATCGTGAGAAGAAAAGCACCGCCCGAGGCAAAAAAGACTGAGGCCTCAATATTGCCGCATTGGTGACAGGACCAGTTGGAAAGGGTCCAATCACGTGGATATCCTCGAAGCGAAACGATCGGGTTCGTCTTGATGAAAGTTGGAACTGTAGTGTTCCCGCGGCCCTCTACGCTAGCGGTGGCTCTCCCGATCCTTTCCACGGACCGAACATGAGCAAATTCGATTTATATGGCAAGTGCGAAGAGCGCATAGGACTTGGCACACCCGGCTCATCATCGGCGCAGGGTCGCCGCCGCGCGTTCAATTCGGCCAGCCGTTATTCGTGGTTCGTGATCGTGGCCCGGGATCGTTTGAGGCCCGCTTGGCGCGACTTGGCCTCCAGTCGCCGGCGGCGGGAGGCACCCGTTGGCTTCGTCGGAGTGCGCTGAAGCGGTGGAATAGCCGCCTGTCGTATGAGGCGGATGAGGGTCGAGAGCGCCTCTTCCCGGTTTCGCTCCTGAGAGCGGTGTCGCTGGGAGGTGATGACCAGTACGCCGGCCTGGGTCAGGCGGCGGCCCGCCGAGCCGCTCGAGGCGCTTCCGCACCGGTTCCGGCAGACCCGGAGAGCGGCGCACGTCGAAGCGGAGTTGGACCGCGGTCGCGACCTTATTGACGTTCTGTCCGCCCGGACCGGAGGCCCGGATGAAGCTCTCGGCGAGTTCACGCTCCTCGATCGCGATCGCGTTGGTGATCCGGATCATTCGGCCAGCCTGTGCTGGAACTCCGTCCCGGAAAAAAAAGTCAAGTTCCCTCGACCCGCAAGGTCAAGCCCATGCTTGTTTCACAAGCGAAGATCAGGTGTAAGTTGTCCTGTTCTCGGGGAAGGGGAAAGCCGATGCGTGAGCGGTGTCTTCTGGGCGGTCTCACCGCTGGTTTCCTCCTTCTCGCGTCCGCTGGCCTGTCGCCAACTCGTGCCGCTCCCTACGATACAATCTACGTGTTCGGAGACAGCCTGACCGACATCGGCAATTTCCTTGCCGTGACGAGCAGCGGCGCGCTGCCGGACGTTCCGCCGCAGCCGCTACCGCCGCATTACGTCACCGGCCGGAGGAGCAACGGACCGATCTGGATCGACTACCTGGCGGCCGATCTCGGTCTCCCGATCGGACCCAGCCTGACGGGGGGAACGGATTTTGCCTACGCGGGGGGCGCGGAGACGGGGAACAACCCGCTGCACCAAGCCAACTTCATGGACCTCATGGGTCCCACGGGCCAACTGGCGCAGTTCGAGCAAGCGGTCCCCAATCCGAGCCGGAATGCGCTTTACACGCTTTGGATGGGCGGCAACGATCTCTATGGCATCTTCGACGCTCTGGGTGCGGGAGGTTCCCCGGATGCGACGGCCGTCGTGAATGCGGCCGTCGCCAACGTTGCCTCCTTCGTGCAGACCATCGCCGGCCTAGGCGCCAAGAACCTTCTCCTCTTCACCGTACCGGATCTCGGGAAGACGCCAGAAATTACCCAGAACTATCCATCATTCGCGGCGGAAGCGTCCCAGATCTCGCTCGATTACGATCAGAAATTGGTGGCCGCCGTGAGCCAGGAGGCTGCCCGCGACTCGATCAACCTGCACGTTCTCGACGCTTACGCGCTGCTCGACGCAGCCGTCGCCGATCCGGGGCAATTCGGATTCGTCAACGCGACCGATCCTTGCTGGACAGGGGATTTCCTCGGCCAGAATGGAACGGAGTGCGCCAACCCTTCGCAATACTTGTTCTGGGATCATTTCCACGCGACCACGGCAGCAAACCGGGTGATAGCGACCGAGGCGGAGGCCGCGCTTCAGTCTGTGCCGGAACCAGCGAGCTTGCCGCTGCTGTCGTTTGCCCTTGCCGGTTTGGGGTCGGTCGTTGTCGTTAGGGCGAAGGCAAACGCGCGAAAAGGGTCCCGGGATCGGCCGGCGGCTCCAAGCTGAAATCGGCCGCGAGCGCCTGGCCGAAGGCGCCGGGGGTAGGCAGGATGCTCTCCTCCACCCGCCCATCCGGATAGCGGTGGGTGAGGCGCTTGTTGAAGAGGCTGATCCGGGAATCCGGCGTCAGCCGCTCGATAAGGAGATTGCTTCGGAACAGCGAGTTCGGATGGGTCGAGGTGAACCAGTTGGCGACCTCATGGTCGATCGGCAATTGCGGGTCCAGTGTGAACCGGTAAACGTCCTGCCAGATCGAAGCGAGCTGCGCCTGTAAGGTGAACCAAATGTCCGCACGGACGAATCGCAGTACACCCGCCGGAGTGGGCTGCTCGATATCGGCGACGAGCTTCAGCGGTGCGGCGAGCAGATAGCCGCCGAAACCGACATCGGCGATATAATCGCCATCGGCAAGACCGACCTTCAGCGCCATATGCGTGCGCGGATTTGGCGGTCGATCGGGCGGAATCATCCAAAGCACGCGCGCAGCGAGACCCGTAACCGAGAAGCCCAACGCCTCGAGCACGGCCTTCAGCAGCGTGTTCTGCTCGAAGCAATAACCCCCACGCCGACCGCACACCATTTTCCTCTGTAAAGCCTCGATGTCGAGCGGTACGGGGCGACCGAGCAGCGGGTCGAAATTCTCGAACGGGATCGCAGCCGGATGTAGCGCGTGGATGGCACGCAAAGTCGGCAAAGTGGCGGTCCGCGGTCCGGTATAACCGATGCGGGCGAAATAGGCGTCGAGGTCGAACACGTTACTTCTGCAAGTAGCCGGATTCCGCGACGGTCGGCAGGTAGGCGAGGATGTCCTCGGCAGCGGCCAGCAGTTCGGGCGGGAGCGGGTTGCCTGAGGCCGTGAGCGGCGGCGGCGCGGCGCGCCAATCTCGTCCCAAGGCCCGCAAATGGTCGGCCGCGCGGTTCGCGTTCGAGAAGGCGTTGCCGAACGGAACTTCCTGCGCCGCGCCGAACAGCGCCTCGACCAGACCCGTCATCACGGCGGAGAGCTGCTTCGCCCGCTCAGTCTGCCCGCCCTGATGCAACTCGATCATCCGGCGGAGCAATCCGCCGAACACGTTGCCGGAGCTGAGCAGCCATCCGTCATATGGACCCGTGGGCTTAAGCGCCTCCACGTAGCCGCCCTCGGCGCCGCGGACCAAGATCACGTTCCGAAGCGGTCCGGCGCGGGCCACGGTGTCCTCGCCACTGGTATCCTTGAACATCGTGACCCGTGGATGTTCGGCTAGTCGCCGCATCGTCTCCGCCCCGATCCGGCACCCGGTCACTTGCGGAAGCTGATAGACGGCGACCTCGAATCCGGTGCCGCCGAGCACGGATTCGTAGTGCGACAGGATTTTCTCCTGGCTGGCCTCGGGCTCGATCGGGGGACAAACGGCGATGCCCGCGAAGTCGCCGGCAGGCGGCCCATTCTGGGCCAAATCCCGCTCCAGCGCCTTTGCCCAGGCGACCACCTCCTCGGTCGTCGGACGCAGCGCGCCGAACAGGATTCGAGCCTTGCCGAACACGCCCGCGCGCCGCGTCAATGCGACGATTTGCGCGAACCGCTCGGGATCGATCTCCCAACCGTCACCGGTCGAGCCGGCCAACAGGAACTGCCGGACGGCTGGCTGGACGGCATTGACGTGCGCCGCCATTCGCTCGGCGTCGACCGTCACGCCACTTCCCTCCCGGCGATAGTGCGTGAGCAGCGGGACCCATAGCGGATCGGTATTGGCGGCAGGCTGACCAGTGGCCGACATGGCGCAACTCCATCGGGCTGAGGGACCCTGCGCTCAAGCGCAGCGACGGCGCACTATGCCCCTCCGAGAGCGTCGCGACCATGCTCCCTTGGCGCGGTGCTACCCGCAGACGGGGGCAGCAATCCGCGCCAGAGCGCTTGGGTCAGATCCGTGCTGAATTAAAGGTAGTATTCAGCCAAGGGCGCGAACCCGTTGAAACGCTGGCTCGCGTAGGTCGTCACGTAGGCGCCCGTCGAGAGGAGTTGTACTCGCTCGCCGCAGCGGAGGGCGAGCGGCAGCCGGTAGTTCGACCTCTCGTACATCACGTCCGCGCCGTCGCAAGTGGGTCCGGCGATCGCCACGGGGCCGGTCGGCTCGCCGTCATGCGAAGTCGCGATCCGGTACTTGATCGCCTCCCCCTCGGTCTCGGCCAGGCCGCCGAAGCGGCCGATGTCGAGATAAACCCAGCGGGTCGGGTCATTTTTGGCGCGGCGGCTGACCAGCACAACCTCGGCACTGACCAGCCCGGCATCCCCAACGAGATACCGGCCCGGTTCGATGACCATCTCGGGCAGGGCATTCCCGAAGTGCCGCGTCATCGCGCCCATGATCGCGTGCGCGAAATCGTCGATCTCCGGCACCTCCGCGGTGTAGCGGATGGGAAAACCCCCGCCCAGATTGACCATGCGCACGCTCACCCCTGCCTGCTGCAAGTCCGTGAACAGCATCGCGACGCGGCCGATCGCCACTTCGTAAGCATCGGTCCGCGTCTGCTGGCTCCCGACATGGAAGGAGAGGCCGTACGGATCGAGCCCCATCTCCCCCGCGCGCACCATCAGATCGCGCGCGGTCTCGACGGTCGTGCCGAACTTGCGCGAAAGCGGCCAGTCCGCGCCTTCGTTCTCGACCAGGATGCGGCAATAGACGCGCGCCCCGGGCGCCTGCCGCGCGAGCTTCTCCAACTCCTCCTCGGAGTCGAAGGCATAGAGCGACACGCCCGCTTCGTACGCACGGCGGATCGCCGAGGCCTTCTTGATCGTGTTGCCGAAGCTGATCGAATCCGGTCGAGCGCCTGCCGCGAGGCACGCCTCGATCTCTTCGACGCTCGCCGCGTCGAAGCTGCTGTCGAGTTGCACCAGCCGCTCCAGCACCGGATGGGCGGGGTTCGCCTTTACGGCGTAATAGATCCGTGCGAGCGGCAATACAGCGCACAACGCGCGAAAGTTCTCTTCCACGCGGTCCACGTCCAGCACGAGGCACGGCGTCGCCGGCTGCTGATCGACAAGGAATTGGGCGATCTTCGGGGTCATCGCACCGGGCCTCCCTCTGCAAGACGCCCGCCTGAACGAGGCGGTCGGGCGTAGTTGACGAAACGGTCGAACGAACCAGCGACCTTAGGTAAGTTGCCAGAACGCTTGACGTCGTTGCGTAACCACGAGGGCCAGAGGCACGTGCGTTGCTGCGTAGGGGCGCACATAGGACCCCCACCCCCCTGGTGCAAGAGAAATCGCAACCGTTCGGGGAAAAACGGCCCCCGCACGGGCCCATGTCGGGGATGCAACTGGAAAGTTCGGGCGCACGTTGCGAAATGAGGGGCAGCGGCCATTGGAGTTTGCCGGCGACCCGCCGGCGCAGGAGGCAGCTGGCGTGAAAAGCGCACCGAAGCAGCAAGCCGAGGACGAGGCGGCGGTCACACCCCCGGAGCGCCACGACGTCGTGACGGGGCTAGAGGCCGTCGCGGAAGCGCGGGCAGTGGAAGCGGACGAACTGGGGCGGCGCGCGGAATTACCTGGGCAGATCCCGTGGCACGGCTGGAAGGCGGTGATACATCGCACCGCGCGGGAGATCATCTCCGACCGTGTCTCCCTGGTCGCGGCGGGCTGCGCGTTCTATGCGACGCTTGCCCTGTTTCCGGCCATCAGCATGTTGATCTTCCTTTACGGCTTGGTGTTCGACCCGGTCACGGTGGAGCCGCAGCTGCAGATCATGCGGGAACTGCTCCCCCCTTCCGCTTTCCAGCTAATCTCCGACAGGGTGCATCAACTCGTCACTCAGAGGCAGGGGACGCTCGGCCTCGGGCTGGTGATCAGCACGCTGATCACCCTCTGGAGCTCAGCGACGGGCACGAAGTCCCTCATCGCCGCGCTTAACATGGCTTATGAAGAGCAGGAGAAGAGGGGATTTTTGCAGTTCCAGCTCACTGCGCTCGGAATGACGCTGTGCGGAATGGTCGGTGCTTCGCTCGCAATCGCGATCCTCGTCTTCCTGCCTGCGGTGATCTCGTTTTTCGGGATTTTCGGGAACGCGACAGGCTTGGTCCGGATCGCCGGCACCGGCGTGCTGGTGGTCTTCGTGATGATCTCGTTGTCGTTGCTGTACCGCTTCGGTCCTTGCCGCCGGGCCGCAAAATGGCACTGGATCACGCCCGGCTCGCTGCTCGCCACGGTGCTGTGGGTCGCCATTTCCGTGCTGTTCTCCCTCTATGTCGGACACATCGCGACCTACGACGTCACTTACGGCCCGCTCGGTGCAGTGGTCGGCGTCATGATGTGGTTCTACGTCTCGGCTTACGCCGTCTTGTTGGGGGCGGAATTGAACTCCGAGCTTGAGCTTCAGACAGCGCGCGACAGCACGGAGGGGCCGCCGAAGCCGATGGGCCGGCGCGGGGCCTATGTGGCCGACCACGTCGCCGAGACTGAGCGCCGGCCCACCCGGCCTAGGTCAGCGGATCAGTCCGGTGAGCGGGCTTGACGGGTCCGCGCCCATCCGGCGCGGCATCCGCCCCGCGAGATGCGCGAGCCGCCCCGCTTCCACGGCCAGTCTCATCGCCCGGGCCATGCGGACGGGATCACCGGCATGTGCCAGCGCCGAGTTCAACAGCACCGCGTCGCAGCCGATCTCCATCGCGATAGCAGCGTCGGAGGCGGTCCCGATGCCCGCGTCCACCACCAAGGGCACCTTCACCTGCTCGATCATCAAGCTGAGCATCGCGGGATTTTGCAGCCCGAGCCCGGAGCCGATCGGCGCCCCAAGCGGCATGATGGCGACGCACCCCATTTCCTCCAGCCGCTTGGCGGCGACAGGGTCGTCGGCGCAGTAGACCATCACCTCGAACCCGTCGTGGACCAGCGCCTCGGCGGCTTCCAACGTGCCGGGCATATCCGGGTAGAGGGTCGGCGGCGGCCCGAGCACTTCCAGCTTTACGAGGTTCCAGCCGCCGGCCTCCCGCGCCAGGCGCAAGGTGCGCACCGCCTCCTGCGCCGTGTGACACCCGGCCGTATTCGGCAGGTAGGTGTACCGCTTCGGATCGACGTAATCCTGCAGCATGGGAGCGTTGGAGTCGGACAGGTTCACCCGGCGGACGGCGACTGTCACCATCTCCGCCCCGCTCGCCTCGATCGCCGCGGCGGTCTGCTCGAAATTCTTGTATTTGCCGGTCCCGACGATCAGCCGTGAGCGGAAGCGGCGGCCCGCGACGCTCCAGGTGTCCTCCGCCGCAAGGCTTCCGTCCATTCTCAGCCTCCCCCGATGAAATGCACGATCTCCAACGAATCGCCGCTGGCCAGCGAAGTCTCCGCATAGGTGGAGCGGGGAACGATCTCCTGGTTTCGCTCTACCGCCACCTTTCGTGTATCGAGGCCAAGCTTGGCGAGCAGGCCGGAGACGGTCAGCGGGCCGTCGAGTTCCCGGCTCTCCCCGTTCAGTGTAAGCGCGATCACGTCTTGCATGCCCCGACTATGGTTAGCCTCCTGGCTCCGGACAAGGAAGCCGGTTGGACCCGCGGGTCTGGCTATGGTAGGGGCCGCCCATGCCCATTCCGGCGTTCCTACCTCCGATCGTGATACTGAACGGGCCAACATGAACATACTTCGGCTTTTGCCGCCGCGGGGCTGTGCGCAGGAGCACGGGGCTTGAGCCGGTCCTCCTTCGACCCCGAAGCAGTGCGCCTGCTCGCCGCGATTCTGGCCGAGACGGGACTCACCGAAATCGAGATCGTTGAAAAGGACATGCGCATCCGCGTGGTCCGTGCGCCCGCGCCGGTCGCCGTGCCGGTCTCCGTCCCGCCGACCCTGGCCGGCGGGCCCACATCGGCCTCCGACGGGGCGACAGTCTCGGTGGCCGCCTCGGTCGAAGCCGATGACGCGGAGCATCCGGGCGCCGTGCTCAGTCCGATGGTGGGCGTCGTCTATCTGGCCCCGGAACCCGGTTCGCCGCCCTTCGTGAGTGTGGGCCAATCCGTGACCGCCGGTCAGACCCTGTTGCTGATCGAGGCGATGAAAACGTTCAATCAGGTCAAGGCGCCAAAATCCGGCGTGGTGGCGCGTATCCTGGTCTCCTCCGGGACGCCGGTGGAGTACGGGGAGCCGCTGATGGTCCTGGAATAGCCATTTGTTCCACAAAATACTGATTGCCAATCGCGGCGAGATCGCGCTTCGGGTCCAACGCGCGTGCCGCGAGCTCGGCATCCAGACGGTGGCCGTTCACTCCACGGCGGATGCGGAGGCGATGCACGTCCGGCTGGCCGACGAGAGTGTCTGCATCGGGCCGCCCTCCGCCAAGGACAGTTACCTCAACATACCGGCGATCCTTTCCGCGGCCGGCATCAGCGGGGCCGAGGCGATCCATCCGGGTTACGGATTTCTCAGCGAGAATGCCCAGTTCGCCGAAATGGTGGAGGCGCACGGCCTGACCTTTATTGGCCCGTCGCCCGCCCATATCGGCATGATGGGCGACAAGATCGCCGCGAAGCAGGCGATGGGCTCGCTCGGCGTGCCGCTGGTTCCGGGCTCCGACGGAGAGTTGTCCGATCTCGAGGAGGCCCGCGCGCTCGCCGCCCGGATCGAATACCCCGTGCTCATCAAGGCTGCCGCTGGCGGCGGCGGGCGCGGGATGAAAGTCGCGACCGGCCCCGACGAACTCGAAGATGCGTGGAGCCTCGCGCGAGCCGAAGCCAAGGCCGCTTTCGGGAACGACGCGGTCTACATGGAGAAATATCTCGACCGTCCCCGCCATATCGAGTTGCAGGTGCTGGCCGACAATTCCGGCCACGTCGTCCATTTCGGGGAGCGGGATTGCAGCCTCCAGCGGCGCCATCAGAAGCTGCTGGAGGAGGCGGGCTCCCCGGCGCTCACGGCCGAGGAGCGGGACGCGCTCGGCGAAACGGCGACGGCCGCGCTCCGCCGGCTCGGCTACCGCAATGCCGGAACACTGGAGTTCCTCTATCAGGACGGGCAGTTCGCCTTCATCGAAATGAACACCCGGCTTCAGGTCGAGCATCCAGTGACCGAAATGGTCTGCAACATCGACCTCGTCCGCGAGCAGATCCGGCTGGCCGCCGGGCTGCCTCTCGGCTACGGCCAGTCGGACATCCGATTTTACGGTCACGCGATCGAATGTCGCGTCACGGCGGAGGACCCCGAGACGTTCATGCCAAATCCTGGCCGCGTCACGGCTTTCCATGCGCCGGGGGGGCTCGGCGTGCGGGTGGATTCGGCGCTTTATGCCGGCTACGCCGTGCCTCCGTTTTACGACAGCCTGATCGCCAAGCTGATCGTGCACGCCCCGAGCCGGCCGGAGGCGATCGCGCGGCTCCGGCGCGCGCTGGACGAATTCGTCGTCGTAGGCGTCAAAACGACGCTGCCGCTGCATCGCCGGATCGTGGACGAACCGGTTTTCCAGTCCGGCGAGTATACGATCCATTGGCTGGAGCATTTCGTCGGCCAGGCGCCTGCTTAGGCGACTGCTCGCCGCTGTTTCCGCGCTCCCGCTCTGGCGCTCGCGCCCCGTCCTCCCCAGAATGGAACCATGTCGCGACGCATCGTCGAGATAACCCCGGAACTCATGCTGCGCGCTTATCGCCACGGGCTGTTCCCGATGGCCGAAACGCGGCGAGGCGATCGGCTCTATTGGCTCGATCCCGAGCGGCGCGGCGTCATTTTGCTGGATCGCTTCCACCTCTCCCGTCGGCTTCTGCGCACCGTTGTCTCCGAAGCCTTCGAGGTTACGGCCGACGAGGATTTCGCGGCCACGATCGCGGGCTGCGCCGCGGCCGGGCCAGGACGAGAAGACACCTGGATCAATCTCCAGATCGAGCAGCTATTCGGGGAGCTGTTTCGGCTGGGCTACGCCCATTCCATCGAGTGCCGGCAAGGCGGCGCGCTCGTCGGCGGACTGTACGGGGTGGCGATGGGGGGCGTGTTTTTCGGCGAGAGCATGTTCAGCTCGGTCCGGGACGCATCGAAGGTGGCCCTGGTTCACCTAGCGGCCCGGTTGCGCCTCGGCGGGTTCAGGCTGCTCGATACCCAGTTCGTCACGTCTCACCTGGCGCAGTTCGGCACGGAGGAGGTGGCGCGGGACGCGTACAAGGTGCTTCTGGCCCAAGCCGTGGAGGCATCCGCCAGCTGGATCGGAGCGCCGAACCCGGTGGTACTCGAAGCCGAGAATCCGGGCGATGGCACGCACTCCGTCTTGAACTCGGGAGCCGGACTGCGGCGCACGCTTGATTGGCCGATTCTGCGTAATGACAACTGCGTTACGCTGCGCTATAATGGAGCGAAGGTGATGTCCCCATGCACACACCAAGCCCAGCCGCGGGAGGCGGCTCAATCTATGCATCAGGCCCGAAAGCCGGGGCCGATTCTGATCGCGCGGCAACGGTGACCGGCAAAACGCGGATGATTTCGTGCTCGAAGCGGCGCGGCACGCGGCCGAAGAGGCGGTGCTCGACCGCATCTGCACGTGAGCCCGGAAGCCAATGCGGCCTTTCTCGCGCGGCTCGATGAGCCGCCGAAGGCGAACGAAAGGCTGCGGCGAACGATGAGACGCCGCCGCCTTGGGAGTAACCATTGCCGCTCGCGCGGCCGGAGCCGCTATCGGATTTCACCGAACTGAAGGATTCTCGGGGTGGGTTCGTCGACGCAGCTGAAAGTCGACTCGGGACCGGGCTATGCTGGCTGCTGTCGACGCGACATTCAAAGATGGCGGATATAGCGCCCGCCGCCGGGCCACTCTGGCCAAGGTAGGCCGGAGCCGCTGAAAGGCGATCCGACCGGCTGGTCGGCCCCGCCGCATCTCCGGCGGGCAGGGGCCTCGTGGCTACTCGGTCGAGGGCAGGAGGGGCTGCCGATCAAAGGATCATCATCGCGCAATACCGGTTCCACGATTCGACCGGGCGAGGCACCGGATTTGTGCCGTCACGGCGACCCGGACGTGACGGTGAGCCTGGGTGATGCCTGAGAGCGCTCGAGAGCGCATAAGGGATGACATGCTTGCTATCGCCAGGCGAGATGCGACCCGCCAGGCGACCCAGGCTGCTCCTTGCCCTCGGCATCGCATTGGTTGCGGCCGCGCCCGGGGTGCGCGCCCAGTCCGGTGGGGCGGATCGCCCGCAATTGCTGCCGACGCGGGACGTGGACGTGACGTATCGGATGATCCAGCACGGCCAGAGCTTGCCGCAGCGGATGCGCTGGACGGCGGCTGCCCGGAAACTCAGGGTCGACCCGCCGATGCCGGATCTGTTCGTGATCGTCGACTACGACCGCCGCCGCCTCAGCATGGTCCGCGACAAGGAGCGGACCGTAATCGACATGGCCGCACCCGCTCAGTTCCTCTCGGGCATCCAAAGCCGCCTGACCGACGTAGTTCGGCAAGGCGAGGACCGGGTGGCCGGGCTGGCCTGCACCGAATGGGAAACGAAGGACTTGAACAACACTCCGGCGAATGTCTGCATCACACCGGACGGCGTGCTGTTGCAGGTGCGCTCACGCGGGAACGTCGTGCTCACCGCCGCTTCAGTGCGCTACGGGCCCCAGGACCCGGCGCTGTTCCGCGTGCCCGATGGCTACATCCATCTTTCGCCGGATAGCCTGCCGCGGCTGCGCCCACCATGACAGCCGCGCTTGGGCCCCCCTGGCGCGACCGGCACGGGCGGTTCGTCCCAATCAAGGCCGTCGTGCTGTTTCTCGTCTGCATCCCGGCCACGGTGCTCGCGGTGCAATGGGCGACGGGTTCGCTCGGGGCCAAGCCGATAACGGAGGTGATCCACGGCCTCGGCCTATGGACCATCCGGTTCCTGCTGATCACGCTCGCGGTCACACCCGCGCGGGGCGCATTCAACTGGTCCCGGATCGTGCTCGTGCGCCGGATGCTCGGCCTGACGACGCTCGCCTACGCCGTCGCGCATCTCTGCATGTATGCCTATGATCAGAATTTGATGTTGCTGCACGTCGCCTCGGAGATCGTGCATCGGTTCTATCTGACGATCGGCTTCGTCACGCTGCTCGGCCTGATCGCGCTCGGTGTCACATCCACGGACGGCTCGATGCGCCGGATGGGCAAGAACTGGAAGCGGCTGCACCGGATCGTCTACGGCCTCGCGGTGCTCGGTCTGCTGCACTACTTCATCCAGTCCAAGGCGAACGTATCGGGCGCGGTGGTGACGTCGGGCCTGTTCGTCTGGCTGATGCTCTGGCGCCAAGTGTCCGCGGGCTGGCAGCGGAGTCCTGTGACCTTGGTAGGGCTCGCGATCGGCT
>CAWEHU010000035.1:0-11880 GCA_963808965.1 uncultured Alphaproteobacteria bacterium
GGCTTCGTGCTACATGTCGCCGAGCGACACCTGAACGGCCCCGGCGGCGATGCTCCGATCATCATCCACAGCGCGCGAAACTGGATGCAGCATGTGATCTGCGGCCAGGGTGTCGCGCCGGAAGCGGCGACGATCGACCGCTTCGGCGGATCGGGGATCGATCTCATTCCGGCGACTGGCCTGCTGCCCGCCGTTGTTCCCGGCGCTTTCGATGGTGGTGCCTGATGCTGCGCGATTGGGAAGCTGGGAGTCGCCCGACGTGCTCGGTTTCGCCGTCGGTTACGCGAGAAACGGCGTGCCGCTTGTCCGCGCGTCAGCGCCACGATCGAAAGCATGCGGCCGTTATTCGAGACGAATGGAAAACCAGCGCCGCCGTGTTCCTCCCGGGCGGCGGTGTGCCCGCGCCGGGGAGCCTGTTCACCCGCCCGCGCTCGCCCACACCTATGAGCGGCCAGGCCGCTAAGCGGTCGGAAGCTCGCGCGAGTCGCGCATTGACGGCGTCCGGGCGGCGTGGTACCGCGGCTTCGTGGCGGAGGCGGTCGACCGGTTCTTTCGCCAGACGGACGTGCTCGACGTCTCGGGTGAGCATCATCGAGGCCTGCTCGGAGCCGAGGACTTCGCGCGCGGGTCGGCAACGGTGGAAGATCCCGTCCACTACGACACGACGGCCACACCGTGCTGAAATGCGGCCCCTGGAGTCAGGGGCCGGTTTTCTGCAACAGCTCGCATTGCTGCGCGGCTTCGATATCGGCGCCATGGACCCGCTCGGCGCGGGGTTCATCCACACCGTTGTCGAATGCAAGCTCGCCTTCGCCGATCGTGAAGCCTATTACGGGGATCCCGGAGTTCGAGCGATTCGGCTCGGGGCATTGCTGGATGACGGCTACAACGACGTGCGCCGCAAACTGGTCGGTCGCGAGGCTTCGCTCGAACTGCGGCCCGGCATGATGCACGGCTTCACGCCGTGGGTGGATCACGACGCGGCCGCACGAGCCCCGCTGGCACCGTCTGTGGCGGGAACGGGAGAGCCGACCATTTCACGCCTCGGCGTGATCGGTGCGATACGTGCCACGTCGATGTCATCGACCGCTGGGGCAACATGGTCAGCGCGACCCCCTCAGGCGGCTGGCTGCAATCCTCGCCGGTCATCCCGGAACTCGGCTTCTGCATGGGTACGCGCGGGCAGATGTTCTGGCTGAAGCCGGGCTTGCCGAACAGTCTGGAGCCGCGGAAACGGCCGCGTAGCACGCTTTCGCCGAGCTTCGCGTTGCGCGACGGCAAGCCCTGGATGGCGTCCGGTACGCCGGGCGGCGAGCAGCAGGATCAATGGGCGCTGATCTTCTTCCTGCGCATGGTCCATTACGGCCTCAACATCCAGCAGGCGATCGACATGCCGAGCTTCCATTGCGAGCACTGGCCGAGCAGCTTCTGGCCGCGTGCCGCACGTCCGGGGCGAGTTGGTGATCGAGGGCCGCTACGACAGCGCCGTACTCCGCGAGCTGCAATCGCGCGGACATCGGGCGGAGCAGGGCGAGGACTGGTCGGAGGGACGGCTTTCCGCCGCGCGCCTGGAGGGACGGGCAAATGCTGGCCGGCGCCAATCCGCGCGGGATGCAGGGTTACGCGGTCGGACGCTGAGTCAGGTTCCGCCCGGCGGCGTCCCACATCAGCCGGGGATCGAAGCTCTCCGCCGCGAACATCGTCAGGATCACCACCGCGGCGAAGGCAACGGCGCCGACACCAGGCTCGATCGTGACCAGCGCACCGAATTGCACCAGCGCGACCAGGATCGATTCCATGAAGATGTCGATCATCGACCACCGGCCGACGGCGCTGACGATCCGGTAGAGCACCGTCCGGTCGCGCAGGTGGCTGGTGCGGCGGGTCTGGGTACAAACGAGCAGGATCAGGAGCCCGATGATCTTCAGCACGGGCACCATGATGCTGGCGAAGAACACCAGCGCGGCGAGCGGCCACATGCCGCCCCTCAGCAATTCCTCCACCCCGCCCAGAATTGTACTGGGCGCACCGGAGCCGAGCTGGATTACGGTAAGCACCGGATAGACGTTCGCCGGCACGTAGAGAATGACCGAGGCGATCACGAGCGCCCAGCAGCGCGCGATCGCGTTCGGCTTCCGCCGATGCAGGGAGCCGCCGCAGCGCGGACAATGGCCGTGTCCGTCCTCCGCCAAGCGACTGACCTTGCCGCAGATATGGCAGCCGATCACGCTTTCCTTGCGCTCGCCCTCTTTGCGCTCGCCGGAACTCGCTTCGGGCGGATCAGACGGGATGTCCGGGATGCTGCGCCGCTCCATCTCCTCCCATACCGCGAACGGGTCGAGCGCGGCTTGCGCAGCGATCATGGTCAGCATCAGCGCGCCGAGCGCGTACAACGCGACCCCGATCTCGATATGCACGAGGCCTTTCAGTTTCACGTACGCGACGAACACCCCGAGTAGGTAGACCTCGATCATCGACCAGGGGCGCAGTCGCTCGATGACACCGAACACGGCCCGCAGATGGCGGGGCGGGTGCGCGAGCCGGAGGCCGACGAGGACATAGATCATGCACGCCAGCAGCACGAGCGGCGCGCCGACTGTGGTGAACAGCACGACGGCCGAGAGCTCCCACACCCCGCGCTTCTCCAGCCCGACCGGACCCGAGAACATATCGGCGCTATGATGGATGCCGGCGGTGGAAACCGACATCAGCGTCATGCCGCAACCGATGCCAAACAGCGCCAGGGCGGCAAGGTTGAATGCGAGCGCGATCGAGAGCGAGTCACGCTTCATGCGGCGCAGCACGGCGTCGCAACGGATGCAGCGCGCGACCGCGCCGGGCGCCATCGCCGGCATGATCTGGACCTGCCCGCAGTCCCGGCACTCCAGCAGGTGCGGCCGGGTGAGCGTCTCGGCTTCCGCAACAGGCCCAGCCGCCGCCTGGGACAGAGCCGGCATCAGACCGGCCTCGCGGAGTTGGACCTCGCGATCATGCCAAATCCCTAGCACGCAGAAGGATCAAGTGCCCGCCAATTCCGCCCGCAGCCCGTCTCGCAGCCGCTGCATGGCCCGTTCCATCCGTTCTTCGCGGTGGGCGAAGCAGACCCGCAAGCATCCCTCGCCCGCCTCGCCGAATGCCAGCCCGGGCGCCACCGCGACTCCATGTCTGGTGACGAGCTTTCGCGCCAGCCCAAGGCTGTCATTCAGCCCCTCGACCCCGAGGAAGGCGTAGAACGCGCCGTCGGGTGCCGCATAGCGGACGCCGTTCAGGTCCGACAAAGCCTCGCTCGCAAGCGCCCGTCCTTGCGCGCAGTGGCCGCGGAACGTTTCCACGAACGGCCGGTCCGCGAGGGCCGCGACGCCTGCGTGCTGGGTGTAGGGAGCAACGCCCGAGTGGGTCACTTCGATAATCTCGGTCACGATGTCCCGCGTGCCTTCCGGCAGGACCATCCAGCCCAGCCGCCAGCCAGTCATCGCCCAGGTCTTGGAGAAGCTGTTGCATACGATCAGCCGGTCGGCCGGTTCGGCGATGTCGAGCATGGAAGGAGCGGCCGGCGAGCCGTCGTACACGAGCCGGGAATAAACCTCGTCCGAGATCAGCCAAACCCCGTGCCGGCGACAGAGATCGAGGATCGTCTCGAGCTCATCCCTCGTCGCCGTCCAGCCAGTCGGGTTATTGGGCGAGTTCAGGATGAAGGCGCGCGCACCCCGCAGCCGAGCGTCCAGCCGGTCAATGTCCAGCCGGAAGCGCCCATCAGGCTGCGGCGCCAGCGCGAGCTCTTCCACCTGCGCCCCGCGCAGCCGCGCCGCATTGCCGAGATTGGGCCAGGACGGGCCGTGCAGAAGCACGCGCTGCCCCGCGCGGACCACGGCAGCCAGGGCGACCGAGACGGCCGCCATCCCGGACGCCGTCACGACGATCCGCTCCTCGTCGACCGGGTTTGCGTGCAGCCCGGTCAGATAGAGTGCGAGTGCATGCCGCAGCTCCGGTACGCCGCGCACGTCCGGGTAGGTGGTGGCACCGCCGTCTAGTGCCTGCACCAGCGCGTCACGGGCCGATTGCGGGCTCAGGTGATCCGATTCGCCGAAGCACAGAAAGTCCACGTCCGGCGTATCGAACGCGATCCGGCTGATCTCGACGATGAGCGATCCCGGAAAGGTTCCAATATCCATAGCTTCTACTTAGGTTGCCGCAACCCCGAGATCGAGGGTCTCCATCCTGCCTGCGGGAATGGAGCAATCGTTATCAGGATCGGATCGAGTCGCCGAACGCCTACCGATTCCGCACCTCGAACTTATACGGGCTAGCGCTGGTCGTGAGGGGATCGAGGGCCAGCCGGTGCTCGAGAGGCGGGAAGGCGCGGCTGCGGCAGTCTGGCCGGTCGCAGAGGCGGCATGAGAGTCCGATGCCCACCTTGGCGCGCTCGAGGTCGAGCCCGTCGGCGTAGACCACGTCGCCCGCATGGGCGAGGCTGCACCCCATCGCCACGACATGCACCGGGGCCGGCTCCCCCCAATGCGTCGCCGGGGCGACCACGGTCCGCGCGAAGCACAGGAAAGCGGTGCCGTCGGGCAGCTCGGCCACCTGCACCTCGACCCGCCCCGGGGTCGAGAGCGCGGTATGCACGACCCAGCGCGGGCAGGAACCGCCGAACCGGGCGAAGGGGAAGCCGGCGGCCGAGAAGCGCTTCGACACGTTTCCCGCCGGATCAACCCGCAGGAAAAAGAACGGCACGCCTCGCGACCCCGGCCGTTGCAGCGAGGAGAGCCGGTGGCACGCCTGCTCGAAGGATACGCCGAACCGGGCCGACACCGCCTCCATGTCATGCCGGAGATCGCGGGCAACCCGCAGGAATGGCTCGTACGGCATCAGCAAGGCGCCGGCGACGTAGTTCAGCAGTCCCACGCGGATGAGGGCGGCGGCTTCGGGCGAGGACGGAGCGGCCTCCCGGATCATCGCCTCGACCGGCTCTCGCGCCTCCAACAGCGCGAGCTGGAAGGCCATCTGAAAGCCTCGGCTCTCGCGCGGAAGCATCTCTGATAGGGCAAGCGAACGGCTCGCCGGATCGTAGCGGCGATGCGCGCCCTCGAGCGGCTGAACCGTCACGGTCAGGCCGTGTTTGCGCCGCAGCCGTTCCGCGATCGCGTGATTCGCCTCCGCTGGGGTCGCGCCGAGATCGGCGACGATCGCCTCGGCCGCGGCCTCCAGCGTCGGAAAGTGGTTGGCCCGCTCGCTGAACAGGTCGCGGGCCTCCTCGTTCGGCAGCAGGATGCGCCGCCCGGATGGGAGCGCGATGCCACCCGCATCCTCGCGCGCGACCCGCCAAGCCCGATATAGCGCCAGGATGGCGCGGGCCGCGTTGGGACTGCTGCTCGCGACCGCGCCGACCTCCGGCTCCGGAACCGCCTCCACCCCGAGCAGCGGGTCGGCGAAAACCTCGCGCAGTCCGACCTCGAGCTGGCGCTCCTCGGTGCCCGACAGCTCCGCCAGCTCGACCCGCAGGGTCTCGGCGAGCTTGATGAGCAGCGTGGCCGTGACCGCCCGCTGATCGTGCTCGATCAGGTTCAGGTAGCTCGCGGAGATACCGAGCCGGGTCGCCAGCGCCTGTTGCGAGAGGCCCCGCTCGGTCCGCAGCCGCCGCACCGTCCGGCCGATGAGCGCGCGACTCATGATTTACAACCTTTACCAATTCCGGCGGCCGCTCGTCAAACCAGCAACCGCATTGCACCTGCGAGGTCAGAAAGGACTCAACTTCGCACCCGCAATGTGAATTATTCACCCGACCTAATTGCGTGCAGGAGACTGAGGTATGCGCCCCCGCATGATCCCGACTTCTTCCCCGGAAGGCATGGCCGGCGGCCGCCCCGACCCCGAGCGGTTCGAGGGAATCCGCCGTGATTACTCGCAGGAGGATGTTGACCGGCTCTCGGGCAGCTTCCGCATCAAGCACACGCTTGCCGAGATGGGCGCGAACCGCCTGTGGCATCTGCTCAAGACCGAGCCGTTCGTCGCCACCCTGGGCGCGCTGACCGGCAATCAGGCGTTGCAGCAGGTGAAGGGCGGGCTGAAGGCGATCTATCTTTCCGGCTGGCAGGTCGCGGCCGACGCCAACAGCGCATGCGAGATGTATCCGGACCAGTCGCTGTATCCGGTGAACTCGGTCCCCGCTGTGGTGTCGCGCATCAACAACGCGCTGCGCCGGGCCGACCAGATCGCCCGCAGCGAGGGCGGCCGCGACGGCACCTACTGGATGGCGCCGATCGTGGCGGACGCGGAGGCCGGGTTCGGCGGCCCGCTGAACGCCTACGAGCTGATGAAGGCGATGATCGCCGCGGGCGCCGCCGGCGTGCATTTCGAGGACCAGCTCGCGTCCGAGAAGAAATGCGGCCATCTCGGCGGCAAGGTTCTGGTGCCGATCAGCCAGCACCTCCGCACGCTCAACGCCGCGCGGCTCGCGGCCGACGTGGAGGGCGTGCCCACCGTGCTGCTCTGCCGCACGGACGCGCACTCGGCACAGCTCCTGACCTCGGACGTCGATGACCGCGACCATCCGTTCATCTCGGATGACCGCACGCCGGAAGGGTTCTTCCGCATCATCCCCGGCAAGGGCGTCGAATACGCGATCGCCCGCAGCCTCGCCTACGCTCCGTACGCCGACCTGCTGTGGTGGGAGACGAGCGAGCCAAATCTCGAGGAAGCGGAGCAGTTCGCCGACGCGATCCACCGCGAGTTCCCCGGCAAGATGCTGGCCTATAACTGCTCGCCGAGCTTCAACTGGAAAAAGAAGCTGGGCGCGGACAAGATCGCCGGGTTCCAGCGCGACATCGCCCGCATGGGCTATCGCTTCCAGTTCGTGACCTTGGCCGGCTTCCACAGCCTGAACCATTCGATGTTCACCTTGGCCAAGGGCTACAAGGAACGCGGCATGGCCGCCTACTCCGAGTTGCAGCAGGCCGAGTTCGCGAGCGAGGCGGACGGCTACACGGCCACCCGTCACCAGCGCGAGGTGGGGGTCGGTTACTTCGACGCGGTCGCGATGGCGATTTCGGGCGGCAAGTCCTCGACCACGGCGCTCTCCGGCAGCACGGAGACGGCGCAGTTCCATGACGGACACGAGGGGCCGGAGGAAGCCTACGACGACGGGCTCGTGCACAGCCACGAATGGGCCGCGGGCGGGAAGTAACTCGCGCCCCCCACGGGTGAGGCAAGAGAACGGCCGCGGAGCAATCCGCGGCCGTTTCTTTTCGTGACCTTCGCTCTCGTCCGATGGCACTTCTGTCGCGATCCGGCATCTCTCATACTCGCCGAAGGCAAGGAGCAGCTTCGATGACCTTCAAGGTACAGGTCGGACCGCCGCAGATCGCGATCCATCAAGGCCAGACGGTGCTGTTGACGGATTTGGACGGGCAGATCGCCTGGCCGAGCGACAAGGGACTCTACTTCTTCGACACCCGCGTGATCAGCGCCTGGGCGATCTACGCCAACGGCCAGGATTGGGATCTGCTGAACGGCGGGCCGGTCATGTTCTTCGCCTCCCGCGTCTTTCTCACCAACCAGGCTTTCCTCACCGAAGACGGTTCCGTACCGGCGCGCACGCTCGGGCTGATCGTCAGCCGTTCCGTGAGCGGCGGGCTGCACGAGGATCTCGATCTCACGAATCACGGGTCGAAGCGGGTGTGCTTCAACCTCGAAATCGCGATGCGCTCGGACTTCGCCGATATCTTCGAGGTGAAATCGAGCCACATCGTGCGGCGGGGCCGGATCACCACCGACTGGTCGGAGGACCGGCAGGAACTGCGCACCACCTATCGCAACGCCGATTTTCTCCGCGAGATCACGGTCCGGCCGCATCACGCCGACTCGACCGCCGTCTACGCCAACGGACGCCTGAGCTTCGAGTTGGCGCTCGACCCGGGCCAGAGCTGGCATACCTGCCTGCTCTACGAACTGACCGACGCCAAGCGGCACTTCCGCGCCCCGGCCGACTGCACGGTCCATGACCGCCGCTCCAAGCACTCGGAGGAGCTCGCGGAATGGCAGCAGACCGTCGCGAAGATCCGCACCAGCAACGAGGAGTTCTACCGCTTCTTTCATCAGGCGATCGAGGACATGGCGGCGCTGCGTCTGCCGATCAGGGGCACCGACCACATGGTGTTCCTGCCCGCCGCCGGCCTGCCGTGGTTCATCGCTCCGTTCGGCCGCGACAGCCTGATCGTTTCATTGCAAAACCTCCTTATCTATCCGGACTTCGCCTGCGGCGCGCTGGAAATCCTTGGACGCTTGCAAGCGCGCGAGCGGGACGATTATCGCGACGCCGAGCCAGGCAAGATCCTGCACGAGATGCGCTACGGCGAGCTTGCTCATTTCAAGTTGATCCCGCACACACCGTATTACGGCACCGCCGACGCGACGCCGCTCTGGCTTCTCACGCTGCACGGCGCCTGGCGTTGCACCGGCGACCGGTCCTTGCTCGACCGGCATATGGAGACCGCTGAACGCTGTCTCGAATGGATCGACCGCTACGGCGACCGCGACGGCGATGGACTCCAGGAATATCAGACCCGCTCGTCCGCGGGTTACGAAAACCAGGGCTGGAAGGATTTGGGCGATGCCGTCATGTACCCGGACGGCACGAACGTAAAAGCTCCCAAGGCGCTTTGCGAGCTGCAGGGCTACGTCTACGACGCCTGGCTTCGCATGGCCGACATCTACGACGAGCTCGGCGATCGCGAAAAGGCGCGCACGTTGCGACACAAAGCGGCGACGCTGTTCGAGAAATTCAATGCGGAGTTCTGGGACGAGGAGAGCGGTTTCTATGCCTATTGTCTCGATGGGGACAAGCGGCCGGTACTCACCGTCGCCTCCAATCCGGGCCAGTGCCTCTGGTCCGGCATCGTGCCACCGGAGCGCGCGGCTCGCGTCGTCCAGCGGCTCATGAAGCCGGACATGTGGAGCGGCTGGGGTATCCGCACGCTGTCGGCACGCCACACCTCATTCAATCCCTACAATTATCAGACCGGCTCCGTCTGGCCGCACGACAACAGCATCATCGCGGTCGGTTTCAAACGCTACGGGTTCGATGCAGAAGCGGCTGCGGTCGCGCACGACGTCAACGACGCGGCAAGTCATTTCCTCTCCAACCAGCTTCCCGAGTTGTACGCCGGTATCCAGCGGGATATGAGCAACTTTCCGGTCCAGTATCTTGGCGCCAACGTGCCGCAGGCCTGGGCCGCCGGTTCGGCCTTCATGCTGCTTCAGGCAATGCTCGGCTTCTTCGCGGATGCACCGCGCAACCGTCTGTTCGTCGATCCGTACTTGCCCGATTGGCTGCCGGATGTGACCGTGCGCGACCTGCGGGTCGGTAACACGAAATTCGAGATCCGCTTCTGGCGCGAGGGCGCGGAAACGCAGTTCGAGGTCGTCAAAGGCGGGTCGGTAGAGGTGATCCGCCGCAAGCTCGGCGCCGCCGGCGACGAGTTGCGGGCCGGCACCCACGACACCGAAGAAGCCCCCGCTCAGTCCGCCGCCGTCTCGGCCTGACGGAGCACGCGCAGGAAGTTTCCGCCCCAGAGCGCGGCCAACTCCTCGCGGCCGTAGCCCCGGCGCACCAGCTCCGCCGTTATGTTCGGGCTATCGGCGGCGTCGTGCCAACCGGTGAATCCGCCGCCGCCGTCGAAATCCGACGAGATGCCGACATGCGCGACCCCGATCCGCCGGACCGCGTGGTCGATGTGGTTCGCGAAATCGGCCACGGTCACGCCTTCGGGCTTCGCGTCGGCGCGCAGGAAGCCCGCGACCGCCGTGACGTGCACGACGCCGCCCACGTCGCGGAGCGCATCGAGCTGCTCGTCATCGAGATTGCGCGGATGATCGCAGAGCGCGCGCATCGAGGAGTGGGTCGCAACAACCGGCGTGCGCGACGCCGCCGCAGCCTGCAACATCGCCCGCTTGGAGACGTGCGACACATCGACCAGCATGCCGAGCGCATTCAGCATGGCGATCGCCTCGCGGCCGAGCGGGCTCAATCCGCCATGCTCCTCCTTCGCGTCGCCGAGATCGGCCCGGGGATTGGCCGAGTCCGCGAGCGCGTTGTGGCCATTGTGCGTCAGCGTGAGATACCGCGCTCCGAGCGCCCGGAACCGCCGCAGCCGCGCGAGATCGGAGCCGGTGGCGAAGCCGTTCTCGACCGCCGGAACGATCGCCAGCACGTCTTCCTCTCGCGCCGCCTCGATTTGCGCGGCGGTGACGCAGAGCCGGGCGGTAATCCAGCCTTCGGTGCGCGCCATGCCGCGGATCGCCTCAAGCATGGCGAGCGCCCGTTCGAAGGCGGCCTGCTCGGTTTCCGGGGTGCGTTGGGTTTGCGGTACGTAAGCAGCAAAGCAACCCGCGCCGACCCCACCGCGGCGCATTTTGGGGAGATCTACCCGGCGCGCGCCGTCCTGGAACGGATCGGGGCCCTTCGGCCAGGGTATGTCGATATGCGTATCCAGCGTCAGCAACGAACGGTGGAGGGCGACGGGATCGGAGACGAGCGCATCATGCATGGGATCACGCTTCCGCCCGCTCCGCGCCGGCGTCAAGCTCCCGCCGCCCGGACTCTCAAGGCAGGATCGCGAACTCCAGGAAGGCAGCAAGGATCACGAGATGGACCACGCCTTGTAGGACGGTCGTGCGACCGGTGCCCAGAGTCATCACGCCCACCAACAAGGTGAGCGCGAGCAGGACCTCCTCCTTCGGCCCGAGCCCCAGCGTGAGCGGAAGGCCGAACCCGATCGAGACCGCCGCGACGGCCGGGATCGTCAGCCCGATGCTGGCCAGTGCCGACCCTAACGCCAGGTTGAGGCTGGTCTGGAGCCGGTCCGCCCGCGCGGCCCGCAGCGCAGCCAAAGCTTCGGGCAGCAGCACCAGGGCCGCGATCACGATCCCGACCACCGCTTTCGGAGCCCCCATCTGCTCCACCCCCGCCTCCACGGTGGGGGCGAGCGCCTTGGCCAGCCCCACGACGCTGAGCAGACAGGCGAGCAGCAGCCCGGCGCTCGCGAGAGCCGTCCCGCGCGGCGGGGGCGACGCGTGGGGTTCGTGGTTTCCTTCGTCTTCGGTCAAGAAGTATTCGCGATGGCGCACGGTCTGGGCAAACACGAAAGTGCTATAGAGCACGAGCGAGACGACACCCGCGAAGATGAGCTGGGAGCGGCTGTAAACCGGCCCGGGCGCGCTCGTCGTGTAGTTCGGTAAGACCAGGGTGAGGGCGGTGAGAGCCGCGAGCACGGCCAAGGCGGCGCTGGCACCCTGCACCTGAAAGCCTTGCTCATGATGGCGGACGCCGCCCGCCAGCAGGCAGAGCCCGACGATGCCGTTGCAGATCAGCATCACGGCGGCGAAGGCGGTGTCGCGCGCGAGCGCCGCGGCTTCGGCTCCGCCGGTCAGCATCACGGAGACGACCAGAGCGACTTCGATCACTGTTACGGCAAACGCCAGGACGAGCGTGCCGAACGGCTCCCCGAGCCAGTGCGCCACGACCTCGGCGTGATAGACGGCAGCGAATACCGCGCCGATCAGAACAACCGCAAAGGCTACAGCGAAAATCCCGCCTGCGCTCACGTATGCCGTGCTCGCCAGGAAAATCCAGGCCAGGAGGGGCCAGACCCAGGCCCACCACGGTAGGCGCGACGGGAGGGCGGCGGTTCCTGCCATTGCGGCTTTCTCCGGTTCGGGACTGAGTGCGGCACTCAGTTGAGCACGGGAAGCGGCGACCCGCACGCGGGCTGACGAGCGTTGCCGGGTCCGCTATAGAAACGCCGGGCCGTCCCCGTAGCTCAGCCGGATAGAGCACAGGATTCCTAATCCTGGGGCCGTGGGTTCGAATCCCGCCGGGGACGC